>JAHDPL010000008.1 GCA_018434355.1 Sporomusaceae bacterium | reverse complement strand
GACGCGGGACAACGTCTGTTGCGGCCTGCCGCATCTGGCCCATGCGATGGAAGGCGACTTCTTCAAACTGGCCAAGGAGAACATCCGCCAGTTCGAAGATGTCGATATCGTGGTCAGCGACTGCGCCAGTTGCAGCGGCACGCTGAAACATCTGGCCCATTACTTTGAACAGGATGCCGAGTGGCGAGAGCGGGCGCAGGCGTTCAGCGCCAAAGTAATGGATTTGACCGAATACCTGAGTAAGGCAGGCTACGTACCACGGACGCAAAACAAAGCGAAAATCACCTACCATGACCCCTGCCATCTGGTGCGGGGGCAGGGGATTACCAAGGAGCCGCGGGCGCTACTCTCAGCGACCGGTGATTTCTGCGAGATGAAAGACGCCGATGTCTGTTGCGGTGGGGCAGGATCGTTCTTCCTCGACTATCCGGAGATTTCCGACCGGGTGATTGACAAGAAGCGGCAGAACATCGAAGCCACCGGAGCCGACATCGTGGTGACCGGCTGCCCGGGTTGCCTGATCCAGTTGAACAAGGCGGCTAAGGCGAGCGGCAAGTTCAAGGCCCTTCATATCAGCCAGGTGGTGTAGCAGAATACATCAAACAAAGAACGCCGATTTGCTAGCAATTAACTGGCACTTCGACGTTCTTTGTTTATGACACAAGAGTTTCAACTGTTTCAGAAAGAAATCAAGCGATATCGCGGCCCTCAAGATGGGCGATGAATTGTTGGGCGATTCGACCCGAACGGCCTGAATGGGCTGTTTCCCATTTGATCGCTTCAGCGCGAAGCTCTGCCGATGGTAAGCAGATATTCCGTTTTCGGGCCATTGATTCGACAATCCGCAGATATTCATCCTGGTTGGGCGGTGCAAATGTCAAGGTTATGCCAAACCTATCAGACAGCGAAATTTTTTCATTTATAGTGTCCCAGGAATGAATGTCATCAGAATTGGCTCCGGTTCTGTCATTCCAAGTTTCTTTGATCAAATGACGTCGATTGGATGTGGCATAAATCAACACATTTTCCGGCTTTGTTTCCACGCCGCCTTCCATCATTGATTTTAAATGACGGTATTCAATTTCAAATTCCTCGAACGAAAGGTCATCCATGAATAGAATGAATTTTTTGCCGCGTTCACGCAAGGCTTGCATAATCGAAGAAAGATGACGCAGGTCATGTTTGGTGATTTCCACCAACCGCAAGCCCATGTCAGCGTACTGGTTGAGCAGTGCTTTGACGGAAGAAGATTTGCCGGTTCCCCGTGAGCCGACGAGCAAAACATTATTGGCGGGCCTGCCGGCGACAAAAGCTTCCGTATTTTGAGTCAGGACGGCCTTCTGCCGTTCATAACCGATCAGATCATCCATCTGGATGCGATCCGGGTGGCGAACTGGTACAAGTCCAAGTTCAATATCCCAGCGAAATACAGTATAACGGGCCATATCGCCATAACCATGCCTCACATAATGTTCGGTAAATGTTGCGAGCGCTGTTTGTGAAGCATTTATCGCGTCCGGGGCTTTAAGCGCCAATCGCAACGGGTTGATAAAGGAGCGGGGGACAGATCGGGTGGGTTGATAATTTTGCAAAAAATCGTCGACCGACATGGCTTGGTTCAATTGAAAGAACTTTTGGAGCTGTTTAATATCCCGTACCGCCGCTTGCTGCAGGCTAGCACCGATTTGGCCGCCACTTTTTTCCGCCATTATGCTGAACGGATTCTCGTCTTCCGCCAATAAATGCAACAGATATTCAAGAATAATGTCGCCTTCCAGCATCAATTCTTCGGCAACCTTAATCAGCGCAGCAGTTTTTTCCGCTTCGGCGGCATCGCTGCGCAGCAGTTGCACCAAAGGGTCTCGCAAAATCCCACGGTACAGCAATAGAGTATCCAAGTCATTCCAAGAATAGGACATATCAGGCAACCTCCTCCTGTGCTGGTTTTAGATCAACGAATTGATCAATCGGTCGTCCAGGCTGCACCATCGGATCAACCATGCAATCCGCAGCAATATCGGCAACAATGACCGAAGGGCCGGGGTGTGACAGTGCTCTGGCAAAAGCCGCAGCAAATTCCGCCGGCGTATTGGCCGACTGGGAACGTACGCCGCAAATTCGGGCAAAGCCAACAAAGTCAAACGGCGGCAAACTCACCGACATATAGCGTTCTGCGCAAAATACATATTGTAATTGCCGGACCATTCCCAACATATGATTATCAATAATAACACAAATCACGGGAATGTTGTTGCTGGCAATCGTATAGAGTTCCATGCCGGTCATTTTAAAGCCGCCGTCACCGCAAATCGCAACTACCTGCGTGCCGGGGCAGGCAAGCTGGGCGCCCATGGCTGCCGGTAGCCCGAAACCCATTGTGCCCATACCGCCGGAAGTAATCCAGGAACGGGGCTGATTTACTGTCAGGTGCTGAGCCGCCCACATTTGATGCTGTCCGACATCTGTAGTCCAGGTCACCGGAGTTGCCGCAGTTGCCTGCGACATGTGCTGCATAATCCATTGGGGATTCAATATTTCATCATTGGTAAGTTCAAAAGCGTCATTGCGCCACTTCTCAATTTGTTCCCACCAGGTAACGAAACGAAGCGGGGGGGCCTTTGACAATTCTTGCGTCAAAATGGAAATGTTTTCGTCCAGATTGCCGATAAATTCAACATTTGCGGCGATATTGCGGCCCACTTCACCAGCATCGATATCAAATTGAATAATTGCTTTACCAGTCACGTACTGGCTGCGATCTCCAGTGACTCGGTCGCTGAAGCGGGTTCCCACCGCGATAATCAGATCGGCATTGGCAATAGCGCGATTGGCGGTGCGTTGTCCATGCATGCCGGTCATGCCGAGAAATTCTCGATTTGCCCCGCTAAATGTTCCCAATCCCATTAAAGTACTGACGACAGGCAAGTTATAGACTGTGGCAAACTCAACTGCCTTTTCATGCGCTTTACCCGCTTTAACACCGCCTCCAACGATCATCACCGGTTGCTTTGCTGCTTGAATTAAGTCAATTGCCTGCTGCAAAACAAGTTTGTCCGGTTTCGCGCAGCAATTGCCGGTATACTGGAGCGGTTTGGTTTGACTTTGAAATTCACATTCGGCGGTTAAAATATCACGCGGGATGTCTACCAGCACCGGGCCGGGACGACCTTCTCGGGCGATGGCAAAGGCTTCCCGCATCAATTCGGCCAACTCCAGAACATCTTGAACCAAAATATTGTGTTTAGTAATCGGCATCGTAACGCCGGTTACATCCACGCCCTGGAAGGCATCCCGGCCAAGCAGGGGAGTCCCCACCTGACCGGTGATGGCTACTACCGGCACGGAATCCATATAGGCGGTAGCCAATCCGGTGACCAGATTGGTCGCACCGGGACCGGAAGTGGCGATGCAAACGCCGACCTTGCCGGAAGCGCGGGCATATCCGTCCGCCGCATGCGCCGCCCCTTGTTCGTGCACTGTCAGGATATGACGCAGCGGAGCGTCGCGTAGCGCATCATAAAGCGGTAGGATAGCGCCGCCGGGATAGCCGAATACGGTATCGACGTTGTTTTCCCTCAAACATTCAATTACAATGCGACTACCTGTGCATTTCATGATTACTTTTTCAACCAGGGCATCATGTCCCGCAGTTCCTTGCCGACCGATTCAATCTGGTGTTCGGCGCCCTGACGACGCATGGCGTTGAACACCGGGCGATTGGCCTGATTCTCCAGTATCCAGGTCTTGGCGAAGGTGCCATTCTGGATTTCCGCCAGAATTTTTTTCATCTCAGCCCGGGTCTGGTCGGTGATGATCCGTGATCCGGTCATATAGTCGCCAAACTCGGCGGTGTCGCTGATCGAGTAGCGCATGCCGGCCATGCCGCCTTCGTACATCAGGTCGACAATCAGTTTCATTTCGTGCATGCACTCGAAATAGGCCGACTCCGGCTGGTAACCGGCTTCCACCAAAGTCTCAAATCCTGCAGTGATCAGGGCGGTGATGCCGCCGCAGAGGATGGCCTGCTCGCCGAACAGATCGGTTTCGGTTTCTTCCTTGAAGGTCGTATTAAGAACGCCGGCTCGGGTGCCGCCGATGCCGCGCGCATAGGCCAGGCCGATTTCGCGGGCCATGCCGGTGCTGTCCTGGTAGACGGCCAGCAGGCAGGGAACGCCGGCCCCTTCGCTGTATTGACGGCGAACCAAATGACCGGGCCCTTTCGGTGCGACCATGAAGACATCGATGTCGGCGGCTGGCTGAATCTGGCCGAAGTGGATGTTGAAGCCGTGGGCAAAGGCTAGGGCGGCGCCGGATTTGAGGTTCGGGGCGATATGGTCGCGGAAGGTAGCAGCCTGTTTTTCATCAGGAATCAGAATCATCACAACATCGGCCTGCGCCGTGGCTTCGGCCACGGTTGCCACTTTCAGGCCGGCGGCTTCGGCTTTGGCCCAG
>JAHDPL010000033.1 GCA_018434355.1 Sporomusaceae bacterium | reverse complement strand
TTTCCTGGCAGCGACATACCTTTCCGGATCTTAAGACCAAGTATTATCTGCGCTGAAGGGCTTAACTGCTGTGTTCGAGATGGGAACAGGTGGGACCCCTTCGCCATAGCCGCCAGGACTCAGGATTCAATTGTCTTGATCCCTGAAAACTGCATAGATTAGTTTGTGCACAACTTTGGATCAATAAGGATAGTATATGGTCAAGTCCTCGGCCTATTAGTACCGGTCAGCTCAATACATTACTGCACTTACACCTCCGGCCTATCTACCTGGTCTTCTTTCAGGGGCCTTACTTCTTTCGAATGGGAAATCTCATCTTGGAGTTGACTTCACGCTTAGATGCTTTCAGCGTTTATTCTTTCCAGACATAGCTACCCAGCTCTGCCTCTGGCGAGACAACTGGTACACCAGCGGTCTGTCCACCCCGGTCCTCTCGTACTAAGGGCAGATCTCCTCAAATTTCCTACGCCTGCGATGGATAGGGACCGAACTGTCTCACGACGTTCTGAACCCAGCTCGCGTGCCGCTTTAATGGGCGAACAGCCCAACCCTTGGAACCCGCTTCAGCTCCAGGATGCGACGAGCCGACATCGAGGTGCCAAACCTCCCCGTCGATGTGAACTCTTGGGGGAGATTAGCCTGTTATCCCCAGGGTAGCTTTTATCCGTTGAGCGATGGCCCTTCCATGCGGAACCACCGGATCACTAAGCCCGACTTTCGTCCCTGCTCGACTTGTTGGTCTCGCAGTCAAGCTCCCTTCTGCCTTTACACTCTTCGCGCGATTTCCGTCCGCGCTGAGGGAACCTTTGGGCGCCTCCGTTACTCTTTGGGAGGCGACCGCCCCAGTCAAACTGCCCGCCTGACACGGTCCCCGTCCCCGATCAGGGGACTGGGTTAGAACTTCAGTATGTCAAGAGTGGTATCCCAAGATTGACTCCACAACACCTGGCGGCATTGTTTCTCCGTCTCCCACCTATCCTGTACATGACATACCGAAATCCAATATCAAGTTGCAGTAAAGCTCCATGGGGTCTTTCTGTCCTATCGCAGGTAACCCGCATCTTCACGGGTATTACAATTTCACCGAGTCCCTCGTTGAGACAGTGCCCAGATCATTACGCCTTTCATGCGGGTCGGAACTTACCCGACAAGGAATTTCGCTACCTTAGGACCGTTATAGTTACGGCCGCCGTTCACTGGGGCTTCAGTTCAAAGCTTCGCCTTGCGGCTAACCTCTTCCCTTAACCTTCCAGCACCGGGCAGGCGTCAGCACTTATACTTCAACTTTCGTTTTTGCAAGCACCTGTGTTTTTGGTAAACAGTTGCCTGGGCCTCTTCTCTGCGGCCACCTTTCAGTGGCACTCCTTCTCCCGAAGTTACGGAGTCATTTTGCCGAGTTCCTTAACGAGGGTTCTCTCGCGCGCCTGAGGTTTCTCACCCCACCTACCTGTGTCGGTTTGCGGTACGGGCGACGGTTCTCTCCCTAGAAGCTTTTCTTGGCAGTTTAGGGTCACCTACTTCGGTACTTATTTTCCCTCCCCGTCACGTCTCGGCCTTGCGCCAGTGGGATTTGCCTCACTGACAGCCTGCTCGCTTGGACCCGATCAACCAATCTCGGGCTTAGGCTACCTTCCTGCGTCACTCCTTCGGTCAAACGATTACCGCCGGTACTGGAATTTCAACCAGTTGTCCATCACTTACGCCTCTCGGCCTCAGCTTAGGTCCCGACTTACCCTGGGCGGACGACCCTTCCCCAGGAAACCTTAGGTTTTCGGCGGACAAGATTCTCACTTGTCTTTTCGTGTACTAATACCAGCATTCTCCCTTGTGTACGCTCCACAATACCTCGCAATACTGCTTCAACGCCTACACAATGCTCCCCTACCACTCACACCTTAGTGTGAATCCAAAGCTTCGGTACTGTGCTTCAGCCCCGTTACATTTTCGGCGCAGAACCCCTGGACCAGTGAGCTATTACGCACTCTTCAAATGGTGGCTGCTTCTAAGCCAACATCCTGGTTGTCTGTGGAGTTCCACTTCCTTTCCCACTTAGCACAGTTTAGGGACCTTAGCTGTTGGTCTGGGCTGTTTCCCTTTCGACTACGAACCTTAGCACCCGCAGTCTGACTCCCAGGTATAATTAACGGTATTCGCAGTTTGATATGGTTCGGTAATCTGTGAAGACCCCTAGCCAATTCAGTGCTCTACCCCCGCTAATCTCTCCCTGAGGCTAGCCCTAAAGCTATTTCGGGGAGAACCAGCTATCTCCGAGTTCGATTGGCATTTCACCCCTACCCACAACTCATCCATTCACGTTTCAATGTAAGTTGGTTCGGTCCTCCACGCTGTTTTACCAGCGCTTCAACCTGGTCATGGGTAGATCACCCGGTTTCGGGTCTACTACCACATACTTTCGCCCTATTCAGACTCGCTTTCGCTACGGCTCCGGCTTCTCACCTTAACCTTGCATGTGATCGTAACTCGCTGGTTCATTCTACAAAAGGCACGCCGTCACATCCGTAGATGCTCCGACTGCTTGTAAGCATACGGTTTCAGGTTCTCTTTCACTCCCCTCCCGGGGTTCTTTTCACCTTTCCCTCACGGTACTATACGCTATCGGTCGCCAAGGAGTATTTCGCCTTTCCAGATGGTCCTGGATGATTCCCACGGGATTTCTCGTGCCCCGCGGTACTCGGGATCCTCGCCTGCTTATACACTTTTCGCCTACAGGGGTTTTACCTTCTCTGCCGGCCCTTTCCATGGCCTTCGACTAAGTGCTTTCACGTTCTGCAAGTCCCACAACCCCTGCCCCGAAGGACAGGTTTAGGCTCTTCCCCTTTCGCTCGCCGCTACTCAGGGAATCGTTTTTACTTCCTTTTCCTCCAGCTACTTAGATGTTTCAGTTCACTGGGTTGTCCTCCATAGCCTATGGATTCAGCTATGGATATACAGATATGACTCTGTATGGGTTGCCCCATTCGGATATCTCCGGATCAAAGCCTGCTTGCGACTCCCCGAAGCTTTTCGCAGCTTACCGCGTCCTTCATCGTCTCTTGGCGCCTAGGCATCCACCGTATGCCCTTTCTAACTTGACCATTTTGACTCGACTTAACGAGTCTCGCCTGTTGTCACTACCTGCGGGAGTAACAACAGACTTATCCCTATTTCTATCTTTTGGAGCTCGCATTGCTGCTTACTCCCATTTTTTCCTCATTGTGCTCTACTTTTTCTATGCAGTTTTCAAAGATCATCCGACTCGTCTATTTTCCGC
>JAHDPL010000051.1 GCA_018434355.1 Sporomusaceae bacterium | reverse complement strand
CTCGTTTTGGGTAAACTTCATCTTGGGACGCCTCCTCAATATTTTGGTTTTGTGCCTTTCTTGCCGGAGTCAGCACATTGCCATTGTATTGCCGGGCGTCTCTTTTTTCAAAGTCTATTTTTACTCGCTACAGGAATGCTCTTATTATAAGTTTGTTGATTTGCCATTGCCTTCAGAACACTACTTATTCCAAAATTCGAGCGGTGTAGTAGTCTCTGGCAAATGCGTGCGCATCTTCATCACTGAACAATTCACGGAATACATCTTCGTCCAAAAACCGCCGAAAAGCATCATACAAACCGTTTTCCTCAATAAACCCACACAATACTTTTTCTTCATGTAGAGGTAATGCTGCCGCCGCCCTGGCGATTTCAACATCGCGACGCGCCTGCCCAAAGTCTTCAGCAGCTTTAATTACCTTTGCCAAGAGCAGGAACTCGGTAAACCCAATACTTTGCAGCTTATCCGCCAAGACAGTGTAATAGTCCGCATGATTTGCATAGGCCGCTTCCATTCGTGCTTGTTTTTCTTCCATTTCCAGATCTCCTTTCATTTTGCGGTTTTTAAAGGTATTTCCCCATTGCGATTTGCCAGCTTACTCAACCGGCTTCTTTTCAAGCCATGCTTTGAGCAACCAAAACGGAAACTTAACCTGGGTTCCAATCCGCCTGTGAGGAATATCGCCCTTGCGAACAAGGCTATAGATAGTGTCCTTGGATACGCCGACGTATTGGGCCACTTCAACGGCCGACAAAATGTCTTGGTCTGAGTATTGCGGAACTGCCACGTTTCTTTTTGCCACCTTACATTTCCTCCTTCTTGTTTTTGTGATTGTCTCGGTAAGGTATTCATGTAACAAAGCTGTTGTTCGCAGCCACCTTCTCCCAGAATTTGACGAACCGCGTATGCTAGTGGCAGAAGGTAGCCCTTTTGCTGACGCGTTGACGCAGATATTCAAAACAAATCGGGCGGTTTTTACCACTGACGCAGGGGTAAGGTATACGGTCATCGATTCCCTTGGCAGAATGAAAAACAAATATCGGCGCCGATCAGCAAATAACGAAAATTGCTATTTTGTATCGCTTGAAGTTAATTTTATACTATCAGTCGATTTTTCACAATAGCTTCAAGAGTTAATTTTGAAAAATATTTTGCTATTTTTTATCACTAGCTTTATAATTATATCGACAAGAGTTCAAGGAGGATGCTTTCATGATTAACATAAAAATTGCTGAAATGATGGGGAGGAAAAAACTTACTAAAAAAGCCGTTGCCGATGCAACCGGTATCCGTCCAAATACCATCTCGTTGTATTGGTACGGTAATACGAAGAGAATTGATATTGAACACTTAGATAAATTTTGCGCCCTATTCAACTGCCAACCTGGCGACCTTATCGAATATGTTCCAGGGCAGCCGGTGGCGAAGGAAACCGAATAGAACTCTTTAAGGGCCCAATCCATAAATAAGGAGTTGACCTGCGTGGATGATATACTGACCGCCGCCGAAGCGGCAGTAATACTTAAAACATCAGTCAACAAAGTAAATGAACTGTGCCGGACAAAGAAAATACCCGCCCAAAAAATCGGCGGGTGGCGCATCAGCCGGGCAAAACTTATGCACTGGATTGAAAACCCAGAGCCTGAAAAGCCGGACAGGAGTGGTAGGGTTACTTCGGGCAAGTTTTATAAAAAAGGAGCATTGGCATAATAAAAAGGTGCATTATGCAAAGTTTGATTTGCCCGCTGCCACTTCGGCAGCTTTTTTTGCACCGTTTTAGCATTGACGCCCAATAACTTAAAGGTTATAATTAGCCCGAGGAGGGATTTTCCACCTTGTACAAAATCAACTTCTACCAGGATGCCCAAGGCAGGCAGCCTATCAAGGAATATTTAGATACTCTGCAAGCTGCCGCTGACTCCAGCAAGGATAGCCGCATCAAACTGAAGAAGATTTATGAATACCTGGAAGTTCTGGCACTTACCGGCACCCGAGCGGGAATTCCCTACGTCAAACATATTCAGGATGATCTTTGGGAACTCCGCCCTCTGCGCGATAGGATTTTCTTTTTCTGCTGGCAGGGCGACAGGCTTATCTTGCTTCACCACTTCGCAAAGCAAACCCAGAGAACTCCCCGCCGAGAAATCGAACAAGCCAAACGAAACCAAAAGGATTTTATCGAAAGGAGCGCACAACGATGAATAAAACAGCCGTTTCACCTGTCGGAGATAGTTGGGACACATATAAGGAGAACCTGCTCACTCCAGAAGAACGGGCCGAAATAACAGTCAAAGCCGCCTTGGTGGGGGAAATCGTAAATGCCAGGCATGAAACCGGCCTAACGCAAAAACAACTGGAAGCCGCCAGTGGAGTGAGGCAGCCAATCATTGCCCGCCTCGAAAAAGGAACCACCGATCCACAACTTTCCACGCTGATCAAACTGTTGGCCCCCTTGGGGAAAACCTTGGCCGTCGTTCCTGTCGGCAAAACCAAACACAAGGTTTAATTTTCAGTCGCCCTCCCGGGCGGCTTTTTTCTTTGACAATGAGTATTCCGGGAATGGTCAGTTCCATCTGCCAATACTCTGCTTCGTTACCGTTCGACACGATGTCGAACCCCCACCAATCAATGCACCTGTTTTTCGCACGATTTCGCCCCTTTTTGGGGGCATTATATTTTCCCTGGGGAATTTGCACCTACCCGCCATCAAGACAGCTAGTTCGCCCACACATGAAGCAATTTAGCAAATACGCAAGCGATTGCGGATTTTGATTAGTATTAGCCCTTTGCCATGTTTGGCCAAACAACTAATGTAAATCCGCAATATGAACCGCTTGCGCTGTCCGATCGGTTTCAGGATTTTTTATCAGTGGTGAAGGACCAACCGCGGATAACTCATCCTCTCAGTCCTCCAATTGCGGTTCGTAGTCCGCCTCTATCGTTTTCCAACGCGTCCATCACTATGGAAATCACTGCCGTGTTTGTTTCGGAATCAAATGATGATTGCTGCCTGGCACTGACTTGGGTTCCTGTTTGGTTTATTACTCTAATGTCAATATTCGGCTGCATCACCGCGCCACGCCCTGATCCGCCCGACACCGGACCCCCTGCCGCAAATCTTGGTACCCGCATCTGGTTCAGCGCATCGAACATGCCAATGCCATATTTTTTTACCGCAGCCGCCTTGACCACGTATTCGCCGTTAGATAGCCAGGAAAGAATGCTGTCAGACGTTCCGGTTCCGGGGCCGCGTTGGTATCCACCTTCGGCATTATGGGTTCCCATGATTTGCGAATACTGCATTGCAGCAAAGGTATTCTGGCTCATTGTTGGGCCGACGGTGCCGCCGCCAGTAGATGTCCCGCCGAACATTCCGCTGAACATGTTTCGCATCGGCGCCATGACATACATCTGCACGATCATGTCGTACCACATTTTCAGAATGGAATTGCAGATGTTGCCGAAAACGTTCTTCAATCCATCACCAGTATTGGTCATGGTTTCATACAGTCCCGTGCTAAGCGTATTGCCCATTTCATCGAACATTGATGTAATCCGATTCGCGTAGTCATAGCTGTTTTGGTCCATTCGGTACATGGCTTCTGCCCACGAGGTAGTGACATTTTGCCCAAGCAGTCGGTGTTTTTGCGCAATCGCGTCACTGGTTGCCTGGGTAAGATTCTTCCATTCATCCGAGAACTGACGAACACTCTGCAGTTTACGCTGGTTCGATGCAATAAACGCATCGACTTCGGCCAAGTACCCGGCGCGGTAGTTATCCGCAGATAACAAACCTTGCTGGCGTTGGAAATCCATCATTTGCAGCCGCATGGCATGTTCCTTGCTAAATCCGTCGATTTTTATTTGCAGCCTTTCCTGTTCAGCCTTGCGGGTTTCCGACAACACCCATTTATCGACTTCCGTGGTATTGCCAACCTCAATCCTACGCTTTACGGCCGTTTCCTGAATCCGCTTCAATTCAGCCTGATAACGCGCCTCGGCAGCGGCTTCATAATCGCCGGTAATCGCAGCGTTGTTGGCCATTGTTTCAAGCTTTAGCGATTGCAGGCGCTGCGATTGCTCTTTGGCAAATTTGGCAGTTTGGTTTTGCTGATATTCTGTTATTTTGCTATATACCCCGGAAACATCGATCCCATACTTTGCAAAATCAATGGCCGATTTGTCCAAATCTCTCTTGGTATTGGCAATTTCGTCTTTAAGCTTTGCGGTGTTGGCTTCATAGGTTGTTTCGGTATCTGCTCGGATTTTGGCGTTCATTTTGGCAACCATGTCAGCAATTTTGTCGCGCAGACGCTGCTCTTCCTCGTAGGCGCGTTCGGCAGCGCCGGAACCGATACCTTTGGCTGCAAACTTAGCGGTCAGCGCATCAGACTTTTCACGCCACATCGCTTCTCTGGCAGCATCAATTTCAAACTGCTGCGCCCGTGGTTTGTTTAATTGTCCCATCCTTGCCGGCTCATCGGTAAGCAAAGCCCCCATGTCATCGCTCCAAATCCCACCGGCGGCCAACGACAAATTTCTCCGATTATTCTTGGCTCTGTCGCCGCTGGTACGCTCTTCCCACTCGGTTAAGGAATTGAGTGCCGTGCTTATCCAAAACGCTACGCCAATCCAACCGCCCATAAGAGTATACGTGGTTGACGCAAGCGTTTTTATCGCGCCTCCGGCAATGGATGCAGATGTTACAGTCTTTGAAGCAGCTTGCTCAGCAGCCATCGCTGCAGACAAATGCTGGTCACGAACGGCAATAAGCTGGGACGCTTGTAAAAAGTTCCCTTTTCTGGCCATCTCCGCAGCTTGCATTTGCATGAACCCAGCTTCCTTGGCCGAAACACCTAGTTTAACATAGTCCGCCGACAATCCTCGAATTTGCCCTGCCAGCAAATAGTACCCCGAGTTTTCCGCCTTGATTGCTGCCTCGGATATAAGCGCCGAATTCTTTTTGGCTATCTGCTTTTCTCTTTCAGCAGAAAGAATAGCCGCTGATGCGCCTTTTGCCGCTGCCAGTTCCGCCGCCACCGTTTCTAGGTGTGCCGCCTTTGCAATCAATGCAGACTCTTTGGACGCTGCTGCAAAGTTAGTAAACATCGCTCCTGCTCTCGGCAGCAACGTCCATCCTGCAATTGCCATTGTCAGGCCTTGCGCATTCTCTACCGCAGCGCGCATAGCCGGAACCAACACCGAACCAACCGGTTGTGCTACGCTCCAAATCGTTTGCCCCAGGCTTTTCATTTCATTGGCGAAAATGACTGCAGTTGAAGCCGCACTACTAATGCCTGCAACAAGTTCCGGGTTGATTTTTACTGTTTTGGTTTTTTCATCGACCTGGACGATTTGCGAAACCAGCCCCGCCATTTCGCTTTTGATAGCAGAAAAAAGCGGGTCCATGCCCGCCGCGCCCGCTCGTGTTACCCCTTCTTGCAGTTGCTCGGTTATGCCGCGCCATGTTTTTGCATACTCGCCAGACGAAACCTCAAACCCCTTGAGTCGCTCCATCAAAAAGCTGAACAAACCCTGGCTTGAGGCCTTCGCAGCTGCAATATCCGAGTCTTTTAACCCCAGTGCAGTCGCTAAAGTCGAAGAGGCCGGCTGAATACCGCCGGCAACAAGATCGCGAAGTTCCTGCACAACCTGAAATGATTGCAGGCCAATCGATTTTACGGCATTCACGCCGGTTACTGTCAGGGTGGTAATCTGGTCGATAGTCATCCCGGCGCCAAGTCCGGGGGCCAAAAGGGCCTGCGTTGCGTGAATCAGTTCTTCCGACGTTGCTGCTGTTCGCAGCGCTTCGTCATTCATCTTGCTGATGATCTTTTGCGATATAGCCAGTGCGTCATTCCATTCAATGGTTTTTCCGTCGATCTGGCCCATTGACATCAAGATTCCGGACATGCCGGTTGCCGACACTTCAATATTCTTGGCAAATTCAAAGGCCGAGCCGATGGATGCTTGTAACCCAGAGGACAGGCCTTGGTAGCCAGCCAGCCCGCCAGCAACGGCAGCGGACCCGGAGATAATTCCATTCAGTTTTCCAAAAGAGCCGCCCATAGCATCGACGGTACGTTGGGTCAGCATTGACTCCTGGCGAATCTTTGAGAACAATCCTCCGGTTTGATCTTTGCCGGTGATTATCAGTTGGACGTCTTTACTTCCCATTCTGCCTGCTCAACTCCTTTCGCTATTGTATTGCTCCAGCACCATGTCTTGCATGGCCGCAAGCGCTTCCGGGGTTGCCATGACCTCGTGAAACCAATCGGTAGGGGTAAAGAGTTCTCCGTTTGCCAACTTCACCCCATCCATCAGCGCTGCTGCATATTTCATTGCCTCTTTGGGGTCTTTAAATTGGCGAATTATAATGCAGTAATCCTCTTCCGGCCCCATGTCTCGGTTTGTTTTTCTCACCACAAAAAACAATTCATCTTTCCATGCGACCCGAATCCAGCCTTTTTCCATAATGTACCTCCACCGTCAACCGTTACGCTTTTTTTGCTCAATGATCTCAGGGGCATTAGCCATTGCCTTTTGCTTATATTGATAAAATAGTCGATCCATCGCCGCCTTTTGTTGGTTTTGGGGCATCGGTTTCCCCGGTTCTGACTTGAATACCCCAACCAAAATATCGGCAACATTGTCGATCTCACGCCGTGAACTCCCGAAAAACCAAGGAGAAAGACTCGGATCACGCGATTCTCTTTTTTGTATGGCTAGCTGAAGCTCATCGATTGCTTCTGCAATCTCATGTCGAAAAATCAAATACAATTGTTCCGTCTGTTCGGAGGCAAGGTAAGCTTGCCCGATCTGTTCACGTTCTTTTTGCGTTTGTTGGGCGCAGTATTCAAAAATTGGAATCGACTCTGCAGCTTTCAAAATTGCATTCACATTGGCCATTTCTTCAGCGATTTTCTTAGCATTGGCGGGGTTATTGAAGGATTCAACCGCCAACTTTCCTTGTAGTTCTTCGGCCTCATCCCGCAGCTCTGCAATGCGATCATCGTAGCGTACACGTGCATTTGAATGCGCCTGCCGCAGTTCGTTCGTGCTTTGTCGCAATTTTTCCAGTTCGTTCTGCCACAATTCCTTTTCTACCGGTTCGCGCTCCAGCAGGTTTAGTAATTTCGTTAATATTTGTATCATTTCAGCATTCCTCCGTCGTTACGCTTCATTGCGTCATTAATTCCGGTAGCGATAGCTTGAATCATCTCGCCGGCGCCTTTAGGCTTTTCGGGGTGCCAATTGGGGTCATTGAACAGATTTGAAATACTTGTGGAATTATTGATTCTGCCATCAAGCTCGGGCCTTTTACGAATGCAGGCCCCCAAAACTTCTGCCGCCATGTCATCGTTGCTGTTTTCTAGTGCTATCTCAACCTGATAATAAATGCGGTTCACCGCTTCATTTTGTGTAATCAATCCTGCATTCGCCAATTGAACTGCGTCTGCAACCGCCTTTTTCTGATCGTGTGTCATCATTTCTATTTCCCCTCCAATTTTTTCGTTTTCTAGCAACAAGCACTTTTTGTCTATTATCCTTGCGAACCATACTTCCTCGGTGTTTTCCTCCAATCCAAGCCATTCCGCAAGCAGGACACTTCCAATAGTTTTCGGACTCCTGCCACTTTAAGGGAACTTCACAATCGATACAATACCAGTCCACGGCCATTTTCCTGTACCATCCCCATCACTCGTTATCCTCGTTAGCTTCGGAAAGCTTCGACGCATCAAACTGCGACAATTCTATGAGCGCCGATTCTATTTCCGCCGATAAAATTTCGTCGACATCCCCTTCCGACTTGCCGACAAGCATCATTGCCGATAACCCCGTTGATCCAATCTTGCTTTTTCCAGAACTTTTTGCATTAGAGCAGCACTACTCCACCATCCATAAGCGACCCTCAAACCAGGTGTTTCCTTTGCCCATGTCGAAAGTGTCTGAGCACTGATTTCCAGAAGATCGCTGGCGACTTCGGTTGAAACCAACACAATATCTTCCGTGTTGCCTCTCGCATCATAGGGACGCCGCCAAAGTTTCATCCCCTCGCACAATCCGGACTTTCCCCTTTTATCAAACAAGCCCGAAAATGGGATGATTTCACCAACAAGTTCAGATAATGCCGGGATTTTCGCACCCGTAATGTCGTTTTTTACTGCCAAAATCAGCCCTCCTAGCTTAATGTTTCAAGTGATGGAAAAAAGTTCATATCTAGCAAGGTCACGAGGGCTATGCGATCCCTATTGCTTTTCGCTTCCTGGAAGGACCCGCTGCGAACCAGAGAGGCCGTATGCAAAAAGGCCGCATGTTGCCAGACATCCCGAAGACATCGACCTATATGACACGCACCCGCCCCGCCTACTTACTGCCTTCTGCATTCTGTTCACGCAGCAGTGCTGCGATTAACTCAACGTGCAATCTAATGTGACATAAAAAATAAATCTCAACGTTTGGCCCGACTAAAGATAGCGAGTCAAGTTGTTTTTGTATTGCATCTATTTCATTTTGTATTTCCTCTACTGTTCTCATCTTGGTTCACCTCCTCTCCGTGACTAATTCATTCAGGTCTGCCTCAATTTCCTGAACCATTTTAAGCGCCTCAGCGCTCATGCGCTGCTTTGGCGGAAAGCGCACCTTGCTCAAAATCACCTTCGCGGCTTCTGCCGGCGCCGAAGATTCCATCAGCATTTTGTAGATCACCTGCTTAGTTGCTTCGATAGTCCCGCATTGTTGATTCATTTGCTTAACCTTCCCTCCATACATCAATGCACAATCGGCATGGCGTCCAGATGTTTTCTCGGGCAGTTTGTGTATTCCAAAACCTGTTCTGGCAATGCCTACAAAGAATAAGGATCGCCATCACGCGATCCTAACTAAACACCTTTTTCAATTGTCTGCCACTTTTTCATTCGCCAATCCTCGCCATCACACCGAACGCCCCGGCAACACTCAACGAGTCTCGAGACAATCGCGTCACCCATCGCACGCGTAAGCTGCTCCATTGAAAAGTTGGTAGTTAGAATCATGGGGCGATAGTTTTCATATCGCGTGTTGATAATCTGAAAAAATTGCTCTTGCGCCCAGCTCCATCCATCAGTTTTCTTGGAGTATTCCTTTCCGAGGTCGTCAATAACCAAAAGTGGGCAATCACACATTTCGTCAATTACTTGCGCTTCACTCTCATCGGTCCAACCGCGGCGAATTTTCGACAGCAACGATGCAGCTGTTCCGAAGATAACTGGGCAACCATCCTCCGCCATAGTTATCGTAATAGCAGCCGCAAGGTGCGTCTTGCCAGTTCCGACTGATCCTGAAAGCAAAAGGCCCGGAACATTAAATTTTCCATCGATCATTTGTAGGCAAAATTCTTGAGCCGCTTGCAATGCGCTTTTTTGCCACTCGGTTTCCGCCACGAAAGCTTCAAAAGTGCGGTTCCGGAATCGCTCACCCAGGCCTGATTGTCGAATTAAATTTTCAATCCGCCGGCGCCGCATTTCGGCGATTCGATCATTGTGTTTTCGAGTTTCCTCTGTCAGGATTTCTTGAAAGGCCGCCTTGAATCCGGCGCAGCCGCAGTCCTGGTAGCCCATTTTTACAATGGTGCCGTCATGCATCGTGCGAGTTCTGCGCACAAGCGCATTGCCGCAAATTGTGCATATTAGCTCATCGCCAGAATTCCTTTGGAATTTTCCCAGCGCAATCCGCCTCGCCACCTGGTCTGGTGGCTCCAGAGTCGTTGTCGTAAAAGGCATGGTTTCCATTTTGCTTCACCCCTTCCGGTTGATTGAGATACCCGTCGAATTTTGTTCCGAAAAGCGTCGACGGCTGAAGATATTTCTCCATTCCCGTCCCTTTCCATTCTGCAACTTTTTTATCAACGACGGTCTGAAATTCTGCCAGGGAATACCCTTCATTTGCCCTCGCCCTTATATGTTTTTTATGGGCTTCAACTATTCGGTATTTGGTCCCGGCTTTTTCATTCAGGTAAGAAATAACAGTTTCGGAAATATCGCAAAGTATGATACTTTGTTTATCAGGATTCAGTTTTAAGGATTCAGGATTCAGTAATAGGGATTCAGACGGATGGACACCGTATAACTCTGGTGCTTGTTCGGTGCAACTCTGGTTCAAATCTGGTTTTTGTATAAGACATGTCGAAATGTCAGGGATTTCAGAAGGTTTTTCGTTAATATGCGGATGCTGGTGGTCGCCAAAATGCAGTACTTGAATATATTTTTTTGTCCTTCCATAGCGGACTATAAAAGAAGGTGCCCCGTCATTTTCTTTCTTCCCTGCGATTTCATCGAGAAGTTTTTCGATATTCACGTTGTCATACGGAAAAATTTCGGCTTTAATTCTTAATGGTCGATCTTCCAACCGCCCTTCCCTATCGGCCAGCAACCATAAACCAATAAATAAAAGTCTCGCTTGAAAACTGCATGATGCCAGTCCCTCACTCTTGAAAAAACCCGGTTTGATGTTTCGTGCCCTCACAAATCTCTTTCACCTCCATTCCGCGCGTGACATGGCCGCTGTTTTTCACTTTATTTTGCCGGCTCTTCCGACAGCTTACGAATGAACCAACCTGGTATCAAAATTTTCCGGCCCAACCGAACAATGGGGATTTGATTTCCCAGCAGTTTATAGGCATGGCTGCGGCTCACGCCCATAATTGCCATTATCTCGGCGACAGTATAGAAATCTTTCGGCATCATTTTCACCCCCTTTAACTGTTATTTTTGCAATAAAAAAGGCGATCAGCGCCTCTCAATGACCGGTACAGTTGCTTTAAGTCTATCAGCTTTAAAACTTGTGTTTACTGTGTGCCTCTCGCCACGAAGACCTTATAAAGATTACGTCACGAGTTGGGTTGTTAATTATACTCACAGCGATTCTTGGAACCGGATCAGAAATGTTGAAAGCATTTTTATCATTAAGCTCGGCGGTTTTCTGAACCTTGATATTTTTATAATAATTTTTCTTATTTCGCGACACAACAAATAACCACCTTTCCACGCCGGTACAACCTTTCGGGACCTATGCGCCTCTTTCTCAATTAAATCCGCCAGTATTTTATATTGTGCCAAAGCCGTTATTGTGTTCTATTGTTGTCTCAATTATAATAAATATGAACAACGCTTTCAAAAGACAAAAGTATAGACAACTTTTATTTTCGAGAGGAATGATGGTGTGAACATTCCCGACATGGAGGACATTCCGATCGACCTAATGGCCGAATTTCAATGGCCAATCTGTACTGAAGGTTATCGTTGGGTAAGTGGATATTTAACCCAATCACTAATAGATAAACCTTCCCCCCCCCGCTACGATGGCGCATTTATAGTTCAAAACGATGACGAAAAATATGTTTGGTCAACGCCCCAACCGATTGCAGTAACATATAAGGCAAGTCGTGTTGAAGAAAAGGACGATACTTGCCTAACCGGTTTTGCGAACATAAAACTACTTGAGGATGTAAGTTTGATGAAGCCTGCCTTTTTAGCTTACGCAAACAAATTTGGGCGTTTGTTAGAAACGGGGACCATCGGTCATTTATATGAAATACCTAACACCGCTGAACTTAAACTTAAACCTGGAGAAAGTTGTGCCCAAACCATCGCGCGATATGCGGGAAATCAAGCCATTCCTGTTCTCACGAGTGAAACGCTTACTTTTTGGTGCAAGGAGTATTTTGAACTTCGTTGGGCTATGTGGTTGTATAACGAAACCCAAAACCAAGCACTTTCCACTGCTTTTCACAAAGAAACCGATGGGTCAATTGTTTGTTTCGTTTCTGAGCCAGAAGTAATGGCAGCGCATAAGAAAAGAATGGCAACGAAGTTCCGCACGGAACCTACAAAGGAATCCGTACTGTTTAATCGTCGGTATGGATTTTTTAGTTCCCATCCACCAAAGTTGGAAGAAAAAATTGCTGGTAGAAGTTTCCCTGAAATGGATGCCGCTTTCGAAAATGGAGAATTCAAAAAGATAGCCTCTGTGGTTTTGCAGGCATTCATAAACCGTAAACTTCGTCAAGATAATATCCGTCCTTATTGGCAATTGACAACCGATCAGCATGGTAACGCTCACCCGGCGTTGATACCTACTTCAAATCTATCTGCAATATGGCTTCAATTTTCTCAATGGAAATCAGGAAGCCGCAGATTGCGAAGATGCAATATTTGCAACCAGATTCAAGACATTACTGGGTATTATGATAGTTGGCACTCGCACGACTCTTGCAAGGCGAGCATTGGCACCCAATATCGACGCAAAAAGAAAGCCGCTGAAATACTTTATGATTATCAACGTGGACAAAGCATTGAACAAATCATGAGTGCGCACAATATGACTGAAAGAAAAGTAAAGGCGCAACTTAAAAAAGCTGCTAGAGATCAAGCAGCAAAAATCGAATAACTCTAAAGCAACTGAATCCCCGACCTTTTGGCCGGGGATTATTTTTGTTTCGCCAAATCGTACTGGTCATAAGCACCAGTCTCTCCGATTCGTTTTCCCATTTTCCATTTTCTATACTTCTATCATCTTCACAAATGAAATATAATAACCACAAACAATAATCAAAATAAATTAATTACTTATTACAATTGGATGGTGAATCTCCAGTGAAGTCAGCAATTGCTGCAATGAACAGCTATTTCCAACTCAATAACGAGACCATTTCAATCGAAGAACTTTTTGAATCCATCCCCGTAGCTGTTGCCTTGCTTGACCGGGAAGGGCGTCACCTGGTCATTAATCACGCGTTGGCAGCGATAAGCGGATTAAGTTACTCGGACCTGGTTGGGCGGAAAGTTGCTGAACAGAGCATAGAAAGCGCCGAAAACATCAAGCGCGATTTTGCTTATTATGATGCCGGCATGGCCGTCCCTGATCATGAAGTTATTGTCGGCAACAAGATTTTCCTTGTATCTGTCAAACCGATTCGTGACAAATCGGGGTATGCGTTTGCCGAGATAGCAGCATTGACCGATATCACCGCCAACAAAGAAGTTGAACGGCAGCTTGCAGCGGCCAATGAGCAACTGAACTACATCGCATCGCACGACTCCCTTACTGGATATTACGGTCGAAAATGAGCCACTGTTCCGGTGTTTGAGAGCCACCGTTCCGGTTTTTTCAGAGCCACGCTTCCGGCCCGAGAGCCACTTTGCGGATTCCCCTGTAAAATGTAGCCATGCACTATCAAGCATGGTGTAAATACATTTTAGGGGGATGTACCGTGACCAATTACCGAGAGATTCTGAGGCTCTACAGCCAAGGAATCAGCCAACGCACCATTGCCTCAAGCTGTGCCTGTTCGCGAAACACTGTTGCCAATGTGGTGAACCGTGCCCAGGAACTTGCCCTTACTTGGCCTCTTAAAGAAGGACTCTCCAATACCGAACTGGGCCGACTGTTCTTTCCCGAAGATGCAGCCCCTGCTTCCAGAAAGATGCCTGACTGTGAGTATCTCCATAAAGAACTGGCGAAAAGCGGGGTTACGCTCACGCTGCTATGGAACGAGTACTGTGAAAACTGCAGACAGCGCAATGAGATTCCGCTTATGTACTCCCAGTTCTGCTACCACTATCAGCAGTTTACGCTGAAAACAAAGGTTACCATGCATATTCACCGTAAACCTGGCGAGCAACTGGAAGTCGATTGGGCCGGACAAACAACACCGATCATAGATAGTGTTACGGGAGAAGTTATCAACGCATATGTTTTTGTCGGAGTTCTCTCAAGTACCCAATATGCCTATGTGGAAGCTTTTTTATCACAGAACCAGGAATGCTGGATTACTGCTCATGTCAATATGTACAAGTTCTTTGGCGGTGTTACGCGAATCCTCGTGCCGGACAATTTGAAGACCGGCGTAGAAAAATCATCTTGGTTTTCCCCCCTCATCAACAAGATTTATCAAGAGATGGCGGAACACTATGGCACCGCCGTCATTCCTGCCCGTGTCAGAAAACCGAAGGATAAGCCCAATGCCGAAGGTGCCGTAAAAATTATCTCCACATGGATATTGGCAGCACTGCGTAACCAGAAGTTTTTTAGCTTGACGGAGCTGAATGCAACCATCCGGGAAAAACTGCTCGCCTTCAACAGTAAACCATTTCAAAAGAAGGAGGGGAGCAGGCTCAGCGTCTTTCTTGCGGAAGAAAAGCCGATGCTGTTACCACTGCCTGCCGCCCCATACGAATTGGCAACTTGGAAAATCGCCACCGTACAGTTCAATTATCACGTATCCGTCGAAAAAATGCACTACAGTGTTCCCTATGAATATATCAAGCATAAAGTGGATATTCGGATTACAAGCAATGTCATCGAGGTGTTTTTTAACACCACCCGGATTTGTTCTCATCCCCGGCTCTTTGGGCGAGCTGGACAGTATAGCACTTTGGCGGAACACATGCCGGAGGATCACAAGAAATATATTCAATGGAATGCAGCCCGGTTTGTCTCCTGGGGCGAAAGTGTCGGTCCGAATACTGCAATTACCGTAAAAGCCATCCTTGCCGCGCACAAAGTCGAGCAACAAGGGTACCGAAGTTGTATGTCTCTTCTCAAACTCGCAGACAAGTTTTCCATCACCCGGCTGGAATCGGCCTGCGCAAAAGCGTTGACCTATACCCCAAGGCCCGGATTCCAAAATATCAAGACAATCCTTACAACGGGGCAAGATAAAGTACCGCTGGAAATGGCGCCGCCGACCTCAGAGAGCTCTGCGTCGCATGGCTTTACCCGAGGTGCAGGCTATTACGGGAGGAAGTCGCCATGATTCTTGCCACAACCGTCAATAAACTCTGTGAAATGCGCTTGAGCGCCATGGCGGACTGTTTCCGGGCGCAGCTTCAGGATGCCGCTTTTGAACCGCTTTCTTTTGAAGAACGTTTCAGTCTGATTGTGGATACCGAATGGGCACGGCGCAAAAACAAGCGTCTGACAAAACTGATCCGCGCGGCAAATTTCCATCAAAGTGACGCTTGCGTCGAAAATATCGAATACCATGCGGACAGAAAACTCGATAAAGCACAACTTGCCCGCCTGTCTACCTGCTGTTACATCAAGGAACACCACAACATTATTGTTCTGGGAGCGTCCGGCGCAGGTAAAACCTATATTTCATGCGCTTTAGGAATCGCAGCCTGCCGCAATTTCTACACAGCAAAATATATCCGACTGCCCGACTTGCTAAATGAGCTGGCTGTTGCCCGCGGTGAAGGCATCTACAAAAAGGTGATGAATCAATACAAAAAGGTCAAATTGCTAATCTTGGATGAATGGCTCCTGGTTTCTCTGACGAACACCGAATCCAGGGATTTGCTGGAGATTGTTGAAGCCCGGCACAAGAATGGTTCCACAATCTTTAGTTCACAATTCGCTCCTGCCGGTTGGCATGGAAAGATTGGTGAGGGAACTTTGGCCGACGCAATCCTTGATCGAATCGTGCACGATTCCTATACCATTCTCATTGACGGAGAGGAATCTATGCGCAAACGCAAAGGAATAAACGAATAGTTGATGTTTTGAGGGGGAGCCGCTCGGCAGGGTGGCTCTCACCTCCGGACTACTGGCTGAGTCTGTAAAATAAACTGTGTAAACTTCCTATGCAATACAATAAAATGAAAGCATAGGAGGGATCACGATGGGACTTCTTACCGACGAGCAAATCAAGCAACTGATCAAGGAAAAGAACCTCAAGTCGGTAACCGACG
>JAHDPL010000018.1 GCA_018434355.1 Sporomusaceae bacterium | reverse complement strand
CGTCGGTTACCGACTTGAGGTTCTTTTCCTTGATCAGTTGCTTGATTTGCTCGTCGGTAAGAAGTCCCATCGTGATCCCTCCTATGCTTTCATTTTATTGTATTGCATAGGAAGTTTACACAGTTTATTTTACAGACTCAGGTCTATCGTCGATTCTATCGTTCGGGATCTTCGCCTGACTTTCCCTGTTGGTTACGGAGTAGATGTGAAATCAGTAGCCAGTCTTACTGGCGCTTACTATGACGATTCAACCCGGGAACGTCCTTTTCTCCACGCCACCGGTTTTTTGCTGGATTCGGCAGGCAAAGTTTTTACAGCTGTGTACAGTTCACGCTCCATCGGTCGTATTACGGCGCAGGATGCCGCTACCATGGTGGAGTTTGTTCGACGGTCTAAGAGTAGGTGAACAGGGTGGATTGGGTAGAAAAAGTTGTGTTGGTGACTGGTGGCGCAAATGGGATCGGCAAGGCAATCAGCCAGGCATTCCTGAATGCCGGCGCAACAGTTGTTGTTGCCGATGTGGATGCAATGAACGGTGAAACAGTTGTCGCAGAATGGAAAAAAGACAATTTGAATGCGGTCTTCTGCAAAATCAATTTAGTTGATGTCGCGGCGATTATAAAAATGTTTGAGGACTTGGTAGGTAGGTATGGGAAAATCGATGTCCTGGTGAATAATGCGGGAAAAGGAATCTTCAAGCCGCTGCTGGAATTATCCGTTGAGGAATGGGACGAAGTCATTCAGCTCAATCTCCGAGCTGCTTTTGTCACTTCGCAACAGTTTGCAAAGTACCATGAGCCGAATTGTTATGGCAGGATCATCAATATTGCCTCTACACGGTATTTGATGTCGGAGCCAAACTCTGAAGCTTATGCGGCATCCAAAGGGGGCATTGTGTCTCTGACGCATGCGCTCGCGCTCTCTCTTAGTGGCAAAGGGATCACAGTGAATGCAATTAGTCCCGGCTGGATTGAAAATCATCACTATGAGCAATTACGCCCATCGGATCATGCCCAGCATCCTTCGAAACGTGTGGGAAAACCGGAGGATATTGCCAGAGCGTGCCTGTTTTTGGCGGATGAGCAGAATGATTTTATTACCGGCCAGAACATTGTCATCGATGGCGGAATGACAAAAAAGATGATATATATTGAATAAGGCACGGAAATGCAGTACGCGGCGAACCGCTGAATAATGGGGAGGGTATTAGACAATGATGACAGGAAAGCAATACGAAGAAAGCCTGCGCAAGCTCAATTTCAAGGTTTACTTGCAGGGAGAACAGGTCCCAAACCCGGTGGATCACCCGATTATCCGCCCGTCGATGAATTCGGTCAAAGCCACCTATGAACTGGCAGAAAAGCCGGAATATGAAGATCTGATGACAACAAACTCGCATCTGACCGGGAAAAAGATCAACCGTTTCTGTCACCTTCATCAAAGTACGGAAGATTTGGTCAAAAAAGTCAAGATGCAACGTTTGCTTGGACAAAAGACATCCGCCTGTTTTCAGCGCTGTGTAGGAATGGACGCTATAAATGCGGTCGATAGTGTGACTTTTGAAATGGATCTGAAGTTGGGAACAAAGTACCATGAAAGGTTTGAGAACTTTCTGCGCAGGATGCAGGAAGAGGACTGGACGGTTGACGGGGCAATGACCGACCCCAAAGGCGATCGTGGTCTTTCGCCCAGCAAGCAAGCTGATCCTGATTTGTATGTTCATGTGGTGGAAAAGCGCGAAGACGGAATTGTCGTTTGCGGCGCCAAGACACATCAGACGGGGGCGTTGAACTCTCATTGGATCTTGGTGATGCCGACGATTGCGATGTCCAAGGAGGATGCCGACTATGCCGTAAGCTTTGTCGCACCAGCTGATGCGGAAGGGATTCTTTACATCTATGGACGACAATCCTGCGATACCCGCAAGCTGGAGGGCGGCACATTCGACGTAGGCAATCAGCAGTTCGGCGGGCATGAGGCGCTGATGGTGTTCGATCATCTGTTTATTCCCTGGGAAAACGTGCTGATGTGCGGCGAGTATGAGTTCAGCGGCGCACTGGTCGAACGATTCGCCGGCTATCATCGGCAAAGCTATGGCGGGTGCAAGGTCGGTGTGGGCGATGTTCTGATCGGCGCCGTGGCTTTGGCTGCCGATTATAATGGCGCGAATAAAGCGTCGCATCTTAAAGATAAACTGATTGAGATGGTCCATTTGAATGAAACCTTGTACGCCTGCGGGATAGCCTGTTCGGCGGAAGGGACAAAGACGGCGTCAGGCAACTACATTATTGATTTGTTGCTGGCGAATGTCTGTAAGCAGAACGTGACTCGGTTTCCGTATGAAATTGCGCGGTTGGCCCAGGACATTGCCGGCGGGCTGATGGTTACGATGCCATCGGAAAAGGATTTTCGTCACCCGGAAATCGGCAAGGTGGTCGAAAAATATTTCAAGGGAATTGCTTCCGTGCCTACTGAATATCGCATGCGGATTATGCGTCTGATTGAAAACCTGACGCTGGGGACTGCAGCAGTTGGTTATCTGACGGAATCAATGCATGGCGCCGGTTCGCCGCAGGCGCAACGGATCATGATTTCGCGGCAGGGAAACATTGAACAGAAAAAGGAACTGGCGAAGGCGATTGCCGGGATTCCAGCGGGAAAATAGCCTTGTATGGAAAAATTGCAGCAAGTAATTGAAGCAAAGATTAGGCCGTTACTCCAAAGGCATGGTGGAGATATCGAATTGCTGGAAATCACCGCCGACGGCCAGGTTAAAGTCAGGTTGGCCGGGGCATGTGCAACTTGCCCCGGCGCTCAGCAGACTCTCAGCGAATTGGTGGAAGCTGAACTGAAAGAAGCATGTCCGGAAGTGAACGGCGTAGTTGCGGTAACACAAGTCAATCAGCGGTTGATTGATGAGGCGCTTGCTATTTTGCGTAAAGGGTCGCGCGACAATGCAGGTTAGCATTACATTTTGTGGTGGCTGCAATCCCACTATCGACCGCGCCAGATTGGCTGCAATGATAAAAGAACGACTCGAACCATTGGGGATATCAGTGACCTACAATAATGCAAAGGCAGATTTCATCGTGTATCTTAGTGGCTGTCCGGTGTCCTGCGTGTCGCGCAAGGTTCCGGATCATCAGGCTTGCGTGAGGATTGCCGGGTGCAATTTGAATTCACTTGCTGTCGCGGAGGAAGCTCTGAGTCGATTGACTGTGGAAAAAGTGAAAGAGCACTTGGATAAACTGGCGCGAACAACATGAATATGTTGAAACAGAGAAACCGGATCGAAGGAGAGAATTTGAAAATGAGCACACTGGCGAACATTGACTGGGACAATATCGGGTTTAAGTACATGCAAACAGACCTGCGTTATCTGGCTACTTGGAAAGATGGCCTCTGGGACGAAGGACGGCTGGTTAAAGACAATATGTTGAGTATTGGAGAATGTGCTCCGGCTCTTCACTACGGACAGCAATGTTTCGAAGGATTGAAGGCTTACCGGACAAAAACCGGTGACATCCAACTGTTTCGCGCCACGGAGAATGCCAAAAGATTCAATCGCAGCGCCAGTCGTCTATTGATGCCGGAAATACCGGAAGCAATGTTTCTGGATGCCGTACTTCAGGTGGTGCGTGCGAATGCAGCCTATGTCCCGCCCTACGGCAGTGGTGCGACGTTATATATCAGGCCGTTTATGCTGGGAGTGGGCAATTACATTGCCGCTGGACCAGCGCCGGAGTATCTGTTCTCTGTTTTTTGTTTTCCAGTCGGTCCGTATTTTAAAGGGGGAATGACGCCGGTAAACTTTATGGTCAGTGATTTTGACCGGGCTGCTCCCTATGGTACCGGGGCGGCAAAAGTCGGCGGAAATTACGCGGCAAGCTTTTACCCCAATAAGCTGGCAAAAGACAGTGGCTTTGCTGACTGCATCTATCTGGACCCATTGACGCACACAAAAATAGAAGAAGTTGGTGCTGCCAACTTCTTTGGGATTACCCGGGACAATGAATTTGTTACTCCCGCTTCGCCATCCATTTTACCCAGCATCACCAAATACTCCTTGCTGTATCTGTCCCGGGAGTACTTGAGTCTGAAAGCAACGGAACGGGATGTCCTGATTGATAACCTGGCGGAATTCAAGGAAGCGGGGGCCTGCGGCACCGCTGCGGTTATCACGCCAATCGGTGGAATCCAATATAAGGGCAAGCTTCATGTTTTCCATAGTGAAACGGAAGTAGGTCCAATCACCAAAAAACTGTATGATACGCTCTGCGCGATTCAATTTGGCGATATGGAAGCTCCCAGCGGCTGGATTATCAAAGTATAATATGTGTAATATGTTGAACCGCTAGGCGGGAGGGATTGCTCCGACACCTTCCAGCACCAAACGCGGCCGGTACGGATACTGCTTGATTTCATCGGGTGTCGTGACTCCGGAGAGAACCAGAATCGGATCGAGGCCGCTTTCAATGCCGGCCAGGATATCTGTATCCATGCGATCGCCGATCATGGCCGTTTCACCGGAATGAATCCCCAGCAATTGCAGCCCGGTACGCATCATCAGCGGATTTGGCTTGCCGATATAGTAGGCGCTTTTGCCGGTAGTGATCTCAACGGGGGCCACGAGTGCCCGGCAGGCTGGCAGGATGCCGTTCTCCGAGGGGCCGGTGAGGTCGGTATTGGTGCCAATCAGCTTGGCGCCGTTCAGGACATGGTTCATCGCCTTGCAAATCAAACTGTAGTTGTAATTGATTGTCTCACCGATCACCACATAGTCGGGGTCGACATCGTTGATCGTGATGTTCACATCATGCAATGCGTTGAAAAGTCCTGGTTCTCCGATCACATAGGCACTGCAACCGGGGCTTTGGTGGCTGAGAAATTTTGCGGTTGCCAATGCACTGGTGTAAAAATGCGTTTCATCGACATCGAGACCCATGCGGGCCAATTTTTGTTGTAATTCTCTGGGGGTTTTGCTACTGCTGTTGGTGAGAAACAAGAACTCTTTCTTTTCGCGATATAACCAATCGACAAATTCTTTGACTCCCGGCAACAAGTTGTTGCCTTTATAGATTACACCATCCATATCACATAAGAAGCCCTTTTTTGACCGCAAGGATTCCATGATTGACGCCCCTTTCCAGTTAAACCGCGATACAAATATTATTCTTGCCGGTTCAATTTCTTACAGAGTAGTATTCTTCGATCATGAACCTTTCCCCTTCTGCGAAATAAGATGAGGTGTTTGGATATGGAGTTGCCATTAAAAATTGTCGCCCGGATTCGGACTGATTTTCCGACGAAATTCGGGATTCCGCGTCAAAGCGGTCTTGTCGAGTCGCTAAAAGGCATGATTGTATTTGAACCGGAATACCGAAATCCGGATGCAGTGCGGGGGCTAGAAGGGTTTTCGCATATTTGGCTGATTTGGCAGTTTTCCGAAAGCTTGCGCGAAACCTGGTCGGCAACAGTGCGCCCCCCGAGGCTCGGCGGCAACACACGGTATGGCGTATTTGCCACACGGTCGCCATTTCGACCCAATCCACTTGGCCTATCCTCGGTAAAACTGGACAGCATCGAGCTGGATGCCAAGCTTGGTCCGGTACTGCATGTCTCAGGCGTTGATCTGATGGATACCACTCCTATCTACGACATCAAACCATACCTGCCGTTTATTGACAGCCGTCCAGAGGCAATCGGAGGATTTGCCGACGCGTTTAAGGAGTACGCTCTGGAAGTGGAGTTTCCGGAAAAATGGATTAACTTTATCCCGATTGAACGTCGGGAAACGTTGATCGAAGTTTTGTCAAATGATCCACGGCCGTCATATCAGGATGATGCCGAACGCATATACGGATTTGAGTTTATGCAGTATGATATCCGATTTACAGTGAGGGACGGCATATTGTCGGTTTGCGAGGTGGTGAAACTGTGAAAAAATTACTATTGCTTGCAACTGGCGGGACTATTGCTTCCAGAAAGACGACAGAGGGTCTGGCGCCCAAAATCTGCCCGGAAGAGATTCTGTCCTATGTGCCTGAATATAGTACTTTCTGTGAGGTTGATGCAGTTCAGATTTTGAATCTGGACAGCACCAACATCCAACCGGAGGACTGGTTGTGCATCGCTGCGGCTGTGCAGCAACAGTATGAGAACTATGACGGATTTGTCATAACGCATGGGACGGATACGATGGCCTATACGGCTGCCGCATTGTCATATCTGATTCAGGATGCACAAAAACCAATCGTGATGACCGGAGCACAAAAGCCAATTGATGCGTCAATCACAGATGCGAAAAAGAACCTGCTCGATAGTTTGCGTTTTGCCGCCGACTCCCGAGTGAAAGGCGTGTTTGTAGTTTTTGACGGGGTGGCTATCTTGGGGACTCGCGCCAGAAAAGTCAGGTCAAAGAGCTTTCATGCGTTTGAAAGCATTGGTTATCCCGTGGCGGCTTTCATCGATGATAGCCGCATTATTCATTATTGTGAAAACCAAGCGACAGAGGCGGAGGCAACTTTTTTTGATCGCCTGAATCCGCGGATCTTTTTGCTCAAATTGGTTCCGGGTATGGAACCGGACGTTCTCGATTACATCGGTGAACGATATGATGTTGTAATTATTGAGTCTTATGGGGTGGGCGGGATTCCATTCCATGACAAGAGAAATTTTTTGGATAGCATTGCCCGATTGCATCGACATGGCAAACTTGTTGTGATTGCATCGCAAGTTATGTTGGAAGGCAGTGATGCCAGTTTGTACGAGGTGGGGGCACGAGCGATGAATCAATATGAAGTTCTGCAAGCATATGATATGACGACGGAAGCCGCGCTTGTCAAATTGATGTGGCTCACTGCGCAAACAATGGACAGCAACGAAATAAGACGCTTGTTTTACAAGCGGATTCACCATGATATTTTGGCGTAAAACTTGCAGGAGAATTCAGAATGCGTTACACTGATATAGGTAAACGGGCTGAAACGTGGCTGAAAATAGTTGATAGCGAAAAAAGTGAACAATTTGTTTTGCTTAAATGGGGGTTTTGTGCAAAAATGCACAGATGGGTGTTGCCACAAGATAAGTTCGGATGCAGGATATCAAACGGTGAGGAGCGACTGTACCATGCGAATTGAAAAAGACTTTCTCGGCGAGATCGAAATACCCGACGAGTTGTACTATGGAGTGCAGACGACAAGAGCCTTGCACAATTTCTCGATTACTGGTCACGTACTGAATGAAGATTTCATAGCCTCGCTGGCTATTGTCAAGGCAGCTGCCGCGAGAGCCAATATGCGGACCGGTCGGATGCCGGCGCGGATTGGCGGGGCGATAGTGAGAGCGGCGGAAGAAATCATTGCCGGGCAATGGCAAAATCAGTTTGTTGTTGATTGCATCCAGGGCGGCGCAGGTACTTCGATGAACATGAACGCCAACGAGGTCATTGCCAATCGGGCGCTGGAAATCCTCGGTGAAGTAAAAGGCAACTATGCTTTGATTTCTCCCAACAATCATGTCAACATGGCGCAGTCGACCAACGATGTAATTCCTACCGCGATTCGCATCTGTACGATTCGCAAGGCGCGCAAGCTGATTGCGGCGATGGCGTCTTTGGCCGCGGCGTTTGAAGCGAAAGGTGAGGAATTTTCGCAAGTGCTGAAGATGGGTCGCACTCATTTGCAGGATGCGGTGCCGATTACGTTGGGGCAAGAGTTCCAGGCTTATGCGGAAGCAATCAAACGCTCGATGCGGCGGATTGAACTGACGGTGCAATCACTGCATGCGGTGAACATGGGGGCGACCGCAGTGGGCACCGGACTTAACGCTGAGCCGGAGTATATCGCTTTTGTCACGGAGGAACTCAGCAAACTTGCTGGCGAGCCGATTCGTTCAGCAAAAAACATGGTGGATGCGACGCAAAACACCGATGAACTAGCCGAGTTTTCCGGGACGCTGAAAGTCAGTGCATTGGCGTTGTCCAAGATTGCCAACGATTTGCGGTTGATGGCCTCGGGACCGAAATGCGGTCTGAACGAACTGCTTCTTCCAGCTATTCAGGCAGGATCTTCGATTATGCCGGGAAAAGTGAATCCCGTTATTCCGGAAATGATGAACCAGGTGGCATTTCAGGTCATTGGCAACGATCTTGCCGTCAGCATGGCGGTGGAAGCGGGACAGTTTGAACTGAATGTCATGGAACCCGTTATGGCCTATAATCTGTTTAACTCGCTAACGATTCTTACCAACGCCATCAACGCCATGAACAGCAAATGCGTGCAGGGTATCAAGGCCAATGTGGAGCACTGCCATTCGATGATTGATGCCAGTGTCGGCGTGGTAACCGCTCTGCTGCCGCATATCGGATACGAACAGGCTTCGCTGATTGCCAAGGAAGCGCTTGGCAGCGGCAAAACGGTGAAAGAGATCGTGATTCAGAAAGGATTGCTGACGGCAGAACAACTGGATGTGATTTTGTCGCCGGGTGAGATGACGCAACCGGGCATCGCCGGCAAACAGTTTTTATCTCAGTCATAATGATTGAAGCAACATCACAAAGAACGAGCAGAGGGGATTGCACAAATGCGTATCGAGAAGGATTTTCTGGGTGAAATTCAGATTCCGAATCGTCTATATTATGGGATACAGACAACGCGGGCCATGCATAATTTCAATATTACCGGCTATGAGCTGGACAAGGATTTTGTCGTGGCCTTGGGGATAGTCAAAGCTGCTGCAGCCAGAGCGAATGTCAGGACCGGGAGGATGCCGGAACTAATCGGGGCGGCGATTGTAAAAGCGGCCGAAGAAATCAGCGCCGGTCAGTGGCAGGAGCAGTTCGTCATTGATTGTATCCAAGGCGGCGCTGGCACTTCGATGAATATGAACGCCAACGAAGTGATTGCTAACCGGGCATTGGAAATTCTCGGTTCCAAGAAAGGAAACTATGACCTTGTATCGCCGAATAATCATGTCGATATGGCCCAATCGGCCAATGACGTGATTCCTACCGCCATTCGCATCTGCACGATCCGCAAGACAAAGAAACTTCTACAGGCGATGGGGTCTTTGGCTGCGGCGTTTGAAGCGAAAGGGGAAGAATTTTCGCAGGTGTTGAAGATGGGTCGCACTCATTTGCAGGATGCGGTGCCGATTACGTTGGGACAGGAGTTCCAGGCTTACGCGGAAGCAATCAAACGCTCAATGCGGCGGATTGAACTGATGGTGCAATCACTGCATGCGGTGAACATGGGAGCGACTGCCGTGGGCACCGGTCTCAATGCTGAACCGGAGTATATCGCTTTTGTCACGGAGGAACTCAGCAACCGATCAGGCGAGCCGATTCACTCGGCAAAAAATATGGTGGATGCGACGCAAAATACGGATGAGTTGGCCGAGTTTTCCGGTACGCTGAAAGTGAGTGCATTGGCGTTGTCGAAGATTGCCAATGATTTGAGGCTGATGGCTTCGGGGCCGAAATGCGGACTGAATGAACTGCTGTTACCGGCAATGCAGCCAGGGTCTTCGATTATGCCGGGGAAGGTGAATCCAGTCATTCCGGAAACGATGAATCAGGTGGCTTTTCAGGTTTGCGGCAATGATATGGTAATCAGTCTGGCGGTGGAAGCCGGCCAGTTTGAATTGAATGTCATGGATCCGGTCATTGCCTACAATCTGTTTCACTCACTCACGATTCTGACCAATGCGGTGAATACACTGAACCACAAGTGCGTGCAACATATCAAAGCTAATGTGGAGCACTGCCATTCGATGATCGATGCCAGTGTCGGCGTGGTGACCGCTTTGCTGCCGCATATTGGATATGAGCAGTCCTCGCTGATTGCCAAGGAAGCGCTTGGCAGCGGCAAAACGGTGAAGGAGATCGTGATTCAGAAAGGGTTGCTGACGGCAGAACAATTGGATGTGATTTTGTCGCCGGGCGAAATGACGCAACCGGGCATCGCCGGCAAACAGTTTCTGGATAACGCGTGCAAGAAAGACCTGGGCTAGATACGCTTTTTGCTGCGGAGGTTGCTGCGCAGTTAAAAATCTGTCGGATTCTATGCGAAAATTGAGTGCAAAAATTGAGTGAAGGCAGAAAAGCCTGGACGGATTTATCGGCGTCCAGGCTTTTCCATATAGCTCTCTATTTTTTGACTGCGGGCTAGGGAGTTACCGTAAGTCCAATCGTTGCAATAAACTTTGTCCTTTTTGATGATTCGTCGGAAATGACAAACCGATAACTACCTGGTTTTAAGCCGCTGATGCCCCATGTTTGCAACACAGTGGGGTCGCTGTGTTGCATAACTTTCAAGTAAGGATTTAGTGCTGTGTTTTGATCCCAATTGATATAAAATGGCGCTGCCCCGCCTCGTACGATAATGAGAAAAGTTTCAGAGGCTTTTATCGTGCGTGTTTTCGGCCAGAAATCGAGCAACAATTGCGGCGGGCTGGTTACTTTGAAAATCTTCACTTGCCCGCGACTGTCGCGCACAACGACATCAGAACTGGTAAAAGCAGTACCGGTCCAGGATAGTTGATAATAAGGCGCTGTGTTGACACTGCCCAAAGGTCCGTTGACTTTAAGCCAGGCCGGATTGGTCTCCACAGCCCAAGGACCTTTGCCGCCGGTAATCTGCAGTGTCAAGGTTTCGGAAAAGCCGATTTGCGCCGGGGTACGGTCAGGCCATTGTGTGTATATGACGGATTTGCCATCGCGAAAGAAAGCGCTTAAGTCAGAAATACGATCTTTGGCAGTTCCGCTGATGCTTTTTGTGTGAACCACGTTCAAATCGGAGATGTTAAGGGTGAAACCGCCTGGAAGAGAAGCCTGAATACTCCACTGGGTAGAAGTTATGGCGGTGACTGTAACTCCCGGTGAAGGGGAAGTGATTTTATAAGGTGCTACGCCACCGCTTACTGTAAGAGTTGATGCTTCATTGATGTAGGGTGAAGGATTGCTTAGGGTAGCGGTCAGCGGCGGTGCAGACGGCGGAGGGGAAGCCTGCACTATAGCGGTGAGTGTTGCTGTGGCTGTGGCGCCAGTTGCATCCCGCATCGCAAAAGTGCACTGACCCGGCTTGATTACTGTCATGCTCCACAATCCGCTGGGACGGCCATTTTTATCCAGCTTTCCCGGCGTATACATTACCATGCCCGGATTGCTGATCGTAATCCAATACGGTGCGGTTCCTCCCACTGCCTGTACCTTGACATTGGAATTGAGTGCGACATTTTCGTTGGGGCTCACACTTACAGACAGAGGGGGGGATGCTGCAGAGAACGCAGGGGTTAGTAAGATCAAGGCCGAAATCATAATAACCAATAGTGAATTGCGCAATAGCATGGCAGTCGCACCTCTTTCCTCAATAGTCGATTTTCGGTTGAATAAATTGTAGCATTTGTTGCAAGTTTTATCCAATTGTTTTTCAATGCAGGGATTTGAATTGGATTCCTCGAACCAAAGTAGGTAAATGCTTCTAACAAGATTCAATACAAAGGGGTGAAACGATGAACCGTATTGTATTTGCAGTTCTGATGGTAGTGTGTCTTGGAATCGTGAATCCGGTGTTGGCCTGCACCACGATGCTGGTGGGAAAAAATGCTTCGCAGGACGGATCAGTGATGGTTTCTCACTCCGATGACGGACTAAATGATGGCAGTATGGTCTATGTGCCGGCGATGGACCACAAACCGGGATCGATGCGGGCAGTCTATTATTCTCATGCGGCGCTTGATTTCAAGCCCCAGTGGGGCGCCACGGTCAGTCACCGGATCGTGACCAAGGATCGTGGCAAAGCATACAATAAAACCGGCGTTGCGCCCAGTGTTCCCCTGGGGTTTATTCCACAGGTGGCGCATACCTACGCATATTTCGATGCGAATTACGGAGTGATGAACGAGCATCAACTCTCTATCGGTGAATGCACCGATAAGGCCAAAGTTCATCCGGAGCCCGAGCCGGGCAAACGAATCTTCTACTCGGCTGAACTCTCCCGCGTTGCCCTGGAACGGACAAAAACCGCCCGCGAGGCGATCAAACTGATGGGCGAACTGATTGAAAAATACGGTTACTATGGTACAGGCGAAACCTTGTTGGTGGCTGACCCAAACGAAGGCTGGGTCATGGAGATGGCCGGATATGACATGAACGGTACCGGCGGTGTCTGGGTCGCTCAGCGCGTGCCTGACGACAAAGTGTTTGTGGCGGCTAACCAGTTCCGTATCCGAGAAATTCGCCCCGATAGCGATGATATGATGTATTCTGCGAATATTTTTGCCATTGCGCAACAAAAAGGCTGGTGGTCACCAGCTGACGGAGCGCTCGATTTCACAAGCGTCTATGGCGATGGGGAGTTTCATCACCCCTATTATTCTTTGCGCCGCGTATGGCGCGCCCAGTCTATGCTGGCCCCTTCGCTGCAGCTATCACCTTGGGTCGAGGGCCCGTTTACCCGTGATTATGCATTTGCGGTGAAACCAGACAAAAAAATTACGGTTCAAGAGTTGTTCGCGATTCACCGCGACAATTATGAAGGGACAGAGTTTGATCTAACCAAGGGATTGGCGGCTGGTCCGTTCGGCAACCCCAACCGTTTTGAAGGCAACGCCGAGTCGGTCGCTGACAAGGAAGGCCGGTTGACACCATTGGTTGGCGAGTTCGAACGGCCGCTAAATATCTACCGTTGTGTGTATTCCTATGTAAACCAGTCGCGCCGCTGGTTGCCAAATTCGATTGGCGGAGTGGTGTGGTTTGGGCCGGACAGGCCGGCGACATCTGTTTTGATGCCGTTTTACGCTGGTGCGCTTGATTTGCCGGAATCGGTGCAGCGGGCCGATATTCTTAAGCTCGATCGGCAAAGCATGTGGACGGCATTCAACTATGTAGCAAACTACTCGATGCTGAAATACTCTTATATGATCCAAGATATTCGCGCCGTGCAGGAACGCTATGAGAATGTGGCCCTGGCGAGACAACCTGAACTGGAGGCTCAGGCGATGACTCTCTGGAACAGTGGCGACAAACATGGCGCTCAAAAATTTTTAACCCGCTACAGCGATCAAAATGCGGCTGCGGTTCTGAAAGATTGGTGGAAGTTGTCGGAACTGCTTTACGTAAAGTACAATGATGGCTATGTAAATACTGACAAAGAGATTGCCCAACCTGTGTTTTATCCTACGTGGTGGTTGAAACAGGTCGGATTTGAAGACGGCCCCACCAGTTATCAACCTAAGAAAAAATAAAATTGTTGTCGCAAGCCAAAATAAAAACAGGGGCATTCGGAAAACTCCGATTGCCCCTGTAGCGGTTTCGGCGATTATACAGATTGCAGCGATTCAATAACTGGCGGCAGGAACGGTTTGGGATTCTCCAGTACTTGTGTCGGCAAGCCCATTTTATCCAGCAATTCGATGAAGGGGGTCGGGTCGAGTTCTTCGACGTTGACCATCTTTTTGACATTCCAGTCGCCACGGGCGACCAGGATTGCCGCCGCTGCAGCCGGCACGCCGGCTGTGTAGCTGATAGCCTGTGATTCGACCTCTTTGTAGCATTCCGCGTGGTCGCAGATGTTGTAGATGAACAGGTCTTTTTCCTTGCCGCCTTTGGTGCCGCGGAAATAGTTGCCGATGCAGGTCTTGCCGGTATAGCCGGGCGCAAGGGATGACGGATCAGGCAACAAGGCTTTTAGGACCTTGAGCGGTGCGATTTCGATGCCTTCGGCAACTTTGACCGGAACTTCGGAGGTGAGGCCGATGTTGGACAGAACCGAGAAAACGTTCAGGTAATGATCGCCAAAACCCATCCAGAAACGGATGGAGTTTGCATCCATGTTTTTTGACAGGGAGTGCAGTTCGTCATGTCCAGTCAGATAAACCGGCTGTGAACCGACGACTGGGAAATCGTAGTCCATCCGGATCGAGTGGACCTTTTGCAGAACCCAGCGGCGGTCGACCCAGGTCCAGACTTTTTTAAACTCGCGGAAGTTGATTTCCGGATCGAAGTTGGTGGCGAAATATTTGCCATGGCTACCGGCATTGACATCCAGGATGTCAATCGTATCCAGTTTGTCGAAATAATCTTTTTGGGCCAGAGCGCACCAGGCGTTGACTACGCCCGGGTCAAACCCGATACCGAGAATGGCGGTGATTTTTTTAGTCTTGAACTGATCTTTGCGTTTCCATTCATAGTTGGCGTACCAGGGTGGATCTTCGCAAACTTTATCAGGCTCTTCATGGATTGCGGTATCCATGTAAACGGCGCCGGTTTCCAGGCAGGCTTCCATGACCGACATATTGATATAGGATTGGCCGACATTGATGACAATTTTAGATTCCGTATCACGGATCAGGTCGATCAAGGCGGGGATGTCCAGCGCATTGACCTGACGCGAATATAAATCTTTGGAAGGGTCTTTGAGATGTTTCTTGCGTTTGATGCTTTCAATAATCGCTTCGCATTTTTTCCGGGTTCGTGAAGCGATGCAGATATCCCCCAAAATATCGTTGTTCATCGCACACTTATGGGCAACCACATTGGCTACGCCGCCTGCGCCGACAATAAGAACATTTTTACGCATCATTTTCCTCCTCTGTCTGTTTGGTTTTTGCAGTTTTGTCAGGACAGATTGGTCACAAAATCATTGTAGCTGAAACTCCTGACGACCTCTATCCTGTCATCCAGCCTGCGAACCGCAATGGCCGGCATCTGCAACCCGTTAAACCAATTCTTTTTGACCATGGTGTAACCTGCGGCATCGGCAAAACGGATCTCATCGCCGATTTTCAATCGTTCTTTGAAATGAAAAGTGCCGAAAACATCGCCGGCAAGGCAGGAACGACCAGCAATCATATATTTGTGTCCGGTGGTCGGTTCGTTTTCCAATTTGGCCGACAGACGATAAATCAACAGATCAAGCATGTGCGCCTCAACTGACGCATCGACAATCGCAATGTCTATTTCGTTATGGACAATATCGACAACACGCGTAACTAATTCGGTGCTGCCGGTAATGGCGCTTTCCCCCGGCTCCAGATAGACTTGCACGTTATAGCGGGCTGCAAAATCGGCAAGTTTTTTGCTAAAGTCTTCTACGGGATAACCTTCTTTGGTGAAGTACAGGCCGCCGCCCAAACTGACCCAGCTCATCTGTTTGAGGATATCTCCGTAACAGGCGCCAATTTGGTCGAGTTGCTGAGAAAAAGTCGCCAGATCGTCGTTTTCACAGTTGTAGTGGAACATCAGTCCGCTGAGTCGCGGAACCTGTTGCTCCAGTGAATTGCGATCGACCACCCCGAGCCGCGAATAGCGGCGTGCCGGATCGGCCAGGTCAAAATGCGAACAACTGAATCCGGGATTGACCCGCAGTCCCAGAGGTTTGTTCTGTACCAAAGTGTAATAGGTTTCTAGCTGCGAAACAGAATTAAAGATGATTTTATCGGCAAAACCGGCCAAATCGAGGATATCTTCCGGCGAATACCCAACACAATAGGCGTGGGTTTCGCCGCCGAATTTTTCGTGCCCCAATTTAGCTTCGAACAGGGAACTGGAAGTCGTGCCATCCATATATTGCCGCATTAAGTCAAACACGGACCAGGTGGAAAAACACTTTAACGCCAGCACGGATTTGGCGCCTGACTGCTGACGAATCTGCTGCATAATCTGCAAGTTGCGCAGCAAGCGCTTTTCGTCAATAATATAGTAAGGGGTTGCAAGTTGCATCGAAAAACTCCTGAATTTTTATAACGGAATTAATCATAGCAAAAAACCCCCCGTTTGTCGATAAAGGGTAGGCTAAATCGAAAAATGATAGGAGACAATGATGGAGCTGAAAAATGTACTTTTCGCTTTCAGCCTTACGCTGTTGGCGGGACTATCGACAGGGATCGGCAGTGCATTGGCGTTTTATACCAAACAGACGAATAAAAAATTTCTTTCGGTGGCGCTAGGATTTTCCGCCGGAGTGATGATTTATGTGTCAATGATAGAAATCTTTGCAAAATCGCGATCGGCGCTGGAAATTGTTTATGGGTCTACGGTCGGCTACGGAGTGGCAACCTTGTCGTTTTTTGCCGGTATTGCAATCATCGCGCTGATTGACAAATTTGTGCCGAGCTTTGAAAACCCTCACGAACTAAGGGACGTAGAGGAAGCGGGGGCGGGACGAACCAAGGACCCGGCTTTGCTGCGGATGGGGATGATGTCGGCTCTGGCAATCGGGATCCACAACTTCCCGGAAGGTTTGGCGACCTTTGCCAGCGCGATGCAAAATCCAACCTTGGGCATCAGTATCGCTGTGGCGGTGGCGATTCATAATATTCCCGAGGGAATCGCCGTGTCAGTGCCGATTTATTATGCGACTGGCGATCGCCGCAAAGCCTTTGCCTTCTCGTTTCTATCGGGTTTGTCCGAACCGGTCGGCGCTCTTGTTGGTTATTTTCTTTTGCGCAGCTTTTTTCACGACGGGATGTTTGGTGTGATTTTTGGCGCTGTGGCGGGAATCATGGTGTTTATTTCATTGGACCAATTGTTGCCGACGGCGCAGAAATACGGTGAGCATCATTTGTCAATTTATGGACTGATCGCAGGGATGGCGGTCATGGCGATTAGTTTGCTGATGTTTGCCTGAATGCAGGAAGCGCCGATTTTTTGCCGAATCCATTATTGATGTTAAAGGGTATTAAGGAGGTTAGTGACACCGAATGCGCTGTCCACACTGCAATGAAGAATTGACCGGTTCAGACGTCGATTGTGACCGGTGCGGCAACAAGGCGGTAGAAGTAAAGGTATTGCGGCCGGATGAGCGGGATGATTTTCAAGGCCTGACGCTCCAACAGGGCGAAGCTGTTTCTGGCCGAAACGGATATGCCGCTGGTCAGTCCGGCGATTATGAATATCGTAGCGAAGGCCCGGGGCATCGGGTGTACGTGCGGCAAGTATCGGTAGGTTCAAAACCTTTTGGGTTTCTGACGAAACTGATTGTTCTGGCGCTGATTCTGTTTTTTGTCTTTATCGCCCTGCCGGTGGCATTGGTACTAATGGCGGTATTTAGTTTGGTATGGTGGTTGATGCGGCGTTAGAACGGGCCGTCATCATTATAGGTCGGCCTGGTCTGGTTCCGTAACAAATGGATTGCTTCCTCAGCCTGCGCAAGCAGGCTTTCTTTGTCGGCAGGCAGGGTGCCGGCAAGCGGCAACATGTTGGACACATGGTTGCTGCGAAAAATACAGGGGGACTGCATATTGAGATGAGTCACCAGCTCTTTGAGTTCGATGACAAACTCAAATGGCGAAAGCGGTTGAAACCGGCCGGCATCCGCTTCGGCCCGCAATGGGGTTCCCCTGTGCAACATCAAGGTGAGTGCACTCAGCATGGTTGGATTGATCGCGCTGGCTACTCTTGCGCTGTTAATGGCGTGTTGACGGGACAAGGCGCGACCGCCCAATCCGAGGATCAACATTGCCGATAGTTTCATTCCCGCTGCGAGGACTTTTTGTCCGGCAGCAATCATTTGCTCGCTGTCCACACCTTTTTGCGCCAATTGCAGGACCTCGTCATCGCCGCTTTCGATGCCGAGATAAATCATTTGCAATCCAGATTGCTTTAGCTGGATCAGGTCTTCCGGCGATTTGCGCAGGATATCCAGCGGGCCGCCATAGCAGGTTACCCTAGATAACCTGGGGAAATGCAATTTCAGCAGTGAAATGATTTCCAGCAGTTTTTCTGTCGATAAGACCAGAGCGTTGCCATCGGCAAGAAATACCCGCCGCAGGTCAGGATAACGTCTGGCCGTATTGCGGATAATCGTTTCGATTTCTGCAATCGGCCGGGCCCGGAACTGCACGTCGCGATACATCGAACAGAAGCTGCAACGGTTATGTGAACAGCCGATGGTAGCGCGCAGAATAAAACTGTTAGCTTCGCTAGGCGGACGAAATACCATTCCCTCGGCATTATCAAACATGAGGAACGCCTCCGTTCTGTTGTGAAATAAGTTTTTCCTTTAATTGCAGGTAATTTTGAGTAAAGTGGATCGGATTCTGCGCTTCGCGGTGATCAAAGCCGAAGGCTCGTCGACTCACTGCCAATACCGGCGGCGCCTGAATCCGTTTTGCGACGCCCATACCGGTATAAAGCCGCCACCAACGTTCTAGATCGCTGATAAAATCGCTGACAGAGGGAAAAAGTCGAGACGGCAGACCGGGTTCACAACCGATATTTTCCTCCAAAGTGCCGTTGATGTACCATTGAAGCAGGTCTTCGGGGGTGGCGCGTTGCCAGCGTTCGACAAAAGAACGGAACAGATAATCGTGATAAGGATAGATTAATGGGTCGCCTTTTCCGGCATCGACATCCTGTTCGGCAGAAAGTTCGGCGCTGGGCACAATGCTGAATACGTCAGCCGGAATGATTTCTGCGGCATAAATCCGTTGATTCATATAGTGCCCCAGCGCATAGACCTGATGTTTCCACAAGTCGGCCAGGGCAGCCAAGAAGCCCGATTCATCGCCGTATAATGTGCAATACCCCACTGTCAACTCGCTTTTGTTGGCATTGCAGGTGAAGGCGCCGCCAAAGGCTGCCGCAGCCGCCGCCAGTATACGGGATGAGCGGTCGCGGGCCTGGACGTTTTCCTGCATGAACGGCGACAGCGCCAATCCGGCCGACTCCATCTGCCGGAGCGTTAACTCGACAGATTCTCCGATCGGGATGTCGACGCAACGACAGCCGAGGTTTGTTGCCAATCGATGGGCAAGATTGATGGTGGTGCTCGAATTGAAACGGCTCGGCATGTTGATAAGTAGCAGGTTCTCAGGCCCGAGGACATGTGCGTATAATGCTGCCGCAACTGCGGAATCAATACCGCCGGAAACCCCGACCACGATTTTTGTCAGGCCGGTTTGTTGCAAAAACCTTCTTACGCCGAATTCCAGACAATCGAAGATGCTGTCGATGCCAATGTCATTGGGAACAGCAACTTGAGACGATGGCGAAGGGTGGATGAGTTCTTCCAGGCTTATCGAACAGAGTTGTTCGCTAAACGGCTGGCAATGCAGCAACGTTTCACCGTTGATGCCATAGGCTGTGCTGCAACCGTCGAATGTATAGATGGTTTTTCCATTGTTCTGGATTCCAATGTTGTTGACGTAGATCAACGGAGCGGCTGCGTCGCGGGCCATACGGGAAAAAACCCGGTGGCGCTTGTTGTTTTTGCCCAACGTGAATGGCGAACAGGACAGGTTGATAAACAAATCGATTGGGCCATTCTGGCTAAGGATTGGCACTGGTTTCAACGCATAATCGTCGCTCCAACCGTCTTCGCACAACAAACAGCCGACTTGTAATGTGCGGCCATCAACGGAGATTGATAGTGGCAGCAGTAAATTTTCGGCGGGCAATCGCATCTCCTGGGCGAGTTTGCGTAAACTGCAGAAATGACGGTCGTCATCAAATTCACGGTAGTTGGGCTGCAGGGTTTTGATGCGGAACGGGTAAGGGAACCCGTCACTGCGAAGCAAAACTCCGTTTTGTGCGGCAAAGAATGCATTGTATTTTCGTACGCGGCCATCATCGTTGGTTTTTTGCCAATCTACGCCGACATTGCCAAACATGATGCAAAGATTGCCGGAAGCTTTGACAACCTGATTGCCCCAATATTCGCAGTCGCGTAAAAATGCAGGTTGTTCCCAGGTGTCGCCCAACAGATAGCCTGGGATCGACATTTCGGGAAACAGCAACAGATGGATGTTGGTATGGCGGCATTGTTCGATGATGCGGAGCATCTTTGCAGCGTTCAGATCGGGTCGGCCAGGCGTGATTTCCATTTGGGCAATCGCTATCAACAAAAAAATACACCTCGAAAATTTTGTGATCGACAGGGATTTCGCCTTGTGAGCGGGAAATATTATTCTAGATTGGTATTGAGTTGCTATTGGGAAAAGATTCGCCGTCTGTTTCCTGATGTCCTTTACCATTAGTGAGAATGGTTTGATTTTGAGAGGAGGAAAATTAATGGATCCTTTGTATCAGGGCGTTTTGGCTGCGGTGGAACGACTGGCGGGGGTGGCGCATCGTACGCCGGTATTAACTTCCCGTTCGCTCGATGAAGTGACGGGAAATACGGTTTTTTTGAAGTGCGAAAACTTTCAACGGATGGGCGCGTTCAAATTTCGTGGCGCTTATAATGCGATCAGTCGTTTGTCGCCTGCAGCTGCAGCTCGCGGTGTTATAACCTATTCTTCAGGCAACCATGCACAGGCGGTAGCTTTGGCCGGACGCTTGCTAGGGGTGAAAACGACAGTGGTCATGCCATCGGATGCCCCGGCGGTAAAACTGGCGGCTACCCGCAAGTATGGCGCTGAAGTCGTTACTTACGACCGGGCGACGATGAACCGGGAAGATCTGGCAGCTAAGTTGATGGCGGAACATGGCTACGAACTGATCCCGCCGTTCAACCACCCGGATGTGATCGCCGGGCAGGGAACTGCTGCCCGCGAACTTATCGATGAAGTATTCAGCCTGGACATGTTGCTGGTTCCCTGCGGTGGTGGCGGACTGCTCAGCGGTTGCGCCGTATATACCCGCAATACTTTGCCGGATTGCCGAATCATCGGTGTGGAACCGGCGACCGCCGATGATGCGACCCGTTCCTTCAAAACCGGGACTTTGCAAAAAATCCGCAATCCACAAACGATTGCCGATGGACTACGCACCGAATCATTGGGGTCGATTACCTTTCCGGCGATTCAAAAAAACGTGGATGAGATGATTACAGTTTCAGATGCCGATATTCTTGACACGATGTACTATCTGTGGACCCGGATGAAAATCGTTGTCGAACCATCGGGCGCAACGGCATTGGCGCCTTTGTTTAAAGGGCTGTTGCCGGTTAAGGGAAAACGTGTCGGCGTGATCCTTAGCGGAGGAAATGTTGACGTTCGACAGGCGGGCGAGCTGTTTGCCGACGTAGCCGATCTATAGGCGAACTGAAAAAAGAAGCCGACCCACCATCGGGCCGGCTTCTTAAATTTCTAAAACGGTTGGTCAGACTGCGTTGCCGATCTTGTCCAGTGAAAAGGGGCCGCTATTGATGACTTCGCTGGGAATACCGGAAAACTTGCGGAAATTTTTGTCGAACATGCCGGCCAAATGCACCGCAGCTTTGTGGTATGCCGCCGGATCGGCCCAGGAACTTTGTGGTTGCAGAACTCCGTCGGGTACGCCGGGACAGGAGGCGGGAATCATCAGGTTGAATATCGGATGCAACTCGTAATCGACGTAATCAAGGTAGCCATCCATAGCTGCAGCGACCATCCGCCGGGTCAACTGGATGCTGATTCGTTTGCCGACGCCGTAGGCGCCGCCTTGCCAGCCCGTGTTGATCAGAAATACCCGGGTGTTGTGCTGGGCGATTTTTTCCTTCAGCAAACTGGCGTAGCGCATAGGGTGAAGTGGCAGGAATGGTGAACCAAAGCAGGCTGAAAACGTGGCCTGGGGCTCGGTGATGCCGCGCTCGGTTCCTGCTAGTTTTGAGGTATAACCAGAGAGAAAATAATACATTGCCTGTTCGGGCGATAACTTGGCAATCGGCGGCAAAACTCCGAAAGCATCTGCGGTCAGAAAGATGACTGTGCTGGGATGAGCGCCGACGCCGGGATAAATGCAATTGGGAATGAAATGAACCGGATAGGCGGCGCGGGTGTTTTCGGTAATTTCTTCACTGGCAAAATCAACGGCGCGGGTTGCATGGTCCATGACGGCATTTTCCAGTACTGCGCCGAAACGGACGGCATCCCAGATTTGCGGTTCATTCTCGTGGGTAAGGTTGATACACTTGGCGTAGCAGCCGCCTTCGAAGTTAAAGACGCCGTGTTCGGCCCAGCCATGCTCATCATCGCCAATCAGGAACCGATCAGGGTCGGCGGACAAAGAAGTTTTTCCGGTTCCGGACAGGCCGAAGAACAAGGAGACTTCATTGTTCGAACCTTGGTTTGCCGAGCAATGCATCGAGAGAATGCCTTGTTCCGGCAACAGATAGTTCAAGACGGAAAAAATTGATTTTTTCATTTCGCCGGCGTATTGTGTGCCACCGATCAAAACGATTTTGCTGGCAAAATTGATGATGACGAAAGCTTCCGAATTAGTTCCGTCCTGCGCCGGATCGGCGGTCACGCCGGGTGCGCAGAGTACGGTGAACCCCGGTTCGTTTGGAAAGGCCCAGCCGGTATCGCTGCTGCGCAAAAATAACTGCTGGACAAAAATATTCTGCCAGGCATATTCGTTGATGACGCGGACAGGTAACGTGTGACCGGTATCGGCTCCGGCGAAACCTTCAAATACGAATAACTCTTTGTCTTTAAGATAGGCAAGCGCCTTCTCCAGCAGTTTCGCAAAATTGGTTTCGCTAATTTTCAAATTGTTGTCCCACCAGATTGCATCGCGAACATCGGCGGTATCGACGATGAATTTGTCATTGGGCGAACGGCCGGTGTATTTGCCGGTTGTTACGCGCAATGCGCCGGTGCTACTGAGCAGGCCTTCGCCTCGACAAACTGCTGTTTCGACCAGTCGAGGAATCGCCAGGTTTACATGGACGGGGTGGCTATGCTGCTGAAGCAGGACTTCCGCGATGTTTTGTTTCATAAAACCCTCCTGAAAATAATTCATCAGACAAATACTTCGAAATTGAATCGGGAAAAAAGATATGTCAGACCAATTTATCTGATTAATCAGATATTTAAATTATACACTAATCTGAAACAGAAACCAAGAGAGAATATAAAACTTGATCAGGTTTTGGCAGGGAAAATCAAATCGAACATGAATTATAAAAAGTATGATAGTGTCGTATCGTTTAGGAGGAGGACCGGCTTGTGAAAGACCATGTTGAAAAACCCAACGTCAAAACATATCGGGTGATTATTGATTTTTTGCGACAGGGGATTGAAGGCGGCCGCTTTTTCCGCGGTCAAAAATTGCCGAGTGAAAAGGAATTGTGCGAGCAGTTTGGCACTAGTCGTTCCTCGGTTCGGGAAGCATTGAGCGCGCTAGAGTATGTCGGCCTGATCGAAGTGCGCGGCGGCAGCGGTTATTATGTATCAGGCAGTTCACCGGTCCTTTCACCGGAAGCGGCAGATTGCTGCGCAACTAAAATCATTCTTCAAGTGGAAGACGAGTGGAACATCCGAACCTTGCAAGCGTTATTCGAAAAAGGCCTGGATGGCGCCAGTCTGGCGCTTCGCACAGAAGATGCTGCGCAATGGGCCAGAAAAGTTCGGGCTGTTCGCCAGGCGGCCAACGATACCGGAATGCTGCCCGTGCTTATGGCGGAGATTGTTGAGGCGACAACGGAGAAGCGGATGCTGGCGGCCGAAATGGCGATCAAGTCGGGTATGGATTGCGTGATTGTGGCAGCCGCGCCTGATTCGCAGTCTCTGATTGAAATCCGACGGGTGCTCGATGCAGTTGAGGCAAATCTAATGCTGTTTGCCCGTATCACAGACAACGCAACCAATATGGAAGAAGCCTTGCAAATAGCCGACGGACTGATTATCGACGGCGCCTTGATGGTTGGTATTGAACCGGGTTGCCCGCTGTCGGCGGTAGCTCTGCGTGCTTCGCAGAACGGCAAGACGCTGTTCGTATCTGGGTCTGTCCAAGAAACAATGGCCGAATCCGGGGTAGAAGGACAGGAACTGATTAATAAGTCCCTACACAAAGGGTTTGACGGCGTCGCTGTGACGACCGGCGGCGCTGCGTATAAATTTCCGCTGGATGTGCTGGCGGCATTGAAGAGTGCGGCGAGACTGGAAGAAGAAAAGCTATTGTCTGTCCGCAATGAAAAACGCATCGGCCATGTGGTGGCCAGCCCGGTAGCTGACGCACTCTGTTCGACGGCAGTGCACGCATCCCAAGTAATGAAGGCCCTGGCTTTTCTGGTGCCGACCGAAACCGGCTTTACGCCAAGAATGTTGGCTAAATTCCGTCAACCCTTGCCGGTCATTGCCGTTTCCCCGCATCCACATGTGATCCGGCAACTGCGACTGGCTTGGGGCGTCAAGCCCTTGCTTAGCCGACGGACCCTCAGACAGGAGGATGTGATGCAGCTGGCAGTCGATACTGCATTAAAAGGAAATCACCTAAGAGAAGGCGATGCGGTTGTCGGCGTACTCGGCAATATGGATTTACCGAACGCCTATAATTCGATAAAACTGATCACTGTGGGCGATATCATTCTCAAAGGGCAGGGGATTGGCAATGGGATTGTCAGTGGCAGGGTCACTATCGTTAAATCCCTGTTTGACATGAACAAACGCGCCCGTAATAAAATTGTTGTCGTTGCCGGGACCGACACCGAGCATATCGGACTGATCGAAGAATCGGCCGGCTTGATCGTGGAAGAAGGTGGTCTGTCGTCGCATGCTGCGATCGCTTGCATGAGCCTGGGGAAACCAATCATCATCGGGGCGGCGGACGCGACGGAGTTGCTGCTCGAAGACGAGCAAATCACGATGGATGTTATGCGAGGGCTTGTTTATCGTGGCTGGGTCAATTTAGGTTGACAGGCAGGAATTTTTTTCGCAATGGAGAAAAGAAACATATTAAGTAGTCAAGAAAAATGGCAGGAGGCGTTGCAATGATGGAACAATGTGGCTACATTTTGGCGATCTTGCAGGAAAACCGTGTGGAAACGGCTACGAAGGTTCAGGAAATCTTGACAACTAATGGTTGTAATATCCGTTTCCGGCTTGGATTACATGACGCGGGCCTAGAAACATGCTCCAACAGCGGGATGATTTTGTTGCAGATTTGCGGCAGTCAAGCAGATGCAGACAAGTTGCTGGCGGAAGTAAAAGCTGTGCCGCATGTCAAAGCGAAATTGATGTCGCTGGACTTTTGAATCTGGCAAGTATCAAGTAGAGTGTCTTTGGAGCGCGGCAGCCCGCGCTCCACTTTTTAAGCAGAATGCATAATACGGGAGGAATAAATTAATGAAATCCCAGGTTTTTTTGGCAAAGGTCGAAGATGGCGCCTCTGTGGAAGCTCAGGTTGAGGCGTTGCAAAAATTGTATGATGCGGCAGATTTGAACCGGATCGTTGCCAAGCGGGACTTTGTCGCGATCAAATTTCATGTCGGTGAAAAGCATAACACAACGCATGTAAAGCCTGCTTTGATCCGGCGGATTGTTGACTTGGCAAAAGCGGCCGGCGGCCAACCGTTTTTAACAGAGACCTCGACGCTGTATAAAGGAGAACGGGAAAACGCCGTCAAACATATCCTGCATGCCCAGCAGCACGGATTTGGCATTGAGCAAACCGGCGCACCATTCATTATGGCGGATGGACTTACAGGAAACACAGAATATGAATTGCCAATCAATGGAGAATTGCATAAGAGTGTAAAAGTTGCCCGCGAAGTTGTTGGCGCCGATGCACTGATCGTGGTTTCACATGCTACCGGACATCCCTTGACCGGTTTTGGCGCCTGTATCAAAAATATCGGCATGGGACTGGCCAGCCGGATGGGGAAAATGCGTGAACATTCGGCGATGAAGCCGGAAATCAACGCGGGCAAATGCCGTTATTGCCAGAAATGTATTCAGTGGTGTCCACAGGATGCGATTATCGAACAGGACGGCAAGGCGTTCATCCTGACGGAAAAATGTATCGGTTGCGGTGAATGTCTGGCAGTGTGCCGGTTTGATTCAGTAAAATACGACTGGAACGCCGAATCGGGTTTTACGCAGAAAAGCATGGCGGAGCACGCCTATGGAATCGTAAAGAATAAAGCGGGTAAAAGCATCTTTATCAATGTGCTGATCGATATGACAAACGACTGCGATTGTTTTAGCGTAAACCAGGAGAAGTGCATTCCCGATATCGGCATTGTTGCCTCATTCGATCCAGTGGCGGTCGATCAGGCTTCCCTAGACCTGACTGCTGCGCAACATGGCAAAACGTTGGCTGAACTAGCACATGCCCATAATGATGCGACGATTCAGATCCGTCATGCGGCGAAAGTGGGAATGGGCTCTTTGGATTATGAACTGATTACGCTATAATTATGTGCTGAATCGAGCTAAAGATTGATCGACGCGAAAAACAGGGAATGTGGTGATTGGCGAATGAGTGTGAAACTGACGATTGACGACGGTATTCTGGCGTCCTGTCCTGATTGCCGAATTGGTTGCGTGGTGATTCGCGACGTGAATATTGTGGGATCTTCACCGGCTTTGAGCCAGGAGTTTTTAAAACTGCAGAATGAAGTGGCAAAGATCTACAATATTGAAGCGCTGACAAAGTTGCCGCCAATCCTTGCTGTGCGTACGATGTATAAGAAGCTTGATTTTGACCCTTCACGTTACCGTCCGGCGTCTGAGTCTTTGGTGCGACGTGTTTTGCAGCACAAAGGCGTTTATTATGTCAATAGCGCAGTAGACGCCAGCAACTATTGCTCATTGAAATATCTGATGCCGTTCGGATTATATGATCTGGACAAAATTGAAGGCGATATTCGTTACAAGCGTCAACATGGCGGAATGTATGTCAATATTGGCGGCAATCAGGTCTCGACAGATGGCAAGCCCTTTCTGACTGATTCGTTGGGCGTGTTTGGCAATCCCACTTCCGACTCGAGGCGGACAGCGGTATCGTTGGCGACCAAAAACCTGCTGTCGGTCGTGTTTGCGGGCAGCGGAACCGCCGAGACGGATTTGTGTCAAATCCTCGAATACTGCGCGGAAATCCTGACCCGTTACAATGGCGGTGCAGTAGAGGCGATTCAGGTAGCAGGAGCAGGAAAGGAGTAATGGTTCAGTGAATTACAAAAGTTCGCGTGGCGGCGGCTTGACGGTTGCCGGCGCGGAGGCGATCCGCAGTGGGATTGCCGTGGATGGCGGATTGTATGTTCCGTCGACTTTACCGGTTTTACCTGTTCCTACTGGGACGGGGGTTGGCTATATTGAACTTGCAACAACGGTTTTGGCTGCAGTTCTGCCGGATTATACTCCGGAAGAACTGCGACAATGTTCAGCCGCTGCTTATGCAGCCGATAAATTCGATGTTTCGGATACAGTTCCTTTGGTTCCGGTGGGAAAACGGCACGTACTGGAACTTTGGCACGGGCCGACCAGTGCATTCAAAGATATGGCGCTGCAAATCATGCCGCATTTGATGAGCCTGGCTTTGAAAAAAACGGCCGAGAGCTCGGATATGCTGATTTTGGTAGCGACGTCCGGCGATACCGGAAAAGCTGCCCTGGAAGGATTCCGTGACGTACCGCGGACACGAATTCTGGTTTTTTATCCGTCGGAAGGGGTCAGCGAGGTGCAACGGTCCCAGATGGTGACCCAGGATGGAAACAACGTGGGCGTTGTCGCTGTTGAAGGTAACTTTGATGATGCACAGACCGGCGTGAAGAAAATTTTTTCGTCAGTGCAGATGCGTGAACTGATGGCGAAAAAAAATCTTAAGCTATCTTCGGCCAATTCGATCAACTGGGGTCGTTTGGCGCCGCAAATTGCCTATTATTTCAGCGCTTATCAGTCGTTGTGTAAAACAGGGAAGATTCTATGCGGTGCTCCGGTAAATTTTGTCGTGCCGACCGGTAATTTTGGCAACATTCTGGCGGGCTACTACGCCAAACAGATGGGTTTGCCGATTCATCGGCTGATTTGTGCTTCCAATGACAACAATGTGCTGACTGACTTTTTGCGGACCGGCGTATATGACCGAAACCGGCCGTTTCATCAAACGATTTCCCCCTCGATGGATATTTTGATTTCCAGCAATCTGGAACGCCTATTGTATCATGCGACAGACGGTGACACTGGCAAGGTCAGTTCCTGGATGGGGCAACTAAATGCTACGGGGCGTTATGCAATCGACGCGCAGACTTTGGCCAAGATTCAGGCAACATTTTGGGCAGACTGGGCGTCAACTGATGCGTCTTTGGCAACAATCCGTCAAGTCTGGCAGCAGCAACGCTATCTTTTGGACCCGCACACGGCTGTCGCCTGGAATGTGGCGGAAGTTTATGAGGCGCAAACGCAGGATGTAACGCCGACCGTTGTCCTAAGCACTGCCAGCCCCTTCAAATTTGCCGATACGGTATTGCAGGCGCTGCTGCCAGACCAACCGGTTTCAGTAGATGCCTCGCTGGTCTTGCTGACTCGATTGTCGGAACTGACAGGCTGGTCGATTCCGTCAGGGCTGGCGGGATTAGCCGCAAAAGAAGTCAAACACCGGCAGAAATGCCGGGTAGATACGATGCCGGAAGTAGTGGCTTATTTTGTCGAAAACAGGCTGGATTCTTCAGGAAAGTGATCATCAGTGCCAGTCGTCGCACCGATATTCCTGCGTTCTATAGCGAGTGGTTTATGCGGCGGGTTCATCAGCAGTATTGCCTATGCGTAAATCCCTACAACCGGCGGCAGGTGGCGCGGGTTTCCCTGCAACCGCAGGACGTTGATGCGCTGGTTTTCTGGACTAAGGATGCAAAGCCTCTATTGCCGCGACTAGCGGAACTTGATGCGTTGGGCTACCGTTATTATTTTCAGTACACACTCAATGGTTACGGAATTTTGTTTGAACCGCGCGTGCCGGAACTTGAGAGCTGTATTGAGACATTTTTGCAGCTTGCGCAGCGAATTGGCCCAGACCGGGTAATTTGGCGGTATGATCCGGTGGTTTTCAGTTCACAGACGGACGGAACTTATCATCAGCAGCGCTTCGGCTATATATTGGAACGACTGCAAAGTGCGACCCGTCGAATTGTTGTCAGTATTGTCGATGATTATCGCAAGGCTTCGTTGAATTTTAAACGATTGCAGGCGCAGGGAATTGCGATAAAGCCGGAGTGTATGCCAGAACAACTGTCGACATTGTGCAGGTTCATGAGTGAACAGGCCGGACGGTACAATATTCCGGTATTTAGTTGCGCGGAAAATATTGACCTGATACCGTTTGGCATAACATCTGGCAAGTGTGTCGATGGTGAATTGATTGCCAGGCTGTTCGGCATTCAGGTGAAAGCGGGCAAGGATCGGTCGCAGCGCCGGGAGTGTGGTTGCCTGCAGAGCAAGGATATCGGATTCTACGATAGCTGCCTGCATGGCTGTGCCTATTGTTACGCGGGGGCTTTGCAGTCGGGTCTGCGCAACCGGTTGAAACATGAAGTCGATTCGCCGATGCTGATCGGGAATATATGAAAGGCTGCCCGGGGGAGCATATCAATTGCCCCGGGCAGCCTTTTTGTTTGGCGTCGTTAATTTGGTTTTATACTGTCGCTTTTCCTATTCCTGCAGCAATTTTTCCAATTCGCCCAGCATGCGCTCAAAGCGATGGATGGTCAATTTGATCGGTTCCGGCGAAGACATGTCCACCCCGGCTTTTTTCAGCAGGTCGATCGAGTAATCGGAACCGCCGCTTTTCAGGAAACCCAGATAACGGTCACGCGCCGGCTCGCCTTCGCTGAGGATTTGAGCGGCAAGGGCATTGGCGGCCGAGAAGCCGGTGACATACTGATACACATAGAAGTTGTAATAGAAATGAGGGATGCGAGACCATTCGCCGACGATTTCCTTGTCGACGACCATTTGCGGTCCGTAGTATTTGATGTTCAATTTGTGCCACATGTCATCCAGCATATCGGCGGTGATCGCTTCACCGGCTTCCGCCCGGGCGTAAAGATCGCGTTCGAATTCGGAGAACATCGCCTGACGGAACACGGTGGTGCGGACTGACTCCAGATATTCATTGAGCAGGTACATTTTCTTTTTGCGGTCGTTGGTCGTTTTCAGCAAATGGTCGAGTAACAGCGTCTCGTTGGTAGTCGAAGCCACCTCGGCCGAAAAGATCGTGTAGTCATGTGTCGCGTAAGGCTGAGTTGCGTTGCTGTAATAGCTATGCAGGGAGTGGCCCAGTTCGTGCGCCAGCGTCATCGCATCTTCCAACCGGTTGTTGTAATTCATCAGGATGAACGGATGGGCGCCAAAAACTCCCCAGGAGTATGCGCCGCTTTGTTTTCCCTTGGTTTCGTAAACATCGACCCAGCGTGAGGATAGCGCTTTGTCAAGTATTACGCCGTAGTCCTCGCCGAGTGGCGTCAGTCCTTTTTTGATTAGGCTGCGCGCTTCGTCATAAGGCATCGTGATGTGAACATCACGTACTAACGGCACATATAGATCGTACATATGCATTTCGTCAAGTTTCAGGGCTTTTTTCTTCAGAGCGACATAACGGTGCAGCGGCGTCAAGTTTTCATTGACAGTGTCAACCAGGTTGTTGTAAACCGAGACGGGGACATTGTCCGGTTCCAGCGCCGCGGCAATTGCCGAATCATATTTGCGGGCCTGGGCATAAAAGATATTCTTCTTCACGCTACCGCCCAAAGTGGCTGCCAGCGTATTGCGGTACTGGGCATAGGTGCCGAACAGTTTTTGGAAGGCTTCCTGCCGGACGCTACGGTCGGCTGACATGACAAAGTTGCGGTAGCGTCCTTCGCTTAGCTGGACAAGCCGCCCCTGTTCATCTTTGACTTCCGGAAATTTGATATCGGCTCTGGCCAGCATGGTGAAAATCGTCTGCGGCGCGTCGCCTACTTCGGAGATCTTCGACAACAGGGCCTCTTCCGCCGGGGAAAGGATATGCTGCTTTTGCCGCAGCAAGTTGTCGAAATAAAAACTGTACGGCGCCAGTCCCGCTTCAGCTTGCCTGAACTCGGTTAATTTTTCTATCGGCATTGCCAAAATATTCGGTTCGATGAACGCAGTGGCGGCGCCGACTGAAGCGAGCAAAGTCTCGGCGCGGCTGGTCATGGCCTGATACTTGCTGTCGGCTGTGTTTTCATCCCGATGCATTCTGGCGTAGGCGAACAGTTTTCCACTGGCGATGCCGATCTCATCGCGGGCCTGCAGGCACTCGAGCAGGGTTTGGGGCGATTGGTCCAGCTTGTTTTGATAAGCCGCGATTTGGCTGCCGAGATTTTTCAGGCGCTCGAATTCCTTTTCCCAAGCTTCGTCGGAAGGATAAATATCGCTGAGATTCCACTTGGATTCGGTAGGAAGCTCACTGCGGGAAGGCAGCTTGGTAGCTGCGGCGGTTTCAGCGCCGGAGCAGGAGAACAACATTGCGCCGACGACCAAAGCGAACAAGGGGGATGGTTTTTTTTGCATGAACGGAACACTCCTTTGTACTACTGTTGTTTGCGAGCTATAATAATCATAATACAGGCGCGGCAAAAAGGCCACTCTTCGCCTCGGTTGGGGGAAATGAATTGAAAGTGTTGTTGGTCAGTCTGAATGCGAAATATATCCATACGGCGCTCGGACTGTACTCGATCGCGGCCAGTTGCCGCGCTCAGGGAAAAACCGTGGCGGTGAAAGAGTACACGATTAACCAGGATTTGCTGGTGGTTTTAGCGAACATCGCCGGACAGACGCCAGATGTCGTCGGTCTTGCCTGTTATATCTGGAACCGGGAACTGACCTTAAAACTAGCGGCAGCTCTGAAAAAAGCATTGCCTGGCATAGTAATCATTTTGGGCGGACCGGAAGTTTCAGCAGATGCGGCGACAATTTTGGCGCAGCATTTGTGTATTGATTATGTCGTACAAGGTGAAGGTGAGGCAAGCGTACCGGAACTTTTGACGCAATTGGCACAGCGAAAAATGATCGCTGTACCTGGCATCGCATGCCGATCAGCGGGAGGCATTGAGTTAAACGGCGGCGCCTGCTATGTCCAGGACCTGGATTCGCTGCCATTTCCTTATACTGAAGCCGAATTGTCGCAGCTTGGCAATCGTATTCTATATTATGAAAGCTCGCGCGGTTGCCCGTATTCCTGCTCCTATTGCATTTCGGCTTCGACCAGGGGAGTCAGGCATCGCAGCGTCGATAAAGTTTGCCGGGAAATGCAGTTTTTTATCGATCATCAAGTACAGCAGGTCAAGTTTGTCGATCGGACCTTTAATGTAATGCCGACGCACTATCAGTCAATCTGGCGGTTTCTGACCGAGCGGTCGGGCTCGACGAATTTTCACTTTGAGATCGTGGCCGACCGTTTGCGGCCGGACGAGATAGAATGGCTGGCAACCGTTCCGGCAGGATTGTTCCAGTTTGAGATCGGTGTGCAGTCGACCTGTGAAAATACGTTGCGGGCGATTGGCCGTCAAAACGATTGGGCTCATCTGCGGCAAAACGTGCAGTCGCTGCTGCGATCGCAAAACATCCACCTGCATCTGGATTTGATCGTTGGCTTGCCATTTGAAGGACTGACGGAGTTTCGGCAGTCTTTTAACGCTGTATACGAATTGCAACCGCAGATGTTGCAACTCGGTTTTCTCAAGATGTTGCCTGGCACGCCGCTGCGCTCGCAGGCAGAGGACTATGGCATGGTTTATCTTGACCATCCGCCCTATGAAATCCTCGCCAACCGATTTGTGTCTTATGCCGAGATCCGGCAACTAAAACAATTGGAAGAGGTCTTTAACCAGACTTATAATAGCGGGAGGTTTCCGCAAACGCTGGCTTACCTGGTAAAAATTTTCGCCGGCGATGCATTTCTTTTTTATCATGAGTTGATGCTTTGGTGGGAAGAAAAAGGTCTGCTTGGCAGTTCGCACAGCCCCGACCGCGTGCTTGACTGTCTCCGCGAGTTCGCCGGGAGGTTCACGCCGGAACAACAAACCTGGGTAGTGGAACTGTTGAAATATGACGCGATCTGCGACGGGGGAAAATCACTCAAGGGTGAGGCGCTGGACTGGAACCGGCAACGCTGGGAAACTACGAAAAACAATATTTGGCGAAATGAAACCATAATGCAATGCTATATTGACGATTATCGCTTCACTAACTGGCGGGAAATCAAACGCAAGTTTCCGTTGGAAGTGTTTGCGGTGGATGTTGCAAAGTGGTTGCAGACAGGCGGAACCGAACTGAGCGGACCGACGCCAATCGCATTTGATCTGACGCAGGCAAAGCTGCGTTGGCGGGTTATTGCAGCGGAGGATTTCCCTTTGGAGGATGAAACGTGAACTCAAGGTACTTGATGATATCGGAGCATTGGCGGCGGCAATATGGCGAAAAAGTCTATAAGTTGCCGGTGGGCCTGCCGGTCACCTGTCCGAACCGTGATGGGACCTGCGGTGTGGGCGGTTGTATTTTTTGCGGCGAAATTGGCGCTGGCTACGAGAACCTGCCGGAATCAATGACAGTGCGCGAGCAGATTGCAATCAACCGGCGGCATATTCAGGCAAAATACAAAGCGGAAAAGTTTATCGCCTATCTGCAGAACTTTTCCAACACTTATTTGCCGCCGCAGCAGTTCGCTGCCTATGTCGAAGAGGCCTGCCAGCCGGATGTGGTAGCAATAGCGATTGCGACCCGTCCGGATTGTGTGAACGACAAATATCTCGATATTCTGGCCGAGTTGCGCGAGCGGCGCGGCATCGATATCACGATTGAACTCGGCCTGCAGACCGTCAACTACCGCACACTGGCCTGGATCAACCGCGGGCACGGTCTGGCGGAATTTCTCGATGCGACGCTGCAGAGCCGCCGGTTTGGCTTTGATGTCTGCGCGCATATCATCCTGAACCTGCCGGGCGATGAAATGATCGATGTGGTCGAAGCGGCGAAAACGCTCTCGGCTCTCAATGTACAACAGGTGAAACTGCACGCGCTTTATGTAGTCAAAGGAACGCGCTTGGCGGAGCTCTACGAACGGGGTGAGCTGACACTCGGCAGTTGTGAGGATTACGTGGAGCGGGCGATGGCGTTTCTTGAGTATCTGTCGCCGGACATTGCGGTACAGCGGCTGATTGGTCGGGCGCCTGAAGCAAATACGCTGTTTACCAACTGGAGCATGGGCTGGTGGAAGATCCGCGAGACGATCGAAACTCGCCTGACCGAACTGGATACATGGCAAGGAAAGCGCTGTGACTACCTCAACGGACCGGCTGTGAAAAAGTTTTTGTAAAAAATGTTCGATTTGGGTGTTGACACTCTGAAAAGTGCGTGCTAATATATAAAAGCGTCGTGAGACGGGGTTCCTTGAAAACTGAACAAAGAGACAGCACAAAACGCGTGAGAGCGCCAGAAATGGCGCAAAAAAGAAGACCAGAGTTAGAATGAGCAATCAGCTCTTTCATAATTTTT
>JAHDPL010000010.1 GCA_018434355.1 Sporomusaceae bacterium | reverse complement strand
GGCGGAAGTGATCATCTCGGATGAGACGATCGACTATCCGAAGGTGCTCGATGCCGACGTACTCCTTGCGATGAGCCAGGAAGCGTTCAACAAATACGGCTCAGGCATCGGCGCAGCCGGCAGCCTGATCGTGGACTCGACATTCGTGCGGGAGCTGAAACAGACGCCGGCCAAACTGGTGGCGCTGCCGATCACGAAGGCGGCGAAGGAAGAACTCGGCCGCGACATGTTCGCCAACATCATCGCGCTTGGCGCGATTGTGGGGCTGACGCAGACGGTGAGCCGCGAATCTCTGGTGGCGGCGGTTTTGGCCCGGGTACCGAAAGGGACAGAGGACAAAAACACCAAAGCGATTGATATTGGGTTTAGATTGGCGGACAACCACGGCTAACCGGCTAGAAAAACGGCGACAGAACAAAACAGTTCTGTCGCCGTTTTCGCATTCAAGATAAAAACTTAGCAAATCATTTCATAAAAAGAATTTATCTGATTGATATAATTACTTATGAATATATTACAATTCATATAATAAAATATTAATTTAAAAATAAATATTATAAATCATTAAACAGTTTATAAATAATGGCTTAGATTAAAAATGCAGGCCGGGACCAAATCCACGGCCTGCATCAATCAATCAAACGAATCTACCTCCCTATTTGAGCCCCATAATCTCTTTGATCAAGCGGATGCGATTGCGGCTGACCGGCACCTGTTGTTGCTTCAAATCATCCACTTTCAAATAATAGGTGCCGTGAAACCAGGGGATCACTTCGGTAACGCGATCCACATTGACGATGTACTGGCGGTGCACCTGAATAAAATTACGCCGCAATGGCGAACGATCCAGCAATAATGCCGCGACATCCTGAAAATTGAACGCAGTGGCGTATTCATGCGTTCGCGTCCGAATAAAGACATCCTTGTCCTTCACACCAACCAGTACGATTTCCTCGATCGCAAGAGGAACGATTTTCCCGCCGGCCTGCACGCATATTTTATTGACGTCGATTTTGTTCTCGGCCAATTCCGCTTTACCGGCAATCGGTTGGGGTTGCTGCAGGGAAAAAACCTTGTCCATGACAGCAGAAATTTTTTCCGCCGTTACTGGTTTAGTGATATAACCAACTGCTGGCGTATCAAAGCATTCCAAAGCATATTCAGGGTGCGCCGTCACAATAACTATCAACGGCGGTTGTTTGACATTTTTCAGCTTACGTGCCATTTCCAGTCCAGATACGCCCGGCATCTGGATATCTAGAAAAATCAAACGCGGTTTATGCTCGGCAATATAAGCGATTGCATCAAAGGCGTTGCCAAATTTGCCGACAATCTCGATCTCGCTGAATTGGCCCAGCAAATATTCGATTTCGTCGCAAATCGGCGCTTCGTCGTCAACAATCACCGTCCTCAATTTCACGCGCTCACCCAACTTTCATAAGGAATCCGAATGACAGCCCGGGTTCCTTCATTGAGTCTGCTGGTAAGGGATAGTCCATATTTTTCGCCATACAGGCTGACCAACCGTTGTGAAACATTTTTAAGCCCGATACGCTCCGACTCCATCAACAACCCCGTGAGTTTTTCGGTCGGAATCCCGACTCCATTGTCTTCAACGCACAAGCGCACCTCTCCATCATTCAGATGTGCGCTGATCAACAGCCTGCAGTCGCTCACTTTGGGAAACAAACCATGGTCAAGTGCGTTTTCCACCAAGGGCTGCAAAGTCAACGGCGGGATTTTGGTCTCCGCCAGACTGGAGTCAACATCCAGTTCTACTGCTAACCGTGACCCGAAACGCGCTTTGGCAATTTCCAGATAGGCGACCACTCCATCCATTTCGTTTTTGAGCGCGATAAACTCGCTTTGATTGTCAAAGCATCGCTGCATCAGCGTCGCCAGATGGGCCAGCAGGGTCCGGGCCGTTTCCGGGCTGGTCCGGCAAAAGGACATGATCGTATTCAAGGTGTTATAAAGGAAATGCGGGTTGATTTGCGCCTGCAACGCTTTTAATTCAGCTTTTTCCCGCATCTTTTTCTGATTGTCGCCTTCGGCCAGCTGAATCTGTACTGACAACAGATGCGCCAATCCATCCGCCAAGCGAATGTCGACCTCGCTGATCCCATTGATTTCCGTGCGGCATAGTTTTATGGTTCCAGCAATTTCACCGCCCTGAAAAAACAGCGGCGCCGCCACTCCTGATTTCAAAGGACAATTGGCAACCGGACAGCCGCGATCCTCCGGCGTATAAAACACAACCGATTTCCGTTCTTCGATCGCCCGTCGCGTCGACTGGGTCATCAGCGGCTCCCCCACCCGGTGATGATCGTCGCCCGCTCCGACAAACGCCAATACATTGTGAGCGTCGGTAATCGAAACTGAGTCTACCTTCGTCAGATCGTAGATGATTCGGGCTGTAACAGCGGCCGACTCGGCGGTCAGGCCCTGTCGAAGGTACGGCAGGGTTCGGCTGGCGATCTCCAGCGACAGTTCTGCTGCATCAGCGCCGTGTGCTTCCCGTGAAGTCTGAATATCCTTGATGATAATGATGAAAATAACGGTGCCCAGCACTGTCACAACCGTAGTGGGAAGAGCAATCGCTTTTTCCAAAGCCACAGCGGCTTCAAACGGTTTTGCGAAGGCAAGCACCAGTGATTTTTGAATGAACTCGCCAGCCAGTGCCAACATCGCACCAACTTTCCAGTCCAGGCGATGAATCCCCAGCTTTTGTCTGGCCAAACCTGCCATAAGACCGCCGGCCAGCGCCGCAATGCCGCAAACTTCGGCAGTAAAGCCGCCCAACAAATATCGGTGCAACCCGCTGATTGCACCGACAGCGCCACCGACAATCGGCCCGCCCATAATCCCGCCGATCAGCGTTCCTACCAATCGCGTATTAGCAAGTGCATCTTCCACCGGTATTCCGTGATAGGTGCCGATAATCGAAAGCGCCGAGAAAATCGCGACCAAAGTAATAAAATGTTTCGGCCGTAGCGGATTATGCACGCAATTGGTAATAAACCGGTTGCGTCCGAATAGATAGGCGGAACTAGCAATCAACGCCGCATCTCCCAACAAATCGAGCAACATAAACTTGAACCCCTTTCTTATAGGAAAACCGTGAATTAGCGAACCCGTCCCCGTTTCAATGAAAAAAAGATTCCCACCGCCGACAGAACCGTAAATATTCCTAGCGAAAGCTGAATACTGCCTAGCACCACGCCGGCCGCTTCAGCGCCTACCGCCGTCTTGCCGCCTGCCGCCACCATCACCAGCGCAACGATCGACATGCTCACGGCCTGGCCGGTCATTCGCATCGTCGCCAGTGAGGATGCCGCCACGCCGTATTGTTCTTTGGCAACCGCTCCCATGATCGCGTTGTTGTTTGGTGATGAAAAGAAAGCAAACCCAAGTCCGATCAGCGCTAAATCGGCCATGACTACCGTCAACCCAGTCTGCCCATTGACAAAGGCGAATAAAAACAAGCCAACTGTCGTCAGCGCCATACCTACAGAAGCAACGATACGCGGTTCCACTTTATCCGACAGGCGACCGGCAAACGGCGAAAACAAAGCCATCAGTAAAGGTTGCGACAACATTACCCAACCGGATATCCGGGCATCCAGTCCCATCACCAGCTGCAGATGCATCGATGCGAGAAAACCCACCGCAAACGTGGCGCTGTAATTGATCATTGCAGCCAGATTAGAGAAGGCAAACGTCAGATTTTCGCTGAACAAACGGACATCCAGCAGAGGGTGTTCACGTTTCAGTTGTAGCCGGACAAATCCGGCCAACAGCGCCAACCCTGTGATCAGCAAACCTACAGGCAACACGCCCTCCAATAGAAAGGCAAAACCGTACAACGAAGCTATCAGACCACTCATGTACAATGCGCCGCCGGCAATGTCAAACCGTTCACCGGCAGCAGTTGCAACATCCCGTTTCAAAAACCGCCAGGCGACAAAGAAAATCGCCAGCGCCAACACCGCCGTCAAATAAAAGATTAGCCGCCAGCCCAAATGAAAACTGATCAACCCACCCAATACCGGACCGGCCGACAGACCGACATAAGTCGATGCCGTCGCATAACCCAGCGCCCGGCCACGGCGCTCCGGCGGGTAAACGCTCGCCAGGATCGCTATGCCGGTGCTAAAGATGAACGAGGCGCCGATTCCCTGGATCACCCGCATGAAAATCAACATTTCGATTGAACTGACTAAGCCACACAACAGCGTCGCAGCGCTGAACAGCAGGATACCTGCCGTGTAAATCCGGCTACGTCCCCGAATATCGGCAAAACGGCCGGCAGGTAGCAGACAGCTGGCTGTGGCCAGGATATAGCCGGTAGCGATCCAGCTCAGCATCGTGGCGCTGGCGGAAAATTCCCGTCCGATCGACGGGATAGCAATATTCAGGGCACTCCCCATCACCGGAGTCATAAACGAAGTGGCAACAACAATCAGCAGAACGATTCTGTCATAACCCAACCGCAACGATCCCTCTCAAAACAATTCAATCGCAACAATTTCTCCGGCACTAAGCTTATCAGTATCCGGACCGATTCGCAACAACCCTTGCGCCTGGGTCAATGTCGAAATCAGACTGGCGCCGCGGGCTAGTGGCATTGCCTGCGGAAGCGGCAATCCACGATCTAGACTCACCCGCAAAAATTCTTCAACGCCGAGGCGAGATTCAACAGCCTTGCCCAGTTTTGCTTGCACGGTTTGCTTTGGCGGAATTGACTTGCGTTGATATTGATATATCAATTCCTGTGTAAACAGTTCTGCCGTCAACATGCAGGAGACCGGATAGCCCGGTAGCCCCACGACCGGGTTTCCCTGCACCACTGCCAAAATCACCGGACGGCCCGGACGTATCGCAACGCCGTGGCAACAAACCCGGCCAAGCCCAGCCAGTACTGTCGCGGTAAAATCTTCGGTGCCGCTGGAGGTTCCTGCGTTAATTACAACCATGTCATTTTCCGGCAATACCTTGGAAATTGCCTGCCACAAGCCTTCCCGGTCGTCAGCGACCACCGGATGCCGCTTAACGACTGCGCCCCAGCTGCCGAACAACGCGGCAAGCATGTACGAATTGATATCCCGGATCGAACCGGACGGCAATTCATCCGATGAATCGACGATTTCCGAACCTGTAGGGATAACGCAAATTCTGGGCCTGGCAAAAACCCTGACCCGATCCGCGCCCACAGCAAGGCAGGCGGCAAGATCGGCCGGACTGACAACCCGCTCCGCCGGTAAAACCAACTGCCCCTGCAGCATATCTTCGCCGACTTTTCGTACATGTTGTCCCGGTGATACCGACGACCGAAATTCGATCCGCTGCGCATCGAACACAACATGCTCTTTCATAATCACACTATCCGTGCCGTCCGGCAAGGCATCGCCCGTATCAACGACCACGGCCGTCTGCGGCCGCCAAGGCGAACCCGGCGGCAATACTGACAAGCGCCTGCCTTCTCCCGGCAACAGACCCGTCGTATCATCCGCCCGCACCGCAAAGCCATCCATTGCCGCGCCAACATAATGCGGCACCGAGCGAAACGCAAATACCGGCTCGGCAATGACCCTGCCCAGCGCATCGATGATTGGGCAATCCTCGTGCCTGCAGGAAGTCATCCATCCCTCCTGCTCCAGACAGTCTCGCCACCGCGACAGCGCCTCGGTTCTGGAAGGGTCCGCCATCAATTGCTTCATCGCACTCTCCCCTGCCAATTCCCGCCAAGCCGCTCCACCAGCAATTGCACATCCACCGGATCGCCTGCCTGGAGTTTTGTATGACCAGCCGGAAGATAAATCATGCCATGCGCCCGGGTCATCACCGTCACCAGCCCGGATTTGGCAGGCAAAGGCCAAGCAATCACGCCTGATTCGGTTTGTTCGAGCCGTACACGAAAGATTTCATCCCGCTCGGCGTCCGGTCGCAATTCGGTCCCCAACCGGGCCTGTATGACAAAATGACCATCGTCAACCGACATCCCTTGCCGCGCTGCTAGCGCCGGTTTAACGATTTCATGGAATACGGTCATCGCAGCGACGGTATGGCCGGGGATACCAAATAGCGCAGTATGTCCGACCATCGCCAGCAATGTCGGCTTGCCAGGTTTCAGCGCCACGCCGTGAAACAGGGTTTTCGCCCCCGGCAGACTTTCTACCGCGACAGTCGTGTAGTCGCGATCTCCCACCGAACTGCCACCGGACACCAGAATCAGATCGGACGTGGCCAGCGCCGCCTGCAACACTGCCGTCAACCCTTCTTGCGAGTCGGCGACCCGCTCAGCCTGGATCACCTCGCAGCCTGCCAACTCTGCCAGCGCCGCCAAAGTAAAAGAATTCACGTCCCTGATCTGACCGGGCAGCGGCGTCGACTCCGGCGGTATGATCTCATCGCCGGTCGTTACAACCGTGACCACCGGTTTCTTGATTACAGGCACACAGGCAAAACCGCAGGAAGCCAGCACGCCAAGGTCAGGCACGCCGATTTTCGAGCCGGCGGCAAGTAAAACAGCCCCGGCGGTGACATCATCGCCGCGCACGACCATATTTTCGCGCCTGACCACCGATCGGCCAGCAAGGACGGTTCCCGCTGGACCGGCAGCAGTATATTCCTGCATCAATACGGCGTCTGCGCCATCAGGCAACATCCCGCCGGTTGGAATCCGCACAGCCTCTCCCGTAGAGATTTTTTCGCCGTAACCCCGCCCCATTCTCACTTCACCGACAAGGCGCAATGTTGCCGGCGAGGTTGCGGAGGCGGGTGCCAGGTCTTCTGAGCGAACGGCATAGCCATCGACCGTCGATCGGTCAAACGCTGGATTATCTTCGGTATTCACCATGTCGCAAGCGGCAATCCGCCCCAGTGCTTGCCTGAGACCCACTTGTTCCGTCTGCCGCGGCGCGGCGGCAAGCGCATCGATTGCCAATCGTCTGGCTTCAGCCAGCGATATCAGGTTCCATGCTTTCATGAAAGTGCTCCCTTCATTCCGGTGTCGCCGGACCAAACACGCTTTGTCTGCCTTTCAGCAAACAGTCAAAACAAGTCAGTTGTCTACCTGCCGGTTTAAATACTTCACCGCATTCATTGCAGCGGGGAAACTCTTTGACAATCAATTTTTTCGCAGTCACGACTCCGCTCGCTTCACGCTGAATCGAACCGGTCGGGCAGTGCTCCAGACAAAGGCCGCAGCCGGTGCAAACCAGCGGCTGATGCGACAATTCCAGCGCCAGCGGCGTCTCCTCGGCCGTCATCGCCTGAATCGGACAAATCTTGGCACACAAGCCACAGGCAATGCAGGACGCATCGATTGACAACACCGGAAAAAAATCCTGCTCCACTGACAGTTCTACCGCCGGACGGTCCCTGAGCAGGCGCGCCCGCCATTTGGACTTTTCGAGCGGTCGCACACCCTGCTCCGGCCATAACACATTTTGCGCCGTTTCCACGCCTGTCGACAACAAGGCGCCAAAAAAGCCGCGCCGGTCCATGCGTTTTGCCTCCCGATAATCCTTGGGCGTTTCGCCGTCTTCACGAATCGCTGCCGATGACACGGATGCCAAAAACTGGCGGGCACGGGCGATTTCCTGCATCAAATGCCGGTCAACAGACTCCCGGCAGGTTCCACATTTTCGGGTATGGACAAAAACGGTTTGCGGCGATGGACTTGTATGACGCATAGCTAACGCCACCAAGTCGCGGGCATTTAAAAAACCCAGGCACGACCATGGTCCGGCGCCGAATTTACGGCAGGAAAGATGCAGCTCGCCGCCCTCGTTTTGCATGATCTCCGCCCAAGCGCCGGCCGGTTGACCTTCGACCCCGATGGCATCGACCGGACAAGCCGACTGACAAAGACCGCAGCCATCGCAACGCTCCGGCAAAGGATTGCCGTTATCATCCCAGCAGTGATGCGGACAAATATCGTGACAACGTCGACAGCTGGTCTTCTTATAATTATAATTCAGGCAACGGTCTTCAGCGATTGTAAAATAAGCCATAAAAGAATTTTCGCTGTCGGTCGGGCGATGTCCTGCCAAAAAAACACCGTTTCGTCAGTTTGGGCACAAGGATTCTTCCAGCTTCCGGCGAATAATATGATAGAATGGAAAGGAATGATTTATGCTGAAAGCTTGGTTTATGGCGATGCGCCCCTGGTCGTTCACCGCAGCGTTTGTCCCTGTCGCGTTGGGAACTGCACTGGCCTGGGATCAGGGTTATTTTCATCCGGGTCTGTTTTTGCTAACTGCCATCGGCGGTATCTGCGTACAGGCAGGCACCAATTTTATCAACACTTATGGCGACTACCGCTCAGGGGTGGACACGGTCGAGTCGGCGCACACCTGCCCGCAGTTGGTTACCGGCGCCATGCGCCCGGTCGCGATGAAGCGGGCCGGTCTGATTGCTTTTTCTCTTGCCGCAGTCATTGGACTGACGCTGGCTTGGCTGCGCGGTTTGGAGATCCTTGCCGTCGGACTGCTCGGCATCATTGGCGGCTACACCTATACAGCCGGTCCTATTCCTTACAAATACAAGGGCGCCGGTTCGGTCGCCGTGTTTTTTCTAATGGGTCCGCTGATGGTCTGGCCTGCCTGGTTCATCCAGACCGGACAATATAGCTGGTTGCCTGTGCTGGTTTCACTACCGGTCGGGTTTCTGGTCTCTGCCATTCTCAACGGCAATGATGTTCGTGATATTGCCCACGATCGGGCAGCCGGCATAATCACCCCGGCGACCGAGTTTGGCTCATTGTCCGGCCTTGGCTTGCAACGGTTTTTGTATCTGGCGGCCTTCATATCGTTAGTCGTTTTGATTGCATTCGGTTTACTGCCATTAACGGCTTTGTTGCCGCTACTGCTGCTACCGCCGCTAAAAAAGGCTTTGCAGACGATTGGCGAAGCTGCCGCAGGCAAACAGACTGCGTTGCTGCAACTGGAAGCCATGGCGGCCGGGTTTCATTTTCAATTCGGAATCTTGCTTACCGCCGGAGTCGCTTTGCATCGGTTGGTCGGGAAAGGGCTATAAACATGCCTGCATTGTTTTTTTCACTACTGCTTGCCGCATTGTTCTGGGTGGTCACCTTTTCGTTGAAACTGTTTAATTTTTGGCTATCAATGAGCGTAGCCGTCACTACCTTGACAATATTAGCCCTGCGTTTCGGCGGGCTGCCTTGGCGCCGCAAGGATTGGAACTGGCGGGCGATTTTTTCCGGCATTGCCGCCGCTGCGTCGTTATATGCCATCTTCTGGATCGGTAACAGTCTGTCGCAGCTGTTGTTTCCGTTTGCCCATCCGCAAATCTCCTCGATTTACGACATCCGCACCCAGGGTGAGGCGATAGCGATTGCCTCAATCCTACTGTTTGTCACCAGCCCCGGCGAAGAAATATTTTGGCGCGGTTTTGTGCAAAAAAGACTGGTCCTGCGCTTCGGCGCCCGGCGCGGTTGGCTGTTGGCTTCCGTCATTTACGCCGCAGTGCATATCGCTTCCGGCAATTTCATGCTGACCATGGCGGCGTTTACAGCCGGTCTGTTCTGGGGCTGGCTTTATCAACGGGAACAAAACTTGGTTCCCTGCATCATTTCCCATTGCCTCTGGACAGTCACTATCTTTATCTTACTGCCTGTAATGTAAAGTTAAAGGAGAACTACCGCATGAATTTATCGCCCATCTATGCCCCGGTTCAGTCGCTGCTGGAGCTGACGGAGCAGGAAATCGCCAACATGGCTAAAGAGTTCGCCGAGCCGGAAGTGCGCGAGGTGCTCGGCCAGTTTCTCAATCACCCCGGCAAACGAATCCGCCCCGCCCTGTTATTTCTCGCTGCCGGAGCAGGCAATCCCGACTCGCGGGCTTCAGCCGCCTCGCTGGTCAACGCCGCCGCCGCCTTTGAGCTGGTGCACAGCGCCAGTCTGGTCCATGATGACGTCATCGATGCCGCTGATTCCCGTCGCAATGTAGCTACCGTCAATGGTCGCTTTGGAAATACCGTCGCCGTTCTGGCCGGCGACATTCTCTATGCCCAGGCCTTTTTAATGCTGTCGGATGATGTTCCTACATTCCAGATCATTCTGGATGTTACCAAACAGATGTGTATGGGGGAAATCTACCAACTGCGTCTGAATACCATGACCGAGGAACTTTATTTCAAAATTATTGAAAGCAAAACCGCCAGACTGATGTCGGCCTGCTGCGAAGTCGGCGCCCTGCGCGCCGGCGCCGCCCCGGAAACTGTCGCTGCGTTCCGTGAGTTCGGTCGACGGTTTGGTTTTTTATATCAGCTCGTCGATGACTGGCAAGATGGCGATGCCCCGGTAAAGAACTATCACTTTGCCGGTCAGATCGAGCGGCATCGGATTCTGGCCAAGGAATGCCTGAAAAACCTGCCTGACTCCGCCTGCCGCGCAGCTTTGGTCGATTTTGTCGACCAACTGGCCGAAATTGCGTTGTAAGCCAAAAGCATTACGATAAATATTACAAATGAGGAGGTCCTGCCATGTTGATATTTGGCCACCGGGGCGCCCGGGGACATGCGCCGGAAAATACCATGGCGTCCTTTCGTACCGCACTGGAAATGGGTGTCGACGGCATCGAACTGGACGTGCAGCAGACCAAGGACGGCAAAGTGGTCGTGTGCCATGACCATGCGCTGGAACGGGTCAGCAACGGCAAAGGCTGGCTGAGCGAACACACGCGCGAGGAATTGTTCCAACTGGACTTTGGCGGTTGGTTTGCCCCGCAGTTCGCCGGCGAAAAAATCCCTACCTTGCGTGAAGTCCTACAATGGGCGGCGCCGACCAAATTGTTGGTAAACATCGAAATCAAGAACGGTCCGGTCATCCACGAAAAAATCGAGGAAAAGGTTGCGGCGTTGATTCGCGAAAGCCGAATGGTCGACCGCGTAATCGTATCGTCGTTTTATCATCCGACACTACTTAGGATGAAACAATTGGACCCGATGATCAAGACCGGCCTGCTATATGCCTCACGTCCGGTCGATCCCTGGCTGCAGCTTCGGGTGACCGACACGGATAATCTGCATCCGGTCTGGCACTACCTCGATGCGGACTGGGTCTCCAGCACCCGACCGCATGGTGCAAAGATCTTTACCTGGACCGTGAACGAAATGCGTGAATGGGAACATATCAAGGCACTGGATGTCGATGGCATCATCACCGATTATCCCGACCGCTTTGTCGGCATAATTTGAATCTGCTTAGCGTTGCAATCTCGATAGAATGTGACTTGCTTTATTGAAAAGCCGACCAGTCGATTGCCTGGTCGGCTTTTTGTATCGACTATGCAGTCGGTTTCATAAGCAGTCATTTTTATTCCCAAAAGACTTTTTTCATCACTCCAATACATGCTTCGCGTCTTTATAAAGCTTTATTACAGCGACAAAAATCACATAAATCTCCAGCCGACCGACAAACATCCCGATGATTTCCGCCCACAAAACAAGTGGTGGCGCATCTGCGGTCGTTAAACCCACCGACAGGCCAACCGTACCAATTGCCGAAGCGTACTCAAACAAGGAATCCTGCAGCGGGTAACCATGCGACAACAAAATCGCCACTCCGGCAAAGTACAGCACCATATATAGAAACGCGAAGTTGAACGTCTCGGTTAGTTGTTTGTCTTCAATATAGACCCTGCCTTCCGGTCGGTAAATATAGCGTTCCCTGACTACATGCTCAGGTTGGAAGTTTTTCGTCAGATTCCAGTAGAAAGCCTTTCCCATCAGGTAGATCCGATTTTGCTTCAGACCGCCAGCGGTTGAACCCGTACCGCCACCGACCAGCATTAGTAAAATCATGACAAAAATCGCAAACGGCGGCCAATCACTGTAGGAAACCGTGGAAAACCCGGTCGTAGTCAGAGCGGAAACGAATTCAAATGCGGCAATCCTGATTCCCTGCGACGCATTGCCGTAAAGATCGTTCAAGCCGACGAAAGCGACCAACGGAATCGAAAAGGCCAGTAAAATCAGCATAAAGCGAATTTCACCTATCAGAAAGAACTTCTTGATATTGCCCCGTAACAACAGCAGGTGGGCGGCAAAATTTGTCGTCCCGAGCAGCATCAGAATGATCGTGGTCAATTCGATCGGCAGGCTTTTATATGCGCCAATACTGTCGGTTTTGGTTGAAAATCCGCCGGTAGACAGCGCCGCGATGGAATGGTTGATCGCATCAAACAGCGGCATATCAAATGCCACGTATAATAGTGTGCCGGACAGAACATATCCTGCATAAATCGATAAAATCAGCCGAGCCGACTTGGCCAGGTTGGGCAACAGCTTGTCGGCATGCCCTTCGGCGCAATACAATCGCATGCCATAGGTGCCTGACAGTGCTGAGAGCATCACCAACACGATGCCGACTCCGCCAAAAAACTGCATGATACTTCTGTGCATCAAGAAAACTTTAGGCGTCACGGCAACATCAACAACGGACAATCCGGTCGTCGTCCAGCCGCTGACTGCTTCAAAAATCGCCTGCGTAAAGTTCAGCTGTTTCGACAACATAAACGGCGCGGCAGACAAAACCACCGCCGCGATCCAAACAGCCAGCACAATAATCGCATCTTGTCTTTGCGTTAGCCGACCATCGCTTTGGCCTCGCAAAAAAAGACTGAGCAGCAATCCCGAAATCAACGCCGTCGCCGCCGGGACCACGAAATGAATCGCATACTCCATTTCTTCCGGATAGACCAACAAAACCAGCAGCGGCAACAACAAGATTCCGGCAAGAATCATCACAATTACACCGATGTAGCCAAACACAATTCGATAGCTTTCGACAATCCGCTTATTCACATTCATCAGATATCAGTTCTCCCCACAACCAGCTTGATGATTTCTTGCTGGATTTGCGGCGGTGACAATATTATCAGCTTGTCTTCCGCCGTAACGGTAGTTTTGCCGCGCGGAATGATGGTATTTGCCCCGCGTAAAATGCAACCGATGATCGCCTGTTCGGGAATTCCGATATCGGCGATCGACTTTCCGCAAATCGGCGAGTTTGCCCGCACCATGATCTCCATCAACACGATCTGCCCCTGTTCGAGCGGGATAAAATTGGCGATTTCGTTGATCGCCGCCATCTGTTCGATGATCTCCGCCACGATATGCGTTGCGCTGATTACCGTATTGATGCCAAGTTTCTTAAACACTTCCACGCTACGCGGGTTGCTGACGGTGGAAAAAGCTCGCTTGACGCTGTACACTTTTTTTGCCAATTCACAGATGACCAAGTTGTCGGCGTCTTTGGGGGTCAATGCAATCAAAACATCGGCGCCTTCGATATTTGCGTCCGTCAGAATGTAAGGTTTGCTGCCATCACCACAAACCACCGTCGCATCATGTGTGCGAGACAAAAATTTGCAAAACGACTCATCATCATGAACGATTGTGATGCGGTGCCCTTTGGCCAAAAGCGATTTTGCCAAAAAATCAACCCGCCTACGTCCGCCGACCAAGACTATGTTCATTTCAACACCGCCGTTTCTGCACACGCCATTAGTTTTTCAAATTCGCTAATCGACAACCTGGACGGATAGATCAACCGAATCGGATAGTCTTGATACACGATTTCCTTTTCCGTGTCATAGAGTCGCGAAATAACTTTGGGAACCGCAAAAATCTTGCTGGCAATTTGCGCGATCATAACATTGGTGTTGTCATCGTTGGTAGCAGCGACAACAATTCCGGCTTTTTCTATGCCGGCTCTTTCCAATGTAGCCAGATCCGTTGCATCGCCTTCAATCGAAAAGCCGCCATAGTCCGGTGACAACTTGCGAAACGCTGTACTTGCAACGTCCAACACAACCACGTCTTTCCCCTGCGCCGATAATACCGAAGCAATATTCGCACCGAGTCGGCCGCAGCCGGCGACTAATACATAGCTCGCGTCATGGTTTTTCATCATATCCCCTTCTTTTTCAAGCGGCCAATGTTTTTGTCATCGTATTCGATGATATAGCCGTTGTTCTCTTCGACTGTTTCCACGCCATCGCCATAGTCTGGCGCAACGTCATCCATTCTGTAGCGGATGGAGGTAATGCGGTCCAAATTGCGCGCTGCCGGTTTATACGACGGCTCGAGCGCATAAGCCGCCCGGTAGTGTTTTCCTGCCAAAGCCGTTTCGCCCCCCAGTTCGGCCAACACGCCCAACAGATTGTGCGCCGCCGGCGCGGCGGCGTCGTCCCGCATCGCATCTGCGATCAATAGTTGTGCCAACTGGTACTCCTTGTCCCGCATTGCATGAATCGCTCGGCTAATTTTCTCCTTATAAGTTGCCTGTGCAACCGTCCTGTCCGTCATATGCCCTCCCTTGATTTCGCCTGTTCGTGGCGTAACTGTTTTCAGATTCATCGTAGCAGACTTCCGATTAAAATGGCGTTAAGAACCGCCTGACGGACATAAAGACCGCATGAAGATTTGCAAAAAAAAAAGAAACCTCTTGGCAAGGTTTCCTGCAGTTCAGTTATTTGCTAGCAGCCGGTTCTATTCATCCGCCAGGCGGTATCCCACCCCGACTTCCGTCAGGATATACCTCGGTTGCGCCGGGTATTTTTCGATTTTTCGGCGCATATTTGCCATGAACACCCGCAAGGACTGAACGTCACCGCCGGCGTAACTACCCCAGATTTCGTTCAAAATATAATTATGCGTCAACACGCGTCCCGCATGCTTGGCCATCAACACCATGAGCTTATATTCGATCGGTGTCAAGTGAACTTCTTCATTTTCCATAAACACGCGTCGTTTTTCCAGGTCAATTTCCAATTCGCCAACCCGAAATTTTTCTGTCGCATGCACATCGCCATGCTGATTCTGGTTTGCGTGTCGAAACGCGACCCTGATTCGCGCCAACAGCTCTTCCACACTGAAGGGCTTGGTCAGATAATCGTCCGCACCACAGTCAAGCGCCTCAACCTTCTCCCGTTCTCTCCCGCGCGCCGAAACCACGATGATCGGCGCTTTGGTAATGGGTCGAATCGTTTCGATTACAGCGATCCCATCGATATCAGGCAAACCCAAATCCAATATCACCAAGTCCGGGTTATGCGAAAACACCAACGAAATCGCCGTTTTTCCGTTTTCGGCGGCGATGCAGCGATACCCTTGCGTTTCCAGCGAAACGCCGATAAATTTGCGTATCGGCTTATCATCCTCCACAACCAGGATTACAGGTTTATTGTCCATCTTGTTGCTCCTTTAGCGGCAACCAGAAGCGAAACGTCGCTCCGCCCGCCGGATTGTTGAATGCAATAATTTCACCGCCGTGCGCCCTGATGATCGACTTGCAGATCGCCAGTCCCAAGCCGGTCCCGCGTCGCCCTGCCCCCTTTTCCACCGTCGCGGTAAAGAAACGATCGAATACCTGTGTCAGGTTTTCCTCAGGAATTCCAGGCCCATTATCGGCAACCTCAAACACCATTTCCCCGTCATGCCGTTTCACCTGCAACGTGATGATTGATCCTTCCGGCGTGTATTTGATCGCATTGTCCAGCAAATTCACCAGCACCTGTTCAATCAGCAGCCCATCCATCGGCAGCAGCAGCAGTTCATCAGGAATAGCGACCTCAATCTGATGCTGCCCAGCTATTTTTTTTACGCGAGAGAGCGCCTCTGATACAATCTCTTCCACCGCTTCCAACGCGGGCTTGATCTCCATCCTGCCTTCATCAATCCGGGTGATGCTTAAAATGTTTTCCACCGTGTGAACCAGCCAGCCTGCGTCTTCATACACATTCTGCAACAATTCTTTGGTAACGGCTGGGTCAATCCTCGCTCCATTATTGAGAATCGTTGCCGTTGCGCCCATGATCCCCGCCAGCGGAGTTCGCAAATCATGGGAAATCGCCCGCAATAAATTGCCGCGCAGACGTTCCCGCTCCATGTCCAGTTTTGCCTTCTGTTGCTTTTCCGATAGCCTGTCCCGCTCAAGGGCCAGCGCAATTTGTGAAGTGGCTGCCTCAAAAAGGCTTTTTTGTTCTTCAGATAAAAAAGTCTTATTGAAACAATCGACCCCAATCACTCCAAGCACGCCGCTTTGCCCCTTAATCGGCAAGTAACAGGCGACGGAATCGGGACAATGGACGGTCCCGGCGCCACTCATTACACCGGTTTTCATCGTTTCAGCCGCGACTTGCACTTCGTTATGCGAAGATAGCACAGCCGCCCGTTCATCGTTTTGATACGCGCAAACAAACGGCGCCCCCTGCTGCTCGATCGTAGCTTCTGCATATACGACCACGGAGCGACCAAACATCGTAGCGATACCGTTGCTGCCAACATCGATGATTTGGCTGATACTGCGCACTTTGATCAAATTCGCCGCTATTTGATACAGTGTTTGCGTCCGCTGTTCCCGCAGCGAAGTGTTCTGCAATTCCCGTTTGACTCGCGATGTCAGGGTACTGGTAATCACCGCTACAATCAGCATGATCGCAAACGTTACCGGGTAATCAGGTCGATACACGTTAAACGTATAATAAGGCTCGGTAAAAAAGAAATTAAAAGTTAGCACACCGATGATCGATGCGAAGATGCCGTAAAAATGCCCGTCCGTTTGCTTTGCCACCAACAGTACGCCCAAGATATAAACCATAATGATGTTGGATTCGTGAAAATCAACATGCCGGAAAAAAAACGACAACATTGTCGCCGCCGTCATGATTCCCAGCATAATCAGCACGTTGTTGAAGACTGCCCCTGTTTTATAATATTCCGGTTTTATGGCATCCATCTCAAAGCATTCCCCTTAATTACGAGACACTGGACTTATCCTATGCATTTCAATGTTCTGCGTTGCCGAAAAAATCCCTGCTCAACAAAGCCATCACCACCAATTTCATTTAGTCTCAAAACTTTAAGCGATTCTTAAAAATGACAGAGACTTGCCATGCAATCCCCACCAAGGTATGCAATGCAAGTCTCTATCATTTTTCATTCATATCGGCAGCAAGATATTTTTAATAAAACAGTATCGCCATCATAATCGCCGGAACCAGCGTTATAAGCGGTACGACCACGCAAGTGGCGAACATGTGCTTGTATCCGGTTTTATGAGTTAATCCGAATACCGCCAGGATGGTTATTACTGCGCCATTGTGCGGCATAGTGTCCAAGCCGCCGCAAGACATGGAGGCAATTCGGTGAATGATTTCCGGATTAATCCCTAATGCCTGATACTTGGGAATCAACACTTCCAGGGCGATACCCAAACCGCCGGACCCCGAACCGGTCAATCCCGCAAGCAAATTGGTGGCGACGGCCATCGAAATCAGCGGATGTCCGGGAATATCCATCAAGGCATTCACCGCGATGGTAAAACCGGTTGTTGCGGCGACTACCTTGCCAAACCCAACGTCGGCGCAGGTGTTTACCAGGGGCAGGATAGTATTTACCGCCCCTTTGTTCAGAGTATCCAAGTGGTTGCCAATATGTTTATAAAACAATACGATGCACAGAAGTGTCCCCGCAAGCAGCGAATACACAATATCGATTTTAAAAACGTTTAGAATAATCAACAGTGCTGCTGGTGGAATAATCGATACCAACAGCGAGGGCAGTTCGACTTTATCCACATTGCCAATCGTCAAATTATCGGGTTGAGCAAAGGATTCGCCGCGCTGTTGCGTTTTCTTCAAAGCCCATTTGGTGTAATACAGCCCAAGGACAGAACAAATGACGGAAGAAACCACACCGATCAGCGGAGCGGCAGCGGCAGTCGTTCCCAAATACTTTGTCGGCATGATATTCTGAATCGCCGGAGTGCCGGGGAACATCGTCATGGTAGCCGTCCCCAGGCCGAGCATGAAGGGGGCAAGGCACAGATGCCAGGGTAAATTCATTTCTTTAAAAATAGGCAAAGCGATTGGAATCAGTGCAAAAGCAACCACCCACAAATTTACTCCGCCATAGGTCAGGATGGAGGTAATCACCCATATCGCCACCAACATGGGAAATGGCTTGTCTTTGCCCACCCGGCTCATGATGGCCAGGGCGATCTTTTTGGCCGCGCCGGAATCATCCATGTATTTGGCAAATAGAGAAGCGCCTAAAAATACCAGATAAAACCGCTTGGCCAGGATGGTCTTGGCCGGACACAGTTCGTCCAATTGCTTGAACAGGTTTTTCTTCAGTTCCATATTTTCCGGCGCACATTCTATGACATAGTCGCGGTCTCCGACCGTTTGCTTCAGGTCGGTAAACAGTTTGATTTTCCCCAGGATTTTTGGCAATTCGGCTTGAACGATCAAGCCCTCTTCCGCTAACATCGCCAGTTCTTGTTCGATCAAGGACTGTGCTTTTTCCAACGCGTCAAGGTGAACATCGAACAAATTCACCTCGTATCCATGCATCGCAAAGGACTCGGCAATGCCATGCCCCATCGTTCCCGCGCCGATTATGCCGATTTTTCGCATCATCTTTGTCGATCCCCTTATCTAGTAAATTTCATCCTATTGCTAAAAACCGACATTTTCATTTCCTTTTAGTCTTAAAATGCTTCTCGCTTCGGCAGGGGAGGCGATATCTCTGCCAAGAGCGTCTGCAACGCTTCGTATCAACGCCACTTGCTCTCTGCTGGATTTGGCCAGAACTCCCGGCTTTATGAAAATATTGTCTTCCAGACCGACCCGGACATTGCCGCCCATCGCCACAGCAGCAGTGGTCAGCGGCATTTGACGGCGGCCGGCTGCAGCGCATGACCACTCAAATTCGCCGATTTGTTCTTTCGCCGTTTTGACCAAAAAGTTCAGATTGTCTATTGTCGCGGGGATACCGCCGAGTATTCCCATGACAAACTGGATATAGACCGGTTTTTTTACGATGCCTTGCTTGATGAAATAAGCGATGTTATTGATCATGCCCACGTCATATACTTCAAACTCGGGCAAAGTTCCATGTTGATTCATGGTTGTCACATAATACTCCAGACCTTTGAAGGTATTGGCGAATACCAAATCGTACGTCCCCGCCAGAAAAGGGATCTCCCAATCATAAATCGGTTGCTTGATTTTTTCGGCCGCCGGCGATAATACAAAGTTAACCGAACCGGCATTGCAGGAGGCAAGCTCCGGTTTGAACACCGATACCGGGGCGATCCTCTCCTCCAGCGTCATTCCCAGTTGTCCGCCGGTGGTAATGCAAATGACGATTTCCGAGCGTTTTTTGATTCCGGAGACAATGTCAGCCATAAGTTTCAAATCGCTGGTCGGTCGACCGGTCTCCGGGTTACGGGCATGAATGTGGACAACGGCAGCGCCGGCCTCCCCTGCGGCAACCGCATCATCAACAATCTGTTCCGGGGTAATCGGTAGATAGGGTGTCATGCTGGGGACGTGGACCGCCCCGGTCACCGCTGCGGTAATAATTAGTTTTTGCGCCATTCTTTGATCTTCTCCTTTTTCATTGAACGTATTGAACACGAAGAATCTTTGCGTTGTGCTATCTCCTTGCTTGTTCTTTTTCCTATATTGCAATTTGCGTGCCAATGAAAAAACCCCCTTTAATGGCTGTTTTTAGCCGTTAAAGGAGGTTTTTGTGTAGTGATGTCGCTGCACCGATGTAGCGGGTTCGCTACACGATGCCGTACTTTTTTAGTTTGCTATAAAGCACTGTGCGGTGAATATTTAGTTCTTTCGCTGCGAGCGTTTTATTGCCGTGATGATTTGCCAACGCATTGAGGATCGCCTGCTTTTCCGCTATGGTTTTTACACGCTCCAACCCAGCCGTTTTTCCGGATTCAACACTAATATCACCGATCAATCGAGGCATCAGATAATCGAAATGCTGGGAATTCAGTTCGCCGGAAATAGCCATGACAGCCGCCCGTTCCATGACATGTTCGAGCTCGCGGATATTGCCCGGCCATTTGTATGCGGCAAACAGTTTGAGGACATCTTCCTGGATGCCGGAAATCCCCAAGCCGTGATTGCTATTGATTTTTTTGATAAAATGTTGCGTCAGCTCGCTGATGTCTTCACTGCGCTCACGCAAGGCCGGAATCGCCACTTCGACCACATTGATCCGGTAGAACAGGTCTTCGCGAAATTCGCCATTAGCGACCAATTCCTGCATATTTCGGTTGGTCGTGCATATCAATCGCACGTCCAGTGCGATCGTCTTTACGCCGCCGACTCGTTCAATTTCCTGTTCCTGAATGATGCGCAAGAGCTTCGACTGTAGATAAACCGGCAACTCGTTGATTTCATCCAACAGCAACGTACCGCTATTGGCCAATTCAAATTTCCCCGGTTTACCACCCTTTTTCGCTCCGCTGAACGCGCCTTCCTCGTAGCCGAACAGTTCCGATTCCAAAAGGTCTTTGGGGATTGCTGCGCAGTTAATGCGGATGAATGGTTTATGTTTTCGCGGACTCAATTGATGGATCGCTTGGGCAAAAAGCTCCTTGCCGGTACCGGTTTCGCCGCTGATGAGAACAGTCAGTTTGGATGGCGCCACTTTTTTGATAATTTCCTTGACGGCATTCAATTGAACAGAAGAACCAACAATTTGGTCCAGCGTGTACTTCGTTTCCCGCAATTTGATCAGTTCGGATTTGTACTCCTTGAGCTCCAGGTTGAGACGATTGATTTCACTGAACAAGCCCGCGACTTCATCCAACTTGCGAAACGTCGTAAAAGCTACCGCCCCGATCGTTTTTCCCTCTTTGACCAGCGGAATCCGATTGCAGACAACCGGGGTAATGCCGTTGATCATATGAACCGAGCCAATTTCCTCTTGCCCGGTTTTGGCCACGATATCCATGCGGGTTTGCGGAATGATTTCTCGAACATGTTTGCCAAGGGATGCTGCCACATCAACGCCGAGCATTTCGGCGTATTTTTTATTGAGATAGACAACTCGCCCTTCGTAATCGGTGACAATGGTTCCATCGACTTGTTCCAGCACCGTTTCCAAAAACTCTTTGTACGTTTCGCTCAGGCGATCCATGGTTCACCCTTCTTTCCGACTAGTGCTTTGCACCGAATCATTTCAACCCTGCATCCGCATAGGCTGTAATTAACTATACTCTGATTAAAATCACCGCGTCAATCAAAAAAATCCGTGCAGTGTTGTCGATTCGCTACACAGCGTGACCCCAACAGCTTGATAAGTGCAGTTGAAAGTATAAAGCAGCACCCCTTGTCTTTACGACTGGGATGCTGCTTTTCTTCATCGCTGCAATTATTGTGCATTTCACCGGTGTAAATAGCTTGGCTGCACTTCCTATCGGATCGACTTCAAATATTTCGGCAACCACAGGGCGATGTCCGGAAAATAGGAAATCACCGCCACACTGACGAACAGCGCAATGATGAACGGGATTACCGCTTTGCTCAACCGCTCAATCGATACCTTGGCAATATTTGACGCGACAAACAGGTTTACACCGACCGGCGGCGTCAAAAAGCCAAGTTCGCAGTTGATAACGAACACGATGCCGAGCTGGATCGGGTCAATACCGAGCTTAGAAGCCATCGGCATAAATAATGGCGTCAGGATGATGATTTGAGCCACCGTCTCCATGAACATGCCGACAAACAGCAAAAATACGTTAATAATCATCAATAGCAGGAATTTATCGTTGGTCACGCCTTGCATCCAAGTCGCCACCATCTGCGGAATCTGGTACATTGTCATCAGACGGCCGAACGCGGTGGCAAAACCGATGATAATCATGACGCTACCGGTAATCATCGCTGTTTCCATCAACATTCTCGGCACGTCGGATATCTTTAGTTCTCGGTAAATGAAAAATCCGCACAGCATGCCATAGACAACCGCCACCACCGCCGCTTCCGTCGGCGTAAAGATTCCGCCGTAGATGCCGCCGAGGATGATCAACGGCGCCATTAGCGCGGCTTTTGCTTCGTTCAGCGCTTTCAGAAACTTCATCGCGGAAAATGGTTCCCCTGTACCATGAAAGCCGTTCTTTCGAGATATCAGCCAAGCAGTTACCATAAAGGCAACAGCAACAAGTATGCCAGGGATAATGCCGGCCAAGAACATATCGGTGATCGACACGTTGCCTACAATGCCATACACGACCATCGGAATACTTGGCGGGATCAGGATTCCCAGCGTACCGCCCGATGAACTGACTGCGCCGGCAAACTCTCTCGTATAGCCACGCTTGAGCATGGCCGGGATCATGATCGAACCGATCGCAGCGGTCGTTGCCGGACCAGAACCGGATATTGCGGCAAAAAACGCGCAGGCCATGATCGTAACCATCGCCAGTCCGCCGGTCACATGGCCCATCAGCGAAGAAGCAACGCCGATCAACCGCCTCGACAGACCGCCGGTTTCCATCAGTTGTCCGGCCAGAATAAAGAAGGGAACCGCCAGGAACGGGAACGAATCTGAGGCGATCATCGCGCCCTGCACCAGTTCCATTGTCGGCGTTCCCAGATACATCAGCGCCAGAACCGTCGCCACGCCAAGGGAAATCGCAATCGGAACCCCGATCAGGAATAATACGCTAAAGCCGCCAAGCAAGATGGCAGCAACCATTCCGGCCTCAGACACCAGCAGCACCTCCCCGGAACCTACGAACCATCTGTTGCACCAGACGCAGGAACATCAATGCGGCGCCGACCGGCAGACTGGTATAAATATATTTGAAGGGAACTTCCATCGAGGGTGAAACTTGCGTTTTGACAAATTCCAATAGCCCGATCCCGTCTTTGACCAACAACAGGCAAAATGCCATCCAGATTAAATCTGAAATGATTTCCAAGCCAAACCGCACTTTTTTCGGCAACATTTCCATGATGAATTCCACTTTGATATGGCGGCGGTGTTTCACTGCCATACCGGCCGAAATGAACATGCACCAGAGAAATGCGTAACGAGCCAGCTCTTCCGACCAATCCAGCGACATCTGGATAACGAATCGAAAGATAACCTGGGCAAACGCGGTAATGATCATCACCAGCATTAAAAACATCACAAGGTATTCTTCGAAATTGTCGTCCAGTTTTTTCCACCACGACATACGGCAGCTCTCCATTCCTTCTTTGAACTCGCAAATGGCGTTGTCAGCGGGCGTTTCCACTGAGGAAACGCCCGCTGACAACTCAGGGGTTATTTCGCCGCTTCGGCCTTTTTGATCTCCGCCATCATTTCATCGAACAACGGAGCGCCGACTTGCGCTTTATACTTGTCATACACCGGCTTGATTGCTTCCTGGATTTTGGCCAGGTCGGCATCGCTGATCTTGGCTATCTTCATGCCTTTTTTCTCCAGGTCGGGAATCATTTCGCCAGCTTGCTTGCGGTTGGTCGCCGTTGTCACTTTGGCGCCTTCAATGGCTGCTTCCTGAATCATCTTCTGATCTTCCGGCGGCAGCTGGTCCCAAAGTTTCTTCGAATACATCAGGATGAACGGGGTATAGACATGATGACTGAGTGTCAGGTGTTTCTGGACTTCATAAAACTTGTTGGCGTGAATCGTGGCGATCGGATTCTCTTGTCCATCGATCGTCCCCTGCTGCAACGCCGGGAAAACTTCGCCGAATGCCATCGGCGTGGGGTTGGCGCCTAACAGTTTGAACACTTCGAGGTGAATCGGATTTTGCATGGTACGGATCTTCAGGCCTTTAAAGTCCTCAAGTTTGGCGACTTCGCGCTTGGAGTTGGTCAGATCGCGGAAGCCATTCTCCGAGAACGTCAAACCGACGATGCCGTTATCAGAAAGATTCTTCAGCATTTTTTGACCGAACGGACCGGCCAACACCTTGTCGACCACCGCTTCATTCTTGAACAGGAACGGGAAGTCAAACACCATGAACCGTTTGTCGAACGAAGCAATCGGCGAGGTCGACGGGAAAGTCATTTCCAGTGTTCCCATCTTGAGTTTTTCCATCAAACCGAGGTCGTCGCCAAGTTGCGAGCTATGGAAAATCTGTACTTCATAACGACCTTTGGATTTCTCGGCAATAATTTCTTTGAATTTGGTCATGCCGACGAACGAAGGAGACTTGTCATTCAGTCCGAATGCAACCCGGATGACTTTTTTCTGCGGCGCAGCCGGTTTTGCCTGCTCCGCTTTTTTGTCGCCGCCGCAACCGGTCAATAGCAGAGCCAAGCCTACGATCAGAACCATACCCAGTGACAACAGTTTTTTCATGAATGTTCCCCCTCTTTTTCCTCTTTGTCTGTTTAAGATGTTGCGTTTCCCCTTACGTTGAGGTATCACCCCCGACTGAATTCACGGCAGGCGTTTTTCCGCCCGTTGTTACTGCCGTCATATTATTTCGACAATGGTTGCCGAATCCCTGCCGGGCAGTTGCTGCAAATCGGCATTTACGATACAATACAATGGCACGCCAACAGAATGAAAAACAGAGACGGAGGAATCATCACCATGGGAAAAAAAATTCAGACGATGTTGCTGATGCTATCGGCATCGATGCTACTGATGACCGGTTGTTCCGGTAGCAGCAGCACCCCTGCTCCGGCGGACAAACCCGCCCCCAGCGCCGACGGGCAAAAGCCGGCCGCAACCGCCAAAAACAGGGTTGTTAGGGTCGAAACCAACAAAGGCGTCATTCGGATCGAAATGTTTGAAGACAAAGCGCCGATCACCACGAAAAACTTCATCGACCTGGCAAGCAAAGGCTTTTATGACGGTGTCATTTTCCACCGGGTCATCGACGGTTTCATGATCCAGGGTGGCGACCCGACCGGCACCGGTCGTGGCGGCCCCGGCTACAAGATCCCCGACGAGTTCCATCCGGACCTCAAACATGACGGCGCCGGCATCCTGTCGATGGCCAACGCCGGCCCCAATACCGGCGGCTCACAGTTCTTCATCACGCTTGGCCCCACGCCGCACCTGAACAACCGGCACGCCGTTTTTGGCAAAGTCATCGAAGGCCTTGACGTTGTCAAAACGATCGGTAAAACCGCCACCGGCCCTGCCGACCGCCCGTTGCAAGACGTCGTGATGAAAAAAGTCACCGTCGAATAATTGGGGACAGGCCCCGATTTCTCAATTACGCGTATCATTGAGAAAAGCCAGGCGATCGAAGCAAATCGGCGCCTGGCTTTTTTATGTCTATTTTCCTTCGTATGCTCGCCGCAGCAACGTCAACGGATGTAGTGCCGGAAACCCTGTCCCTTGACTGAGCTGCAGTCGGCAGCCGCTGCAGTCGGAGACAATGAAATCGGGCTGAAACTCGCGTATCCGCTTTAACACGGGCTCGGCAACCGCCATCGCGATGTCGTGCTTGGCGACTTCAAAACCATAGGTGCCGGACTGCCCGCAGCAACCGGCATCGGCGTCCTCGATCTGAAATCCGGGGATCATCGACAAAAGCTCCAAGCTGGGTTTTCCGATTCCCTGCGCCCGCAGGTGGCAAGGCGTATGGTAGATGTAGCAGCCGGCAACCGGCGCAAATTCGGTACTCAGTTTTCCCTGCGCATGGAGTTCCAACAGATATTCGGATGCATCGTAAGTATACGCCGCCAACTGTTCCATAAGCTCGAGATCCATCATCTCCTGGATCTCCATTTTCAGCATCAGGCCGCAACTGGTGCAGCAGGTAAGCACAGGAATCCCTTGTTCAAACCAGTGCTTCAGCGCCGCAATATTCGTGCGGGCTTTTTCCACCGCTTCATCCAGATACCCCTTGCCGACGAGCGGTGAACCGCAGCAATCCAGACCCTCCGGCACGATCACTTCCCGCTTGTTGCGTTGCATCACCGCCACCAGGTCCATGCCGACCTCCGGTGCATAGTAGTTGATGAAGCAACCGGAAAAGAACACGACTTTGTCAGGAAAGCTCTGCTGTTTGAACGCACGAAACTGCTGAAGGAAAGTCTTGCTGGCGTATTTCGGCAAACTCATCTTATCAGTGATGCCTACCTGCTTCAAAATCATCTTGGTCAATGGATTGGCCATGCCAAAATTGGACAGGGCCGCTATCGGACTAGCCAGCTTGGACATGAGGTCGGAATGGGACATCATCCAGTCGAGCAGGCTGCGCCGCTTGTTCTTGTATTGTTTGGCCCGGGCCAGCATGTTCAGCGTCGAGATCGGCACGCCGGAAGGACAGGAGATGTCACAGTTCTTGCAGTTCGCGCAATAATCCAATGAGAAATCGGTATTGGTCTCGCCGCCGCGAAAGCGCTCCAGCGCCGGGCCCATCATCTTGGGTCCGGCAAACTTGCGGGTGGCGGCAGATACCGGACAGTAGGCGACGCAGGAAGTGCAGGCGATGCAACTGTCCGGGTTGTAATGATGTTTTTTCATGTCTTCCTCCTACGCTTCGGCGCCCGCTTGATAGGCAGTCGCCAGCGCTACTCCATTTCCCGATTTTTCCACGCAATAATCGTAACCAGCCAGGCTCTTGCCGGCGACATAGACATTTTCCAACAGCAACTTGCCGCTCGCATCGACCGGACGCAGCTTGCCATCTACCTGCAGACCGAATTTGGCAAATGGCTGGCTGCCGGCAAAAAACAGTTTTTCCTTGCTCCAGTCCGCCGAATTGGCCGGAACTGTTATCGGCAAGTCGAACACTACTTCGCGCGCCCGTCCCGCTTCAGCCTGCAAGCCGCCGCCAAAGAAACCGCCGCTGGCAAGAATGAAAGATTCGGCCCGGTAGGTCCGTTCCCGATCCAGATTGCCGGTGACAATGCCTGTGCAGCGGCCATTTTCCACGATTCCTCGCACCACATTGGCCTGCTCAATCATTTTCACATTTAGTTTGCCAAGACAATTGACCAGCAACCGACGTAGCCGGTAACCAGTGACCGCCGGCGGCAAGCCGACTGTTTCTACCAGTTTGCAGCCGGTCGCCTGTTCCAGAGCATGGAATAAACGATAGTCCGGCTTTGTGCCAAGTACTGGTGGCAACAGAATCACGCTGCCCGGACGGACGGCAGCCGTCAACCGTTCGATAAACGCCGCCTGGCCGGAATCCGAATCCAGCCAGCGCGCCACATCGAGCGCTGTCAGGTCTCTGCCGTCATTAATATCAGTCTTCAGCGACACCAGCGAGTAATTTTTCGCATAGCCGGGACACTGGCGCAATCCGTCCACCATTACCCGACCGCTGTAATCCTTCAGTCCTTCGAATTCCACGACCGTTACGTCGGTCGCCGCTTTCAGGATAGCCGAGTTCATCGTCAGCGGCGTCAGACAGGTCGGTTTCAACCGGCCGAGCGCCGTCGGAATCCATTGGTTGTGCTGCAGATCGCCCTGGTAGGGATAGCCTTCGGCCTCGCACAAGCCCAAAAATGTCTGCACAGCCGTCTCCACCCGTTGCTGGCCGAGAATCGCGAACGGATGGTCCGCGGCAAGGCCGCCCAACGCTGCCGATGGGTCGCGGACAGGCTTGCCTGTGGCATCATATCCAAGCACATCGATCGAACCGCCGCCGATCGCAATCGCGCCGACGCCTTTCGTCACGAGCATCACCTGCCGGCCCCGCTTGGCTGCGGTGATGGCGGCAAATAAACCGGCCAGTCCGCCACCGATTACAATCACATCATTCTGTCTCATCTGGCACCGCCCCGTCCATATTCAGTCCCGCCCCGTATATTCCCCGGGTCAGTTCGACTTCCCGCATCTGTTGTCCCCACAGGATCGGCCGAATGCCGTTCCAACGGGTTTCAAGAAATTCACGCAGCAAATTTTCCGTAGTCATCCCCCGCGCCAAATCATTGTCAACCATCATGCCGAGACCGCGCAGTCCGCAGTAAGTGCCCTGGCAGGTTCCCATCCCCATGCGGGTACGGCGGCGAATGTCACTCATCGTGAACGTGGTGTCGTCATGCGCCACGGTTTCCACTTCCGCCAACGTGACCAGCTCGCATTCACAGACCAGTTCTTTCTTTGCCGGATTGGCCTGAATCCGCTGCACTGTCTCAGCCAGGTCCGGCCCCAACCTCGATGCGGCCAGTTCCACGCCCGCGGTCGGAAAGAACTTTTTGGCTTGCTGCATCAGTTCCGGCGCAATGTCGTCGACCAACGCTTCCTCCGCGGTTCGGCAGGGCGCTTGCACCGAAAGCTTGCCGCAAATTGCATCGCTGATTTTTTCCGCCATCAACCGGTAGGTGGTCAATTTGCCGCCGACAATGCTGATCAGCCCGTCCAGTCCTTCTTTGGCATGGTCCAGTATGACAAAATTACGCGAGATTTCCCGCGTGGCTGCAGTCGGATCGGCGCAGTAGAGCGGCCGGGTTCCGGTATATGCCCTTAGCAGTCGGTATCGCGGCAACTCGTCAAACAACTCTTTTCCCTCGTCAATCAACGCCAGCACTTCCTCCGTCGTCGGCGTGAAATCATCAGGCCGTTCCGTCGGCGAAGAGGTCGTGCCCAGCAGCGTCACCGAGCCGTGCGGCACGAAGATATCGGCGTTGGCCGGCGGCCGCAGCCGATTCATGATGCGGTCGGTAAACCGATGGTTAAACGCGATCAGCGTGCCACGGTCCGGGATGACATTGATCTTGATGCCGGCCAGTCCGGCAACTTGTCCCACCCAGGAGCCCGCCGCATTCACGACGATATCGCATTCGATGCTGCCAAGTTCACCCGTCAATGTGTTGCGGGTTTTCACGGCGGTCACCTGGCCGTTTTGCTGTTCGATGCTGGTTACTTCGGTATAATTCATCATCTTGCCGCCGTAGCGTTTCGCCGACAGCACGTTCTGACGGCACAGACGGAAACCGTCGATCGCCGCATCAGGAACCTCGTACACCGCCGCCGCCCGTTCGCTGAAATGCGGCTCCAACCGGTGCGCCCTCGCCAAGTCGACCGGTTCGACCGGAATCCCCGCCGCCTGACAGGCCACTACCCATTTTGCTTCGTAGGCCGGGTCGTCTTCCGGCAACCGGACAAAATAACCGGTCGTCGACTCCACACAGTGCCGGCCGATTTTACGCAACACTGCATTTTCCTCGGCGCACTCCCGCGCCGCCTCCGCATCTTTCACCGCATAACGTCCGCCGCTGTGCAGCAGCCCGTGAAACCGCGAACTCGCCCCATAGGCCAGATCGCGCTGCTCCAACAAAACCGCCGCCACCCCGCGCATCGACAAATCGCGCAAGATGCCGACGCCGGTAGCGCCGCCGCCGATAATCACCGCCGTAGTTTTTTTCATTGGTTCCCCTCCCCTACTTCTGCAAGGCAAAAAATAATAGCCCCGACCCGTTTTGCGCATGGCACAAAAACGCGTCAGGACCATCTCTTCATCTCTAAGACTCCGACAAGTCTATTGTACGCCGCGTCGGACCGTTCGTCAATCATTATGCCCGCTTCAGCCCATATTCCACAAATCGCGGCGACTGGTGCTCACCGCACAGGCTCCGTTAGCGACAGCCTGCGTCACGTCGTTTGCCGAACGGACCAACCCGCCAACCAATATCGGCACATCCGTCGCTGCCTTCAACTCCGCCAGCACACTAGCCGGCGTCGAAGCCGGCAATGCCTCGATCGCATCTGGCCGAAAGCCCTTCAGCAGGCTGATTCCGGTTTTCAGCGATTCGGAATCGACCAGAAACATCCGTTGAATCACCCGCAACCCTTCCTGGCGGGCCATTTTGGCCAGCTGCGGCTTGGTAGTGATCAACCCTTTCAGCCCCAATTTGGCCAAATACTGTATGCCGGCCCGGTCGCGACCAATGCCGCCAACCAGATCCAAATGCAAAAGCAGCAGTTTTCCTGCTTCTTCGGCCCGCCGAATCAGCTCCGGCAAACTGTTGATGTCGCCGAACAGGATGATCAGGCTGGGTGCCTGCTGCAGTTGCAGCGCGCAGGAAAACTCCTCCTCGTTGCGGCAGGCCGGAATCACATTGCCGGTACAAAGCCATTGTAAAGATTCATTTTGCTGGTTCAAAAGTTCACTCCTCATTTTTTGCGGCGACAGGACGGCATGATTTCCAGCTCCTCACGGTATTTGGCAACCGTGCGCCGCGAAACCGCGATCCCTTTTTTGGTCAGTTGCTCTGTCAGCGCCTGGTCGCTCAGGGGATGCAGCGGGTCTTCCGCTGCCACCAGTTCACGGATTTCCCGTTTGACACGGGTTGCCGACATCGTACTGCCATCGACAGCCGAAACGCCGGCGGAAAAGAACGACCTGAGGCTAAACAGTCCATGCGCCGTCGCCACATACTTGTTGGCAGTCGCCCGGCTGACGGTGGACTCGTGCACCCCGACCCGGTCAGCCACTTGTTTCATCGTCATCGGCAACAAATGTCGCGACCCTTTATCAAAAAAGTCCGGCTGCACCTCGATGATCGTCTGCATCACTTTTTGCAATGTCTGGCGGCGTTGCTCAATACTGCGGATCAGCCAAAGCGCGCTGCCAATTCGCCCTTCTATGAAGCGCCGCGCATCACCGTCCGCTTCCTTGGCCATCCGTTTATAGTAAGGGTTGACCCGCAGGCCCGGCACCTGCGTGTCATTGATCAGAATCAGATATTCGCCGTCGATTTTTCGCACCGTGATGTCCGGTACGACATAGCTACAAGGCCCGTCCGCCGACACCGCCGACCCCGGTTTGGGGTTCAGCGTCCGAATCAGCTGCATCGCCTTGCGTACTTCTTCGGCCGTCACACCGATTTTTCCGGCGATCCAGGCGTATCGACCGGAAGCGGCTGCTTCCAGATATTCATCAATCAAACAGTCAATCAGCGGGTCCTGCACGCCACGTTGCCGCAGCTGAATCCGCAGGCATTCCTGCAAATTGCGCGCGCCGACTCCGGCCGGATCAAACCCCTGAATCAACAATAGCAACGATTCCACCGACTCCTGAGAGCAATTCAGCGCTACCGCAGCGTCTTCCAAGGTGCCGGTGAAATAGCCATTGTTATCGATGCAACCGATCAAATAGCGTCCTTGCAAACGTTCCTGTTGGCTCAGGTTGCAAAAATCCAGCTGCAGTTCGAGATGTTCATGCAAAGACATGCCGCAGGCGGCGACATCTCTCGGCTCCGCTTCGCCGGAGTCCTGCCTGGTGTACATCCCGCGGCTGCCGCCTTCACTAAAGTAGTCAGCCCAGTCAAAATAGTCGGGCGCCGGCGCTGGAGCCACCTCCTGCGCCACTGGCAATACAACGTCCTTGACCGGCAAATCCAGTTGATCCAGTACAGGATTGTCCAACAATTCCTGTTGCACCAATTCCGCCAGATCCAACGCAGATAATTGGAGAATCGTGATGGCCTGACAGAGCTGCGGCGTCATGACAAGCTTCTGTGACAGGTCCAGGTTCAATCCCATGTCAAGGTGCATCCAAATCCCCCTTTCGGTTCACTCACTCATCGTTCTTCGCATATCCGTAATATTTCGACAACAGTTTGCAAAAATCCTTTTGTTAATTTTTGTCGGCGGCGATCCTTTTCAAGCCGATTTGCACGGCAATGGCGCATTCCAGTCGTTTTTTCTGCAGTTCGCAGCCAAGCTCATAAGGCTGATGAATCGAGCCATGAAACGCCTCGGCATTGGCATGGCAACCGCCGCTGCAATAAAAACGGGCCCAACAACGCCGACATTCCGGTTTCGTCAACACATGCGCCTGACGAAATTCATCACACAAATCCGGTTTGTCGATTCCTGCAAACACCGTGCCGACTTTGAAGTCATCACGGCCGACGAACTGGTGGCAGGGATACAGATCGCCTTCCGGCGTCACAGCATAGTATTCATGCCCGGCGCCGCAGCCACTCAGGCGTTTGGTCAGGCAGGGTCCGTTCTCCAGGTCCACGTTGAAATGGAAAAAGTCAAACCCGTTCCCGTCCCTGTGCCGACGCAGGTATTCCGCCGCCAGCAGGTCGTATTGCGCGAACATATCCGGCAATTGGTCTTCACATAGCCCATACGGCGCATCTTTGGCAACAACGGGTTCCACCGACAGGCGGCCAAAACCTTCATCGGCCAGCGCCAGCACATCTGCGGCAAAATCGAGGTTGTAGGCGGTGTAGGTGCCGCGCGCGTAATAATTTGCGCCCTGGCGCGAATCAACGGCCTTGTGCATATTGGCGATCACTACGTCGTAACTACCGGCGCCGCCGGCAAAAGGACGCATCCTGTCATGTACTTCCCGCCGCCCGTCGATGCTGAGAATCAGCTGGATATTTTCCTGATTCAAAAAATCGAGAATCTCCTGGTTGAGCAGCACTGCGTTGGTCGTCAGCGTCAGATTGAAGATCTTGCCGGTTTCAGCCTCGCGTCTGCGGATATGTTCCACCGCCGCCCGCACCGTAGCCATGTTCAACAGCGGTTCGCCGCCAAAAAAATCAATTTCGGCATGTTTGCGGCTCCCGCCATGCTCCAGCAGAAAATCGACTGCCCTACAGGCGACTTCCGGCGACATTAGTCCCCGGTCATGGCCAAATGAACCGGTCGAGGCAAAACAGTAGCCGCAACGTAGATTACAGTCATGCGCTATATGCAGGCAAAGCGATTTCACGATCGGCTTGGCGGCAAAAACCGGCGGAATCTCGGCATCAGGCGAAAACAATTGTCCGACAGCCATCAGTTCATGCAATTCTTCCAGTGTTTCGCACACCGCGGTTTCACCGAATTCAGCCGCATACTCCGCGATGACCGCCACATCGTTCGCCCCGTTAAAAACATCGAGGATCCGGTAGGCGACCGGGTCGAGCACATGTACCGAACCGCTGTTCACATCCAGTAAAATATATTCCCCGTTAACAACAAACTTATGAATATCCATGAAAATTCTCCCCCGACAAAAGCAAACCCCCGGCAGCAATTCACCAGGGGCGCCAAAAAAATTTTACTATCTACGCAATGACAGGTGCTGATATCACTTCTGGCAGCTTTGATTTCCCACCGTGCACGAAGTTTTGCAGGCCGACTGGCAGGAAGTCTGGCATTCGCCGCAACCGCCGGTCAACGCAGTCTTGGTCAGCGGAGCATTATTGATCGTTTGAATGTGTTTTCCCATAGTATCTTTCCCTCCCCGGTTCATCATATATGTTATTTTATCGCGTTTTGCCAGGACAGGCAAGAGGCTTGCCATGCGTTTCAGTTTGCCGGCATCAACACCAGTCGCACAGGCAGATTGGAAGCGCCTGGCGGTGAAAAAGTGACCCATAGCGATTCACCGGCCGAAAATTCGGCCAACAATTCAAAATCGGCCAACGTCTGATGTCCGAACGAGATTCCCTTGGCCGGCGTCCCCACCATCCGGCTCTCCGCTTTTGTTTTCACCCGTAGCCAACCGGCGTAGACCCCGCCGCGCGGGTTGAAGTAACAGCGGATCTTTCCCTTGCCGGTCGTCGGCAAAAGCACACGATACACCACGCCATAATTGCCGGCATTCTTTACTGCCAACCGATTGGTCGCATCCCAGCCGGTCAAAAATGGATCGAGTTCACCATCGCCCAGCGTCACCGATACCGCCCCGTCCTGGCCGGGGTCATAAGGCCGCTTGCCGAGCATCAGGCGGTCGGCGCGTTGAAAAGTTCCGCGCAGATGGGGCTTGCCGGGCGGCAACACCAAAAGGTTTTTGACCAAAACCAACGGATCGCCTTGCTCACCGATTGCTGCAACTGTAAGTTGCAAAGGCCGATCGCTGTGAAAATCAATCATGCCGGTTAAAATCGCCGTCGGCGGCAAAACCGGAACCAGTTTCTGCTCCTGCAGCAGTACGCTGCTTTTCGCTGCAACCTGCAGTTTAAAAGGCTTGCCTCCCTTAAAATAATCTGCCTGAATCGCCCGACCGGCGCGCAGATAATCATGGTCCGGCTTGCTCACGCCATATCGGGCGACTTCGATTTGAGCCGGTTTTTCGCCGTGGTTGGTCAGTATTACCGCCACACGTTTCTTGTCCGGAGTCCCGTTCACATGATGAAAAAACAGGCGGGCGTCGCCCTTGACCTGATCTTGATACAGAATCCCTTCGCTAAAAAACTCTTCCGGGCTATCGGAAAAAACGAACAGGCCACCGGCTTCCGAAGTGGTCACCGGCCACTCCGGCAAGACATCGGCCATATCCCGCAGGCTCAGCGGCATTGCAGCCGCCGTTCCAGTCCACGCCATCAGCACCGCCAGCAGCAGTCCGACAAATCTCTTCACAGCTACAACTCCAATCGATCCAGCATATTCAGCCACCACAGGCGCAACCGGAAATCCCATAAGCCGAATTTGGCACGCGGCACACTCATCCGACGAATCATGAACAGGTTTCCCCCCGGTCTGTTGAGCCCGACTACCGAGGAACAGGCTGCCTGATAGCCGGTTTTTTCCAGCAACTCCACCACCGCTGGCGCGGTTTCACCAAACGGATTGGCAAATACCGCTGTCGTTATCGACAGGTTGCTTTCAAGCATCAGCCGCGATCCCCGCAATTCGCGTTCCATTTCTTTCAGGTTGATCTCTGTCAATGTATAATGATGGACCGTGTGTGAACCGATCTCCATTCCCTGTGCACGCATTTTCGCCGCCTGCGCCCAGGACATATAACCCGGTTGCCCCATTTTTCCGGTCACAACAAAAAAACTGGCCCGCATTCCCTGCCGCAGCAGTACCGGCAATGCCGCCTGATAGTTGTCGTCATATCCATCGTCAAAAGTCAACACGATCGGCCGAGTCGGCAGCTTGGTCCGGCCGGACAGCCCTTCCGCCAGTTCCGCCACGCTGATCGTCGTATAGCCGCGTTCTCGCAAATAAACCAACTGCTTTTCAAAGTCGGCTTCACTCACATACAACCAATCATTACCTGAACCGATATGATGGTATGTCAGTACCGGAATCCCCGAGCTGGCCGAACCGAGCCACGCCAGAACCGAAAATACCGCCGCAAATAAAACGAGTATATAAAGAATAATGCGGCGTTTCATTGCGCTTCTCCCGCCTGCAATTCTTCGCCGAAACGTTCCAGCGCCCGTAGCCGATGACTCATTCCCGACCGGCTGATCTTGCCATCAAACGCGTCGACCAATTCCTGCAAGGTTGCCTCAGGATTCGCCAGACGCAGTTCCGCCACTTCCCTGAGTGTCCGGGGCAACGAGGCGATTCCCCGTTGACTGGCAATCCAACGGATCAACTCCACCTGTCGCACTGCCGCATTCACTGTTTTGGCCAGATTTGCGGTCTCGCAGTTGACCAGGCGGTTCACCTGGTTGCGCATGCCTTTGACGATCCGCACGTTTTCAAACTCCATCAGCGCATTGTGTGCGCCGACGATTCCCAGGAAAGAGGTGATCGCATTGCCTTCCTTCATATACACCACATAGTCCTGCTTTCGGCTGGTCAACCCCGCATGCAGACTGAACGAACGCAAGGTCTGCACCAACGTTTCGGCAAATCCCTCGTTTTGCGACACCAGTTCCAGATGATACTCCACTTCCGGCCGGTTGATCGAGCCGCCGCCAAGAAAAGCACCGCGTAACCAGGCTTTGCGGCAACAGGATTTTCGTGGCGGATTGTCCGGGCGATCCAGCAGAACTCCATCAGCCAAAATCCCCATCCGGGTCAAAAAGTTGACTACCGCCAGCGAAGGAGCCGCCCGCAGTTCATAGGAATTGTTCTTCTTAAGCCGCAAGGCGCGGATCACTTTGACTTCGGTTTCGCTGATTTCTTCCTTTTTGAACGCGCGCAAGACTTTGCGCGCCACAGCAGCACTCTCGGTAACAAACTTCAGCCCAAGCATCCGCTGTCCGCCAAAAGACACCACGCCGCCCATCCAGAGCAATGCCGCCAATTCCGAGCGAATACAACAACCGCTCGACTCTTCCAGTCGCACCAGTTCGTTTTTTACATCCGTGGAAAAAGACAACCCCAACCCACCCCTTGTTTAACTAGCCATGCATCAGCTTTCACTTTCTATCACTGCTGTCTTGCGCTTTTCAACCACCATCGCGCCCTGCCGCCGCTCGCCCAGCGTTGTCAGAATCAGGCGGGCCAACCGCACCGGATTATGGCGAACCCAGTTGGTAGCACTGACAAGTTGAGCCGGAACCACTCTGACTCCCATGCCCTCCAAGGTCCGAATATCGGCCTCGACCGGGCAAGCGCCCTCTCTGGCATATTGGTCCAGCAGGCAGCTGCCGACTTCCTCCACATTGACCAAAACGCAATCGACAATTCCCGGCCCGGCATGATCAAACAACGCCTGCAGATGATCCGAGGCTTTGTAGCCAGTTGTCTCACCGGGTTGGGTCATCACATTGCAGACATACATACGCAGGGCTCTGGTTTGTTTTATCGCCGCCGCAATCTCCTTTACCAGCAGATTTGGGAGCACGCTGGTATACAAGCTGCCTGGGCCCAGCACCACGGCATCGGCTTCGAGGATCGCCTCGACCGCCGCCTTGACGGCGCTGACATCCGCCGGCTCAATCATCACCCGGCGAATCGATTTGCCGGATAACGGAATCGCCGATTCACCGTGAACGATGCTTCCGTCATCCATCTCAGCCGACAGCCGGACCGAGCAATTCGCCGATGGCAGCACATGGCCGCGCACAGCCAGCACTTTGCTTGACTGCTGGAGCGCTTGTTCGATGTCGCCGCCCACCACCTGGGTCATCGCCGCAATAAACAGATTGCCGAAACTATGCCCAGCCAGGTCTCCCTCGCCGGCAAATCGGTATTGAAACAATTTTTCCATCAACGGCTCGGTATCAGCCAGCGCCACCAGACAGCTACGTAGATCGCCCGGCGGCACGATGCCCAGATCCTGGCGCAACCGTCCGGAAGAGCCTCCGTCATCAGCGACCGTGACAATCGCCGTCAGATTGCTCGACCGCACCTTGAGTCCGCGCAACAAGGTGGAAAGACCGGTGCCGCCGCCGATCACGACGACCGAAGGCCCCCGGTTCAGACGGCGCTTCTGGTAGATGATATCAACCAGCCGATCTGTGCCTCCCGGCGCCACCACCTCGACAATCGAACGGATGATCCGGCGCATCGCGTAACCCATCATCGTCAGGCCGAGAGCCAGCACCACCGCGCCGACCAAGGTCGGCACCCAGCCATAATAGGTGCCGGTGGTCTGGTAGATCAAACTGAACAAGGTCCCTTCCACCGCGCCGATAAACTTGTAGTTGAGCAAGAGCGCCAAACTGAAACCGGAAGCTACTACCCCGCCGGTAAACAGGAAAAACCATCGCTTGACCCGCATCCCCGGATAGAGCCACTTCAACAGAGCCATATCACTCAACGACCTTGTTGTGCTTGATGTCCCGATGTTCAATCGCCACCCGGTAACCCTGCTCGCGCAAAGCTTCGGCGACTTTGCCCGAGACGAAAACCGAGCGGTGCATGCCGCCGGTGCAGCCGATGGCGATCACCAGCTGACTCTTTCCTTCTTTGGCGTAGTGGGGAATCAAAAAATCAATGAAAGACTGCAACCGTTTCAAAAACTGATGGGTTACCGGCCATTTGTTGATGTATTCACGCACCTCAGGGTTTTCGCCGGTTTTGCAGCGCAGCGGCTCGACATAAAAAGGATTGGGCAAAAATCTCACATCAAACACCATGTCTGCGTCAAGCGGAATGCCGTACTTGAAGCCGAATGAAACTACATTTACGCTGAGTTTGGCCTGTTCGCTCTCTCCGCCGTAAAGCTCGGTGATCCGGTCTTTGAGTTGTTGTGTACTCAAGTTTGATGTATCGATAATATGAGTGGCCCTGCCACGCACATACTCCAGCCGGTCGCGTTCCAAACGGATGCCTTCGCTGATCCGACCCTGCGGCGCTAGCGGATGACGGCGGCGGGTTTCTTTGTAACGTTGAATCAAGGTGGAATCGGAAGCTTCGAGAAACAACACCTCGGCCATCACCGCTTCCCGGTCCATTTCTCCCAACACATGCATCAGTTCATCAAAAAATTCGCCGCCGCGGATATCGACAACCAAGGCGATCCGGCTGACCCGGCCGGCTGATTGGGCGCACAGTTCGGCAAATTTGGGGATCAATGCCGGCGGCAGGTTATCGACGCAAAAATAACCCAGATCCTCCATGATATGCACGACCTGCGTCTTGCCGGCTCCGGACATACCGGTAATGATTACAAGCCTTGAAGTATCCAATCTAACCGCCCCCTCAGATTTTCACTTTGTTGTGGTTGCTCCGACGGTTTAAATGCGCCAGCACCTTTTCCAACGATGTATTCAATACCTGCTCCGGCAGGATTCCATGTTTATGCAAGAGTTCAGCGGCCACGGAGAACTCCCCGACCGTTTCGCAATAGTGACTGTCTGAACCGACAACCAATTTGGTTCCAAAAGTTTTCGCCAGGCTGACGATATGGTCGCAATGCGGCAAACTTCCTTTACGCGAAACAGTCAGCGAACTGTTGTTGACTTCCAGCGCCACGTCATAGCAGGCCGCCGCCTTGACGATCGTTTCCTCATCGACCGGATATTCCGGATTGCCCGGATGGACCACGATATCGACGAAAGGGTTCTGCATTGCTTCTACCATCATCGTAGTGTTTTCTTTTTTCGAGCCATACGGCGAACAGACCGAATGTAGACCGACCGCCACAATATCGAGCTTTGACAAACGAAACTCGTCGAGGTCGAGCCGACCCCGCCTGTCCATCACATTCGCTTCAATACCTTTTAGCACCCGCACGCCAAATAGCAGATCCGGAATAGCCGTTTGGTTGGAAAAATGATAAGCATGCGGCCCGCCTGGCATTGCCGGGCCATGATCTGTCAGCGCAATCAGGGCCAATCCCTTATCTGCAGCGACACGGGCAATTTCAGCTACCGTGCTGTAGGCGTGACCGCTGGCCACGGTATGAACATGTAAATCAGCAACCAACCGCATCGTTTCACCTCTTCTCATCTTATTAATTATACAGCATCCGCTACTCATTAAATAGGGCTATCCTCAGCCACAGCTTGTCGGAAGGAACTTCTTGCGGTTTCGTGGAATATTATTCTTATGAACTTACCGCTTTACCTCGGCATCCGCTCAGTCCGGGCCAACCTGAGAACCTCGCTGATTGTTACCGCCAGCATCACCCTGGCGGTAGGCGTCGTTTTGACCATGTCCTCTCTATTATTCGGTTTTCGCCAAGAATTCATCAGCAAGACGGTCAATGCTTCAGCCCATATCCGGATTACAACAGAAACCGGACAACAGCAACCGCAACCGGCATTGCTGTCTGCCACCCATTCGCTGACTGCGCTCGAAAACGTCAAGCCCCCAGACCTGCCGGAAAAAATCCGCGGCCATCGCGAAATCCTCGCATCGTTGCAGCGCAGCCCCGAAATCTTGGCAATCTCTCCGGCAATCAGCACCAACGTCATTTTGCGTTACGGTGCGGTGAGCTATCCGGCTACCTTGTTAGGCATCGTCCCCGAAGAAGAAAACAAATTGAACGGACTCTATGAAAAAGCCATCGTGGGGAGTGTCGGCGACCTAAAGACACAGGATAAGGGACTGGCCATGGGAAAAGCGATAGCGGAAAAAATGGGACTGGAAGTCGGCAACACGATCCAGTTGACAGCCCGTGACGGAAATAGTTACCTTTTCCGTCTGGTTGCCATCATCTCAACCGGCGTGACCTCTATCGACAGCTCCCGTCTGTGGGTCAATCTCAAAGATGCTCAGACCCTTGCCGGACGTTACAATGAGCTTAGCGAAATCGGCCTCAAAATCGCAAATTACGAAACAGCGGAAACCGTTGCAGCCGAATTGACCGAGCGTTATGCTTACCGAGCCGAACCCTGGCAGGAGACAAACGCCAATATTCTGAGCCTGTTGGTCATCATTTTCGCCAACATTTACTTTGTGCTCGGCGGCCTGATATTAGCGGCCGGGTTTGGCATCTTCAACGTTTTTTCAATGTCAGTGATCGACCGGCAACGCGACCTTGCCATCCTGCAAGCCATCGGCGTCGGCCGCAAATTATTGATGCAAAGTTTTTTGATCCAGGGGCTGTTGGTCGGACTGATCGGCAGCCTGGCCGGTCTGTTACTCGGACAGCTCCTGATTGAATGGCTTGCCTCGCTCAGCTTTGGCACGACCGGCGAACAACGCCCTGTCAGCGGTGGCGGTTTCAACATGTTGCAAGTCTGGTGGCTGTATGCCGGCAGCCTGGGGCTGGGAATGTTTCTATCCCTTATTTCGGCCTTACTTCCTGCCTGGCGCGCCGGCAAGGTCAATCCGGTCGAAGTTATCCGGGGAGGATGACGAATGATTCTCTTTTCTGCCTGGCGCCAGATCCGGCATCGCAAAAAGCAGACCGTCGCCAGTATCGCCAGCGTGACGATCGGCGTCGGACTGTCCATCATGATGGCCAGCATGCAGCTTGGCTTTGAAAATGATTTTGTCGAACGGATCATCGCCGTCACGCCACATGTGCAGATCACCTCGGAGCGATTGCGCCCCCGCCCCGAACTGGGCCGCGATCGCTACGAACTTTCCCGAGTCGAACGCATCCGCGCTTTCGACAAACCGATGACAATCAACGGCGCCGGGTTCTGGCGGGAGACTCTGGCCGGACTGCCCGGAGTCACGGACATCAGTGCATCCTATACCGGCCAGGGCCTGATTTCTTTTGGCAACAAGGATCAGGCAGTGGTCATTCGCGGCGTCGACCCCGTACAGGAAAACAGGATCAACGGCCTGGGTGACAAGCTGAGATTGGGACGTATGGAGCACTTTGCCACCGCGCCCAACGGAATCATCCTGGGCAGCGGCATCGCCCGCCGTTTGGCCGCCAAACCCGGTGACACGGTCACACTGATCGGCGAGACCGGTAATCGCGAGTTGTTCCGAATCATTGATCTCTATCAATCCGGCATCACAGCCTATGACAATCGGACTCTGTTCATATTGCTCAAAAACGCCGAAGCCTTCTTTGGCGCCAGCGGCCCCAACGAATTCAACCTGAAGCTCGAGGATCCCAACTCCGCCGAACGGGTTGCCGCCTTGACAAGGTCCCTGACCGGCCTGGAAAGCCGCGACTGGATTTCTGAAAATGAGAACATCCGCGGCGAACTTAACCGGCGCCGCATGATCAACCTGGGGATCGTTGGCACGATTTTTGTCGTGTCTGCGTTTGGCATCACCAATATCATGCTGATGAGCGTGATGAACAAAAAGCGCGACATTGCGATCATGCAGGCCTTCGGAGTCAACAGAACGGCTCTGTCTGCCATCTATCTCATGCAAGGACTGATCCTCGGCCTGTTGGGTGCTTTGGGCGGCATGCTGTCCGGCGCCGTGTTGATTTATGCTTTATCCGTGCTGCCGGTAAGTTTTACGGCGACAATTACCCGCCAAGGCTTTCCCATGGTCTGGGCCTGGCAGCTTTTTCTGATTCCCGCAGCGGTCGGCATTTTTTGCGGCTTAGCCGCCAGTTCCGTACCGGCCTGGCGGGCCAGTCGATTCAAACCAGCGGAGGTTATTCGCAATGGTTGAGTTTTGCAAACCAGCCGCCGGCAAAAAAATCCTCGAGTTGCGGGAAGTATCCAAAAGGTTGAAGTCCGGCGATTCCTGGACAACCATCCTTGATGCGGTGAATCTGGACTTCTATCAGGGCGATTTTTGCGCCATCGTCGGCAATTCCGGCTCAGGAAAAAGCACCCTGCTCTACTTGCTCGGCATCCTGGATTCGCCCAGCGACGGTAAGATCCTGCTTGACGGTATTGATACCGGTGCACTGGACAACCGGGAACTGGCAAAACTCCGCAATGAAAAACTGGGCTTTGTCTTTCAGTTTCATTATATCTTGCCGGAATTCACCGCACTGGAAAACGTCATGCTGCCGATGATGGTTGCCGCCCGTCTGTCCAAGGCGCAACAGCGTGAGCGGGCAATGATGCTGCTCGATCAGTTGGGGCTTGCCGAGCGCAGAAACTATTACCCGTCGCAACTTTCCGGCGGTCAACTGCAGCGGGTCGCCATCGCCCGCGCCTTGGCCAACCAGCCGCTGATCGTTCTCGCTGACGAACCGACCGGAAATCTTGACAGCGCCAATTCGAAAATTGTCTTTGATTACTTCCGCAAGTTAAACCAAGAGACAGGACAGACCTTTCTGGTCGTCACGCATACAGTCGGTTTTGTCCAAGACTGTGACCGGATCATCGAGATCTCTGACGGAAAAGTGATCCATGACCGACGAGGTCCTATCGCTAGTTCCGAATCAAATCTTTCGCCTGGAGGTCAACCTGCATGAGCCGCAATAAACTTCTGCTTGCATTCACAGTCATCCTTCTGTCGGCAGGAACCATTTGGTTCGCCATGCGACCGGTCCCGGTCAAAACAGCAACAGCCGACTATGGCTCAGCCGCCTTGTTTGTCTATGCTTCGGGGCAGGTTGTACCTGAGGAAAAAATCAACCTGCGCAGCAAGACCGTGGCACGCATCGCCCGTTTTCATGTGGAAGAGGGGCAGCAGGTAAAAAAAGGCGATTTGTTGGTCAGTCTGGAATCAGACGAAGCAATGGCGCAATTAAGCGCTGCCAGTGCAGAATTGGCTCAGCTGGAAACCGATACCGGCTATAAACGCCGCGAATATACTCGCATCCAAAAGCTCTATGCGCAACAGGCCGTTTCATTGCGCGAACATGACAACGCCCTTTCTTTGCTGCTGTCGGCGGAAAACGCCCTAAACCGTGCCCGGGCCAATGTTGAGGCATTTCAGGCCCGTACGGCCGACTATTCCCTAGTTAGTCCGTTTGACGGGCTGATCTTGGAGAAATTGCTCGACAAGGGCTCCATGGTAACCAACACCGACGGCATTCTGGCTATGGCAACTTCGCAAGCGATGAGTATCGAGGGGAAAGTTGACGAGCTCGATGCCGACAGAGTCCGGGTCGGGCAGAAAGTGCTGCTGAGCCTGGATAGTCTGCCCGGAAAAGTATTTGAAGGAGCCATCCGTTCTCTGGCGCCACGAGTCGACTATGCGACCAAATCCTTTAAAATCAAGATCGACCTGCCGGCAGACATGCCGGTACGACCCGGCATGTCTGCCGAGCTGAACATTCTGGTGCAGGAGAAGGCCAAGGCGCTGCTGGTCCCCGCCAATGCCGTGGTGGAGGGAACAACGGTATGGATTGTCAGCAATAACCAGGCAACTAAGAAACTCGTCAAAACCGGCTTGCGTGACGGCAGAAAAATTGAAATCCTGTCTGGTTTGAAACAAGGGGATCAGGTCATCCTTTCCCCGTCCGGCCTTAAAGAAAACGGCAGGGTCAACGCAAAACCGGAACAAAAGAAAGAAGGGTCCGAATGATACCACTTCGCGACAATGTCAGGCCAAACATCCTTCCCTTCGTCACCGTCGCCCTGGTTTGCGCCAACATCGGCGTATTCATCAGCGAATTGCTGCTTTCACCAGCTCAGCTGCATGCTTGGGTGGGGCAATTTGGCATGGTGCCGGCGCGACTGAACCAAATGGTTACCAATGGTGTTCTTGACCCTGACGCCCTGTTTAGTCTGTTCAGCAGTTTGTTCCTACATGGCGGTTGGTTGCATCTGATCGGCAACGTCTGGTTCCTCTGGCTGTTCGGCTACAGCGTCGAGTATTGCCTGGGACATGGTCGGTTCCTATTGTTCTACCTTGCCTGCGGCATCATCGCCAACCTGACCCAGCTGGCTTTTGACCCGACTTCCACCATTCCGGTCATCGGCGCCAGCGGTGCGGTCTCCGGCATCTTGGGCGCCTATGCAATCTGTTTCCCCCGGGCCAAGATCCAGACGCTGTTGCCGATCTTTTTCATCTTTACGATTATTGAAATCCCCGCGATGTTGTTTTTGGGCCTCTGGTTCATCTATCAACTGCAAAGCGGCGCTGCCTCGTTGGGGATGGCCGGCAGCGGCATCGCCTGGTGGGCGCATGTCGGAGGATTTCTCGCCGGCGTTTTGATGAACCGTTTTCTGATTCAACGCAGCTAAGAACCGACAAAAAACATACGAAATAAAACCGGACTATGGGGTTGACGATAACAATCGCTCCTCCGCAGTCCGGTTTTAGTGTTTTACGGTTTGAAATACACTTAATTATATTCTACATGTTTAATTAACTTATTTTAATTTATTTTAGCTAATCAAACTACTATTTAAATACTGTTTTAGCTGCTGTTTCAGCCAATTGAGACAACGGACCCGGATATACACCCATCGCCAACGTTGCCGCCATTGCGAAGACGGCAGTCACGCGAACCGGCATGGCGATTTCAAACGGACGGTCATCCGCTGGCGCTCCCAGATACATCGACTTGACCACATTGAGGTAGTAATACACCGATACCATCGACAGGACAAATCCGAGTACGGCAATCCAGAGATAGCCGGCGTCAATCGCCGATGAGAACAGGAAGAACTTGCCGACGAAACCAGCCAGCGGCGGAATCCCTGCCATCGACAACAGAGAAACTGTCATGACCACTGCCAACACTGGTGCTTTGCGTGAAAGGCCGGCAATATCACCGATGGTTTCGCCGTTACGATGCCGGCTCACCGCGGTAAGTACGGCAAAAGCACCGACATTTGCGAATACATAGATCATCAGATAGAACAGGACGCCTTTGACGCCGGCAAAGCCGCCTGACAACATTCCGGTCAACAGATAGCCGGCTTGCGCCACCGACGAATAGGCCAGCATCCGTTTCAGATTGGTCTGAGGGATGGCCGCCAGGTTGCCGACAAGCATCGCAGCGCCGGACAACAGCAGCAATAACAAGGGCCAGGGATATCCGGTCCCCGGGAATACTTCGGCAAAAATCCTGACCATCGCGGCAAAACCGGCCGCCTTCGACCCCATTGCGAGCAACGCGGTCACCGGAATCGGCGCTCCTTCATAAACATCCGGCGCCCACATATGGAAAGGTGGCGCGGCAATTTTGAAGGCAAAACCGGATAGCACCATCACGCCCCCCACAATCAGCGCCGGCGAAGCGGTCAGACCTTTGGCCAGCGCGTTGTAGCTGAGCTGGCCGGCAATACCGAACAACAGGCTCATACCGTACAGCATCACGGCCGATGCGGCAGAAGCCAGCACCAAATACTTGATCGCCGCTTCTGTCGATTTCGTTTCACACAACACATAGCCAACCAGTATGAAAAAGCTGAACGTCATCAGTTCGATGCCCACATACAGCGTAATCAGGTCGTTGGCCGAGGCGAGGATCATCATCCCCACAACGGCAAACAGCAGTAATACATAAAACTCGGCTCTGGAGTGCGGCAAGTTGTCAACCGTATCCAGAGAAAACAGACAAACCAGGATTGCGCCGATCAAAAAGGTCTGTTTAAAGAACAGCGCATAGTCATCCTGTAAAAACAGGCCGTTGAAAAACGCGCCCTGCATTCCATAACGCCCCAGTGAAACCAGCAGCAAGCCGGTCAGGCCGGCAATCGCCAAATAACCGAGTTTGCGGCGGGACTGGCCGGGTTCCATCAGCAGGTCCGCCACCAGGATCAGCAGCGCCAGCAGGGCGACCGCCATTTCCAGCATCAGTGCATCGAAATTCATGCTTACAGCCCTCCCCACAGCGTCGCCGCGGTTTTGATCTTCACAAGCAGCGGCGTCAAAGGTTCGATCCCGCTATTGACTACATCCATAAGTAGCGACGGGAAGAAACCGAACCCGATCAGAAACGCGCCGAGCACGACCAACGGCACCCAGTCCGCGCCATGCAAATCGTGCACGCCATCCCATTCACTGCGACGTGGCCCGAACAACACATCAGCCAGCACCCGCAGCACATACAGCGCGGTCAGAATAATTCCGGCGATCGCCAGCACTGCAAACAACGGAAACGCCTTGAATGAACCGACGAAGATCGTAAATTCCGGCACGAAACTGATCAATCCAGGCAAGCCCAGTGAGGCCATGCCGGCCAGGAAAAAGCCGACGGTCGCCCGCGGCATCTGGTGCGCCAATCCGCCCAGATCAGGAATGTGCCGCGTATGCGTCGCATGATAGATATGGCCGATCATCGCAAAGAACAGAGCCGACATCACGCCATGCGCGAACATGTTGGCCACTGCGCCGTTGATGCCGATGACATCCGCCGCAGCGATTCCGATCAACACATAGCCCATATGCGACACCGAAGAATAACCGACCACGTATTTCATGTCTTTTTGCACCAGAGCAATGAATGCGGCATAAGCGACATTAGCCACGCCAAACGCTGCGATCAGCGGCGCCCAGAATTTAAAGCCCAGCGGCAACATGAGCAGACCGATCCGGATCAGGCCATAGCCGCCGATTTTCTTCAACACTCCGGCGTGAACCATCGATACTGCCGTCGGCGCGCCGGCGTAACCATCAGGCGACCAGGAGTGGAACGGCCACATCGAAAGCAGAGATCCAAAGCCAAGCATCACGAAAAAGAAGGCGAATTTTTGGAACTCCGGCGACAAGGCGCCGCTGGAGGCGGCCTTCGCCAGCGCTTCCATCGAAAACGTCCGCGCACCGGCGGGATAAGCATTCAGATACAGCATCAGGATGCCGGCGAGCAGAAACGCCGAGCCGAGCAACAGATAGATCGTCAGCTTCATGGCGGCATACTCTTTGGTAACCCGCTTGCTTGATCCCCAGAGGATGATCATGATATAGATCGGAATGACTACGACCTCATAGCAGAGCAGGAACAGGAACAGGTCACGGGCTACGAAAGTTCCGGCAACGCCGGCCACCAGCAGCAGAAACAGGATGAAGAACTCTTTTGGCCGCTCATCCACCCGCCAGGAAGCAAAGACACCGGCAAAGCCAATCAAGGCGGTGAGCAGAATCATTGGCGCAGATAGCCCATCGACGCCCAAGCTGTAGGAAGCTCCCATTTCCGGCAACCAGGTCAGCGTCTCAACGAATTGCATGCCGCCGGTCTGCCAGTTGTAGCCAAAGAACACCATCAGTGACAACAGGAACGAGATTCCCATCGAAGCCGCACTGACTTTTTTTATTGTCGAACCAGCCGTCGTCGGCAGAAAGGTTATCGCGGCAGCACCGGCAATTGGCGCGAATAGAATCGTGGACAATACAGGAAACGACATCAGATTTTCCCTCCCCCGGCGACCGCACCGGCCGTAATCGCCAGTATCAGGGTCATCATTACCGTCGCCATCAGCATCAGCGCGGCATAGTGCTGCGTCTGCCCTGTCTGGAACCGCCGCAGGATGTTTCCGACCGCGCCGCTCTTCTGTGCTGCTCCGTCGACAATCCCGTCCACGACATTCAGATCGACCCAATACAGCACCCTAGCCAATCCTGTGACGATATTGCGGTTGAACCATTGGTAAATTTCATCAATGTAGAACTTGTTCAAACTCAGCGAATACAGGACTCCCACCTGTTTGACGATCGCATCCGATCGTCTTGCCCCGTTACCATAAATCGCCCAGGCCAGGCCAAAACCCGCCAGTGCAATCAGTGTGGAAGCAGAAGCAATTCCCCAGTCGATGCCAGCATGGTGGGCCGGACCGAACCGGACCCAGTCGCCGAAGCCCATAGTAAAAGGAACAATACCAGCAATGATGCTGAATACGGCCAGCACGCCCATCGGCGCCAACATCGCCAGACCGGACTCATGGGCATGGTTGTGCGGATTTTCCTCGCCAAAGAAAGCGACCAGGAACAGCCGGGCCATGTAGAAAGCAGTCAGAAACGCGGTGAAGGAAGCCCCGATATAGAGCGGCGTTGAAACATGCGCCGCCGCCACCAGAATTTCATCCTTGGAGAAGAAACCGGCAAACGGCGGGATACCAGCGATCGCCAGCACGGCGATCCCCATCATCGCGCAGGTGGCCGGCATGGATTTGCGCAGCCCGCCCATCTCAAAAATATCGGCTTTGTCATGCAACGCATGCAGAATCGAACCGGCGCCAAGGAATAACAACGCTTTGAAAAAAGCGTGCGTCATCAGATGAAACATCGAGGCAGTGAGACTGCCGACACCAAGCGCCAGCATCATGTAGCCCAGTTGGCTGATCGTGGAAAAAGCCAGAATTCGTTTGATTTCGCGTTGCGTCAGGGCAATTGCCGCCGCAAACAGGGCGGTGAAGCAACCCAGCCAGGCGATGACCGTCATCGCGCCAGGCAGTACGCTGAAAATCGCAAAGGCTCTGGCCACCAAATATACTCCGGCCACGACCATCGTCGCCGCATGAATCAGCGCCGACACAGGCGTCGGACCTTCCATCGCATCAGGCAACCATACATGCAACGGAAACTGACCTGACTTGGCAATCGGTCCGGCAAACAGCAGCAGCGCCACGCAGGTGAGCAACGCCACGCCGTTCTGCTGCACATAGGCCGGCACTTTCACCGCCAGTTCGCCAAAATCCAGCGTGCCGAATGCGATCTGCAAAAACAGGATTCCCAGCAGTATTCCGAAATCGCCGATCCGTGTCGTCATGAATGCCTTTTTTGCCGCCTCGCGGGCCGAAATCTTGAAGAAATACCAACCGATCAACAGATAAGAACAAAGTCCCACTAGTTCCCAGAAGACGAACATTTGCAGGAAGTTTGTCGCGATGACCATCGCCAACATCGAAGCCGCAAACAGTGACATAAAGGCAAAGAATCGGGCATAGCCGGGGTCTCCGGTCATATAACCCGTGGAATAGATCAACACCAGCAAAGAAATCAATGAAACCACAAACAGCATCATTGCTGCGATAGGGTCGACCAGAACCCCCATGCTGGCAACCAGCCCAGGCATCGAAAACCAAACGGTCTTCATGACAAATGGAGCTTCCACCGTAATGCCTTTTGAACCTACCGCCCAAACAACGCCCAGTGCGATCAGGAATGCGGTCCCCATCGCTGCTATCGCCAGCCGCGCAGCCAACCAGGGGGATCGCAACAGAAAAAACGAAATGATTGCAAACGCCAATGCCGGCAACAAAGGGATCAGCCAGGCATGGTGCAAGGAAAAATCAGCCCACATGTTTCATCACCTCCCCCTTACCACTTCAGCCAGTTCATCTCATCGACCGACACGGTATCCCGGCCGCGATAGATGGCATAGGCCAAAGCCAGTCCCACAGCCACTTCAGCTGCAGCGACAGCGATGATGAACAGGGAAAATACCTGGCCTGCCGCCGCATCTGTCGCGGAAAAACGAGAAAATGCCACCAGGTTGATATTCACCGAGTTCAGCATCAGTTCGATGGACATCAGTACGGCAATCAAGTTTCGCTTGGTCAGCAGGCCGAACAGGCCCAGGCCGAACAATGCGGCGCCTACCAGCAAATAATGCGAAAGTCCAATCATGATTGCGCCTTGCCCCCTTTAAACAATACGACTGCGCCGATCAGCGCCGCCAATAGCAATAACGCCACCGCCTCAAACGGCGGAGCAAAGTCCGTCAAAAAACGTCGTCCGATATCGCCAGCCGTCACGACACTGCCTTTGCCAACTTTCCACGGGGTAGCCAGAATCGCCCAGACGATCGCCCCGACAACTGACAAAGCAGCCAAAGCACCTACGAGCAGCATTTTATTCGGCGGATTGGAACGCGACATCTGCTGGCGATGCGTCAACATCACGCCGATAACCACCAGAACGGCCACTGCGCCGCTATAGACGAGCGCCTGTACCGCCGCCATGAATTCGGCCTGCAAGGTCATGTACAAACCGGCAACACCCAAGAACGTCACCGATAGCAAGAACGCGCTGTGAACCAAATTTCGTTTGAATACCACTCCCATGGCCGCTGCCAGGGTAATGCCCGACAACAGGAAGAATGCCAACGTATGCATCAGGCCGCCATTTTCCATCAGCGTGCACCTCCCTTCGTTGCCATGCAGTCGATAATCTGTTCATCATAAGTCAGAGAACTCATTTCGTAGTTTTGCGTCCAGTGAATCGCCTGCGTCGGGCAGGCTTCCACGCAATAATTGCAGAACAGGCACACCGGCATGTGATGGCGGTATAATGTAAGCGCTTTTTTGCCGCTCTCGGTTTTTTCTGTCGCCAGTTCGATCGCGTTATTGGGGCAGGCCAGCGCACATAGACCGCAGGCAATACATTTTTCCTGGCTCAGGTCCAGGGTTCCGCCGCGAAACATCGGCCCGACCGGCAAACGCTGCTCTGGATATTCGACCGTATTCGGTTTGGAAAAACAACGTCGCAGTGTAACGCTGAGTCCTTTAATCAATCCTATGCCAAACACAACATCACCCCTCTCAAACCAACGGGAAGAACAGCCATAATCCAATGCCTGTCACCACTACGTTTACAATCGACAGCGGCAGCAGCACCTTCCAGCCGAACGACATCAGTTGGTCTACCCGAATCCGCGGGAATGTCCAGCGGAACCACATGAACAGGAAAATCATCGCCGCCACCTTGATGAAGAACCAGATCCAACCCGGCAGGAACGGTCCGTTCCAACCGCCAAGGAATAACGTGGCCGCGATGCAGGATGCACCGACCATGAACGCATATTCCGCCAGGAAAAAATAGGCCCAACGCATGCCGCTGTATTCGGTGAACGGCCCGGCCACCAGTTCTGACTCGGCTTCCACCAGGTCGAACGGGGTCCGGTTGGTCTCGGCTACCGACGCGATCAGATAAACCACAAAGGCGATCGGCTGGGTCACAATGAACCAGAGCCCTTCCTGGGCTTTGACAATATCGCTCATTTTCATCGAGCCGGTGATCATCACCACACCAAGCAGCGAAAATACCAGCGGAATCTCATAAGAAATCATCTGGGCGACAGTCCGCATGCCGCCAACCATCGCATACTTGTTGTTGGACGCCCAGCCAGCCATCAGCATCGGCAGTGTCGCCTGCGAACCGACCGCAACAAAGAAGAAGATACCGATGTTTAGATCGGCGAAAATTACGCCGGCATCAAACGGAATTACCGCATAGGTCGTCATCGCCGCCATAAACAGCAACACCGGGGCCAGTCCCCACATCACCGGGGAAACCTGGGCCGGCTGGATGTCTTCCTTGGTCATCAGTTTGATGATGTCGGCGATCGTTTGGAAAATCCCGTACGGACCCAATCGGTTCGGTCCCAGCCGCATCTGCATCCAGGCGCAGACTTTGCGTTCCAGATACACCAGGACCAGCGCAGATAATAAAATGATCGATAAAATACCAACGACTCCGGCCAGCGTATGAACGAGCTCAGCGACCCATGGCGCGCCGGTCGCTGCCAGCACCGCCTGTTTGATCGCCCGTCCCAGTCCTACCCAGAGGCTTGCAGACTCTTGCATCAAATATCCACCTTCCTATGCATCGGCTTCTCCCATGCAGGGATCAAGAACCGCCAGAACAGCAGCGACGTCGGCGATCTTTACCCCCTGGCAGAGCGCATTCACGCAACCCAGGTTGTAAAAGGTCGGCCGACGGATATGCAGCCGGTACGGCTTGGTCGATCCGTCGCTGACGATATGGAATCCCAGCTCGCCGCGCGGTGTTTCGTTCGCGTGATACACTTCGCCGACCGGCGGCTTGATCACTTTCGGAATCTTCGCCATCACCGGCCCTTCCGGCAGATTCTCCAGCGCTTGGGCAATGATTTTGGCGCTTTCGCTGATTTCCAGCACCCGCATCAGATAGCGCTCCCAGTTGTCGCCGACGCTGCCTGTGGGCACCGCGAACTTGAACCGGTCGTAAATGCCATATGGTTTTTTGACCCGCAGGTCATAGTCAATCCCTGAGGCCCGCAACACCGGACCGGTCACACCCTGCGAAATCAGTCGGTCGGCCGGCACGATCGAAACGCCTTTCAAGCGGGCCTGAAAAATCTCATTGCCGTTGATCAGGTTGTCGTATTCGGTGAGCATCCCCGGCAAATCAGCGAGAAATTTGCGCAGCAGTTCGATGAATTCCACTGAAATGTCATTCATCACGCCGCCGATCCGCACGTAGGAATAGGTCAGCCGCGAACCTGAGGCCAGATTGAACAGGTCCAGAATGTATTCACGGTCGCGGAACGTGTACATCATACCGCTCATGCCGCCCAAGTCGAGAGCCGTGGCGCCGATGAAAAGCATGTGGCTGGCGATACGGTTGAGTTCAGCCATGATGACCCGGATATACTCGGCCCGTTCCGGCACTTCCGCGCCAATCAGCTTCTCTACCGCCTGACAATAAGCCAGGTTGTTGCACATCGAGGAAACATAATCCAACCGGTCGGTATAAGGAATAAATTGAGGATAAGTCCGGGCTTCAGCCAGTTTCTCCAGGCCCCGGTGCAAATAGCCCATCACCGGCGTCGCCTGAACCACAGTTTCGCCATCGAGTTCCAGCAGTACCCGTAGCACGCCGTGCGTGCTGGGATGCTGCGGGCCCATATTCAACAGATATAGTTCGGTACCGCAGGCAGTAACGCCATTGTGTTCCAGTTTAAGCTGCGCCATTTCGTTACCTCCCCGCCTGACCGGAGCGTCCGGGTAGTTTATAGTTCTTTCGCAGCGGGAAAAAGCCGAAGCCGTCTTCCGGCGCCAAAAGCGGTCGCGGATCGGGATGACCGATAAACACGACGCCGAACATATCCTGCACTTCGCGTTCGCCAAACAACGCTGCTTCCCAGAGTCCGGACACCGAAGCGATCTCCGGTTTGGCCGAATCAACCGACGCTTTCACCACCAGGTCGCAATTCGTTTGCAGCGAATGCAAACGGTAAACCAATTCCAGGGTCTCGCCGCGGTCGACGGCGGTCACATCCAGCAACCGGTCGAACCGATAGGCGGCATTGTCCCGCAGTTCCTGCAGATCAGCCAGCAAGGCTGCCGGCGTCGATTCCACAACTCCGGTTTCAATCATTACCTGATTCATTTTTTGCCACCTCGTCTCTTGGCTGCCATCACTTTTTCCTTCAGCGTCAGCATGCCATGCATCAAGGCTTCCGGACGCGGCGGGCAACCGGGGATGTAAACGTCCACCGGCAAAATCTTGTCGACCCCCTGCACGACCGAGTACGAATCGACAAACGGACCGCCGCCGCTGGCGCAACTGCCCATCGCAATCACCCATTTCGACTCCGGCATCTGTTCGTAGAGGCGTACCAGAGGCGGCGCCATTTTCCAGGTCAAGGTGCCGGCTACGATCAACAAATCGGCATGACGCGGCGAGGGCCGAAACACTTCATAGCCGAAACGGGCCAGGTCGAAACGTCCGGCGCCGCAGGCCATCATTTCCAGCGCGCAACAGGCCAGGCCCGAAGTCAGCGGCCAGAACGAATGCCCCTGCGCCCAGGCAAAAAGTTGTTCCACAGTGGTCACAATAACATTTTCCGGTCCCAGCAGTCCGGACAGCCGGCTCTGCGCGACCGGATTTTCGGTTGTCACTTCCATTCGAGCGCCCCCTTCTTCCAGGCGTACCACAATCCCAACAGCAGAATCGCCATGAACACGAACATCGCCAGAAACGCCGGCGCATTCATGCTGCGAAACACGACCGCCCACGGATAAAGAAAAGCGGTCTCCACATCAAATAGGACAAACGCCAGTGCATACAAAAAATAACTGCTTTTGAACTGGACCCAAGAACGACCGATGGTGTCGATGCCGCACTCATAGGCCAACAGTTTTTCGTGGGTCGGCCGGCGGATGTGAATCATCGCCGACGCAATCAGCGGAATAAAAGGAAAGATAAATGCCACCCCGGCCAAAATTGCAATGGCCCCATACTGTTCCAACATGAAACTACCCTCCTGATCCTAAATAAGCTGCCAACAAGAATCTCCCACTGACAACCGCAACCGAACCCGTTACCGCCAGCGCCACGGTCAGCCAGCTGATGCTGCCGCGCTGCCAACGGTCGGGAATGTCAAGATATGCCTCGCCGGGATTCGCCGGATTGCAAAATGCGACCGCAAAAGTTTCCAGTTCCCGGATCACTCGTTCCTGTTCCCCGGCACGGAGTGTCCAGTTTACCGGTAACATTTTGCGGCTCAGATAAGCCAACCCGTTCTGTTCATATGCAAACTCGATCTCGGCAATCCGCCAACCGCGCTGCCTAGTGCCCGGCTGCCAACCAGCCGGTTCCAGCCGGATTGAGCCAGGGGTCACACGCGCCACGCATTGCGGCCAATGGATCACCGTTTTTTCAAACCGACGTCTTTGATACAGTAATATTGCCGCCGCAGCGGACAGCAAAAAACAAACCCACAGAAATTCTGTGCTGATCGCCCCGCTCCCCCTCCTTGTGCAAACCGCCTCCGGTTATACGCGAACCGGATTGAGACTTTTCCAGTTGACAGTACCTACACCCAATCCTGCGGCAATGCCGATATGAGGAACATCCGCCGCTTTCATGCCGAACAGTTCCGCCCCGTACGCATCGGCGGCCACCGGGTCGACGCTGAAAATCAGCTGGTTATATTCCCTGATCGTGCCGGGACCCATCGGTCCATGGGTAGTGATGCCCCTGACCGCGTCCATGATGACCAGGTTGGGGCGTTTGAACGCCGCCAATTCAGCGATGGTCTGGTGCAAGTCGGTCCGGTGGAAAAAGCCCCGGTCCCATACCAACCCCATCATATTTTTGAGCCCCATTGTCAATCCCGTACCGTTATGGTGCTTCAAAATCGGAAAACTGATAAACACATCGGCCTCAAGCACATCCCGCGAATACTGCAGTTGCTGCAATACCGACCCGCCTGCATTCGACGCCGTATAAAACTCTGTAGACAGTTTATTGATCGCATAAACCTTGCCGCCGGCAGACTCGACTGCCCGACGGATGCCGGTGTTTTCCAGACACATTTGAGCATTGGTGAATGGATAATCGATCACCTTGACCGACTTGGCGCCGGCAGCCTGGCAACGTTTGACCAGTGCCGCAACCATCGTCGGATTGGTCGTCGCCGCCTGATCCGGAGTGCGTGGTACACTAAAGTTCGGTTTGATCACCACGCTCTGGCCCGATTTTACAAAACGACCGATACCGCCCATCGCCTGCAAGCCTCGCTCGATCAACTCGTCCGGATCGGCGCCGTTCACGACGACCATCGCCGGACTGCCGGAACTGGCGACCGGCGCAGTTGGCTGTGCAGCAGGTTGACGCTGCGGAGGAATCCCGACATCGGCGCTTGATTTGCCGCCGCAACCGGGCAGACCCAAAACAGCCAGCGACCCTAATGTTGCCCATTGAATAAATTCTCTACGCCGCATCGTTTTCCTCCCCCTTCATAAACTAAATTTACAAATTTGTCTGAAACGCCAAGTTGAACCCTGCCCTTAGCCCTGTTTCTCAGTTTTTGTTACATCAGTTTCCGTTTTTTCATCGTCTGCTTCACAGGCAAACGGCCAGGCGGCGACGCCGCCCTCAATCACCCTGACGTTTTCAAACCCTTCTCCTTCCAGGATGCATTCCGCGTCATACCCATCAAGGCTGATCTTGCAGAAAGCGACGATCTCGTCCGCTTTGCCCAGTTCGGCCAGCCTGCTGCGCAATTGGTCTAGCGGAATATAGGTTACGTTGCGGCAGGAGGCGATCCGGGCCGCCTTGGTTTCCTCGGGACTGCGCAGGTCAAGGAATACCGTCTTGTCAGAGGCGAGTTTTTCTTTGGCGGCAATGGTCGAAATGCCTTTGAACTTGCCGGCGATCTTGTTCATCAAAGTATTCGCCGCAACCGCGGCATTATCGATCGGATTGTTGAACGGCGGCGCATAGGCCAGATCGACATCAAACAGATCGTCGATCGTTCCGCCAAAATTCAGCACCGCAGCCACCACATCGATCCGTTTCGATACGTCGCCGGCGCCGAATGCTTGAATGCCCAACACCCGACGGGTGTTGGCATCGGCGATCAATTTGATGGTCAGCATCCGTGATTCAGGCATATAATGCGCCCGGTCATAGCCAGTAGTCATCGTGGTGACAATTTCATAACCAGCGGCCAGCGCCTCTTTCTCCGTCAAGCCGGTTTTCCCCACATTCATCTCGAGCAAGCGGACGACAACCGTGCCGAGAATGCCGCGAAACTTCACATCGCCGCCGCAAAGGTTCTCGCCGATCACCCGCCCATGTTTGTTGGCGATCGACCCCAGTGCGACAAACATCTTTTTGCCTGTCACAACATGGATATTTTCGGCGCAATCCCCACCGGCGTAAATATCGGGATCGCTGGTCCGCATCCGCGAGTCGACCCGGATCGCACCAGATTCGCCGATCTCAAGACCTGCGTCGCGGGCCAGCGCCACCGTTGGCTTCACACCGACCGACAAAACGACAACATCGGCCGAGATGCTGCCCTTGTCGGTGACAACGGCCTGGACAACCCCATCGCCTTCAAATCGCTGGACTTTTTCTTCCGTTCGGATATCGATCCCTTGTTCCCTGGCATATTTTTCAACAGCCAGTGCGATTTCCGGATCTAAAAACGCGGGAAATACATGTTGCTGCATTTCCACAATCGTGGTATGGACGCCCCAGCGATGGAACGCTTCCGCCATTTCGATCCCGACCAGTCCCGCGCCGATGATCACGGCATTTTTCAGTTTGCCCGATTCCAGTAAATCGCGGATCGCCTGGGCATCATAGGGATGCCACATCGGGAATATATTGCCGAGTTCCAGCCCGGGAAACGGAATCCGCACCGGCGTCGAGCCAGTGGCAATCACCAGTTTGTCATAAGGGATTTCACTTTCCGCTCCGTCTGTAAGGTTCTTTACCTGCACGGTTTTGGCAGCGCGGTCAATCCGAAGCGCCTCGGTCCGGGTCAGGATATCCAGGTTCTTGGTCGCCTTAAAAAAGGAAGGATTCCGCAGCGATCCATTTGGCGTCATCATCAGATGATCGATCGAATCGACGGTTCCAGATACGACATAAGGCATGCCACAGGCGCCGTAGGAAACGATCTCGCCGCGCTCGATCACGGTGATTTTCGCCCGCGGATCCCCTCTGCGCACTTTAGCCGCCGATTTCAACCCAGCTGCCACACCGCCGATGATTACGATATTGCGATTCTCCGGTTGCTTTTCCTCCACGCACCATCAACCTCCCAATCCCCCCTCCACCGGGGGGCATGTTGTTGATTCCATTTTACTTGATAGAGAATGACCCAGTCAATCACCGGCGAAGAATGAACAAGGGACCGTCTCAAAAGGTCAAAACCAATTTTGAGACGGTCCCTTGCGATTAGTTGTGCAATTGACTATTCAGCGCCACGCTTGCCAAGTTCTTTATCCAGATAAAACATCCCGCCCGGACTCTTTTCGCCGATCATTTTCAACTGAGCAACAATTTCGGTTGCATTGGCTTCCTCTTCCACCTGTTCTTCAATGAACCATTGCAAGAAGATTTGCGCCGCATAATCCTTCTCTTTTACAGCAGCCTCATAAAGCTTATTAATGAGCGCCGTCACTTTCATTTCATGCGCCAGAACTTCTTCAAACAATTTGAGCATTGAGCCAAATTTGACCGGCGGCGCCTCGATAGCTTTCAATTCAACTTCGCCACCGCGCTCCAAAATATAGTTAAGGAACTTCATTCCGTGGGAAGTTTCCTCTTCATATTGCAGTTTCAACCAGCTGGCGGCGCCTTTATAATTTTCCGCCGAACAGTAAACCGACATCGACAGATACAATTGGGCCGAATACAGCTCCGCCTGGATTTGATCATTCATCATGTCTTGCATTTTTTTACTCAACATTTTCATCGCCCCTTTTTTAATTTATATTTATTCTTAATTGGTACGTATTCCTATTAGTATTATAACACTATTTTACAAAAATTCAATGCCAATTTGGCAAAGTTAGTCTATTATTCTAGTTGTCACAACATCGTAAACAGCCTATACAAAGGATTTGAGCGCAAGTTCAGCGAATAGTAGCTGATGAAAAAATCTGTGATAGAGACTTTGCGTAACAAAAGTAAGCCATGAATTGACAAAAAGGATGGGAGCAATCAATGAAAAAATACAACCCGATTACTGCCGATATTCTTACCGAATTAAAGTTAATTGTTGGCGAAAAACATTGCTTTTCCGATGAGGAAAAACTGGCCAACTATGCGAATGATGAAACGCCGGACAGCAAATATGCCTGTCTGCCGGAAGCAGTCGTATTGCCGGCGACAACCGAACAGATCTCCCGTGTCGTCAAACTCGCCAATCGGGCTAATTTTCCGGTCGTGCCGCGCGGCGCCGGCACCGGGCTTGCCTGCGGAGCGGTTCCTGTGGGCGGCGGCGTAGTACTGTCGCTGGAAAGGTTTGACCAGATCATCGAGGTCAACGCGACAGCGATGTATATGACCGTACAGGCCGGGGTCCGGACTGACGAAGTGCAAAAAGCCGCCAAAGCGGTCGGTCTGTTTTATGCCGGCGACCCCTGTAGCGGCGACAGTTGCTTTATCGGCGGCAACATTGCCACCAATGCGGGGGGCAACCGGGCCGTGAAGTATGGCACTACCCGGCACCAGGTCTACGAATTTGAAGTGGTGATGCCGCTGGGTGAAATCGTGCGGCTTGGCAGTCGCCTAAACAAAAACACCACCGGTTATTGCCTGGAACAGCTTGTCATGGGCTCGGAAGGAACGCTGGGCATCATCACGCAGGCTACGTTAAAACTTAAACCTTTGCCCGCCCAGGTCATTGATGTATTAGCAGTTTTTACCGATGTCGATTCCGCCATCGCCATCGTCGGCCTGATGCTGCGGGCCGGCTTGACGCCCACCTGCGTCGAATTCATGGACAATGCGGCGGTACAAAGCGTCGAACGTTTTTTACAGGAAAGACTGCCTCACAGTGAACACGGGCACTATATGATCATCCAGTTGGAAGCGGACAACGAGCAAGATCTTGAAAACAAAACCGCAACCCTGGATGAGCTTTGCAGTGAAAATGGCGCAATTGCCGTGCTGGTCGCCGATTCGCAAAAGATCTGGAAAGCCCGCAAGGCTTTTACCGAGGCGACTCGTCTGGAAAGCGCAGTCCAATCCTTTGAAGACATCGTGGTCCCGGTTGACCGTATTCCCGAAGCGGTGGCGGTCAGTAATCGCATCGCTAACAAATACGGCTTGGCGATCCGCATGGTCAGCCACGCTGGCGACGGTAATATCCACCTGACCTTATTCCGCGGTGAATTGCCTGAAGACGAGTGGGATCAGCGTCTGACCGGGTTTGAAAATGAACTGTATGAAATCATTTACCGGCTGGGCGGCCGCCTGTCCGGCGAACATGGCATCGGCTACAAACGCAAGGACTTGATGCAGAAGTTCACCGACCCGGTGGAACTGGACATGATGCGCCGGATCAAGCTGGCACTCGATCCCAATCTGATTCTGAATCCCGGTAAAATCTTCGACGTAGAGTAGCCGAATCCAGCGTAACGAAAAAAACTGCTGTCGAGCCAGAATCCTGGATCAGCAACAGTCTTTAGGTCTTTAGGAACCGCTGAATAAAGCAGTTTTCCTTGGATTGGAGTCGTAGAATTCGCCGACGCAGTGACGTAATTTTGTCTGGTTAAATCAACAGGGATGTTGATTTAAGGCTAGAAGCGACGGATGGAGCTTTTCTGGCCGACCGACAAAATCAGTCGCAAGTCGATGCGAATCTTGATGACAATCAACAGAAAACGAATTATTCAGCGGTTCCTTTAACTCAGTTCCTATTCAGCGCTCTGTGGGCGATGTCCTTACGATATTGCATTCCAGCGAATTTGATCTGCTCCACGGCGGGGTAAACTTTTGCCACCGCTGCCGCGATATCCTCCGCCACCGCAGTCACGCCAAGCACCCGCCCGCCACTGGTCACAACCGACTCGCCGTTCAGTGCCGTTCCGGCATGGAAAACCATTGCCCCTTTTGCTTCAGCTGCCGCCAATCCGGCGATGGCGTCGCCCTTGCGGTATTCACCGGGATAACCGCCGGCCGCTAGCACTACACAGACCGTGGCCCCGTTTTGCCAACGCACCTCGGTTTCCGCCAGGGCGCCATCGATACAGGCCTCCAGCACCGGCAGCAGATCGCCGTCAAGTAGCGGCAATACCACCTGCGTTTCGGGATCGCCGAACCGGGCGTTGAACTCGATGACCTTAGGACCGGTCGCCGTCATCATCAATCCGGCATACAAGCATCCCTGATAAAGGATGCCTTCGTTGCGCAGACCATCGATCATCGGTTGCAGAATCGTCTGTTGCACTTCGGACAGCAGTTCCGGCGTCATCACCGGCGCCGGCGCATAAGCGCCCATGCCGCCGGTATTGGGCCCGGTATCGCCATCGCCGACCCGCTTGTGGTCCTGCGCCGCCACCATCGGCACCACGGTGAACCCATCGGTAAAGGCCAACAACGAAGCTTCTTCGCCAATCAGACGTTCTTCCAGCACAACCTGGCAACCGGCGTCGCCATGCACTTTTTTCAACATGATTTCGTCAATCGCCTGTAGTGCTTCCGCCGCCGTTTCCGCCACCACGACGCCTTTACCGGCAGCCAGGCCGTCGGCTTTTACCACGATACCGGTCCCTTTTGCTTCAATATAAGCCCTGGCTGCCGCCGCCGAATCAAATACCGCAAATTCAGCGGTCGGAACGCCATATTTTTGCATCCGTTCCTTGGCAAAGCTCTTCGATCCTTCCAGCTGCGCCGCTTCCCGGCTGGGCCCGAACACCTTCAGGCCCCGCGCCGCAAAGTAATCGACGATTCCATCTGTCAACGGTTTTTCTGGACCGACCACCGTCAAATCAATATTGTGTTCCTGAGCAAAACCGCACAGTGCTTTGACGTTGTCAGTCGAGATGTTTACACATTCCGCCAGTGCAGCGATGCCCGGATTGCCTGGCGCACAATATATTTTTGTCACTCGGGGGCTTTGGGCCAGCTTCCACACCAGGGCATGTTCACGTCCGCCGCCGCCCACGACCAGGATTCGCATGTCGTAACCTCCAGTTCGCTTAATGTTTGAAATGGCGCATCCCGGTAAAAATCATCGCAATGCCGTGTTCATCGGCCGCAGCGATCGACTCCTCATCGCGCATCGAGCCGCCCGGCTGAATAATTGCGGTAATTCCAGCCTTGGCAGCCGCATCCACGGTATCGCGGAACGGGAAGAACGCATCCGACGACATCACAGCGCCGCGCGCCGCTTCAGCGGCTTGTTTCAGTGCGATTTCCGCCGAACCGACCCGGTTCATCTGACCGGCCCCCACGCCGATCGTCCTGCCATCCCGGGAAATCACGATCGCGTTCGACTTCACATGCTTGACCACTTTCCAGGCCAGTTCCAATTCCTTCAGTTCCGCTTGCGTCGGCAGTCTTTTGCTGACGGTTTTCCATTCAGTTTGCAGCGCATCTGCTGTATCTGTAGACTGAATCAGCATGCCGCCGGATACGGTCTTGATATCATAGCGTTGTTTGGCGTCAGCCTGCGGCAACGCCGCTTCCAACAACCGCACATTCTTCTTGGCAGTGAGAATCTCCAATGCCGCAGCTTCGAAAGCCGGCGCTATGACCGCCTCAAGAAATATCGCCGTCAGTTGCTGCGCCGTCGCAGCGTCAACCGGTCGGTTCAGTGCGACAATGCCGCCGAATGCCGAGACCGGATCCGCCTCATAAGCCAGTTTGTAGGCCGTAGCAATGTCTTCGGCAGTAGCCGTGCCGCAGGGGTTGGTATGCTTGATCACTGCCGCCGCCGGTTTGGCAAATTCACTGACAATCGCATACGCAGCTTCCAAATCGACGATGTTATTGAAAGACAGCTCTTTGCCGGCCAGTTGGCGGGCATGGGCAACGCCGCCGGTCGCCGCGTTGTCACGATAAAAAGCGGCAGTCTGATGGGGATTTTCGCCGTATCGCAAATCCTGCAGTTTTTCCCAAGGCAAAATCAACGTCGACGGATACTCGCCTTCGCCGGTCTGTTGCGAGAAATAGCGGGAAATCGCCGCATCATATTCTGCGGTATGGGTAAAGGCCTCCCGGACCAGCGCCATGCGGGTCGCGAGCGTCACTTCGCCCTGCTCCTGCAATTCCTTCAGCACCGTGTCATATCTGGCCGGGTTGACCACCACGCTCACATAACGGAAGTTTTTCGCCGCGCTGCGAACCATCGCCGGCCCGCCGATATCGATATTTTCTACCGCATCCTCCTGGGTCACTCCCGGTTTGGCAATTGTCTGCCGGAACGGATACAGATTTACGACCACCAGGTCGATCGGGCAGATTCCATGTTCCTGCATCGCCGCCGCATGTTCCGGGTTGTCGCGCACCGCCAGGATTCCACCATGGATATAGGGATTCAGAGTCTTTACCCGTCCGTCCATCATCTCGGGAAAGCCGGTGACATCGCTGATGTAGATGACAGGGATGCCTGCCTGTTGTAACGTCTGCATCGTGCCGCCGGTCGAGACGATCTCGATTCCCAGCGCCGTCAACGCTTTGGCAAACTCGACCACGCCTGTCTTGTCCGATACACTGATCAACGCCCGTTTCGCCTTCAATGCAACTCGCCTTCTTCCTTTGGTTTTTGCCGTGGCGGCAAAATCTTAACCGCCCGGCCGTCGATGCTGATCCGGCCTTCGCAATACAGCCGAATCGCCCGCACATAGAGCCGATGCTCCAGATGCAGAATCCGCTCGGACAGGCTTGCCACCGTGTCCTCTGTTTCGACCGGCACCGCTTCCTGTAGAATAATCGGGCCGGAATCCATTCCTTCATCGACGAAATGAACCGTCGCGCCCGACACTTTCACGCCGTACTCTATCGCCTGCTTTTGCGCATCCAAGCCTGGGAAGGCCGGCAATAACGCCGGGTGAATATTCATGATCCGCGCCGGGAACCGGTTGATAAAACGCGGGCTGAGAATCCGCATGAATCCGGCCAGCACCACCAGTTCGACATGGTGCAGGTCGAGTTGGGCAATGACCGCCGCTTCAAAGTCCTGTTTGGCGGCAAAATTCCGGCGTTCGATCACAGCTGTCGGGATGCCGGTTCCGGCAACTTTGCGCAAGGCATTGGCATCCGGATTGTCGCAGATCACCACACCGATCTTGGCATTCAGCCGGTCTGCGTTGATCGCATCGAGAATCGCCTGTAGGTTGCTGCCGCGACCTGACACCAGAACGCCCAGAATCGTTTTACGCACCAAACACGCCTCCCTTCAGCTCTACTGTCTGATCGCCGGTCACCACCCGGCCGATCCGGTAACAGATCTCGTTCTGCTCGGCCAGGGCCCGTTGCACCAGCGGCGCCGTCTGTTCGGAAACAACCAGGATCATGCCGATTCCCATATTGAACGTCCGGTACATCTCCGGCCAGGCCACTTGACCCCACTTTTGCAACAAAGAGAAGATTTCCGGACGCGGCCAGTTTTCCGTATTGACCACCGCGCCGCAGCCTGCCGGCAACACCCGGGGAATATTGTCGTAAAATCCGCCGCCGGTAATATGGACCATTCCCTTGATCTGATAGTTTTCGATCAGCGGTAGGCAAACCTTCGGATACAATCGCGTCGGTGTCAGCAATTCTTCACCCAATGTCTTGCCGAGTTCCGGCACATGGGTATCCACCGTGAATTTCTGATGATCGAAACAGATCTTGCGCACTAACGAGAACCCGTTGGAATGAACGCCGGTCGAAGGCAAACCGAGCAATACATCACCGGACGCAATCGTCTCGCCGGTGATCAGGCGTGATTTTTCGGCCACGCCGACAGCAAACCCGGCCACATCATATTCGCCATCCGGATAAAAACCTGCCATCTCGGCCGTCTCGCCGCCAATCAGGGAACAACCAGACTCTTTGCAGGCCCTTGCCACGCCGCTGACGATATTGGCGACTTTTTCCGGCTCCAGCTTGCCGACCGCCAGATAGTCAAGGAAGAACAGCGGCTCCGCACCCTGCACCAGAATATCGTTGACGCACATCGCCACCGCATCCTGGCCGATCGTATCGTGCCGGTCCATCATGAACGCCAGTTTCAGTTTCGTTCCCACGCCGTCCGTGCCGGAAACCAGCACCGGTTCGGCGTATTTTTTCATATCCAGGGCGAACAGCCCACCAAAACCGCCGATGTCCGACAACACTTCCTTGCGGAAGGTGGCCCGGACATGCGCTTTCATCAGGTCAACCGAACGATTTCCCGCGTCGATGTCCACCCCGGCGTCACGATAGCTCAGCCCCTGCTCCGGTTGTTTCTCGTTCACGGGCGTTTCCTCCCTTTCGGTTTTTGCCCCATGGCGCAAGCCGTTTCTTCAAAGACAAATTTTGAGCCTTCCAATTCCTTAGCGCAGGCGACCTCGGTCGGATATTCACCGTGGAAACATGCGGAGCATAGCCCCCCCAGCGCCACTTGCGTCACTGCTTTGTGCAGGCCTTCCAGCGACAAGTAATATAGGGAATCGGCGCCGATGTATCGGCGGATCTGCTCAATCGTCTTGGAACTGGCGATCAGCTCCTTGCGGGCGGTGGTGTCAATGCCATAATAGCAGGGATATACGATCGGCGGCGAACTGACGCACATATGAATTTTCTTCGCACCGGCGTCGCGCAGCATCCGCACGATCCGGCCACTGGTCGTGCCACGGACAATCGAATCGTCGACCATGATGACGGATTTTCCTGCTACTGCCGGCGCCACCGCATTCAGTTTGATCCGCACGCCGGCGTCGCGTTTTTTCTGCTCTGGTTGAATAAAGGTCCGCCCAATGTAACGGTTTTTGATCAATCCCTCGGCAAATGGAATCCCGGATTGAGAACTGAAGCCATGCGCGGCTGTTGTGCCGGAATCCGGCACCGAAATGACGATGTCTGCTTTCAAGCCGCTTTCAATTGCCAATTGACGCCCCATCGCCAAGCGGGCCAAATGAACGCTCTGCCCGTCGATCACGCTGTCTGGTCGGGCGAAATAGATATATTCGAATACGCACAGCGCCGGCGGTCGCTTCTCGGCAACCAGACGCCGCGAACGCAGTTCTTTTCCATCGACGATCAGCATCTCGCCGGGTTCGACATCGCGGATCATCATCGCGCCGACCGCGTCGAGCGCACAGGACTCCGAGGCAAACACCCAGCCGCCGTCCGGCATCCGGCCCAGGCAGAGCGGTCGGAAGCCGTTCGGGTCGCGCACGCCGATCAAACGGTCTTCGGTCATAATCACCAGACAGTAGGCGCCTTCGACCTGATTCATGCTTTCGGCAATCCGGTCCTCGACATTCTTCTTTTTGGAACGGGCGATCAGGTTGACGATCACTTCACTGTCGACCGTCGTCTGAAATACGCTGCCGCCCTGTTCCAGTTTTTTGCGCAGCAGCGGCGCATTGGTCAGGTTACCGTTGTGCGCCATCGCGATGCGGCCGCCGGCGTAGGAAACCAACAGTGGCTGAATATTCGCCGCCAGGCTGGAACCAGTGGTGGAGTAGCGCACATGACCGATTGCGATATGACCCGGCATTTCCGGCAGCGAATCGCGAAACACTTCGTTGACCAGCCCCATGCCGCGCCGGATGTCCATCGCATAGCCATTGGCCACGCAGATGCCGGCGCTTTCCTGGCCGCGATGCTGCAGGGCATAGAGACCCCAATAGGTGTTAAGCGCTACATCGACTCCAGGTGCATAGATGCCGAAAATCCCGCATTCTTCATGCAGTTTATCCTCGTTCATCAGTTTACATGACCTCGCCGGTCAACCGCTTCAGCACTTCGCGGTAGGCGTCTTCCACATTGCCGAGGTCGCGGCGGAAACGGTCTTTGTCCAGTTTTTGCTTGGTTTCGCTGTCCCACAGCCGGCAAGTGTCCGGCGAGATTTCGTCGCCAAGGATGACCTGCCCTTTGTGCACGCCGAATTCCAGTTTGAAATCAATCAGTTCGACGTTTTTGGTTTTCAGGTACGCGGACAGGATGTCATTGATTTTGAGCGCATAGGCTTTGATTTCGCTGAGCTGCTCCGGTGTCGCCAACCCCATCGCCTGAATGTGGTATTCGTTGATCAACGGGTCATGCAATTCGTCGTTTTTGTAGTATAGCTCCAGCACCGGCATCGGCATCTTGGTTCCCTCTTCCCAGCCGATCCGTTTGGCCAGGCTGCCGGCCGCCACATTGCGCACAACCACTTCGACCTGAAGGATTTTCAGCGTTTTGACGATCATCTCGCGGTCGCTGATAAGTTTGACAAAGTGGTGGGGAATTCCGTGCTCGGCAAGCAGGTTGAAGAAGAAGGCCGACACCTTGTTGTTGATGATGCCTTTGTTGATGATGGTGCCGCGTTTGGTTCCATCGAATGCCGTAGCGTCGTCCTTGAAATATACGCGGTATTCATCGGGATTCGCCGTGGCGAACACCTTTTTCGCTTTTCCTTCGTACAACTGTTTCTCTTCCATGCTGTCACCCTCCAAAATTTTGATTTTCAAAATTAATCACATCATTATTTTCCTAGCTTTCGAGCTTTGCCGCCAGTTTCTGCGCTTTTTTCTCGACCTGTTCGGCCATCGTTTTGCGGTAAGCACGGAACTTGCGTTGCAAGCTCGGCGAAGAAGTCGACAGGATCTGCGCAGCGAACAGTCCGGCGTTTTTCGCCCCGTTGATCGCCATGCATGCCACCGGAATTCCCGCCGGCATCTGCGCGATGCTGAGCAGGGCATCCATGCCGCCGAGAGAAGTGCTGTTCACCGGCACACCGATCACCGGCAATGTCGTATAGGCGGCCACCACGCCCGGCAGGTGCGCTGCGGCGCCAGCCGCCGCGATGATCACTCCCACGCCGCGCCCTGCCGCTCCTTCGGCAAATTCATGCACTTTGTCCGGTGTCCGATGGGCCGAGGCCACGACCACTTCGGTCTCGATCGCAAACTCCTTCAACACTTCCACTGCCGGGGCCATGACATCCCAGTCGGAATCGCTTCCCATGATAACGGCAACCTTCACAACTGACCCTCCTTCAATATTTTTAGCGATAAAAAACGAGCGGGGAGCTTCGCGTAACTAAATCAGCGAAACCTCCCCGCCCGGGCTTTTGTCCCCTCGGTGTAGCGCATAGGCGCCTGCGCCACTTGGTCACAGCCACACCAACATTCACCCGTTCAAAACTGAACGGCACGGGCAACGTCGGCCGTGCGGAACCCTAGGCGCACTTTCGCACGTAAGACTTTTGAGACAGCTCAAAAACATACGGCGGTAATGATTGCATTACCATTGTATCAGTGAGCCGAAAACCATGTCAACCCGAAATATGAACTTTAATTAAATTTTAATAATAATCGTTCGGTATTTTATTCCCACTCAATCGTCGAGGGAGGTTTCGAAGTCACATCATAGACGATCCGGTTGACCCCCTTGACCTCGTTGACGATCCGGCGCGACATCTTGTCGAGGACTTCGTAAGGCATTCGCGACCAGTCGGCCGTCATGCCGTCCTCGCTTTCCACCGCCCGGATGCCGACCGTATAGGCGTAGGTCCGTTCATCGCCCATGACCCCGACACTCTTGAGCGCCGGCAAAACGGCGAACGATTGCCAGATCTTGCGATGCAACCCAGCGTTACGGATCTCTTCCCGCACGATCGCATCGGCTTCCCGCAGGATCTCCAGCCGTTCCGCCGTGATTTCGCCGATGATGCGGATCGCCAGACCCGGGCCGGGAAACGGCTGCCGCTGGACGATCTCTTCCGACAACCCCAGTTCCGCTCCTAGCAGGCGAACCTCGTCCTTGAACAGTTCCCGCAGCGGTTCAACCAGGGCAAATTTCATATCTTCCGGCAACCCACCGACATTGTGATGGCTCTTGATCACCGCCGCCGTCGAGGTACCGCTCTCAATCACGTCCGGATACAAGGTCCCCTGTACCAGGAAGTCGGAAGCGCCGATTTTTTCCGCTTCGCTTTCAAACACCCGGATGAATTCCTCGCCGATGATCTTTCGTTTGCTTTCCGGTTCGGTCACGCCAGCGACCCGATTCATAAAACGCTCTGACGCATCGACATGCACTAGGTTGATATGAAACTCGTCACGGAAAGTATGGACCACTTGTTTCGCCTCATCCTTACGCATGAAACCGTGATCGACGAACACGCAGGTCAGCTGATCGCCAACCGCCCGATGGACCAATACCGCCGCCACCGAAGAATCGACGCCGCCCGACAGGCCGCACAATACTTTTTTGTCTCCGACCTGTTCGCGGATTTTCGCCACGGCCATATCGATGAACGAGCCCATATTCCAGTCGCCTTTGCAGCCGCAGATGTCAAACAGGAAATTCTTCAGCAACGGCGTCCCCTCGCGGGTATGAACCACTTCCGGGTGGAACTGCACGCCGTATAGCTTGCGAGAATCATTGGACATCGCCGCCGTCGGCGTATTGGAGGTGTTGGCGGATACGACGAACCCGGCCGGCGGGCGAACGATCGAGTCGCCATGGCTCATCCACACCGGTGTCGGCGCAGCGATTCCTTTGAACAAAGCGGCTTCCACGTCGTGGTTCAAGTCCGCATGCCCGTATTCACGCGCTTCGGAACGGGCGACTTCGCCGCCGAGTTGCAGCGCCATCAGTTGCATGCCGTAACAGATACCCAATACGGGAATCCCTAGCGAATAGATTTCCGGATCGCTGTGTGGCGCCTTTTCACCATAGACGCTATTCGGTCCGCCGGAAAAGATGATGCCTTTCGGATTTTTCGCGGCGATCTCCGCCAGCGAGGCGTGGTAGGGTATAATTTCGCTGTACACACCGCATTCCCGGACCCTGCGGGCGATCAACTGGCTGTACTGCGCACCGAAATCGATAACCAGGACCAATTCGTCGTGTTTGACTGTCATGCTTGAATCAATGCCTCCTGCGCGATAATGTTTTGGTCAATTATAGCATATTATTGAACCTAACAGCCATTGCAGAATTTTCTGCTTCACCAGCGGGATAAGATCAGCGCAACCATCTTCCGCCAGTCGTCGCTGCTTCAGGTTCCGCAAAAAGTTCGGTACGGACGGTTTGAGGTCGGAGGAATATCCGCGTACTCGGCGTATTCGGGCAAGTGTGCGAAAGGTCTTGCCAGTGCTTGCAGCAGCCGACCCATCACGCTGAAGTCACCTTGTTGCACAGCAGCTTCCAAGGCCTCTTCCACCCGGTGGTTGCGGGGGATTCGCTCCGGACTGCTTTGTTGCATCAACTGTTGCGAAGCTTCTCTTATTTCCTTCTGTCTGCCAAGCCTTGCCTGCCAACGTTCGCTCCAACGGGAAAATTCTTCGCTGCCGAACAATGCATCATCACCCGGTCGGTTTAAGGACAAGGACCGGAAGGTATGAGTATAGTCTGCGCGCCTTTTTTTCATCATGCCGAGCAGATCTTGGATCAAGGTTTCGTCCTCGGTTTCCTCATTAAGAATCCCCAGTTTCGCTCTCATCCCAGCCAGCCACTGATACTGAAATTGCGCCGAAAAAGCCGCAACCGCGTCCTGAGCCAAACGGATCGCCTGCGACCGGTCAACATGCAACAGCGGCAAAATCGCCTCGGCAAACCGGGCAAGGTTCCAGCCTGCAACATCCGGCTGATTTCCATAGGCGTAGCGGCCTTCTGTGTCAATCGAGCTGAACACGGTTTTCGGATCATAGACATCCATGAAAGCACAAGGGCCATAGTCGATCGTTTCACCGGCAATTGCCATGTTGTCGGTATTCATGACTCCGTGAACGAAGCCAACCAACTGCCATTTAGCAATCAGCGCCGCCTGACGCCTGACGACTTCATGAAGTAGCGCAAGATATCGATTCTCCTCCGCTTTCACAAAAGGAAAATGACGTTGAATTGCATAATCAGCCAGAGCCCTGAGTTCCTCGATCGTGCCCCAAGTCGCAGCATACTGAAAGGTGCCGACGCGCAGGTGACTGGCAGCCACGCGGGTCAGAACCGCGCCCGGTTGTTCCGTGTCGCGAATGACGTCCTCACCGGTTGTCACCACCGCAAGGCTGCGGGTCGTAGCAATACCCAGCGCATGCATCGCTTCGCTGATAATGTATTCGCGCAGCATCGGCCCCAGGGCCGCACGACCATCGCCGCGGCGGGAGTACGGCGTTTGACCCGAACCTTTGAGCTGAATGTCCGACCGTTCTCCGCGGGGAGTGATCTGCTCGCCTATCAACAAGGCCCGTCCGTCCCCCAGCATCGTAAAATGGCCGAATTGATGGCCCGCATAGGCTTGCGCCAGTGGCAAAGATCCTGGGGGAATCTGGTTGCCAGCCAATATCGCCACCCCCGCTGTGCTTCGTAACGCTTGGGCATCTAACCCCAGAGATACTGCCAAGGTTTCGTTCAGAACAATCAACTTCGGCAAACGTACCGGGGTTGGATTGGTTTTGCGAAAAAACACTTGAGGCAGACGGGAATAACTGTTATCAAAGTTCCAGTCCGCTTTGCCGAGGGTGATCTTCGCTCTTTTTCCGTCCACAACAAATGCTCCTTATTGACAAGTGCAATCAAACACACATGCCCTATTTCCCGTCTGTTGCCGTACAGTAATATTTTTTATCAAGGCTATACTCCGTTGTCAACACACATGTGCCACAGATACAACCTTTTTCTTCGTCGATGCAGTGACTTTTTTCGTACGCACAATAGATTCCTTCATGATGTTCCGTCTTATCAACCCCTTTGATGAGATTCATCACGTTCGCAGGCATCGTTTTGATTTTGCAGGCGAAGGTATAACTGGGACATCGTTTGCAGATACATTTGCGCATATTTTTGATTGTTTTGGGCACTTTACCCATGATAACCCTCCTTACTTTCCAGCCCGTTTTAGCCAGATTATTAATGGAGAATCCTTTTAGTTCATTATCCTCTGCTGTTAATGCTCGGTCAAGTGCGAAAAAACCCCGGGTGGAATATTCCACCCGGGGTTTCGTCCGGTTTCCCGGAGCTTACATATCCATGCCGCCCATGCCGCCCATGCCGCCCATACCGCCGGGCATGCCGCCGGGAGCAGCTTTTTCCGGCTTATCGGTGATCAGGGTTTCGGTGGTCAGCACCATCGCCGCGATGCTGGACGCGTTCTGCAGAGCGGAACGGGTCACTTTCGCAGGATCGACGATACCAGCTTTGATCATGTCGACGTATTCGCCGGTCATGACATTGTAGCCAAAGCCTTTACCGGCTTTACGAACGTTTTCTACGATGACCGAACCTTCTTCGCCAGCATTGAATGCGAGCTGACGCAGCGGCTCTTCGATCGCCCGACGGACAATCGCCACGCCGGTTTTCTCGTCGCCTTCCAGTTTCAGGTCGTCGAGAATATTTTGGATATGGAGCAGAGCCGATCCGCCACCGACGACGATACCTTCTTCCACGGCCGCGCGGGTCGCGTTCAGGGCATCTTCAATACGGGCTTTCTTCTCTTTCATTTCGACTTCGGTCGCCGCTCCGACGTTGATGACAGCTACGCCGCCAGCCAGTTTCGCCAGGCGCTCCTGCAGTTTTTCCTTGTCGAAATCGGAAGTGGTTTCTTCCACCTGGGCGCGGATCTCTTTGACCCGGGCAGCGATCGCGTCAGGGCAACCGGCGCCATGCACGATGGTGGTTTCTTCCTTGGAAATGCGGACCTTCTCAGCTTTGCCGAGGTCTTCCAAAGTTACGCCGTCCAGTTTGCGACCGACTTCTTCGGAAATCACGGTGCCACCGGTCAGGATTGCAATATCCTGCAGCATTGCCTTGCGACGATCGCCGAAACCAGGTGCTTTCACCGCAACAGCTTTGAACGTGCCGCGCAGTTTGTTGACCACGAGGGTTGCCAGCGCTTCGCCTTCGACATCTTCGGCGATGATCAGCAGTTCTTTTCCCTGCTGAACCACTTTTTCCAGAACCGGCAGCAGGTCGGCAATCGCGCCGATCTTGCGGTCGGTGATCAGGATGTAAGGGTTGGTCAGAACCGATTCCATTTTGTCGGCATCGGTGATCATGTAGGGGGAGATATAACCACGGTCGAACTGCATGCCTTCGGTGAATTCCAGTTCGGTGAGCATCGTTTTGGACTCTTCCACGGTCACGACGCCATCTTTGCCAACTTTGTCGATTGCTTCGGCAATCAGGTTGCCGATTACATCATCGCCGGCCGAAATCGTGGCGACTTGGGCGATCGAAGCTTTGTCGCTGACTTTTTTGGCATCTTTTTTGATTTGCTCAACCAGAGCGGCGACCGACTTCTCGATGCCTTTTTTCAGGACCATCGGATTGGCGCCAGCGGCTACGTTGCGCAGACCTTCCTTCACCATCGCCTGAGCCAGTACGGTGGCGGTGGTGGTGCCGTCGCCGGCCACATCGTTGGTTTTGGTGGCAACTTCTTTAACCAGTTGCGCACCCATGTTTTCAAATGGATCTTCCAGTTCGACGTCGCGGGCCACCGTCACGCCATCATGAGTAATCAGCGGTGCGCCGTATTTTTTATCGAGCACGACATTGCGGCCTTTGGGTCCGAGAGTAACTTTCACTGCATTAGCCAGCGCATTTACGCCTCTTTCGAGCGAACGGCGGGCTTCTTCATTGAATTGAATCTGTTTGGCCATTGTATGTTACCTCCTTAAACTTAAATCGTCTTGCTAAACTTATTCAACGATGGCGAGAATGTCGCGCTCGTTGAGAATCATCATTTCTTCGCCGTCAAGTTTGACTTCGGTACCGGCATATTTGGAGAAGATGACTTTCTGGCCGACTTGCACTTCCAGTGCAACTTTCGTGCCGTTTTCCAGAGTTTTACCTGACCCGACTGCTAGGACTCTGCCTTCTTGGGGCTTCTCTTTGGCCGTATCCGGCAGCACGATGCCGCTCTTGGTTTTCTCTTCCCGCTCGAGAGCTTTGATCAGGACGCGATCTCCCAACGGTTTGATTTTGTCAGACATTGCGTTTTCCTCCCTTAGTGATGATGTTTTTTATTTGTTAGCACTCACATCATTCGAGTGCTAATTCCTTTCTTATCATAACCAATCCCTCTAAAAAAATCAAGAGTCCCTGAACAAAGTTTTTCAGGAACTCTTGCAAAAATCACCCCAAGGAACCGCTGAATAATTCCGATTGCTAAAGATTACAGCCTTGATTCGCATCGATTCGTGACTGGTTTTGCTGGGCGACCGGAAATGCTTCATCCGTCGCGTCCGGTCTTAAATCAACATCCTTGTTGATTTACCCAGACAAAACTGCGTCCCTTCATCGGCGAATGCTACGGCCGCAATCCAATGCACTCTTTATTATTTCAGCGGTTTCTTAATTCTTTTTCTTCTTCGAAGCCTCGATGATCGCTTCGGCCACTTCGCGGATTGATTTGCGTTTGGCCATGCTGTACTGCTGAATCCGGCGGAACGCTTCCTGCTCACTCAGGTTATAGGCATCCATCAACATCCCTTTAGCCCGGTCAAGAATCTTGCGGGTCTCCAGCGAATTGCGCAAATCCAGCAGTTCCTGTTCGATTTCCATATATTCTTTAAAACGTGACAACGCGATCTCCATCGCCGGAAACAGATTGCTCTCTTTCACCGGCTTGACCAGATAGGCCAACACACCGGAGTCTTTTGCCTTCTCGACGATTTCTTTCTGGCTATATGCTGTCAGCAGCAACACCGGTGCGAGTTTTTCGTTGGAAATCATTTTGGCGGCGGCGATTCCGTCCATCTCCGGCATCTTGATATCCATGATCACCAGATCCGGTTTCAACTTCCGCGTCAACTCGACGGCTTTCAACCCGTCGGCCGCTTCACCGATCACCTCATGGCCCGCTTCTTCCAACAGTTCTTTCAGATCCATCCGGATAATCGATTCGTTGTCGGCGATTAAGATTCGCAAGCTTTCCATCGTTGTTCTCCCTCCTATGTACGGGGTATCGTGATTATTGCATGAGTTCCGCCGCTACTGACCAGTTCGAAACTGCCGCCCAGGTCGGTTTCGACCAGAGTACGCACAATCTGAATTCCCAGGCTCTTTGTCTTGGCCCTGTCAAAGCCTTCTGGCAAGCCGACGCCGTTATCGTAGATTTCCAGACGGTATTCGCGCTCCGATGCGATCGAAAGCCGCAACCCTATAATACCACTGCTGCGCCCAACAAATCCATGCTCAATCGCATTTTGCACCAGTTCGTTTACCACCAGCGCCAGGCTGCTGGCCCGTTCCGACGGCAAAATCACCGGTTCGGACTCAAAGATCTTTTCGATCGCAAAGCCAGGTTCAAGCATGCTTTGAATTACTAAATCGTAAATATTGCGGGCGACTTCCGCCACATTGATCAATTCCTCATCTTGCTGCGACAAGAATTCATGCACCAGGGAAATACTGAGAATCCGGTTGACGCTTTCGCGCAGCGCCGCCCTGACTTCCGGCGATTCGCTGCGCCGCGCCTGCAGCCTCAGCAAACTGGCGATAGTCTGGAGATTGTTCTTTACCCGGTGGTGAATTTCCTGGATAACAGCCGACTTTACCAGCAGTTCTTTTTCTTTTTTGCGCAGCTGGGTAACATCGGCCACAAACAGCAACATCCGGACGGTTTTGCCGGATTGCACGACCGGAACGGCTTTCTCCGACAACACTAACCCGGCGACTTCCACTTCCATCTCTTGCGGTTGACCGGTGATCGCCGCTTTTTGCGCCAAGCGGAACGACAGGGCCCGTTCATGCACCCGACGACCGAGCAACCGCCCCACGCCCAACACGCGATAGATGCTTGCCGCCGCCGCATTGGCATAGATAATCTGGCCTCTTTCATTGACGACCAGAATCCCGTCCTGTGAAAACAACGGCCGGTAAACGAACTTTTTCTGCAGGTCATAATCAGAAACCAGCAACATATAGACGGTTTCCAACAGAATCTGGTGGTCGGCGCCGGTTTCCTCGCCGCTCAGTTCAAAGCTGAGCACGGCAATGATTTTCCCCTTCGCCGTCTTTACCGGGAATGTTTCCATGAATAGCGGTTCCATGCCAAGCGCCCATTCGCGTTGTCCGGTGATCCGTTCGCCAATTTCGAGCGTCTTCCAGACCAACGGTTCTTCGGCAGCAGCGAAAGTCACCCCGCCAGGCAGGATTCGCTGCGGCGACAGACTGTTGCGGGATCGCGCCTGTCCGAGCATGATCAGTTTTTTCGCCCGACCGGCTCGGACATACAAACTGACTTGGGCATGCGAGATATCGCCGGCTAACTCCAGCCGTCCCTGTATTCGCTCCAGCAGTTCCGTATCGGCTGCCGAAAATTTGGGCAGCACCGGCAAATGTACGTCCTGTATGGTCATATTCTTAACGCCCCGCACTCCTTGCAAAAAATTCTTTCCACGGTTTATCCCCGACTTATCCACAGTATCAACAAGTTTGTCCACAGGAAAACCTGTTGATATTCCGGCGCTAAAACCTGTTTGTATAGAGAATCCACATTTTCCGTTTCAGCGTTTTCCACCGAGCGGCAGACTTGGGATCGCATTCAAACGCAGATCGGCGATGTCTCCGGCTTGCAGTTGGTAATAGGCCCGGCAGCCAATCATAGCGGCGTTATCGGTGCATAAAACAGTGTCCGGAGAATAAAACCGGAACCCTGCCGACTGGCAGCGCCGCTCAAGCTCATTGCGCAAGCAGCTGTTAGCTGCGACGCCGCCAGACAACACTAACGACGGTACTTTACACTGCTGCAACGCCTGCAGCGCCTTTTCCGCCAAAATATCCACAACCGCCGCCTGGAAGGAAGCCGCCACATCGGCCGCTACCAAAGTCTCTCCACGTTGGGACGCCGTATGCAAAACATTGATCACCGCCGACTTTAATCCGCTGAAACTGAATTCGAACGTGCCGTCGCCGGCAAATGAACGCGGAAAACGAATCGCCGTCGGATTGCCGCTGCGTGCCAGCGCTTCCACGTGCGGACCGCCGGGATACGGCAAGCCAAGGACTCGCGCAACCTTGTCGAACGCCTCTCCGGCCGCATCGTCCCGCGTCTGTCCCAACAATTGAAACGATGAATAGTCCCGCACATGCACCAGCGAAGTGTGTCCGCCGGATACGATCAGCCCGACAAACGGCGGCGCCAGTTCCGGATGAGTGAGAAGCGGCGCGAACATATGCCCTTCCAGGTGATGCACGCCGATCAGCGGAATCGATGCAGCAAAAGACAGCGCTTTGGCAGCCGCAACCCCGACCAGCAAGGCGCCGACCAGACCCGGTCCATAGGTCACCCCTACAGCATCCAGATCTGCTAGTCCCACTCCGGCCACTGACAATGCCTGGTCGATGACCGGGATCACGTCTTCGACATGCCGCCGCGACGCCAGTTCCGGCACAACTCCCCCATACTTCTGATGAACCGGGATTTGCGAGGCGATGATATTGGACCGGATCTTGCGACCGTCTTCGATCACTGCGGCTGAAGTTTCGTCGCAACTGGTTTCCAGTCCCAGCACCAGTACGCTCATAGCTTTTCACGCCACAAAATCAGTGCGTCCTCCTTGGTTTCGGAATAATAATTCTTGCGGATGCCGGCTGAAACAAAGCCGAGTTGCTGGTACAACGCCTTGGCCGGTTCATTGGAAACCCGCACTTCCAGCGTCATCGATTCCATCCCTTCATCGCGGGCCAGCTTCATCAGCGTCTCCATCAACAACCGGCCGATCCCTTCGTGACGACGACCAGCGTGTACCGCCACATTGGTCACATGCGCCTCATTGATTACCAGCCAGGTCCCCGCATAGCCGACAATCGTTTCACCATCGATCGCCACCAGGTAGCGGGCCAATCGGTTTTTTTCCAGCTCTTCGGCGAAAGCCGAACGGGACCATGGTGCGGGAAACGACTCCTGCTCCACAGCCATCACTCCGTCCAGGTCGTCCGGCGTCATTGCCCGCACTATAATTTCTGCGCTCATGCCTGCTCCCGCAGGCGGCGTTCCCAAAGTTCTTCCGCTTCGGCCCGCCTGACATAGAAAGGATTAAGTTCTTCCGGCCGAACCGCCGATCCTTGCCGCCATTTTTCATAACCCAGTAGTGCGACCGCCGCCGCCCGCGGCATCAGTGCCGCCTCCGGCGCTGCAACCACCCTGCCGTTTGTCGCATCAATCAATGCGCGATGTTCACGGACCGATTCGCCAACCACCATCACCGGTGCAGGCAGCGCTGCCAGTTCGGCAACCACTGCCGTTGCCGGCGCGATCTCAACCGGACTGACCTCACAAAGCCGTCCTGCCTGCCAGCGATAGATCGCCCGATACACTCGCCCCTTTTGCGCATCCAATAGCGCCGCCACCCAGCCATCGGCGCAGGGACAACCGTATGCCAGCGCTTCCAAGGTAGGAACGCCGACAATCGTTTTTCCCCAAGCGTAGGCCAACGTTTTGGCGGTTGTCAGTCCAATCCGCAGGCCAGTGAAAGAGCCAGGCCCGATACTGACGGCCAGCGCTGCGACTTCAGCCGTATCGGCCCCAGCCAGCGAAAATAGCCGCTCCAGTTGCGGCATCAAACGTTCCGAATGTGTATTGCCGGTTTGTACATTGATTTCAGCCAGCAACCGTCCCGTCTGAACCAGGGCGGCGCCGCAGACCGGCGTGGATGTCTCGATTGCCAGAATCAGTTTGATCCACTCCCTTCCCAGCGGCCTGCATAACGGACGCCTGTCGGTACAATCTCAATGACCCGCTGCGCCACGGTTTCTCCCGCTCGGATGATTACTTTGATAAATTCCTCCGGCAGCGCCGCGGCAAACCGGTCCGGCCATTCGATTACAGCCAGTCCGTCGCCGCCGATGAATTCGTCAAAACCGATACCGTCCAATTCTTCCAGCCGGTCCAACCGATACAGATCGAAATGATAGAGCGGCATCCGGCCTTGGTAAACATTCAGCAAGGCAAACGTCGGACTGGTCACCGGTTCGTCCACGCCGAGTCCGGCTGCCAACCCTTTGACAAACTCGGTTTTTCCTGCACCCAGGTCCCCATAAAGCAAAACAACATCGCCGACGATCAGTTTGTCGCAGAGAGAACGAGCGACACTTCGGGTCGTTTCTGGCGCTGAGCTTGAATAGACTAACAAAACAGGCACCTGCTTTCGCCGGATTTTCTAAAAAGTAGTATATCACAAAATAAAAATCGTTGCGCCGCTACAAGGAAAAAGCGAACGCGACGGCTAATATCTTTAGGAATAGAAAGTGAGGCGATGTTTGATTGAGACCCACCCGAGCCATCATCAATCTGGCGGCGCTCCGCCACAATGTGAAACAAATCAGGCGGCATTTGCCTGACAAAACCCGGTTCATCGCCGTAGTCAAAGCCAACGCCTATGGTCATGGCGCCATCCCGATCAGCCGGGTCGCCCTGAGCACAGGAGCGGATTGGCTGGCTGTAGCCATCCCGGAAGAAGCGGTCGAACTACGGGCTGCAGGATTTCATTCGCCGATTCTGGTTCTTGGCATGTCCTTGCCCGAACAAGCCGCAGTGTTCGCCGATTACGGTTTGATCGCCGCCGTCGGTTCTCAGGCCAGCCTGGAGGCCTTCGACGCCGTCGGTCAGAAAAAAAACAGCCGGGTCCGCATCATGATCAAACTGGATACCGGTATGGGACGGGTCGGACTGCAACCGGTCGAAGCTGCGGATTTTGTCGAACAGGCGCTGTCGCGTTCCGGCGTTGAAGTCTGTGGATTGTTCACCCATTTTGCCGCTGCCGATGAAGCGGACAGCAGTTTTACCCACAGTCAGCTCGCCTGTCTGCAGCAGATTGTGCAGGCACTGCGAGAGAAAGGGATTGTTCTGCCGCTATTGTCGGCTGCCAACAGCGCCGCAACCGACGCCTTCCCTGACGCCCACTTCGACGCGGTTCGACCCGGCATCATTCTGTACGGACTGCCGCCGGCGCCGGACATGCCCTTGCAGATCGACCTCCAGCCGGTCATGTCGCTGGTGACCCGCATCGTTCATATCAAACAGGTCCCTGCCGACACACCGGTCAGCTACGGATGCACCCATCGCACGGCTCGCCCGACTTGGCTGGCCACGTTGCCGGTCGGCTATGCGGACGGCTATAGCAGGCACTTGTCCAATAAAGGCTTCGTACTGGTAAACGGCATCCGCCGACCAGTCGTGGGTCGGGTCTGCATGGACCAGACCGTCATCGACCTCGGTCCCGAATGCGATGCCGCCGTAGGCGATGAAGCCGTCCTGTTCGGCCGACAGGGCCAGGCCGAAATCACGCTGACCGAGCTGGCCGTGCTGGCCGGCACGATCAACTATGAACTGGCCTGCGCGATCAGTCCGCGCGTGCCGCGGGTGTACATTGATAATTAATTGTGATGTGAAGGGAAACGCTTGAAATCATTAAGATTGCCAACGCAAACTTCGGTTGCAAGGTTTTGACTAGGAAAATAGTCGATTTCATGAGATTTTTACTGAAAATTCGTCGGCGAAGATGAGTTTGATTTTAGGCCTCACAGCGACGGATAATATGAGACTTGCTTCAAAGGAGCGCAGCGACGAAGGAAGCTTAGTCGAGTAATGTCGAGCTACAGCCTGTTGGAAACGCATTGATCTTACAGGCTGTGTGAAGACCGGAGCGTTTGAGGCCGTACGAAAAATCGACTCACCAAGCCGTTACGAATTCAGGTGAAAATCGGAGAAAGAGACCTTTCATAGTCAAAACCAATAAACTCAAATAACCATCAAAAAAGCGGGCTATGAGAAAACACTATTGTTTTCTTCAGCCCGCTTTTCCATTCTATCTATTTGTTCTTGATGATTCCGGGCGATCGGCTCAGCGGATCATATACGTCGATATGTCCGAACAACGTATCCACTTTTTTGCCTTCCACCAGTATCTGCACCCGTTCCACCTCGGGAAACTCGGTCAGCGTGTTGACAATCGCCGCCACCGCCAAGATCTCGGTAGCCGAACCACCAAAGCCCCGTTTAACCAGCTCGGAGGAAAAATCGACGATTGCCATCCGGTCGCGCACCACTACGCTCTTCACTTTGGTCGCTTTGGGAATCACCGCCACCAAATCACTGCTGCGCGGGCCATTGGCCATGGTTTCCAGCGCCTGTTGCATCAACTGCGGGCCCGGTTTCAGTTGATAAACCTCTGCTACCAGGTAACGCGCATTGTGCGTACCAAAATACACTTTAACCGGCACCGTCTCGACGACCGGCGGCTTCACAGGCACAACCGGTTTTTGCGGCGGAACGGTCGCTCCGTTCGTGACAGGAGGAATCTTGCCGGCCTGCTCCGGTGAACAACCAGACAACAATCCGACAACGAGCAAGCAACAGAAAAATAGCAAAATCAGCCTGCGTTTCATCATCGTCCACCTCGCATTTTCGCGGCCTGGCCAAAGAAATGATCGATGCCGGCCACGATCGCCAATGCCATCTTTTGTTGAAACGCCGGATTATTCAATGTCTGCTCCTCCTGTGGATTGGAAATATAGCCGATCTCCAGTAACGCCGCCGGCATCCAGGTATTTTTTACTACAAAGAAGTTGGCGGTGCGAATCCCGATATTGTCCAGACCGCCGCCGCGAACCATCGCCGATTGGAGGCATTGCGCCAATACCGCGTCATAAGGCGTCTTGGGATAATAATACGTGGATGTTCCTGTCAGGTCCGAATTCACCGACGAATTGTGGTGGATACTGACAAAGATATCAGCTTTGCGGTTATTCGCCACCATCGTCCGTACCCGCAGTTCATCGCGATCCGAAGCGGATGCAGGCGTCAGGTCGACATCGCCGGGACGGGTCAATAGCACGGTGGAGCCGGCCCGTTCCAAGATCGTCTTGACTTGTACTGCCATAGCCCAGTTCAGGTTCTTTTCATAAGTACGCCGCGGACCGATGGCGCCAGGATCGGTACCGCCATGCCCCGGATCCAGTACGATCAGTTTTCCCCGCAAGCCGGTCGAGAATTGTACATCGGTCACTGGTACCGGTTTTTCGATATCGACAACGACGCGAAATGGCCGTTTAGCCTTAGGGTCAGCTTTCAGGGTAAACACTTTATACTGGTTTTCCTTGAGTTCAGCCGGCAAATCGATCATCACATGCAGGCTATCCTTCGTCGATTTCACAGTGCTCAGGGATTTTACCACCGTTGGGTCCGGCGAAGGCAAAATTTTAAGTTTATCGGCATTAACTCCCCGCATGGTCAAGACAATTCGCCAATTCGGTTTGGCGGTAATGAACTGATCTACGGTAACCGGCGCGCTGGTCTCCAGCACCAGCCGAATCGTCTGGGAGCCGGTTACTGCATCAGCGGTTTTGCCCCAACGCATACCGGTTATCGAAACAGCGGAATCTGCTGGAGCAGCCCAAACCAGTCCTGCAACCATACTAAACAGAAAAAACGCCAACCAACTTACGCAATAACGCAGGCGCAACCGGCCTCACCTCCTTTTTCGGCGGCCATATCTAATAAAATTATTATATCACAAGTGAGTATATCGCAGCTGGAACCTGTTCGGCCAAATCCAGCGCCGTCAGGCCGATCGGCCGGCCAGTTGCAGCCATGTCGCCAGCCACACCGTGCAGATAAACGCCAAGCACGGCGGCGTCATGGCTCGACAAGCCTTGTGCAATAAACGCAGCAATCATTCCGGCAAGTACGTCGCCGGCGCCGCCGGTGGCCATGCCGGGATTGCCGGTAGGATTGACATACAATTCTCCGTCAGGAAACGCCACCACAGTGCGGGAGCCTTTCAATACAACGATGCTGTTCCACTCGGCAGCCGCCCGTCGCGCTGCGCCAAGACGGTCAGCCTGTATCTGCTTCACCGACAGGCCGGTCAGTCGGGCCATTTCGCCCGGATGCGGCGTCAGGACGGCCAATCCGCCTGCCGCAGCCAATAGTTCGTTATGACCGGCAACTGCGTATAGCGCATCGGCATCCAGCACCAGCGGGCGTTCAAGCGTCCGCACCAACTCGCGTACGGCCTCCAGCGTATCTTCCTGTCGGCCTAGTCCCGGCCCCAGCAAAACCACTGAAGACCTGCTGGAAAAATCCTGCACCTGCCTCACGGCGTCGGCGCCCAACCCGCCCGCCAAGGTTTCCGGCAAGGCCAGGGTCATCGCCTCGGTTGTCTTCATTTCCATCACACTGCTGATACTTTCCGGCACGGCGAGGGTAACTAGTCCCGCTCCAGCCCGCAATGCCCCCTGCGCAGCCAAAAATGCGGCGCCGCTGAGTCCGCGCGAACCGGCCACCGCCACCACATGCCCCTGGCTGCCTTTATGAGCATCAGCCTCCCGACGCGGCAATCGGTTAGCCACATACTCCGGTGTAATCAAAGTCTGACGGATTGTCGCCGCCGTCAGCAACTCCTGAGGAATCCCGATCGGCGCGACAACCAGCTCGCCGCAGCAGGCCGCGCCAGGTTGCAGCAACAAACCGGGTTTCGGCAACCCAAAAGTGACGGTGGCAATCGCCTGCACCGCCTTTTCCCGCACAGCGCCGGTATCGGCATCGACGCCGGAAGGAATGTCGACGGCGAGGATTCTTTTACCTGAACCGTTCATCAATTCGATACTGTCGCGATATATCGTGCTCAACTCGCCATGCAGGCCGATCCCGGCCAGCGCATCGATCACCAGGTCGGCGAACGCCACCGCAATCCGGGCTTTCTCCAAACCGCGCGGCTCCGTATGGTCAAAACACTCGATCCCCATCCGCGTTGCAATCTCAAGCTGGATCAGTGCATCGCCCTTGACTACCGTGCGATCCATCGCCAGGAACAACTTTACCCGCGCCCCGCGGTTGTGTAGCCAACGGGCCGCTGCATAACCGTCACCGCCGTTGTTGCCGCGACCACAGACAATAAAAACGACTTTGCCCCGCGGCTCGCCGAGAATTTCGATCGCCTTTTCAGCCACCGCCTGACCGGCGTTCTCCATCAACACGACTCCCGGCAGGCCAAACCACTCCATTGTCGATTTGTCGATCTCCCGCATTTCCCGGCTAGTGGCGATTTTCATGCCGATTCACCCCTCCAAAGCAATACTTGGGCTGTGGCAAACTCCTGTGCATGCGACATCGAGACAAAGACACGTGAAATCTGCATTTCAGCAGCCAGGTCGCCAAAAAAACCGGTCAGTTGCATCAGTGGCTGGCCTTTTTCATCCGGCAGAATTTCTATGTCCTGCCAAGTTCCGCCACCGGACAGTCCTGTCCCCAGCGCTTTCATCACCGCTTCTTTCGCTGCGAAACGCGCAGCATAGGAGGCCGCGTTCTGCCGGCCCCGACTGTCGCAATAAGCACGCTCCGCCGGCGTAAATACCCGTTGCACGAACAAAGGGTTCTCAATGGCTTTTTTCAACCGGTGGATTTCGATCAGATCAATCCCGATTCCCACTATCACAAACTCACGCTCCCGTATCAGCCCAATGCAAATTTTTCGACTGCCGCCGCCACGCCGTCCTCGGCGTTGCCGAGCGTCACGAAGTCGGCCGCTGCCCGTACCGTAGGATTGGCATTTCCCATCGCCACACCGATCCCGGCATATTGAATCATATCCAGATCATTCATCGAATCGCCGATCGCCATAACCTCGCTCTGTGAGATTCCTAGCCGCCCGGCCAGAAAATCCAGCGCCTGCCCCTTGTTCACCCGGGCATCAACCATTTCCAGATAGCGTTTCTTTGACGATGCCAGATACAATCGACCGCTATAACGCTCGTTCAGTTCCGCCGAAATCGCGGCCAACTCCGTCGGTTCACCCATGCTGAGCATTTTCGTCGGCGCTTCACTCATGCGAAAGAACGAATCGCCAAGCGGTATCGCTTCCACTTTGGCATAATCGGCATAAAACCGGGCGTTCTCGTCCAGTTCCGCCACATATAGCCGATCATCGACATATTTTTGTAAATACCAGTTGCGTTGGCGAAACAGGTCGGCCAGTTCCTGAGCCAATTCCGGTTCGATCGGCCGGTGAAAAATCGTTTCCCCGTTGTCTACCTGACGGATTAGCGCACCATTGTAAGTAATCAGCGGCAATGTTATCCCCAGTTCGGCGGCAAACGGCAACGCCGATTGAAACATCCGCCCGGTGGCGATGGTCACCGCCACGCCGTTTCGCATCGCTTGCTGCAGCACCGCCAGCGTCCGCGGACTTAGTTGTTGCCGGTTATCCAGCAGCGTATCGTCCAAATCAATCGCAATCAATTTTATCGTCATGTCGTCTCCTATTATATGGGTGATTCACACTGTTTCTATTCAGTCTTTTTCTGTTCCAGGCCCAACAGTTCCTGCTTTAACGTCAGTCCGCCGCCAAATCCGGTCAGACTGCCATCCGAGCCGATCACCCGGTGACAGGGAACTACGATCGGCGTTCGGTTCGCATGCATCGCGCCGCCCACGGCCCGCGCCGCACCCGGCCGTCCGACCGCCGCAGCAACCCCGCCATACGTCGCGACCTGTCCGGTTGGAATCGCCGCCGTGAATTGCAAGGCTTTCAAGCGAAACTCGCTGTAGCCGGTCCAATCGATCGGTACGCTGAAAGCAACCGGTTTGCCGCTGAAATACTCCTGCAACTGATCGGTAAGCAGCTTCAGCCACTGTTGCTGAGCCGGCGTCAGCGCCACTTCGCTGAGTCCGCTTGTCGTCAGGTGCGTCTTCGCTTCCTGCTGCGAGGGATAAGGAAAGGTCAACTCGTACAAACCCTGCTCAGACCATATCGAGGCCAAGATTCCCCGTTCAATCCGGATCCAGGCCAATTTTCTCGTCATTTTGCTCACCCCTCCGGCAAATTCGCGTTTGCTGCCTTCCAGGCCTCTTCGCGGATCAGTTCCAACACATCGCGCTTGATGGTCAAAAACTGTTCCGTCAATTTCAAATCATAGGTCCGTTTGGTTGGCAGGTCAACGGCAATCCGGGCTTTTATTTTTCCTGGCCGGGCCGTCATCACATAGATGGTGTCGCCGATGAACACCGCTTCCTCGACATCGTGCGTCACAAACAAAATCGTCTTGTGCGACTCGTCCCATACCGACAGCAGCAGTTCCTGCATCACCGACCGGGTCTGCGCATCGAGCGCGCCGAACGGCTCGTCCATCAACAACACTTCCGGATCATTGGCAAGCGCCCGGGCAATCGCCACCCGTTGCTTCATACCGCCGGAAAGTTTGCGCGGATATGCCTTTTCAAACCCCTTCAACCCGATTCGTTCGATGTAAAATTTCACCGCATCCTGTTGATCGCTGCGCGAACGACCGGCCACATTCAGGCCAAAAGCGATATTTTCCTCGACCGTCAGCCAGGGAAACAGCGTGTAGGCCTGAAACACCATACCGCGATCCTTGCCAGGTTCTTTGATCTCCTTGCCATCGAGCAGCACCCGGCCGCTTGACGCTTCTTCCAGTCCGGCGATGATCCGTAAAATCGTCGATTTGCCGCAGCCGGAAGGGCCGAGAATCGTGACAAATTCGCTTTCCGCCACACAAAAACTGGTGTTTTGCAGCGCAGTCACCGTGGCGTTTTTTTCTAGAAACACTTTCGATACGTTTTCAATGCACAGTTTATTTTCCATTACGCGGCGCCTCCCTTGCCCATCCAGGGGAATAGCCGTCCATACAGCCATTTGAACAGCAGGTCGATAATGATGCCGATCACGCCGATAACCAATATACCCACGATGATATGGGAGGTCTTGAGAAATCGCTGCGACTGCATGATCATATAACCCAGGCCGGAGCTTGCTGCTACGATTTCAGCCACCACCAGATAGGTCCAGGCCCAGCCGAAGGTGATGCGGAGCGTATCGACAATTCCCGGCAGGCTGGCCGGCAGAATGATCCGCCAAAACACGCTGCGTTTCGATACGCCCAATGTATAAGACGTGTCAATCAATTCCTGCGACACGTTTTTCGTCACATCCATGACCATCAGTGTCATCTGGAAAAAGGTTCCGAAGAATATCACGGCAATTTTTTCGGTTTCGCCAATCCCCAACCAGAGGATAAACAGCGGGATAAACGCCGATGCCGGCATATAGCGGATAAAGCCGAGAAAAGGTTCAAAGAAGGCTTCACACACTTTCAGACTGCCCATCATGATGCCCAGCGGCACACCAATGACGGCAGCCAGCAGAAAGCCTGATGTCACCCTTAGCACGCTGGCGTAAATGTCCTGCATCAGGTCAAATTCACCAAACAACAACCCGGCCGCCCGCACGATCTCGTCAGGCGCCGGCAGGAACAGCGGCGGCACATGTCCACCGTAAGTCAACACCGACCAAACCAAAAGCAAAAGAACAAATGCAGCCGCCGCCAACGACCAATACAAAGGTCGCGCAATTTCCGCTTTGGCGGTGGCCCATTTTTGCGTCGCCAATAAAATCACCATCCATCCAGAATCGCTGCAACAGAAAACCTGTCCTGTCGCGGCCAAAAGAAAAAAGGGCTGTGAAAAACGGCTTCAGACGCCTCTTCCACAGCCCCTCCGCTGTTTATCGTCTTATTTTATCTTGTTGATAAAAGTGCTGTCAAATACTTTGGAAGTATCTGGCACTTTGGTCAGGATTTTTTGCCCGACGTAGAATTCGCCGGCAATTTTGGCCACTTCCTGCAGCGCGCCCGGTTTTTCCGGCGTACCAAACAGAGCGACATTGTCCTTTAGGTTGTAAAATTGGATCGTCTTGTTGCCTTCGAGGGTTTCCTCCGGCTTCTCCTTCAGCACGGTCGCCATGATTTTGGCGGCTTCGGCCGGATTTTTCTGGATGAAATCAGTGGCTTCCGACATGGCTGCCACCAAAGCCTGGACTTTATCCGGACTGCTCTTGACAAAGTCTTCGTGCAGCGCCAGAACGTCGGCAATCAGCGCCGGAGTGTCCTTGGTGGTGGAGAGAATGATGTTGCCGGCGGCGGCAGCCTTGGTCAGATGCGGCTCCCAGGTCACGGCGGCGGGTACCTTGCCGGCCATCAGTGCGCTGGCGGCTTCACTGGCTTTCATTTCCACCGATTTGACATCGGCGTCTTTCAAACCGGCTTTTTTCAAAATGGTGGTCAGATACAGATGGGACGAGGACCCTTTGTGATAGGCGACCTCTTTGCCTTTAAGATCGGCCACGGATTTGATGCCGCTGGCTTTGGTCACGAGCAAGCCGTCAGCACCGGCCGAAGCGTCGAACGCCCAGACGAACTTGATCGGCACTCCTTGTCCAATCGCGGCGACAGATACGTCAACCGAAGCGGCCATGCCCTGAATCTTCTTGGCAACGATCGATTGTTTGCGGGCGCCGACATCTTCGATCGACTGGATTTGCACATCGAGGCCCTTGGCCTTGAACATGCCTTTCTCTGCCGCGACAAACAGGGCGCCATAACCGTTCCACGGGGTATAGGCGATGATGATCGGTTCAGCTTTGGCAGCCGGTTGCGCCGGTTTTGCCGGTTCCGATTTGCCGCAGCCGGCCACGACGGCGACCAGCAACAGGACAGTCAGCAGGATTGCGAGTCTTTTGTTCATGTTCTCACCTTTTCTTTCTTTATTGTACTAAAGCACAGAAATATTAATTCGCGCTTGTTATCGATTTTCCTGCTGCATTGGCAATTTTTTTAACACTTCGACCAACGCGGCGTTTTGCTGCGGCGTGCCGAGCGAAATCCGCAGAAAACTCGGAAAACCCCAACCGGCGCCTGCCCTGATGATGAACCCGGCGGCCCGGGCCGCATCAGCCAGCGGCGCTGCATCCATTCCTGTATCAACAAAAATGAAATTGGTCTGCGATGGCAATACCCGCCAACCCAGCTCCGTCAGTCGTTCACTTAGCCATTGCCGTTGCGCCGCATTCTGCCGCACCGACAGCTCGACGAACTCCGCATCGTCGAGCGCCGCCATCGCGCCGAACTGGGCCAAAGTATTGACGTTGAACAGAGGTCGAACTCGCTGCACCAGAGTCACGACATCACTATGACCGATGCCGTAACCGACCCGCATCCCCGCCAGGCCATAGACTTTGGAAAATGTCCGGATCGTCACCACATTGGGAAATTCGTCCAGCAGCGAGACGCCGGTGACAAACGCATCGTCGGCGACATAATCGATATAGGCTTCATCCAGCCCCACCAGGACAGTGGACGGAATCGCCGCCAAAAACGCCCGCAACTCCGCGCCGCCCACGACAACGCCTGTCGGATTATTCGGATTGCAGAGAAAAACGATTTTTGTACGCGGGGTAATCGCTGCCAGCATCGCCGGCAGGTCGGCCATCAAATCGCCTTCACGCACCGGCACTTTCACCGGCACACCGTCCATGATCGTCGTGGCGTTGGCGTATTGACCGAAAGTAGGCCAGGGCAACACCACTTCGTCGCCGGGTGCGACGAATGCGTTCACCAACAGCGCGATCGCCTCGTCGCCGCCATTGCCGATATACACGTTATCGATAGCTACGCCGCTGCGTTCAGCGATTTTCTGCCGCAGCGCCTTGGCTTCCATATCATAGTAAAGATGCACCTGACAGGCGGCCTGTTGCATTGCCTGGACCGCCTTCGGCGAAGGTCCATAGGGACTTTCGTTAAAGGATAACTTGGCGACCTCGCTGCGGTCCAAAAGACGGCACAGCTCGGCCGGCGTGCGGTCCGGCCAGCCTGGTGCGTAGGGCTTGATGGTTTCCACTACTGTACGTGGCGCTACTTGTCGTTTGATCATTGACTGATGCCTCCGTCCGAAAATTCTTGCTGTGTTAAATTGTACCATACGAAAGGAGCCGCCGAGAACTTATCGCTAAGTTTCCCGCACGGCCCCTCTTCTGTCGCTTTATCACTCGATTATTCGGCCTCGAATTGATCCTTGTTCACGCCGCAAACCGGGCAGACCCAGTCTTCCGACACGTTTTCCCATGCAGTGCCCGGCGCGATCCCATGGTCGGGATCTCCCTCGGCCGGATCATAGACGTAACCACAGACGGTGCAGACATACTTTTGCATTTTCATCGCTCCTTTTCTTTTGTTGATTTGATGATTCGCCATGCCACCATGGCCAATATGGTTAAGGCAGCCTAGCGGCTGGAGCCTCCTCCACCGCCGGAACCGCCGCCAAACCCTCCGCCGCCGGACCAGCCACCGCCGCCACCGCGTCCTGATGATGCCAGGATGAAGAACAGTCGGGTGAAAAAACCGCCCAACACGAACCAATCGATCAACAGTAACAGGATCAGACCAGCGCCAATCAGCATTTTCAGCCACCAGGGCAGGGCATCCCAGCCGGAGCTTACGTCGCGTTGACGAGGACTGGAACGAGGTTGAGCCTTGATCTGAAAATTATACTCCTTGGCGACTTCCTGAAAAACAGTCAGGTATCCATTCATCAGTGCGGCATTGAAGTCGCCGGCCGCAATCGCCGGGCGCATCGCTTCGTCCTGAATCCGGCCGGTCTTGGCGTCAGGCAACGCCCCCTCCAGACCGTAGCCGATTTCGATCCGCGACTTTTTTTCCGCCACCGCAACCAAGATCAATACACCATTGTTTTTTTTGCGGTCGCCGATGCCCCATTTGCGGAACAATGCCAAACTGTATTCTTCGATCGCCTCGCCTTCCAGCGAAGGAATCGTCACCACCGCAATTTGCGCCCCGGTACGGGACTGCAACTCTGTGCTGAGCCGATTGATCCGACTTTCGGTTTCTTTGGACAACACATTGGCGTAATCCTGGGCATAAATATCCCGCGTCGGAACCGGCGGAATCTTTGGCGCCGCTTCGGCCGGCAACGCCAGCAGCCAGATGCAGAAAGCAAAGGCAAACCAGGCGGTTAAGCGCTTAAACATCAGAATTTAACGGCAGGAACCTGTTTTGCACCTTCTTCTGCCCGGAAATATTCTTTGGCCGAAAAGCCGAACATGCCGGCGATAATGCTCGTCGGGAAAGTCTTGATCCGGGTGTTGAAGGACTGTACTGCGTCGTTGTAATCGCGACGCGCCACGGAGATCCGGTTTTCGGTACCGGCCAGTTCATCCATCAGACCGGCAAAAGTCTTGTCAGACTTGAGTTGGGGATAATTTTCCACGACCACCAGCAACCGGGATAACGCCCCGCTCAGCTCATTGTTCGCCTCGCCGCGGGCGGCGGGTCCCTGCGCGCCGGCCAATTTGGCCCGGGCATTAGTCACCGAGTCGATCACGCTTTTCTCTTGGGCAGCGAACCCTTTGACTGTATTGACTAGGTTCGGGATCAAGTCGGCCCGCCGCTGCAGCATCGTATCGATCTGGCTCCATTTGCCGTTCACCTGTTCTTGGGCGGCCACCAGACCATTATACGAAGACATCAGCGTCATGCCGAACATTCCCACGACCGCGATCACGGCAATCAGGATAATTGTAGATTTACTCATCGTTTTCTTCCTTTCGTTCAGAAAATTAATCAGCCAGTATCCGGTGCACTACCAACAGCAGAACAAAGCCAAAACCAACAAACCGATGCAATAGTCGCAGCGTTATCCGCTTCGGCAGCAGACGGATCATTCCGCCGATCAGCGCAAGCAGCCCCAGCATCGCCGCTGCGGCGATCCCGCTAAGAACCGCCAGGTTGAAATTTCCTGCGGCCCAGACCCACCACATGAGGTAGCCATGCAATAACACCAGCGAAAGCACCAGCAGGCCGAACAGCGGATGCGTCAGTCGCAACCAGCCGATGAACCGGACAGCGTTGCTCTCCAGCCAAGCAGGCAGTTTCAGTTTATTAGTCCGTGCCTGGACAAACGCTTCCCGTGCCAGGTAGTACAGAATTGCCGCCAGCACCATCAGTACAGCCAGTTTTCCCATCGTCTCACCAACAGATTCAATCCGTTGGTACGAAATGAGCTTTTCCAGTTGCTGCGTTCGCCAATCGAGCGCAATCAAGGCGATCGCGCCGACCATGGCAGTTACTCCGGCAATAAACAGGTTGCGGGCAAACATATCTCCACCCCCGTCTATTCTATTGTAACCAAAACCGCCGTTTTTTGCCAGTCCGGTTTTAACACTGCACCTTTTCCCGGGCGTGAAAAAACTGCCAGACGGCTGTCGCCGCCGTTACGTTCATGCCAGGCGCCGCGGCCAGGTCTTCCACTGACGCGGCGCGCATCTTCTCCAATGCGCCGAAATGCTTCCACAGCGCCTGACGGCGCTTGGCTCCGATCCCCTTGATGTGATCGAGCACCGAAACCATATTGCGTTTGGCTCGCAGTTTGCGGTGATACGTCACGGCAAAACGATGGGCTTCATCGCGAATCTGCTGGATCAGCCGCAAAGCTTCGGAGTGGCGCGGCAAAATCAAAGGTTCACTGATGTTTTCCCGAAAGATATGTTCAAATTCCTTGGCTAGGCCGATCACGGGAATTTCGTTTAAACCAACGCCACGGATCACTTCCAGCGCCGATGACAACTGCCCTTTGCCGCCGTCGATCACGATCAGGTCCGGCAACGGTTCGGTTGCCTCCCGGTAACGCCGCAACGTCACTTCCTGCATCGACGCAAAGTCGTCCGGGCTGCCTTCGACCGTTCTCAGTTTGAAACGCCGATATTCGGCCTTGTCCGGCTCGCCGCCAGTGAACACGACCATCGATGCCACCGTTTCCGCGCCTTGGATGTGGGAAATATCAAAGCATTCGATCCGCTTCGGCAACCGCGCCAGCGACAACCGCTGCGCCAGTTCTTCCATCGCCGCTGTGCTTTTTCCATGCTTTACCGCGTCACGTTCATTACGCTGCCTGAGGTACTCAGCTGCATTGTCGGTTGCCAACTGGACCAGCTCGCGTTTACTGCCCCGCTGCGGCGTCAGCAGGTGAACCGCGCCGCCTTTACGTTCACTCAGCCAGTTTGCCAGCAGCTCGCTTTCAGGCAAAACCACCGGCGTCAATATTTCCCGGGCAATAAACGCGGCTTCGTTATAGTACTGTTTTACAAAAGCTGCCAATACATCGCCATCTGTCTCATTGTCGCCGCCGGACAGCATAAATCTATCCCGGCCAACCATTTTGCCGCTACGGATGAAGAACACCTGCACACAGGATTGGCTGCCAAGTCGGGCCAGACCGAGCACATCCTGATCTCCGGCGCCAGTAACGATGTTCTGTTTTTCCATCACCTGTCGCACCGCAGTCAGCTGATCGCGCAGTCGTCCGGCCTGTTCAAACTTCAACTCATCCGAGGCCGCCAACATTCGCCGTTTTAGATCTTTTTCCACATCGGCCGAACGGCCTTCCAAAAACAAACAGACCGTCTTGACCATTTCCATATAGGTTTTCTGGTCGACCAATCCGGCGCAAGGCGCCAGACAGCGCTCGATATGATATTCCAGACAGGGCCTCTGCGCATCCATGCTGCGACAACTGCGCAGCGGAAACAACTTCTTCAGCAGCGAAATCGTCTCATGCATCGCCCCGGCGCTGGCATAAGGGCCATAGTATTTGGCGCCGTCCTTTTCCAGTCGGCGCGTCGCATAAACCCGAGGGAATGCCTCGTTCAACGTCACCTTGATGAATGGGTATGTTTTGTCGTCACGCAGGCTGATATTGTATCGCGGTCGGTGTTTTTTGATCAGATTGCATTCGAGAATCAGCGCTTCCATCTCGGTTGCCGTGACAATCGTCTCAAAGCTGGCGATCCGCGCCACCAACGCTTCGGTTTTGACACTGAGGCCGCGCTGCTGGAAATAAGACCGCACCCGGTTTTTCAGATTCACAGCCTTGCCGACATAAATGATCTTGCCGGCCTGATCCCGCATCAGATAAACTCCGGGCTTGTCAGGCAGCAGTGCGACCTGCGCCGTTAATTCCGCTTTAGCAGCCTGGTATTCGTTTTGATCTTCGCCTTTGTTCATGACACCGCACTTTTCTTGCTATTCTTTCGCTGTTTTTTCGCCGGGGCTGCTATTTCCTGCACCGGCAATACCGGTTTCAGATATTGGCCGGTATAGGATTCCGCCACCGTCGTCAAATGTTCCGGCGTTCCGGCTGCAATCACCCGGCCGCCGCGCAGACCGCCTTCCGGCCCCAGGTCAATCACATGGTCAGCCCGTTTGATCACATCGAGATTATGTTCGATAACTACCACCGTATCCCCTGCATCGACCAGACGGTCCAGCACTTCCAGCAGTCGGTGCACGTCAGCCATGTGCAGACCTGTGGTCGGTTCATCGAGAATGTACAGTGTCTTGCCTGTGCTGCGGCGAGCCAGCTCGGTCGACAACTTGACCCGCTGCGCTTCGCCGCCGGACAGTGTCGTCGCCGGCTGGCCCAGTTTGATATAGCCTAGACCCACGTCATGCAGCACCTGCAGCTTCCGCTGCAATTTCGGCAGATTGGCAAAGAACTCAAGCGCTTCGTCCACCACCATATCAAGCACCTGGGCAATGTTTTTCCCCTTGTAATGCACATCCAGCGTTTCCCGGTTGTAACGGGCGCTTTTGCATACTTCGCAGGGCACATAGACATCCGGCAAAAAATGCATTTCGATCTTGATAATGCCATCGCCGCGGCAGGACTCGCAGCGACCGCCTTTGACATTGAAGCTGAACCGACCGGGCTTGTAGCCGCGCAACTTAGCCTCCGGCGTCTGGCTGAACAGCTCGCGCACCGAGTCGAACAGGCCGGTGTAGGTCGCCGGATTGGAGCGTGGTGTGCGACCGATCGGCGACTGGTCGATGTCGATGATCTTGTCGATATATTGCGCGCCGCGAATTTCCCGATGCGCTCCCGGTCGGGTCCGTCCGCCGTAAATCTTCTGCGCCAGCGCTTTGTAAAGAATCTCGTTGACCAACGTACTCTTGCCTGAGCCGGAAACGCCGGTCACCGCCGTAAACACGCCCAGTGGAAACCTCACATCAATATCGGCCAGATTGTTTTCCGCCGCACCGAGCACTTCCACCCACTTGCCGTTGGGCGACCGCCGCCGCTCCGGCACCTGAATCGTCAGTTTGCCGGACAGGTACTGGCCGGTAATCGATTCGGCGCAGGCCTGGATATCATCGACCGTTCCCTGCGCCACCACATGCCCGCCATGCACCCCGGCGCCTGGTCCGATATCGATGATGTGGTCGGCGCTGAACATCGTTTCTTCGTCATGCTCGACCACCAGCAGGGTATTGCCGAGATCACGCAGCCGTTGCAGCGCATCCAACAGTTTTCGGTTGTCGCGTTGATGCAAACCGATACTCGGTTCATCCAGAATATACAGCACCCCGACCAGTCCCGAGCCGATCTGCGTCGCCAAGCGTATCCGCTGGGCTTCGCCGCCGGACAAGGTACCTGCCGCCCGGTCCAGCGACAGGTAGTCCAGCCCGACATTGATCAAAAAGCCGAGCCGGGCGTCGATTTCCTTGCGGATCTGCACGGCAATCGCTTTTTCCCGTTCCGACAGCTGCAGTTGTTGAAAAAACGCCTGACTTTCGCCCACCGTCAGATGGGTGATTTCCTGGATGTTCTTGCCGCCGACTTTCACCGCCAACGATTCTTTTTTCAACCGGGCGCCATGGCAGACCGGGCAGGGTTTTGATGTCATATAGCGTTCGATTTCTTCCCGCATCGAATCCGAAGTCGATTCGCGATGCCGTCGGGCCAGCATCGGCAATACCCCTTCATAGGAAGTAAAATGTGTCTTGACTTCGCCGAACAGGTTCTCATATTCAAAAGAAAGCCGCTCGCCCTCTGAACCGTTCAGGACCAACTCACGGATTTCATCCGGCAGTGCGTTCCACACCGTATCCAGCGAATAACCGCGCTTCTCCAACAACACTTTCAGTTGGCACATGAAAAAGGACCCCGGATTGCTGGATACGGCGACAATTGCGCCGTCCGAAATCGTCTTTGTCCCGTCATGCACGACCATTTCCGGGTCAATCTCCAGATTCACGCCCAGACCGGTGCAGGCCGGACAAGCGCCATACGGCGTATTGAACGAGAACATGCGCGGCGCGATTTCCGGCAGACTGATCCCGCAATCGATGCAGGCAAAGTTTTCGCTGAACGTCAGCTCCTGCTCGCCGTTCACATCGACGTTGACCAGGCCTTCACCCAGTTTCAGCGCCGTTTCCAGCGATTCAGCCAGCCGGCGGGCTGCGTTTTCTTTTACGACGATCCGGTCAATCACGACTTCCAATGTATGCTTCCTGTTCTTGTCGAGCTTGATTTCCTCGCTCAGTTCGCGCAGTTCGCCATCGACGCGCACCCGCACGTAGCCATCCTTGCGGATTTCATCAAGCAGTTTGGTGTGTTCGCCTTTCTTGCCGCGAATCACCGGCGCCAAGAGCGTCAGTTTCGCCCCTTCGCCCTGGTTCATCAACGCATCCACCATCTGCTGCACCGTTTGCTGGGTGATCGGCTCGCCGCATTCCGGGCAGTGCGGCCGCCCGGCCCGGGCGAAGAGCAACCGCAGATAATCGTAGATTTCGGTCACTGTACCCACGGTGGAGCGCGGGTTGCGGCTGGTTGTCTTTTGGTCGATCGAAATGGCCGGCGACAGCCCTTCGATATAATCGACATCCGGTTTGTCCATCTGGCCGAGGAACTGCCGGGCATAGGCTGACAGCGATTCCACGTAGCGGCGTTGCCCTTCGGCATAAATCGTATCAAACGCCAGTGATGATTTTCCTGAGCCGGACAGGCCAGTCAGCACCACCAATTTGTCGCGGGGAATCTCCAGGTCGATGTTTTTCAGGTTATGTTGGCGGGCGCCTTTGATAATAAGTCTATCTTTCATTTCCAGTGTTAGGTCCTTTCCTTCGATTAGTTTCCTTTATATTTTACTAAATAATATTTTTTATCGCAAAGGTTGAGTCGTAAATTCCGCCGCTTTATTCCGAACGTATGTTTGTTTTTAAGTATAACGGATTTGATGGTTGCTGTAAACAAAAAATCCTGTCCATACCAAAAAGGATGAACAGGATAATCAGTACTTTGTTGCCATTCGCGATTACCGTATCGGTTGACCGCAGACAAACACTTCTTGCATCGAACAGCCGTCATTAATTGCATCGTTCAATGTAACATAACATTTCTTCCTGCTGGGACAAGCATGCGGCTTGCCGGCGCCGCAACATTTTCCATTGCCGCAACACAGCGGTGCATCCACTGGACAGCAACCGCCATCCCGGCAGCAAACCGTGCCTGATGGGCAACATCGGCCATTGCCGCAATCAAGAGGAAAACCCGCAGGGCATCCGCCAGCCAGGGGCCTGAACTGGCTATCAAAAGAACATGGGGTTCGCCAACCGCTTGATGAAACGGCAATATTGAAATTGCTACCAACAACAACTGCTTTTGCAGCCAGCACTTGATCCCATTCCGACGCCTCTCCGCCTGCCTGACTCACGGCCGTAAAGCATCCAACACCAACAGTAAGGACTACAGTCAACACTATGAACCGAATTCTCACCACCAACACCTCCAGTCAGCCATTATACAAAGAGCCGAACCCTGGTGAGCTAAACAGGCGGAGAATTTGTTATTTTCTGATATTATTTTATCACAACGCCAACCCTAATTCCAGCTAAAAACTCCCTTGCAGTCCGATCAACGTCGTATACCCCAGATCGGGTCCGGCGAGATGCGCAACATTGAACTCCAGGTTTTTGCTAACTTTCACGCCGAGTCCATATGTCCAGGTCTTATGATAATTGCCGACCCGCACACGCAGATGACTGCCGATACGACGTTCGGCGCCAAATGACCACTCGGTGTGATCGCCGGCATCTGGAACCGCATTGTAAGCATCCATCGCCAGCACGGTCCTGTCATCAGGACGATAGGCGATACCCGGGCGCACATTGCGGATCATATTACCGCCTCCCATGGTCGGCGGCGTATTGGCATCCTGGATGAGCATCCCATAGGAAAATTTGCCGCTCTTGCCCAAAAAACTCAGATCAATCCCCAGGTGCCCAGAAAATACAGGCGCAGTCGGGTCCGGTAATCCCACGATACCTCCCCAGGCTGCATCCTGGGCCCAGCGCACATTGACTCCTACCGCAAAATTTTTGTTCAGCTTTGTTCCATAGGACAGCACCGTCCAGTTGCTCTTATAATCGCGCGCTTCTCCTTCATCGCCAAAACTCGATGCGTCCCGGTCATTTACATAGGTAAATCCTATGCCTGACCAGCCTTTTTTCAATGGCGCGACAATTTCATAAACATCAATGTAATTCATCGTATCACGGTTGTTCACCGCGCGCTGCCAACCGATCTGCATCTCTTTGGTGTCAGATAGCCCGGCCGGATTCCAATATACCGTATTGACATCATCAGCCACAGCAATGAAGGCGCCGCCCATCGCCATCGCCCGCACACCATAACAGGCCTCTGCCGGCGTTACCAGCACCAAGGATATCGCACAAAGCAATCCGGCAACTAGAGCTTTCATCAAACTCACTCCTCGATTAATTGGGGACAGTCCCCAATTAATCATTTACGGCTATGCTCTCTCAATTCGAAGATCATATCGCGCAGTTCGGCCGCTCGTTCAAATTCGAGGTTCTTGGCGGCGGTTCGCATGTCCTTCTCCAGTTTGGCCACCAAAGCCAAGGTTTCCTTTTTGCTGAGCTTCTTCAGTTGCTTGGCCTCGTAAGGCACGGGGCTCTCCGCCACCTTGGTCGTCTGGATCAAATCACGCACTTTTTTCTGGATACTGGTCGGCGTGATGCCGTGCGCAAGGTTGTAAGCCTCCTGCACCGCCCGTCGCCGATCGGTCTCGTCGATGGCCCGTTGCATCGAGTTTGTGATGCGGTCGGCATACATGATGACTTTGCCATGAACATTGCGCGCGGCACGCCCGATAGTCTGGATCAACGAGGTATCCGAACGCAGGAAGCCTTCCTTGTCGGCGTCAAGGATGCCGATCAGCGAGACTTCCGGCAAATCGAGGCCTTCCCGCAGCAGGTTGATGCCGACCAACACATCAAAGTCGCCGGCGCGCAGTCCGCGAATGATTTCGGCCCGTTCGATCGTCTCCACTTCCGAATGCAGATATTTTACGCGGATGCCGGACTCGCGAAAATAGTTGGTCAGGTTTTCAGCCATTTTCTTGGTCAGTGTCGTCACCAACACCCGCTCATTTGCTTCGACGCGCCCATGTATTTCGCTCATCAGATCATCGATCTGACCGGCAACCGGCCGGATTTCCACCACCGGATCGACCAGTCCGGTCGGTCGGATGATCTGCTGCGCCACTTGCGTCGCCTCAGCCAGTTCGTACGCGGCGGGAGTCGCCGACACATAAACGATCTGCTTGATCCGTTGTTCAAACTCCTCAAATTGCAGCGGTCGGTTATCCAGCGCCGACGGCAGCCGGAAACCGAAATCCACCAACGATTGTTTGCGGGAACGGTCGCCATTGTACATCGCATGAATCTGCGGCATCGTCACGTGCGATTCGTCAATCACGATCAAAAAATCTTCCGGAAAATAATCCACCAGAGTAAACGGCGATTCGCCGGCCGCCCGCCCCGTCAGATGGCGCGAGTAGTTTTCGATACCCGAACAGTAGCCCATCTCCTGCATCATTTCCAGGTCATAACGGGTCCGTTGTTCGATGCGCTGCGCTTCCAGCAAACGCTCATTCTGTTTGAACCAAGCCAGTCGTTCGTCGAGTTCCGCCTCGATATCCCGCGCCGCCCGCAGCAAGTTTTCTCGTGAGGTTACAAAGTGGGACGCCGGATAAATCGCGATGTGTTTGCGTTCAGACAGGATTTCACCAGTTACGCTGTCGATTTCCTGAATCTTTTCCACTTCATCGCCAAACAGCGAAATCCGTATCACCTTTTCATTGGCGCCGGCCGGATAGACCTCGATCACGTCGCCGCGCACCCGGAACTTGCCGCGGGTGAAAGCCACATCGTTGCGATCATATTGAATTTCGACCAATTTTCGCAGGATGTCGTCCCGTTCACGAATCTGCCCCTGCCGCAGCGACAGCACCATTCCCCGGTATTCATCCGGCGAACCGAGGCCATAGATGCAGGATACGCTGGCCACGATGATCACGTCGCGCCGTTCAAACAACGAACTGGTCGCCGAGTGACGCAGCTTGTCGATCTCGTCGTTGATCGACGAGTCCTTTTCGATATAGGTGTCCGAAGCCGCAACATAGGCTTCCGGTTGGTAATAATCATAATAACTGACGAAGTACTCCACCGCATTTTGCGGGAAGAACTCCTTGAATTCGCTGGCCAGCTGCGCAGCCAGCGTTTTATTGTGGGCAATCACCAGCGTCGGTTTTTGCACGGCCTCGATCACTTTGGCCATCGTAAACGTCTTGCCGGTGCCGGTCGCGCCGAGCAGCACCTGGGCCCTATCGCCGCGACGGATTCCTTCCGTCAGTTTGGCGATGGCTTCCGGTTGGTCGCCCAGCGGCTCAAATGGCGCTTCTACCTTGAAATCGGGCATCAGCGTTCTCTCCCCAAATAGCGCCGGATTCTTTGGAACAATCGGGCCAGCGGGCCCTCCGATCCGGTCTGCATCGTCACATAATACGTCTCATGGCCTTCCGGCACGAGAATAATCCCCAGCAGACGCGGTCCCGGCGGAAACCGGCCCGGCAACCGGAGTTCCGTTCCGTCTCGCAGCACCAACATATCAAACAGCGGCGGCGCCCAATCAATCGCGTAAGCCAGCGCGCCACCGCGATTCGTCGGCATCCCTGCGACTTCCAGCAGGATATCGCCGCTACGCAAGCCCATTTCACGAGCGATGCCGCCATCGACCGTGTCGAGCACCATCACGCCCTGCAGCGGTGGCACGTAGCGCGGCGCACCGGACAACTCACTGCGACTGTCGCGCCGCACCAGATATTCATGACCCAGCGGCGACAACAACGCCGCCGGCAACTTGAGCCAGGCAAACTTCGCGGCCAATAACGCCATCGCCAACAGACTAAGGCTATATAGCGCCAACGAAATCGCCGACTGCCGCCGTCTCTGTTCCGGTGTGCTGGAAATCGCCACATCCGAATAACCGAGCGCCGCCACCACCGGCATCATCACATATACCCATTCCGAGCCAACCGGCGGATCGATCCCCAGCGGCAACAGCGGCCACCAGTCCGGCGTATGAAAGACGCCTTCCGGCAGAGCGCCGCTCTGCATCGCCACCGTGCCCAAAACAACAAGGGGGAGCGGCCAGAAGTTCTGCAGATTGAATCCGCCGACCAGCCGTTCCCCATGTTTAATAATCACCGGTGTCGCGCCATAGCGCCGACTGATCGCAATCAGCACACTTTCCGTCACATGCAGCGCCGCCACCAGCGCCAGCACCTGAGGTACATCGACGTTCGGCCAGCCGAACAGCGCATTGCTGATCGCCACCAGTCCGCCGGCATAGGCAAAACAGAGAAACCGCATATTGATCAGCGCCAACGTGATCGCCAACGGCCAGATGTACTGAAAACCCATCCGTTCGATATTGACGCCGACCAAAGTCAGCACCACGCTGCCCATCACTCCGCCGAACGTTCCATACAAAAACGCCCAGAAAATCTGGCGGCTCAGCGGCGGTCCCGCCACACCGAACATCGCCAGTTGGTTGCGCTGCATCTGCCGGTACTGGAACGCCACGATCGCCATCACGATCCAAAACAGCGGTTCCACCAGCACCGTCAACATCGTCAGCACTAATAGCTGAAAAATATCGAGCCAAGGAGTCGTCATCACATTTTTCCCTTAAGCAGGTTAACCGCCGCTTCCATTTGCAGGTCGGCCGGTTGGTCCGACCCTGCCGGCTGTCCATTGTTGCTGTTGATCGGCAATCTTCCCGGTCGATTGGCCGCATCGCCTTTCGGTTCAGGGTTCTCCACTTTCAGGTCCGGTTCGATACCGACTCCATTGATGAATCGGTTTTTCGGCGTAGCGTATTTGGCGATCGTCAGTTTGATCGCCGTATCGTTAGTCAACTTTAAAATCGACTGGACAGACCCTTTGCCAAACGTTTTCACGCCGATCAAAGTCCCGGCGCCGGTGTCCTGGACTGCTCCGGCTACGATTTCTGAAGCGCTGGCGCTGCCGCCGTTGATCAGGACAGCCAGCGGATATTTCACCTTATCCAGGTTCGAACGATGCACTTCAGTTTGTCCGTCGCGCGTAACCACCGAAACCACCGTTCCTTTGGGAACAATTTTATTGGAAACCTTGACGCTTGAGTCGAGCAAACCGCCCGGATTGTCGCGCAGATCAAGGATCGTCGCCTTCATTCCCTGCGCTTCCAACGCTTCGTACTGCTTGTAGAACTCTGCGGCGGTCTTTTCATTGAACATCGATAGCCGGATCAGGCCGATCTTGTCCGGCAACATTTTGCTGGACACCGTCTTGATTTCGATATTGGCCCGAGTCAGTTTATAATCCTTCACCGTTTCGGCTCGTTTAAGCGTCAGCGTAACATCAGTGCCTTCCTTGCCGCGGATCTTGCTGACCGCTTCGTCAAGCGCCATATCCTTGGTATCTTTGCCGTCGATCTTCACGATCTGGTCGCCGCTACGGATCCCCGCCTTGTCACCCGGCGTGCCCTCAATCGGTGAAACCACGGTCAGTTGTTTATCCTTGACGCTGATCACGATACCGACCCCGCTGAACGTTCCTTCGGTTTCCATGCGGAATTCACGGTACATCTTGGCATCCATATAGATCGAGTAGGGATCGTTCAGGGATTTTACCATACCCTGAATCGCCCCGTTCATCAACGTATCGAGCGGTACCGGTTCAATGTAGCGCGAACGCACCACATCAACCGCCCGCATCAGTTTCACCGCGCCGCCTGTATCGGGCACCACCTGGCTGAACACATACAAGGCGCCGCCGGCGGTAATCAAAAAGGTCAGCACCACCAGCGCCACCGCGCCGAGGATCAGATTGCGTCGACTATTCAAACTTCACACCTCATTTATTTCAGGGCAGATAGTTCAGCGGGTTGACCGGCGAACCGTTCTGCCGCACTTCAAAGTGCAGATGGGGCCCTGTCGAATACCCCGTGGAACCGCAACGGGCCACCGTCTGGCCTTTTGATACGGTCTGCCCTTCACTGACCAACAACTGGGAATTGTGCGCATATAAAGTGGATATGCCGTTGCCGTGATCGATGATCACCGCGTTGCCATAGCCGCCCATCCAGTCGGCATGAATCACCACGCCGCCGTCAGCCGCCCGGATCGCATCGCCATAATCGGCGCCGATGTCAATCCCGGTATGCAACCGCTGCGTGCCAAAAATCGGATGAACCCGCCAACCGAATGGAGAGGTGATTTCCCCCTCCGCCGGCCAAGTCATCGTACCGGTGCTGCCACCGATATTCTTTTCGCCGGACTGAATCCGTTTAATCATCTGTTCAATCTGACGCGAGGTCTCGATCAGTTCGCGGTAAGCCCGCTCCGCCGTTTCCCGCTCATAGGTCGCAGCATTCAGAACGCCGCGCCGTTCCTGACGTCGCTCAGCCACCTGCTCGCGCTTGGCCGCCGCCAATTTGCGAAGTTCGACGATTTTCGCCCTGTCCGCCTCCAACTGTTCCTTGGCTTTGCGCAAGGTTTCCCGGTCAGCTTTGGTTCCCTGGATCAAGGCATTGTCATAGGCAAGGATTTTTTTCAAAATATCCATTCGTCCGACAAAATCATTGAAGTCTTTTGCGCCGAGCAATACATCGAGATAGTTGACCTGACCGTTTTTATAAATATCGCGAATCCGCCGGTGCAAGGTCTTGGTCTGAACCTCCAACTTTTTCGTCAACCGGTTGGAAAGCTCGACATTGGCCTTGATGTGTTGTTCGGTGTTCTCCAACTGGTCATTTACGGCTTCATACTCATCCTCAGCCGTGTCCAGTTCGCGCTGGATCGCCCGCAGTTGCTCGGCAATCGTCTGTTCCTTGCGTCGGGCCAATTCAGCCTTGCGCTGCTGCGCTTCGATCTGCTGCTGTACATTGGTCAGCTGTTGCTGTTTTTCTTCCAGTTCATCCGCCAGCGCCGGCGCTGCCGCCAATACAGCGAACACCAGCACCATCGCGGCGGCCAGAAAGCGATATCCTTTACGGTTTGCCTGCATTCCGCACCCCCGTCGTCACACTTTGAGAAACTTCTTCACTGAAATCACGCTGCCCAACGCGCCGATGCCAATGCCGGCGCACAGCAGAAAGATGTTCACATAACCCATGAACGGATACTTGGGCAATAACGGCAAAAATGCCAGCGATTCATAGACCTGCCCAGTCAGCATGCTATAGAACTGGGTCAACGGCAACACCGCAATGCAGGCGCCCAAAAAACCCAACAGCACCCCTTCGATGATGAACGGCCAGCGGATAAACCAGTCTGTCGCACCGACGTATTTCATGATGCCGATTTCACGGCGGCGGGCAAACACGGTCAGCCGAATGGTATTCACAATGATGAACAAGGCCGCCAGACCAAGGAATAGAATCAACACCACGCCAAAAATCCTCACCATCCGGGTGAGGCTGAATAGTTGCTCTACGACTTCCTGCCCGTAACGGGCCGCTTCGACCCCTTTCAGCTGGGCAATCGCCAAAGCCACCGGTTTGACCCGTTCCGGTCGGTCCAGTTTGACTTCAAACGAATTTGGCAAAGGATTGGCTTCACCGAGTTCCGCCAGTAGTCCCTGTTGCTCGCCAAGTCGCTGTTTGAACCGGTTCATCGCCTCTTCCTTGGCAATGAAGTTCACCCGCGTGACGCCCGGCAATTTGGTGATCCGGGTGCCGATTTCCCGCACTTCCACTTCTTTGAGCGTGTCCTGCAGATACACCGTGACCTGGACCTGTGATTCCAGCACCGAAGCCATGTGGTTCAGGTTCATCACCAAAATGATGAATACACCGAGAATCAACAGCGACAAGGCTACCGTCATCAAGGACGCCAGACTCATCAGACCGTTGCGGCGGATCGAATTCAACGATTCGGTGATAAAATATTCGGCAGTGCTAATCTTCATAGCCATAGACTCCCTTGGACTCATCCCGGGTGATCCGGCCGTTTTCCAGCGCAATGACCCGTTTCATCATCTGGTCGACGATCGGTTTGTCGTGCGTGACCATCAAAATCGTCGTGCCGCTTTGGTTGATCCGTTCAAAAATCCGCATCGTCTCCCAAGTCGTCTCCGGGTCGAGGTTGCCGGTCGGTTCGTCGGCGATCAACACCGCCGGGTTATTGACAATCGCGCGGGCGATCGCAACCCGTTGCTGCTCGCCGCCGGAGAGCTGGGCCGGATAGATCTTCGCTTTCGGCAGCAAGCCTACAAGGTCCAGCACATGTTTGACCCGACGCTGGATATCGCGCCGCGACGCCTCAATCACCCGCATCGCGAACGCCACGTTTTCATAACAATTTTTGTCAGGCAATAGCCGGAAATCCTGGAACACGATACCGAGAGACCGCCGGAAATAGGGAATCTCCTGCGGTTGCAGCTCAGTCAGGTTTCGACCGTTGACAATGATCTCACCGGCGGAAACCAATTGTTCGCGAAACAACAACTTTATCAGCGTCGACTTGCCGGCTCCACTGGGACCGACCACAAAAGCGAATTCGCCTTTACCGATTTTCAGGCTTACATTAGACAAGGCGACAAAACCATCATCAAAAACCTTGGTCACTTCATTCAAATGAATCAAAGCGTCTGCTCACTCCCGCAAGTTCTTTGCTTAACTTATTATATTTCGCCAAAAGATGCGTTATCCCTTTTTTTCGACCAGGTCGATCGCCCGCTCGGCATTGGACAGAGCCTGCCGCCGCAGCTCATCGACCCGTTGCCGCCGCCGTTGCCGCGCCGGCTGATCGGTCAGACTCTGTTCGATACGGGCAAACAGGCTTTCCGCTGTCAGAGACTCCAGATTTCCCACCGGCGTTTCGGCCAGGGTTTCCAGAAACCGATCAATCTTCGGGTCGTAAGACACGCCGAGAAACGGCACATCCATCACTGCTGCAAAAATCAGCGCATGCAGCCGTACCCCGACCAACAGGTCAAGATTGCCGACAATCGACAGCAATTCCTCGGTATCCGCCTTGTAGCCCAGCATCGCATGCGGTTGGTTCATCCGTCCGGCCACCAGCCGTGAAGCTTGCAGATCATCCGGGCACTGCATCGGCAGAAACACGATGCGGGCGCCCCGTTCCAGCACCAACCGGTCGGCGACAGCAGCAAAGATATTCTTAAAATGTGCCTGGCCCTGCCATTCACGCACCGCAAAGCCGATTAGCGGGCCCTCCCCCTGCATAGACAGGCTGTCCAGGATGTCACGCCCGGCGGTTAGCTCAACCGGCGGCAACGCCAACACCGGGTCGGCCGTCACCGATACTTTGTCGGTAGCAACGCCCAGTCCTGACAGTTCAGCCAGTGAACCGGCATCACGAACGGTGCCGGCAACGATTCGGTTGCCAATATGGCGCATGAGCGAACGGGCCAGTTTGCTGCGGATCGGCCCGATCCCCTGCGCGTACAGCATGATCGGACAGCCAAGCAGACAGGCCAGTTGCAGAACTCCCAGATAATAAAAGATACTGCGGCCACTGGTGACATCCTGTAGCAGACTACCGCCGCCGCTGACCAGTAGATCGGCCTGCCGCAGCGCCTGCGCGATTCCCCATAGATTGAGCCGATGTACCGATGCTACCGGATAGCGGCGGCAGGTATCAGCCGGATTGCCGGAAATCACCGTGATCGACAGCGTTGGGTCCAATGCGCGCAGCGCGCTCACCATCGCCGACAACATCGCTTCGTCGCCGGCATTGCCAAAACCATAATAACCCGAGATCACCAATTTACTCATCCGACGGCAATCTCCTTCGCAGCAGGAACGTCAGCGTTTGCAGCCAGTGAAAGCCGACAATCGCAAGCAAGCCGAGCACAACACCGAGGAACAACCCGTCCACGCCGCGGGCCAGCGACATATAGACCGGCGTACGCATATGGGCGAATGTTTCCACGAGCGAACCCTGAGCGATGGTCGCCGCCACGACAAAGGCAAAATGGAACAGTCGCGGCCAGTTTTGATACAGCGCCATCACCGCGATAAAGAAGGAAGGATGGCCGATCAGAAACTCTTTTTCGCGCGGTCGGGCATACAACGTGACCTCTAGGAATCGCCGCAGTTTGATCTCAATCTCCGGCACAGGGATGCCGGCAGAATGACCGGAGCGGCCGACAAACACATAAATGATCGCCGCCGCCACGCCAAACCCGAGCAACGTCTTAATATAGGCGGGATAATCCAGCACATGTAGCAGTCGCGCCCAGAGATGCCTCGAATCATCCGCATCCACGCCGGGGAATAGGTTGAACCGGGTCAGATACACGATACTTATCAGCAGCAACGGCAAGACGAACGTCAGCTTGACGCCGCGAAAAATCTCCATTTCCAGCAGAAACCGGGTATCGGCCAATAGCGCAGCCAGATAGATACCACCCACCATCGCCATCAAAAAAGTCCGTGATACGCCAGTGATCCCATCCAGCATGATCCGAATCAAGCTGGCACCGCCGCGCGGTGCGGTCGCCCGCCAACGGTCCATCTGCCAGGTCATTGCCAGCACCGGAAACAGCACGGCACTGCCAAACGCAGTGATTTGCCTGGGTAGAGTAGCCGGACCGAATAGCAACGGCAAGCCAAGCCCTGCTGACAGTAGCGCCACCAGCGCATATTGCAGACGGCGTGGCACCGGCAGCATCACACTCAGCAGCAGCACGCCGGCCGCCACCGTACCGATCGTCATAAGAATCAACAAATAACGATTAGGCATGTAGGGAGGAAAGGTCGTGGCCGGTCCTGTCGGCACGCCGTAAGATTCCAGGCCCGACTTTACGCCGCCGACATAGGCCACATGCGTTTCAATCAGGCTTTTGCCGGGCAATGGCCGTTGGTACATCTTCAGATACTGGATCCGGATATTGCGTTCACGACTGCCGAGCACCTGACGATGAATCGCCTCCGCCACCGACAGTTTCGGTTGCTCGACTTTCAGCAGCTGGTGCAGACGGGCCACCGAGTAACCGGTCAATTCGCCGAGCGCAAACATTCCGTCCTGATTTTTGAACTGCAACTGCGTATAATGCTCCAGCATCGCCAGCGACATGCCGCGTTTCTTCATTTCCGCCGCCACAAGCGGCAGCTGATCGGGGAATCCCAGCACTTCGTCGCCGACAAAATATAGCCCGGTAACCGCAGCACCGACAGAATCGATCCGTTCAAACACAGCCTTCACATCATCCGGCTTCACTTTTGCATAGTTGGTCGGTCGCGCCAAGATAAGGAACCCATTGGACGCCGCCGTCTGCATCTCATAGGTAGGCAGACCCAGGTTCCAATAAATCAGCGATTCGTAAGGCGCATCAACAATCAAAAACCGCCGGCTCGCTTCATTGAAATAGCGAACCCGATGCTTGCCGACACGCCGTTCCAAGTCGCTATGCACTTCGGCAAAACGGTCGGTCTCGCGGTCCAGCACATAAACCTGGCCGGCGGCCAGCCGACCGGATTCCACTTCGTTGCGCCACCACCAGTTGGTCAGCGTCCCGGCATGATAGCTATGCAAAATCTGCGTCGTGGAGACGGCAGTGACCACACCGCTGGCAGCCAATTTTTCCAGGGTCGTTTCAAATACGGCCAGCGAAGTCAGCCCAGCATTCTTCAACTGGCGAAAGGCCGCTTGCAGGGGAATCCCGTCAATCCTTGCCATTTCGACGATTTCATCATAATCCGACACCAACTCGACCTGAACGTTGGCCCGTTCGATGACATGACGCTGCCAGGTTACGAACGAAGCCGCAACCAGTCCGATGATGATCAACGCAATCAGTACCCGGTTATAGCGAAAAACGAGCAAGTTTCATTCCACCCTTATCGCGCAGAATAGTCAATGATTATCGGCATAGATCGTGATGACTCCTGCATCGGTGACGATTTTACGCACAGCAACCTTGAACGGCAGTTTGGTCAGATCCAGCAGTGGAATTTCGGCAAACAATGCGCCAAAATTGAGGCCGCCGGCGTTCTTGACTTCCAGCCGGTCGCTGCGAAAACGAATCGAACTCGCGTCGCCGACAATCCGGCCATCGACGCCCACCGCCAATTTGAGAATGCCCAGATCGACATCGCTGCGAATTTCAATTTTATCCTTGAGGATTTTCACGCTGGGGTTTTTGACCTCTTTGACCTTGTTGCCGAGATATTCGGCCAGGTCTTTTTCGTTGACTCTCAGCATGATCTGCAGATCCCGCACCTGCTTGACCGCGATCCGGCTATTGCCTGCCAGTTCGGCCATATCCAGCCTGGCGTCGTCGATCGTGACCCGCGCCTCCTGTATTTTCAGTCCATCGATCCGGGCTTCTTCCGCCACCGATTTCACACTGTCGAACCGACCCAGCCACAGCGTCACTCCAGGCAACGATCGGGCCGAAACATTGTGCTGACGAGCCGGCATCACCTTGTTCAGCGCCTGGTCCAGCCACCAGGAGGCGGCCAGCGGCGTGATGATTTCACTGAAAGCAATACTGGCGGCCAAAAAACCGATGATCACTTTTTTATTCATCATTCTACACTCCGGCTTTATTCTTCAGATAGGCTTCGATGAACCCGTCCAGATCGCCGTCCATCACGGCCTGCACATTGCCTGTTTCATGGCTGGTGCGATGATCTTTGACCATGCTGTAGGGATGGAAGACATAAGAACGGATCTGGCTGCCCCACTCGATCTTCTGATAATCGCCGGCCAGTTCGGCTTTTTCCGCCGCTTGACGCTCGCGCTCCAGCTCAAACAGCCGAGCCCTGAGAAGCCGCATGCACTGCTCGCGGTTCTGGATTTGCGACCGCTCGCTCTGGCACTGCACGATCACGCCGGTCGGCAGGTGGGTCATCCGCACCGCCGAATCGGTCTTGTTGATATGCTGTCCGCCGGCCCCGCCGGCGCGGAACGTATCGACCTTCAGGTCTTCGGCCCGGATCTCGATCTGCACGCTATCGTCAATCTCCGGCATCACGTCGACCGCGGCAAAGGACGTATGGCGACGGGCATTCGAATCGAACGGCGATATCCGCACCAGCCTGTGCACGCCTTTTTCCGCTTTCAGATAGCCATAGGCATTGCGGCCGGAAATCAACAGCGTGGCGCTTTTGACGCCCGCCTCGTCGCCGTCCTGAAAATCCATCGTTTCCACGCGATATCGGTTCCGCTCAGCATAGCGCACATACATCCGCAACAGCATCTGGGCCCAGTCCTGGGCCTCGGTGCCGCCTGCGCCTGCATGTAGCGTGAGAATCGCATTATTTGCGTCATATTCGCCGGACAGCATCAAAGAAAGCTGCAACTGCTCGATGTCATGTTCCAGCTCTTTAATCATCGTCTCCAGCTCCGACTGGACGCTGTCGTCATTCTCTTCCATGCCTAGGTCCCAGAGAGCCGCGATATCCTCGTGGCGCTGCTTAAGGTCATTATATTGTTCAACCGGTGCACGCAGCGCCGTCAGATCGCGCATCACTTTCTGCGCCGCCTCCGGGTCTTCCCACAGGTCGTGCGACTCTGTGACCCGTTCCAGGCGGGCGATCTGGATTTCCTTTTCGGCTACGTCAAAGAGACCTCCGGAGGTCTTCCACCTGTTGGCCCAGCTGTTCGATCGGGCCTTTCCATTCAGATAGCAACAATTGTGCTTCACTCCTAAAAACTTAATTAGTGGTCATTAGTTGTCTTGCCTTGTGCTAAAACTAAGTTGCTGCGCTTTCGCCTGACTGATTGTGGTGCCAAAAGTCTCTTACAGATATTTTCCCCACAATTCGTATCGACTTGCGTCACTGATTTGCAGGTCGGCCTCAAACGCTTCTTCCGCCGCTGTGAGGCCTAAAATCGGCATCCTTGCCGATTTTACCATCCAAATCCGTTCTGCTCATCGACGAATTGTAAGCTGAAAATCAAATGTATTCGACTATTTTGGCAACCACAATCTCATGCAACGATGTTTTGCCAACTATTGTTTTAGCAAAAGGCCAGTGCAAGGGAACTGCTGAAATAACATAGATTGCCTTGGATTGGAGTCGTAGTCTTCGCCGACGAAGCGACGCAGTTTTGCTGGGCAAATCAACAAGGATGTTGATTTGAGGCCAGAAGCGATGGATGAAGCTTTTCTGGCCGACCAGAAAAACCAGTCGCAAGGCGCTGCGAATCAAGATTCCAATACGGCAATCGAGTTATTCAGCGTTCCCTGATACGTCGAACATCGAAACGCAGGTGCGCCGCCTGGAAATCCTGCTACTTAGCGCCGCAGCACTTCTTATACTTCTTGCCGCTGCCGCAGGGGCAGGCATCGTTGCGGCCGACCGCATCCTTGTTGCGGGCTGGTTCTTTTGGCAGCTCTTCGTCGCCGTGAACTGCCGTCGCCTGGGCCAGCCGGTCCTCGACCTGGGTCACGATATTCACCCGGTAAATATAGCGAACAATATCCTCCTGGATGTTCTCGATCATCTGGCCGAACATGTCAAACGCCTCGATCTTGTACTCGATCAGTGGATCTTTTTGGCCGTAGGCTCGCAGTCCGATGCCCTGGCGCAGCATGTCCATCGCATCGAGGTGTTCCATCCATTTGGCGTCAACCACTTTCAGCATGACCACTTTTTCCAGATCGCGCATATTCTCCGCGCCAAACAGCAGCTCGCGCCGGTCGTAATTCTCGTTGGCGGCGTCGATCAACTCTTCGCGCAATTCTTCGCGATTCATTGTTTCCAGTTCGGTCTTCTTCAGATCGCCTTCGGCTGCAAAAAGATCTTCGGCATATTCGATCAACGCGTCCAGATCCCAGTCTTCCGGATGCGTTTTTTCATCGGCAAACAGTTGCAGGCCGCGGTCGGCCAGTTTGCCGATCATAAAGAAAATATTCTCGCGCAGATTTTCGCCGTGCAAAATCTGGCGCCGTTGCCCGTAAATGACTTCCCGCTGCTGGTTCATTACGTCGTCGTATTCCAGCACATGTTTTCGGGTATTGAAATGATGCGCTTCAACCTTCTTCTGCGCCTGCTCAATCGAACGTGAAATCAGCGCGTGCTCGATCGGCTCATCTTCTTCCATGCCCAGTTTGTCCATCAACGAAGAGATATTGTCGGCGCCAAACAGGCGCATCAGGTCATCTTCCAGTGACAGATAGAAACGGGAAGAACCCGGATCGCCCTGACGACCGGAACGGCCGCGCAACTGGTTGTCGATCCGGCGGCTTTCGTGACGCTCGGTGCCGATGATGTGCAATCCGCCCAGCTCAGGCACGCCCTCGCCAAGCACGATGTCGGTGCCGCGACCGGCCATATTGGTAGCGATCGTCACCGCGCCGGGCTGACCGGCCTGCGAGATGATCTGCGCCTCCATCTCATGAAACTTCGCATTCAGAACATTATGCACAACGCCCTGCCGTTTCAGCATATCGGACAGCGCTTCCGACTGGGCGATCGACGTCGTCCCCACCAGCACCGGCTGGCCTTTGGCGTTCAGTTCGGCGATTTCATTGACCGCCGCCTTATATTTGGCCCGTTTGGTCTTGTAGATGACATCGGGGAAATCAGTCCGCACCATCGAACGGTGCGTAGGAATGACGATGACATCCAGTCCGTAAATCTTGCGGAACTCCTGCTCTTCGGTCTTGGCGGTTCCGGTCATGCCGGCCAGTTTTTTGTACATGCGGAAATAGTTCTGGAAAGTGATCGTGGCCAGCGTCTGGCTTTCGCGCTCGATCTTCACGCCTTCCTTTGCCTCGATCGCCTGATGCAGTCCGTCGGAATAGCGTCGGCCGAACATCAGCCGACCGGTGAACTCATCGACAATGATGACTTCGCCGTCTTTCACCACATAGTCTTTGTCGCGGTGCATCAGGGCATGCGCCCGCAGCGCCTGGTTGAAATGGTGCGACAGTTCCATGTTTTCATTTTCGTATAGGTTTTTCACGTTCAGCGCCCGTTCGGCTTTGGCGATGCCCGCCTCTGTCGGCGCCACCGTATGCAGCTTCTCATCGATCGTGTAGTCTTCGCCCTCGCGCAGCTTGGGCACGACTTTGGCCAGCACATAATACAGGTCAGTTGATTTTTCGCCGGGACCGGAAATGATCAACGGCGTCCGCGCTTCATCGATCAGGATAGAGTCCACTTCGTCGACGATTGCGTAGTGCAGCGGTCGTTGCACCATCTGCTCGGCATAGATGACCATGTTGTCGCGAAGATAGTCAAACCCGAATTCATTGTTCGTACCGTAAGTGATATCGGCGGCATAGGCCGCCTTGCGATCGGCAAAATCAAGGCCGTGTGCGATCAGGCCTACAGACAGGCCGAGGAAACGATAAATCTGTCCCATCCATTCGCTGTCGCGCCTCGCCAGGTAGTCGTTGACCGTCACCAGATGAACGCCCTTGCCTTCCAGTGCATTCAGGTAGACCGGCAGCGTCGCCACCAGCGTCTTGCCTTCGCCGGTTTTCATCTCGGCGATTTTTCCCTCATGCAACGTTACGCCGCCAAGCAGCTGCACGTCAAAATGCCGCATGCCGGTTGTCCGCAACGAGGCCTCCCGCACCACTGCAAACGCTTCCGGCAACAGCAGTTCCAATGTTTCGCCGTTCTCCAGCCGCTGCCGAAATTCAACCGTCTTGGCCGCCAGCGAAGCGTCGCTAAGTTGTTTCATCGCCGGTTCCAGCGCATTAATCCGCTCCACATACTCTTCCATGCGGCGGATTTCATTCTCGTTATCGTCACCAAACAGTTTTTTTAGAAAACCAAACAAATCTACTCACTCCTTTGCCTATCTAAGATATTTTATCAGAGTCCCTGACAAAGTGCAAAAAAGGCCCCGGTTATCGCAATTTCGATAACCGGGGCGCAAGTGCCGCTTGTCAGGCGTTGAAACGCCGGTTTAGAATTCTGGTTCCAGCAAGCCAAACTGTCCGTCTTTACGACGATAGACCAGATTCACCTGCTCTGTCTCGATATTGAGGAACATGAAGAAATCGTGGTGCAGCAGATTCATCTGCAGGATCGCTTCCTCCGGATCCATCGGCTTGACCGCGAACTTCTTGGTCCGGACGATGATTTCGTCGTCGACTTCCGGCACCGTCACAGTTGAGGCTACATCAGCCCGGAACCCTCCGCCGCGGAATTTCTTGGTCAGTTTCGTTTTGTGTTTTTCGATCTGTTTTTCGATCTTGTCCATGACCTGGTCGATCGAAGCATACATATCTGCGGTTGATTCTTCGCCGCGGAGCAGGATCCCATCCACAGGGACGGTCACCTCGACTTGGTGGCGACCTTTTTCCACTTTGAGAATAACGGCAATATCACCTGTCTTGTCAAAATACTTGGTGACTTTTTTGACTCGTTTTTCTACGTAGTCTCGCAATGCCGGGGTGATGTCAAGATTTTTGCCGCGTACAGTAATAGCCATGAGTTTTCGTCTCCTTTCATGATCTATGCTGTTATTATTCTCCGCGGCTCGGCAAAACTCCTGCGAACAAACTATAATTTCGTCACATGAATCGCTTCCAGCCGGTCGTCCTTGCTTGCCAGGTCATATTGCACCGCTTGTCCGGTTTCCAGACAGCGAAACCCTTTTGAATCAATCGAGGAATAATGCACGAAAATATCCTGGCCGTCCTCCTGATTGATGAAGCCATAACCCCGCTCCGCACTGAACCATTTCACTTTGCCTGTCATACTAAAACCTCCCCTGAAAAATAAAAATACCGACCGCGTAAGCAGCCGGCATGAATAAATTATCATATTGGGACCAATTGGTAAATCCGGATTATCGCCGATATTGGCCGCTGAGTCCGAGTCTGGCCGGCATAAGGGAAATTACCTGCCCATTCCTTAAAATTTCTCAAATTTTCGGCTATATCGATTTATTCGTTCGATAGGCAGCAACAAATTAAAAAGTCCGGGCGATGTCGCCCGGACAAGAAAAACTAAAATGATACCACCGAATCAGCCACGGCTGGAAGTGAAGCAATCCCGGCACAAGATCGGACGATCATTGCGCGGCTTGAACGGCACCTGTGTTTCCGCACCGCATTGCGCGCAAACCGCATCGAACATTTCGCGGGGTCCGGACGGCGCTCCGCCATCGCGGCCACGTTTCCGAACATCTCGGCAGTCCTTGCAACGGACTGGCTCGTTTTCAAAGCCTTTCTCCGCGTAGAATTGCTGCTCGCCGGTTGTGAATACGAAATCTTTGCCGCAGTCTTTGCACTTCAGTGTTTTGTCCTCGAACGCCATTACCCCAATCCCCTCACCTTGTTTGAAATTAAAGGACCCTGCTTAGCCGACCTGGTCTTTGACCCCACACTCGCCTGCTGGAAGGTTTGCTACCCGGCAATCGCCTCTCACTACTACTTCTCTCGGACCGAAACCCGGCAGGTCTTATCTCTAAGCCGCACCATGCTCAAAGCCTCTTTGGACTCCTTACGTGGATCGTTTCGCCTGCGACTGGCATCGACTTTCAACCACGGACCTAAGCAGAAGGTACTTTATGCCACAATTATAATCAGTTCTTCCAGATAAAGCAAGGAAAAGTGTGAAAATTTCAACCGGAGAAATCGGTCCGACCGCCGACTGGTCCGCCATATGCCGAATGGTAGGCGCGCTGAACCTTTCGTTGCTGGGTAAGGCGGCTCATTGACCCTCGCAATTGCGAAGCAATCTGGGCATCGGTCGCCTGCAACTCGTCCACCATCTCTCGCCCTTCTGCGGTCTGTAAATACGAATAGTCAGCTGCTTCATCAATTTTCGCCTGCAGCTGCAACCGTTGATCTTGCAGTTCATAAAACATATCTAGTTCTTGACGGGCGATGAACGAAGCCATTTCACGTGTCAAGAAACAATAATCCTGCCAAAGACTATCCATTTTCATCACTTCCCTGTAGGCGCATTTTCCATGCTTTGCAAGGAAAGCTTCACGGCGCCGCTTTGTTCCGCGCACACATTTTTTTCACCAGCGACAGATGCCAACGACAATTTGACGGCGCCGGCATGATCGGCTTTTGTCACGCCGTTCATCGGAGCGCAACCGCCTTTTTCCTCTTGTACTTTCTTCATCGCTTCACACCAGGTGTCCCGCAGTTCGATCAACAAAGCCTTGGCTTCTTCCAGTTGCGTCGCGTCTTTTTTCAGGTTGGCCTCATTCAAGCGGAAATTGATGTAATCATAAAGCTGGTACAGGTTTTTGGAAATATCATATTGCATATCCAGCGTATCAATCAGGTACAAAACGATATCCTGCGCCCGCAAATGCGCCTTATGCGCATCATCATAGCGTCCATCAACTACCGCCTTGATATTTTCGGCTACAAAACGAGCCGCCCCTGAATAGAGCATCAGGGTTAACTGCTCCGGTCCGGCATTGGTCACTTGTTGGTTTTTATAGGTAGCCGCCTGATGTCCGGCATTTGCATAAGCGTTCATAATCGAGTTCCTCCCAATCCCTTTTACCTAGTTCTTATCAACCGCTATTCGAACTCGACTGACCCGTTTGCTGCGACAACCAACTGCTTTGCGCGCTCAACTTCTGCAGCGCAGTCTCCATCGCGCTAAACTGATTGTAATAACGGTCCTCTTCGTCATTCATCTTCAGTGTCAGCTTATAAATTTGTGAACTGTACTCGTTGATGCGGTCGCCAAGATAGCCGGTGGATATATCACTGCCGGCCAGGCCGGCCTCTTGGGAAATCCTTGTTTTTCCCGCATCCATCACCGACTTGATCCTGACAGCTATTCCCTGTGCGGCAGTCGTTGATCCTGTCGTACCAAACACAGTTTTCAACGCATCAGGATCCGCGGCCAACGCTTCCCTCAGCTTGCTTTCATCCAGATATAATTTGCCGCCATCCTTATAGGACTCCCAGCCTTCGCCGGTCGTTATGCCGATCGAGGCTGCGCTCTTGTAGTCGCCACTAACACCGGTGATCGGCTGTGAAATCGAAGTGCGCATCTGATCAAGAATCGTGGCAAGAATCGGCGACCGACTGAGCATGCCGGTCTTCGCCTTGGCCTCCCATGCCTTAATCTGGTCGTCGCTCATCGCTTCGCGCTGTTCATCAGTCAATGGTTGATAATACTCAAACCCGTTTCTCGTGCCGGTCGTTTGTTTAGGACGGGTTTCCTTGTATTTGGCAATGACATCCGCCAATACCGAATTGTATTTGTCTACGAAGGCTTTCGCATTCTCGACTGCTTTGTCGATATCAGATACGACATCGACATTGGTCGTTCCGAGTCCCTTTAGTGTATAAGTAACACCCGCCATTGTAAACGTGTTGTCCAACACATGCAAATCCGTAGCGCCGTCAATATCGACAATCGCATCTTTGCCCAGCAACATCCGCGAATCAGCCGACATCACCTTCAGATTGTCGGTCAAAAATGCCAATCCGTCTGCGTCGCCGGAAAGGTTGACTTGTGGCGTAGTTCCAGTGCCGGTAAAAGTCACCCGGTCCAGGTCGGCGCTGTACGATGCCGTCACACCAACACCCAGCGCATTGATATTGGAAATTAATGTGTCGATCGACTCATCCGTATCCACATTCAGTGTCGTTCCGTTGACCGAAATGTCAAAATCAGTCCCAGCCGTCAATCCGAACTGAGTAGCCAAAGACGTTTTAGCGTTGCCTTCCGGCGTAATGGTCGCATTGGAAGCGACATTGGCAGCAAGTGGCAATTTTAGGTTATCATTGAAAAAAGCCATTCCGTCAGCACCGGTGCCGGCGAAATCAATCCGTGAGCCATAGGTTCCATCCCATGCACCCTTGATCGATGTACTGAAAAAAAATCGATCGACTGTTGCATTGTAAACGGCTGTAACATTGGCGTTGGCGTTGTTGATGCTACTGACAAATGTATTGATGCTGGCGTCCTTGGAAACATTGATCGTTTTGCCGTTAATGACCACCGAAAAATCAGCCGTAATGCCAAACTGACTGGCCAGGGTCGCTTTGTCGTTGCCGGATGGTGTGATCTGTGCCGTAGAAGCAGTATAAATATTGTCAGCCAGCTGTTTTACCGTTAGTTGATGTGATAATTTCTGCGTACTCGCCGTCACAGAAGTCGTCGCAACCGAATCGTTGGTATTGTTCGATTTCAGCGGCGCCAGATTGGCGACCAGCGTATCGTTGAAAGCTGTATCGCCCAAATCCTTGACCTTGCTGTAAATTGTCTGATAGTCTGTCTGCTTCCATGACAAAATCGTCGATTTTTGTTCCAAGGTATCAATCTGGGTCTTGCGACCCTTGATCATCTCTTTGACCCAATCGTCAATAGGCAAACCGGTAGCAAGGCCGCTGATTCTTGTCGTCACCGGCAATCCTCCTCCTATTCTATTGCCTTTGGGTCAGCCGTGACCGTCAGGCTTTCTTGTCGGTCAAAATTCCCACGAACTCACGAATATTGGCGATCATGTCCAAGAATTCCTTGGATGGATATTCGCGCAATACCGTCTGGTCTTTGGCGCTAACCAATTGAACCATCAGTCGGTTTGACTTTTGGTGCATCGAAAACCGAATATCCGCGGTCATCAAATCCATAAACTTGTTTAGCGACTCGACCGTGTTTTCAACAACCTCTTTTTCCTTACCATCCTTGTCTTGGGCGGCAGACTCGGCAATCTTTTGTTTCGCCTCAACGGCTTGCGCCTGCATCACCTGCATCGGCGCTAACGGCTTGGATTCTGCTGCGGGAACCGGCGTCCCTGCCTTTTGCCCCGGCATTGTGACGTTTACAGCCGGGCTTTGCACTGTTCCGACATCCATGTCTAGTCCCTCCCGTATTAAATTATGATCTCCCTATATCTTTATCGGCATAACCGATAAGAATATTAATAGTGATTCCTAGATCAATTGCGGATTTTTTTCAATCCACTGGCGCGTCAGTTGCAAACCTTGCTCCAGACCGACCTGGGGGCTCCAACCTAGCAGTTTCCCGGCCTTGCGTGAATCGCACAGCAGCTTCATAATCTCGCTCTGCGGGTGGATATGCGGCACATGCGCGATTTTCACCGGATTCGATTCGATTAGCGCTGCCAGTTCATTGACCGACACGTCGCGGCCAAGCCCCGCATTCAGGATCTGACCGTTCACTTTGTCGCTATAGCCGGCTTCAACAACAAACCGGGCGCAATCGCTGACATACAGCAAATCCCGCGTCTGTTCGCCCGAACCATAGATATTCAGGGTGTCTCCGGCCAGTGACCGCTTGATGAAGACTGCCACTACGCCACCTTCACCGCCGGTCTTCTGAAACGGACCGTAAGTATTGAACGGCCGGACTACCACTGTAGGCAGTCCATAGGCATACCAATAGGACAATACCATGTTTTCACCGGCAATTTTACTGCCGGCATAGGGAGAAGCCGGTTTGGTCGGATGCAGTTCATTGATTCCTGCCGGATCGGTTGCCATGTCATAGACCATACAGGTACTCATGAAAACCATTTTCACGCGGTCATGCCGACACATTTCCAGTACATTGAACGTGCCGATCACATCATTGTCAAAAGTCTGCCGCGGTTCGTCAATGCTGTCCTGTACATTGATGCTGGCGCCCATATGGTAACAAAGATCAAACCGGTTACTGAAAAGTGTTTCCAGCAACGCCATGTCTTTGATGTCGCCGCGTGTGAATCCCCGCCAGCCGGAATGCCCTTCAAATTCGGCAATGTTCTCCAGCCGGCCATTGGACAGATCGTCGAGCGCCCATACAGCGTGTCCATCATCAAGCAGCCGTTTGACCACCCATCGTCCAATAAATCCCGCGCCACCGGTAACCAAAACGTTCAAAACATTCACTCCCTGTTTTTCAATTAACGCAAGTGAGATTTAACCACTGCCAGAACTGTATCGATGACCCGCTCCAGTGCCGCTTCTTTCATCGCCGGATATAGCGGAATCGTCAGCATTGCTTCAAACAGTTTTTCCGCCTGCGGACACAATCCTTTGGCATAACCCAGGTCACGATAATAGGCGTGGTAATACACCGGAATATAGTGGATGTTGACACCGATGCCCCGGTCCCAAAGTTCCTGAAAAATCTGATCCCGCCCGACATTCAACTGCTCCAGCCGCAGTCGCAGGATATAAAGGTGCCAGGCCGACTCTCCGTCAGGACTCTGCCAGGGCGTGATTATCCCCGGCATATTTTGAAAAGCTTCATTATATCGATGAACATATTCCCGCCGTCGTTGCAAAAACATCGGCAGCTTTTTCAGTTGACTCAACCCGAGTGCCGCCTGAAAATCGGTCATCCGGTAGTTCAGACCCAGAGTTTGCTGCTCGTAATACCAAGGCTGATGGCCAAAACGAAACTTGGCTGGATCGCGGGTAATCCCATGTGATCGGAACAACAGCATTTTTTCGTAATAATCGGGGTTGTCGGTTACGATCGCGCCACCTTCACCCGTCGCTACCTGTTTTACTGGATGAAAGCTGTACGTTGTCATATCGGCAAAACTGCCGGCCGGTTTGCCTTGATAGCTGGCGCCGATCGCATGGGCGCCATCGGCAATCAACACCAACTTATGGCGTTGGGCTATGGCGCGCAGCTGGTCCATATCACAGGGCTGACCGGTGAAATGCACCGGAATGATCGCCTTGGTTCGTGAAGTGATTTTCCGTTCCACATCGTCCGGATCAATGTTGTAAGTACGGGGATCGATATCGGCAAACACCGGCGTTGCGCCCACATAGAGCGCGCAATTGGCCGATGCCACAAAAGTGATCGGACTGGTAATGACTTCGTCGCCCGGTCCGACGCCGGCTGCCGCCACTGCAGCATGCAGCGCCGCCGTCCCATTGCAGATTGCCACACCATATTTTGTGCCGGCAACCTCTGCCACGGCATCGCCAAACTGCGCCACCGCAGGTCCCGTCGTCAAAAAATCGCCGCGCAGAACATCGACTACCGCCTGAATATCGTCTTCATCAATCCACTGTTTGGCATAAGGAATAAAATCAGGTTTGTTCACCTTATTGCCCTCCTTCGGCCGCAGCCACCACTTCTGACATTTTGTGCGCCACACGCAGGGCACCCTGTCCATCCACCAATTTTCGCCCCAGCCGATTCATCCTGTCGCGACCTTGCCAATCATTCAATAAGCCGGATACCTGTCCTACGACTAAATTCGGCTGCAGTTCCGCCACGGTTCCCAGTGGCAAGACCAGTTCCTGCCGTTCCATCGCAGAGACGATTCCACGCTGGTTGTCGGCCAATACGATGGCCAGCCGCGGCACACCAGTAGCGCACAATTCGTATAACGTCGAACCACCGGCGGAAATTGCCAGATCACACTGCCGCATCAATTGCGCCATCTCCGTCACTCCGCGGTGCAGTTTAACTTGTTCAGGATAGCTGCTGGCCAGGGCTGTCAATTCCTGGTCGGCAACTGCGTGAGTCGGCGCTACAATCTGTAAAGCAATCTGTTTTGTGACCGCCAGCTCCAACAGGCTGTGGATCAAAAGAACCAAAAGTTGCCCAGAATCGCCGCCGCCGGCAACAATCAGCAGATTACGGACAGTTTCGGCAGTCAGTCGTTCCGGCATGTCGGCAAATTCCTGCCTGAGCAGATTATAGCGGCAGCCCAGCCAGCGTTCTGTTGCGATTGGCCAGTTGTCATAACCTAGGTCAATTGCATTGATATTCCCATTGATTACAGCATCCACTGCGACTGGAAACCGGTTCAAATCATCGATGTAAAAAGAAGCCTTGACCAATGGGCTCACTTGTCGGAAATAGTTCGTGTCCACACGATAGGAGTCTGTCAACAGGCAGTCGAATTGTTCGGTCGCCAGAATCCGGCTCACAACATCGGTATCGGCGGCCGGTTCGTATTCTTTATCAGCGCCATCCGGCAGGCCGCCGACAACTTCCCGCGCAGCGAATCCCTGTTGACGGATGCGGCTCAGTCCCGGTTCAAACCGGCTCAAAAATGTGACTTCATGGCCAATTCGCTGCAAGGCTTGGGCCAGAGCCAGCATGCGCATAACATGCCCCATGCCGATAAAAGAACTGCCGTCAGCGCGGATGGCGACTTTCATAGCAATGGTTTCCTTGCCGCAAACAGAGTCTGGGTTAGTGAACTGGATTGCACGGTCATGTCCAGTCCGGCGGCGATCCGCTCCGAAGCCGGATTCGTCTGTAATACGACTGCCTGGTAAGCAGCCCCTGCCGGCAAAGCAGCAATCAATGCCGCCACCATTTTTTTGCCCCAGCCTTTGCCGCGCTGTTCCGGCGCCACCGTCCAGGACAGCTCATAAACTTCAGCCAGTTTATCGGCGCGAACGGTACCAAGGACAACCGGCGCTTGCGTAGCCGGCACTGCCTGTTCAGCGATGAACAGCCATCGGTCCGGATTTTGCAGACTGGTTTCCAGCCAGGCCAGATGGCTCTCCCAGACAACCGGTTCCGTATGGATGCTTTGCTGCCGCGTCAGCGGATCATTCCGCCAAACAAACAACAGTTCGGCATCGGCTAGCGTGGCCGGACGCAATCGTACCTCGCCCATGATTTCTCCTAAATCAGCTTTTCGTCGAGAATCAGCTGCCGAACGGCTTCCTTGCTGATTGGTTCCTGATCATGCGATGAATAGGAACGCACCTCTGCCGGCGGCAGTCCGGCCAGCGGCGAAACGCCCTTTTTGCCGGCAAATGCGAAGTAAGCCTGGCTGACTGCATACATATCCGGCAGTTCAAAGGCAAACTTGGCCTCTTCCACCGTCATCAGTTCCTCAAACATTTTTTCGCCGAACCGCAGGCCGATTTCCTCCCGCCGGACTTCGCCAACCGGCACATTATATTTGCGGCAGGTCTCCTCAATTACTACATCGACTAAATCGCGCAAACGGATCACCGGCATTTTCAAAACGAAAATCTCGCCGCCTTTGGGCATGGTCGCTGCCCGCAGGGTCAACATCGCCGCATCGGTGATCGACATCATGAAACGGGTCATTTCGCCATCAGTGATCGTGACCCGACGCTGCCGCATGATCTGACTCTTGAACAGCGGGATGACCGAACCGCGCGACCCCATGACATTGCCAAACCGCACCGCCGAAAACGCCGTATCGGTCGGTCCCTGGTTATAGTTGGCCGTCGCCATCAGCCGTTCGGCCAGCAGTTTGGTCGCTCCCATCACGTTGGTCGGGCTGATCGCCTTGTCTGTGCTGGTGAACACCAGTCGTTTCACTTTGTTCTGGAAAGCGGCGCAAATCACGTTCTGCGTTCCCATCACATTGGTTTTCAGTGCATCATAGGCGTCATATTCGCAGGCAGGCACATGTTTCATCGCCGCCAAGTTGAATACGATATCAGCGCCGCGACAGGCCCGTTCTACCCGGTCCTTGTCCCGCACATCGCCGATGAAAAACCGCAGCAGATCGTTGTTGTCCAGTTCATGCGCCATTTCAAACTGTTTGCCTTCATCGCGGCTCAATATCCGGATGACGGATGGTTCCCACGGCATCAATAGTTCTACCAGCCGGCGGCCGATCGTGCCGGTGCCGCCGATAACCAGCACCGTCTTGCCGTTAAAAAAATCTCTCATGATGATCTCGCCTCCCCTGTCGATGCAGCCTGCCATTCCCGGCGCAACAACCCATACTCCAATATATCGAGAAAAGCGAAGTTTTTGTACAACGCTTCGCGTCGACGGCCTTCCAGACTAAATCCCATGGCCAGGGCCAGTTTTTGCATCGGTATATTTTCTGATGAAGTGCCGCAGTAAACCCGGTGCAGATTCAGTGCGCCAAAGCCATGGTCCAGAATCAGGCGGGCTGCCTCTTTACTGAATCCTTTGCCCCAGGCGGCTTTTTCGCCGATCACGATGGCAAATTCGGCGCTGCGTTCGAGCGAATCAATGCTCTGCAGTGAAATGTTGCCGACATGTTGATCGCCTTCCCGGTCGATAATCGCCAACACCAGCCGGTCATGAGCGCCGCGCAAGCCTTCGATGTAGTCGGCCAAATCACCCTTGGCATAGGGAAACCGGTGGTGGGCATTGAACCGGCAAACTTCAGGGTCGTTCAACCAATAGCCATAGTTGCCTTCCACGTCACCAGGTTCCAGGTTGCGCAGATAAATCCGCGCCCCGGCTAAAAACTGCCGTCGTCTCATGCCTTCAACTCCTGCCGGTTCTGCCACACTTTTACAAAGGCCGCCACCACGTCGTCGAGATCCTGTTTGCTCATCGGCGGCCGCATCAGCTCATGCGTGAACAATTCATCGTAATGCATCCGTTCGGTCGTCGGGCAGAGTCCTTTGCCGTAATTCAGTTCTCCCTTGTACCAGGGGCACTTGAATGGACAGCCCTTGTCGCCGTAGCCGATCAGGTTCTGATAAATCGGTTCCAAATATATCGGTTTTACATAACCGCAACCCATATTTACCCCTTCCCGTTCGCGCAGCATGCTGGGCGACAGTTCGGCCTTGACCGCCTCGATGAACCGGTTGCGGTCAACTCCGGCCACCGCCGCATCAAATTTGATTGCATGCACATAGGAAGCATGTTCCGCTCCCGGCCGCACCTTCGGCATGGTCAGGCAAGGGATCTGGCGCAACTGTTCATTGAGGTAGGTCACATTTGCCTGGCGCTGTTTGAGCAAACCCGACAGCTTTTTCAACTGCTCGCGTGCTACCGCAGCCTCCAGTTCGGTCATCCGCAGGTTGAAGCCGATCATGTTCACCAGATCGGTGAAGCCCTTCGCCCCGACCACCACTTCGGCATGGTTGCGGATCAGACGGACCTTTTCGGCCAGCAGGGCATCGTCGGTCACGACGATGCCGCCTTCACCGCTATGAATGTGTTTGTGATAATTCAGCGAATATACGCCGATATCCCCCAGTGCACCGGCGAATTTGCCGCGGAACGTGGCCCCCGGCGCCTGCGCCGCATCTTCAATCACCATCAGTCCATGTTTTTTCGCCAGTGCGTTGATGCCATCGACATCATAGGGTTGTCCAAAGATATCGACCACCAAAATCGCTTTGGTCCGTTCGGTAATCTTTTGCGCCACCGATTCCGCCGACAGGCAAAAACAATCCGGTTCGATATCGGCGAACACCGGCACCGCATTGTAGGCCAGGGCGGCAGTCGCCGAAGCAGCCATCGTGTAGGGAGAAACGATGATTTCATCGCCCGGTCCGGCGCCGGTGGCGCCGACGGCGCAATACAGGCCGGAGGTTGCCGAATTGACGGATACGGCATGCTTCACGCCAAAATATGCGGCCCATTCCGCTTCCAACGCCTGTACTTCGGGGCCACCATAAAAATCTTCATGCCAGCAGCCGAGGAACCGCGACAATACGCCGGATTCGATCACCCGGTCGACAGCCGCCTTTTCTTCCGCGCCAATGACTTTATAGCCGGGGAACAGCTCCGGACGAACCTTATTTCCACCCAGCAGCGCCAACTTACTCATCGCCATTCCTCCATCCATTTGATAATCCGCTCCGCCGCACCGGTCGGCACACCGAACTTTGCGGGTTCCAAACTCATCCCTGTCAAATATCCCGTCATCCTGTCCTGCAACTCACGCCGCTGCAAAATCGAGCGAACTACACCTTTTTTATCCAGAATAAACGGATTGTCACGCCGCAGGCCGATTTGCACGCTGAGCACCGGCAACCCCAAGATCACTGCTTCCACCAGCACCATCGACGACATGCCGCAAACCAGATCCACTGCCTGACACAGTTTGACCGGATGCACTGCTTTATCGATGCTGGCGCTTACCAGGCCGCCAGTTTTCGCCGCGATCAGGTCGGAGTAGGCGTCAAACGTTTCATTCGGGTGCGGTTTGACCACCACATGCACTTTGCGTCCACTTCCCGCAGCCGTTGTCTGCAGGGCGTCCATCAATTCACTGAACACTGACCGTTCGGTATAGCCCCAATAATATTGGCCGAGGTCATCGCCTTTATCCGGTTCGGTGATATTCTCCGAGATAAAACAGAGCAAAAAATCGGTTTCAGCGATGCCAAGCCGGCTACGATATTGCCTGTTGTCTTCAGCCGCAAACCGTTTTGCCTGCTGCCTGAGACTATCAAAGTGCGGCTGACCGGAAACCAGGATACGTTCCGGGGCAAATCCTTCCTGTATCATTGCTGCCCGGACCTCATCATCCATTACCAGAATCCGGCTCGGCAAAAACGGATGCCGCTTATCCTGTTCATACAGTTCCTGCTCCACCAGTTTGTAAGGCGAGAAGCGGATACCGTAGTTGAACCAATGGTCGAGGATCGCAAAACTGGGGATCGCCAAACGTTCGGCTGCCTGCCACAATAGTTTCTCGGCGAAATCATCCGAGCCGGTGGCGGTGATCAGAAAATCGGGCGCCAGTCGCTTGAGGAATCCGGCATAAGAATCGACCGACATCTCCGACGCTGCCGCCGCCAGGTCCAGTCCTGCCTGCCCATAAGCCAGATACTGTTTCAGGGCAGCGTCTTTCCCATATAACAAAACTTGATGGCCCCGTTCGGCGAGGCACGGCGCCAGCGGTACAACGGCATTGGCGCCGCCGGGATCGCGGGCAAACAGCAGTACTTTCATGAATGCAACAACCCCGTTTTCAATGTCGCCAACGCCTCGCCCAGAGGACAGAGCAGCGGTTCGCCCAAAATCAGGTGATCACGGATATTCTCCATCGCATACTGCATCGCCCGGTCAAGTCCAGTGGTGTATATCGGTTGCGGCTGCATTTCCAGCGTGCCGGGAAAAACCGGATTCTCGCCCAGTGTATATTCCTGCATCGCCAATCCGGAGTCCAAAATCCGCAGCCGCTTCTGTTCAAACAACAGATCCAGTTCAAAAATCCAATAAGGATTGCCGGCAAGCGACTGGATCGTGAACAGACCGCCATCAGCAAAAGTCAGCAATACCGATTGCTCGGCATCGGCAACATGGTTTTCTTTCTCATGTTGAACGGCGTCTGATTTTCCACCAACCAGTTTCTGAATGTCTGCCGCCTCGCCCAGCCAGTACTGCAGCAAATCGACCATGTGGGAACCGTTATGCAAAAAACCTTTGACATAAAAGCCCGCCCCGCTGAGAAACCGACCGTAATCGCCTGCGGTGATCGCTTGTTTCACAGCCCGGAACTCCGGTACAAAACGGCGCAGATAATTGACCTGAATTTTTGTTGGTAAATGACGATACAGTTCATGGATCGCCTGAGCGTCCATCCAACTGAGCGCCAGCGGTTTTTCACAGAAAACCAGTCGGGGCGAATACGCCGCCAGTTCTTTCAGCACTGCTGCATGAGTTTCATCCGGCGTCGCTACACTCACCACATCAACTGGGCCGTCTGCAAAGGCTGCCTGTATATCCTCGTACGCTTTGCCGCCCCATTTCGCCGCCGCCTGCTCCGCCTGCGCCAGATCTCGGTCAACAAAACCGATCAGTGAAAATCCCGGCACAGCCTTAAACCCATGTGCGTGGGTCAAAATTTCTTTGGAGTCCGGCGCATCATAACCGGCAGCGATTTTACCGGCGCCGATGATCAATGCCCGCAAGGGTTTATGCGCCGCCATCGGACTGCTGCCTTTCCGCCAACGCATCTTCGGCGTATTTGCGTTTGACTTCCCGGGTCAACGCCAGCAGTTCCGGTTGCTGCCGCAACAAATCCACCACGTCGAGCGCAGAGAAATCCGGCTTATCCGGCAACAAAGCGAGGAAGACCGCCTGGATCAACTGGTAATCTTCCGGCGTGTCCAGAGTGACTTCCAGATCCGGTTGATATAGCTCGGGACCGGCCTCCACATAGTGAATCCGGTATCGCTCCGGGTGCGAATAAATGTAAAGCGACACATGTTCATGGTCGACCGGATTCTGGGTCAATTGGTCCACTTCCGCCAGCACCGCCGTGGGGAAAACCTGCACTTCGAATCCCACCGGATAAGGACGTGGTCCGGCCACATTAGCGACATAATCGTACTGACCGGCAAAAAATGTTTCGATCAGCAGATCCACATGACGCCAATCAACCGCCGGGCAATCGCCGGTGATTTCGACGATCAAATCGCCAGATACCGAATTGGCGGCGCCCAGGACCCGCGCCAACACATCGTCTTCACTGCCGCGAAACACCGGACAGGCAATCTGGTGGCACATTTCTGCCACCGGATCATCGGTCGACCGATCCGTGGTCGCTACCACGACTTCATCCAGGTAGCGGCTGCGGCGCAACCGTTCCACCAGTTGCTGCAGCGCCGGTTTGCCCGCTAGATCCAGCAACACTTTGCCGGGCAGGCGGGAAGACGTCATGCGGGCCTCGATGGTGGCGACGATTTTTTGCGGCTGGCTACGATACATCCCCAGTCCTCCTCACTGTTAACGAATCAGATTCCAGGCCAGTGGCGTTCCCCGGCAGATATCGCCGGCCGCCCGGCGGCCGATCACTGCGTCGTAATGCCGCGGCGCCAGTCCATAACCTGGCCGGATACTGCGCAAGTTTTCCGCTGTAAATGCCTCGCCGGCTTTCATGTCCTGCACGATAAACAAGGAACGCCGGAACGCGGCGCTTCCCTCTTCGGCAGCGGACACCCCGTACTGCACTTTGCCCATCGCCCGTTCCACCGCCCGGATATCATCGTGCATCTGGCGGAACTCGGCCGGTTCCATCGAAAATGCCGCATCCGGGTTTGGAATGGAGCGACTGAGACAAAAATGCTTTTCAATTACGCAGGCGCCCAGCACCACTGCTGCCACCGCCGCCGCTGATCCCAGCGTGTGATCCGACAGCCCGACCGCCACGCCGAATGTCTCGGCCAAGTGCGGAATCGTGCGCAGATTCATGTCGTCAGGCGGGGCCGGATAGGCGCTGGAACACTTGAGCAGACACAAGTCCGGATTGCCGGCTTCACGTACCGTCCGCACCGCCCTTTCGATCTCACCGAGCGAAGCCATGCCGGTCGACGCGATGACCGGTTTGCCCTGGGCCGCAATATAACGCAGCAGTGGCAAGTCATTCAGTTCAAACGAAGCCACCTTATAGGAACTGACCCCCAGGTCGGCCAAAAAATCGACTGCCGTCCGGTCAAATGGCGTTGACAGGTAGTCCAGTCCGACTTTGTCAGCCTCTTCCTTGATCCGGGCCAGCCAGTCCCAGGGCGTATGCGCCTCCCGATACAAATCATAGAGGGTTCTGCCTTTCCAGGGGCCCTCGTGGATCGAGAAATAATCGTTGGCGCAATCGATCGTTAAGGTATCCGCCGTATAGGTCTGGGTTTTGATGCAATCGGCGCCGGCTTCTTTCGCCGCGTGCACGATTTCCAGCGCCCGCGACAGATCACCGGCATGATTGGCCGACATCTCGGCAATTAAATAACATTTTAAATTGGGGACAGGCCCCAATTTATCAATGGCATTCTCATTTGGCATCATTTGTTCCTCTTAAAGATCGGATTCACCTTGCAGGCCAGCAGAATCCCGTCCAGCGAGTCGGCGTCGAGCGCGCGGCGGATATCGGCGAACGCGGCATCGGCGGCGGCGACAAATTGGTCGATATCGGCTTCGCTATGCGCCACACTGATGTTATTGATCCCGGTGGTCAGGATGCCCTGTTCCACCATCCGCTGCTGGTAAACCGACATGATATCCAGATAATCGAGACTGCCTTTGCCTTCGAAGCCGACCCCGCCATGCGGCGCCAGTCCGCTGACTTTCACGACCTCGCCGACGCCATGTTTGGCAATGGCGGCCCGCACGCCGGACAGCATGCGCTCGCCCAGCGCCCAGATGCGCGGATAGATCCCCGGCTGGGCCAGAATGGACAGCGTAGCCATCGAACCAGCCATCGACAGGGTTTCGCCGCCAAAAGTGGTCGAAATGAATACTCCCTGGGTGCCGATCAGTTCCATCACATCAGCCCGGCCGGCCACCGCCGAAATCGGCAGGCCGTTGCCCATCCCCTTGCCAAACGCCGCCATATCCGGCGTCACTTTATACAGTTCAGAGGCGCCGCCGAGAGCATAGCGGAACCCCGACACCACTTCGTCAAAAATCAGCAGTGCGCCGGCGGCCTGCGTCAGTTCACGCAAGGCTTCCAGATATCCCGCCGCAGGGCCATCGGCCTGAATCGGCTCCAGAATGACAGCAGCAAACTGGTCCGGATACTCGGCCAGCAATTGTTGCAAGCTGTCCGGGTCGTTGTAGACAAATGTCTTGGTCAACGCGCACACATCGGTTGGAATGCCGCGGCGGTTGGTCGTCGAACCGATATACCAGTCCTGCATGCCGTGATAGCCGCACACCGCCACCAAGTCGCGTCCGGTGAACGCCCGGGCCAGACGGATCGCCGAAGACGTGGCGTCCGAACCATTCTTGACAAAACGCACCATCTCCGCGCAGGGAACAATCCGGGTCAACGCTTCCGCTAGCTCCACTTCCAGCTCGGTAGCCATCGAAAAAGAAATGCCTTTTTGCAGCTGCGCCATCACCGCTGCATTCACCTGCGGATCGTTATAGCCGACCGTCACCGGTCCCAGCGCACACATGAAATCGACAAATTCGTTGCCGTCAACATCCCAGACATGGCTGCCCTGTCCCCGGTCCAAAAACGCCGGCGCCGCCCCTTCACAAAAATAGCGGACGCTCTTGCTATAGGTCTGGGACCCCAGCGGAGTCACCTTGCGGGCCCGTGCGAGCAATGCCTGGCTTTTCGTGTATTGCTTGGCCATCCTATTCATCCCTCTTTTCCTGCCGCAGCGCCTCCCATAGATTGGGGGACAATAGCCGCGGCTCAATTTCGCCAAAACGCTGCAATCCTTCCGACAGAATTGCCGAAAAATCGCCGATCCGTGCCGACAGCGCCAGGTATAATTCCAATTGTTCCAGCGAATCGACGCCAACCACCACGGCGTCCACACCAGGCCGGCTGCTTGCAAAGCCAAATGCCGCCGTCAACCGGTCAATCCCCTGTCCGGCCAACCATTGATCCAGTTCCCGCAGATGCGGCGCCATCCCCGCCAAATGCGGCGGAAGTTCTTGTTCCGACATCATCAGCAGCCCCTGCAGCAACAAGCTGCGGACGTAAACATTAAGCGGACGGGGCCGCCGGCTATTCCGGTCAAAAAATCCGGCCTGATCAAGGCGTCGGTCCAGTATATTATACGGAACCTGCACTGCGTCAACCCAGCCGGTCTGCAGCGCCGTCATCGCCTGTTCCGGCATATACAGCGAAGCGCCAACCTGGCGTACCAGGCCGGATTCGCGAACCGCCGCCAGCGCCGCGCCGAGTTCGGCATGGTTCAGCTGTTCGCAACTGGCGCTGTGCAGCAAATAACCATCCAGTCGGGTCAGTCCCAGTCGTGCCAGCGAAGCCTGCACTTCTTCCATCAGGGCCTGCGCAAGCGAAATAGTTCTCTTAGAAGTATTATCGAGAAAATCCGGCCGAAGTTTAGACACGACATTTACCCGGTCGGCAACCTGCCGCGAACAGATATATTCGCCGAGCACTTTTTCCGCCTCACCATACGCCGCTGCCGTATCCAGACTTTCGATCCCCGCGGCCAACGCCCGGTCGAGGATGGCGAATACCCGCTGCTGTTCCGGCCTGCCGCCGCGGTTGTTGATCCCGTACGCCAGGCCAAACTGCACGGTACCCAGGCAAAGCCTCGCCTGCTCCTGCCGCAGCGATTTGACATAGCCTTCATTGCGTTGAAAATCCCGGTTCAGTTCCTGCCACTCGGGATGCGCCGCCAAAACCTGCAGCACATCAGCCAGATGAAAATCCGGCCGGGTACGGTCAAGTTCTGCTACAAGCCGCTGCAACAGCGCGTAATCGGCCGGTTCGTCCAGCGTCCAGCGCAGTGCCGACAGATCAGTATCGTGCGTCACATTGTGCGCAGAAAATTTTTCCGGGTGGTTGCGCAGATAGGGTGTAACGTGCTCACGTTCAGAAACCAGTTTCGCCTCGCGCCAGGCCGTCAGCAAGGCCGAAAAGCGAAACACTTCCACATCCAGTCCATCCGGGAATGTCGGCGGCTGTACGTTGGAAACATAGTCCGCGCCAACTTGCCGATAGGCCGCAACAACCTGATCGATCACAGTCGGATCAATCAGCGGACAGTCCGCCGTGATCCTGACAATCGCATCGCTTTCGGCGGCGCCGGCAAAGCGAGCTGCCTGAACAAACCGGTCCAACACATCCTGTTCATTGCCGCCAAAACAAGGAACTGCCTTCACGGCGCAAAACTGCCGGATCGGCTCATCAGACGGTTGATCCGTCGTCGCCACCAACACCTGATCGACAAGACGGGCTTTCCGTACCCGCGACACAGCATGCCACAAAACAGGGCGTCCCGCCAGGTCGAGCAAAACTTTGCCCGGCAAGCGGGACGAGCCCATCCGTGCCTGAATAATCGCCAGAATCATAACGTTTCCTCCAATAGCAATCCCATCTGCAAACCGTCAACGTACTCGCCGTCGCAGAACCAATGTTGGGCAAATCGCCCCTCCAGCACAAAGCCTGCTTTTAAAAACGCCTGCAGTGAACTGAGGTTGTTGGCATAAATCCCAGCTGTCAGCTTACGAAGTTGTAACTGTTCCCGGGCATACCAGGCGATCAGTTGCAGGCTTTCCGAAGCATAACCCTTGCCCCAGCTTGCTTTGTCACCGATGATGATACCGACATCGGCATGTCGATGCACGGGATGGATATGGCCAATTTTTATATTCCCTATATGTTTACCTGATTCTTTTTCGACAATCGCAAAGAATCGGCTTCCAGAATCCGCCTGCACCGACGCTACATATTGCCGGATCTGCTCCAGCGAATGCGTCTGAAACCGGCTTTCCGTATACTGGATCACCGCCGGATCATTCATCCAGGATCGGTAGGTTTCATTCGCATCTGTCAGTTCCACCGGTCGCAGCAATAGTCGTCCACTTTCGAGCATCGCCTTACACCCTCACATTCACGCCGCTGTTCGACAAAAAGAACCGCGCCTTGATCGGACTCTGGTCGGTAAAATGAAAAATGCTGGCGGCCGACACCGCCGATACCTTGGTTGTCGTCAGCGCCCGATAAAAATCTTCCAACCGCCCGGCGCCGCCGGAAGCAATCACCGGCACCTTTACAGCCCGGGCGACTTCGTCCAGATAGTCAAAGTCATAGCCTTCCAGTGTACCTTCCTGATCGATGCTGGTCAAGAGTATCTCTCCGGCGCCAAGCGCTACACATCGTTTGACGTGTTCCAACGGATCCAGCCCGGTATCGAGAGTTGCCGAATCAATCCAGACCGTTCGCCGCCCGGCCTGATTCAAGCGATAATCCACGCTCACCACCACGCACTGGTCGCCGAATAGTTCAGCCGCATCCCGAATCAGTTCCGGCGTCCGCACCGCCGCCGAATTCATCGCCACTTTATCGGCGCCGATCGTCAGCAAATGGCGGACGTCCTCCACCATGCGGACCCCACCGCCCACCGTCAACGGCATAAAACATTCGCAGGCCGCCGCCTGGATGATCTCGCGGACTTGCTCGCGGCTTTGTGCAGTAGGACAGATATCAAGAAACATCAACTCGTCAACTTTTTGTGCATTGTAAACTTTTGCCGCCGTTACCGGGTCGCCGACATCGCGAAAGTTGCCGAAGTTTTTGCCTTTGACCATCCGTCCGTCTTTAAGCAGCAACGAGGGAATAATCCGTTGCTTCAGCATGGACCGCCCTCCCATTCGGCAAAGTTTTCCAGAATGGTCAGGCCATTTTTCTGGCTTTTTTCCGGATGAAACTGGGTGGCAAAGATATTGTCCCGATAAACCACCGCGACAAACGAACCGCCGTATTCGCAGCTGGCTGCAACATGAGCGGGGTCCTGTGGGCAACTCGCGTAGCTGTGAACGAAATAGAAGGCCCGCTCCTTTTTCAATCCTTGAAAGAGCGGGAGATTCCGTTCTATGACGATATCATTCCAACCGACATGCGGCAGTTTAATCTCGGGATCGGTCGGCGCCATCAGGCGGACTTCGCCGTCAATCCAGCCCAGTCCTTCGAACAGCCCCTTTTCCGTGCCCCGGGCTGCAACCAATTGCATGCCGAGGCAAATGCCGAGAAAGGGTCGGCCCCGCTGCAGCACCGCCTCATTCATCGCCGCGCGCAGGCCGGATCGGTTCAGGTTTTCCATCGCTGCGCCAAAAGCGCCGACGCCGGGCAAGATGACCCGGTCAGCCCGGCAGACCTTGTCCGGGTCTGCCGTCACCGCGGCTTCGACACCCAAATAGCGCAGCGCATTCAGCACCGAGTGCTGGTTTCCCATCCCATAGTCGACAATCGCAATCACCGGTGTTCGCTCCCTGCCGCCGGATCGCGGAACCATAGCTTCTGATCCCACAGTTCGGCCCCTTTTTGCAATTTCGCCGGGTCGCATTCGTTCGGATACACCAATTGGCTAACGGCAATCTCATTAAATTCAGCCTCGTTGATGTCCAGATACTCCAGAAAAACGTCCAAGCTCGCCGGCCGTTTCCCTTCATACTGCTTCACATAGTCCAGCGCCGCTTCTCTCGACATCCGACCGTTGCGGATATCGATGCTGGCCAAATGGGAAACCCGGGCATAGCCGCGCTTGATGTATTTCAGATAATCGCGGACCCCCTGAAACATACACTCGATCTTTTCATAGCCATACTCCGGCGGCACGCCCTCGACCGCTTCTTCCCGCCAGTCCAGTTCCCGCTTGATCAGCTCCGATTGTTTTTTCACATCCCAAGGGATATAACTGCCGAGGCAAAAAGACCGCGAATTGATCGACTTCAGATCGCGCAGCTTGGGATAGGTGAACGGAACCAAATCGCGCAAAGTAACGCCATCCCCCAGCATTCCCACCATATCTTCCGCGGTGATTCCCAGATTGACAAAGCGGTTGAAACGTTCTTCATCAACTTCCTCAGGCCCGTCATCATAGGAATAATAGGAAGTATATTCGGCGCTCGGTTCACCCCAGATCACCAAAGGAATTTTATACTTTACCGAAACTTGCATCGGGTAAGCAAAAATGCCGGTGTGACAATGCCAGCAAAAATCTCCCTTGCGTTTTAGGCTCTCCAGCATCAATTTCTTTACGATATGCCAGTTCGGAGTAAACTGAAGAACGTCGACGCCTAAGCGGCGATATGTCCGCAGTTTGCCTTCCTGCACCGTCGGTCGGTAAAATCCGTGGTCAAACGACACTACCAGCGGTTTCATCCCGTACTCCCGCACCAAGGCATATAACGTATAGGTACTGTCCTTGCCGCCACTGAATGGCACGATGCAATCGTAATCGCCCTTGCCGCGATAACTGTCCAGCAGGGCATGCAGTTCTTTTTCCCTAGCCGCCCAATCGATTTTTTCCTGTTTATACTCCTGCTGCCGACAGACGTTGCAGACGCCTTCCTGGTCAAAAAAGATCGTTTCGTGCGTTTCCGGCGTTACACAACGCGAACATAACCGAAGTCCCATATCCTATTCCTCCCGCACCTGCTGCGACAGCGTTTCATTGACAAATCCGGCGTATTCGTCCAGCTTATGGGCCGTTCCCAGCAAGATATTCAGCCGAGAACGGACTTTTTTCACCACGTCCTCGCCGGTATATTGATGGGCTTTCTGAATCACCGTCAGCGGCGTGGCGATCTCATACTGCACAACATGCTGATAATAAGGCACCTGCAACAGTTCGGCATCATATGACTGCAACTTGTCAAGTTCTCGCAAAATTCGGTAGTTGTTCTTGCCGTCTCCATAGGCCGTTTCGATCGCTGCTTTCCGACGTTCATTGATTTCAATGATCTGCCGCACTTCCGCCAGCGTCTGTTTCATTGTCGCGTCCAGCGCCGCCGATTCGCTAGTCCTCTCTTCCTGTTGGAAAAACACCTTTTGCAACATGGCATCAAAATCATACGGCTCAGCAATTCCGTCCAGCACTTCCTGCAAAGGCTTGGCCGGGGCGCCGGCGATCGGCAGCCCGCCCTCGGTCGCGTTCCAGAATGTCAGTTGCGGATAACCTGCCAGCGCTGTTTCAAAATCTTGACGGATACCGGCAAATGCGGCCGAAGTAAAGACCTCTTCGCCATAGATATTCTTTTCCTTGATCAGGCCTTGCGACGCCGCGGCGATCCGCGGGTCAGACCAGGATCCATCGGCGTAAAGCTTCAGGTCGGTGTAACACATATCTTGACCAGTGAAGATAATCTGGGAACAACCGGCCCGGCACAGCAAGTCAAACGTGACGTTGGCGATCGTGCCGCCACTGCCGACCAGCGTGTGGGGAATGCCGCCCAACGTATACAGATATCGGGTGATCGGATCGGAATCCATGACCATCCGGGCTTTCGGCGCGTCATAGCTCTTTACTACCAGATAATCGAGCGTATTGGAATAAATCAGCGGAATATCCTCAAAATCGGCGATCCCGTCAAAAACCGTATTTTCGTCCGGATGCGGACTGAAGGCGGCCCGGGCATGCGGACGGATTCCCTTGTTGTAAAGGATCTTGATCGCGCTGCCGACTGCGACGACAAACGCTTTTTCTTTGGCTTTCTCGAGCAGATGAATATTTTTGTCCAATGAAGGACCCGCCGATACCATGATCGCCGGTCGGCCTTTCAGCTCGCGCAACAGATCGTCGATATTCACGCTTTTTGCTTTTAGGTTGTTGAGGATGTTTTGCGTTTTGACGAAAATATTCGCTTCGACAGTACGGATGCCTACGCCGGTGCGACGGAAGTAAGTGAGCACCTGCTCGCTGAACTCCTCATAATATCCTTTGAATAAAGACCTGTGAGCCATATGGAACGCAAAGGCGTATTTTTTGTGAAAATCCTGCTCCATACGACTCATCATGAATTCCGCCGCTTCTTTCACCGACTTGTTCACGACGAAGTCGACGATCAACACTCTTTTCAGTTTATCGACGACACCCGGATATTTCAGTGCACTAATCATGAGCTGCGACGATGGTTCGATCACGATCACCCGCTCCAGCTCCGGCAGGTTTTCGCCGGCCCACACGATTGCGTCTCCCATGCCAAACCCATACAACACCAAAATCTGCGTTGCCGGGGAAACATCTCGAAACAGTTCCCGCATCTCATGCGCCCGATCATAGGCGCTGTGCAAAAAGCAGCGCGATTGCCCCGCCTCAACGATATAGTTGGCCTGTCCGTCGACCCTTTCGATAGTCACAGAAACCAATGCCTGTTCCGCCGAAAGGCCGCGGCTAAACCGTTGCATTGCATTTTCCAGCGAATCCGGTGAATTGGCCGGGTTCATTGCCTTGGGGTGTTCCAATACCTTTTTTCTCATCTTTGGCATGCAAAATCCTCCCGTCAGCTCAATGACTGCCGCAAAAACGGCTTGAGTTCATAATGCAATACATCGGCGACAAACAGATAGTCGCCGTTCTGCATTCCCAGATTCAAATATTCCAAAATCGCATTGAAGGTTTTGGCCTTATCGGTAGGCAATCCCCCTGCAACCGCAGCCAGATGGGTTACCGTATCGGTCATCAATTTGCCGGCTTTTGCGATTTCGTATTGAAACAGATGCCGTTCGATCGCATCGATTTGATCCAGCATTTCCACGTCACTTTTCCTCCTTGTGTAGGTGCAACAAACCATTTTCTGCCAACAATGTCATAAAGTGCATAAACACGTCCCAAGATAGCGGCAGGAATCGCCGGTGCAACTGTTCAAATGTTTTCTTGCCATCGATAGCCGAATAAATCGCCGCCATCGATTCCGGCGCACAGACTTCACCCATCGGCACTGCATCATTGATCGGCAGCGCCCAGCGCTCCACCTGGAAAAACACCTGGCCGGTTTCACGCCGCAGCTCAGCATAGGGAGAACGAAACGGAATTAACGAGCGCAAATCCGCATCGTCCAGCGTCGGCATCCGTCGCTTGTCATCAAGAGGCACACACAAGATCGTATGCCTGCGAATTCCGCCAGCCAATATTTCCGCCAACGTCGCCTGTTCGATCAAGGATGATCCCTGCAATCTTTGTTGCAGCAATTCGCCTGCTTCGGGCAGATACACCCGCGGGTCATACATCTGCGGATGCAGGAACGCGAGTATTTTTAGTCCCGCGCTCTCGACCAAGGCTGTCAGATAAGGAACCGTCCATTCGCCGGGCGTTTCTGCCGACTGTAGTTCGATCCATACCGAGTCGACCAGTGTTTGCCCTTCGGTTTCTATGCGGTGATTAATCCGTTCCCGCGCCGCTTTAATCCCATTGGAAACCGGTTCTGTGTCGCACTGCAGCTCGATAACGCCGCCGGGCACCAACTGTGATGTCCATTTTTTCAGCTGCGTGGGCAAATCATCGATCTGGTTAAGTGGACGGGTGCACAGAATGATGTCGGCCAACTTGGTTTCGTCTGCCGCCTCGCCGTCATTCGTTGTTATATCTACCGCGAAACGCACGTTACTCAGTCCTAGTTGTTCCACATACAATCGCGACTGCGCCAACGACTCGGCATCGGCATCAGCCAACAAGTATTGCGAGCCCGTATGAACCAGCGCCGATACAATCGCGTTTTCGCCGGTACCGCAGGCAACATCACGCACCTGTAATTTTTCAAACGGTTTCCAGACCGGAAAACCAAAGTGTCCGACCCAGGCTAAACTATGAAATGCGTTGACAGTCACCTGCATTTGACCAGCCTTTACCTGGTGCAAACTTTCGGGGATTGTACCTTGCCATTCGTCCGGATATTTCATCGGTTCGCCTCCTGCTCTCCAAAATCCTCTAGTATACAAATAGTATATCGTAAAAAATGGCAAAAAAGAAAAGAGGCAAAGGAAAACGGGGACTGTCCCCGAAGGGAGAGTCCCCGTTTTCCTGTTTCGGTTTGCCGATCTTTTCTGTTACCGGAGCAGTTGCAGCACGTTCTGCGGCAGTTGGTTCGCCTGGGCCAACATGGCGGTCGCCGCCTGGCTCAGGATGTTGTACTTGGTGAATTCCATCATCTGCTTCGCCATATCGACGTCGCGGATGCGGGATTCGGCTGCCGTCAGGTTTTCGTAAGCCACGCTCAGGTTGTTGATGGTGTGGTCGATACGGTTCTGCACCGCACCGAGGGTCGCACGCTGGCTGGACACCCGGTTGATCGCCAGGTCGATCTTGCCGATCGCCCGGTTGGCCAATTCGTTACTGGTGACCTGGATGTTGTCCACACCCAGGGAAGCCGTGCCCATGTTGCCGATGCCGACGCCGATGTCTTGTTTCTGATTGGCGCCGATGTGGAACACCATCGTGCGGTCTGCCAGGTGAACGAAGGTGTCTTCCTTGTTGACTGCGCCGCCGGTGAAGGTGAAGGTGTTGGCCGCAGCATCCCAGCAGGTCGTTACGCCGGTATTGGCGGCAAACTGGACATCCACGTTCTTGTGCACGATGCCGATCAGGTTGTTGTCGGCCAATTTGACGCAGGTGGCCACATTGGTCAGTTGATGCGCTTCCGTCACATCGACGTAGAAGTTGTTGTTGGTCGCTTTTTGGATCGTCGACAAGCTGAGCGCCGCAATCACGTTGTCGTCACCGACGAAGGTAAATTCGCCTGCGGTGCCGGCGACGGCGGAGCGGATGACGAAAGTTCCCTTGACTGCTTCCAAGCCGGATGCGCAAGGGGCTGTGACAAAAGACACGAATTTGTCGGCGTTTTCTTCGCCGACGATCGCGGCTTGTCCTAAACTATCGGCAATGGCTGCGTTTAGTTTGTCGCGCACGCTGCCGAAGGTATCGGAACCGGTGATCGTGATGCTGGCTTTCTTGCCGTCGCCCTGGACGATGCTGAGGGTCTGCGGATTTTCCAGGATGAAATTTCCGCTGGCATCCCAGAATTTGTCCACATCATACAGTTTGGTGTTCAGGCCAGCGATACAGCCGATGGTGCTGGGATCGGATACGGTGGATTTGACCACATTGAACGATGCCGCAGTAGCATCAGTGTCCAGATAAGTGTCAGTTGTGACCGTCAACGAGGCGTCATTATAGGTCCCTTTTAAATTATCGACTTGGAAAAACTTCAAATTTACGCTGTTGCGGTCAACGCGCGCTGTGTCAAAAGCGAAAGTAGCGAAAGCTGTGGATGTGACGCCGCCATTATCGCTGCAACGAATCGCAATCGTCGATGCGGCATCGCCAGCATAATTGGACTGAATATTGACTACCAGCTTGTCGCAGGCTTTTACGGAGTCGGTATCAGCGAGCGTCAATGTAACGCTACCAAAAGAACCACCAAGGTTAATGACTTGATTTCCGCCTAATGTAACGCAAACCGTTGTAAACCCGGTATCATCAACATTGCAACCGTTCAACTCAATACCATGCGTCGAAAAACTTACCATTGCCGTACCGGCGCTCTGACAAACACTGTTCACGATAAACAGCGTTGAACTGTTCATGCCGGCTGAGCCCGGAACCCCAACAACAGCAGACGCCAATTGCGTTCCAGTGCAACTATAGAAACCGCCAAAACTTCCGACGTTATTTGCGGCCGCTGCGTTCAGACAACGATCCGTTGAAATAACATAACTTCCGACTTTCATGGTGCAATTCAGGGTAACGCCGGTAACATTTTTGGTTGCTTGGATAGCTGTAACATCACCCGAAACCACTGGATCAAAGTCATTATTATTGGTGGTGTAGGTCGCTGTCGTTGTACCCACCGCAGCAGAAGTCACCGTATCGAATGTAAAGGTACCTGCATTTGCGCCTACGGTTACGGCTGTTGCAGTAATGGTGAAATCTTGGCCCGGTGTTTTGCTGACCAAGCATAAAGTGGTGTTCCCTTGACTTGCATCAGCGCAAATCCGCGTACTCAGGTTGGAGTCAGCACGAATTGCGGCAGAAAGAGCCGTCGCACCATAGGTATCGGCAAGTCCGTTCACACAAATGTTATAGGTACAACCACCGCCGAAATCAAAGGTCAACGTAAATTGAGTTCCAGCATCACGAGTAGTGGCGGTGGCTGCTGCCATCGTAACTTCAAAACTTGCCAACCGCCCATCGTCATAGCTGGCGTTAGCAATCGACGTCGTTTCCGTCGTCGCTGCATGCTTCACTTTGAAGATATCAGACTTCTGGACTTGGGCCGTGCCGACTTCGGCTTCGATACTCAGCTTGTAGTTGCCGCCGCCAGGCGCTTTTTGGCCGAACTGGTCGAGCACCCGCAGACCGTCGCGCATGAAGATCTTGGTGGTCAACTTGTCGCTCGAAACAACAGCAGAAGTAGACCCATCCAACAGGCTCTTGCCGTTGAACTGGGTCGTGCCGGCGATCCGATCGATTTCTGAGGTCAGTTGGTCGATTTCCGCCTGGATGTTTTGGCGGTCGCCCGAAGTGTAGGTGTCGTTCGCTGCCTGTACCGACAGTTCTCGCATCCGTTGCAGGATCGAGTGGGTTTCATTGAGGGCTCCTTCTGCGGTCTGGATCAGCGAGATGCCGTCCTGCGCATTGCGGGTGGCCTGGTCGAGGCCACGAATCTGGGCGCGCATTTTTTCCGAGATTGCCAGGCCGGCTGCATCATCAGCGGCCCGGTTGATCCGGAGACCCGAAGACAGTTTTTGCAGGTTACGGGACACGTTGTTGTTATTGGACTGGAGAGTGAAGTACGCGTTCAGAGCTGGCAGATTGTGGTTGATAATCATTATTTTTCCCTTCTTCCTTGAAGTTTAGTCACGGACGTCCTTGCCCGTGCTGTTGATCGCCGACATTCACTTTTTGCATCATTTCCAGTGGCCGCCGGAATGTCTGAAAAAAGATTCTATTGGCTCTCAATCTGTTTATCGAAATAGAGGATTATTTTCTTAAGTGATTTTGAAAAGATTTTAAAAAATTTTGCAGCTTGATTTTTGGATATACAAAGTATATACTTTAAGTAAGCAGGAGGCGATTCAGATGATTACTTCGATCCAAAAATGGGGAAACAGTCAGGGAATCCGTTTACCAAAAAACATTTTGACTGCTGCCGGCTTGTCAGCCGGTTGCGCAGTAAAAATTGTGGCCGAGCCCGACCGGATCGTAATTCATAAGATTGGCAAGCGAAAGCACCGCAGTTTGCAGGAACTTTTCCAGAACTACAGCGGCGAAGCGGCCGGCGAAGAATGGGATACCGGTACTCCCGTCGGCAAGGAGCTTTTTTAATCATGCTTCCTTATTATGCTCGTCAAGGCGATATCGTCACCATGGATTTCAGCCCGAACAGCGGGCACGAACAAGCAGGACGACGACCAGCTTTAGTAATCAGCAATGATTTTTTCAACAAAGTCACTAATTTGGCGCTGGTTTGCCCAATCACCAATACTGCTCGTCCTTTTCCGTTACACGTTCCCCTTGATGAGCGAACAAAAACCACAGGAACTATTCTCTGCGAACAGGTCAAATCGCTCGATTTAACGGCCCGAAACGCAAGCTTCAAAGAAGCAGCTCCTAGTGATATCGTCAGTGATTGCATTGAACGGATCTGTTTGTCGGTAGAACGTTCCGAGTGAATTCGCGCGAGCGCGCTTTGCTTCTTCAATCTGATTTCCCCCTCATTGCAGTTGCTAATAGGAAACGCTATAATAAATCAAAGAAACAAAGAAAATTTACAGTTAGTTATTCTTTGAGTTATTGGAGGTACAAAGTCATGGCAGAAACAACCACAAAAGCTCTGCTTGGTCATATTGCAGTGGATAAAAAAAGAATCCGAGTTTCAAGCAAACGGCAAATTACCATTCCGATGAAATTTCACGCGCTACTGGGAATGTCCAACGAAGTGGATTGCCATATCCGGAATGGGGCGTTGATTATCACGCCAATTCGCCCGGAATCGACAGGCGAATTTGCAGAGGAAATTCTGGCTGACCTTATCGCCCAAGGCTTGTCCGGCCAACAATTGCTCGACAAGTTCGCCGAGACAAATCGAAAAGTGCGTCCGGCGGTACAAGCCTTAATCGCCGAAGCTGATAAGGTTGCAACAACGTCTGGGAACCCCGGCCAGTTCGCAGAAATATTTGGGGTCGATAAATAAAATGGTGCAATTGTTCTTTTTACCACCGGCAGAAAAGTACTTCAAAAAGCTACGGGATAAAGAACTGAAACAAAAATACAAAACAGCGCTTGAAGCCATCTGCGACGATCCTTTTGCCGGCAGCGAAAAAACCGGTGATCTGTCGGGCATCTTTGGCTATGATGTCTATCACAATAGAACCAATTATGAAATTGCTTACAGAGTTTACAAATTGACAGATGGCAGCAAAATCGTCGTTATCATGGCCGGCACCCGCGAGAACTTTTGGAATACGTTAAAGCGATATATCAAATAAATTAGGAACCAAGCCATTACAGCGCGAATAAAAGCAGGGATCGACAACGTACGGAAGTCGATCCCTGCTTTTATGTTTGTGATGTTGTTGCTGCGTTTTACTTCAGCAGTTGCAATACCGTCTGCGGCAGCTGGTTGGCCTGGGCCAGCATCGCCGTGGCCGCCTGGTTCAGGATGTTGAACTTGGTGAAGTTCATCATTTCTTTGGCCATGTCGACATCGCGGATGCGCGATTCGGCGGCGGTCAGATTCTCGGTGGTTGTCGCCAGGCTGTTGATCGAGTGGTCGAGCCTGTTTTGCAGTGCACCGAGTGTAGCCCTTTGCGAAGATACCAAGCTAATCGCTTTGTCGATCTTGCCGATTGCTTCGTTTGCCAAAGCGTTGGTTGTTACCTGAACATTGTCGACGCCTAGCGAGTACTTGCTCATGTTGCCGATGGCTGCGCCGACGTCTTGTTTCTGGTTGGCTCCGATCTGGAACACCATTGTGCGGTCTGCCAGATGGATGAATGTACTGCAGTAGTTGCTGGCGCCGCCGGTCATCACGAACGAGTTTGTCGTCGCATCCCAACAGGTTACCAGACCGGAGTTGGAAGCAAACTGTACGTCCACGTTTTTGTGCACAATACCGACCAGATTGTTGTCGGCGACAGTCACATCACTTGCCACCACGCACCCATAGTGAGCCTCCGTGACATCGACGGTGTATACGTTGCCGGTTGCCTTTTGAATCGTCATCAGGCTCAGCGCGGCCAGCACATTGTCGTCACCAACAAAGTTGATTTCACCGTCTTTGCCGGCAATCGCCGATCGGATGACGAAGGTGCCTTTTACAGCTTCGCTACCAGCTTCGCAGGGGCTGGTAACGAAGGAAACGAACTTGTCGGCGTTTTCCGCTCCGACCAGGGCAGTCTGACCGAGTCCTGTACCGATCGCTTCGTTCAATTTGTCCCGCAGGGTTTCAAATGTGTCCGCGCCAGTGATCGAGAAGTTGACTTTTTTGCCGTCGCCCTGGACCAACGTAAGAGTTTGCGGCGTCTCCAGAATGAAGTTACCGTTGGAATCCCAGAATTTATCGACGTCGTAGAGTTTTGTGTTCAGGCCGGCCAAGCAGCCGATGCTGCTGTCGTCAGAGGTTACGCTTTTAACAACGTTGAATCGGGCAGCATTAGTTGCCGTATCAATATATGTATCTGTCGTTACTGTAAGTGAGGCGTCGCTAAACTCTCCTTTTAAGTTGTCCACTTGGAAGAATTTCAAGTTCACACTGTTGCGATCGAGTCGCGCAGTATCAAAAACAAAGCAGGCAAAATTTGTGTAAGTTGTTCCACCATCGTTACTGCATGTCAACGTAATCTTTGAATCAAAGTTTGCCGCAACTGCCTGAGAGACTCCCGAAAGAACCAATTTGTCACAGGCCTTAATGGATGTAGTCTCTGCAAAGGTCAGTGTTACTGTCCCCAACGAACCGCCCAGATTTAAAACCGTGGCTGTTGCATTATCAGTAGTAACGGTCTCGGTGTGCCAATCAGAATCATCAAAGTTGCATCCAACTTGGTCAATAGCGTGCGTCAAATACTTTACTTGCGCTGTATTTTGGCTACTGCAGACACTATCCACAATAACAATCGTCGATAAATTCAGCGCCGTGTTGGAAAAAGCTGCGCCACCCATTGTTGCGGCTACAACACCCAGGCAACTGTAGAAACTGGTAATGGAAGATGCGGCAGCAGCATCAACCACATCACGGGCTGTATCAATCCCGTATGTACCTTCTTTCATAGCGCAGTTCATAGCAACGCCAGTCACATTTTTCGTTGCTTGTGTAGTGGTAAGGCCGTTGGTGTCCACAACCGCATAGGAACCGTTATTTGTCGATACAGAACAGGTTAGGATCCCTATTCCACCCGTAGTATCGAGCCCGCTTCCGTCACCAAACTCAAAGGCTCCTACTGCAGCAGCAGTTTTTGTGAGAGTTGCCGTCATTGTAAAATCCTGCCCGGCAATTTTCGAAACAATTTGCAAATTATCGCCACTAACTGTTGCGGCAGTCAAACGGGAAGCAAGCGACGTGTTTGCGTTAATCAAGCCTGCCAACGTAGTGCTGGTGGATCCATTCAAATCGCCGCAGGTTACGCTATATACGCAGCCTCCGCCAAAATCAAAGGTCAATGTCAAGCTTGCATTCGCATCGTTAGCCGTCCCATCAGTAACCACCAAACATGCTTTGGCAAATCGCCCATCGGTATATACTGCATTCGAAATCTTCGTGCTCTCAATCGTCGTCGCATGCTTGATTTTGAAAATATCCGATTTCTGTACTTGGCCGTTGCCGCCGGTCGCCGTGATGTCCAAGCGATAGTTGCCGCCGCCGGCCGATTTTTGGCCAAACTGGTCGAGAATCCGCAGCCCGTCGCGCATAAACACCTTTGTCGTCAGTTTGTCGGTTGACACCAGAGCCGCCGTCGAGCCGTCGAGCAGGTTCTTGCCGTTGAACTGGGTCGAGGAAGAAATCCGGTCGATCTCTGCCGTCAGTTGGTCAATTTCCGCCTGGATGTTTTGGCGGTCCTGCGAAGTATAAGTGTCGTTGGCCGCCTGAACCGCCAGCTCACGCATCCGTTGCAGGATCGAGTGGGTTTCGCTGAGCGCGCCTTCCGCCGTCTGGATCAGTGAAATGCCGTCCTGGGCGTTACGTTGGGCTTGATCGAGGCCACGGATCTGGCTGCGCATTTTCTCGGAAATTGCCAATCCTGCGGCATCATCAGCAGCGCGGTTAATCCGCATGCCGCTGGAAAGTTTCTCCAAAGACTTGGATACTCCGGTGTTGTTTAACATCAAACGGTTATAGGTATTCAAAGCCGAGATATTATGGTTGATAATCATGGCTCATATCCTCCTTGATTCTGTTTTTTCCCTGTCGGATTATTTGAGTTTTTTTAGGCCATCCAGTTGTTTCATGTCACCGGCGATGGCTGCCGCTTTGTTTTCCGCGATAATGGCTTCATAAATTTCACCGCGATATATTTTCACGTCACGCGGTGCGTCCACCGCGATCCGTACGCTGTCTCCCTTGACTTCGACCACAGTCAGGGAAACATTGTCGCCAATAAAGATTTTTTCTCCGGGTTTTCGCGTCAATACCAGCATATCCTCAGCCCCCCTGCTCAGTTTGTTTGGGGGCGGGTTTCATCTTGATCCCTTCAGGAAACAGCAACTGCTGTACGGAGTAATGCTTGTTCTCGATGATCAGTTGCGCTCCGATGCGTTTTTCCCAATTGATCACGATCGGCGCCAACAGGTTGACGGTCATCTGCTCCAGCGTGTCCCGCATTGTCGCCACCGTGTAAACATGGGGCGGATTGTCGTTGGAAAAACCCCACTCGCTAGCCATTCGGTCATCCAGTTCAAACATATAGTCGTTGAAGAACCGATAAGGGTCCGCCAGTAGAAATGTCAGATCCGGGTTCTGGATCGATTGCATAATCGAAAATGCACTTTCCGGTTCGTAAGGAAACAGGGCGAATTTGGTCTCATCGGCAAAACCGGGCAAACCATCGACGAAACGGATGATGCATTCTTCCGGCACTTCGATTTCACCGAAGCGGGTTGTCTTTATGTTCATCCAATCGCCTCCTGCCGCAGCTCATAGTTTACGGGCTTGACGTTTTGTTTCGCCCGGATCTCGTCCCGCTTCCGCTCCAGGCTAAACCCCTCCGGGAATAGCGGTTGCCTGACTGCATACGAAGAATTTTGCAACGTCATCTGTACCGCAGTTCGATTGGCCCAATTCACCAGAACCGGTCCCAGCAGATTCACCGTCGCATCCTCCAATTTGTCATGAAGGGTGGTCAGCGTATAGACCGCCGGAGGATTTTCGTCCGAAAAACCCAGAGTCTCAGCCAGATCATCTTCCACCTCGAAAACATAGCCATTAAAAAAGCGGTACGGATCGACCAGTAAAAATGTCAGCTCCGCATTGCTAACCGATTGCAGGATGTAGAATGGGCTGTTTTCTTCGTAGGGAAACAAGGCAAAACGTTTGTGGCGGGGAAATCCGGCGAGGCTGGATACGAAGCGGATGATACACTCCGCAGGTACGTTCAGTTCGCCAAACCGGGTGGTCTGAATTCTCATCGAGGGTCCCTCCTCACTTGACTCTATCAAGTCAATCCTTTTGATATTTTTTGCAAGTTAATATGTGACAGCCGTTTCTGCAAAGAATTCGCGCGGTTTCCCTTGCAGAGGCTGGAATTGCCGGAACGGTCGGGATTGGGGGCCGAGCGCCTCGGCAACCCTTCGGAGTACTTCATCCCAATCGCCGGGCTGGTTTTGACGAAACAACCGCATCGTCGGATACCAGGGGCTATCTTCACGCTGGTGCAGCCAACGCCAGTTCGCATCGAACGGCAGCAGCGCCCAGACGGGTCGACCAATCGCGGCAGCCAAATGAGCCGCTGGCGAGTCAATCGCTATAATCAGATCCATGTTGGCGGCCAGCGCAGCCTGATCGGCATAATCGCGCAGGCTGGCCGTGCAATCAGTGATTGGAAGTGTATAGCGGGCAGTTTCTTCACCGATTTGCTTTTCCGCTTGCAGGCTATACCAGGAAATCCCCGGCAAACTCACTAATCGTTCCAGGTCGCTTGCTGAAATCGCTGGTTGCTGGTCCTCTGTCTGCGACCAAACAAGTCCAATCTTGAAGGATTTCCAGTTCAGCCGCTTTACCCAGGAGTGAGTCAAAAAAGGGTCGGCAAAAAGGTAAGGGGTGTGCGACGGGATCGATTCGAGCGTCGTTCCCATTACGAAAGGCAAAGCAGCAAACGATACCGTCTGTTCCGCCTGCGCCTCGCGCAACCCGGTCTCTGTCGCTTCTATGATTTCGTCAACGCAATGCAGGTTGCTGAACAACTTCATCAACGACCTGGGCAGCGCAAGAATCAATCTGCCGCAACGGGCTTTGATCTGTGGCAAATATCTGGCAAATTGCAGTATGTCCGCGATATCCGATGCGCCATAAACCAACAGTCTGCCGCTAATCGCTTCGCCGTTCCAGTGAACCTCGCTGCGCTGCGCTGCCATAAAACCTTCCCGTAGCATCCCTGCCTTTAGCAACGCCTTTGCGCGCCGCTGTCTCAGCACGGTATTGGCTGGATCCAGCAGAACGGCCCGATCAATGTGGGCAAGTCCTTCCTGAGTTTGCCCGCACCATGTGAGCAGATAGCCAAACTGAAAATGGTAATCTGCATTGCGCGGATCATGCATCAAAGCTTGTCGATATTTTGCTGCTGCATCTGCAATATGTCCCATCGCATGCAACAAGTCGCCGAAAGCGGCAATAATTCGTCCATCATCCGGTTTATAACGGATTGCCTGCTCAAACAATTGGCGGGCTTCGAGCCGGTTGCCCAGCTCCTGTTGCAACAACGCCAAGTGATAGTAATTGTACCCGTCATAACTGCGAATTTCGATCAAACGCCGCAGCACTCGTTCCGCAGCCGCAAAATCCCCCTGCGCCTTGTATACCTGCCACAGCAAGTCATGTGCAGCAGTATACTGGGGATCGATTGCCAAAGCACGCGTCAGCAATACAATGGCCTGATCCAGGTTGCCAGTCTGCCAGGCAATCTCGCCCAGATACAGAAGTGTGGGAGTGTGACGCGGCCGGGCCGTCAAAACCTGTGCATACAAGCCGACCGCCTCGCCGAATTCTCCCAGCTGGTGATGACGCCTGGCCTGCTGATACAGCAAGCTGGTTCGTGTTTGCGGTTCCATCCTTCTGTTCATTGCCAACCTCATCCTTGTTTTTGGGCGCAAAAAATAGCCTTCAATCCCTTGAATGACAAGCGGAATACATTGGGGTATTCGCTCCATCCTTGGAACTAAAGGCCTTCCCTGTCTTGCCTTTTATATCGTCAATAACGAGTTGCGACTTAAATGTTTTTCTAAGATTTTCTGCGAGAATCTTTATCGTGGAAGTAAATTCTTTGATGGTTAGGCTTTGATATCCACCGAGATCTGCACCTGGGCCGGTTGGTAATCGCCGGGTTGACGGTTTATGTTGTATCTGATGTCCGGCCGGGCTATGCTGACGAGGTCTACCGTCACCGGTAGCGGCTCGGCTGCCGATACAGCCAGCGCCGCCACAGTCGACTGCCGGTTTGCGACAGCATCTCCATCGGCTGCGATCCGACCGATCGTCGTCAGCGCAGTTTGGTGGCCGCGCTCGGCATCGTCGCGGGTATTGTCCATGGCAGTTTTCATGTTGTAGGAAGCGCGGCTGGAATATTGATCAATTGCCAACTCGCCCTTGAGTTTCGACAACTGCATCCGGCCGGGTATCGTCTGGATTTGCAGCGACGGGATTCCCTTCACGTCGACTCCTCCATGATCAAGACTTATAAATGTACAGGTTGTTCAGAAAGGTCCATGTGCGAGGAACAGCGAGGCTTGCGAAGCGCCGCGTACAATCTGTACGCAAGCAAGCAAACACAGTTGTGACAAAGCAGATGGGCCTTTATCAACAACCTGCTTATCTCAGAAAATCTACCAGTGACGTCGGCATAATCCTGGCCCCGAAGGACAAAGCGGCTTTGTAGGTGTTTTCCGCCGTCTTCATATCGATGATCGCCTTGGCCATGTCGACATCCTCATTGGTTGCCAGCACCGAAGTCAGATTGTTGTAACTGGACTCCAGCATGTTACCGGTCATTTCGTACATGGACGCCTTGCTTCCAACATCGACCAGCGCAGTTAAAATTTGGTCATGAACCTTGTCCAAATCGGACAGTCCTTTATCGGACAGCCAGTCCAGATCTGGCCCTGCGCTATCGCTTGCGCTTGTGTGCTCTGTATCACGGGCCATGTGGAAAGTATGAGCGTCTTTCACCAAGTTGTTGGCATTGGGATCGATGCTGACTTCCACGCCGTAAGCGAGAGCAAACCGCGGTGGAATTCGAAAAGAGTAGTTGGATGTCCCCAGCACGGTTGCCGCGCTTGCTTCGATATCCGCCGTCACGCCGTCTGCCAAGGCAAAATCGACGACATTCGGGGTAGCGCCCTTCATAGACCAGATACTGGCCGAAGGAGTGATTGTCCCGTTCACATCCGGCGCCGGTTCAGTCGTGAAACTTATGAGAGCCGGATCTCCGGTAACAAGTGCTGCGCCAGTAGCGGTATATTCGGTATTGACCGCATTGTTCGCATTGTCGGCTATCGTGACCGAATAGTTGGTCAGACCGCCGCCCAGACTGAACACGACCGGTCCCTGACTGCTCTGCGCCGTAGCGCTGGTCCAGGTCAGTCCACCGTCATCCGAGGAACTAAGCGCCGTAACATGGCCGGCTGAATCGACCGCATCGATCCGAACCTGCGGATCGATTGCCGGCAGAGGACCCGCTCCCGCATAGGCCAGTTTCATCGTCCCGCCGGCAGGCGCAGGCGGCGACTGGGTAATCGCAGTCGTATTCACCTTCCACGCTTGCACGGTCGCTTTGACGTCCTGAAACGCCGGCAACCCGGTATATTTGCCGCTAAGAGTCAGTTCACCGCTATCCGCCGTAGACTTGGTCACTGTCGGAGCAGTCGCCTTGACCCAGGTATTGCCATGATCGAGCGAGTAGCTGAGCGCCGCCGCTTCAGTAGCGGCATCAATCGAGAGGTCAGACAATGTGTAGAAATCTCCGCCGTTATTGGTCGAGTTTTTGGCGATGGCGGCGTTGAATCCGCTGTCGCCGAGAATGAACGAACCGGCAGGAGCAGCGCTGTCGGCGGTGGCTTCTGCTTCGGTAAACCAACCATCTGTCGAATAGCTGGCTCTAGCGACAGCGCCGTCGGTCATGCGTATCGAATGGACATCGCCGGTCGCATTGGTCGCCACGGCGCCAAGCTGGGCCGTGACCCCCGGCATCAGGCTGAAATTCAAAGGGTTTAGCGGATCATCCGGCGTTGCCGCCACCCAAGTGGCGCCATTATCTGTCGAATAACTGGCTGTGAGTACCTGCCCGGTTCCCGGCGCCACCGTATCGACGCGAAATTGCAGCTCAGATGCTGCAATCACCGTATCGGCCGCCGCCGAGATGCTCAGTGCACCGGTAACATGATCGGTCGGAGCGGTGACCGTTGGTTTGATATGATGAATATCGCCAACAAGATTCGTCGCAACAGTCCCCAATTGGATCGAAAAACCGGAAAAAATTCCTGACAGGTTAAACCGGAACGGATTGACTTCTTTGTCGGTCGTCGCAGCAGTCCATGTCGCTCCATTATCTGTCGAATAACTGGCCTGCATCGCTTTCCCTGTAGTTGTAAGTGGAATCGTATAAATGTTGTCTGTCCCCGAACCGTTTTCTGTAGAATCAGCGATAGAAATCTGCATGCCGATATCATTGCCGGCATTATTCAATGTAAACGTCGGCGGCACTTTATACTCATAAGTATTACCGGCGGCATTGTCCAGATCAGTGGCGATCGTCATGACAGCCCCGTTCGCCAGTGTCACGCTTCCAGTCAATCCGCTCTGGGTAGCACCCCATGTCAATCCACCGTCGGTCGATACTCTGGCATCTGTAACTTGCCCCGCGCCATCGACTGCAATGATTTCGACTTTGTATGGAATAGACTGTTGAGGAGAAACAGTAGCCGTTCCGCCAGCCGCATTGCTTTGCGCAACAAACGTGCCGGTTGCCGCCACTCCAGGCCAGGTTCCATTCGTTGAATATTCCACGCCGGTAACCCGCTTGGTGGCATTTAGCGTATACTGGTCACCAGCCGCATTGCCTGCTGCCGCTTCGATCGTCGCCGTAATCCCCGTTGTCCCCAGAGTCAACGCGGAAGGAGGGCCTGCCGTAACCGTCGCCGTTTGCCAACTGTTACTCAAGGTATCAAAATAGCTGGCGGCAGTCACTTCGCCGGCAACCACCGCGTCGATCCGAACTCGCGTCGCCGCATCAGCCGAGCCTGCAATTCCCGTGACTGTCAACGCGCCCCCGGTTGCATTGGTTTGCAATACGTTAGCCGCCGGACTGACCGTCGTTTTTAGCAGCAAATTAGCTGGCGGCGTTCCTTTATAACCATTATAAACAACACTAAGGTTCCCTGCCAGCGGATTGCTCTGCCGCACAGCGCCGGATTCCACTTGCACGGCATCCACCCGGAATTGCAGCTCACCAGCGGCAGCCACCGGCAACTGATTTGTCGTCGATTCCAGCGTCAACGCGCCGGTAACATGTCCCAACGGCGCCGTTACCGTCGCGGCAACCTTCAGCGCGTCAATCCGCATCTGCAGGGAATTGGGCGAAGCGTACGCAGGCATGGTCGCCTTTGCTTTTGTCCAGGAAAGAGCCAGCGAACCTCCTCCGGTATTGGATTGCGCATAGGTGTTTAACCTCACTTTCAGCGCATCGATTTTCACTGCAAAATCTTGGTACTCGGCTGGTCCGGTATAGCCGCCATCCACGTCCAGCGTGCCGCCGAGCGAATTGGTTTTGGTGACGGCCGCCGTTTTTTCCAGCTCTTCCTTAACCCTGATCAGCATATTGAACACATCGGTCGTTGCCTGGCCATACTGGGTCGGCGTCGACCCAACGCGGCCAAACACGTCAATGCCGGTCAGATTGATCCCGTCGCGGGCCACATTCGGCAATCCCGACTGCGTCACCATCGATATTTTTTTGTCATCGCCATAATACACGACCGTATCAACTTTCAAATTACTTTGCCCGGTCGGATCTTCCAACATTACACGTTGAAACGGCTGAGTCTTATCCATCTGTCCGGCAAAAATATAACGGTCGCCAATTTGTGTATTGGCCACTTGAATCGCTTGATTGATGATTCCATCCAATTGTTTGGCCGCAGCTGCATAACCGACTGTGCTATTGGGTTCAATCGCCCTCACAACTAGCGATTTTGCCTGACTGACCAGCTCGCTGAGGTCGCCAACGGCTTTATCCGTCATCTCCATCCAGGATTGAGCCGATTTCACATTATCGACATACTGTTGGTTCTGCATAACCGCACTGCGATATTGCAAACTGCGAATCACGCGGACAGGGTCGTCGGAAGGACGGTGGATCCGCTTGCCGTCAGACATCTGCTCCATCAGGCTGTATTGCGTATTCAACGATTTATTCATGCCTGACAGGAACCCGTAGTTCATCATGCTGTCAGTAATCCGGCTAACCCCCATGTCCAGTCCCTCCTATCGTCCCACGATGCCCGTGCCATTGATCAGTTTGTCCAGTATCTCATCCATCGCAGTCAACATGCGGGCGCAGCCATTGTAACCCTTTTGGTACTTGATCATGGCTGTCAGTTCCTCATCCAGGTTGACGCCGGAAATCGCATCGCCCATCTTTTTCGTCTGATCCACCAACGACTGTTGATTGGTCGCCTGGTTTTGCGCGTTCTGACTCTGCGTCCCCAACATGCCGATCAAGTTGTTATAGAATCCATCCAGCGAAACATTGCCCAAGCTCTCGCTTTTGGTTACTTTCAGCAGATTGGCCAGCGCCGTTGCCAAGTCGCCGCCGGCAATTCCTGTGTTGCCGCTTGGTAGCGTCACAACATAGATATCGTTGACCTTATTATTGGCATTTGCGGCGATGCTCATGTTGACGGTCGCGCCCTGCACGGTGAACTTATAGCTGTATGCTTCCGCCCCGGGTTCGGCTGCGGTCCAGGTCTGACCATCGGTCGAATACTCTAGTCCGCTGGGAACCTTGGTCCCGTCCGGATTGGTCGTGAGACCGCTGATACGGACCCGGATCGGCATCGAAGCCGGATCAAAGGTATATGTCCCGGTGACGGTTGCCGTCATCGCACCGCCTGATGCATTCCCTTGCCAAATACTGCTTGATTTCACTTCCTGCGGTGTCACACCGATATTGCCGGCCGAACTTTTCGCCGCAATTTTCGCCAGACCTTCCGTGCCCATCAGAGCAGGATTGACCTGAAGTTGGCCTAGCCAGTAATCGGCGGGAGGTTTCGACAGTTTCAGCGTATTGCTGAGAAAAACGCTGGTTGCCGGTTCTGTGGCGGTCAGCGTCTTGCTATCTCCAGTGGAATAGAACTGGAACGCTTGCGTTTCCGCGTCATATTTAGCCCGAATATTGATATTGTCAAAATCGGCCTGGGCATTGATTGCGTCGGCCACCTGCGTCAGCGTCCACCCTTGCGCCAAATTAACATCCATCGTGGCGTTTCCGTCACCAATCTGCAGCGTCGTATTGGCCGGCACCGTCGTGGTAGCCAAGACGCTGGAGCTGGATGCAAGGCGCAATGTTGTGCCGATTGCCGCACTGCCTGTGCCAAAAATGCTGTCGCCAAAAAAATTCACGTTGGTGCCATTATCCGAGCCATAACCACTGCGATGCAACGCATTGAAATCATTCAGCAAAAACTGACTCATCGTTCCCAATTGTTCCAGGTAGGCCGGAGCGCCCCAAACCAGGGAATCGCGCGAATCAAGCAGCCCCTGCAGCTCGCCGCCTTGACTGCCTAGTTTCACTTCCATGCCGGTGCCGGCCATTTTGAGAACTCCCGTTTCGCTGACGTTCGGATCCAGCAGATTGGCCCGATCCTGATTGACGACCGTAATGCCGCCGATCGTCACCGTCACGCTGCCGCTGGCTTCTTTGGTCGTCTGGATCGGAACCATGTAAGAAATTTTCTCGAGCAACAAATCCTGACGGTCTTTCAGCGCATTGACCTGATCGGTGGGGCTGGCAATCAGCTGTTTGTTCACTGCCGCCAGTTCCGTCAGTTTCTGATTCAGGTCTTTCACTTTTGTCCCTAGTGCGATATTTGCATCGGTCTGGATATCCTTTAACAAACCGGCTGCCCGACCAATCGCATCGACCAGCTCGATGCCGCGTTGCCGCACCAGTGAACGTGCGCCGGTATCGGCCGCATTCGTCCCCAACTGCTGCCATGCACTCCAAAAATTGTCCAGCGCCGTCTGCAGCCCGGTGTCGGAAGGCTCGGTAAAAATATCTTCGATCCGCCCCAGCGTGTCCTGCATCGTGTCAGCATAGCCAAGCGGCGTCGATCCTTTGCGGATCTGCGAATCAATCAGTTCATCACGCAGTCTGACGATGGATTCGGTGACACAGCCGGTACCGATCGCGACCGAACCCTGACTGCCCAGGATGAACTCCGACGGGGTCGTCACGATATTGGTGCGTTGCCGGGAATAACCGTCCGTATTGATATTGGTGATATTGTTTCCGACGGTATCGAGGGCGATCTGATGGGTATAAATTCCCCGCACCATCGTATTCAGTCCGGCAAATGTTGAACGCATCGTTCAAACCTCCGCTATTTGGTCAGACCTTGCGGTCAAGAATCATCGCCGCCGAACCGCCGGTCGCCTTGCGTCCACCTGTCGGCACATAGGTAGTTTCCGCTTGGCTGCGTGTCAGCAAGTTCAGGTTGTACTGAACAAAATGCAACGCCTGATGAATCAGCGCCGCGTTGGTATCATTCAGCCGAACCAGTTGCTTCACCGCCGTGTCCAGTTCGGCGCCGAGGGAGCGGATTTGTTCCGCCGTATCCGGATCGGCCGCATCGGCCAGCATCAACAGCGTCGGCTTTCGGTCAGCCAACTTGTGATGGGTAGCAAGCGCGGCGGTCGCTTTCGCCCGCCGCTCTTCCAATCTCGTTCCTTCGAGAATTCTCAATTCTTCCCGCCGGGTAATCGCGTCCAGCATGGCGGTGTCTGCCCCAATCAAAGCCTGGCGTTTTTCCTCGCCAAGCAAGAGGAGATCTTTGTACAACGTCACGGACTCTGCAAGTACCGTGAGCAACTCTCCCCAATGCATATTCATCTGGTTCGCCTCCTATTTCAGTCGGTCAGCCAAAATTCGGCCGATCATCTGTTCGGCAATTTTTGCGGCATCAACTTTGTACTGGCCCGACTCCACCAGCGGCGTCAGTTCCTGCACACGGTCCTCGCGAACGCCAGGCATCGCCTTGATTGCGCTGACAGCCTGCTGCAGTTCCTGCGCTTCCGAAGAAAGCGTCACGCCGTCGCTGCGGCCTGAACCTGCCTTGCCTGCTTCACGCGGGCCTTTGCCAGTACGGACCTGATCCACGCCATAAACTTTATTGGCCTTGTTAATCCCGTTGTTGCCAAAAATAATCATTCTTCACACCTCATTGCGATGTCACGACCCATTCCCCGATCTGTGACATTCCGTTCATTGTATATATCGCAAAAATGGAGCCGGACATTAACCGACTCCACCGCTTTTTGTAAAAAAAAATTTTTAGCGTTTGATAAATGTCGTATGCAAGCCTCCGCCCGCTTTGGATGCAGGCGGTTCCGGCGGCTTTGCCGCAGGGCGCGGTTCGTTCTTGATCTGGCTGAGGACCCGGCGACCGCACTCGGCGCACACCCGGCCTTCGGAAATCGGTTTGCCGCAAGTCTCGCAAGGGTATTCCAGGCGAATATCACCAACAATTCTGCCTTTTTTGATCATCTTTAGGATGACTTTTTCCGGTACGCCGGTTGCTTCATGCACCTCACCGATTGAAGCGCGCTGGTTGTCCCGCAGATATGCGGCCACTTTTGCCTCCTGTTCCTCCAGCTGTTGGTAGCAATCCGGGCAGATCCCTGCCGGGTTCTGCACATACAGTTTGCCGCATTCCTTACAATTTGCCAGACCCATGCCACTTCATCCTTCCTGTTTGCATATTAATCAATCTTATTATAATATATATCGGCAAGCTTCATTCTGGCAACAGGTCCAGAAAATAAAAAATTGAAAAAATTAATGCCCTAATCTGCAATACAGGGTTTTATTTCGCTTTGAATTTGATATACTTACTATACGATTCGTCTTCATTTTATGAACAGGAAAGGTGTTCCGCCGCATATGAGCAAATCTGCTGCCACTGCCAACGCTACCAAAGTTGCGGTTCCCCAGATCGACAACGAAATCGTCGGCACGTTGATCCAGATGTTGAAACTGAAAAACCACCGGATCTGTCTGCACAGTTTTCAGGTGGCCAACTATGCCGTCAGCATCGCAGCCCAGATGCGGCTGCCGAAGGAAGAAATCGAACGCATCCGAATGGCTGCCGTGTTGCACGACGTCGGTCAGCTTTCCGTACCCAATTCGATCATTGCCAAAGTCCCTTACCTGTCGGCGCGGGAAATGAGTCTGTATCGCGGGCATTGCAACGCCGGCGCGGCAATGCTGGAAAACATGGACGCCTTCAGCGACTTCCTGCCTTATATCCGGTTTCACCACGAGCAGTGGGACGGCAAGGGCTATCCTAAACGGCTCAAGGGCGTGAATATACCGCTCGGCGCTCGGATCATCGCCGTCGCCAATCATTATGACCGGTTCATCAACCCCTGCGAACAAAACTGGGCCAAGACCAAAAAAGAAGCGGTACGCGAACTGAACAACATCGCAGGCACCGTGCTGGACCCGGAAGTGGTCAAGGCCTTTATCAATGCGCTAGGCTAATTGAGAAATTGGGGCCTGTCCCCAATTTTTTTATGCCTCTGCTCAATCATGGGCCAGGCAAAGCGCTCGAACCGAAGCGGCGCCAGCCTGATGAAGCGCCAGCGCGCATTGTTCCAAGGTCGCGCCGGTTGTCACGATATCATCGACAAGCAAAATATGACGATGGCGAATTTTTTGCGGCGCGTTACAATAAAACGCGCCGTTTATATTTTCCTGTCGCCGCTTGCGATCGAGTTCCCACTGCGGCGCAGTATCTCGACGGCGGAGTAGAGCATTGCCTTCCCATTGCATTCCCTGCTCCCTGCACCAGGCGGCAAAAATCAGTTCGACCTGATTGTATCCCCGCTCTTCCCGCCTCAGCGCCGACAAAGGAACCGGCACCGCCACCCCGCCGGCCAAGTGCAGTCCGGCCAGTTCCGCCTCATCCGCCATCGCTACCAGCCAAGCCAGAGGCGCCGCGTCACCGCGGCGCCTCTCAAATTTCAGTCCGTGCAATAGCTTCCGCACCGCCCCGTCGTAGCCGGTCAGCGCCCGGCATTCGTCGACATGCGGCATCCCCCGCTGCGCGGTATCCAGACTACGCGGTTGCCAAAACTCATTCAGGCAACGAGTGCACCAGGCCGAGCGGCCGGATACCTCCGACCCGCAACCAGGACACTGCGGTGGAAACACCAGCGACAGCGCCGCCTCCAGCCAGGCCGCCGCACCGCTGCGCCAATTCACTCGAAAGCCTCCCGCCGCAGCCGCTCCGCCAAAAGCGAATGGCGTCGCCGCGTCCGGTCATTGGCGACAGCCGTACCGAGCGCCGCGCTCGAACCGACCAAAATCACCCGCTGCTTGGCCCGGGTGATCGCCGTATACAACAGATTCCGCTGCAGCATCACATAATGCCCGCTGACCAACGTCAGCACCACCACCGGATACTCGCTGCCCTGGCTCTTGTGCACGCTCATCGCGTAGGCCGGCGCCAACGCGTCCAGCTCGCTGCGGTCATAAGGCACATCGCCTTCCGGATAACGAATCAGCACCATCTCGTCATCCATGTCGGCTACCCGACCGATATCGCCATTAAACACGCCTTTGTCGTAGTCGTTGCGCGTCTGCATCACCTTGTCGCCGATCCGGAAGATCCGACCGGCATGCGCGACTTCCGGCTTGCCGCGCGAAGGCGGATTCAGCGACGCCTGCAGCAACTTGTTCAGGTTTTCCACGCCGCAGGCCAGGCGGTGCATCGGCGACAACACCTGCACATCCCGTCCGACGTCGACCCCTTCCCGTGGCAGTTCATCGCAGCAGATCCGCACCACCAGCTCGGCGGCGGCGGCATCGTCAGCCACCTCCCGCAGCTGAAAATCGCGCGTGCTGCGGACATCGGGGAACTGACCGCGATTGATCCGGTGAGCGTTCACCACGATTTGGCTCTGTCCGGCCTGACGGAAAATTTCGGTCAGCCGCACCACCGGCGTGGTTTCCGAACGGATGATATCCTTCAGCACCGACCCCGGCCCCACCGCCGGCAACTGGTCGACATCGCCGACCAATACCACCCGGCAGCCGTTCGGCACCGCCCGAAGCAAATAATACATCAGCAGGATATCCATCATCGACACTTCATCGACGATCACCACATCGGCGTCAATCGGATTGTCTTCGCCCCGCCCAAACATTGACCGACCGGCCCGCGACCCGGTGGCTTCCAATAGTCGGTGCACCGTCAGCGCCTCGCGCCCTGTCGCCTCCGACAACCGTTTGGCTGCCCGCCCGGTCGGCGCCGCCAGAACGATTTTGCAGCCCTGCAACGACAGAACATTCAGCACCGCCTGCACCGTCGTGGTTTTACCGGTACCGGGACCTCCGGTCATCACCAGCACCCCGTGGTTGGTTGCCGCCCTCACCGCGTCGCGCTGCGCCTCGGCCAGCTCAATGCGTCGTTCCTGCTCAAACTTTGCCGTCAATGCCGTAACATCGGCCTCGCGCAATTTCTTGGCATGGTCGCGTAAAAACAGCAGTCGTTCGGCCACTTTGCGTTCGGCGTGATAGAGATGGTCCGGATAAATCAAGGTTTGGCCCCAGGCATCCTCCATCGCGAGCGTCCCCTGCCGCAGCAACTGCGACAACACCTCGGCCACGTTGTAGCTGTCGCAGGCCAGCTCCTTGGCTGCCGCCTGAACCAACACATCCTCCGGCACGCAGGTATGTCCGGCGTCCGCCGTTCCCAGCAAGGCATAACGAATGCCGGCGGCGATTCTGGCAAAATCCGCCGACTGCACGCCGCAGGCCAGTGCGATCCTGTCTGCCGTACGAAAACCGATCCCGTCGACTTCCTCCGCCAAACGATACGGGTCCTGCTCGATCACCTGCACGGCCCCCTCGCCATACACGGCGTGGATCCGCCGGGCGAAAGCGCCGGGGATGCCGCGTGACTCGAGAAAAAACATCAGTTCCCGCAGTTCGGTCTTAGCCGAAAACGATTCGACGATCATCGCCAGTTTCTTGGCGCCGATTCCTTCGATCTCCAGCAGATGCCGCGGTTCCCTCTCCAGAATATCCAGCGTCTTCAAGCCGAACCGGGCCACCATCCGCTGCGCCATCGCCGGACCGATTCCCTTGACCGCACCGGATGCCAAAAAGCGCTCGATCGCCGGCAATGTCGCCGGTTGGATCCGCCGCATCACCTCACCGCGAAACTGTTTTCCGTATTTCGGATGCGTCATCCAGTTCCCCGACACTTCCACGTCCTCGCCAGGCAGTGGCGCGCCGGTATTGCCGGTGACGACGACCATACCCTTGTCCGTTTTCAAACGAAACACGACATATTCATTCTGGCCCTGGAACGTGATATTCTCGACAATACCCGTCAAAACGTCCATCATTCATCCCATTCCCTGTCCGCTTATTAAAAAACAAAAAATATTTTTCCGATTCAGCAGGATTTTTTCAATCCGCAGCGTATACTCAATGTGGAAATCATTCATTATTACTAAAACAAAGGAGCCGCCGCCAAAGCATGAAAGAATGCATGTACAGTTATCATTACAATCAGCGCCGCGCCATCGTCCGCAAAGACCGCGCCGGACAACGCATCCTGTTCTGGGTTCTCGGAGTCGTCGCCTGCTACAGTCTATATTGTCTCAGCACCCTGGTTCGGGCCTAATACAATAATTTTCATTCATCGGTACAGTCAAAACCGGAGGATTCAACCCCTCCGGTCTTTTTTGTCTTCGCATTTCGCGCGAATTCAGTTGACATTGACGATCTTATGTTTGATCGCATAAAGCACCGCCTGCGTCCGGTCCGTCACCTGGATCTTTCGGAAGATATTGGTCAGATGGTTCTTGACGGTTTTTTCGCTTAAAAACAACTCGCGTGCGATCTCGGCATTGCTCATCCCCCGACCGATCAACTGCAGCACTTCGATTTCCCGCGCCGACAGCCGGTCGATTTCCTGGGGCGGATGGGCCGGTAGCGACGGCCGTATTTCTTCACGACTGGTAATTCCATGAAACAGTTTTTTCGTCAATGAAGGCTCGACAAAGGATTCACCTGCATAAATCCGGCGGATCGCCTGCACCATCACCGACGGTTCGACGTCCTTCAGCAAATAGCCGGCAGCGCCGCTCTGGATCATCTTCATCATATAGTTTTCATCATCATGGATCGTCAGCGCCATCACCCGTACCGTAGGACAGAGCTGTTTCAGTTTGCCGGCCACCTCGATCCCGGTCAGCTTCGGCATATTGATGTCCAGCAGCAACACGTCAGGCAGCAGAGCCTGCGTTTTGGCTACGGCATCTTCACCGTCCACCGCCTCGCCGATGATGTCGAAATCCGGTTCCAAAGCCAAAAAATTGCGAATCCCTTGCCGCAAAAGCTGATAATCGTCTGCAATCAGGATGCGTATCGGCAAAGCGCCCACCCCTGTCGTTTTTCTATTTTACGATCTTGGCCTTGAGGAAAATGACCACTTCTGTCTCGATCTTGCCGCGGTTTACGCTTTGAAACAATTTTCCCAGCACCGGCAAATCGCCGAGAATCGGAACTTTGCTCATGTTTTTGGTGTCGGAACTGGAAATCAGGCCGCCGATGACCATCGTGTCGCCGTCTTTCATTCGTACATTGGTCTGGGCGGAGCGGGTCGTGATCTGGTAGGCCTGCGTGGCGCCGGAACCAGAACCCAGCGTCACCATGGTCGGCGTGGACACTTCGACAAACACGCTGGCAGTGATAAAATCGTCATCATTGATCCTCGGCACATAAGACAACGAAATGCCGGCGTTTTTGTAACTGGTGGTGTTGGTCGTCGTGCCGCCGGTGGTGGAAGGCGTCACGATCGGCAACTGATCGCCAATGAAGATGGTCGCCTTGTTGCCGTTGAATGTCATCACGTTGGGTCGGGCCAAAATTTTGCCGTCGCCGCTGGTAATCAACGCATTCAGCGTGGCATTGACGCCGAATTTATAAATCTGACCATCGCCGCCGGTAACGATGCCGATGGGAAAAAAGTTGGTCGTGCTGGTGGAAGTGCTGGATTGAGTGGGAGGCGGAAATTGGGACCACGACCAGTCGATGCCGAGCGATTTGGAAGCATTTTTCGACAGCGCCATTACCTGGGCTTCCAACAAAATCTGTTGATATGGCACATCCAGTTCTTTCAGCAGTTGCTGTACTTTTTCGATTTGTTCCGGCGCACCAAACGCGATCAGAGAATTGGTCGAGGCGTCGGTGTTCAGCACCAGTCCCTTGATGCCTTCCTTGTTGGCGCTGGAAGCCGTCGCGCCGCCCGCCGCGCCTTTTAAGGTGCCGGCATCGCCGCTACTGCTGGCGCCCGGATTTTCCACCATAAACTCACTATCGCTTTTGCCGCCGCCGACGATCACATTTTTTATATGGTCGGCCCGCGCGTATTTTAGCGGAAATACTCGGACCACGCCAAAGCCTTTTTCCATTTTTTCCAGACTGGCAAACACGATCACATTGCCGGACCGGTGCATGCTAAGCCCTTTGGAACGAATGATCGTGTCCAGCGCCGATTCAAACGGGATATTCTTAAAATTAACGCTGATCTTTCCGGACACCGAATCGTCGATCACCACGTTGACCTTGCCGATCGTCGCCAGTCCCGTCAGCACGTCGCGCACATCCGCATCGACCACCGACATCGTGACCATCGGCGCTGCGGCTGCCTGAGCCGGCAACGCAAACGCGATCAGAAAATAGAGGCAGAACAGCATTATAAACTTTCGTCGTGTACAAACAAGCATCATATCACTGTCCCATCTTCAATACTATGGTTCCGGTCGGTCCCGTCAACGTCACGGAATCGGCACCTATCGATGCGATCCGATACGCGCCGGCCGACTCGCCGACCCGGTGTGAACGACTGATCGTCCCCTGACGCAAGATCGCCACCCGCGTCGAGTCGCCGATGATAATCCCGGTCAGCACCGGCATCGGTCCGATAACTGGACTGACCCGGTCGCCACCAGCTCCGCCTGCCCGGGGTTCCTGCGGCAACATGCGGGCATATTCCACCGGCGGCGCAAAAATGTCGCGAACAGGCTGTCCTGCCAGCTGAGCGCCTTCCGGCATCACCGGAGTCTTGTTGTTGATCGGCGAACCGGGCGCCACCACGGGAGAAGCGGGCGCCACTGCAACTGTCGGACCAGGAGAAGCCGGGAGCGGCGACATTGCCGGATCGGTAAGCAAAAAAACGGCTCCGATTGCGGCCAAGCCAAAGAGAGTTATAATCAGCAGCCGTTTTTTTTGCACGTCCATCCCGAAGCAAAATCCCTTCCTGACAATATTGGCTCATTTATCCTAATACTATTCGCCAGTCGAAGTCAAACTCCTTTTTAGTTCAGACAGTTTTGGGCCCATAATCCGCTTGTACGCTTCTACTCCCGGCTGATCAAAAGCATCGACCTGCGCCAGCTCGCCTTCGTAAGCAACCGACAGCGCCAGCAGATAAAGCAGTTCACCCAGATGGAATGCATTTAGCGAAGGCAATACGAAAACGGCGCTAAACCGGCCGTCCGCCGCCAACGCCTCGGCATTCGACTCGCGGGCCACCTCGAGCGCCGCCGCCATCGGCAAGCCGGAAAACTTCGCCACCGCCGCCTCATCGGGAAAAACGTCCGGCACGATGAGCGACGCGCCCCAGTCGGCAATCCGCAGGAACTGCACCACCTTGTCCTTTGCGCCGTCCTGATGTTGCTGGGTCTGGGCGTGCATGTCGGTGGTGCCGACCGCCACGATCGGCGTCCGACCATAATAAACGAGATTGCCCTGCCGGTCGCTGCGTTTGCCGAGCGATTCGGCCAGCAACTGGATATACCACTCGGAAACCGACTTCAGATAATCTGCGTAGGGCATGAATACTTCGAGCCGGCGACCATGGTTCTCGGCGGCCAGATATTTCAGCGTCGCGTTCAAAAGCGCCGGGTTGCGATACAGATCCGGCGTCCGGCAGGCCTCGTCCATCGCCCGCGCCCCGGCCAGGAACGCTTCGATGTCCATCCCGATACAGGCCGCCGTCACCAGGCCCACTTCGGCAAAAATACTGAACCGACCGCCCACGCCGTCCGGCACCGAAAACATCGGCCAGCCATGCGTGCGCGCGAGTCGATGCAACACCGTTTCCTGCGCGCCGTCCGCCGGATCGGTCACCGCGACCACCTCGACCTCTAAAGGCAATCCACTCTGCTTGAGCGCATCATACAGCACCATGAAGGTCGCAGTCGTTTCAATCGTCGAGCCGGACTTGGAGATCACGACCAGGCAAACCCGATACGGGCTGCCGGACTGGTGATGCGACTTCAGCCGGGCTTCCCGCTGCAATTGCGCCAGCAGTTCGCCGGTGCGCCGCGGATCGAGATTGTTGCCGGAAAAATAAAGCTTCGGCCAGCCGCCCCGCTCCTCAGCCGTCTGCGAATTCCAGAACTCGCCGCAATGCACGTCAAACAGCACTTTGTTTCCCAGATAGGAGCCGCCGATGCCAAAGGAAACCACCGTATCGACCCGGTTTTGCAGCGAAGCGCCAAACGTTTTCAGTCTGGCGATCGAGTCGGGCGAGTTAAGATGACCGCCGGCAATGTAGGGCAGCTGAGTGAACAACACCTTTTCCGGCGCACCGTCCTTCGACAGATGGCCCTGCACTTCACCTGTGGCGCGCATGTGTTCGATCGCCCGGTGGGCTTTGGCAATCTTGGCTTCAATAGCCGCGATTTCTGCTGCGGTCACTTTTCCTTCACCGAACAAATTCTCGTATTCAAACGTGAATCCGGATGCGGTTTGCAACACTGTTGACATGAGGTGCACCTCCAAAACAAATTGCTTATGGAAAAGAACGCTGTTTAGCCGCCGTATCCATCAGGGTAAGCACGGTGCCAGTCCCAGGCGGTTTGCAGGATCGTCGGCAGGTCGCTATAACGCATCTGCCAGGGAAAATCCTGTTGAAACTTGGCCGATGAGGCTACCAGCACCGCCGGGTCGCCGCTGCGACGCGGCGCTTCCACCACCGGAAAATCGACGCCGGTGATTCTTTTCGCCTCCGCCACCACCTCACGCACGGAAAAACCGTGCTGCGAACCCAGGTTGTAGGTGCGCGGTTCGCCGCCCGCCTGCAAGTGTTCGATCGCCAACACATGGGCCGTCGCCAGGTCGGTCACGTGGATATAGTCGCGAATACAGCTGCCATCCGGCGTCGGATAATCCGTGCCGTAAATCGAGATCGCCGGCCGCTGGCCGAGCGCAGTTTTCAAAATCAGCGGAATCAGGTGGCTTTCTGGTGCGTGGTCTTCGCCCACGCCGCCGGCCGGCAGCGCCCCCGCCGCGTTGAAATAGCGCAGCGCCACATAGGAAAAACCGTATGCCATGGCAAAATCAGCGAGCATGTTCTCGATCACCAGCTTGGTCCGGCCATAGACATTGGTCGGGCAGAGCCGGGCATCTTCGCGGATCGGGCAGCACTCCGGCTCGCCGTAAACCGCCGCCGTGGAGGAAAAGACGATCCGGCGGACGTTTGCCGCCTGCATCGATTCGAGCAGCGACAGCGTCGCCGCCACATTATCGCGGTAATACTTGGCCGGGTTGGCCATCGACTCGCCAACCTCGCTGGCCGCGGCAAAATGCATCACCGCATCGATCGCATGGCTGGCAAAGGTTTGGGCCAACACAGCCGCATCGCGGATATCGGCATGGACAAACGGTGTTTCTTTCGGGATTGACGTCCGGTGTCCCTTCACCAGATTGTCCAATACGACGACGCCATGCCCCGCCGCCAGCAGTTCCCGCACTGCATGCGAACCAATATAGCCGGCCCCGCCGGTCACCAAAACCTTCATTACAACCCGGTCTCCTTGCCGACCGTTTTCAGCAGATAGCGCAGGAACGGCTCGCGCAGGTCCGGTCGTTTCAGCGCGAAATCGACCGTCGCCTCCAGATATCCCTGTTTGTCGCCGACATCGTAGCGACGGCCCTCAAACTCATACGCATACACAAGTTCTCGCTCCGACAGCTTCTTGAGCGCGTCTGTCAGCTGGATCTCGCCGCCGCGTCCCGGCTCCGTCTTCTCCAAAATACCGAAGATTTCCGGCGAAATAATGTAGCGCCCCAGCACCGCCAACCGCGACGGCGCCTCCTCGACCAACGGTTTTTCCACCAGGTCGTCGGCCCGCCACAGCCGCTCCTTCACCGCCACCGGCTTCACCACGCCATAGCTCGACACCCGGTCTTTCGGCACTTCCTGCACACCCAGCACCGAGCCTTCGCAATCCTCGTACACGTCCATCAGCTGCTTCAGCACAGGCACCTCGGCATCCATGATGTCATCGCCAAGCAGCACAGCAAACGGCTCATCGCCGACAAAATGTTTGGCGCACAGCACCGCGTGCCCCAGTCCCTTCGGCTCCTTCTGCCGGACGTAGTGGATCGTCACGCGTGAAAGCTCCTGCACCAGTCCGAGCAAATCGTATTTTCCCTGCGCCTTCAGCGTCAGTTCCAGCTCCACCGCACGGTCGAAATGGTCCTCGATCGCCCGTTTATTGCGACCGGTAATAATCAGGATATCCTCGATCCCCGAATCGATCGCCTCTTCAATAATGTACTGGATGCAAGGCTTGTCCACGATCGGCAGCATTTCCTTCGGCTGCGCCTTGGTCGCCGGCAAAAAACGCGTCCCCAGTCCCGCCGCCGGAATCACCGCCGTTCGAATCTTACGCTTGTTCGGCATACTCCACCGCCCCTTTCAAAATCGCCGCGACTGCCTCGTCGCTCTGCGCTTCGCAATACACGCGGACAATCGGCTCAGTGCCGGAACCGCGGAAAATTACCCAGCCATCGGCAAACTCCAGTTTTGTTCCATCGCCGGCAATCACCGCCAGCACATCTTTACCCGCCAGTTTTTGCGGCGGCGCCGTTTCCAGCGCTTTCACCAGCCGGTCCTTGCGGGCCAGGTCCAGATGCAGATCGCGTCGGTCATAGGCAAAGTAGCCCAGTTCGTCCGCCATTTCATCCAGTAGCTGCCCCAGCGTCTTACCGTAAGCCGCCGCAGTCTCGACCAGCAAAAAGCCCAGCAAAATCCCATCCCGTTCGGGAATGTAGCCTTTCACCGACAAACCGCCGGACTCTTCGCCACCGATCAGAATATCTTCCTTTACCATCAGTTCGGCTACGTACTTGAACCCGACCGGCGTCTGGCGGGTTTCCAATCCGTATTTCTGCGTCAGCCGCTTCACCTGTTCGGACAGCGTCAGCGTCTGCACCACCAAGCCTCGCATACCACGCTTTTCCACCAGGTATTTCATCAGCAGGCAAAAAATCTGATACGGCGTAATGTAGCGGCCATCGGCATCAATTGCACCGATCCGGTCGCCATCACCATCAGTTGCCAGCCCGATATAAGCTTTTTGCGACAGCACCGCTTCACGCAGCGCCGCCAGGTTTTTCTCAATCGGTTCCGGATTGACTCCGCCAAACATCGGATCGTAACTGCTGCGCACTTCACACAAGTCCAAGCCGTAGGTTTTCGCGAGCTCGCTCGGATAGCCCTGCGCCGAACCGTGCATCACGTCAAACACGATCTTTTGCTTGAAGTTCATCAACACTTCCGGGGTCAGCATCTGCCGGACATGGTCCAGATACGACGGCCCCGGAGCGTATTTTCCCACTGACGCCGGCAACGGGCGTTTGGCAATGACCGCTTTTTCAGCTTCCAGCCGGTTGACGCAGGACTCGATTTCCGCCACCAGCTCCGGCGGGGCCGAGCCGCCGAATGCCGCCTTGAACTTCAGTCCGTTGTATTCCGGCGGGTTGTGGCTGGCCGTGATCATCACGCCGCCTGCCGCCTGCCGGTCCTTCACCTGCCAGGTCAGCGCCGGGCTGGACAACATTGCGTCCGCCAACCAGACTTTCACCCCTTCGTCGGCCAGCACCGCCGCGCAATCCTGGGCATACTTCGCCGACAAAAAACGACCATCAAAACCGACCACGATACCCTTGGCTTGTTCCTCGCGCCGCTTCACCCAGTCGGCGATCCCCGCCGCGACCAACCGCACATTGGCGAACGTATAGTCTTCGCTGATCACACCGCGCCAGCCGTCGGTACCAAACTTGATTTTTGCCACAATATTCCCTCCCGAACTAAACCGCTCAGATTATTGGCCAGCCCGGCCGTAGACATCCTCAAACCGCACGATATCGTCTTCACCCAGATAGCGACCGCTCTGCACCTCAATCATCACCAGCGGCACTTTCCCTTGGTTGGACAGGCGATGCTTCACCGTTTGCGGCACAAACACGCTCTCGTTTTCACAAATCAGCTGCTCTCTGTCGCCGATCGTCACCAGCGCCGTGCCGCTCACCACCACCCAGTGTTCGCTGCGATGATGATGCATCTGCAGACTCAGCACCTGGCCCGGATTGACAGTGATCCGTTTGATCTTGTAGTCGGCGCCTTCACCCAGGATCGTGTAGCTGCCCCAAGGGCGATAGTCGGTCAGGTGCTCGCTGGCTTCACGACGGCCCCGGTTTTTCAGTTGGGCCACCACATCCTTCACCTTTTGCGACTCGCCTTTTTTCGCCACCAAAATCGCATCCGCCGTTTCGACGACCAACAGGTCCTCTAGTCCAATCCCGGCGACCAAGTGACGATGCGACAGCATCAGTGTATTGGTGCAGTCGATATTGATGCAGTCTCCCTTAACCGCGTTGCCGGCGGCATCCTTGCCCAGCACGTCGTAGATCGCATCCCAGGAACCGATATCGTTCCAGTAGGCGGCGAGCGGAATCACCCTCACTCTGTCGGCCTTCTCCATAATGCCGTAGTCGATCGAAATGTCTGGCATCCGGCCAAACTCGCCCAGCACGGTCTCCACAGGCGCTGACGTCAGCGCGGCGATCTCCGGTTGCTGCGCCGCCAGTTCCTGCAGAAAACGGCCCATGGTAAAGGCAAACATACCGGAGTTCCAGTAATAGTTGCCTGCGGCAAGATACTCTTCCGCCGTCTGACGATCCGGTTTTTCGCGGAACGACTGCACGGCGAACGCACCGCCCGCCGCCTCGCCGGCCTGGATATAGCCATAGCCCGTTTCGGGCGCAGTCGGCTTGACGCCAAAGGTGACGATGCTGCCATCCGATGCCAAATTTACCGCATCCAGCACGCCGGCGGCAAAGACATCGACCGGCTTGATCACGTGGTCACAGGGCGTGACAAACAGGACTTCGGACTCCGTAGACGCCAGCTTGTCGCGGCAAAACGCCGCTGCCAGCGCGATCGCCGGCGCGGTGTTGCGCCCTTCCGGTTCCAGCACCACATGGGCTGCGGCAGCGCCGCTGGCCGCCAGCTCGGCTTTGACCAGATGTTCGTGCATCCGATTGGTGATCACCACCAGGTCGCTCGCATCTGTCACCGCCAAAAACCGCTGCACAGTCTGGGCAAACAGCGATTCTTCGCCGGTCACTTTGAGAAACTGTTTGGGGAAGCGGGCACGCGAAAGCGGAAAGAGGCGTGTGCCGCCACCTCCCGCCAGCAAAATGATCTTCATTCCCTATCAAGTCCTTTCCGAATCATTGCTGCAATCATTGCTGCAATCATTACCGCAGCTATTAATGCAATATGCTATGTTTATTCTGCAAAACGTCGCCCACTTCCTGCCCAAACCGGGTTTTGCAGAAAAAGAAATTGGGGACTGTTGACAAATTTGCCGGGGTTAATTGGGGACAGTCCCCAATTAATGATATAATTGGGGACAGTCCCCAATTATTCAGTCGCCGATTACTTTGCCAGGAGGAGTCTGTTCATGCCCCAACACCAAAATATCCTCGTTATCATCACCCACGGCGGCATGGGCGACCTGCTGCTTTCTTCGGTACTGGCCGAAGCGCTGCACCGCTGTTATCCCGGTTGCCGCGTCACATTTTGGGCCCAGCACCGCTTCGCCGGCTTGCTGGAGAATCATCCCCACATCGACTCCCTGCTTGACCTGGATCCTGCCGCTCCCCTGTTGAGCAATGCGAAGCGGCTACGTCAACACCGTTTCGATACCGTGCTCGTCCCCTGGTCGGTCAGCAGACATGCCTGGCTCACTACGCTCGCCGGCCTCCCGACCCGCGTCGGTCAGGGGGGACGACTCAGCTATAGTTTTCTGTTCACGCATCCGGTCCGGGTTCGTTCCGTCTATGGCGATACCACCAGTCACTGGGCCGACATTCAGCTCGACTATGCCCGGGCGATTGGCTGCCAGCCTGACGGCGAACTGGAACCGGTCGTTGTTACTAGCGCAGCCGAAAAAACATGGGCGGCAGAATTTCTCAAAACAAAAGGCCTCGCCTCTTACAGGCCGATCTGCGGCCTGCATATCTGCAAAGGCCTGGCAGTTGATGAACAGCGCTGGCCGCTCGACCGGTTCGTCGATATCGCCGCAGGACTGATCCAAAAAGGCTTCACAGTCATCCTGACCGGCACGCAAGCAGAAAAGCCGCTCACAGCCAGTGTGGCGGCGCAAGTAGAGGGTGTCCTCGATCTTGCCGGCGCTTGTTCGCTTCGCGAAACCGCCGCCCTGATCGAGCAAATGAACGTCTTTATCTGTCCCGATACCGGCACCGGCCACCTGGCCGCCGCCCTCGGCGTCCCGGTCGTCGATATCTTTCCCCTTCGCAGCGACTTCCCGGCCCGCTGGCGTCCGGCCGGCACCAACCATCGCATCATCCGGCCAACCGCCTGGGAGTGCGGCGGCCCCTGCGTCAAAGAAACCTGTCCCCGCTTCACTTGTTTGCTGCACATCGACCCGCAGGAAGTGGTGACGGCGGCGGTAGAACTTGCAAAGAAATAATTGGGGACAGGCCCCAATTTACATTTACTTAGCTCTTCAACATAATCTCTGCAAACTGTTTCAAATCAGACATATTGTTCTCGATAATTCTCTGCAAAATCACTAAATTAACGCTCTGGTAATCATGTACGGCAATATTACGAAACCCCACCATCGCCTGCAGTCGCTTCGACAGTTCCGGTGTCAGTAAGCCATTTTCACTCAATAAAGAGAAAGCCTCTCGGCTGCTCTGAGGCAACCCGAGCCTATGCTCCGCTACCATATGCATCGCCATATCCATCGCCGCTTCACAAGCACGCTGCAAGTTGAGAATGATCGAATCCTGCTTTGTAATGTTTTGCAGATTTACTGGCGAATCCTCATACTCCTCTTTTACACGTCGCAAGCATCGTTCGATGATTTGCGCCTTGTTCAAAATCACATCAGTCGGCATATACAGCCCCCCTATATGCAATCGAGTCCACGATGACGGCCCTTTCTTCGCTTAGTGTTGCATATTCCTTAAGCGCTCTCATATAGAGATATTGGCGCTTTCCTTCATCCGAACAAAAAACAACCTTGCCATAAGCAACAATCTGCGCCTTCATCACTGTTGATGCCTGCGACAGGTCCAATAAGTCGACATCTCTTCCCAACAGCACAGACAACTCCTGCGCCAACATAAAATTATCGTATGCGCTCAGCGTCTGCTCACCGGCATAGGCAATGTCGATGTCACTATCGCTGCGGGCCAAACCTTTGGCATATGACCCGAACAAAATAATTAAAAACGCTCCCGTCCGTTGCCTGATTAAACTCACCATTTGCGTCACGTGAAGAGCGAATGCGTCCGGCGTTTTTTCCATATTTCCACCCCACCTTGCAATGCAATCTTTACAAATGAATCAGGCACCAGAGAAAAATCGACCAAGTCGACTCGTGACGGAATCGGCCATTCCTGACGACGTATTAATTGGGGACTGTCCCCAATTATCTTAGCAGCACTGCCGCCAGTCCCAGGTACTCCTTCAGCGCCAGGCTAGTCCCGCAGAGAGCGTCCGCCGACGGCACCCAGCTCAGCGCATTCCAATAATTGCTGCGTAGCACGCTGTAGCCTACCGGGTACGGCGTCACCGCCACCCCCGCCCGCTTGAACTCCTCCACCGCTCGCCGCATATGAAACGCCGAGGTCACCAGCACTGGCCGCTGCCAGCCGTATTGGCGCAGCAGCCCGGCGGTAAACTCGGCGTTTTGCTGCGTATTCAGGCTCTTTGCCTCGGCAACCACCTTGTCCGGCGCCATGCCCAGACTCACCAGCACATCCCGCATGATCTGCGCCTCCGCACCATTGCCGCGAAAGACCTCGCCGCCGGACGGAATCACCGGCAAGCCGCTGCGGCGATGCAAAACAAAAGCGCCTAATATCCGCTGCGCCGGACCGTCAGTCACTTGCCCCGACCATCCCTGCGGCAATGGCACATCCGCCAAGCTACCGCCGCCCAGCACGACAATCACGTCGCCACTGGCCGACTGCGGCACTGGCATTTTTTTTGCGCAGCCGCCAGCCTAGCCCTAGCAGCAGCAAAACAAAAATCGCCGGCGGCAACAACCAGGAGTAGAAAAATTTTAGCAGATAAATCATGTGATCTGAATATTTTTCATTGCCGTGAGCCAGTGATCCAGCAAAACCTGATATCCCATGATTCGCTCAAGAATTTGCTCCGCTAATTGCTCGTTGTAAGTGTGTACCGTCAAATTCCTGTCATCAGCCATTCGCAGAGCCTGCATCGCTTCCTGTTCATCCAGCAGCCCCACTTCACGGCAGGCGCGAATCGCGGCTTTCGGTGACGCCACATCAAGCCCCTCCATTTTCAGCAAATGGAATTGCGCCGCTTTCCAAACCGCTTCAAACGTAAATTCAAACCGCTGAATCACTGCATCACGCTCGATCTCGCCAATCTGCGGCAATTCCGTGATCCGCCGCAGACGTTCGAGCGCCCTTGACGCCACAGCCAACCGTTCCGTCAACCTTTCCATAGCACACCTTCTTTAGCGACTTTACCAGCCAAAACTTCGCCAGCGCTCGACAAATCTACTACATCCACGCGAAATGGCACATCAGACTCCGCCAAAACGTCACGCAGGCGGGCCAACTTATCCGGCGGCGCACCGCCAACCCAATCCAGCGCGATGTCGATGTCCGAAGATCGTCGCTCTTCCCCCCGCGCCCACGAGCCAAACAAATACACCTTGACGTTGGCGTCGGCAATCTCGCCGAGAACGATATCTTTTACCCGCTCCAATGTCTGCTCTCGACGGTTGATCACGCCTGTCACCTCCCTGCCCCCCTGCTTCGCTCACAAACGCTCGCGACACGCCGCAATCTGCTCACGAAACTCGGTCGAAATCGCATGCCAATCCAGCACATCCACGCGAAACGGCAGATCCGACTCGGCAAAAGCCTCTTCCAGCAACTGCATCTGTTCGAGCGGAATTACAGTAGCTGCCACAACCACCAGATCAAGGTCCGAATGCGCTTTGGCGGTCATCCGCACCCGCGAGCCAAACGCATAAACCGTCGCCTCCGGCACATGCTGCTGCAAAATCTTCCTGACTTGTTCCAACTGTTGTGGCTTAAGATCCATCAGCGGCTTTTCGCCTCCAGCCGACTCAGCAATTCCTGCGCCGCCAGTTGAAACTGCCTCGCCGATGCAAAAACAGCAGCGGCTTTGCCGGCATCATAAATATGGCTGGATTGATTGCGCATCTTTAGATAATGAAACCACGCTTCCGGATCATCCAGCAACCCTTGCTCGAATCCAACGCGAAATAAATCACGATTGTTTAAGCCATCGACCTTTTCCAGACCGAATTCTTCCAAATAGCGTTTCAGCATTTTCCATGACAGCTCAAACGTAAACTCAAACCGCTGAATGACCCCGTCCCGCAAGACGATTTTCTCCGGCATAAACTCCTCAAGCAAATTATGGTCATAAATTTCAAAAGCAATCTTCAACGCTTCCACCGCTTGTTTCAAACTTCGCAAATCCAGCACGCCAACCACTCCTCTCCCTGCTCCACTAAATCCGTCTGACCGACTGCGCTTTCAGCCAACCGGCAAATTCCGCTTCGCTCATCCTGCCGCTTGCCAGCGCCAACGCCGCTTCCACCGCAGACGCTTCGGCCGCAATCAGTTTCCAGCCATTCAATGCCAAAAAAACATAAGCAGCCAAAAAGCCTGTCCGCTTGTTGCCATCGATAAAAGGATGATTCTGCATGATGCCTAAGGCATAGGCCGCCGCCAGGTCAAATACTGTCGGCATTCCATATCCCGCTAAGTTGCGTGGCCGGTCCAGGGCTGATGATAAAAGCCCGCGATCGCGAATCCCGTCGCTGCCGCCATGCTCGGCAATCTGCTCGGCGTGAACGGCAATAACGACTCCTTCAACCAGCCAGTGCCAAGCCTTCACTTGGCCAGTTCCCGCAAAGCGTTGCGATATTCCGTCATGCCTTCCCGCGCCACCGCCATCTGTTTTTCAAACTCCGGGTCGTATGGCGTCACGACATAGCCCTCTGACGTTTCCGTCAAAAAAACACTGTCGCCTTTTTTTATTTTTAGCCGCGCCACGGCTTCTTTCGGCAGAATCACGCCGACCGAATTGCCGATTTGCGATATCTTCGCCTTCATACCAACACCGCCTCCATTGTTATAATTTATGTTATAACAATGGAGGCGGTGCGTCAAGAATCTGTTAATTGGGGACAGTCCCCAATTAATTCGCGGTTCCTTTGCTTCACGCCCTACTTCACCATGTCCGCGAAAGATACCAAGGTGAGGCGACCATTGGAATCGGCTGCCAACTCCCGCGCCCCCGTCCGAAAACCGCGCTTGGCAAAAAAAACATAGTAATAATCATCAAAATGCAGCAAACGCCCTTTATCCAGCAGCGCCTCCACATCCGCACGCCCGACCGGCTCGTTTCTCCAGCGGCATTCCCCCACCAAGGCCGCCCTGCCATCCGTCGCTACGATATCGAGTTCCGCCTCCCGCCGCAGCAAGGCATCATTCCCCCACCAACGAGCCATCCGATCAAAAACAAAAGGCAACCGACCCGCTTGGTTCCATTGCCACAGCGTTTCACGGCAAACCTCCTCGAAAACGGACCCCAGATATTCGTTCAGGTAAGGCTCAACCCGGGTAGACCAGATTACAGCTCCCATACCCTGAGCCAAAGCACTGGTCGACGGAAACACAAAACGGTACCAAAAGGAAAAAAAAGCATCTTCCATGCGATAGATCGTCTTGCGGCTTGCCGCGGGAACGCCTATCGGAAGTTCCTTCTTCAAAATGCGCAAGTCTACCAACGTACCGACATATTTGGCCGCCTTGTCACTGGGTTCGCCTATTTTGTCGGCAATCTCGCCAATTTTACTCGCCCCGCCGGCGACAGCAGTCAAAATCGAATGGTACAAGGCTGGCTGCCTGAGCTCCTGCCTGAGCAGATTTTTAGGTTCTTCATACAAGTAGGCCGTTTTCTCCAACAGGCGTTCTCTCACATTATCTGCCAGGGTCTCTGCAGGAGCAAACTGCTTCAGATACTGCGGTATGCCGCCTAGAATACCATACGCGCCCAGCTGGTCTTCTGCCTTCCATTCGGGGAAAAAGAGCCGACTCTCGGCGAAAAGCAACGGCTGCAATTGAATCTGCGCCGTGCGGCGACCAAACAAAGGACTCTTTTCGCCCAGAACTTCCCGCTCCATGAACCCGACCGATGAGCCGCACAAAATCAAGAACAGCTGACCCGCCGCGAACCGATGGTCGATCAAATTCTGCAACAGCGAAGAAATTCGAGGATACGCTTCCGCCAGGCAAGGATACTCGTCGAGCACCAACACCACGCGTTCCTGCTCCGTTCGCGAAGCTAAAAACTCAAAGGCAGCATCCCACGATGCGAAAGGTTGAGAGATTTCCGCGAGTCCGGCCCAGGAAAGCAACTGTCGTGAAAATCTGTCCAATGAAGTTTTCGCGTCGAACTCGTCGGCAACAAAGAAAATCGCCTTTCGCCCCCGGCAAAATTCGCTGAGCAGCGTTGTCTTGCCTACCCTGCGACGCCCGTACAGCACCAGAAACTGAAACCCCGGAGCAGCCGTCAGTCGATGCAACACATCCATTTCCCGTATCCGTCCGATAAACATTTCGCACCTCTATTAACTCACGAGTTACTTACTTATGAGTTAATTATATATCTCCCGCCTTCCCTCTGCAATATTTTTATTTTCTACTCCCCTTGCATCGCACTTTACACAACAATACCACCATACTACAATTCTAAGTAAGACATATAATATTCGCCTTGCTATGCGACGAATTATCGAACTTAAGGGCCTGCATTGTTCAAACAAAGCACAGGCCCTTGCAGCATTAGACTATTATGTCGAAAAAAACATCGACTGGACCGACGCGTTTATGGCATCACAGCTGATTGCCAAAGGGATTCATGAGCTTTACTCGTTCGACAAACATTTTGACCGTTTGGACGACTTGGCGAGAATCGAACCCTAATTAATTGGGGACAGGCCCCAATTATCCTTCACTCCTTTTGCTGCACCCCGTAGAGTTGCAGCGCCAGCATCAGGTTCAACCGGATCGCCGAATTATCGAGCGATTCGCCGAGCAATTCTTCAATTTGCTGCTTACGATACATCAACGTTTTCGTATGGATGAACAACGCTTCCGCTGCGCCGCGCAAACTCGGCTCTTTGAGAATCGCCGCCAAGGTCTCCAGCAAATGTCCATTTTTTTGTAGGTCATACTCCACCAGTTTTCCCAGCGTCTGCTGCAAATATACCTCGACATAACGCCGGTCTTTCTGGCGCGACAAGACATGGATCAGACCGACATCCAGGTAATGGTGCACATTTTTGTCCGGGTGCAGACGCGGACCGATTTCCAACGCCTCCGCCGCCTGCTGAAACGCGGACCCCAACTCGCGCAAACTGGTGCAGGGAAGCCCAATCCCGATGCGGCAAGGAAGCTCTGGCGTCAGTGCCTGCAGCCGTGATAACATCTCCTCGGCTCTAGCTATCGCCGTTTTCTTTTCAACAACAGCCTCCTCGGAAAAAACAAGCAGATGGAGCTTACGGTCACGTCGCCAGACACATCCCGCCTGCGGATTCATAAAGTAATGGACTTCCTGCCCAAACCCCTTCGGCGAATCGATTTCCGCCTGCATAGCCACAAAAGCCGCCGATTCGGCCAAACCGCATTTTCGCGCCTGCAACGCCAGCTCACGTGAGGTCATCGGTTTTCCGTCAATTAACGCCTCAATCAGTTCCTGACGCAAATCTTGCTTGTCCGCTAGTCCAACAGCTATTTCTGTCGGCGCCGTGCTCGCCTGGGCAAGCATTTTTTCGCGATTCCCCACGATTTGCGCTGCAATCGCGGCAAATTGCCGTAGACTCTCCACCTCATCCTCGGCAACCGTTCGATTGTGCTGAAACCCCATCGTGATCACACCCACCAACACCCTGCCCAGCTTCAGCGGCATGCCGATCCCGGTCTTGATCTGGCTGGAATCCGGCGTGGGTGGTCGCCCCGGCCATTCGTCAAACTGGTCCTGATAGCCATATTCACCGGTTTCCCACACCCGACCCACCAGAAACTCGCCCCGCTTGACCTTGAGAATGCTGGGGCCGATATAGCCGCACAGACTATGCGCCCGCATCACATCCTCGCGCGCATCCAGCAAAAACAGGTACGCTTTGTCCGCGTTCATATAATCCCGCGCCCGGTTTAGCAAATAAGTCAGTGTCACCTCATGGTCCTGATTCGCCAACGCCCGCAAGGACACCTCGTTCAAAATCCGTAGCGCCTTATTCTCGCGCAGCAACTGCTCCCGCGCCGCCACCCTCGCATCAATATTGGTGTAAAAACCAGTCATGCGAATCGGTTCGCCCTGATCATTGCGAATCACTTGCCCACGCGACAAAAACCAACGATACCTGCCATCGCGGCATCGCATACGATGCTCAACATAATATCGTTCAACCATCCCGTCGATGTGTTTACGGCGTGCGTCCAGCACTTCGGCTGCATCGTCGGGATGGATCATGTTCTCCCAGACCCAGGGGTTATCAGCCAACTCTCCCGGTTCGTAGCCAAACAGTTCAAACCACGTTTCCGACCGATAAACCTTGTTCGTCCTCAAGTCCCAGTCCCAGATCCCTTCCTGCGCTGCTCGACTGGCCAATTCCCAGCGTTCGTCACGTTGGTGCATGTCCTGGTGTGCCAAGCAAAGACCTCCTTGCATACCAAATTCAATTATATGAATAACAATTCGTGATTAATGAAAAAAATCCTGCCGCTAACGACAGGATTCAGACGATAATACGAATAATTAAGCTCAATCTATCAGTGATATCCGGGACTCTTTGGGGAACCTAGCCACCGCTTCGGCGATGGCCTCAGCAAACAGCTGCTGGCTATCCGGCTCCGTCAGCAGTTTACGTTCGTCAGGATTGGATAGAAAAGCGGTTTCTACGAGCACCGCCGGGCAGATTGTGTCTTCCAGCACAGTATACATTGCGTGTTTGAACCCTCGGTCGGTTGTCCCGAGTCGCCCCACCATCTCTGCCTGGATCAGCCGGGCCAGCGTCAGGCCGTAACGGCTACCGGGATAGTAGTACACTTCCGACCCATGCGCGGTTGGCTCGCTGTAACTATTGGCGTGGATACTGATGAACAGGTCGGCCCGCCAGCAGTTTGCCAGCAAGGCCCGCCATTTCAGTCCGGTCAGCGGGCAGTCGCCGCTGCGGGTCATCATTACCGAGTGGCCTGCGGCAACGAGTAACTGCGAAAGATAGTCGGAGATTGCCAGCACGACTGCCGCCTCCGTCACTCCTTCGGCGCAGGCTCCGGGCTCGCAGGGCCCGGAGTGGCCAGGATCGATCGCGATCCTCATTATTGCAGTGCGATGAATTCGTCATCGTCTGTGTCTTCATTTGCTTCTTCTTCCAGGGCGATGATATCGATGATCGCATCGACCAATTCTTCCGCTTCGTCGATCCGTCGCCGCTGCACTCCGGTCAGCGGCACGGTTTTCTTCACGATGGCCAAAATCGCCAGGATCGCTTCGTTGTATTGACTCCATGGACTCATAGGTTATGCACTCCTCTCGTTTCTTTCACTTCGTTCGGTTTGTCTGCGGTGGTATTCCCGGCACTCCAGGCAGCGGCTGCTGTGCGCCTCCAGCCTGGCCGCGAGCGCCGCGGCTGCCCGTTCGAACGACTCCAGTTTTTTGTGTTACCCTAAGCCAGAAAGTCGCCCCACTGACTCGGCTTCAAAACCGGACTTGACAGTTTCCCGTCATCCGGCTCCTCAACTCTCCATACTTTCTAAAGAGCGCTTCTTCTGACGACAGTGTTCATGTACTAGTTGACTGATTTTCCTTTGGCCTTTGCTTTGCTCGCCTTGGATTTGCTCCATGACGGCCACCGGTTCTGACATCCGGGTGAAAAACAATCCGCATATCGCGCAACATCCCTTTTGTTTTTTGAGAAGTCTTGCGACGTAGTTGTCCAGTTCCGGATGCCGCCCCATCCGAGTGGCCCAGTACAGCCAATCCCCATCATAAGGACTGCGTTTTCTGTCCACTTTGATGTGACGACGAATCGGTGTTTCTCCGTGCATGTACAAGGTCGTTCCCTCCGGAGACTGGAACTGCCATCTCTTGCCGTTGTAGTGCCAATATTTTCGGTAGATCCATTTCTTCGCTTTGTTTGGATGTCTACGTTTCATCCACGCCCAGAGTTTTTCCCAGAGAACGTGCTGCAGTTTGCTGAACGTTCTAGCGGAGGCCTGGGTGGAATAGTACCGACACCAGCCCCGAATAATCGGGTTGAGTACGCGAATCAGTTTCTCCTGTGTACCAGCCTGGAGGCTGTCAATGACTTCTCCCAGTTTTCGGTGGTGACGAAGGACTGCGTCCTTGCTGGGACGAATCAGCGGAAGGAATGGCAACCGTTCTCCACTGTTCGTATACCGCCGGGTACGTCTTTGCCCCGCCGGTACCTGTTGTATATGGAAGCTGAGGAAGTCAAAGCCCGGCGGTTGCCCGTTGATCGCTTCCAATGTATGGACGATGCGGGTTTTGGTCGGACTGAGTTCCAGACCCATAGTCTTTAGCCAATCTTCCGTTACCTTACGAAGTTTATGAATATCTTCCAAGTTACGGTGCATGATCACGAAGTCATCCGCGTAACGGATAACCCGCGGCGTCCAGACAAGGTCCATTCCTGCAACTCTGCGTGTGCGAGGACTCTGGTGCATGATCTCATTTTCCAATCCATGCAAGGCGATGTTCGCCAGTAGCGGCGAAATCACACCACCTTGCGGGGAACCTTGTTCTGTGCGTTCGAATATGTCGCCTTCCATTACTCCAGCTTTTAACCAGCCCCGTACCATGCGACGCACCCGTGGGGCTGCGCCCATCTTGTCGAGGAGCGCGTTGTGGTCGATGCGGTCGAAACATTTTGCAATGTCCGCATCCAGTACATATTTCGGTTGATGCATGATCTGTTCGAATATGTATTGAATGGCATCATGGCACCCCCTGCCGGGGCGGAAGCCGTAACTATCCGGTTCAAACCGGGCTTCCCATTCCGGTTCCAGGGCCTGCTTGACCAGCGCCTGTGCCGCCCGGTCTTGCATGACCGGGATTCCCAGTGGTCGCCGTTCTGTTTTTCCCGGTTTCGGGATATATACTCGGCGTACTGGCTGTGGCGCAGGAATCTCTTTGAGCTGCTTGGCCAACTGGATTTTGTCTTCTGGACTGATGCGGGCGATCTTATCTATGCCGGGAGTGTTCTTCCCGGCATTGTCCTGCGCCACGCGCCGCACGGCCAGAAGCCGGGCGGCCCATGACGAAGCAAGAAGCCGTTGCAGTCTCTGTACATTTCTTTTGTCATTTCGAAGAGTTGCCTGGTAGATTCGTTTTTGAAGCTTGAAAACCGCCCGCTCGACCTGAGGCCAGCAAATGGTTTTCCATTCATCCATCGGCAATGTTGCCGTGTCCATGACATATCCACTCCTACTCTCGATATACCATTTGGAAAATCGGGGCCACGTCGGCTTATCCGCCGGCTTTCCCGGCGGCATTTGCTTCTTGGCCCATCCTTCCCTCCGCTGGCATGCGGCTGACTGCCTGCTCCAAAACAATTTGGAGAGCCAGGGGAGGGTTACCCCGTTCCTGAATATCGTTTTGCGTAAAGGTTAGAACCGCACTATCCACCGGGTTTCTCTGAGTGTGGAGCCGGTCATGGCTCGAGAAGCCGGCCTCATATCCTTGTCCGTTTTGGACCAAGCCCTTCGGTCCGCGTTGGGGGCTTGTTCTCGTTGACGGTGGTTCACGCATGCGTTCGCTTTCGCTGTTCCTGCTTTACCTGCTTGCGGGAGTTCCCAAGTCGGACTCCGGGTTACCCGCGTTTCACCCATGCTGGCGCCGTTCGGTATGTCAATTCCGCGCGGCGTGGGCGATGCTGTTCCCTGTCCACCACAGGGGCTGGGAATTGAGTTTCCTCGCGCCCAGCTTCGATATTCAAGTTGTCGATGAAGATATTCGGACCTTCATTGCCCCCCATCCCTTCAGACCATGGTCTGAATTTCGGGAGAACGGGTCGCACCGAGTCGAATGAGCAGCCACAAGGCGACCGCGATCGGGAAGCCGACCTGTCCGACCATTTGCGTCAGTTCCATGTCGTTTCCCGCCGGGGTTAAGCCAACGAGTTGACTTCGGTGGTGCGGATGCGGATCTCGGCGATGCCGGTCAGATCGCCGGTCTTGGTCGCAAACACGTTCTTGGCGATGATCGTGTTGGCGGCGGCGGTTGCGGCGACCAGCGTCAGGTCATCCAGCGGCGCCGGCACGTTCAGCACATGCTGCCCATCCATCGCGGTTTTGCAGACGATTTCCAGTTCCTTTTCCATAGCCATGGCGGTTCCCTCCTTTCATTAAATTGGGATGTTTTGATTTGCAGGATAAAATATGCTATTGCATTGTTTTGAGGCGTATAATTCGTCGCCGATAAGCTAAAATTTTGCCGGCAAAATCAGCAGGAAGCTGATTTTAGGTTTGAGCGACAGGAAGTCGCATTCGAACCGGCTAAAAAATTTTATGATTGAGGCGAAACGAATAGCGACGAAAAACTCAGCAAGAAATATTTATCCTGCAAGTCACTACTTCCCTACTCGTTCGCCAGGTCGGCTGCGCTGGTGCGGGTGATCCCGACCACCGTCAGCTTTTGCAGCCCGGCGATCGCCGACCCGACGTCGAACACGTCCTGGTCGCTGGCTCCGGCCTTGAGGCCAGAGAAGTTTCGCGCGTGCGTCACTTCCTTGCCGCTGACGATCTCGGACACGTTCACTGTCAGACGTCCGGCTTGCGGTGTGCTGACTACTGCCATGATTTTCACCTCCTTTCTGGTTGTTTGAGGGAAATGAAATCGGGGACAGTCCCACCGGGGACAGTCCCCGATTTCATTTCCCTCGCTCTCGGAAACGCAAAAGACACGATCCGGATTAGATCGTGTCTTTCGTGCAGCGGGAGCTGGTTTATGGTAAACGCGTATCGCGTAATACCCCAACTGTTTTGCGCCTTCGTCTCCCGCTGAAGCGCTATGAAGTTTGTTAAATCAACCTTATGTCTATATTATAGTCCTGAAAACCCTTACAGTCAAAGGGTTTAGCTTTCGTCTAGCGAAAGTCGCAAGCTCTCTTCCGTGTTGAACGTGATGATCTGCGTCGTTTCGCGCAGCCGGTCGATGATCCGGTCGGGGTAACGCGAGCGAAGCGCCTGGCCGGCGAGGTTGGTGGTGACGATGGTGGATTTTTTGCGGTTATAGCGCTCGGAAAAAATCGCGTCGATCTTGCTCGTCACATAGCTGCTCCCCCACTCGGCGCCCAGGTCGTCCAGCACCAGCAGCGGCACTTGACGCAGCCGGCTTTCAAACCGCAACCAGTCTTCGGGCGATACCGCCTTGGCCGAGAAGATGCTGTCGATGAGCGACGGCATGGTGAGAAACAACGCCCGTTCGCCCAGTTGCAGGCAATACTGTAACACCGCCACCGCCAGGGTTGTTTTTAGCGTTCCCACCGGGCCCCGCAGCACCAAGCCTTCACCAGCCGCCAGATGCGACGGCAACTTCTCGGCGTATTCGCGCACGACAGCCACCGGTTGCCGCAGCTCCTTCGGTACGCCTCGCAACTCGATCGCGGCGAAGCTGGCCTGTTGATAGCGGCAGAACACGCCGCACTGCTCCAGTTGTTTCGGTTCACAGGCCATACAGGGGTTCGGCGCCCCAGTTGGTTCGGCTGCGGCTACTGCCGATGACGGCGTTCCCCGTTGCCGTAGTTTGTCGAGCAGGGCTTGCCAGTCCTCTTTCGATGGTTCCGCCATCTTGCTTGCACCTCCCTGGTTTACATTCCTGTTTTACCGTTTTAAGGTTTATAGGTTTTAGCAGCGGCGTTGCGGGTTTATTTATCGGCGTTCCGGTGCATTCGGAAGCTTCTGCGGATGGTTCCTGGGACGGTTCCGCAGAGGGTTCCGCTGCAGGGATTTCTTCGTAGAGCTGGATCATCCGATACTCCGTTACCTGGCCGCCGCATGTCGCCACCGTCGCTTCGACCAACTCGGCTTCGATCAGTTCACTGCGAGCGTGCCGCAGCGTGTTGGGACCGACGCCGCCCATGATCTGACGCAGGTCGGTGCTGGAGATGCAAAATCGTTCCGGCCAGAGACGATGGTTTTGTTCCACCGTCAGGCTATACCACAGCAACTGGGCAAACGGGGACAGAGCATGCTGCCCCCGCCACCTGCGAAACCCGTTCAATTGGCTAATGTAGTTCATTTTGCCGCCACCCTACATGTCGCGATGTATTTTAGTACGGCCTGCACTTCAAACCGTACATTTCGCTCTAACTTAACATAATCAATCAAGTGGTTCTTGCAGAGTCGATAAAGAGTTTGCATACTCATGTCCAGATGTTTGGCAACAAATTTTCCATTAAGCAACTTGCTGGGGTCCTGTTGGCTGAGGAAAATTTCAAATTCCTTGCTATCGTTTTGGTTGTATTTTGTGTTCATCGGGATGCACCTCTCCTGTTCTATTTTTTTCGTCTGATTACTGCTTGTTTTTGCCACAGCTTTACAAAGTCGACCGTCGACAAATTCAGCTCCTCACAAATACGGCCTACTCGCTCGAGACTGACGCTTCGCCGGCCGGTCTCGATTTGCGAATAAGTCGCTTCTGAAATGCCGATTTGTCGGGCTATCGTCGACGCTTTGATCTGCTTTTCGCGTCTTAGCCTGGCAAACAGAGGTCCGTAATGTTGGATTGTAATCATGGTTTCTCCTCCTTCCTTTGAAATTTGTCTGTTTTATACAACAAACAGGTTTTATTTTACGCCTGGTTTTTTCTAATTACAAGTCGTGAAAATCGTCCAGGCTGATCTTGATTGCCTTTCGTTGATAGCAGGAGACGACAGGAGCATACATAAGCATACAGGAGATGACAAAAATCGACGAAAATATTTTTTTCGCCGCAAGGTTGATGGGGTATGGTAGAATTAATTGGGGACAGTCCCCAATTAAGTTGGAAGGGAGCCAAAGTTTTGAATCGTGATGCCGGCTCTATTTTATTGTTGGTTTGTGTTGGCACGTTGCTGTTTCTGATCGACCCTGCTAACTCTACGTTTTATACCGATGATGAGTGGCTGTACATCGGAACTGCTTATGAAATGTTCACCAAAGGCGAACTATGGATTACTTACTGGCTCGGTGAGCCGGCCTATTACAAGCCGCCGCTGTCCTACTGGATGATGATGCCGTTCTTCCCGTTCGGACAAGACCCGATTTTGCAGGGACGCCTGGCGATCGGACTGATGTCGCTTGTCACCGCTTTGCTCACCTGTTGGATCGGCAAGCTGCTGTATGGCGAACGACAGGGGCTGTTGGCCGGCCTGATCAGCGCCACATCGCTTGGTTTTCTTACCTACGGACGCGTCGGCATGCTCGATATGCCGTTTACACTTTGGATCACTTTGGCTGTGGCCTTTCTGGTCAAAGCCTGGCAAAAAAAATCCGGCCACTGGGCCGGTTTGTTCTGGGCTGTAGCTGGATTTTCTGTTTTGGTAAAAGGCCCGGTATCGGCAGCCATTCTTTTTTTGCTGTGCTTTTGCGTCGCCCTGTTCCACAAAGGCTGGCGCTTCCTGTTTTTCTCGCCGACCGCCTGGCTGGGGATGTTCGTCGCCATGTTATGCACGATCGCCTGGCCAGTAGCGTTGTATTTCAAAGGCCAGTTTGACAACTGGTACCAGTTTTTTATCATCACCGAAAATCTGGGCAAATTCGGCGACCCTTCAGTCTACCCGGCAGGCCAGTTTCTAACCTATGCGTTGCAATGGCAGTTGCCCTGGACCTTGTTGCTCCTGACCGCGCTGCTGGCATTGCCGTTTCGTCGTCGCGTCTTGTCCTTCCCCTATTCCCTCCCTCTGCTATGGGCGACAGCGATCATCCTTGTTTACCTGATCCCCCGCGTCCGACTCCCTTGGTACTTGCTGCCGGTCGTGCCTGCAGCCAGTCTGCTGACGGCGGCGATGTGGGCGGAATACAGCGAGAAAATCGGTTTCAAAATTTCTTCGCGGCTAACCGGTTTCCTGCTATTGATCCCTGCCGCCGTTCTCGCCGTACTTGTCTGGACCGCCCCGTTCAGCTTGTTGCAACGCAGTTTCTTTCTCCTGGCATCGTTGTCTCTGTTCGCCGGGTTTGGATTTGCCTGGCGATACAAACTCCACCTCGTGACTGTTGCATTTGCCATCAGCATCGCCACGCTGGCCCAAGGTATCGACAGTCTGACCGACGGACGCCTGCCGCAAAATGTCGCCCGTGAACTGCGCAGCTCCACTGCACCAATCGCGGCCGCGCGAATCGAAACCGGGCGTTTGTCCCAACAACTTTGGTTTTTTTCCTACCATTTCCAACAAGATGTGAAAGAAGCCCGTTCCACGCCAGTCATCACAAAATTCCTGAGCGAGAAAAAGGGAATCATTATCATCTCGGACACGGACCTGCAAGTATTGAAAAAGCACCTGCATGGTCTGCAGGTGCTGCATAGCTGGAGTTATTGGAAAGAGAATATCTCGCCGGCAGACATTCAGGCCGCCTTATTGCAGGGAAAAATAGAACGGTTGACGGAAAAAATCCATGTGGTGAGGCAATAAACCTTTCGGCAACTACTCTGCCTCCAGCTGCAAGTGCAAATGATAATTTTCCCCCTCCCCATGCCACAAAGCGCCCAAGCCCTGTTTCCGGGCATAATCCGCCACCATCCGTTCCTGTTCCGACGAAATCCCTGGCACAACCAAGTCCACGGCTCGCCCTGCCATGTGCAACGAATGCAAGGCTCCACCTACCGCCGCATTTTTTGACGCGTCACGGTAGCCGGAAGTGTATGTCGGTCTAAGCCCCAGTGTGTGCAGGATATATTGATGAACCTTTACCACCTGTCGCAACATCGGCGAAAGAACACCGGTCAACGCAGGTTCCTCCAGCAGCATCGCCGCAGGCACGACCACTTCAAACCGGATCTGCTTTCCCCTCTCATATTCCACCTCATAACGCTCCTCACCGCCGAATCGGCGGTATATTCCCCTGCCGTGCATCAGTCCGGCTGCAAATTTGCCGACATAGCGATCGCCGTTGGGAAAAGTGTACACCCCGTGTCCCTCATATTGTCCACGGGTAAACCCACCGGTATAGCGAGACCCATCCGGCAGTGTGATAGTTCCACCACCGTCAAATATTCCCGTCGCCATCTCGCCTGCGTACAAGCGCCCATCACTGAATTTCGCCATTCCCCGACCCGTCGGCAACCCCTCCAGACAAGCCCCTTCCCACAAAAACTCTGCTCCCATGACCCTGGCAGCTGCCGAAAAATCACAACGCATCGTATTCTCAGAACCCAACTGCGGTGCCGCCGACAGAGCGGAGGTACCGGTGCAAACTACAACAACGATTGCCGCAAGCATCGCTGATTTAAGTAAATCGATCTTCTTTTGATGACTCATCCAGTAGCCCTCTAATCAATCACTGTTGTTTTATTTGTTCATCACTGACAACCCAAAAACTGCGGCGTTTGTGTGAGATACACCTCTGCACGGCCCGATACCGCCGCGAGGTGATCTTTGCGAACCGTCCAGGCGGCTAGACAGGCTTTTCCTTTCGAATCCACAAACTCCAACAAAAAGTCGTCGGACCGAGATGACAGGCGACGCATGAAATGTTTTCCCGTCAAGTTTCGCGACAGCTCACGAACTGCTGCTAACACCGGCTTTTCTCGACCATCAAAACGATACAGTCCAAAGTTATGTTCACCATTTCGCTTATCTGTACCGTCATCGCGAAAGTCATACCAAATGCTGAAATCAATGCCGGCATAAGCATTCAGCAGCATCATCCGAGGAAAATACCGGGCTTGTTCTTCTTCTGAGCGCCCCTGCATGGTCGTATAGCCCCATTCACCCGAAACAAGCGCGACATTTTTCCCTGCCGGTTGATATTTGCGAATCAATGCCGATAGTTTTTCGTAATCCGGCAACACCGTCTCGGGGCGCTCTCTTCGGTAAGGATGCACCGACACCGCGTCGACATAGTTTAACATACCATGACGAATGCAGATAGCAAGGAATGAAATATCCACCCCCGACACAGCGCCGCCAACGATGTATGCCTGGGGATCCTCGCTGCGAATCGCTGTCGCCGCCTCAATCACCAGCGAAAGATATTCATACGGGTTTGGGTTTGGTGACCAAAAACGGTCGATGTTGGGTTCGTTCCATATCTCCCAAATGATGTTTCGTCCTCTGTACCGAGCCGCCGCAGCAGCGGCAAATTTAGCGAAGGCCTCCCGGCTTTCTGGAGTCCTGGCTGAGAGGGACTCTCCATACAGCGGGTTCCCATAATTCAGAATGAACATCGGTCGTATGCTTTGGGAACTCATTTGCTCCAGCAAGCGATCATACACGGAAAAATCATAGATTCCCTTGCTCCGCTCTACTTGTTCCCAGGTCATGTCATATCGGATCAGTCGAAACCCAGCGGCTGCCGTATCGGCAATATCTTTGGCATCACGCACCACATCCTGGGTGAAATGGTGATTGACCCCCAGCGTCGACTCGAACAGAGGCGCCGCTAAACAGTGAGGTCCCAGCAAGAACACACTGCTCATCCAGGATACTATCAGCCACTTTCGCATATTGCCAACCTCCCTGCCCGCCAATGGATCCTTAGTTTTTTTGCAGCACTGCCGAAACCTGCTCCGCGTATTCCTGGCGAAATTTCTCCGGCGCAAAGCGCAGCGCATTTTCCCGGCAAACATTTACCAAAAACCGCTCTTTATTTTTATCGAACCATTCGACCGCCGCGATGAGTGCTTCCTCCGTTTGGGTTTCGAAGAACACCCCCGTCGGTCGCTCCGATCCCACACTTCCAATCCCACGCACCGTCTCCAGCGCCCCGCCGGCGCCGTAGGCGATCACCGGCGTGCCGCAGGCCTGCGCTTCGACCGGCAAAATGCCAAAATCCTCTTTGGCAGCAAAAACAAAGGCCTGTGCCCGCCGCAGATAATCCCGCATCACGTCGCGCGACTGATAACCGAGAAATTCGATATTGGCTCCGGCATTCGCCTGGGCCTTTTCATATTGCGGACCATCGCCGATCACGACCAAACGCCGCTGCGGCATGCGGGAAAACGCCTGCACAATCAGGTTCATCCGTTTGTAAGGTACAAACCGCGAGGCTGCCAGATAGAAACCTTCTTTTTCCCCGCCCGGAGTAAAATATGGCGTATCGACCGGCGGATAGACAACAACCGAATCCCGTCCATAGGAAAGACGAATCCGTTCGGCGATAAAACCGGAATTGGCGATAAACTGGGTCACACCGGCGGAGTTTTGCAAATCCCAACGGCGCAGTCGCTCCAAAATAAAGCGGGCCAGCCAGCCGCCCAAGCCCTTATCAATCCCCGCCTCGCGCAGATATTCTTCCCGCATGTCCCAGGCATATCGCATTGGTGAATGACAGTAGCAGATGTGCGGCTGGCCGGGACGTGTCACCACCCCTTTGGCCACGGCGTGTGATGATGACAGGATCAGGTCATAGGCGCACAGATCGAACCGTTCGATGGCCCAAGGCATGAGCGGCAGGTAAGAACGATAGCGTTTTGATGCCTGCGGCAGCTGCTGGATGAAAGTCGAGCTGATATTGCGGCCACGCAAAAAATGCCGGTCTTTTTCCGGCATGAAATCCACGACGGAATATACATCTGCCGTTGGATATAGCGCTAACATCTCGGCCAGTACCGTCTCGGCCCCGGCACAGGTTACCAGCCAGTCATGAATGATCGCGATTTTTAACGATCTCATTGATTTCACCCTCGCCTCTTTACCTTTCTCTGAGTCCCTCATCTTGATATTTTCGGAAAGGGTCAAGAAAAAATTCGATAATGCGTTTTTTACGGGTCTTAATTTCTGCGACTACTGTCATTCCCGGACTCAAATAAACTTTCTGCTCACCGACATTGACGTAATTGCGGTTTAAGTTCAATGTTGCGCGATAAACACGCCCCTTAGACTTGTCGTCAATCGCATCGGCGCTAATTTCGCTTACCTGCGCGTCGAGATAGCCATATTTTTGAAAATTAAAAGTTTCAACCTTTACCTGTGCCGGCAGCCCTTTAGAGATAAAGCCAATGTCCTGATTCGCTACCCACGCTTCAACCTCCAATTTCACATCGTTGGGAACGATGACCATCAATACTTGCGCCTCAGTGACAACACCCCCTATCGTATGCATTACCATCTGAGTCACGCGTCCATCAATCGGTGCAGTCAATCGCGTCAGACGGTTCTTCTCTTCAGCCTTGGTTAGTTCTTCTAGGGCTGGCTGCAATCGTCTGCGAGTCTCCACAATTTTTGTCGACAGATCACGGTTTCGCTCAGCCGTCAAACTTTTAAGCGATTCGTTGCTCTCCGCCAATGCAGCTTCCGCTTTCAACATTTCAGCTTCCTGTGCCAATAAATTCTGTTCTAGCTCGATACGACGTCCACGATAATCCAAAACTGTAAATTGAGAAACTGCATTTTGTGTCCACAACTTTTCAATACGAGATTCTTTTTCCTTAGCGATTTCATAAAGATGGAAAAGTTTGTCACGATTAATGCGGGCTGCTTTTACTGTAATTCGATTTTGCATGAGGTTATGTTGCGCGGCCAGAATCTTGCTGGTGAATTCTGCCTTTCGGCTCAAATAAAGATTTCGTTGAAAAGACAGGTCACTGGCATCCAAGTCATTGGGGCTGGCTGGATTAAATTCTGTGTCGTTTAACTCTGCCAGCATCCGTTCGATGTCAAGACGGTAGTTTGCTATATCTTTCTTGATTCTTGACAAATCGGCGCTAGAAATAGTTTGATCCAGTTCGAGCAACAAATCATCTTTCTTCACGAATTGCCCTTCTTGGACAAGAATGGCTTTGACAACCCCTTTGCTCTCAGACTGGATAACTTTTACGAAACCGCTGGGAATGATTTTGCCGGGAGCTACGGCAACTTCCTCAACCGTACCGACGACTGACCAAAGAAAAGCAACACCGACAAACGCCACAATTGTCCAGAGCAGTCCTCGGATTGTCGGCGAAACAGGATTTTCAGTAATCTCCAGAATAGCAGGTAGAAATTCAGATTCTTCCCTTGTCAGCGTTTCCTTCTGTTTGCGTCTCGCCGCCTGCCATCTACTCTTAATTTTGCTTAATAATTTCATACTCATCCCTCTTGTTGACTATGCAAAGTATGATAAATCCCTTGATTATTCAATAAGGCGTTATGGTTCCCCCGCTCGACCAGGCGACCGCGGTCGATAACTAGTATCGTATCGCACGACTCTACCGTTGAAAGGCGGTGCGCAATAATGATGACGGTTCGACCTTTGCAGATCGCATTCAAATTGTCCATGATAATCCGCTCAGACTCATAATCTAGTGCGCTTGTAGCTTCGTCAAAAATCAGAATCTGTGGATTGGTCAAAAGCGCCCTGGCAATGGCAATCCGCTGACGCTGACCCCCAGATAAACTGGAACCCCGTTCTCCGACTTGAGTATCGTATCCTTCAGGAAGTTCGCCTATAAATTCATCGGCCCCGGCCATCTGCGCTGCAATACTGACCTCGGTATCGGTCGCCTCTGGACGAGCAATGGTAATATTGTCTCGCACACTGCCCGAAAATAAAAAGCTCTCTTGCAACACAAACCCTATCTGTCGGCGTAACCAGGCCGGTTCAACTTGGGCCACGTCAATTCCATCGATAAGAACTTGTCCTGAATTAGCCACATACAATCTCTGAATCAGCTTGATAATTGTGCTTTTTCCCGATCCGGATCGTCCAACGATACCTACGCGCATTCCCGGTTGAATCCTAAAAGAAAGATTACGCAACACATCTGGACCTTCCGGTTTATATCTGAACCCAACGTTATCGAACACAATCTCACCCATGACCGCAGATAAAGTGGTCCGATTCGGATCAAAAGCAGGTTCGGCCGGAGTATTAAGGATATCACCTAAGCGATCTATCGATAATTGCGCCTGTTGGAACGAATCCCACGTATTGACAAGCCGCATAACCGGTTGTATGACTTGACCTGCGAGCATGTTGAAAGCCACTAGTTCCCCCACCGTTATTTTTTCATCCATGACAAAATGCGCCCCCAGCCAAAGAATCCCGAGACTAGTCATCATTGTGACCATCTGGCCAAGGCTACCAAACAAACTAGCCATATTATTGGTGTCAAAAGCCATTTTCACATATCGGGACAAGCTGTGTTCCCATTTCTGATAAAACAGGCTCTCCAAGGCCAATGATTTTATCGTCTGAATGCCAGTAACCGATTCGATCAGAAAAGAATAATTTTCGGTATTAGCTGCAAAACGAACATTTAGCTGTTTCCTAAAAATAGGGGTAAACAAAAAGGTTAATAGCGCCAGAACAGGCAATGAAGATAAAACTATTGCTGCTAGGGTCGTATTGTAGTAAAACATGACGCCGATATAAATGAGCGCAAAGAAAGTATCTAACACGAGAGTAAGACTGGTTCCAGTAATGAAGTTACGAATGTTCTCCATTTCTCTGACTCGGGCAACTGTGTCACCTACTCGTCGTTCCTCAAAAAACCGTAGCGGCAAAGCACTGATATGACGGTAAAGACGTGTACCGAGTATTACATCTATCTTGTTGGCAGTATGAACATATAAATAACCACGCAAATAAGCGATACCCGTCTGAAAAACATAAACAAACAGCATCCCGAAAACCAGTATATCCAATGTTGACTTTCCGTTGTGAATGAGTACTTTATCAATGATAATCTGGAAAAAAACAGGTGAAAATAATCCGAATAATTGGATTGCCAAAGAGGATAATAATATTTCATAAAAAACTCTGCGAAATCGCCAAAAAACTGGCAAGAACCACGTCAGGTTGAACTTTTGAGACAACTCTCGGGTTAATGTTCTAGCCTTTGCACGCCGGATTAGAAGAAAAGCTTCACCGCTCCAAGCAGCGAGAAATCTATCTAAGGGCAACAAGAACGGATGAGCTTGGTAGGGGTCGATAAGAGTGACCGCATTCCCCAAAATACGCCCCACTATGACATGGTCGCCATTGTTCATTACAGCAATTAACGGGATTGGCAACTTGGCAAACCTTTCCGGGGCAGAACGAACCAGCTTGGCTCTCATTCCCAAATCCTGTGCCGCCCGAAGCAGCGTGACTCGATCCATCCCTGCAGGACCCAGCGCATAAGCACGGCGTATCTGTTGTTCATCGGCGGGAATGCCAAGTATCTTGGCCACCGTAACAAGACAAACAAGCGCAGTGTCAAGTTTCACAACAGCTGATTTTCCATGTTGGTCCGGCTCTTCTTTTCGATACATATTACGCTACCTTTTACCAAACTGTTGCTGATAAAGCTCAGCATACAGTCCTGCTTGCGAAATCAATTCACTGTGCGTGCCCTGTTCAATTAATTTCCCTCTATCAATTACAAACAAAAGATCACATGTTCTGACAGTAGAAAGTCGATGCGCAATAAAAATGACGGTCCGGTCAGCACAGATCTTGTCAAGATTTTTTAAGATAATTCGTTCAGATTCATAGTCAAGTTGACTAGTCGCTTCATCAAAAATAAGGATGCGAGGGTTTGTCATCAAAACACGCGCAATAGCAATTCTTTGCTTTTGACCGCCGGATAAAGCTGTTCCCCTTTCACCGACGTTGGTGTCGTAACCCTCTGGCAAGTTCACAATGAATTCATGGGCACCAGCGGTGCAAGCTATTGCAATGACTTCATCCATGCTAGCGCTTGGTCTGGCCATTGCGATATTGTCTCTGACGCTACCATTAAATAGAAAATTTTCCTGCATTACTGTTCCGATTTGTTGACGGATCCGGTTAGTATCTATCTGTGTGATATCCAGACCGTCCAGCAAAACACTCCCCTGTTCAGGAACGTAGAGGCGTTGGATAAGCTTAGCAATTGTGCTTTTCCCTGAACCGGAACGACCAACAATACCAATGCGTTGGCCAGGCTGAATTTCAAAGCTCATATCCTGAATAACCATCGGGGAATTCAAGCGATAACGAAAATTCACGATTGAAAATTTTATGTTTCCTCGAATGATCGGCGGATCGGTCAACTCCGGTTTAGGAGTGGTTTCCGGCTGAGAATTTAATACATCACCGAGCATTACAAGCGAAAGCCGAGCCTGTTGGTAAGCCTGCCACTGATTGGAAATATTGTTTGCCAAATGGATAGCTTGGCTAGAAAGCATATTAAAAGCTACAAATTGACCAACGGTCAGTTCCCCGTTTATGACGAGATGAGCTCCCGCCCATAGAATACTCAGGTTAGCCAATAAGCCGACAAGTGTGCTGAGATTATTGAATATATTTCCGACTTTCGAAGTTTGGAACGCAACTCTTACGTATCGGGCGATGCTATCTTCCCATTTTTTATTGAACTGCGGCTCCAACGAAAGCGACTTGACGGTCTGAATCCCGGTCAGTGACTCAACAAGAAAGCTGTAATTTTCCATATAGGCGACAAATCGAGCCGCATACTGAGCCCTCATGACTGGAGTAAAGTACGCGCAAATACCCACAAACAGAGGCAATACCGCAAGCACAACTAACGTCAAAATAGAGTTGTAAAAGAACATAACCGCCACAAATATTATTCCAAAAAACGCATCAAGAAGCGCGGTCAAACTGGTTCCTGTCAAAAATCCCCTGATATTCTCGAGTTCGCGTACGCGAGTGACGGTATCGCCAACCTGACGAGTCTCAAAATATCGCAAAGGCAACATGCAAAGCTGGCGATAGAGAGTGGCGCCGAGAATTGCATCAACTTTGTTGGTTGTGTGAGAAAAAATGTATGTACGCAAATAATTCATCAGACTCTGAAAGAGGTACGCAAGAAAGATTATAAGTATCAATATGTTTAGAGTAGCTATACCTTTATGAGGAAGCACTTTGTCAATAATTGTCTGTATGAAAATCGGAGTCGCCAAAGCAAATATCTGCAACAGAAACGACATCAATATTACCTGGTAGAACGCATGGCGATAACGCCAAAGGACCGGAGTAAACCAAGCCAAATTGAGTTCTCTGATTATTTTTTGAAAACTGAACGGACGCGATATTTCGACGACAGAGCCATTCCACATTGCTGTAAAGTCGGCAGTGGCAATCATCTCCGGTTTTCCCCTGCGCGGATCGAATATCATTAGCTTTTCTGCGGAGAAACGGAGTATTACTACAAAGACATCTTTTTTGCAGGCTGCAATTGCAGGCAGTGAAATATTGCCTACTATTTTGTCTTGATACTGTCTCAGGCGCGATTTCAACTTTAGGCTCTTTACGCCTAACCGGATCGACTCCAGTCCGGAAACATCTCCATCCTCGAATTTATTCCTCAACTCTCTCTCATCGAAATGTATGCCGAGCATTTGAGCAATAAATACTAGACAATCAATTGCGTTTTGGTTATTTGGGGGCATCATTCTTATATTCCTCACGTGTCGAAAGCAAAGACAAGGCGTCGCCTTGCCTTTGCTTTCTTTCTTATTTCATTGGAATACTATTTTCAGTCCCAGTTAGACCCGCTCCATATATTTTCTCTATCCTTGAATACAGCTGCGTTTTGAAAACTGACGGCGCCACCATACCACTCTGCAAAGTTTGATGTTTCAAAGTTATTATTCACGTTCCCCAAAGGAGTAGTAGTATTGAATCCGCTGGCGAATAAATCATAATTTTGTTGTCCAACACAACTCCGACCTTCGTGATATCCAAAATTGATGTAATGATTCGTCGCCGCTAATGTGTCTGCACCGAAGGCGGCCCGCAAATCAGCGTAGTTAGCCAAATATTGTGTTGCATCAAACCCCGTTGTGGTCCGGTTCTCACTATAGCCATTCTGGATATAGTGGCTTGCTCCCGCCGTCTGGTTGGCTCCGAAGGCTCGGATCAAGTCTCCGTACGACGCGATGTAGCGTAGTCCGTCAAAGGTCGTGGTCCGATGCTCACTATAGCCATTCTGGATATAGTGGCTTGCTCCCGCCGTCTGGTTGGCTCCGAAGGCTCTGATCAAGTCTCCGTAGGACGCGATGTAGCGCAGTCCGTCAAAGGTCGTGGTCCGATGCTCACTATAGCCATTCTGGATATAGTGGCTTACTCCCGCCGTCTGGTTGGCTCCGAAGGCTCGGATCAAGTCTTGATATGAAGCGATATAACTTAGTCCGTCAAAGGTTGTAGATCGATGCTCACTATAGCCATTCTGGATATAGTGCCTTGCGCCCTCCGTCGGGTTAGCCCCGAAGGATCGGATCAAGTCTCCATTTGACGCGATGTAGCTCAGCCCGTCAAAATTGCTATAGGAACCGGCCACGACCTGATTACTGAAATTAATTTGCTCAATGTTGGCTAATCGATCAAGCCCCTCAATATGTCTACTATCAGCAACCCATCGATAACCACCATAATTTATCACTATATAATTGGCTAGCGAAGCAAAATAACAAGCGGCATCATTCCCGCCTCCTCCATCAATTAAGTCGTTTCCACGCCCGCCATACAGTTGGTTCGCTAATGCATTACCAGTAATTGTGTCATTGCCGTCACCGCCGTAAGCTCTTTCAATGGTGTTTGCAGTAATGGAAAGCGCCCGACCGGCGATCATACTGGAACCGCCGTTCAAATGAATCACACTGTTTGTTGTAACGGCAGCAGCATTAAAAGTGTCAGTCCCTCCGTTTGTGTCATTCAATGTTTGGCGTGAAGAAATATTGTTGCTGATCGTGCCAAATTCATTGGTATAAACATAAACATCATCCGCCGAGATCGAATCGCCAAACAATCGCAACGACCATGAATTCAACGAGCCTACATCAGCACCAGCCAAGTCCTGCACCCTCAGCGTCCAGTTCCCGCTCCCTGTTTCGCCCCAAAACTGTGTGCTTGAAGTAACAAAGCGAATGTTGTCTTGAGTTCCGCCTGCTCGATTGAACAATCGACTGACAGTCCCACTCGGCGACGTTATTGTTACAACCAAATCCCCGATATACGGATGTGTGATCTGAAGATCGACTTCGACATGGTCAATATTAATTCCTGAACCGACATTAATAACACTCGTCACACCGGTCTGATTGTTATCCGGAATAACGAGGTTCGGAGCTGTCGTAAAAATCGCCGATGCTTCATTCGATGCGGTCCTTTGACCCTGCCATGTTTCAGACAACCGGACTGCCGCCAGCGCATCAACCAAACCGGCTCCCACATCATCGCTGAAGTGCATTCCGCCCCCATTCCAATGGTTTGAGCCGTTAAACTGAAATGAAGCCGCTGTATTAGGCGTCGCTCGGGCCGATAAAGCTAAAATCTCCTGCACATCGCGGTATCCCAAATTCGGATTCGCTTGCAACATCAACGCCACTATTCCTGAAACCATTGGCGCCGCTGCCGATGTTCCATTAAAAGTGCTGGTGTAGTCGCCAGTTGTATAGCCGGGAGTCCCGCGACGGTCGGTGGTAACAATCGAACCTGCATAGTCGCTTCCTGGTGCAGCGACCAGTATTGCCGCTCCCGGTGTACTATAGGAAGCCACTGCTCCATCTTGCGTCGTTGCTGCCACCGCAATAATAAACCGACTGTTTTGGTAATTGTGATAATTCACATTATCATTGTTTTCACGGGAATTTCCTGCCGATTGGACTATAACGCACCCCCGGCCATTTCTCCCGTTGGTAACAGCGCTGGAAAGAGCTGCCGCAACCGGTGCAAACGCACTAGACCGAAAATCATCGCCCATCACTCCGCCATAACCCCAGGAGTTGTTCTCCACGTCAGCATGTCCGGTGATGTAATTATACCCATTAATATTACCTTGCGGACCACTTCCACCGACTCCAAAATGATCATAAATACCAATAAGGGTCGAACCGTAAGCAACTCCAACACCACCGATTCCGTTGTTCGCTGATGCGCCAATGATTCCTGCCACCGCCGTGCCATGGTTATCATCGCTCTGCACCGGCACTCCACCTATACTTCCCGAGCTGGCGTTGATACTGCGGGCTGCATCGAAATGAGTCAAATCCGGGTGGTTCGGGTCAATCCCCTGATCATAGACCGCAACACGAACCCCTTGTCCGGTATACTCATTCCATACACCAGCTACGTTGATTCCATAAGTACCATGAAGATGCCACTGCGAACTGTATAGGGGATCCGACGGAATAGTCGTTAGCGCCACCAGATTCATTTTCCCTCTCCTCCTTATTGAATACTTCTTTTCACTTGTGCACCTATTCCGTTCAGAGTGAGCACCCGTCACGCTCAAACTGAGCAGTAATCACGCAAGGCTTGCCGGTTTACAGGATGGAATGTCCGGGAGGATTGCTGAAGCGCCCCCGCCAGAAAGACTGCTATTCTTGAATCTCCTTGCGTTTTTCATCGAATCTTCAAAGTCTATGAAAATGGAATATGAATCATACTCGATCCGTTCCTAGATGGCCTCTGCAAAGGTTCTTTCGCCGATTTTCCCGTGCCAACCGGCCGATGAAAAATATGCATCACCATCCAATTACAAGTCATTCCTACGGCCAAAAGCGAGATACACAAATCCGATTCTTTTCATTTTTTCGGCATCTAAACAATTTCTTCCATCCAAAATCACCCTTGGTTGTAACATTCTATTATAGATTGCGCACCAATCCAATTGAATAAATTGCGGCCAATCAGTTGCTATTACAATCGCCTGACTATTTGTTCCCAATTCTAAAGATTCTTCATGGCAATATGTCAATTTCCATTGCGAATATTTTGCCTTGAAACTTTCCATCGCTATCGGATCTACCACCGTTACAAGAGCTTTCGCTGAAACTAACTTCGCAACAATTTCAATACCTGGCGATTCTCGAATATCATCAGTCCCTGGTTTAAATGCCAAACCAAGAACACAAATCCGTTTACCTTCTAACCCATCAAGAGACTTCGTTATTTTTTCTACGGCTAGATTCACCTGATTCTTGTTAACCTCTATCACAGCTGATAATAAATGGAACGAGTGATCATGTCGCTTTGAAAGAGCCTCTAGTCCACGTGTATCTTTGGGGAAACACGAGCCACCGTATCCAATACCTGGTTTTAAAAAATGAGGGCCAATGCGCTTATCAAAGCCAATCCCTTTTGCAACGCAATCAACATCAGCACTTACTTTTTCACACAAACAAGCGATTTCGTTTATAAACGATATTTTCGTAGCTAAAAAAGCATTCGCAGCATACTTTGTCATTTCCGCGCTGGTAACATCCATGGTTACTATTGGCGCCTTAATATCTGCGTAAAGTTCCTCCATAATTTGAATACCCGCTTCATTTGTACTCCCCAATACAATTCTGTCTGGAAGGTACCAATCTGCAATTGCAGAACCTTCCCTCAAAAACTCTGGATTGGATACATAAGTAAAATCTTTATCAAGCCGCGCAAAATACTTTTTCATCAACTCTTGCCCTGTGCCTGGTGGGACAGTACTCTTCATTACAATTGTCAAGTTATAGTCACACCACGCAGTTAACTCTTCAATTACAGTTTCAATTTGTGATAAGTCGACAGTCCCATCTGTTCGTGATGGCGTTCCGACTGCTATAATAGCCACCGATACAGCATTCGGCACGGTACGCAAACTGTTTTCTACAAACAAAGTATTGTTAAAACACTTCTCAAATAATTTATCCAAACCTGCTTCATGAATCGGCATATGGCCTTCCTTCAATGTTGAAAAGCGCTTCGGGTCCTTTTCTACAGTCCAAACTTCATGTCCAGAATTTGCCAAGCAGCACGCGCTAACCAAACCAACATAGCCAGATCCGATGACAACAATTTTCATTGTCAATTTCTCCTTGTTTTTGCTCATCGCAAGCAGTCGATCTCAAACTTAACTCGAGTAGGGGTATCCCTTCCTTATGATTCACTCATTCTTTTTGTCAACAAATTATCAATTGCTGATAAATATCCTTTCGCCAAACTTATATCAGAATAATCTGCGACCCGCTGATGTTGGCCACGAATCACCTTTTTTCGGAGTTCCGTGTCATAGCATAAGGTATAAACAATATCAGCAACGACAGAAGCTTGAAAACAATCGATCAATATTCCATTTCCCTTCATCACCTCTGGAATAGCTGCCCGATGTTTCGCCACCACCGGAATGCCAAACATCATGGCCTCCAGCACGGGAATACAGAATCCTTCATGCTCCGACATCGTTAAAAACACTGAAGCCGCTTGGTATACAGACTTAAGTTGACTCTGCGTCAAAGTTGAAAAAAATCGAATCTGTTGTTGGCAATTTAAGGATAATTTTTGGGTTTCAGCTCGAAGACGTTCGTAATATGCCGGATGCTGCCCACCCACCAACAGTAAAACTGCTGATGGATCTTTTTTATTGTACTCCGCAAAAACTGCGATCACTTCTTCTACGTGTTTGTGGGGAAACATCCGCCCGACATACAACAATATCTTTGACGTCGAAAAATGCTCTGGAAGCAAGAATGTATCGGCTTCCACTGCGGCCCATTTTGACTGCATGGCAACAATCGGAGGAAGAGTGGATGCGTTATCGAAATTAACAAGCTGCGTTATTGAATGATAATGCTGATTAAACTCCCGCAATGATGATTGTGAATTGGCAAAAAGACCATCAAACGCAGACATCCGGCTGAGCTCTTTTAATCCAGCTTCGCACATTTTTTTCACATTCTCATCCACATCGCCAAGCTGAGCCGGGTCAGTAATCCCATGATAATAGGCTATTTTTTGGCATGGTAAATCGGCAATATACGGCAAATTTTCATCATAAATCGAATAAGTGTAAAAAAGAACTCGCTTCGTTAGCTCATGCGCTGGCATCGTCATTAGTTCTCTGACGTTGCGAGTAAATGGACGAAAATGCAAATCACAGTATTGTGAATATATTTCCACAGGAACCCCGTTACGTTTAAGCAGACTCCATCCATCCCAAATAAAATTACCGACTGCGTCAAAATCTCGAAAACTGGCAGAAATCAAGCATACAGTCGGCATTTTTTCTTTACCCTCTTTGGGCTGGGAATCCAGTACAGGATAAGTAGAAATCCATTGCTCAAAATACTGTTGTTCCTGTTCTAGTTCTGTACGCTTTCGATAAATGCGGAGATAATCTTCAAATAACATGGCTGAGTCATCTTTTCGCATAATAGCCACGCGAATTATGATTGGGCACATCCCTGCATCATCATATATTGCAAGCTCCGATGCAATTTCTTCATCAACACTAAGAGTTAATGGGTTTTCATGAAACGAAAAATGCAGACTTCCCTGTTCGCTGGATTGCGGATGACATTGGAGTCGTGCCAAATGACGCTCCAAAAAGCGCGCCTCACGCAAAGAAAATATATCGATAACAATGACGTATTGAAAGTCCATTTGGTAATAGTGTACGCCAAATGTTGTTTTTTCTTTTGCAAGTAGGTATGACTGATCGAAGACTATAAAAGGAGATTGATTCTTCATCTTGCTTTCCTCATTTCGCGCATAATGAATGTATTTCGTTTTGCCACCGTGCCTGCACCGCCAAAGTCATCTTCTCACTTCCTTGCCCACTCCATTGCAAAATCCCCTTTGGATCAACCCACACTTGGGTTCTTGCCCGTTTATGGCAAAAATCCAAGCATGCGTTCAGGTTGCAAAACCATATACCATCCACAGATTTCATTTCGCGAATCAATTCCCGATGCGCTGCCAGTCGTTCTGATTCAGTCAACCAACCGTATTGATATTCGCTGGAAAATGGGTGGTCAAGATAGCCGAATATACTTTGGCACGAGTGGTGGAATCGAAAGGTTTCCAGATAAGGCGCTATCGAATTCCCGTAGTTGTGAAAACAGTCTCCATGCAACATGCATTGCTGACTAAGCGAAAAAAAATCCGAATCCCCCATGTAGGGAACCACTCCCGACCTCGCCAGTAAATAGTCCGGATCATTATGAATAATTCCACCGATGAAGCCCGCATAGCCTGCATCAGCCATCGCCTTCACTGCGTAGCGCGGATTTTGATGAAAGGGCGACACTAGATATCGATTCACATTCGTAGCCGGAACTGCATTCTCCAACCACCATTTGGACTCCAAGGCTTCCTTCAGTGCCACCTCGTAGCTTCCGCCCCAATCCGGTTGATGGTTGACGGAATGGGTAACGATTGCCCCGCCGCTTGCCACAACATCATGGATAAGATCCCAATCCGCCTGATCCATGGGTAATCCCGTCAAAACTGCCAATGAAAAAGGTATTTCCTCCTGACAATACAGTTCAAACAGCGGACGTGCCGCTGCAATCGCCTGATCACAGTCAAGACGCATGGTACACACCCCGGTAAACCCTGCCGGAACTTCCAAAAGGTACGGAAAACTAAAAAATTCAGCCGAACGATAACAGCTCAGGTATTGTTCAATAATCGTCCATTCCAAGCTGTCAACCGGCCCCACGGCACGATTAACCCACAGCACTGAACCGTTTTTGCTATCGTGAACAGTGCAATAGCTACCGATTTTTTCGCCGAATTCATTTTCAATCCAACCCAGTTCTTCGTCCGAAACCTTACATTGTACACATTGGGCTATTGCATAAAGTGGATCACCCTGAACACCAATTCGCCCATACCCATGATTATTCCATTCATCGGTAAAATCATACCGGGACAAATATCGCTCCTGATAAGGAACCTGACTCGTCAGATCGTGGAACCGGTAAGCAATTTTCCAGAGAGAGTGGCTAAAAACGCCGGATTCCTCTTTTACCACAGTATTGCCAACGGCGGATTCAACTGGAAAAGCGTGAGTTTCAACTCCCAAAAACTCCGCCCAACAATCTGCCAAGGTTCCGAACAATATCAACTTCAGGCCAGCGGCAAGGCGATCTTTCAAATGTTCATAGTCACAGTCGCACGGATTAATCAGCACTAAACATTGGGTGCTTGGTTCCATATCAGACCATGCCTTCACCCGATATACCTGCGAGCGTGAAAACGACCGTATAAAAGCGGCCGTAACAATATCTTCGCCCTGTTGGTTCCGAGCTGAGGTTAAAACGCCGATTCTACCTTTAATACTCAACATTCTACTACTCTCCCAACAACTTTTCATAAGCTGCCAGTGTCTGCTCAGCCGCTCTTTTCCACGTAAACCGCTTGGCAACAAAACGGCAGTCTTGCTCCCCGTCGACTAACCTAAGCCCTATCTGTTTTCGAATATGTTCCGGATCATAGGGGTCTTCGACATAACCAACTTGATTACCAAAATATTCGCGTGCGCTCCCCACAGCGGTTACCAACATTCGCCGACAGCCAGTCGCAGCAGCTTCCAATGCGGCCAAGCCCGGAGTCTCCAATGTACTGGGCAGGACAAATAACTTGGCTCCGGCATAAGCCGACAAAAGCAACTGTGAATTGTGCTCCAACGCTCCGATGTATTGAAACTGTGCTCCCCCTACTTCCTTGCAACGCTGCAAGTAAGCTTCATCCCGTACATGCCCAATACATATCAACGGATAAGGCATCCCCTTGATGGCTTCCAATAAGCGAAGTTGGTTTTTGCGATCCTCGATATTTCCTACGCAAAGAAAATAGTCATGCAATCCGTATACGCGCCGAAACAGCTCTGGCTCAACAATAGCAAAAGCATTTTCCTCCACGGCATTATGTACAACATGAAATTTCGCCGGATCAATGCCAAAAGCAGCTGTCAGCATCTCCGCTTCCAATTGCGAATTCGGCAGGATGATATCAGCGATATCCAGCATCGCTTTGATTTCAGCCGACGGATATTTCGCAGGATCATCAATCCAAATCACAGGAGAAATTGCCAGCTTCTTCCCAAGTCGTTTGACCATCTGGCAAAAATAATACGAACCGCCAAAAACTGAAAAGAAATGCACGATATCAGCGGTATCCAACTCCGGTTTCCACAAATTATATAGAGAAACATCCACATTCAGTCCCTGCAGTTGCTCGAAAGTTCTCATCAGTTGGACTTCCCCGCCACCAGGCGTGATAAAAGCACATGGATAGGTGTTGATGATCACTTTCATTTGAGTCCTCCAATCATGTCAAGCATGGTTTGTGTTCTTGCCAAATACGTATTGCGCTTGGCCTCCACCACTCCACGTTGAATTTTTTCTGTATCAGGACACTGAGTAATCCGGTCCAGACAAACTGCAAATTCATCAGCTGTTGTTGCAATATCGCAAAACTCCCCATAGGAAACCAGGGCCGGGAGTGGTGTAGTAACAACGGGGCGACCAGCCGCCATGTATTCAAAAAATTTCATCGGGAACATATTGCGGGTGTAATCGTTGATAGCACACGGTAACAGACAAGCGGAGAACTGCCGTAAATAAGCCGGCAGCTCCGAGTAAGCCTTGGGTCCAATAAAATGAAGGTTAGAAAAACCTTGCAGCGATTGGATATCAGTCCATGGATCCCCTTCACCAATTTTGCCGATAAAGACAAATTGATATTGTGGCCTCGCTACCACTAACTGCCGAATCAAATCAAAATCAAGTTTATACCCACTAATCGCACCGATAAAACCAATCATCGGCTTAGACATGGATTGAAGGTCTGATGGGAAAGGGAGATCACAAACTATAGCTTGGTTAAAATGCTCAAAATCCGCCACATTCGGCAAAAAGAAAACTCGATGATGGAAAACCGATTTTCTAGCTAATAGTTCTGGAGAGGTTACGAACACATAATCTACTATTGCCAGCAGTAGTATCTCCTCTTGTTCGATCAACTCAGTCGGCATGCCCGGCTGCGCTTTAATCTCATCCACGCAATGGTAAATGCGGACTCGGCTAGGAAATGTGTTTACAACATCGGCAGAAAGCGGATTATAAGTCCACAATACTGTATCGTGGAAACCCAGTCGCCAAGCCGCCCAGCGTAGCTGCCATCGCAAAAACCATCCATTCATCCGCCGAATGAATGGATTTCCTTGTAGAGGGATGCTAAACGGAGAGATTACCCAAACATCAGGGAGTACTTGGACGACCCCACGAAACAAACGGAAAACCCGTCGCCAAATTCGGGAAAGGTCTGATTTGGTCGCGGTCGGTTTGCGCAATCCCATAGAATCGACATACAACACTCTATGCCCCATCTGAGCCAGTGTTTTCGCCACATGCTGCTTATTCGTCCAGAATGGATTGTCCCAATCCGCAGTGGAAAGAATAATAAAGTTCATCTTAAGCTATCTCTCCATTATTATTTGCGACATCCCCAATAAATAACAGTCATTAACAACAGATTTCTTCCGACGCCAAATAACAAACCGGTCAATAAAAGGTATTATCATTAATCCTCTCAACCAATATTATTGCTTCTAAGCACTTAGTATAAATCGCGCAGACGTTGACAGTAAATCTTTCCTACGTGGCTCGAACTATACTGGCTACGAATTAATTTGGACGCAGCTATTACTTTTTGTCGAACTAATGAAGGGTTATCATAACAAAGCAGCATCTGCTCGGCTGCATGATAAATATCTGCATCAAACCATTTCTGGTTCGCAGACAAAATATACTCCCCCTGTTGAACACTAATTAAATTTCCATCTACCAAAAAAGCTGTCTCATTCGTTGAAAAATCTAAATTCCCCGAAAAAGCACTTACGATTGTTGGTTTTTCCAACAACATTGCCTCCGCAATGCCTCGGCCAAAACCTTCAGCACGATGCAAAGAAACAAATGCGTCACAGCATTTCATCAATCCAAGAGTCTCAATCCGATCCAATGTCTGGTTTATGACATATATTCTACTATCTTGTCGCAGAAAATCTCGAATCTGATCCATAATTGGATGATCTGATTTTAAATTCATCGCTTTTAAAACAATACCAACTTTAGGATATTTTTCTTTGGGAAAAGCTATACTAAATGCCAAAAATATCGCATAAGGATTCTTTCTGGCAATTCCCGAGAGGCCATCAAACGAAAACGAAAAGAAGAACATATCTTCTGGCAAGCCAAAATATTTCCGTGAATAATTGGGGATTGGTGGAATTTCTACTGCATGTGGTACATAATAAACAGGAACTGAAGAACTCTCCTGAAATGCGATCATTGTATATTTTGAGGATGCCCATACTTCATCAACACAATCGAAACATGATCGCATGAAAGTAGGCCAATGAGGTAGTTCCCATTGCCAAGCTCCGATATTGTATTGCCAATTTTTTATCATATCTCTGCAATGAACCATAGTTCGAACCGTTTCTATGGCTGGTAAAAAAAAGACATTAACACGATACCGAAGTCCAGAGTTTATAAACTGCGTATAGCTTAGATCATTGTTTCGCGATACTATTTTCAAAGGTGTTTCAAAGAGAGAAAAAGGAAGCTGTGTTGAAAGACAGCTTCTGGCAGCCATTCTCACATCCTCTCCAATTCCCAATTCTCCGCGTGGAAATCCAATTATATTAATCCCAAATAGTGTTTCTGAATGTTCTGCCGGTTGGCTATCTGTATCGCCAATATTGTCCAAAATAATGGTGCCGGAATGATGTCGAACATTCTTATCGATGAAGTTATTTTTGCAAATAATTTCCGCCATTATATTGACTTCAATTTTGCCATCTGCCAACCACCAGCTTACCAGCCCCTGCCGTCCCGCAGATGTCTTGAGATCATAGAGATTTTGCAAATCCTCGCGTCCCAGCCATACGGCATGCAGTGCGCGGCTTATTGGCAGCAACGCATCCTGTTCCAAATCCGGAG
>JAHDPL010000007.1 GCA_018434355.1 Sporomusaceae bacterium | reverse complement strand
TTCATCAGGAATCAGAATCATCACAACATCGGCCTGCGCCGTGGCTTCGGCCACGGTTGCCACTTTCAGGCCGGCGGCTTCGGCTTTGGCCCAGGATTTGCTGCCCTTGTACAAACCGACGGTAACATCGACGCCGCTTTCCTTCAAGTTGAGCGAGTGGGCATGACCCTGGCTGCCATAGCCGATGACGGCGACTTTTCGGTCGAGCATGAGGTCCCAGTTGGCATCTTGATCGTAGTAGAGTTTTTTCACAATATATTCCTCCTAATTTTGCTTCATAACAATTTGTTGTAACGATGTAAGTCAAGTAAAAACCTTTAATTGAGATGCAAAAGATCAGTTCGGAGCGACAGCACCATCTGTCAAGGACGCACCAACGACATTAACCAGATTGGATACCTGGCGACGCAATTGTTCTGCCGTCGGTTGTCCGCAGTTTAGGACTGCCATGATCCGGACGGTTCCACTCTCAGGTTCCGTTGCGTAGGAGAGGCTCTCGATGGGAACGCCACGTCGGTAACATAGTCCAGTCAGTCGCACCAGGGTATCTGACTGTTTTCTTAGAACTACCGATAAAAACTGTTTCATTTTGAACTCCTCCTCCGATTAAAATGCTCCTAACCTCTGTAGCTAATATGAAAAGCCCCTGATATCGCACAGCGCTATGCGATATCAGGGGCGAATTGCTTCGCGGTACCACCCTTGGTTTTACTCAATGCCGATAATGATCGGCAGCCCGTTAACGGGGGCCAAATCGTTCCGACCTACTAACCACGACGGTTTTCAGCGGGAAGGTTCGTAGGCGACAGGTTCGTTCTTGCGCACCGGTTCACACCAACCACCGGCTCTCTGTAGCTGCAATGAAAAGGAACCGCTCCCAGTCATCACCTTTGATACACAATTAACTTGTCAAGGATTTTGTATACATTATCGAACAGTCATTTTCACATGTCAATAGTAAACACAAAAATATTTTATTTTACTACACGTGTATTAAAATATTACTACAAGTTGGTTGCTCAAAATTCGCAAAAGAATTTGACCATTGCACCAGCCTGGCATAAAATAAAGCATAAGTAATGCAAGGGAACATGGGGAGGACTCTGCATGCAAATTAGTACTTTAACCGAAACATTGACGGATTTTATCCACACCAGCCCGTTGAATCGGGTCCCAGACCTGGCCGATTTGCAATTGTTTGATTCGCCACTACTTGGCGTGGCCGGAGCGGACGATGAATTATTTCCGCAGCTCAGGCAACCATCAGTAATCAGCGAAAATTACATGTTGCCATCGGATTGGCTACCAACAGCAAAGAGTATCATTGCGTTTTTCTTGCCATTTACAGCGCAAGTCAGAATTTCTAATCGGCAACAAGGATTACCCTCGATAGAATGGCTGTACGGTAGGATCGAAGGCCAGACGTTTGTTGTGGCTGTCGGCAACCTGTTGGTGGATTTACTCAAGCAAAGCGGTTATGAAGCCGTATTTCCGACTGTCGACCCCCGATTAAAGATCGTTGAGCGCCGCAGCAACTGGTCAGAGCGACACACAGCTTTCATTGCCGGGTTAGGTACCATCAGCCTGAATCGCTCGCTAATCACCAAAGCGGGAGCAGCCGGCAGGCTCGGCAGCGTGATTACAAACCTGGATCTGCCGGCAACCAAGCGGAATTATCATCAATTTGACGAAAATTGCAGTCATTGCGGCGTCTGTATCAAGCGCTGCCCAGCCGGCGCTATAAGCACAGACGGCAAAGATCATGCGATTTGTGATGCATTTTTGGAAACGACCCGCCAACAATTTGTCCCGCGCTATGGTTGCGGCAAATGCCAAACAGCTGTTCCCTGTGAACAGGGTATTCCGAAAAAACGCGGGGCAACTGCTTCCTAATCCTTTGTCCCGTCGATCCACTTGGCATATTCTTGAAAAGCACTATTTTATTTGACGTGGCGCAAGTTTTTCCTGTATAATTAATCGGAAAATCAGTTTATATTTTGACAGAAGTTATGATGGAGACATTCGCCCAAGGGATTGGTTGACAGCGAACCGGGGAAGGTGGAAGCCCGGCGGACCAACTGTGGCGAGAATCACTCCGGAACTGTGGACCGAACTGGCAGTAGGCTCCACCGTCTGACGTGCGTTATCGCGTTTCAAGTGGCCTGCTGGGTCATTAGGGTGGTACCACGGGAAATAGTCCTCTCGCCCCTTGCGGGGATGTGAGGACTTAACTATTTGGAGGTGTAACTTTGGATTATTCAAAAACGTTGAACCTGCCGCAGACAGAATTTCCAATGCGGGCCAATTTACCGGAACGCGAGCCACAAATGCTGCAATACTGGAAAGACGAACAAGTTTATGACAAAAAACAAGCTGCGTCCGCCGGTCGGACTAAATTTGTCTTGCACGACGGCCCGCCTTACGCCAACGGCAATATTCACATCGGTACTGCTCTGAACAAAATTCTCAAGGATGTCATTGTAAAATACAAATCCTTACGCGGTTTTGATGCCCCTTATGTGCCGGGTTGGGATACCCACGGCCTGCCAATTGAACATGCAGCAATCAAAATTCTCGGTCTGAACCGGCACGAGCTGAATCCACTGGATTTACGCCGCGAATGCCGTCAGTATGCGCTGAACTGTCTGGACCTGCAGAGAGAGGATTTTAAAAGACTCGGCGTGGCTGGGGACTGGGATAATCCTTATATTACGTTGAACCCCGCATACGAAGGCAAGCAGATCGAAGTGTTCGGCGAAATGGCGAAACAGGGCTTTATCTATAAAGGTCTGAAGTCTGTCTATTGGTGCCCGAGCTGCGAAACCGCGCTAGCTGAAGCGGAAATCGAATATGCTGAAAAGAAATCGACTGCGATTTATGTGAAATTCCCGCTGGTTGACGACAAAGGCTTATTGCCGGCTGGGGTCGATGCCAGTAAAGTGTTTGGCGTAATCTGGACGACCACCCCCTGGACGATCCCGGCCAATGTGGCAATTGCCGTGCATCCGGAATTTGAATACGCCTGGGTTGCCAATGGTGAAGAAATCTATCTGATGGCTACAGGGATGATCGAAAGCGTCCAAAAGGCAGCTAATTTGCCTGAATTGAAAGTGTTGAAAACGTTTAAGGGAACTGATGCTGATGGGATCAAGTTCCGTCATCCGTTGCTTGACCGGTTGTCGCCGGTCGTGCTGGCAGACTATGTCACGCTGGAAGCCGGAACCGGTTGCGTACATACCGCACCCGGGCATGGTCAGGATGACTTTGAAACCGGCATGAAATATGGTTTGCCGATCATCAACCCCGTCGATCACGCCGGTAAGTTCACGGCTGAAGGCGGCAAATACCAGGGGCTGTCTGTCGAGGATGCCAACATTCCGGTACTCAAGGATTTGGCGGCAATCGGCGCATTGCTGGGTAAAGGTACGATCCGTCACCAATATCCTCACTGCTGGCGTTGCAAGAGCCCGATCATTTTCCGTTCGACCGAGCAGTGGTTCGCTTCGATCGACGGTTTCCGGGCCAATGCATTGCAGGCGATCAGTGATGTACAGTGGATTCCTGGTTGGGGCGAAGAACGAATCCACAATATGATCGCCGACCGCAAGGACTGGTGTATTTCCCGGCAGCGCGTCTGGGGCGTGCCAATTCCGATTTTCTATTGCGAAGACTGTGGCGAACATTTCATCAATGATGTAACGGTGAAAGCGGTCAGTGAACTGTTTACCGCCGAAGGCTCGAATGCCTGGTGGGCGAAAAGTGCTGCCGAAATCCTGCCGGCCGGATTTGTTTGCCCGCATTGCGGCAAAGACAAATTCCGCAAGGAAACCGATACGATGGATGTCTGGTTCGACAGCGGCTCCAGCCATGCGGCTGTGTTGACCCAGCGCCCGGAACTGCAGTGGCCGGCTGATATGTATCTGGAAGGAAGCGACCAACATCGCGGCTGGTTCCATTCCTCGCTGCTTACCTCAGTTGCCACCCGCGGCGTAGCGCCCTACAAGGCCGTATTAACCCACGGTTTTGTCGTTGACGGAGAAGGCCGCAAAATGTCCAAGTCGGTCGGCAATGTTATTTATCCGCAGGAAGTAATCAAGCAATATGGCGCAGATGTGTTGCGCTTGTGGGTCGCTTCCGCCGATTATCAGGCCGATATCCGCATTTCCAATGAAATTCTCAAGCAATTATCGGAAGTCTACCGCAAGATTCGCAATACCTTCCGCTACATGCTGGGTAATCTCTATGATTTTGATTCCAATCGGGATTGCATCGAATACTCTGACTTGCAAGAGATTGATAAATGGGCTTTGTTGCGTTTAGAACAGGTACAAGAGAAGGTAACAAAAGCATATGAGGATTATCAGTTTCATTCGCTCTACCATACGATCCATAATTTCTGCACCGTAGATCTAAGTTCGATTTACTTCGACATCCTGAAAGACCGTCTATACGCGTCGGCTCCGGCCTCTATTGAGCGACGCAGCGCCCAAACCGTGTTGTATGAGCTGCTGCAATCGCTGGTCGTTCTGGTTGCGCCTGTTCTGACATTCTCATCCGAGGAAGTCTGGCAGCATATGCCTAAACGCGCAGGTCTGCCATTTAGTGTGCAATTGGCCGCCTGGCCGGTCGCTAAACCGCAGTACCTGAATGTGGAACTGGAAACGAAGTGGGATAAGTTGCTGGAACTGCGCAGCGAAGTAACCAAGGCACTGGAGATTACCCGCCGTAACAAAGAGATCGGCAACTCGTTGGATGCCGACCTGTTACTCTACGCAGATGGAGAAGTAATGGAACTATTGCGTTCGGTCGAAGCTGAGCTGGCCAACTATTTCATCGTATCCGCTGTTAAGCTGGCTAATCTGGACCAGGCGCCGGCAACGGCAGCCCGCGCTGCCGAGCTTTCCCTGGCAGTGCAGGTTGTACCGGCAGTAGCCGAAAAATGCGAACGTTGCTGGATTCATGCCGAACTGACATCGCCTGCACCGGGAGCACCGGGACTGTGCAAACGTTGCGCCGCTGTAATGACTGAAACTGGAGTCATCTGATCTATCCGAAACACTGATCATAGTATCAAGAAAGAGGCAACTTGTGGCGCTGATTGGTCTGTCAACCTTGGTCATTGTTATCGACCAGGCAACGAAATACTGGATTCAGTCCCGGATGGCTTACGGCGAATCATCGCCGGTTATTCGGGAAGTATTCCACATTACTTACATTTTGAATCCTGGTGCGGCTTTCGGTATTCTGGAAAACAAAACCTGGTTCTTTATAGCAGTTGCTTTGGTGTTATTGGCAGGGGTGGCTTATCTATATCCTCGGTTGCCGGAAAACATGATCGTCAAACTAGGTACCGGCTTATTAGTCGGCGGCGCCATCGGCAATCTGATTGACCGTGTACGGATCGGTTATGTGATTGACTTCTTTGATTTTCGTATCTGGCCGATTTTCAACGTGGCTGATATTTGCATTGTCTGTGGCGTAGCCTGTCTGGCGTATTTCTTGTTGTTGACTCCTGAAGGGACTGATACAACCGTGACAGGCGACGAAAAATGAGCAGCGGCAAGCAGGTTTTTCTGGTTGGGCCCGAAGCCGATGAACAGCGACTGGATATTTTTCTTGTCGGTCATCTGCCGGATATGACGCGTTCCCGCATTCAACAACTGATTGTAAACGGAAACATCAGGGTGAATGACCGGATTCCCAACAAAACCGGCTATAAACTGAAAAGCGACGACAAGGTGGCAATTGACCTGCCGTCGCCAATTGCTACTGAAGTCAACGCTGAAGAGATTCCACTCGATATTGTTTTTGAAGATAACGATTTGCTGGTAATCAATAAACGACGCGGTATGGTCGTTCACCCGGCCGCAGGCAATCAACAAGGGACACTGGTCAATGCACTGTTGGCGCATTGCACTGATTTGTCCGGAATTAACGGCGTAATCCGCCCCGGAATCGTGCATCGGCTTGACAAAGACACTTCCGGTCTGATGCTCGCGGCCAAGACCGACTTGGCGCATTTGTCGCTGGCCGAACAAATCAGGACCCATTCAGCCGGACGAATCTATCTGGCTGTGGTGCAGGGAAATGTTGTTTTGGATTCCGGTCGGATTGAAGCCGCTATCGGTAGACATCCTCTGGATCGAAAAAAAATGGCTGTCGTAAGACAGCATGGTAAAGCGGCAGTAACACACTATCAGGTTATTGAGAGACTAGGTCGGCATACCATCGTATCCTGCCGACTGGAAACAGGACGTACGCACCAAATCCGCGTGCACATGGCCTCTATCGGGCATCCTTTAGTCGGCGACCCCAAATACGGTTCGTCGAAACTCGAACAGTCAATTAAAGGGCAGGCGCTGCATTCAAGCGAAATTCATTTTAGGCATCCCCGTACAGAAATTGCAATGAGTTTTTCAGCACCACTGCCGCAAGATATGCTAGAGATGATCGAGCAATTGCGAAAATCCCGTTAAGACCAAACTGATGGGGAGGGATAATCATTATGTCGAAATGGATGGAAAAAGCAGTATTGATGGACGGAGATGCGATTCGCCGCTCGCTGATCCGCGTTGCGCATGAAATTGTTGAAAAAAATAAAGGCGGCTCCGATCTGGTTTTGGTCGGGATCCGCACCAGAGGTGTGCCGTTGGCGGAACGCCTGGCGGCTGAAATCCGCCGGATTGAAGCAACGCCGATTACGTTTGGTGTATTGGATATCACATTATACAGGGATGATCTGTCGCGGCTGGATTATCAGCCGGTAGTAAGAGAAACCAAATTACCCGGCAATATCAACGGCAAGAATGTGATATTGGTTGACGACGTGTTATATACCGGCAGAACGATACGGGCCGCCTTGGATGCGATCATGGATATCGGTCGACCGCAGACTATTCAACTGGCGGTGTTAATTGACCGGGGACACCGAGAATTGCCGATTCGGGCTGATTATGTAGGCAAGAACGTACCGACTTCGCATCGAGAAAACGTCAGTGTGCAACTCGGTGAAACCGATGGCGAAGACCGGGTCGTCATCGAAGAGCTAAAGGCTTGACTTTATCTTGCAGCAAAGCGTTAACAGTCGTTTCTTCCGGAGTAATCCGCAATGTTTTCTGCTTCTCATAGATAACAAAACCGGGTTTAGCACCGGACGGTTTCTTCACATAACGGCGTTCGGTATAATCCACCGGGATATTGGCTGAATTACGGGCCTTGGAAAACCAAGCGGCTAACAAAGCCGCTTTTTCAATTTCTGCGGGTTGCGGTGAAACGCCCTGATTTCTCAATACAACATGCGAACCGGGTATATCTTTGGTATGAAACCATAAATCTCGTGGTTGGGCATGCTTGAATGTAACCAGATCATTTTGCCGGTTATTGCGACCGATCAAAATCACCGAGCCGGAATCAAGCAAAATTTTGCGTGGTTCCGATGGCTTGGCATTTTGACGCGAGCGGGGCAGTGGTGGCATAAAACCGCTTTCCGACAGCTCCTGAATAATCTCTTGAACTTCCTGGTTGGTGATCAGATCGGTGAGCGACAAGGCTATGCCTTCAAGATACAGGATGTCCTGCCGACATTGTTCAATCTGGATTTGAATCAGTTCCTGAGCGCGTTTGGCCCGCGCATATTTCTTGTAGTAACGTTGGATGTTTTGCATCGGCATCAGGGAAGGGTCCAGTGCGATATCCAGTTCCATATCGTCAAGCGGGTCTACTAAGCGTACGGTGGTGAGCCCCTGTCGCAGCAAATGCAGGTTGGTCATCAATACGTCGGCTTGCCGACGAAACTCTTCCGCTTTTTGCGAATCGGCCATTTCCTTGCCGAGTAACATGGATTTGCGTTCGAGTTTTTCCAATTCTACGCGGACTTTCTTTGCGGTTTCCTGGTGCAGATTTGTTTTCGGCGCGGCTGACAACGAGGCAGCGAATTCGATGGCTTGGGATAGTGAAACAAAACATTCCAGACGATTGGCTGCCAAGTGCTGTGGTTCAAAATTGGCCACCGCCAGCAACCGACCGTTATTGTCCATCGCAACAAACGCTGCGCATGGAACCTGTCCCATCGGAAACAGAAAACCGGTCAGCGCTGCAAGCAACCGGGTTAACTCCGGCGGCTCAATGGTCGCAACTTTTCGTTTGGCGTCAAGTCCGGCGCGATGCAACAATTCCGCCAAGCCAAACGGCCCGATCCCGTCCAGCGAAGACATCAGCGCCTTGTCCAGCGTCAGGTCCGCCTGCGCTACGATTGCGGCGATAATATTGGCCGGCTTTTCCTGTAACGGATTCAGGCGATTTCGTTGCGGCGGCGGCAAATAAGGAATGCCCGGAACGATCTGGCGAACCCGGCTGCTGTTTGATCCGACACGGCGGGCTGCATCAACAATCAAACCGTCACGGCGCAAAATCAGATTGCTGTTTTTACCAGCCAGTTCAATCGTGAGGATTTTTGTTTCAATTCGTCCCTGTCCTTCCCGGATATCAACATAAAAGTGCAAGACGCGGTCCAAGCCATCCTGCTGATAGACAGCGGCTATGCGTCCATCTGTCAATTGTTTGCGCAACAGCATGCACAACGAGGAAGGTTCCAACGGATTCTCCCTGGTTTCACGGGTGAAATGCACTCGGGGATCAGCCGGATCGATTGAAATGGCCAGACTAATTTCCTGTTGCGTTAATCGGATGCGCAGTAAGAACAGATATCGCGTTGGTTGCGTGATACGCAAGATGCGTCCACCAGATAGTGCGGTATTCAATTCGTTTGCCAGGCAATGAATTGCCAATCCTTCAATATTCATAGTTCAAAGTATATCATTTGGCACGCATGGCGTCATCCTTGAACTGTACCCAAGCGTCAGAAAACTGTTCAGGCGGCGGCGTCAATTTGATATAATGTCAATAGCGTTAATCGCAATATGTTCATCGAATGAGATCTAGGAGGGCGAAATGTTTACTATAGAATCCTTGCATCAACCGCAAACCCTCAGTGAAGTGAAGCAATTAGTGGAAAAATACCCGGACATAACGGTATTGGGCGGCTGTGGTTTTCTCAAATTGAGCAGCCGGAAAATCCCCGTTGCCTTGGATCTGTCTCGCTGTGAACTGGAAAAAATTCATGAAACCGAGCAGCATATTGAAATCGGAGCAATGGTGACACTTCGCGACATAGAGAAGAACCCGGCACTGAACCAGTGGTTTGACGGCGCATTGCCGAAAGCGGTCTCGCATATTCTTGGCGTGCAATTTCGCAGTTGCGCCACAATCGGCGCTTCTGTATACGCAAAATATGGTTTTTCCGATATCCTGCCGGCCCTGTTGGCGCTGGACACTCAGGTAGAACTGCTGCGTGGCGGACGGATGCCGCTGGTAGACTTTTTGAGCAAACCGATTACCCGCGATGTACTGACCCGCATTGTCATAACAAAAGATAAGCGGCGGGTTTCTTATCAGAATTTGCGCAATGCCGGAGCTGATTTTCCGCTGCTCAACGCAGCAGTGTCGAAGCACGACGCGGAATGGAAAATTATTGTCGGCGCCCGGCCGGCCCGGGCTGAAATCGCCGTGCAGGCCAGCAAACTACTGACAAGTTCTGCGTACGGGACGGTTGATAGCGGTACGGTCGCTATGGCCGCGTCAATGGAGTTGGCGTTCGGCAGTAATAACAAGGCTTCGGCAGAATACCGTCAGGCGATGTGCCAGGTGTTGGTGAAGCGGGCAATCGAGGAGGTATTGGCGTGAAACTTGAATTATTGATCAATCAAAAAATCTATGCGCTGGATGTTGCGCCGGATGAAATGCTGGCTGATACTTTGCGTAGCAAGGGTTTTCTCAGTATTCGCAAAGGCTGCGATACCTCCTGTTGCGGTCTGTGCACCGTCTGGATCGACGGAAAGCCCGTCCTTTCCTGCACCATGTTGTCCTTTCGCGTAGCGGGCAAAGCAATTACCACAATCGAAGGCATCCAGCCGGAAGCGGAAAAGTTCGCCCGGATCCTGGCTGCCGAGGGATCGGAACAGTGCGGATTCTGCAGTCCAGGTTTTATCATGACAGTCATTGCGATGAAAAATGAACTGAAAAATCCCACTGAACAAGACATCCAGCACTACCTGGCCGGCAATCTTTGCCGCTGCACTGGTTATATGGGACAAATGCGGGCAATAAAAACCTACCTGAGAGGTGAGGTGCAATGAAATGGGTCGGCAGAAGTGTCAGTAAAATTGACGGTGTGGCAATCGCCACAGGTAAACCGCTCTATACGGAAGACCTGACTGTTCCGGGAACCCTGGTGGTAAAACTGTTGCGCAGTCCGCACGCTTTTGCCCGGATAAAATCGATCGATGTTGCTGCGGCAAAGCAAATGGTCGGCGTCGAATGCGTTTTGACGCATCAGGACGTACCGCAGGTTCGTTTCACCAAGGCTGGCCAGTCGTTTCCTGAGCCGTCGCCTTACGACCGGTTGATCCTGGATCCGATTGTGCGCTACGTGGGCGATGAAGTGGCGATTGTTGCCGCTGTCGATGAAAAAACCGCGTTGGCAGCGCTCGACCTAATCAAAGTGGAGTATGAAGTATTCGAACCAGTCCTCGATTTATCAAGCGCCATCGACCATCCTTCGGTCGTACATCCGGAAACCGACCTGCATTGCAACTTTCCGATCGGCTTGGAACAACAGCGCAACATTGCTTCTAGCCATACGGTGGAAGTTGGTGATTTGGCAGCCGAACTGGCCCTGTGCGATGTCGTGGTGGAGGAAACTTACAAGACACAGGCGCAGGCTCAAGCGATGATGGAAACATTCCGCAGCTTTACCTATCTTGACCAGGCCGGTCGACTGGTCGTGATCAGTTCAACCCAGATCCCGTTCCATGTGCGCCGGCAACTTGCCCGAGCCCTGCAAATCCCGGCGACCCGCATCCGGGTCATCAAGCCGAGGATCGGCGGTGGATTTGGCGCCAAACAGACTGGCGTCTGCGAAGTTTATCCGGCGATTGTGACGTTGAAAACCGGCAAGCCGGCCAAAGTCGTCTATGAACGGAAAGAAACGTTCATTGCATCGAACAGCCGTCATGCCACCGAATTCAAGGTGCGTATGGGGGCGAGCCACGACGGGATCATCCGGGCGATCGAAATTGTTGGGCTGTCGGATACCGGCGCTTACGGCGAGCATGCCCCGACAGTATTTGCGGTGATCGGTGACAAAACGATGCCGTTGTACAATAAAACCAAAGCAATCCGTTACCAAGGCCACGCCGTATACACCAACAAATTGCCGGGAGGCGCATTGCGCGGCTATGGTGCGACGCAGGGGACTTTCGTTCAAGAGTCGACCGTTAACAAGCTTGCGGCTGAGCTGGGAATCGACCCGACTGAAATCCGGTTGAAAAACCTGATACGCGAGACAGAAACCTCTCTATATTACAAAGGCAAGAAACTCGGCAGTTCTTCGCTGCATCGTTGCATCGAAACCGGTAAGTCCATGATCGGCTGGGATGCCAAATTCCCACGGATTGAGCAGGGCAGTAAAGTGCGCGGAGTAGGAATGGCCGTAACCATGCAGGGCTCGGGAATTGCCAATATCGACACTGCCTCGGCCGAAATCCGGCTGAACGATGATGGTTTTTATACCGTGCTGGTGGGGTCGACCGATATGGGAACAGGCAGTGACACGATTTTGCTGCAGATGGCGGCGGATGTGTTGAACGCGGATATGGACCAGTTTATCATTAATGCTGCCGATACTGATGTATCGCCGTTTGATCCCGGTTCCTACGCCTCCAGTACCACCTATGTCACCGGCATGGCAGTAAAAAAGGCCGCCGAAGAATTGCGCTGCAAGATACTTGAACAAGCTGCCAAAGTACTGCAAGCTCCTGCGGATCAACTTGAACTCAGTGGCGAGCAATGCGTTGACCCGGCATCCGGCAAAACAGTCAGTGTGGCCAGTATTGCCGCTGCTGCCGTGGTTGGTCCGGACCATCGTCAATTATCCGCCTACGCGACATTTGGCAGTCCGGTTTCACCGCCGCCATTCGTCGCCGGCTTCGCCGAAGTCGAGGTCGACAAAGAAACCGGTAAAGTGACGCTGCTTGACTTTGTTGCGGTAGTTGACTGCGGCACAGTCATCAACCCGGCGTTAGCCAGGGTACAGACCGAGGGAGGCATTGTCCAAGGTATTGGCATGGCGCTGTTCGAAGATGTGCAGTACGACAAAAAAGGCAATCTGCAGTCCAACTCGTTCATGACTTACAAGATACCCGGTCGTAGCGATGTGGGAATCGTCAGGGTAGCTTTTGAAGAGAGCTATGAACCTACGGGCCCGTTCGGGGCAAAGTCAGTCGGCGAGGTGGTGATCAACACGCCAGCCCCGGCGATTGTCGCTGCAATTTATAATGCAGTGGGGGTACAGATCTCTGAGCTGCCGGTAACGCCGGAAAAAGTCTTCAAAGGCATGCAACAAAAATCGTAAAATCAACCTGATATTTTGCACGATCCCCGTGGCATAATCAGAACATTTGTTTTTGCTCGTTAATCGTCTTTATTTTCAAGACATTGTCGAGCTTTTTTGTGCATGATTCCGATTAAATGAAAAATCTCAACTTCGAATTTTTTAATTTCAGAACGTATGTTTGTGATTCGTTATGCAACTGTCCACTCAGCATAACCCCAAGTATTATGCTAAGTAAAAGAAATTTTGCATTCATCGGATAATTCGAAGGGAATCTTTTTTTTATAGAGAATAGTTAATTTTATAAGTATCGCGGAATAAACACTCTGGAGGGTAGCATGAGAGCAAATTGGCATGAGTTCGTTACTATGATGGTTCAAAACGACTTTGATGTGGAGAGAACGAGCAATAGTTGCAGCGTTTCTTTGGGCGAGGACGATTCGGTATATCCAGCTTCGTTCCATGTGGTTGATAATTGCGGCGTGTTTTTGGCCCGAATCAAGGGGGAGAAAAAATTAATCGCGGTTGCAAGAGCCGACTCGGCCTTGTTCACAACGATGGAAGCAGAAGAAACGACCGAGGTGGCAGGAAAAGCAGTTAAAATTGCGGCGTTATCGGCTAATAATGCCGAGTTGTTGCGCAAGCACCTACCTTTTATGAAACCGGTCGCATTTGGTCGCAACAGCTTTAGCCTTGGATTGGGAGACCGTTTGGGACTGGCCTCGCCTGGGCATCTGCGCTGTCTGGCCGGCTCAGGAATCCGACCGGTGTTGGCTCAACAGTCGATCCGAGAATTGACTTTAACGGAGCGAACCTATGGCGATGTACTGGATGCTGCGTCCTGGGCCGTATTGCAGGAAGGGTTTCATGCTGGATTCGGCGCTGACGGTGACCACCTGAAACATAGTGAAGATATCAAACTGGCTCTTGATTTGGGATTCTCAATGATTACGCTGGATTGTTCGGAAAAAATCGACGGCAGTGTAGCTAACCTGAGCGATGAGGAACGGTGTAAGCGTTATCGGTCATTGCCTGAAGTTTTTCGGACACAGATGGAAGCCGCTTACTTGGATAAAACTTTCAGTGTCGGCAAATCGACAGTTCATTTTTCTGCCGATGCACTACAAGAAATTTTATTGACGTATGGCGAGACGCTGGAATTTATTGCGGAAATCGACGCCAAATTCATCAAGCCGCATCATCAACCTGTGGATTTTGAGTTATCGATTGATGAAACGGCTACGCCAACAACTCCAGCCGCCCATTACTTCATGGCGGCCGAAATGGAAAAAGCGGGAATTGTCCTGTGCAGTCTGGCACCGCGGTTTTGCGGCGAATTTCAGAAAGCGATCGACTACATCGGTGATTTGGCCAGCTTCGAAGCAGAGTTTGCGATTCATGCAGCGATTGCCGACCATTTCGGCTACCGGCTCAGCGTCCATTCCGGCAGCGACAAGTTCAGCGTATTTCCGATTGTCGGCCAATACACCAAAGGAAGAGTGCATGTCAAGACGGCTGGGACAAACTGGTTAGAGGCGCTTCGGGTAATCTGCCGGCAAGAACCGGATTTTTTTCGCGAACTGTGTCGCTTTGCGCTGGCTCGCTTCGTTGACGCAACAAAGTTTTATCACGTCACAACCGACCTAACCAAAGTTCCTGATGTAACCAGCCTTGCCGACAGTGAATTGGAGCGCATGCTTAACGAACCAGATGCCCGTCAGTTGTTGCATATCACTTATGGTTATATCCTGACGGACAGGGACGCAGCAGGCAATCGCCTGTATCGTGACCGGCTCTATCAATTATGGAACCGTTATGAAGAAGAATATGCCAAAGTGCTGATCACGCATATCGGCAAACATGTCAGCTTGCTAAAGAAAAAAATATAGCCTGGGAGGCAAATCATGAAACAATTCCTTGATGATCAGTTTCTATTGACCAATCCTACTGCCGAAACACTTTATAAAAATTATGCCAAGACCATGCCGATTTTTGATTTCCATTGCCATTTGAATCCAGCCGAAATTGCCGGCAACAAAAAATATCGCAACATCACCGAGGTCTGGCTCGGCGGCGACCATTACAAATGGCGCGCCATGAGGGCCTGCGGTGTAGAAGAACGATATATCACCGGCGACGCGCCGGATAAAGACAAGTTCTTCAAATGGGCGGAAACAATTCCCCAATGCATCGGCAATCCGCTTTACCATTGGGCGCATCAGGAATTAAAGACCTTTTTCGGCATCGACTTGCTACTGTCACCGGCGACTGCCGAACAAATATGGAACACCGCCAATGACCTGTTGCAAAAAGACGAATTTACAGCCCGTAGCCTGATCGTCCGGTCCAACGTGACGGGACTATGCACTACCGACGACCCGGCTGATTCTCTGGAACACCATTTGCAAATTGCTCGTGAGGGAACGTTTCCCGTAAAAGTCTTACCGGCATTTCGTCCCGACAAAAGCTTTAATATTGACAAAGCCGGTTTTGTCGAATATATCGGCAAATTGGGCCAATCGGCAGGCATGAAGATTGAATCACTCGATCATTTATTGTCTGCATTGCAACAGCGTCTGGAGTTCTTCCATCAAGTCGGTTGTCGCGTATCCGACCATGCACTGGATCCGGTCGTTTTTGTCAACGCAACACCGGCTGAAATCGATGCGATCCTGAAAAAAGCTCTGGGCGGGCAAGTTCCCGATGAAGTTGAAAGCCAAAAATTCAAGACCTTTATCATGCTGTTCCTAGGTCGCCACTATGCCAGGCTCGGCTGGGTCATGCAACTGCATGTCGGCGTAATTCGCAACAGTCGTAGCCGCATGATGCAGCAATTAGGCCCCGATACCGGCTTTGACGCAATCGCTGATTATTCTTTCGGGGTGGCGCTGGCTAAATTCCTTGACGCACTGGACAATACGTCAGAACTGCCCAAAACAGTTTTGTACTGTCTGAACCCTCGCGACAATGAAATGCTTGCATCGATTGCTGGTTGCTTCCAGGAAGGCGGTGTGGTCGGAAAAATCCAGTTTGGTTCCGGTTGGTGGTACAACGATCAAAAAGACGGCATGCTCCGGCAAATGACAGCTTTGGCCAATATCGGCCTGCTCAGCCGATTCATCGGTATGCTGACCGATTCGCGCAGTTTTTTGTCATACACCAGGCATGACTATTTCCGTCGGCTTCTCTGCAACCTGATCGGCGAATGGGCAGAAGCGGGCGAGGCGCCTGACGATATCGAACTACTCGGTAAAATGGTGCAAGATATTTGCTATAACAATGCCAGTCAATATTTCGGCATAGATCTCGCTCGCAGCTAGGAGATGCGATAATGGCATTGCTTAAGCTACACCCGACAGATAACGTGGCATTATTGCTGGAGCCAATTTGCAGTGGTGAAACGCTGGAAACTGTGAACACGAAGATTACCGCAAATAGCGATATCGCTAAAGGTCATAAAATTGCCCTAGTCGATATTGCAATGGGAGAATCGATAATCAAGTATGGGTTTCCCATCGGGCTTGCCACATTGCCAATCCAGGCAGGAGACTGGGTGCATACCCACAATCTTGCCACTGCTCTTGGCGAAATTCTTAGCTATGAATACAAACCAGCACTGCGAACTTTGCCCCCCGTACCGGCAAGGACCTTCAAGGGATATCGCCGTAGTGACGGCAGAGTGGGGATTCGCAACGAAATTTGGATTATTCCAACCGTTGCATGTGTGAATCGTAACGCCGAACTGATTGCCCGTCTAGCCGGCGAACAACTGAAAGGTATTTCGTCGATTGACGGGGTATTTGAAATCAAGCACCCCTATGGTTGTTCCCAAATGGGGGATGATCACCGAACCACGCAGCGTATCCTGGCCAACCTGGTCAACCATCCCAATGCGGCAGCTGTTTTAGTGCTCGGACTAGGCTGTGAAAACAATCATATCGCTGAATTCAAGCAGGTATTGGGCCCGGTTGATTCCAAACGGGTTTGTTTTCTTGAGGCGCAGGCGGTAGAGGATGAAATTGAAACCGGAGTCCGTCTTGTTTGTGAACTTGCTGCAACTGTGTCGAAAATGGAACGCGTCGTCTGTTCGGCTGCAGATTTGGTTGTTGGTTTGAAGTGCGGCGGTTCAGACGGATTTTCCGGCATTACCGGCAATCCTTTGGTCGGAGCTTTTTCTGACCGGCTAATTGCTATGGGCGGCAGTACGGTGCTAACGGAAGTACCTGAAATGTTCGGCGCCGAATCGATCTTAATGAATCGAGCAAGCAACGAAGCAATATTTCAGGACATAGTTCATTTAATCAATGATTTCAAACAATACTTCATTTTACACAACCAGCCAATCTATGAAAACCCCGCTCCTGGCAACAAAAAAGGCGGAATTTCGACATTGGAGGAAAAATCGCTTGGTTGCACCCAAAAAGGAGGAACCAGCAATGTCACTGATGTACTGAAATACGCGGATATCGTTACAACCAAAGGGCTAAGTCTGCTGAGCGGTCCCGGCAACGACGCCGTAGCGGCTACAGCCCTGGCTGCCGCAGGTTGCCATATCGTTTTATTTACTACAGGTCGCGGAACCCCGCTGGGCACCATGTCGCCGACAGTGAAAATCGCAACCAACAGTGATTTGTATCAAAAAAAGCAAACCTGGCTGGATTTTGATGCCGGACGTTTGCTGACCGGAGAAACTCTTGACACTTTGACCGACGAACTGATGGATTTTGTGTTGGCTGTCGCTTCCGGCAAACAAACTCGAGCGGAGCAGTTGGGCTTTCGTGATATAGCGATTTTTAAGAATGGCGTCACCGTATAGCAAATAAAAAAACAATTCATCACTAGGGAGAGACTACCTACTAAGGCAACGACTGATTGTTGGAATCGGAAAATTGAGCTATAATATACTGAATGCAGTGTGCGGCATTCTATATATCTGGAGGTGAAAGTTTGAGCAAACATACGGAGAAATTACAAATCATTCCGCTGGGTGGTTTGGGTGAAATTGGCAAGAACATGACGGTATTCCGTTATGGCGACGATATCGTTGTGATCGACGCTGGGTTGATGTTCCCGGAAGACGATATGTTGGGAATCGACCTGGTGATTCCTGACTTTAGTTATTTGGTCGAGAACAAGGATAAAGTGCGGGCTATTTTTATCACTCACGGCCATGAAGATCACATCGGCGCCTTACCTTATGTCCTCAAGGAGCTGGAGGTTCCTGTCTACGGAACCCCGCTTGCGCTTGGAATCATGCAAGGCAAACTCAAAGAAAAAGGGGTTTCATCCGCTGATCTTCATCCGATCAAACCGGGCGATGAAATCGCAGTCGGACCCTTTACGCTGGGCTTTATCCGGGTCAATCACAGCATCGCCGATGCCGTAGCCATCTATATGAGAACTCCTGTCGGAATTGTTCTGCACACTGGCGATTATAAAATCGATCATACGCCGGTTGACGGACAAGTGACAGGGTTCAACAAATTTGCCGAACTGGGCGATGAAGGCGTCTTGGTCATGCTATCCGACAGTACCAATGCGGAGCGCCCCGGGTTTACCAAAAGCGAGCGATCGGTCGGCGCTGCATTTGACGAACGTTTTCGTGCGGCTCCGAACAGGATTATCATTGCCAGTTTTTCGTCCAACGTTCACCGGTTGCAACAGGCCATCGACGCCGCCTTTAAATATGGACGCAAGGTCGCTGTCGTTGGTCGCAGCATGGTCAACGTTGTAGGTATTGCCAAAGAACTGGGATACCTGAAAATTGCCGACGGTATGTTGATCGATATCTCGGAAATCAACAACTACCCGCCGAATCAAATAGTTATTCTGACAACCGGCAGTCAAGGCGAACCGATGTCGGCGCTCACCCGGATGGCAATGTCCGATCACCGCAAAGTGGAAATCGTGCCTGGCGACACAGTATTGATTTCGGCAACGCCGATTCCCGGCAATGAAAAGTTGGTTGCGCGCACTGTCGACTACCTTTTCAAACAGGGAGCAGACGTAGTCTATGATTCCGCTTCCGGCATCCACGTTTCAGGACACGGCAGTCAAGAAGAATTAAAATTGATGCTGAATTTGGTACGACCCAAATTCTTCATTCCGGTCCATGGCGAATTCCGTATGCTGAAGGTTCACGCAAAGCTGGCCCAAGAAATCGGTATTCCAAAGTCGAATGTATTTATTGCCGATAATGGTTCCGTGCTCGAGTTCACTGCCGAAACCGGCGCAGTCAACGGCAAGGTTACCGCGGGTATCGTGTTGGTTGACGGGTTGGGTGTCGGTGATATCGGTAACATTGTGATGCGGGATCGCCGGCAACTTTCGCAAGACGGCATCCTTATCGCAGTGATTGCCATGGATAAGGAAAGCGGTTGCGTTGTTTCGGGTCCGGAAATCGTTTCGCGCGGTTTTGTGTATGTCCGTGAATCGGAGCAACTGATGGAAGATGCAAAAAGAAAAATCCAGGAAGCGCTGGATCGCTGCGAAGCAAATGGCACAACCGACTGGGGTACGATTAAAAACAGCGTCCGCGATATTCTCGGCAAATTCCTATACGAGAAAACCCGCCGTCGACCGATGATCATGCCCATCATCCTTGAGGTGTGAACCGGGACAATGTCTCGGTTCTTTTTACGGAGGTGAGCTTTATTGCCAAAAAACCAGGAGAAGGACCGGTCCGGACTGAAGTTTGAAGTCATCGGCGTCGCGGTAATAGCACTGGCGCTATTGTTGGCGGCAGGATTGCTTGATTATAGCGTAGGCCGCGTCGGCTACTTCGTCGCCAAAGTCACCCGCTATGGGTTTGGCGTCGGAGCAACCGGCATTGCAGTTATTCTGTTTATCATTGGCTTGCGTTATGTCACCGCTCATTCGCACATTATTTTCTCTCTACGTTTTACCGGTTATCTGCTGACGTTCATATCCTCTCTGGCATTGTTTCATCACTTCAGCACTGCGCCAGGACAGGAGATATTGCCGGATCGTTTGCCGACAGGCGGTGGTCTGGTCGGAGGTTTTATCGTCATCCTGCTACGACGTTTTTTTGCTACGGATGGTACGACCATTTTCCTGGTCGCCGGCATCATTTGTTCTATCCTTCTGGCTACCCGCTTCTCCTTGTCCACCTGTTTTGAAAGCATGAAGAATGGTGCAACCGGTCTGATGAAACGTCGAAACAAAAGTGTTTCCGAAGAAAAAACGTCTGCCCAACGAACGAATTCATCCGTTCCTATAGTGAAAGAAAGCTTGAAGCCTGCGCTCAGGCCTTCGTTTTATGACCAGGAACGTGATGAGCCGGTACGAATCAGCATAACCGCGCCGGAACCTTCTGAACGAAAAATCGATTTGCCAGCGGCAGAACCGGTTCCGACTCCTGTCAAACCGGTCATGGCGGCCGAAGCAATAACTCCGATGGAAACGTCACCGCTACAACCTGTTGCAGCGGTGACCGCCAGCAAATACAAAATTCCGCCTTTGTCCATTTTGAAAAAGGCGGCAGCCGGTCGCAACAACCGATTGGACAAGGAGATCACCGAGAACGCGCGAACATTGGAACAAACGCTGGAAAGCTTCGGCATTCAGACTCATGTCGTCCATGCGACACAAGGTCCGGCCGTAACCCGATATGAACTGGAGCCGGCTCCCGGAGTCAAAATCAGCCGAATCGTCAGTTTGGCTGATGATATTGCCCTAAAACTTGCGGCGCCAAGCATCAGGATCGAAGCGCCGATTCCTGGCAAATCGGTTATTGGCATTGAAGTTCCCAATAAAGAAGTCTTTGGCGTCTCTTTGCGTGAAGTGCTGGAATCGCCGGAGTATCAGTCATCCACTTCTTTACTGACCGTTGCGCTGGGCAAAGACATCGGCGGTCAGGCCATTATGGCCGACCTGGCCAAAATGCCTCATTTGTTAGTGGCCGGAGCAACCGGTTCCGGCAAAAGCATCTGTATCAACATTTTGATTTCCAGCATTTTGTTTCGCGCTCACCCCGATAACGTAAAATTTTTACTGATTGATCCCAAAGTTGTGGAGTTATCAAACTATAACGGAATTCCGCATTTGGTGGCGCCAGTCGTCACTGAACCGAAGAAGGCAGCTTCTGCCCTAAAATGGACCGTACAAGAGATGGAGCGTCGCTACGCCCTGTTCGCAGCGGCGGGAGCGCGGGATGTAACTCGCTATAATGAAATCAATCCCGAAGAGCGGTTGCCTTTGATTGTCGTGATTATTGACGAACTCGCCGATTTAATGATGGTTGCTCCGGTCGATGTCGAGGATTCGATCTGCCGTCTTGCTCAAATGGCAAGAGCATCAGGAATTCACCTGGTTATTGCGACACAGCGGCCTTCGGTCGATGTCATTACCGGAACCATTAAAGCCAACATCCCTTCGCGAATTTCTTTTTCCGTTTCGTCGCAAATCGACTCGCGAACAATCTTGGACATGGCCGGCGCAGAAAAATTACTTGGCAAAGGCGATATGTTGTATTATCCGATCGGCGCAAGCAAACCGCTTCGTTTGCAGGGCGCCTACATCTCCGACGCGGAAATCGAGACATTGGTAAAATCGATCAAGGATTCGGTTACTGCGGTGGAAGAAGTGGAAGTGCCATTGTTTGAAGAAATGGCGAGCCAAAATTCTTCCGCCCGATTTGAAGACGAATTGCTGGAGGAATCAGTCCGGTTAGTGCTTGAAACCGGCCAGGCCTCGGTTTCCCTGCTGCAGCGCAAATTTCGCATTGGTTATACCCGGGCAGCCCGCTTGGTCGACATGATGCAGGAAATGCAAATTGTCAGCGCCGCCAATGGCAGCAAACCCCGCGATGTAATCATGACCTCCGACCAGGTATTCAGCCGATATTTCTCAAAGAACACTGCTAACCAGAATACGACACAGCAATCATAGGGGAAAATAATGCAAGTAATAGCAATAGAACAGGCGCTCGCCCTGCCGCGTTCTATATTGATTGACACGCGTTCGCCGGCGGAATACGAACAAGGGCATATTCCCGGCGCAGTAAATGTGCCGCTATTGGAAAACGATGAACGCGCCATCGTAGGTACCCTTTACAAACAAATCGGCCCGGAGCCGGCCAAGCGCAAAGGCCTGGAAATCGTCTCAGGAAAGTTAGCGGACATGGTCGAACGAATTGGTGATCTTACAAGCGCCAATCCGAACGCATCGCTTGTAGTGTATTGTTGGCGCGGAGGTATGCGTTCAAAATCCCTGTTGACGATTCTTGAGCTGATGGGAATTCATGGTGCACAGTTGCAGGGTGGTTACAAAGCTTATCGACGATATGTGCAGGATGCATTGGCAGCATTCTCACTGCAACCGCAATTGTTTGTGCTCTGTGGCTCAACCGGCGTCGGCAAAACGACGTTGTTACAAAAGCTCGCGAAACGCGGCCTGCCGGTGATCGATCTGGAAGGGTTGGCAAATCATCGCGGATCGGCCTTCGGCCATGTTGGTCTGGGTAAGCCGGCTACCGCGCAAAACTTTGATGCGGTGTTGCTGCAGACGTTGACTGATCTGAATAAGAAACCCTTATTGTTTATAGAATGCGAAAGCAAAAGGGTGGGGAATGTTTATCTGCCGGATCCGTTGCATGCAGCCATGCAATCTGCGCGAAAGGTGTTGGTTCAGGCCAGTCGCCAAACCAGGGCTCGCCGACTGATTGAAGAATATACCGACAGCGCGGGAGGCAACAGTTCCGAAATCGTAGCCAGCATTGCATCACTGGGGAAAAAACTGGGCAAAAAACGAATCTCGCAATTATTGTCCGATTATGCAGCAGGGAATTTATTATCGGTTACCGAAACACTTTTAGAGGGGTATTACGATCCTTTATACGGGTATGAAACTGCGACCGCTGAACAATTTGAACTGGTGGTGGACGGTGAAGACCTGTCAATTGCTGCCGACCTGATCGCAAAACACGTTGAGCGTCTGACGAGGGGGTAGAGAGTGATATGGACATGATTGGCAACCTGCTTGCCAGCGAGCGTAAAAAGAAAGGTCTCGAAATCGTTGATGTGGAACATACGACCGGAATCCGTGCTGCGTATCTGCAAGCATTGGAAGAGGGGCGATATTCTGTATTGCCTGGCGACGTATATGTCAAAGGGTTTATTCGAAATTACGGAAACTATCTGGGACTTGACGGAGCTCACCTTGTGCAGCTCTACAATGACTCTTTGCATAATGAGACCGTGACTGCAACGCCGACCGTTGTGGAAAAAATCGAATCCTCACGCAAAAAAAGTTCCCACCGGCAAATCATCAGTTCGTTGATAATCGTTCTATTACTGGCTCTATCGGCCTGGGGACTGTATGTATGGCAACAATCCTCTCCTGCCGCACCTGCTGCGGCTCCCCAAACAATCGCACCTGCTGTTAAACCTGCTGTTATTCCTGCGACACAACCGACCGCTCCGACTCAGGTAGTCGTGCAACCAACCGCACTGCCTGCCACTAACCGACCGATAACCTTGCTGGCGCGCTACAGCGACCGGTGCTGGACTTCGGTGATTGCCGACGGCAAGTCAATTTATGAAGGGGTGCCAAAACTGGATGAAGTCCTGACCTGGCAGGCCGATCGACAAATCGTCGTTAATTTTGGCAATGCAGCTGCAGTTGAATTGACTTTTAACGGACAACCGGTCGGAAAAATCGGCGAACGCGGCGATGTAGTCGTTAAAACGTTCACCGCTCCGCCGGTCAAGCCTTAACGTGAAAACCAAACGGGGCTTTTTACCGGTTTCACGTGCAGACATGGTGGACCGGGGTTGGACGCAGCTCGATTTTCTGTTTATCAGCGGAGACGCATATGTTGATCACCCCAGCTTTGGTCCGGCAATCATTACCCGTTTGCTGGAGAAAGCTGGTTTTCGTGTGGGAATCATCGCACAACCCAATTGGCAAAGCACTGCCGACTTTAAGCAACTGGGGCGTCCACGCCTGGGTGTGCTGATTTCGGCAGGCAACCTGGATTCCATGCTCAACAAATTTACCGCAGCAAAAAAAATCCGTAGCACAGACTCTTATTCACCTGGCGGCAGAGCGGGCTTGAGGCCCGATCGGGCTACAATCGTCTATGCCAACCGTATCCGCGAATGCTGGCCGGATATTCCGGTGATCATCGGTGGAATCGAGGCCAGCTTGCGCCGGTTTGCCCACTATGATTATTGGTCGGACTCGGTGCGCCGCTCCATCCTGGTTGATAGTCGCGCCGACTTGCTGATACACGGTATGGGAGAGCGACAGATTGTATCGATTGCCGAAAAATTGAACCAGGGGCTATCGATCCGTGAGATTCATGATGTGAACGGCACCTGCTGGTTGACGGGCGACAGGGGAGATTTGCCGGCAGATTCGCTGGAAGTTGCTTCCTATGAGCAAGTATCTGCCAACAAGATCGACTATGCCGCGGCATTTAAAACGCAGTACCTGGAGCAGGACCCGATTCGCGGGCGACCGATTGTTCAACAGCATGGCGAACGGTTCTTGGTGCAAAACATCCCGGCATTGCCGCTGGATACGAAAGAAATGGACCGGATTTATTCTTTGCCGTATGAACGGACCTGGCACCCCGACTACGACAATGCGGGCGGCGTTCCGGCGATCGAAGAGGTTCAGTTCAGCATCACCAGCCATCGCGGTTGTTTTGGCGCCTGCTCCTTCTGCGCCATCGGTTCCCACCAGGGACGCATCATCCAGCAGCGCAGCCGCAAGTCCATCCTGCAGGAAGCGCAACTATTTACCCGGTTACCATCTTTTAAAGGATACATCCATGACGTTGGCGGACCCACAGCCAACTTCCGGCATCCTGCCTGCAGCAAGCAACTTAAACAGGGCACTTGCCGGGAACGCCAGTGTCTGTTTCCCAAACCCTGTCCACATCTCGATACCGACCATTCCGATTATCTGGGATTGTTGCGGGAATTGCGGACATTGCCCGGTATCAAAAAGGTGTTCATCCGTTCCGGAATCCGTTATGACTATTTGTTGGCAGGAAAGCACCGTGATTTTTTGCGGGAGCTGTGCGAGCATCATGTCAGCGGTCAGTTGAAAGTAGCGCCGGAACATGTCGCCGGACCGGTGATCGAAGCGATGCAAAAGTCGGGCAAAGAAGTTTTTCTGCGGTTTTTGACGGCGTTTCGCCAGGAAAACGAAAGGTTGAGCAAAGAACAATATCTGGTTCCATACCTGATGTGCTCCCACCCTGGCAGTACCGTTGAAGACGCGATCGAGCTGGCCGAATTCCTTCGTGATATTGGCTATCACCCCGAACAGGTTCAGGAATTCATCCCTACGCCCGGCAGCCTGTCCACGGCGATGTACTATACAGGGATTCATCCACTGACAGGCAAATCGATATTTGTTGCCAAGACACCGGAACACCGGCAAGCACAGCGGGCCTTACTGCAATTTCGTCACCCCAAAAACAGACGAATCGTCGCGCAAGCGTTACGCAAAGCCGGCCGCAACGATTTGATCGGCTTTGGTCCCAAATGTCTGCTCCGTCCGGAGCGTCCGATTGCAAAGACAGCTGCAAAAACAGCGGTTGCATCGCATAAGCCGAAGCGACCACGCAAATAAAAAATCAAAAAGGAGTAAGCTTTGTGAAAATTGGCTTAGTCAGTCTAGGGTGTTCAAAGAATCTTGTGGACTCGGAGTTGATGCTGGGAGCGCTACGCGAGGCCGGTTTTGTCGCCACCGACGAACTCGACCAGGCTGAAGTACTGATTGTAAACTCTTGTGGTTTTATCGAATCGGCAAAAAAGGAATCGATTGACGCTGTTTTGCGTTTGGCAGAATATAAACAAACCGGCGCTTGTCGGGTATTGGTATTGGCGGGTTGCCTCGGGCAGCGCTATAGCGGCGACCTGATGAACGAGTTGCCTGAAGTTGACGCCATTGTTGGAACCGGCGCCTGGAATCGCTTGCCAGAAGCAATTCAAACCGCTTTGCAGGGCATGCGTACGATCTTTGCCGAAGGCAATTCGATCTTGCCTGACGCCTCGATGCCGAGGATGAGATCCACGCCATCTTATCTGGCCTATGTAAAGATTGCCGAAGGCTGCAATCACAGCTGCGCTTTCTGCGCCATCCCGCAAATACGCGGACCGCTGGTTAGCCGCACAATCGAATCGATCCGGCAGGAAGTGTCCCGTTTGGTCGCTGAAGGAGTCAGGGAAATCAATTTGGTCGCCCAAGATACCACTAGTTACGGAATCGATTTATATGGACGACCGCGTTTGGTCGATTTGTTGAAAGAACTATGCTCGATTGAAGGACGATTTTGGTTGCGGCTTCTATATAGCTATCCTAAGAATTTTTCAGCGGAACTAATCCAACTGATGGCCACTGAACCAAAAATCTGTAAATATGTCGATATTCCACTGCAGCATGTGCATGACGACTTGCTACGAGCCATGCGAAGACCGGACCGCCGCAGGGATATTGAAAAATTGATTGCCAACCTGCGCAGCGCCATGCCAGATGTAGCGATCCGGACCACGTTCATTGTCGGCCTGCCTGGTGAAACCGAGGCGCATTTTCAGGATCTGCGCGATTTTATCGAAACAAAGCGCCTGGACCACGTGGGAGTTTTTATTTATTCGCCGGAAGAAGGCACTGCCGCTGCCGGATTTGCCGATCAAATCGACGAAGATGTTAAAGCAGACCGTTATGACGACCTGATGGCAGTTCAGGCGGCGATCTCGCAAGAAATCAACCAGGCTGCCGAAGGAAAAGCCTATGATGCAATCGTGGAAGCGCATGACGCCGATGACCCTTCACTGGCTTATGGGCGTACCGGTCGGGAAGCACCGGATATTGACGGAACCGTGTATATTGAAAATGCAGCGACCATTGCGGTCGGTGCATTTGTCACTATTCGCATCCTACAGGGGTTTTGCTATGACCGGATGGCCGAAGTCATCGAATAGCAAACTGAGAAAGGACAGGGAACAATCATGATTGTTGAAATAGTCAGTACCGGCACAGAATTGCTGCTAGGACAAATCGTCAATACAAATGCGCCATACCTGGCCCGAAAACTTAACGAACTTGGCTTTGACGCAGTGTATCAGACAACGGTTGGCGATAATCGACGCCGCATGGCGAGTGTGTTTTCGATTGCGTTGGAGCGGGCTGATATCGTGATTACCAGCGGTGGTCTGGGTCCCACACAAGGAGACATCACCAAGGAAGTATCCGCCGAGCTTTTAGGACGCGATTTGCAGCTGCATGAACCAAGTGTCGAACATATCCAAGCGTTTTTCAAGCGACGACATCTGACAATGACCAACAACAATCTGCGTCAGGCAATGATGCCAACAGGCGCGATCGTGGTGACGAATCATCGTGGCACTGCGCCTGGCGTAATCATTGAACATGGCGAAAAAACAATCATTCATTTGCCGGGACCACCGGCAGAATTGGAACACATGTTCGAAAACTCTATTCTACCTTATTTAACTAACCGTTTTGGCGGACAAGGCGTCATTATTTCCAAAGTATTGCGCACTTTTGGCATTGGCGAATCGATACTGGAAGAACGTATCCGCCAGTTCATCCTGGCGCAAAAAAATCCGACAATCGCTCTATTGGCCCGTAGCGGCGAAATACATGTCCGCCTTACCGCCAAAGCGGACTCGGAAGATGCCGCAAGAGCCCTGATAGCCGAACTGGAAGCTTCATTACGCGAACATATCGAGGAATATGTTTTTGGCATGGACGAACAATCGCTTGAACAGGTTGTTGGTGAAGAACTGCGCCGCCGCGAACTGACTGTCGCCCTGGCGGAATCTTGCACCGGCGGCGGGGCTACGGCCAAATTGACCGATGTGCCCGGCAGTTCAGCATATTTGATCGGTTCTATAGTATGCTATGACAACAGGATCAAGACGGAACTGGTCGGCGTGGCCCCGGAGACATTGCAAAAACACGGAGCTGTCAGCCAAGAAACCGCAACGGAAATGGCTCAAGGCATCCGCGGCAGATTTGCAGCAGATATCGGTATCGGCATCACCGGCATCGCCGGACCAGACGGCGGTAGCGATGAAAAACCAGTCGGACTGGTATATTTGGCAGTTGCCGGACAGCAAGGCATCATTGTGGAAGAAGAGCATTTTTCCGGCCAGCGCAGCGCAATCAAAACCCGGGCGGTAAATTCCGCGCTGGATCTGTTGCGTCGATATTTGCAAAAAATAAAATAATTTTAGGCTTTCCGTTGACTACAAGAACATATGTTTGTATAATGACATTGAGCCATTAAGTGTCACTCAAAAGAGGAGGCCATCTCATGGACAAAGAAAAAAGTAAAGCCCTGGACAGCGCGCTGCATCAGATCGAGAAGGATTTTGGCAAAGGATCGATTTGGAAGTTAGGCGAAGCTGCATCACGAACCAATGTGGATTTCATCCCGACCGGGTCACTGGGCTTAGACATCGCGCTAGGCATCGGCGGGGTTCCCCGCGGTCGCGTGGTAGAGATTTTTGGCCCGGAATCTTCCGGGAAAACGACGGTGTCGCTGCAAATCATCGCGCAAGCTCAACGCGCAGGCGGCGTCGCTGCCTTTATCGACGCCGAACACGCCTTGGACCCGATGTATGCAAGAAAACTGGGTGTAGATATTGATAATTTACTGATTTCCCAGCCTGATTACGGTGAACAGGCGCTGGAAATCGCCGATGCGTTGGTGCGCAGCGGCGCCATTGATGTAATTGTTGTCGACTCGGTCGCTGCATTGGTCCCCAAAGCAGAAATAGAAGGCGACATGGGTGATTCTCATGTTGGCTTGCATGCCAGGTTGATGTCACAGGCCCTGCGGAAATTGACAGGCATCATTTCAAAATCAAAAACAACTACGATTTTCATCAACCAATTGCGGGAAAAAGTTGGTGTGATGTTTGGCAATCCTGAAACAACCACTGGTGGTCGGGCGTTGAAATTCTACGCCAGTGTTCGCCTTGATGTACGACGAATTGACAGCATCAAAGCCGACAATGTCGTCATTGGCAATCGCACCAGAGTAAAGGTCGTCAAAAACAAAGTCGCGCCGCCGTTCCGTCAGGCAGAGTTTGATATCATCTTCGGGGAAGGAATTTCCCGAGAAGGCAACATTGTTGATCTGGCGACAGAGATGGAGCTGTTCAACAAGAGTGGTGCATGGTATTCTTACAAAGATAGTCGGTTGGGTCAGGGCCGGGAAAACGTAAAGGAATTTTTGCGCAAAAATCCGCAACTTGCGGACGAACTGGAAGCAAAGATTCGCGAAACAGCAATGGGCAAGCTGGTTGCTTTGCCGGCTAGCACAGAGGAAACGGAAGAAGATAGCGAATGAAAATGACAAAGAACGAAGGACCGCTGGCAACAGCGGTCCGTTTGCTAGCCCGCCGCGACCATTCCGAATATGAATTGCGTGCCAAACTTAAACAGCGTGGTTTTTCAATGACTGAGATCGATATGGCGCTGGATCGCATCAAAAATGAAAACTATCTCGATGATGAACGCTTAAAAATCCACATGATCGAAAAACTTATTCGTGAACAGCGTGCAGGACTTCATGCCATTGTTGGCAAACTGCGGTTGATGGGTCTTCCTGTCTCGACCGAGACTGTAAGAGAATATCTTTCGGTGGAAACCGAATGGGAATTGGCGCAAAATTTATTGGAAAAACAAAGAATCGACTTTGATCCGGAGAATTATCCCCGATTGGTTCGAATTCTAAACAATCGCGGTTTCTCACGCCCCATACTCAACCGATTAACTGAGAAATGCCTCAAACATCAGTAGTGATGCGGCTCTGAACCTTGACACTTTTTCGAAAAAGAATTACAATTAAATCGCCAATCGTGTGACCGGAAGCTGTCATGTTGTAACACGAGACAACTTGATTAAAGCAAGGTTACTTTGAAAAGCCGAGTAAGAACTCGGCTTTCCCTTACTAGTAATGATGGAGAGGAGGCAACCCACTATCGTAGAACTTATCATGATTGCCCTGGTTGCCGGCGCGGTCGGAATTGCCGCCGGTTACTGGACTCGAAAAAGCTTGGCCGAAGCAAAAATTGCTTCCGCGGAAGAAGCTGCTCGCAAAATACTCGATGATGCGCAACATCAAGCGGATGCAAAGAAGAAAGAATCACTGATTGAAGCCAAGGAAGAGATTCACCGATTCCGTATTGAAACGGAGCGAGAGCTAAAAGAAAGACGTTCTGAAGTCCAACGCATGGAACGTCGCTTACAGCAAAAAGAAGAAAACCTGGACCGGAAAATCGAATCGCTCGAACGAAAAGAAGAAGTCATCGCCCGCCGGGATGCGGATCTGGAGTCAAAACAGGAACAGATCAACGAACTGTATGACAAACAGGTGGCAGAACTGGAGCGTTTGGCCGGACTGACCCAGGAAGAGGCAAAAACAGTCCTGTTGGATAGCGTGGAACAGGAAACCCGCCACGAAATGGCGATTTTGATCAAAGACCTGGAGCATCAGGCCAAAGAAGACGCTGACAAAAAAGCCCGAGAAATCGTTTCGCTGGCAATCCAGCGTTGTGCTGCCGATCACGCGGCAGAAACCACCGTGTCGGTGGTAAACTTGCCGAACGATGAAATGAAGGGGCGCATCATCGGTCGTGAAGGCAGAAACATTCGTACGCTTGAAGTATTAACCGGCATTGATTTGATAATTGATGATACTCCTGAAGCCATTCTGATTTCCGGCTTTGACCCGGTTCGACGTGAAGTTGCCCGTCTTGCCCTGGAAAAACTGATCAGTGACGGTCGGATTCACCCGGCCCGAATTGAGGAGACGGTCGAAAAGGCTCAGAAAGAAGTCGAACAGCGAATCAAAGATGCCGGTGAACAAGCGACCTTCGAAACCGGTATTCACGGACTGCATCCCGAGATCATCCGTTTGCTGGGGCGGTTGAAGTATCGCACCAGTTACGGTCAAAACGTCCTGAAACATTCGATTGAGGTGTCACATCTGGCAGGCGTCATGGCAGCCGAACTCGGCGTTGATGTGACATTGGCCAAACGGGCCGGCTTATTGCATGACATTGGCAAAGCAATTGACCATGAAGTAGAGGGACCGCATGTAACCATCGGCGGCGACCTGGCAAAAAAATACCGGGAATCAGCCGAAGTGATCAATGCGATTGTCGCCCATCATGGCGATGAAGAGCCCAAGACAATCCAGGCGGTTCTCGTGGCCGCTGCGGATGCGGTATCAGCCGCCAGACCGGGAGCCCGGCGTGAAACGCTGGAAAGTTACATCAAACGACTGACCAAACTGGAGGAAATTGCAGACTCTTTTGACGGAGTAGACAAGTCCTATGCCATCCAAGCCGGACGAGAAGTCCGAATCATGGTAAAACCTGACAAGATCGATGATTTGGCATCGATACGATTGGCAAAAGATATCGTCAAACAGATTGAATCAGATATGGATTACCCCGGACAGATCAGGGTAACGGTCATCCGCGAAACGCGAGCCGTTGATTACGCGAAGTAAGAATACCCCTTGCTTTCGGATAGACTAAATGATTTGGAAACGACCTTTCATAGGTCGTTTCCGGATTTTTGGGTTGATGAAAAGAGGCGAATAAGGATGAAAACAGCTAGAGTAAGCTTGTCAGAGTCTCGCGACTCTGACAGTGTAAGTCTATTAATTTCGATAATGGTTCGATTTCCTCAAATCGGCACTGTAAAAATCGATTCCAAAAAACAAGTTCTGTGGCTCAATTTCATGTTGGCGCAATCTGTAACTGCGGAAGAAATCGAAAATTTTCAGCAACAGATGGTCAACAGTCTGCGCGCCTATCACCACATAACCAGACAATCGCCTACGGTATGCCGGATAGAAACAAAACAGCCCTATGAACGATTCTGCCTGCTGTCCATCGGGCGAGACTTGTCCAGCCTGACAAAGGATGAGCTGTCATTGATTATCACTTTGCTGTCGGAGCACTTCAGAGACCGGATATTGCTTGATGAATCGGAAATGATCGCCGAAGTGATCGATGAAATCGGCATTCCGGATGATTTTATCGACAGCATTCTGGAGAGTGTAAAATATCAGCCTACACCGAAAAACCTTACTGCGTTACGCGAAAATGGTCGAGTTTTAGTATTCAGTAAATAAATGCAGGATTTTTTTCTTGCTCCGACGAACAAAAAATATAATGACAGCATTACGGAAGGAGAACCCGTCGGATGGCAGTCTTAAAAGTATCTGCAAAATCGAACCCCAATTCGGTTGCCGGTGCACTGGCCGGTGTAATCAGGGAACAGGGCTCGGCCGAAATGCAGGTGATTGGCGCGGGAGCTTTGAACCAGGCTGCCAAGGCAGTGGCAATCGCCAGAGGGTTCGTTGCTCCGCAGGGAATTGATTTGATTTTTATTCCCGCCTTTACGGACATATTAATTGACGGAGAAGAAAAAACCGCCATCAAACTGATTGTTGAGCCGAGATAGTGCTTGGAAGCGGGACTTGGCAACAGACAGGTCCCGTTCTTTATCAACAGAAAATTCCTGTCGGGAGGGCAGAGGATTGGAAGTAATTGCTTTCATCGGGCCGACAGGTACCGGGAAAAGCCATCGGGCTTCAAAAGTGGCGCATGATTGCGGCGCCGACGTACTGATTGACGACGGAATCCTAATCAAAGACAATAGAATCATTGCCGGTTCTTCTGCCAAATATGAAGCCAACAAGATACGTTCCGTCAAAAAGGCTATTTTTATTGACGAAGAACATGCGCAGCAAGTTCGCGATGCTCTGCAACAGTTAAATGTTTCAAAAGTATTGGTTCTGGGAACTTCACGTAATATGGTCGACCGAATTGTTCATGCGTTGCAGCTTCCTCCGGTATCAAAAGTCATCCGTATCCAGGATGTATCGACCCCGGCTGCGATAATGAAAGCCCGGGAAACACGCCTTACGCAGAACAAGCATATCGTGCCGGTGCCAAAAATCGAATTGCAGCCGCACTTCCCAAATTTCATGATTGATCCGATGCGTCTGTTCAATAAAACGCCTCGGCAACCGCGTTATCATTTCGGCGAAGTTTCGGTCGTCAGGCCCAATCGGTTTTCCGTATTCGGTAAATTGATCATCACCGAACGAGCTGTGGCAATGATCGTTCGCGAAGAACTGTTAAAAGATCCTGCATTGGTTGCGGTTAGCCGGATTACGGTCAAAAATATGGAAAACCCCGAACGAGGTTTGGTGTTAAAATTAAATGTGACTGTGCGCTATGGAGTTAATATACCCGAGGTCGTCCATGCGGCCCAGGATCGGATCAAGACGCAAGTCGAATACATGACCTGGATGACCGTAAGCGACGTCAACATATATGTACAGGGAATCGTGGTCAATCAAAAAATATAGGTGGAAAGGAGGAAGAGGTGGAACTTGGCAGCTAATGATGACGGTTTAGTTCTTTTTTCCGGGTACGCAAAACTTCCGGTGGGAATCACTGCGAGTGAAATGTACAAAGTGATCGGAGTCATTCTTGTTGTTCGGGTTGATACTGGCGAAATTGTCGAAGCAGATTGCACGTTGGCTACGTCAGTTGCCAGAAAGTATGTGTCCAATACTTTATTGGGACACTCGTTGAAAAACGGACCCGAAACGGTTTTGCGGATTATTGACAAGCAATATCAGGGCAGCGCGAAAAAAGCAATTATGACATCATTGCGGATTATTTATGACAAATATCGAAGTTTCATGGAGGAACAAAACGCCTCGGAAACGGACCTCTGATAAGAAGGTGATCTGTTGTCGACCCGTGATGTAAAGTTGTTGGCCATCGGTTTTGGCATCGGTATCCTGAGCGGTTTGCTGGGAGTGGGGGGCGGTATATTTCTCGTCCCGATCATGGTGGGTTATCTGGCAATTCCGCAGCATTCGGCGCACGCCACTTCGTTGCTGGTGGTATTGCCGACAGCAATCGCCGGCAGCTTTGTTTATAGTCAGCATCAAAACTTGGATTACATGATGGCTTTTAGTCTGGCCATCGGCGCGATGGCTGGCGCTGCCATCGGCGCACACTTTTTGAAACGAATTCCGGCGCATCAGCTGAAGCGATATTTTGGCGTGATGCTATTGTTGGTCGGCTTGCGGATGGTGTGGTGATGCTTAGTTTTCTATTTATCGTCGTGCTGGGTTTTGGCGCCGGAATCCTCACAGGAATCATGGGCGTGGGCGGCGGCGTGGTCATGGTGCCGATGATGGTCCTGCTATTGGGAGTATCTCAGCATCTGGCGCAAGGCATCTCAATGCTGGTGATTATTCCGACAGTAATGGTGGCGATCCTGAAATTACGCAAGGCCAACCTGTTTGAATATCGGACTGCGTTATTACTTGCTGCTGGTTCGATTGCCGGCAGTTTACTCAGTTCGAACATGGTTCAGTTGATTGACGGCGTGGTGTTAAAGCGCATTTTCGGAGTGCTGGTCGTTTATTCCAGTATTCGCATGATCTTGCCGGCAAAGGCAAAAAATGAATCCAAATCGTGATTCCACATGTTCACTGTTCGTGCTCTGCCGGATTTTCGGTAGAGCACATTTGTGTTCGATAACTCAAATGGAAAGGACCGGTTATGAAAACTCAGACCTATTTTATTGAAAGCTTTGGCTGCCAGATGAATCAGAGCGATTCCGAGCGGATAGCAGGCCAGCTGGAAAGCTTGGGCTATGTTCATTGCGATCAGCACGGCAATGCCGACATTATCGTGATTAACACCTGCTGCGTGCGCGAAAGCGCCGAAAGCCGAATCTGGGGACATATTGGCGCCTTGAAGCATATCAAGGAACAAAATCCAGCTACCATCATCATTATTGCCGGTTGTATGGCGCAAAAGGACCAGCAGTCGATTTTTCGCCGGGCGCCGCACGTAAACATCGTACTGGGCACGCAAAATATCGATCGACTGGCCGATATTCTGCAAGATGCCCAGCCGAAAAAGAAATTGCTGGAATCAGGCATGTTTGATGATGATGGGCTGGGGCAGGAAGCTGGACAAAAGAAACATCAGGGGATCAGCGCCTGGATTCCTATCATGTACGGTTGCGACAATTATTGCAGCTACTGCATCGTTCCCTATGTCCGGGGCAGTGAACGCAGTCGCCCGTTCGATATGGTTTTAGCGGAAGCGCAGGCTTTTGCCCGAGCCGGCGGTCAGGAAATAACCTTGCTCGGACAAAATGTCAATTCGTATGGAAAAAATTTGCCTGACAACTGGAACTTTCCCCGTTTGTTGCAAAAGATCGACCGCGAAGCAGGAATCCCGCGAATTCGTTTCATGACATCGCATCCGAAAGATTTTGGTGCTGAACTGATTGAAGTCATGGCCTCAGGCAAAAACATCTGCGAGCATTTGCATTTGCCGGTGCAGTCTGGCTGTGATGAAATATTGCAGCGAATGAATCGACACTATTCGACTGAAACGTATCGACGCCACATCGGACAGCTACGCTCCGCCATCCCCGATATCAGCATCACCACAGATATCATCGTGGGGTTCCCCGGCGAGACCGACGAGATGTTTGAACAAACGCTGGCGTTCATGGCCGAGATTAAATTTGATGCGGCTTTTACATTCCTGTACTCCAAACGTTCCGGCACACCTGCCGCAACCATGGAAGAACAGATCCCTCTGGCAATCAAAAAATCCCGGCTTAAGCGCCTGATGGATTTGCAGAACAGCATCAGTCTGGCGGCTAATCAGTATTGGGTCGGCAAATCGGTCGAAGTCCTTGCCGATGGTCCCAGCAAAACAGATCCCTCAGTATTTTCGGGCCGGACCCGGCAAAACAAAATCGTGCTCTGGCCTGCCACGCCAGCAGATTTTCCCGGCAATACTCGCCTGCTTCAGATCATGTCAGCCCAAACATTCTTGCTTCGGGGCGAAGCGGTCGTCGAAAGGAAGGACTAACCTGTGAATTATACGCCGATGATGGAACAGTATCGGGAGGTTAAACGGCAACATCCGCAAGATTTGCTGATGTTTCGTCTGGGCGACTTTTATGAACTTTTTTTTGACGATGCGGAACTAGCGGCGAGGGAACTGGAAATCACCCTGACTTCACGTGAAGCTGGCAGCGGAAACCGGGTCCCGATGTGCGGGGTGCCCTATCATGCTGTGGAAGGCTATATAGCCAGGTTGATTGCCAAAGGATATCGTGTGGCGATTTGCGAACAGGTGGAAGATCCCAAGCTGGCCAAGGGCATCGTCAAGCGGGAAGTCGTGCGGATCATCACGCCGGGAACAATTCTCTACGAGTCGGTTTTGTCGGAACGCGGCAACAATTTTCTCGTATTAATCGCTGAACAGGAAGCGGAGCTGGGTTTGGTCGCAATCGACATCTCTACCGGCGAATGCGTTTGGAGCCTGTACAAAGGCGCCGATCGCTATGCGGCACTGTTGAATCAGCTTTCCCGTCTGGCGCCGGCTGAACTGATCCTCACCGGCAAGCTGGAACGCTGGACAGAAGTGAACAGTTTCTTGCAAACGCGGTTGGCAAATTGCACGTTGACTACTTTTATCGCCGAGGAGTCAGCGTCGACAGATGAGTTGTTGGCAAAACATTTTTCCTGCAATGACATTCCTGCGGAACCCGTTGCTGTGATTGCAATCTCCCGCTTGTTACAGTATCTGCATCAGACCTTGAAATCGGATCTCAGCCACATCAACCGGTTAACCCGGTTTAACCCGCAGGACTTCTTGTTGCTTGACGGTACCACCTTGCGCAATCTGGAAATCAGCCGCAACATGAGGGAAGGCGGAAAACGCGGTAGTTTGCTTGCCGTGCTCGATTTTACGGTTACTGCGATGGGCGGGCGGTTACTGCGGCAGTGGCTGGAATCGCCACTGTTGAATCTGCTTGAGATTCGCCGGCGGCATGATGCGGTCGGCGAAATGGTCGAGAAGCCTCGTGTACGCAGCGCTTTGCGCGAATCGCTGAAGTCGGTGTATGACCTGGAACGAATCCTCACCCGCATAGAGGTCGGCACTGCAAATGCGCGTGATCTTACGGCGCTGCGCAGTTCGTTCGAAATATTGCCGGAATTGAAACAGTGTCTGTGCGGACTGGGCTCGCCGCTACTGCTTGACACCGGATTCAACATGCAAACCCATACCGACTGCGCCGATCTGATTCGGGCCGCCATAACCGATTCTCCGCCTTTTTCGATCCGCGAAGGCGGCTTCATCCGCGACGGCTATGATCTGGAACTGGATGAATTGCGCAGTTTGTCGCGTGACAGCAGGCAATGGGTACAGGACATGGAAGCGCGAGAAAAAGAGAGTACCGGCATCAAGTCGCTTAAGATCAGCTACAACAAAGTGTTCGGTTACTATATCGAGGTAACGCATGCCAATACCACGGCAGTGCCGGCCAATTACGTCCGCAAACAAACCTTGGTCAATGCCGAGCGTTATATTACGCCAGAACTCAAGGATTTTGAAACCAAAATCCTCGGTGCACAGGAAAAAATCGTCAACCTTGAACATCATCTGTTCCTGCAGCTGCGGGATTTTGTAAAGCAGCGATTGACGGAGATCCAGACAACGGCCCGCTGCCTGGCGGTGCTTGACTGCCTGCTGTCGCTGGCCGAAGCCGCTGCCCAATACCGCTATGTCCGACCGATGATGACCGAAGACCAACGCATCGTAATTCGCGAAGGCCGCCATCCGGTGGTCGAACGTTTATTGGCCGGAGAGATTTTCGTTCCGAACGATACGCTGTTGGATTCGCGCGAATGTGAAATCATGATTCTGACCGGGCCGAATATGGCCGGCAAATCGACCTATATGCGCCAGGTTGCCTTATTGACCCTGATGGCGCAGGCCGGCTCGTTCATCCCGGCAAAAGAAGCTGAGATTTCTCCGGTCGACCGGATTTTTACCCGGGTGGGGGCCAGTGACGACCTGGCAACAGGACAATCGACCTTTATGCTGGAAATGACGGAAGTATCGCAAATCTTAAAGAACGCCACGTCACGCAGCTTGGTGATTCTGGATGAAATCGGCCGCGGTACCAGCACTTTTGACGGTATGAGCATCGCCCGGGCCGTTGTGGAATATATCAAAGAACGGATTCATGCCAAAACAATTTTTGCCACCCATTACCACGAGCTGACTTGTCTGGCCGAATGGAGACCGGCGATTCAAAATTTCTCGATGGCTGTGAAAGAACGGGGCAACGATGTCGTCTTCCTGCGACGGGTCATCCCCGGCGGCGCGGACAAAAGCTATGGAATCCATGTCGCCAAACTGGCCGGCCTACCGGCAAGAGTCGTCGAACGCTCGCAACAACTGCTGGTCCAGATCGAGGCGGAAGCGACCTGTCAGACGCCGCGTCAAGAGAAGACGGTCGAGCCTGCGCCAATGGGATCGCTGTTTCAGTCCATTCTGTCCGATGAGCTGACCGCGCTTGATACGTTGACGCTTACTCCGCTTGAAGCGCTGAATATTTTGCATAAATTGACCGTCCAGGCGAAACAGGAGGCGGGAAAACTGTGACTGAACCCAAAATCCGCCTGCTCGACGATACGTCGATCAACAAGATAGCCGCCGGAGAAGTGATTGACCGACCGTCTTCGGTTGTCAAAGAATTGGTGGAGAACTCACTCGACGCCGGGGCCAGTCGGATCGAAGTGGAAATCGAGGCCGGCGGCGTGGGAAAAATCCGCGTAACCGATGACGGCTGCGGCATGTCGGAGCAAGATGTCCGCTTGGCAGTGTTGCGTCACGCCACAAGCAAGATCCGTAGCTCGGACGATTTGTTCACTGTGGAATCAATGGGATTTCGCGGCGAAGCGTTGCCCAGTATCGCCTCTGTCGCCAAATTCAGCCTGATCAGCCGTCAATCCGGCAGTCCGCTTGGCACGCGATTGGATATCAGTGGCGGTCAGTTACAGGACGTGGTGGAATGCGGCGCCGAAGTCGGTACAGTGGTGTTGGTCAGCGATCTGTTCTTCAATACGCCGCCCAGGCTCAAATTCATGAAGACCGCTGCTGCCGAGAGCGCGCACATTCACGACATCGTGGTCCGACTGGCCATTGCGCGGCCGGATGTCGTGTTCCGTCTGATCAACAATGGGCGGACCAGTCTGCAGACGCCGGGAACCGGTCGGTTGGCGGACACGCTTTCCGCGCTGTACGGACCGGACACTTTCGCCCAGTTGTTTGCCGTCGATCATACGGAAGCGGATATACGCATCAGCGGTTATGCCGCCCGGCCTTCAGTCCGCAAGGGTTCACGGCAATGGCAGACGTTTACGGTCAATCGGCGGGTGATCGGCAGCCGGATGCTCAATCGGGCGGTCGATACCGCCTATCAGACGCTGTTGCCGAACGGCAGTTACCCATTGGTTTCCCTGCATATCGAAATCTCGGCGCAACAGATTGATGTCAATGTGCATCCGCAAAAAGCCGAAGTCAAGTTTCAGGATGAGCGGGCGCTGTTTCGCGCGATCCATGCAGCGCTGAAGAATGTCCTGTACGCACCGGAGCATCCGACAGAAGCTGCGGCCGCCTTCGACCATGCGAACTACCGCCCTGCATACCAGTCAAGTTATGTGCAAGAATCGTTGCCTAGTTTGGAGGCGTCACACAGGCAGACCTCCATTGCCTGGACACGGACTGAAAATGAGTCTGAGAAACCTGAATCGGCAGTGACAGTCGGACATAATGTTGAAGTATCAGCACCTTCCGTTTCAGCGGCGACAGCAGAACCTGTTGTCGCAGAACTGCCCGCCACGCAGGTCACGCCAAAACTGACAGCACTTTGCCAATTCCGCCAGTGTTACATTTTGGCAAGCGATGGGGACTGTCTCTATATCGTCGACCAACATGCCGCGCATGAGCGGATTCTGTTCGACCTGCTGTCGAGTCAGCAAAGCCCTTCACATTTCCAGACCTTATTGATTCCTGATGTATTGGACCTTGATCCGCTGGAAGTGCAGGCGGCTGAAAGCTTCGCCGCTGAGTTGGCAGGGCTGGGCTTCATTTTCGATTGGGTGGGACCAACTTCGGTTCGCTTATCGGAGCTGCCGACCCACATCCCGCCGTCCGAAGCGCGTTCACTGTTCCGGCAGATTCTGTCTGCGGCGCAGTCATATAAAATTCCCGATATCGAAGCGCTGCGCAAACTCTGGATCGAAACGGCAGCCTGCCATATGGCGGTGCGCTTCGGTCAAAATCTGAACCAGCAGCAGATGCAGGGCCTGCTTGACGATTTGCTCAAGACACCGCGGCCTTATTCCTGTCCTCACGGCAGACCGACACTGATTCGCTTCAGTGAACAAGATCTGGCCAAGTTGTTCAAACGCATATGATCGTTACGACTTCTTTACGAGAGATTACCGCCGATATTGCTGCGGCGGAAATATTTGCCCAACAACTTGGTATTCCTTTTGTCGCCAGAAACCGACAATCGATGCAGGAATTACAGAGCAATACAAATGCGACAGTAATTATCGTATTTGAAAATCAACAACCCGTTGTGACGAATTCGGCCGGAAAATTCTTTTTTCATCGTGGTTTATCGGAGCTGCGCATTCTTAACTTGTTACGCGGTGGTAACGATCCACTTGTAAGAGCGCTGGGGCTGGCGCCGGGGATGAGAGTGCTGGATTGCACGCTGGGCCTGGCGGCTGATGCGTTGGTTGCCGCGCATGTGGTGGGAGAGACGGGGAGTGTTTGCGGATTGGAATCGGTTCCGCTGGTTGCACTTATGACCCGCTTTGGTCTCGAAACCCTGCAAACCAATTTTGTCGATGCCAGCCCAGAGTTGCGCGCCGCCGCTGGTCGAATCGAAGTTGTGCCGACAGACCACGCGGCGTATTTGCCTGAACTGACTGATTACGCTTTCGATGTCGTCTATTTTGACCCAATGTTCCGTCGTCCGAAGAAATCCAGTAGCGGCATCCAATCGCTGCGCGATTACGCCGATGCAAGGCCGCTGTCCCGCGAGACGCTGCAGCAAGCCCTCAGAGTCGCTAAGTCACGGGTCGTGATCAAAGAATTATCCGGCAGCAGTGAATTTGCTCGGCTCGGCATCCGGCACTTTGCCGGCGGCCAACATAGTTCGCTGCAGTATGGCATACTACTCAAGGGGGAAGAACCGGATTGAACCGACTGATCGTGATCGCCGGGCCGACCGCTGTAGGCAAAAGTGCGCTGGCGCTGCGACTGGCGCAGCAATTGGACGGAGAAATCATTTCCGGCGACTCCATGTGCGTGTATAGGGGACTGGACATCGGCACAGCCAAGCCGTCCGTTTCCGAGCAAAAAATAGTGCCACACCATCTGATCGATATCCGGCGACCGACGGAGCCTTTTTCGGTTGTCGATTTTCAACAGCTCGCCGCAGTCGCAATCGATGAGGTGAACCGACGGGGCAAGCTGCCGATTCTGGTCGGCGGAACCGGGCTATACATCCAGGCCTTGCTGGAAGGCTACCAGTTCAATCCCACGCCAATTACGACTCTTCGCGACGACGCCGAACCGACTGACACCTTATACGAAAGATTGAATGAACGCGATCCTCTGACGGCAGGCCGGATTCATCCCAACGACCGCAAACGGATATTACGGGCGCTGGAGGTCATCACGACGGAGAATCAACCGCTGTCAACAGACAAGGCGGCGCAGTTGCAGTATGACTGTCTGTCGTTCGGATTAACGATGGATCGTCAGGCTTTGTATCATCGGATTGATCAGCGGGTCGACCAGATGGTGGAGCAGGGGCTGTTGGCGGAAATCGATGCCATTTTGACCCAAGGCCTGACCGCCAATGCCACCGCCTTGCAGGCGATCGGTTACAAGGAATTTATTGCTGCCATCCAGAACAACCTGCCGCTGGAAATGGCGGTTGAACAGGTAAAAATGGCCAGCCGGCGCTATGCCAAGCGACAGTTGACCTGGTTTCGTCGGATGTCCTATCTGGAATGGATCGAACTGGATTCGACGTCGACAATGGATATGGCGCTGGATCTGATACTCAGGCGGGTTGCGGAAAGATATGCAATAAAGTAGAATTACTGTGTAAGCAAGCGACGGGAGGTGTGTCATGAACACAAAGTTGTTGAATCTACAAGATAACTTTCTTAATCAGATCCGTAAAGAAAACATCCCGGTAATCATTTACCTGGCAAATGGCTTTCAACTGCGAGGAGCAGTGAAGGGGTTCGACAACTTCACGGTGATTCTGGAGAACGATGGCAAACACCAGTTGGTTTACAAACACGCCATCTCGACCATCACGCCGATTCGACCGCTGCAGGCGATATTTTCAGATAAACGGGAAGAACCGGCGAGCCAATAATATTCGAAAGGATAAGCCCCGGGTTCACCGCCTGGGGCTTTTTATGTGAATCGATGAAAGAAATTTTCAACAGCGCCGCGCCGCAGGAAACAGTGATCCTGGTCGGCACAGATATTGACAAAGAACAGAACATTAATGAAACGCTGGCTGAACTTGAGCGATTGGTCGAGACTGCCGGCGGCGAAGTTGTTGGCACAATCATCCAGCGCCGCGAACGCCCCGACATCGCCACCTATATCGGCAAAGGCAAGCTGGAGGAGCTAAAGTCGCTGCAACAGGCAACAAATGCGACAACGGTCGTGTTTGACGATCAGCTGTCACCGGCCCAGCAACGCAATATCGAAAAATTCTTAGAAGTTAAAGTCATCGACCGCACAGCGCTGATTCTCGATATTTTCGCCCAACGCGCCAATTCCTACGAAGGCAAACTTCAGGTAGAGCTGGCCCAGATGCGTTATCTGTTGCCGCGCCTTGGCGGCAAAGGCCTTGTCATGTCACGGCTAGGCGGCGGCATCGGCACCCGCGGCCCCGGTGAAACCAAACTTGAAGTGGATCGCCGCACGATTCGCGACAAAATCCACGATATTGAAGAAGCACTGAAAACAGTGTCGGCTCAGCGGGCGTTGCAACGGAACCGCCGCGTGCAGTCAGGTCTGGCCTGCGTAGCGATTGTCGGCTACACCAATGCCGGTAAATCGACATTGCTAAACCGTCTGACTGCTGCCGGAGTGTTGGTTGAGGACAAGTTGTTTGCCACGCTGGACCCAACGATTCGCATGTTGATCCTGCCGTCAGGACGTAAAGTTCTGTTGGCGGATACCGTGGGCTTCATCCGCAAATTGCCTCACTCGCTGATTGCTGCGTTTCGCGCGACACTAGAAGAAGTCGTCTACGCAGATCTGTTGATGCATGTTATCGATGCAAGCTCGGAGGAGTGGGAAGACCAGAGCCGCTCCGTATATGAAGTGCTCAAGGAACTAGGGGCGTCAGACAAAAAAGTCCTTACGGTGATGAACAAAGTCGATTGTTTGAACGGCCCGGCTAAGTTTCGCCGGTTATTGTGGAAGCCTGGCGCCATAGCGATTTCTGCTGCGGCAGGGGATGGCCTGGATCATTTGCTGGACTCCCTGGACGCGATGCTTAGCCAACTCGACCGATCGCTGCAACTGCTGATCCCTTATGAAGAATCGGGAATATTGAATCTGTTGCATGAACAGGCGGTGGTCCAGGAAAAAGAATACGCCCCGGAAGGCGTATGGGTCAGAACCCTGGCGCCGGCTTCGCTGGCCGGACAGCTGTCAGCATACATCGCAGAAAGAAAGGACTAGTGTTTGTGAATCGATTTCCTGCATCGTTGATTCTACTCAAAAACCGTATCCTGGAAGAATTGCAACCCCGGTTCGTGCAAATCGAAGCGACTTCGCTGCAAAATACGGCCCGGATTCTCGACGCCTATCGCAAACATCAGGTCTCCGACTATGATTTTCGCCAGACCACCGGCTATGGCTATGGCGATCAGGGGCGAGACAAACTTGCAGCCGTTTGGGCCGATATTTTCGCCGCTGAATCGGCACTGGTCCGACCGCAGTTCGCGTCTGGCACTCACGCGCTGGCCACCGCTTTATTCGGTGTTTTGCGACCTGGCGATGAACTATTGGCGCTGACCGGCACACCTTATGATACCCTGTGCACGGTGATCGGCCATCCAGATTCGGTTCCCGGCTGCCTGAAGGAATTCGGCGTCACTTATCGTGAAACGCCGTTCAGCCAAGCACTAAACCCTGAATCGATCGGCGCTGCGCTGCGCCGACAAACGAGACTCGTGCTGATTCAACGTTCCTGCGGCTACAGTTTACGACCAACGCTTTCGGTCGCTCACATCGAAGCCATTTGTCTGGCGATCAAAGCCGTGCGACCGGATTGCGTGGTCATGGTCGACAACTGTTACGGCGAATTCACCGAAACTAGTGAACCGACAGCGGTCGGCGCCGATCTGGCCGTCGGCTCGCTGATCAAGAATCCCGGCGGCGGCATTGCGCCAACCGGAGCATATATCGCCGGCCGCGCCGACCTGATCGAATTGGCGGCCAGCCGGTTGACCGCACCAGGTATCGGCGCGGAAGTCGGTTCCTGCCAGGACGGGTACCGTTTGTATTATCAAGGTCTGTTTCTTGCCCCGCACACGACCGCTCAGGCAATCAAGAGCGCATTATTTGCCGCGGCCTTTTTTGCCGCTTTAAGATATCACGTCCATCCGTCGGTTGACACGGACCGCTTTGATATCATTCAGGCAATCGAACTCGGGTCGGCTGATAAACTGACTGCATTTTGCCGGGGATTGCAAAAATACTCACCGGTTGATTCCCATTTAAAGCCGATTCCCGCACCGATGCCAGGCTATCCCGATCCGGTCGTGATGGCAGGCGGAACTTTTGTGCAAGGTTCGTCGATTGAGTTAAGCGCCGATGGACCGCTGCGCGAACCGTACGCTGTCTATTTGCAGGGCGGACTGACGTTCGAACATTCGTTGCTGGCCTTGTTGGGGGCGGCGACGGAGATGGAGCAGTCTTCCAGAGATTAAAAGGGATTTGACAGTTGTTTGTCGAATGATAGAATAATCGTATGAAGTTTGAATTGTTGGGCCTCGTCATCATCATAAGTTTGGTTGCCGTGTTTTCGGTAACGAAACGCTGGGTTCGTTGGCCGTTTCGTCTCCGCACCCTTTATTGGTGCGGAGGTTTTTCATATCTATTATTGCTTAGCCTGCCGCGCATTATGGTCTGGCCGTCTGCCGACACAGAGAATCGCCTCTTGTTTACCATTTTGGTCGCTGTTATTTTTTCCTGGATATTGGCGTATCATCAGCATGATGATTCACAATAAATATAGGATATTGCGATGGGAAGTGTCTTGTGGTGCTTTGGGGTCTGAATTCGCGCAAACATCAATTGTGGCTGTTATTTGGCATCTTGTTGCTGCTCGCCGCCGTCGGCGTCATTGCGGCTGACCAGGCAATCTTGCGTGATTCGCGGATTCTGCCGAATGTTTTTGTCGCCTATATCGATGTTGGCGGCCTGACTCGCGAAGAAGCAGAAATCAAACTCCAGCAGGCATTGCACTCAACGCTGGGAACGCCGGTAATGCTGACAGACCAGCGCGAAGTATGGTTTGTCCCGACAGCCGAGCTTGATTTTAAGATTGACGTAAAGAAAACAGTGGAGTCCTGTATGAAATTTGGTCGCGGCGATGCCTTTATGCAGCGCTGGCACGATCGTCTGGCGACACGGGAACACGAATTGCATCTGCCGATTCAACTTGGTTTGAACAAAGAAAAACTTGCACTTATCTTAAGCGGACTAGCGCCGCAAACGGACCGTCTGGCGCGTGATGCGGCTCTTTTGGTACTGGTAAAATCAAAAAATGTCGCGCTGATTCCGGCAGTGGAAGGCAGGACGCTCAACATTGCCGAAACGGTTGCCACCGCGTTCAAAGATCCACAAATGCAACTGGCGTTTGTAGTCGACCTCAAATTCAACAAACAACCACCGAAAATCAGCGATGCGGATTTTTTCGGCATCAACTCGATCCTCGCCTTGTACTCGACTCATTTCAAACCCTGGGACTATGACCGCAACGCCAATCTCAGGCTTGCCACCCAAAGGATTCATGGCACAATTTTGAAGCCGGGCGAAATCTTTTCCTACAACAACATTGTCGGTAACCGGACTCAGCAACAAGGTTTCCGGATGGCGCCGGTCATTCTCGACGGTAAATTGGTGCCCGACTGGGGCGGCGGGGTATGCCAGGTCAGCAGCACACTTTATAATTCAGCGTTACTGGCGAATTTGGAGATTGTCGACCGTAGCAATCATGGCCGGGCAATCGGTTATGTGCCATTAGGGTTTGACGCGACTGTAGTAGACGGCTATATTGATTTTAAATTCAAAAACAATCTGGCTCACCCGATTATGTTGTATTCGGTTGTAACTGACAATGAATTGTATTTTGCAATTCTGGGCGATGCCAAGGATACGCCGCCGCCGATCGAATTGGATTATGTCGTTCATCGGGTTATCGAACCGGTGGAAGTAAAGCAGAACGACCCAACGCTGGAAGTCGGCAAAGAAGTTGTCGATGAATCGCCGCAGCGCGGCTTCCGCGTATCGACTTATCGTATCCGGATGATTAACGGCAAAGAAGAACGGCAACTGTTGGCAACAGACGACTATGACCCGGTGAACCGGATTGTAAAAATAGGTACCAAGCCCAAAGATGCGAAAACCCCTGCTCCGGTTGAAACAAAAAAAACACCTGCTGCAACAAATGCCGGAGCACCGCAGGGAACGATCACGCTGCAGGGCCAGATTACCAAGCCGCAGCGCTAGGACCGAACAGTATCTGAAGGGCAGTTGAAACGATGAATCAAGTTGCAGACAATCCATTTACAGTTGGTATTCCTATTTCCGTTCGCCCTGTTAACGCGAGCGGTTTGTCGACGTTTTCCTCTCGCATCGTTGAAGTGACGCAGCACTCTTTTGCTTTTGCCATTCCTTACGACAACGGTAAAATTCTGTTATGGCCGGTCGGCGCCAAACTTGAACTTTCGCTGCCATCCGCCAATCATGGTTCGGTTGTTTTCAACGCTGAAATAGTCGGTCGCGACCTAACCGGTTCGCGCTCTTATACCTGCATGCGGCCAACTGCTGTTTCCCGCGTCGCTCGCTTATCACATGCCCCAAAATCGTTACGGGTGATTGCGGTCACCAGCGGCAAAGGCGGAGTCGGCAAAACAACTTTGTCCACCAACCTGGCAGTTGCGTTCACGGCGTTGGGACAAAAAGTCGTGGTCATCGATACTGACCTGGGCACAGCCAACGTCGATGTCGTGCTTGGGCTAAAGGCAAATCATCATTTGGGCCACTTGATCAGTGGACAAAAAAGCCTGCAGGAAATCGCCCTGACCGCGCCTGGCGGTTTTGTCGTGATTCCCGGCGGATCCGGTCTACAGGAATTGACGCAACTTACTGAATCGCAATTTACCCGAGTTATCACCAGCTTTAATGAGTTGGACGGCATGGCGGACATCTTATTGTTGGATACCGGCGCAGGAATATCGCGCGATGTATCCAACTTTTTACTGGCTGCGGACGAAGTGATCATCGTCACAACACCGGAGCCGCACGCTATGACCGACGCCTATGCGATCATTAAAGTCATGCATACGCTAGGAACCAGCGCCAAAAAGCGTCTCATCATCAACAAGGTGGATAGTGAACTGGAAGCGGGAATCATCGCCTCGCGTCTACGCAATGTCGTATCGCAGTACCTGAACGAAGAGCTGGAGTTTCTCGGCGGCGTCGAAGAAGACAAGGCCATCTCGCGGTCTTTGCGCAAGCAATGTCCGTTGGTATTGCTGGAGCCCAATTGCACACCCTCACGCAGCATCAATCGGATCGCTGACAAAATCGTCGGTCTGCCGCAAGCGAAGGAGGCAAATACGATGGGCGGCTTTGTTCGTAAATTACTCGGCGTTTTTAGCAAGAATCGTTAGATACAGGAAAAATCTCAACAGAAGAACAACCAGACACGCAGAAGAACTTATTGGGGTAAGTCTTCTGAACTGTCTGGTTGTTTTCTTATCCAACACTATAATAGAGAGAATACTTACAGGGATGCTACATTTTGCGATAAACGCCGATGACTTTTCCCAAAACAGCCACATCCCGCGAATAAATAGGATCCATGCGATCATTTTCCGGTTGTAGCCGCACACGGTCTTTTTCATGAAAAAATCGCTTTACAGTTGCTTCCTCACCGTCGACTAAGGCAACGACAATATCGCCGTTACGAGCGGAATCCTGATCACGCACAATCAAGTAGTCCCCATCAAAAATCCCCGCCTGAATCATGCTTTCGCCATCAACTTTCAGCATAAATACATCTTCCTGTCCGACCAAATCAGCAGGGAAGGGGTAGCTATCCTCAATGTTTTCGGTTGCTAAAATCGGCTGACCGGCAGTCACCCGTCCCACAAGCGGCACCATCGTCATGGGAGCGTTACGAAGGCTAGAAGATCCTACTACATCAATCGCCCGATTTTTTTCCGATTCTCGACGAATCGCTCCCAACTGTTCCAACTTATTCAAATGCATATGAACGGTAGAGGGGGATTTGAGACCGACAGCCTCACCGATTTCCCGAACACTCGGCGGATATCCCTTGGCTTTGATCGCAGATTGTATAACATCCAATATTTGCTTTTGTTTCAGAGAAATGGAAATTTCTTTTTTCATCATGCACCTCCGAACATAATCAGGCTTGAACAAATTATATCACACATTCACAAATAACAAAACATTTGTTCGCAAAGTATTGCACGAACATTTGTTTTATGTTATTGTTGTACTAGAAACAAATGTTCGGAGGCGAGTGTGTCGTGACAACAAGATCTGCACTGGCAAAAAGAAGATACGGACAGCGTAACAGCCTATATAAAGCTAATCTATTGCTTTGCATCGTGGTTATACTATCAGTTTTGAGTTATACTGTTTCAAATCATTTGTTCGAACAGTTCTCTGTATTGAGTAGCGCAAAAACAGAGCAACTGATCAGCTATAAGATTGGCTCAGGTGATACACTATGGCAAATCGCCAATAAGGCAGTCACTGCAAATGAGGATGTTCGCGATAAAATCATTGCCATTCAGAAACTGAACAAGATTAACGCAGCACAAGCTTTGATTCCTGGACAAGTAATACAGATTCCTATAGCAAGTGCAAATATTGAGGATTACAAACTCACGTTTAATATCCGTTAGCGGTACAAGATCTTTGCTTAATAGTTGAATAGCAGTTTGAATATCAGTGCAAACTGCACACTTATTGATAATCATAAATTCCTTGGTACCTTTGGCCATTTTAACCAATCCGACATTGGAGTTGCGATGATCCTCGATACATTGGTATCAGGGTTATTTTAAGCTCCATATTTTATGTCCGATAATATATATTATGTTAAGTAATGTTTGCGAGTCAAACGATAGCTATCTATCTAACAGGTCTGCTTTTCTCGCAGGCGGTTACGTGTTAAAATAAGAGTCGTTGATTTGTCGTTTGTTTTCTGGAGGGATTGGTTTGCACTATTGTTGTCAATGTGGCCATGAAATCCCACGACGGGAAAAGTTTTGCCCGAATTGCGGAACCCAAATCGAATATCTTTGTGCATTGCCGCCAGTTCCGGTCGAGCCGCATCCGCGACGTTCGGTTCATTCGGCTGCTTCGCTGACCAAATGGATCGTTTTGTATTTTGTCGCAATTGCAATGGCTTTTGGTTTGTCCTACACTTATTACTCATCACCAGGGTTACAAGCCTGGTTTAATCGTTCTGGTACGCCGGCCCAACAACCCGCTGCAACCATACAACCTAAACCGTCTGTCGGCGCGACTGCTCCGATGGCGACCCTCAAGGCCACCTATAATCAGCTTTCCATCGGCTTGCAAAAAACCACCGCTTTATTGGAAGACGCTAAAAAGGTCAATATTCCTGGCGAACCGCTGCGAACCGCTGCCAATTATCGCTCGATTCAACGAAAATGCGATGCACTGCTGGCTGAGTTGACTATACCGCCGGACACGATTGCGGAGGCCGGCCCAGTTTTGGTGCCGCTCAAGGAAACCCTCACCCTGCTTGGCAAATCTTCCGCCATCATGTCTGACTATCTGGAAGGAAAATTGTCGCTGGCCCCGCCAAACCCCGACTGGGTCGGACGCTCACAGGAATATTCGGCCCAGGCGCAGGCCAGGCTGCGTGAAACCCAACAAGCCCTTGGGGCTCTGCGCAAAAAAATCGAATAACCCCCATCTGACAGTCACATAAAAAAGCAGAGGACAGTTGCTTATGCAATCCCGTCCCCTGCTTTTTTCATTGCAGTTATTGAATTCTGTGTTAATTTATTTGTTCCTGTGCAAGATTTTTTCTGCCCGCGGCGCCCGCAATTGCGTTGCTGAACCAAGCCCTGAGCCTAACAACGGCCTTACATAAAACTTGAATGCATCTGTGACATGATTTCCGGCCGCATTGATGAATTCATCCGGCATGTGCCTGGTCTTGCCAGCCACTGCCGCCAGCGGCGCCAGACGGTAATCCACTGAGTAGAATCCGGTTCGGTCAAGCACCACCGAGCCATCCATGTTATGCCACAAGGCGAACTGCACCGCCCGTTCACCCACTTCCCTGGCTTCATGCTGGTCGACATCGGATACACAGCCGTAGAAGGAGCGTTGCAGATAGCCAAAGGTGTCAGAGCGAACCCGGCTGATTTTCAATTTGTCCTTGATTTCTTGAGCCAACAGGTCTCCCAGCATTCCGGTGCCGGACAGCTGCAGATTGCCGTGTGCATCTTTTTCAACGCAGTTCACCAGTTTCGACATGATCGGCACGCCGTCCTTGTCCTGGATTCCTTCAGAGACAGCAATCACGCAACAACCGATACGGTCGTAAGTCTGTTTGACGTCAAGCAAAAACTTGTCGATGTCGAATGCACGTTCCGGCAGATATATAAGATGCGGCCCGTCGGTAGGATACTTTTGCGCTATTGACGCCGCCGCGGTGAGGAACCCTGCATGCCGTCCCATTACCACGCCGATGTATACGCCAGGCAAAGCCCGGTTGTCCAGGTTAGCGCCGATAAATGCCTGCGTGACAAATCGCGCCGCCGAGCCATAACCTGGGGTATGGTCATTTAATACCAAGTCGTTGTCGATGGTTTTGGGGATATGAATCGCCCGGAAATCATAATGCGCCCGCTCAGCCTGTTCGTTGATAATCCGGACTGTATCTGACGAATCATTGCCGCCGATATAAAAGAAATATCGGATATCATGGGCCTGCATCACTTCAAACATCGCATGGCAATACTTTTCATCCGGTTTGTCGCGCGTGGACAACAATGCCGATGATGGAGTCAAGGCGACCTGCTCCAAATTATGCGTCGTTTCCTGGGTCAGGTCCAAAAAGTCCTCATTGGCAATTCCCTTAACTCCGTTGATTGCGCCATATACACGGGTCACCTGAGGAAATTTTCTCGATTCCAGCACGACGCCGGCCAGGGATTGGTTGATGACGGCGGTCGGTCCGCCGCCCTGAGCTACCAGTACTTTGCCATGGAGTTTGTGATCATCATTCATCAAAATCAAGTCCTCTCTGCAATACGCTGATTTAATTTCCGGTCATTCACCGGTCTGGAGCTAAAGGCTGTTCAGGAGGTCTAGGTTTGCGGCGTTTACGCCAATACCAGACGATGGCGGCGACAATTAGCACCAACGGGGAAAGTACGATCACCGTCGCAATCAGATATAGTACCACATCGCCGGCCGCTACCCAGCTATCGCGAATAATCGCCATCAATTTACCAAAGAAATTGGTCTCGGTAATCACAGTAACTTCGCTGATCCGCAACGTAACATTGGAAAAATCGATTCTGCCGCTGAGCGCCTTGAGCCTGGCAGTGACGCTTTCTATCTGGCCTCTGGCAGCTGCCAGTTCTTTTTCCACTTTAAGGATTTCTTCCACGGTATTGGCTTTTGCCAGGATTTCGCGCAACCGGACTTCATGCCGCTGCATATTTTCCAGCCGCGCCGAAATATCGATAAACTCTTCCGTTACGTCCTGCGCCGATATGCTACGTTGTCTTACGACAACATCCGGCAAGTTTGCCAGTTCATTCACATACTCGCGCAGTTGTCCCGCCGGGATTCGTAACGTATAAACGCCGTTTCGCCGACCATTGCCATCTAACGTAACATTGGAGGCATCGACTTTTCCCTGCCGCTTAGCCAGCAACTCGAAGATTTTTGCTTCAGTGGCAGTCAAATCCCTAGACTCAAGCGTCACCTGAGCAGTTTCAATCACTTTGCGGTCTGCAGCCGGTTGCTTCACATCCAGCGTCCCACCTGCCGGGATTGGTGGCGCCGCCTGCTTCATGCTGGGGGCAGCCGGTGGTCTGGCTGATTCGTTTCTGGTTGCCCCACCACAACCAAACAGCCCCAGAGAGATAGCGAATACAAGCGCAATTGCAACGACCTGTCCGAAATAGCGGTTAAACTGTTTCATCACAGCATCTCCCTGTTACTCATTATTTAAAGCGCTGTTGTCAAATATTCTTGCCGCAGTTGCTGCAAAAACGCGCGCCCGGAGGCAGCGCCGCGCCGCAGTGCGGGCAACCTGCAGACGGTTGTGGCGGCGGATAATTAGCCGGTTGGGCCGCATAGGGGTTGGGTGGCGGATACTGTTGTTGCTGCTGTGGATATCCGGCAACCGCTGGATATCCATCGCGCGTCAATACCAGTGTACCGGCGATCATATCATGCAGCGCCTGTTTGCGCTGGGTAAAGAAAGCCATGATATAGCCGATCAGGAACCAGCCGCTCAAAAACGCCTTGATTGCGAGTCGTAAGGTTGCCCGGCCCAGTGAAATCCTGGCGCCGTTTACATCCGCAACTTTGATTCCCATGACTTTTTTGCCGAGGGTGGCTTGCCAGGCAGAGCTTTCCATCATCGCAAAGTATGCCCAGGATAATAATATCGATATGATCATGATAAAGCCGAATCCGGCGAATACGGCACCGACATCGGTCGCAGCCATCCCCGGGTTATAGGTTTTTCCAGCTGCGCGCGTAACTACCCTGGCGGCCATCATCGCGCTGAGGACGGTAGATATGATGCCGATCGGAATGCCGATCACAATCCCGTCAATCAACATGGCTAAAAATCGAGCACCGATCCCGGCATAATTGTTCGGTCCGTAGCCCATTGCAGGCGGATAGCCCGGCATCGGTTGTTGTGGTGGATAGCCAGGTTGTTGATAGCCGCCATAGACCGGTGGCGGTGGCTGACTAGCGTACATCGCATTGCCGCATCCTTGACAATAAGCTACTTCCGGCGGGTTGTCCCGACCACAGCGTTGGCAATTCATAAAGATTCGCCTCCTTCAATACTAGCTGCTACGCTTCAAAACGCTTTAGCAATTCCAATGGATGGTTGACTAACACCGACTCCAGAAACTCTACCGGAATCCCGGCCCCTTGCGCCACTTTGGCGGCAAATCCCGCTTTCATAAGATTGTCGGGACTATGGCTGTCACTGTTGACAATCAGTTTGGCTCCCACTGCCAGCCCCACTTTCGCCACATGGCCGTTGGTCAGTGAATGTCCGCCGCGGGCCGTGATTTCAAGATAGATTTGGTTGACAACGGCAATTTGCGCTTCTTCGGTTGTTATGAATCCCGGATGGGCCAGAATATCGACATACGAAGACATCAGCGCCGCCCGGTTGGTCCCCGGTTCCACCGGTTCCACCGGTGTCTCGCCATGTACCACAACCACTTTAGCGCCGCATTTTTTGGCCAACTTTGCACATTCACCGATTGCTGCCGCAGGGATATGAGTCAACTCCACTCCCGGCAATGCTTTAATGCCCCAGTGCTTTTCGGCCAGCAGACAATCGCGGCTCACTTCCCGGATCACCTGCTCAATGTTGGCAAGTCCGACATGATCGGTGACAGCTATCGCCCGATATCCTGCCACATGCGCCCGACGAATCAGTTCAATCGGCGATAACACGCCGTCACTGAAAAATGAATGGGTATGAAAATCAAAAGTCATTTCATTCGCCTGCCTCTCACACGATTCTTTCGCTGTTTATGCAGTATTTTCCTGCTTGCTGCAGCAATAATCGCAATAGACGATAAAAAAAGAAGGGCCAGAAAATCCAGCCCCTCCTGTTTGCTTGTGTCAGCTGATGCAGGCCATGCCGCGACGGATGGCTTGTTCGTTCAGTTGCATGACTTCCGGCTTGTTTTTGAAAATCTTTTTCGCCAGAACCTGCAACACGGATTCGATTTTTACAACGCCGCTGGCAGCCACAATCGCGCCAACCATCACCATGTTTGCCACTTTGGGATTTCCCAGTTCCTTGGCGATATCATTGCACGGAACCAATAGCGCCTTGACATCGGACCGCTTGGCAGGCCTTTCAATCAACGAACTATTGATCAGCAAGATTCCGCCTGCGGCAAGATGCGGTTCAAACTTGTCCAAGGATGGCAAGTTCATCGCCACAACCACTTGCGGTTCGGTAACAATCGGCGTTCCCACCGCCTCATCGCCGATAATCACCGAACAGTTTGCGGTACCGCCGCGCATTTCCGGGCCATAAGCAGGAAACCAGGATACCTGCTGCCCTTCCATCATGCCGGCATAGGCCAGAATTTGGCCCATCAGCATTACGCCCTGCCCGCCAAAACCGGCAAAAATCATTTCCTGATTCATTTTGCCACCTCCTCGCCGGAACGGAAGGTCCCAAGCGGATAATAAGGCATCATGTTCTTTTCCATCCAAGTGCCGGATTCGATGGCGGACATGCCCCAGTTGGTCGGGCAGGTAGATAGCACTTCAACCATGCTAAAACCAAGTCCGGCGATTTGAATTTCAAACGCCTTTTTAATCGCGGCCTTTGCTTTGGCCATATTGGCCGGATTGTTAACCGCGACCCGGGCCAGGTATTTGGCGCCGTCCAAAGTCGCCAGCATTTCACTAAGCCGAATCGGCATGCCGGCCGAGTCCTGTTTGCGGCCATATGGCGAGGTGGTCGTCACCTGGTTCACCAGGCTGGTGGGCGCCATCTGTCCGCCGGTCATGCCATAAATGGCGTTGTTGACGAAAATCGTCGTGATCCGTTCGCCGCGTGCAGCCGCATGAACGATTTCAGCTGTACCGATCGCCGCAATATCGCCATCGCCCTGGTAGGTAAAGACAACGCCATCGGGATGAACCCGCTTGACGCCTGTAGCAACCGCCGGCGCACGACCATGCGGCGCCTGAACCATATCAACGTTGAAATAATCATACGCCAGAGCCGAACAACCAACCGAAGCGACGCCAATTGTCCGGTCGATCACTTTCAGTTCATCAATGACTTCTGCAACCAGGCGATGGATGATGCCATGGTGGCAACCGGGACAGTAATGTGTCGGAACGTCCAGCAATGCCTCCGGACGACCGAAGGTTCTTTCCGCCATGTTATTTCCCTCCTTCGCCGTTTGCAACGGAGATGATTTTTTCGTAGAGTTCCTTGGGCGTCGGCAGCATGCCGCCGGTCCGGCCATGGAAGGAAACAGGTTTCGCCCCGTTTACCGCCAGCCTTACGTCTTCGACCATTTGACCGGCGCTCATTTCAAATACGACAAACGCTTTGGCGGTTTTCGCCAGCTCTGCCAGCGGCTGCGACGGGAACGGCCACAGCGAAATCGGCCGGAACAGCCCGACTTTTACGCCATTGGCCCGCGCCTTGTTGATCGCCGTCATCGCAATCCGCGACGTGATTCCGTAGGCAACGACAATTACCTCGGCATCTTCCGTGTTCAACGCTTCCCAGCGGGTTTCCTCGGCCTGGATCTTTGCATATTTCTCCTGCAATACATGGTTATGTTTCTCCATCAAATCCGGCTGCAGATACAGTGAATTGACGATATTCGGCTTAGCCCGGCCACGCCGTCCGGTCGCCGCCCAGGATTTCTCTACCGGTTTGCTGCTGCTCTCCTTGAATTCCACCGGCTCCATCATCTGTCCAAGCGCGCCGTCGCCGAGAATCATCACGGCATTGCGCCATTTATCGGCCAGATCAAAGGCCTCGATCGTGATATCCGCCATTTCCTGAACCGAATTCGGCGCCAGCACGATGTTGCGGTAATCGCCATGGCCGCCGCCCTTAGTCGCCTGGAAATAGTCGGCTTGGCCAGGCTGGATACTGCCCAGGCCAGGACCGCCGCGCTGCACATTGACGATAACGCAGGGCAGCTGCGAACCGGCGATATAGGAAATTCCTTCTTGTTTTAAACTGATTCCCGGACTGGAGGACGACGTCATGACCCGGCAGCCTGCCGAGGCAGCGCCATAAACCATATTGATCGCCGCCACTTCACTTTCCGCCTGCAAGAACACGCCATCGACCTGCGGCAACCGCTTGGCCATGTATTCGATCAATTCACTCTGCGGAGTAATCGGGTAACCGAAATAGTGCCGACAGCCAGCCACTACCGCTGCTTCGCCGATTGCTTCATTGCCCTTCATCAGGATTTTTTCCGACAAAACACTCACTCCTTATTTCCAGATTTCGATTGCAACGTCAGGACAGGTTTTGGCGCACAGCGCGCAGCCAATACACTGGGATTCATCCGAGCAGGATGAAGGGCGGTAGCCCTTGCTGTTAAAATGATTCGCCATGACAATGATCTTCTTCGGGCAGACGATGGTACAAAGTTCACAACCCTTGCAGCGTTCCTCGTTGAAAACCGGTTTCGGCATTCGTTTCGCCTCCTTTGCTATGATTTACTCTCAGCCTGCGGACACAGGCTCAAAACCCGATCAATTTGGAAATGGCCGCCGCTTTTTCCTTCAAGATATCGGCCACCGGTTGATAGTTTTCCACACTCAGCTGGGCCGAAGCCGTCGAGATCGAAACTGCAGCCGCCAATTTGCCATGTGCGTCAAAAATCGGCGCACCTAGACAAGTCACCCCTTCGATGGTTTCATTGCAGGATACGGCATACCCCTGCCGGCGGATTTTTTCAATTTCCTGCAGGATATCGGCCTGATCGACCAATGTATAAGGCGTAAAATGCGCCAATGGATTGCTTAAAATCTCCTGTCGCCGCTCGACCGGCGAGTAGGCCAGAAAGATTTTTCCCAGAGCCGTACAATGGAAGGTGTGCGAAAAATCGATTCGCGGCACGATAAAGGTTGACCGCTGCGGCGCAACGCTATCGACAATCGTCACTTCGTTACGATGCAATACCGCCAAAAGCACATATTCATTCGACGCTGCAGCCAATTCGCGCAAAATCGGTTCGGCCAGTCGCCGCAAATCCAACCGATCGGCAGCTGCAGCCCCCAGTCTTACCAAGCGAAATCCCAGAGTAAAGCGGCCGGAATCAGTCTGCCGGACAAAATCGCGCGCCATCAGCGTTTGTACCAGGTTATGCACGGTACTTTTCTGCACACCGAGTATTTTACTCAGCTCAGTGATACCCATATCACGCGAAGCGGACTCCAGGACAAACAACAACTCAATCGCCCGATCGACCGAAGCTACGGTGTAGAGAAATTCCTTTTTGCTACTCTCTGTTTCCATGCTGCACTAAACCTCACATCGTTCAGGATGACTGAACAGTGTTTTGAGTTTTCTACATAAATAATCTTCGACCAGATTTGGCAAAATCCTTTCGCTCACCAAAAATAATCGAAGATTATAATGTATACTTACACGATGCGGACTTTTTGTCCGGTTTTTAGACAGGCTGCGTTTCCTTCATCGGTATCGACATGCATTTCAAGGGCAAACTGTTCATTAACCCTGACCAGTACCTGTCCCATCGTCATTGCCCGTTCGCCGCAGCATTCGACATTGACGATATCCTTGTCCTTTACGCCAAACCGCTCGGCATCGGCCGGCGTCATGTGAATATGGCGCAATGCGACAATAACTCCCTGGTCCAGCGTAATAGTGCCGTTCGGCCCGACCATGACAACTCCCGGGGAACCGGCGATATTGCCTGAATCGCGAATCGGCGGGTTGATGCCCAGTTTCACGGCATCCGACAACGAGAGTTCAATCTGCGTGTCTTTGCGAACCGGTCCCAAAATTCGCACCCGTGTGAAGGCCCCTTTAGTCGTCATGATGTCAACGGTCTCTTCCGAGGCATATTGACCTGGTTGCGACAGATCCTTCATTTTTTTCAATTCATAGCCAGCGCCGAACAATGCATCAAGATGTTGTCGACTCAGATGGACATGGCGTCCCGAAACGCCGATAGGAATACATGGTTCTTGAATTGCTACTGCCACTTTATAAACCCCTCCAAATAAAATATCGTCGTTACTCGATGATTTCCGAGAAATACACCACGGAAACCGTGTCCGTACACTGGATCTTCTTATTGTAAATCGACTGGAGAAACTCGATGACGTCAGTAACATTGGCGATATCAGGATTCTCGCCCTTCAAGTCGTCCTGCGTCAATTCCGAAATGTTCTTGACCAGTACCCGGTCGATCATCGCTGTATAGATTTTTTTCTTAGGGGCAAACTTTTTCCCTACAGTTACCCAAACGATATCGCCTTCCTGATACTTGTCGGTTTTATCGCCCATACGAATGGTGCAGGTCTTGCGACGGCAAATCAACTGACTGTGATAGGTCGATGAATAAAAGTTCAACGCGCGCAAATTAAACCCTCCTATTTGCTTTGCTTTGTTGCGAACTTATTTTGCCAACCATTTTTCGGCGTGAGCGGCAACTTCTGCCAATCGCGCCTCCGATTGCACCAGTGCGATTCGGATATAACCTTCACCGCATTCACCGAATCCGATGCCGGGTACTACCGCAACGCCGGTATTTTTCAGCAAATCGGCGACAAAGTCAAAGGATTTTTGCTTGGTTGGCACAGGAGCCCACAGATACATCGAGGCTTTGGGACGCTCGACATGCCAACCGAACCGGGCAAACCCGTCGACCAAAATATCGCGGCGGCGTTGATAACGCAGCGCAGTTTCGGCAATGCAGTCATCCGGACCGTTCAAAGCGGCAATCGCCCCCTGCTGGATCGCGTGGAAGATTCCATAATCAAAGTTGGATTTCAGTCGACCGAGCAGCGCGATGACTTCGGCGTTGCCGACCACAAATGCTACGCGGCAACCCGCCATGCTATACGTCTTGGACAGGGAGTGAAATTCGATGGCGACATCCTTGGCGCCGGGAATCGACAGGAAACTATCGGGCCGGTAACCGTCAAACACCAGTTCACTATAGGCAAAATCATGAATGACGAGAAAACTGTATTTCTTGGCCAACTCGACAACCTTGACGAAGAAATCGCGCGGCGCAGTCGCAGCCAAAGGATTGTTCGGGTAGTTCAGAATCATGATTTTGGTCCGCTTCAGCACTTCCGGCGAAATTGCCTCCAGATCAGGCAAGTAGCCATTTTCCGGCTTCAACGGCATCGTGACGATTTCGGCGCCGGCAACTAGTGGACCGGCAAAGAAAATCGGATAACCGGGATCAGGCACCAGCACCACATCACCGGGGTTGACCAGACAGAGACCGATATGGGCCAAACCATCTTGCGAGCCCATCAAAGAATGAACTTCAGTCGCCGGGTCCAGCTTTACATTGAACTTGCGGGCGTACCAACCGGTCACCGCATTCAAAAAATCCGGCGTACCTTTTGATAATGTGTATCCATAACTCAGATCATCATCCAGCGCCTGTTTCATCGCTGCCACGATATGCGGCGCGGGAGCGAGGTCCGGGCTGCCCAGACTGAGGGTGATGACATCCTGTCCTTGCGCGATCGCTTGTTTGCGCATCGTATCGACTTGCGTGAAAATCGCCGAAGTGAGTCCCTTTAATCGATCTGCCTGTTGAAACACTCGCATTCTCCCCTATTCTATGTCCACCTAAAATGGATGTTTACTTATTAGATTCGCGATTGCTCAAAAAACTCCTTGTCGAATTGGCGGTTTTTTCATGATTATTCGGCAAAAGTTCTATGCAGAATAATCAACAGCAATATAATGAAAGAACTCCTGTCAGATACAGTCATATCCGACAGGAGTTGCTTCATTTTTTATCGGGCCAAAACTATCCCTGTTTCTTATGTTGCACGTAGGCGTGGATCGAGGCAGCCGCTTTTTTGCCGGCCCCCATCGCCAAGATCACTGTAGCCGCGCCAGTCACGATATCGCCACCGGCAAACACGCCTTCTTTGGTAGTTTTTCCATCATCATCGGCCACGATATTGCCATGCTTGTTCGTGTCCATGCCGGGCGTAGTATCCTGGATCAGCGGATTCGGTCCCTGTCCGATGGCAATGACTACGGTCTCGACATCCAGCACGAAATTCGAATCCGGCTTTTCCATCGGACGCCGCCGCCCGGATGCATCCGGTTCGCCCAGTTCCATCTGCACACATTCCAGTCCTTTGACCCAGCCATTTTCATCGCCGACCACTTGGACCGGGTTGGTCAGCAGCTGGAAAATCACGCCTTCTTCGTGCGCATGTTCGACTTCTTCGGCCCGGGCCGGCATTTCGTCCCGCGAACGACGGTAGACGATATACACGTTTTCCGCGCCCAGCCGCAAGGCGGTACGCGCCGAGTCCATCGCCACATTGCCGCCGCCGACCACCGCGACATTGCGGCCGATTTGCACCGGTGTGGCAGTCTCGGGAAATTTATACGCTTTCATCAGGTTGACCCGGGTCAAAAATTCATTGGCCGAGTACACGCCGTTAAGGTTTTCGCCCGGCATCTTCATGAAGTGCGGCAAGCCGGCGCCGGTCCCAATAAATACGGCATCGTAGCCTTCTTCCTGCATCAGTTCATCTACCGTGAACGTTTTGCCAATCACGGCATTGACGACCACTTCCACGCCGAGGTATTTAAGGGTTTCGATTTCGCATTTCACGATGTCCTTGGGCAATCGGAACTCGGGGATTCCGTACATCAACACGCCGCCCGCCGTATGCAGCGCTTCGAACAGCGTGATCTGATAGCCCATGCGGGCCAGATCGCCGGCCACCGTCAAGCTGGCCGGACCACCACCAATAACCGCCACTTTGCCAATCTTGACTTCGGGCGGCGGCGGAGGCAAGGGACAGGTACCACCGAGAGAAAAGTCAGCAACAAAGCGTTCCAGGCGGCCAATCCCGACCGGTTCGCCTTTGATGCCGCGAATACAGAGTTTTTCGCATTGGTCTTCCTGCGGGCAAACCCGACCGCAAACCGCCGGCAAGTTGTTATAATCGCGGATAATCGAATTGGCGGCGACAAAATCACCGTCCTTGACTTGCTGAATGAACGCCGGGATATCGATTTCGACCGGGCAGCCTTTGCGGCAGGGAGCGTGTTTGCACTGCAGACAGCGCGCCGCTTCGGCCTTCGCCGTTTCGGCATCATAGCCCAAAGCAACTTCATTAAAATTATGCCTCCGGACCTGTGCGTCCTGTTCCGGCATTTTATGCTTTACTTGTGACATGATCCGTCCCCCTTGCATTGACGCTCCTGCGTATGGTACATGCGGGCCCGCGACATCAGACCGTTGAAATCCACCTGATGTCCATCAAACTCAGGACCGTCCACGCAGGCGAACTTGGTTTCGCCGCCGACGCTGCAACGACAGCCGCCGCACATTCCGGTGCCGTCGACCATGATCGGGTTCAGGCTGACCAAGGTGTGGATACCATGCGGACGGGTCACTTCCGCCACGCCGCGCATCATCACCATCGGTCCGATCGCCATGACCCGGGCGATTTTTTCGCCGGCGGCAATCATGTCTTTTAGCGGATCAACGACCAGGCCTTTGTGGCCGGCCGAACCATCATCAGTCGTAATGAACAGTTCATCGCTAACGGATCGCATTTCTTTTTCCATAATGAGTAGATCCGCATTACGGGCGCCAATGATTGAGATCACGCGATTGCCGGCATTCTTATATGCACGGGCGATGGGATAGACCGGCGCTACACCGATGCCGCCGCCGATACAGACCACCGTGCCGAAATTTTCGACTTCGGTTGCTTTCCCCAGGGGTCCTGCCACATCCAGCAAATAATCTCCGGTTTTTAACTTGCCCATCTGTTTGGTCGTATCGCCGACTTCCTGGAAAATCAACTGGATCGTTCCTTTTTCCCGGTCGTAATCGGCAATAGTCAAGGGAATCCGTTCGCCGGCTTCATCGATCCGCAAGATGATGAACTGACCGGCCTGACATTTGCGAGCTACCAGCGGCGCTTCCACGATAAAGGACTGGACGCCGGCGGACAGCTCTTCCGCCTTGATGATTTTATACAAGCAAATTCCTCCTTTTGCTGTGAACTCTACTTGACCAGGCGCAGGCCCCGGGCGCCAGCTTCCGCCTTCACCTTCTCAATGTCGAGCGTGGTAAACTCGCCGTTGCGATACAGCACCCGGCCATCGACCAGCGTATGGCTGACATCGGCGGCATTGGCCGCATAAGCCAGCATCGACGCCAGATCATGCTGTGGCCACCAGTGCGGTGCGGTTGTGTTGAAAATCGCCAAATCCGCTTTATACCCCGGCGCGATTTTCCCCAGCGAGTCGGCCTGACCGAGAGCCGCTGCGCCGCCCTGTGTCGCCAAAGCCAATACTTGTCGGGTCGGCAGTACCGTAGGGTCCATGCGGTTCAGTTTTTGCAGGAAGGAAGCTAACCGGACTTCTTCCAGCATGTCCAGATTATTATTGCTGGTCGCCCCGTCCGTACCGAGTGCAACCGTCACGCCGGCGGCAAGCATCGCCGCAACTGGCGCCGCGCCGCTGGCCAGCTTCATGTTGCTGGCCGGGTTATGCACGACCCGCACTTTTTTCGCCGCCAGAATCTCGATATCTTCCGGTGATACCCAGACGCAGTGCGCTGCCATGGCGCCGCGTTCAAATACGCCGAGTTCATTCAGCACTGCGACCGGCGATTTGCCATATTTTTTCATGCTCTGGTCGACTTCCCACTGGGTCTCGGCCAGGTGTACGTGGATTTCCGCTCCCAGCCGCTCCGCCATGGCGACAACTTTTTTCATGCACTCCGGCGGACAGGTATACGGCGCGTGCGGGCCAAGCATGACTGTAATCCGGCCATCCGCCGCTCCGTGATAATCAACGAATAATTGTTCGTTTTCTTCAAATCGTTGATCCTGCTGCGGTCCGTCGGCTTCAATCAGGCCGCGCGACAGGGAAGCACGCATGCCGGTTTCCATGCAGGCTTTGGCAACCTGATCCATGAAGAAATACATATCGGCGAATGCGGTGGTGCCTGACGCCAGCATTTCAGCAATCGCCAGCTGAGTGCCCCAGTAGACATCTTCCGCAACCAATTTGGCTTCTGCCGGCCAGACTTTTTGTTGCAGCCAGTCGAGCAGCGCCATGTCATCGGCATAACTGCGGAACAACGTCATTGCCGCATGCGTGTGAGCATTGACAAATCCCGGTGTCGTAAAGCTGTTATGGCAATCAATGACTTCATCCGCCTGCCAGCCCGCCGGCTTGACGCCGCAAAACAGGATTTTGCCGTTTTCAATGCCGATATCGCCGCTGACAGCTTCACCGGACGGATTGAGGTATTTTCCGGATTCAAGCAGTAGTTTGTTCATGCTAATCCTCCTCTATTTACCGGGTCGGTAATGCTCGAGATAAAACCGCCGCATTAGCGCCACATCTTCTTCGCTCAGTTCACGCGCACCGCCCAGTTGCTGTGCCATTACATGGATATGCGCCGCTTTTTCGACCAGCTCGGCTACCAGCAGCGCCTCAGACAGCGATGGGCCGCAGGCTGCTACGCCATGATTGGCCAGCAAAACTGCGCTGCGGTCGGCCAGCGCCGCCACGGCATTGGCGGCCAGTTCCACTGTTCCCGGCAACGCATAGGCAGCGACCTGCACCGGCCCGCCGACAGCCTGAACCATTTCTTCCAGACTGGCCGGAATCGCCTTGCCGGCCACCGCACACGCCGTTGCATACAAACTGTGCGTGTGAACAATCGCAAGAACATCTGTTCGTGCGTGGTATATTGCCAAATGCAATGCCAGTTCTGACGACGGCCGCCGACCGGCCAGAATCTGACCTGCCGGATCGACCACGACAATATCCTCAGGCGTCAACTGGTCATAGGGACGCCCCGACGGTGTGATCGCAATCTGTTCACCGCTTTGGCTGCGCATACTGATGTTGCCCCAGGTGCCGGCAACGAGACCGCGCCCGATCATTTGCCGGCCGGTTTCCACCACGGCCTGCCGCATTTCCATCAGCGTATTCATCATCTTAGGCCTGGTGCAGATAATCGGTCTGGCAACTGGTCAATGCATCAATTTCGATTCCCATCGCCGCCAGTTTCAGGTGCGCCACCCGCAGGTCCAATTCGTAGGGCAGATTGTGGACATCGTTCGTCATATTCTTGTGATTGTTCAGGATATGCAACGCTGCCAGCGCCTGCATCGCAAATGACAGGTCCATGATTTCGGTCGGGTGCCCATCGCCCGCCGCCAGGTTGACCAGACGGCCTTCGGCCAGCAGATACAGTTTGCGGCCATCTGCCATAACAAATTCTTCAATATTTTTACGCACGGTCCGGGTCGATTTCGACAGAGCCAGCAAATCGTTTTTGTTGATTTCCACGTCGAAATGACCGGCATTAGCCATGATCGCGCCCGGTTTCATCACTTCCAGATGTTCGCGGCGAATCACGTCGTTGCAACCGGTCACCGTGACAAAGATATCGCCTACAGCAGCCGCTTTAGACATCGGCAACACCTGATAACCGTCAAACACGGCTTCCGCTGCTTTGATCGGGTTGATTTCGGTAACCACCACATGGGCGCCCAAGCCTCTGGCCCGCATTGCCACGCCCTTGCCGCACCAGCCATAACCGGCAACGACAGCAGTTTTTCCGGCGATGGACAGGTTGGTGGTCCTCATGATGCCATCCCAGACCGACTGACCAGTGCCATAACGATTGTCGAACAAATGTTTGCAATCCGCATCATTGACCGAAATCATCGGGAATTTTAGCCGCCCCTGCGCCGCCAGTGCCCGCAGGCGCAGCACACCGGTGGTGGTTTCTTCCGAACCACCCATAACGTTGGCAGCCAGGTCGGCCCGTTCGCCGTGCAACAGCGATACCAGATCGCCGCCGTCATCAATGATAATATGCGGTTTTGTATCCAACGCATGATGCAGGAATTGGTCATACTCTTCCTGGGTCGTATTGTACCAGGCAAAAACGCCGACGCCATGTTCGGCCAGCGCTGCCGCGACATCATCCTGAGTGGAAAGCGGATTGCTACCGGTTACCACCACATTGGCGCCGGCATTTTTCAACACCATGCACAAATAGGCGGTTTTGGCCTCCAGATGAACGGTCACGACCATATTGATCCCGGCCAACGGCTTTGTCTTTAAGAATTCTTTATTCAACGAGTTCAACACCGGCATGTGTTCGATGACCCAGTTTATTTTGTCATGCCCCTGCGGTGCAAGTTTAGCGTCGCGAATAATTGATTTCATTTTGTTTCCTCCTTCATCTTTTGGGCTAACTGTTGGATCGCTTCCTTATAGGGGGCTCTGATCACACCGGCTTCGGTGATAATCGCAGTGACCTTGTCAGCCGGCGTGACATCAAAAGCTGGGTTAAACGCCTTAATTCCATAGGGCGCTGAACGGACACCGGCAAACTGGAACACTTCCTCTGGATTGCGCTCTTCGATCGGGATTCCTGCGCCGCTCGCCAGCATAAAATCAAACGTGGACAGCGGAGCGGCGACATAAAAGGGAATGCCATGTTCGGCGGCCAGTACCGACAATCCATATGTGCCGATCTTGTTGGCCACATCGCCATTGGCAGCGATCCGGTCTGCCCCGACGATGATTGCCTGCACTTTGCCTGTCTTCATCACCCAAGCCGCCATATTGTCGGTAATCAGCGTCACCGGGATTCCTGCCTGCGACAGTTCGACCGCCGTCAACCGGGCGCCTTGCAGCAAGGGGCGGGTTTCGTCGGCAAACACTTCGCTGACGTTTCCTTCGCGCCAGGCCCGCTCGATCACGCCGAGCGCAGTGCCCACCGCTACGGTTGCCAGTGCGCCGGCATTGCAATGGGTCAGGATCGAAACCGGATTGGTAAATAAAGTCGCCCCATGCCGGGCAATACTTTCATTCACCTGCTTGTCCTTGTCGGAAATCTCGATAGCGGCGGCTTCCAGCTTGGCCACTATTTCGGGGGCGGATACAGCCTGTTGAAGGTTTTCAAATACCTGCATCATCCGTTCGATCGCCCAAAACAAATTGACCGCCGTCGGTCGGGTCGCCTTGAGTTCGTCGGCAACCGCCGGCAGCTCTTCAGCCAGATCCGCCTGATTACGCAGAATTTCAGCGGCCCCCAGCACCAAACCATAGGCAGCCGCCGCACCGATCGCCGGCGCACCGCGCACTTCCAACCGACGGATCGCCTCGGCCACCCGTCGGTAGTCGCGACACTCGATATATTCTTCCTGCAGGGGCAGCTTGGTCTGGTCCAGCAAAACCAATGCCCCGTTTTGCCACAGCATCGATTGCAATCGCGTTTCACTCCCTGTCAAAATTTAAAACCGCCAAATTCCTGCAACGCATGATGGCAGGCACAGTCAGTCTGCGGATCGATCGCTTCGATCGCCTCGGCCAGCAGTTTGCGGATATTTTCGCTGTTTTGCTGCATTGTTTCAAACACTTCGCGATGCGTCAGCAGTTCTTTACTAATTCCGGCGGCAAAATTCGTCACCATCGAAACCGTGGTATAGCAGATTTCCGCCTCGCGGGCCAGCACCGCTTCCGGCACGCCGGTCATCCCGACGACATCGCCGCCGAGATGCCGATATGCTTTCACTTCAGCCGCCGTCTCGAAGCGGGGTCCTTCGGTACAGACATAACAGCCGCCGCTATACGCCGATAAATTGAGTTTTGCCGCTGCGTCAGCCAATTGCCGGATCAAATCCTGACAATAGGGCGTGGTCACATCGACATGGACAACGCCACGTTCGCCACCTTCAAAAAATGTCAATACCCGGCTCTTGGTGAAATCGAGGAACTGATCGGGAAAGACAAAGTCGCCTGGCTTGTATTGCGGATTCAAGGAACCGACCGCAGTGGTCGCCAGGATTTTTCGCACACCGATTTTTTTCAACGCCCAAATGTTCGCCCGATAGTTAATCAGATGCGGCGGAATCGAATGGCTGCTGCCATGTCGGGGGATGAATGCGACCAGCTTGCCGGCGTATTCCCCGCTCTGGCAGGTCACCGTCCCATAGGGTGTGTCCACTGCCAATGTTTCAATCCGGCTGAGCATCTTGGGATCATACACTCCGGTACCGCCGATGACGGCAATCGTTGGATTCTGTTTCATGCAAGCACACCGTCCTTCCCCTTTTCGTCAAACACAATCGGCAGAATATCAGCCAGAGATTCAAGAACAAAATCGGGATTGGCGGCCACGACATCGGCCCAGGCCACGTGAGTCCAGCGAACGGCGGCTGTTTTCAGTCCCGCCCCGTGACCGCTGAGCAGATCATGCGGACTATCGCCGACCATCAGGCAATCGGCCGGTAATAGTCCGGTTGCCCGTAAAGCGGCGAACACCGGCTCCGGGTCCGGCTTATGCTTGTGAACTTCTTCCACGCCGATCACCGGCTCGAAGTACTGCTCCATGTTGAACAGCCGCAAGCCGCGCCGCGCCGTAGCAGATGTCTTGGAAGTCACAATCGCCAATTTTACGCCGGCTTCATAAAGAAGCTTCACCGTATCATGAACGCCGCTGAAGATAGCTGCCAGTTGATCGTGATGCTCTAGATTAAAAGACCGATAAGTCGCGGTGACCTCATCTTCCCGCCCGGGGGCCATCGCTGCCATTGCGGCTCGCAAAGGCTGACCCATGAACGGTTGGATGTCTTCGATCGTCACCTGACGCTGAAAATGATGCTGAAATGTGTGCTGAAACGATTTAAGGATCAAAGGCGTCGTATCCAGCAGGGTGCCGTCCAGATCGAAAAAAACGCCGCGCAAACGCAGTCGCCGCATCAAAACGTCCAGCCTTTATCAAATGCCAGCAGATTGGCCGCCCGACTCTGCGCCGGACCAACTTCGCTGATCGCTGCATCCCATAATTCGCGTGCTACCGGTAATCGCTTTGCCAGCAAACCTAATAAGACAATATTGAGTGCCTTGGGATTGCCACTATCAGCGGCCAGTTGTCCGGCATTGACGCGAATGGTGCTGACTCCGGCCTGCTCCAGACGGGCGAAAATATTGTCCGGGTATTGCGCAGCGCCAGTGATAACCGGCATCGGCGAAATCTTCAGTTCGTTGACGATAATCGTGCCAGCCGGTTTCAGATATTCACTCCAGCGCAGCGCTTCCAATTGTTCAAAAGCAACAATAATGTCTGCTTCGCCTTTTTCCACCAGGGGCGAAACAACATTATTGCCAAACCGGACATAGGTGACGACACTGCCGCCGCGTTGCGCCATGCCATGCACTTCGGACTGCTTGACATCAAACCCGCAGCGTTCGGCTACACTGCCGATGACTTTACCTGCAAACAAGGTTCCCTGCCCGCCAACGCCGACAATCAGGATATTGATCGGTTGTTTCATTGCGCGCCACCTGCCTTTCGCATTGCGCCAAATTTACAGACCTGCCGGCAAACACCGCAACCGGTGCACATCACTGAATCAATCCGTACAACACCGCCGGCAAATTCAATAGCCGGACAGCCCACTTTCAGACAGGCTTTGCAGCGCTTGCAAAGGTCGGCGGCAATTTCCAGCGGCTCGCGGACTACATTGCGTTGGATCAGGATGCAGGGGCGTCTGGCGATCACGACAGCCGGACCGCCGCTGGCCAGCGCCGCCTGCAGCGCTGCATTGGTTTGGGCCAAATCATAGGCATCGACAGTCCAGAGACTGGTTATGCCACAGGCGCGGACAATCTGTTCCAGGTCGACCTGCGGCGCGGGCTTGCCATGAATATCAAAGCCGCTGGCCGGGTTTTGCTGATGCCCGGTCATGCCGGTAATCCGGTTGTCCAAAATAACAACGGTCACTGCACCCTGATTGTATACCAGATCAATCAGGCCGGTAATGCCGGAGTGTAAAAAAGTCGAGTCACCGATCGTCGCCACGATTTTGCGGTCCGGCAGGACTTTGGCAAAACCGAGCGCATTGGGAATGCTGGCGCCCATATCGATGCAAGTGTCACCGACATTCAGCGGCGACATGAATCCCAGCGAATAACAACCGATATCGCTGGTCACAATGTCGGCACTCTTAGCAACCATGGCAAAAACTCCGCGATGCGGACACCCGGCGCAGAGCACCGGCGGGCGCCCCGGCACCGCCGAACAATCGACAGTCAGTCGTTGCAAAGCGGTACCTAGCAACTTTTCTCGCACAATCGCGGCGCTTAATTCACCAATACGGGGAAACAATTCCTTGCCAATAACCGACAGTCCGAGAGCGTTGATCTGCTCTTCCAAAAACGGCTCGCCTTCTTCAACAAGGTATACTTTGCCATGTTTGTCGATAAAATCGCGGATCAAACCAGCCGGCAGCGGCCAGGTCATCGTCAGTTTCAAATAGGTCGCCCTGTCACCCAGAGCTTCTTTGGCATATAGATAGCCCGGGCCGCTGGTAATGACGGCAAACTCCGCGCCGCCCTCTTCAACCCGGTTGCCGGGGAATGTATCGGCATATTTCGCCAAGCGCTGCAGCCGGTCCTCAATACCAGGCCGTTTGATCCGCTGGTGCGCCGGCATGACAAAATTTTTGACCGGATTCTTTTCGTAGGGTTTGAGCGGAATTTCCTGGCGCGGCGACAAGCTGACCAGGCTTTTGGAGTGAGAAATCCGGGTCGTGGTTCGCAGCAAGACCGGCGTGTCAAACTGTTCGCTGATTTCCAGCCCCTGGCCGACCAGCTCCTTTGCTTCCTGGCTGTCGGACGGTTCCAGCAAAACCGTTTTCATGAATTTTGCATAGTACCGATTATCCTGTTCATTCTGTGAACTGTGCATCCCCGGATCGTCGGCGGAAACAAAAATAAAACCGCCATTCACTCCGTTATACCCCAGAGTGAACAACGGATCGGCAGCCACATTCACTCCGACATGTTTCATCGCAACCAATACGCGGGCGCCGGCAAAACAGGCGCCCTGCGCCACTTCAACTGAAACTTTTTCATTGGTGGACCATTGTGAATCAATCTCGGAGTATTGGGCGATGTTCTCCAAAATCTCCGTGCTGGGAGTTCCCGGATAGGCACAGGCAACCCGAACGCCTGCCTCATAGGCGCCGCGGGCAATCGCTTCATTTCCGGTCAATAATTTACGCATGCTGCCACCTTCATTTCTCAACGTTTTAGACTCTTACTTGCGTCAGGAAATCTTTCCATTGCTGCGATTCCAGCCGCGCAGCTCATCCAGCAAAGTGTAATCCGTCAGGTCAAAATGAATCGGCGTGATCGAGATCCGTCCCTGCTCGATCGCCGCCACATCTGTGTCTGCAGCGTTATGGCCCTGCACCGGCGTGCCTGCCATCCAATAATACGTCCGTCCATGCGGATCGGTCCGTTTTTCAAATGCATTCTCATATTCGATACTGCCAAGCCGGGTCACCGAAACGCCTTTGATTTCATCAGCCGGACCCGGCGGCACATTGACATTCAGCAGACTGAACTTCGGCAGTTTTCCTGTTTTGAACTGCTCGACCAAGCTGCAGCAAAACTCCGCTGCCGCGTTGAAGTCTGGCGAATCATAGCTCGCCAACGAAACGGCAATCGCCGGAATCCCGTGCATCGCCCCTTCGACGGCTGCGCTGACTGTACCGGAATAAAGTACGTCGGTCGCAAGGTTCGGCCCCTGATTAATCCCCGAAACAACCAGGTCCGGTTTTTCCATCATCAAGGTATCGAGCGCGATTTTCACGCTGTCAGCCGGAGTCCCGCCGATTTTCCAACCGCTGATCCGCGAATCGTCAAACCGGTACTCATTGACCCAGATCGGGTGATACACGGTGATCGAATGACCGGTGGCGCTTTGTTGCTGAGCTGGCGCCGCAACCACAATTTCGGCGACTTCTTTCAGTTTATCCCGCAACGCCCGGATGCCTGGCGCTTTGATTCCATCGTCATTGGTCACAAGTATTTTCAAGCTTACGCCCCCGCTTTCCGTTATAACTGTCCCATGATTTTGTGCGTCTGGGGAATCACCCGCACGTCCTGCAACTGCTGGAGAGCCAGTTCCTGCCACAGCAAAACCTTTGCCGGATCAACGGCGCAAATTCCATTTGCCGGCGTAACCGGCTGAAAAATCAATGGTATCGCCGTATCGACCGCAGCAATCAATTCTATCGTCCGGGCAATCTCCGCTTCGGTCGTTTCGCCGCTAACCACGACTTTGACAAACGCCGCCTTGGCAGCGGCAATCCGCAGGAACTGCTCATGCTCCGTCCAGTATTCCACACCGCCCATCACGCTGGGCAGCTTGAAATCGAGCGAGACAATATCAATTACGTCGATCACCGACTGCAACTCTGCCGGCAAAGTTCCGTTCGTTTCCAAGTACAGTTTCACACCAGCGCCGCGTAACGCCGCCAATGCCTTGATCGCTTGCGGATACAACAATGGTTCGCCGCCGGTCACACTGATTGAGTGATGCGGCGACCGGCACAATGCACCGACATAATCGACCAGCTCCGATAGCCTCAGCGGATTAGCCACATTAATAAAACTGCGACGACCGGGCTGCGTTTCAATCCGCGCCAGTTTCGGCGCGGCAAACGACTCCTGCGTATCGCAATACCGACAGGAAATATTGCAGCCGGCCAAGCGTACAAACACTTGCCGGCATCCTACGAACAGGCCTTCACCCTGAATCGACGAAAATACTTCGACCAGGCCGACCGTATCCGTCTCCATCATTTTATTCATCCCGCCTCCGGCATATACGCCGCGCAAGATCGCGGCGACTCCCATACCTTTACGGCATATACCTTTACATTCGTCTGAAACGCCGGTTTTTCCGCCAACATCTCGTAGACGTACCTGGCGATATGTTCCGCCGTCGGCGGCTGATCTGCAAAAGCAGCCAACTCATTCAAATAATGGTGATCCAGTGTCGACAAGACTTCCGCAACATGGGCTTTCAAAATCTTAAAATCAATTAGCAAACCGGATGCATCAAGCTGCTTGCCGCGTACCGCCACTTCCACCCGCCAGTTGTGCCCATGAAGCCGGCAACATTTGCCGTCATAATCGGGCAAGCGGTGCGCCGCTTCAAATTCCTCACTGATCGTTAATTCGTACATTGCAGTATCTCCTCTGTCTGCTTCAGGATTTGACGATTTGTTTGCTTAGCATATTGTCTTTGGGAAAAGAACCGATCACTTCGTGATAGGACATAGAACGCGAATGCGGCGTATGGCTCCAGTTCTTGTCGTGACGGTGCAAATAACCGATAAAGGTAATCGGTACCCAGCTATAAATGAATACCGGATATAGTAACATGTAAAACCAGGACTTCAGCGGTGCGTTGATCTTGGTCAACACGACCAACGGAAATATATACTGGCCTACAGCCACGACCGCCCACACCTCACCCGGCAACACCGTGTAAAGGATATTGGTGTAGAAAGGCGTCGTCTGGTGAACCATGCTGAGCAGGACAAACAGGGTCGACAAAATCAGAAAATGCGGTTGCAACAGGTGCAAAATCCCATCAAACATGCGAACATCGCGGCGTTTGAATCCTTCGGCAAACAGCCTGGGAATATAGCGGGAAGCCACGTCAAAATGCCCCTGCGCCCAACGTTTGCGCTGATTCCACGACTGCATGAATGTCAGCGGTTTTTCATCATATACAATCGCGTCATGCGCCCAGGAGGTCGGCACCCCTTCCATCAGGCACTTCATCGTAAATTCCAGGTCTTCGGTCAAACAAGTCGCACCCCAGCCGTGACGCTTCAAATGCTCGGTGGAAATCACCATGCCGGTGCCTCCCAGGCAACTGCTGAGACCGATGTTGTATTTTGCCAGATGCCAGATATGATCGACCACCCAGAAGCAAATCGCGAAAGTGCCGGCCACCCAGGTGTCGGTCGGGTTTTTTGCATCAAGATAGCCCTGAATGACGCTCTCGCCTTTCATCAGGTGATGGTTCATTACCCGCAGGAATTGCGGATCGACCAGATTATCAGCATCAAACACCGCTACCGCGTCATATTGCTTGGGCAGCTTGAACAAATTGGCAAAGCCCCACTCCATGGCAAAGCCTTTACCGCGCTGGACCGGATCAACCCGCTCAAACACCGTCGCGCCGGCCCGCCGGGCAACTTCTGCAGTTCGGTCGGTGCAATTGTCAGCCACGACAAAGATGTCGTAAAGTCGGTCTGGGTAATCCAGGATATGAAAATTTTCGACCAGTTGACCGATAACGTTTTCTTCATTGTGGGCGGCAACCAAAATGGCAAAACTTTTTTCCGGCTTGGAATCCGCCTTAGGTGCGGATTTGAACAAACCAAAGAAAGACAGAAAGAAATAATACAACGTAAAAAATACAACAATCAATTGAACCGGGATCATAATCAGATCCAACGGAAAATGCAACGGAAAATTCATGGTTCGTCCTTTCCGGCTATTTTATTGCGCTAAACATACTATTAACCAGGCCAAATAACATAAATGCGAAAAACGGTGCGAATAGCCAACTCTCCGGTCGCATAAACAACAAAGCGCCAACGATGACGAGCGTAACGACAACCGGCGCCGGTTTGATCTTTTCGCCATGGCCTTTGAATTCGGGATATTTGATCGTGCTTACCATCAGATAGCCAACGAAAGCGACAAATGCCAGAACCACCCAGCCAGGCAGTTGCAGGTTCGCCGTCAGCAACGTGGCGACCACCGCGCCGCCGGCCGGGCTGGGCAAACCCATGAAATATCCTTTTACGGTCGATACGTTCACATTGAACCTAGCCAAACGAAACGCCACGCAACATGCAAAAAACGCGGCGACGCAATAGCCGAGCCAGCCAAAATCCTTGAGCACATAAACAAACGCCATCACGGCAGGCGCCACGCCAAACGAACCAGCATCGCACAGCGAATCCAGCTCTTTGCCGAATTCACCGCTAACGCCGAAATATCGTGCTGCCCGACCATCCAGGCTGTCGGCGACCAATGCCAAAACGACGCAGTATGCCGCCAGATTGAAGTCAGCGTTGAAAACGCTCAGGATGGCAAACACGCCAAACACTAAGTTAAGAGACGTCAATGCATTGGGTATCCAGGTCTTCATCAAGATGGAATCCTCCCTATTACGGTTAGGCCGGCTTGCACCCGTTGCCCCTTGCTGACCAGAATTTCGACGTTCTTAGGCATTACGATTTCCGTGCAGGAACCGAATTTGATCATCCCGTACAATTGTCCCTGGCCCAGTTCCGTCCCCAGTGTGACCCAGGACACGATCCGGCGGGCCAAAATACCAGCGATTTGCGTTACCAAGATACGGCACTCGGGCGATTCGATACCGATGGCGTGCCGCTCGTTTTCCCAGGCGGCTATCGCTTTATAGGCCGGGCGGAATCGACCGCAAATGTACTGCTGAAACTTGATCGTGCCGGCAATCGGACTACGGTTTACATGCACATCAAACGGCGACAGAAAAATTGTCACCTTGGTGCCGACCTCACCCAAATATTCATCTTCCTGCACTTCGACGATACTCATGACTTTGCCATCTGCCGGCGACAGTAGCAGTGCAGGGTCGTATACGATCCGTCGTGATGGATTGCGAAAGAAATAAAGGAAAAAACAACAAACGATAGCCGGCAAAATCGCCCAATAGATATTAATCACTATGGCAGTCAGCGCCGTGACACACAGTGCGATGCCGATAAACGGGAAACCGTCCTTCACGATCGGGAAACCTGACATCTATTCGCCCCCAAGCTTCATCTCTTTTACAAACAACAGAATAAAAGCAAGTGTGGCCACTTGCTTCTATCAATTTCTACCCCATTATAAACCATTTCTCAGCGGCTTGTCCATGCAGATAACAGAACCCGGCCCACAAATCTGGGCAATGCCAGCATCCTGATAAACCGGCTCGGTTGCCGCAGCAAGCGGTAGGACCATTCCAGACCGGCGCGCTGCATCCAAACCGGTGCTCGCTTTGCTTTTCCCGCCATTACGTCGAACGTGCCACCGACACCGATCATTACCGGCACCTGCAGTTCATGGCGATATTGATTCAACCATTTTTCCTGCTTGGGAACGCCGAGCGCGCAAAGCAGGATATCTGCCTGCGAATCCCGGATGAGTCGTCGGATAGAGCCATCGTCGCAATCAAAAAAACCATCATGGACTCCGACGGTTGCCAAGCCGGGAAATTGTTCCGCCGCCTTGGCTGCCGCCGCCTCCGCCACACCGGGCGCAGCTCCCAGCCAATAGATTTTGTAGCCGGTTTTTGCCGCATGTTGCAGCAATTGCTGCGTCAGATCATAGCCGGCTACCCTTTCCGGCACCCCGCCGCCGAGCTTTCGCGCCGCCCAGACGACTCCTGCGCCATCGGCCAACGTCAGTTCGGCATTGTTTAAAATAGAGAGCAGCTCTTGGTCCTGCTGAGCCAGCATGACCATCTCCGCATTGGCGGTCGCAACCAGCGCCGAGGTCCTCTCCCGGACAAACCCGTCTAGGATAGTAACGGCCTGTTGCATCGTCACGCTGTCAATTCCCACACCAAGTACGCTTACGAGTTGTCGTGCCACAATCCAAACCCCGATTTACAGGCTATAGTTGGGCGACTCTTTGGTAATCGTGACATCATGAGGATGGCTTTCCTTCAGTCCGGCGGAAGTAACTCGGATAAACCGGGTCTTGTTCATCAGTTCGTCGATGTTCTTTACGCCGCAATATCCCATACCGGCACGCAAACCGCCGAGCAACTGAAATACCGTGTCCGCCACCGCGCCTTTGAACGGCACGCGGCCTTCGATCCCCTCCGGCACCAGTTTGTCGGCATTTTCCTGGAAGTAACGGTCTTTGCTACCTTCAGCCATTGCGCCGAGCGAACCCATGCCGCGATACTCCTTGTAACTCCGGCCCTGAAAGATAACAGTTTCGCCGGGACTTTCTTCGGTGCCTGCCAACAAGCTGCCGATCATCACCACATTGCCGCCGGCTGCGATTGCCTTGGCAACATCGCCCGAGTATTTGATCCCGCCGTCGGCGATTACCGGCACACCAAAAGGTTTGGCAGCCTGGGCGCAATTGTAGATGGCCGAAACCTGCGGCACACCAATGCCTGCCACCACACGGGTCGTGCAGATGGAACCGGGGCCCATGCCCACTTTCACCGCATCCGCGCCTGCTTCAATCAGCGCAACTGTCGCCTTGGCCGTGGCGATATTACCAGCAATCAACTCAATTTGCGGATAGAGCGATTTGATATTCTTTACGGCTTCCAGTACGCCACGCGAATGGCCATGCGCCGTATCGACAACGATTATATCGACTTTGGCGGCAACCAGGGCAGCCAGACGATCCATCAGGTCCGCGCCGACACCTACCGCAGCAGCAGCCAACAGTCGGCCTTTGCCATCTTTGGCCGAGTTCGGGTACTTTTGCCCTTTTTCGATATCTTTAATCGTAATCAGGCCTTTGAGGTTCCCTTCGTTATCAATCAACGGCAGTTTCTCGATCCGATGCTTGCCGAGGATTTTTTTCGCCTCTTCCAGCGAAGTGCCAACCGGCGCAGTGATTAGATGCTCATGCGTCATACAATCGCTGATCCGCTGTGTCAGATCGGTTTCGAACCGCAAATCGCGATTGGTGATGATGCCGACCAGTTTGCCGTGTTCGGTAATCGGCACGCCGGAAATCCGGTAGCGTTCCATCAGATCATGCGCATCCTGCAAAATATTGTGCGGCGCTAAAAAAATCGGATCGACAATGATGCCGTGTTCAGACCGCTTCACTTTGTCCACTTCGTCAGCCTGACGCTCAATCGACATGTTCTTGTGAATGATGCCCAGGCCACCTTCACGCGCCATCGCAATCGCCATGCGGGCCTCTGTCACCGTATCCATGCCGGAACTGATGATGGGGATATTCAGACGAATATTGCGTGTCAAGAATGTAGAAACGTCAACATCCTTGGGTAACACTTCCGAATAATCAGGTACCAGCAATACGTCATCAAACGTAAGAGCATCCGGGCCAAATTTTTCATGATCCAACATGAGGCCATCCCCCTTCCAATTATTTTTACTAGTATATCACAATGGAAATGCGGGTTCCATAGGCAAAATAATTGGATTTTCAACGGTTTACAATACGCCGGGAAAACAAGCGATTAATTGCATTATATGTTAAAATATCGTTGTGCACGCTGCTTGCAGCGAACACTTTTTTCACTAATGCAACCTGTGGAGGTGTTGCCCGCCAATTGAATTCGTGGTTATCTTCGGTCTTGTAGAAAATTACAGGAGGCATAATTAAATGATGAAAAGTATTATAAGTTCCCGTATGTTGTCGATGTTGTTCGCAGCCTTGTTTTTCGCTGTTCTGTCATTGGGACAGGTCGCTAACGCCCAAGCCTCTTCTTCCGGTAGTTCACGTCTAGATGCCATTCTTGAAAGAGGTTCCATTTTGGTTGGAACAACAGGCGATTATAAACCCTTTTCCATTATTGACAAAACCACAGGCGATTTTGTCGGTTACGACATTGATGCTGCAAAAATGCTGGGAGAAGCGCTGGGCGTCAAAGTCATTTTCGTCCAGACTTCCTGGCCGACACTAATGAAAGATTTGCTTGATGATAAATTCGATATCGCCATGTCAGGCATTACCCGAACTTATGCAAGACAAAAGCAGGCCCACTTCTCGCACGGCTACTTCCCTTTCGGTAAATCTCCCTTGATCAGAGCACAGGACAAAGCAAAATTTACCAGTCTGGCCGCCATCGATCAACCGGGCGTAAAAATCGGCGTGAATCCCGGTGGCACGAATGAACGGTTCGTAAAAGCCAACATCACGAAAGCTACAATCATCGTACACGCGAAAAATGCAGAAATTCCCGGCATGGTTGCAGAAGGAAAATTCGATGTGATGATCACCGACAGTCCCGAAGCGATTCGTTACGCAAAAGACGATTCGCGGCTTTATGCTGCCTTGCTGGACAAAACCTTTACCAAAAACCAGTTTGGCATTATGATGCAGCGCGGTGACCAGGTATTTGCGAACTTCATCAACATGTGGATGGAAGAAATGAAACTGCAGGGAGAATTCGACAAACTATACGACAAATACATGAAATAATCGCTTGCCGAAAAATACCGGGCCACGCAAGCCCGGTACAACACCCTTCGCCTATTGCTCCAGCGGCCTTAAAACCGATTCTGGAGCGTTTTCATTTTGTCAAATTGACAAGTTTATCGCACTTCGCCGACGAATTTCTTAGCAGCACTGCCGAACAAAGCGTTGGCGCTGGTGATTAGGATGGTCATGCCCTGTTCCAGATACTCCTGCACCGTTTCCCCCTCCCGCACCACCGTGCCGATCGGTTTGCCGGCGGCAAGTCCTGTCGCCACGAACTGACGGGTCGCATCCAGCACTTTTGGGTGTTTGCCTTGCCCCGGCACACCAAGCGACTGGGAAAGGTCGCCTGTCCCCAGGATCGCGCCGTCCAGACCCGGCGTAGCCAAAATCTCGGCCAGATTATCAATCGCCTCCGCCGTTTCGATGATCGCCAGCACAACGCTGGACTGATTGGCAAGCTTTACATACTCGGATAACGGCTCAGTCAGGCCGAAATCAGACGCCCGCACCGCGTTCAGCCCGCGCATTCCCTCGGGATAATATTTCACGGCGCGCACCGCCTGCTCGGCTTCGGCCCGTGTCGACACCCCCGGCAAGATTACCCCCGTCGAGCCGATATCCATATAGCGCAAAATGGTGTCCGGCAGAGTATTGGGGACCCGCACCAGCGCAGCGGTCTGACGCAGCTGGGCCGCTCTCGCCATTTCTTCGCAATCTGACGGTGAAACGGCGGCATGCTCCGCATCTAAGAAAACAAAGTCAAAACCGGCCAAGCCGCAAATTTCTACCAAAGACGGCATGCAGCCCTGGATCATGCAGCCCGAAACCGGCATCCGCTGCGCCAACTTTTGTTTTAAAGGGTTCGTAAGCATTTCTACCTCCATTTACATTCTTTGCTCATCTTAACAAAATCTTAACCCGTCCAGCAAGGTTTCTGGCCTTTTCTGTCGAATGATTATTTAATACGAAACTAGGAGGCCGAAGCACTTGGCAAAAAAATCTGCGCCCAAACTGTTCGCCATCATCCATATCGGCTCCGAACAAGTCACTTTGCAAATCAGCGAATACTCTTCGCTCGGCGACCTGCGGGTGATCGAAAAAACCTCGCGGGAAGTATTTCTCGGCGAAGAAACCTTTAAAACGGGGCGGATCAGTTTTACCACCTCGGGTCAGCTCTGCGCCCTGTTGCGCGGCTACAAACGGCTGTTAAGCGAATACGGAGTCAGGGACTACCGAGTCATCGCCACAACTGCGCTGCGAGAAGCGGAAAACCAGCACTATGTCGTCGACCAGGTGCGGACGCGCACCGGGTTCGAGCTGGAAGTCGTCGATATGTTGCAAGAAATCTACTTCAAATATGTCGCTCTATATCACACGATCCGCAAGCATCAGGTCGAACGCCCCGGCGAAGCCCTGTTGTTCGTCGACATTTCTTCCGGCGGACTCGGCTTCACCTTATTAAAGGACGGCGTCATCCATTACCAGCAGAACGTGCATATTGGTGCGCTGCGGATCAAAGAAAGCTTTGACAAGAACCAGCGCGATTCGATCCACTTTCATCAGGCGTTGTCCGAGTATATCTTTAGCTCGATCGAAAGCGTCAAGAGCGAACTGGCCCATCACAAAATCAAATATATCGTAACTTCCGGCAACGAGAACCACCTGTTGTTGCAAATGCTCGGTCGGGCGGCGAACGATGCGCTGGCTGTGGTCGGTCGCGACGAATTCCACGCATTGTACGAAAAAGTATCCGGCCTCAATTTGCCACAATTGATGAAAACATTCCGCCTGGGCGAAAACAAGGCGGAAATGGCTTTACCGACAATCGTGCTGTACAACCAGATCCTGTCGATCACCAACGCGCCGGAAATCATCTTTCCAGACGCCCAGTTGGTTGATGGCGTGACATTGCTGCATGCCGCTGAAAAAACTGAAGACCCGCTCATCGCCGTACTGGATGAACAAATTCTGTCACTGGCCCGCAATCTTGGCGATAAATACCGCTATGAAATCGCTCATTCCAGCGCGGTGGAAACCCTTTCACTCAAACTGTTCGACGCTATGGTCCCATTGCACGGATTGCCGTCGCGAGACAGATTCCTGTTGCAGGTAGCTGCGATTTTGCACGATATCGGCAAATACGTCAATTTGCGTCGTCATTATTTTTACTCTTATCGTCTAATCCTATCAAGCGACATCATCGGTTTTACCGAACGGGAAAAAGAAGTTATCGCCAATATCGCCCACTATCATTCCAAGGGCACCCCTTCCGACGCGGACGGCAATTTTGCCCGGCTCAACCGCGAAGAAAAAGTCAAAGTCGCTAAATTGTCCTCGCTAATCCGCCTGGCCGATTCAATTGATCGCAGTCACAAGCAAAAATGCGCCGACTGCGTGATCCGTCTGCAAGGCGACACGTTGGAAGTGGCGGTGACTCCGCTGGACAACTTTTCGCTTGAACAATGGACTTTCGAAGACAAAGCCGATTTCTTCGAACATGTGAACGGAGTGCGTCCCGTCCTAATCAACCAGGCAGGAGGCAGTTATGGAATTTGACAAGCCTGAATATTATCTGAACCGGGAACTGAGCTGGCTAAAATTCAACGAACGGGTGCTTGAAGAAGCGGCGGTCCACGATACTCCTTTGCTGGAACGGCTGCGTTTCATTGCAATTGCCGGCTCCAACCTGGATGAATTTTTCATGGTCCGGGTCGGTACGCTGAAAAACCAGATTGACGAATCTCGCGAATGGGTCGACCCGTCCGGCCTGTCACCCGCCCAGCAACTGTCCGCCATTGCCAAGTCGGTGCACAAACTGGTGAAACAACAGTATCGCCTGTTAAAGGACGTGTTGCAGGAAATGGAGCGCGAGCAACTTCCGTTTGCCCAGCCGGAAGAATTGCCTGCTTTCGCTGCCGACTGGCTGCGTAAATACTTTGACAACATGATTTCGCCGGTTCTCACGCCGCTGGCGGTCGATGCCAGCCACCCCTTCCCGTTTCTCTCCAACCGCAGTCTCAATCTGGGCCTCACCTTGCTGGACAAAGCCGGCGAGGTCAGCATCGCGGTGATTCAGGTTCCTGGCGTGCTGCCAAGGATTCTGGAAGTTCCCTGCGAAAAACGCAAACGCTGCTTCGTTTTTCTCGAAGACGTAATCCGTTTATACTGCCGGCAACTGTTCCACGGTTATCGGATTAAAAATATCGTCCCGTTCCGGATTACCCGTAATGCCGATTTTCTGATCGATGAGGAAGAAGCCGACGACCTGCTGGAGGAAGTGCAACGCTCGCTGCGTCAGCGAAAACGTGGTCGCGCGGTTCGCCTGGAAATTGCCCGTGAAGACAACAAGGCCATTCGTCGGTTTCTGCTCGACGAGCTGCGGATCGAAGACGACGATCTTTATGAAATCAGCGGTCCGCTGGATTTGACCTGTTTTGCCAAATTCGCCGATATTCCGGGGTTTGACCATTTGCGCCAGACGCCGATCCAGCCGCAATGGCCGCTGGATTTACCACCAGGCGACAATCTGTTTGAAGCGATCCGTGAAAAAGACATTCTGCTGCACCACCCTTACGAATCTTTTTTGCCTGTGCTCAACTTTGTCCGGACTGCGGCTGAAGACCCTCAGGTGTTGGCGATCAAACAAACCCTGTACCGTGTCAGCGGCAACTCCCCGCTGATCCGCTCCCTGACGCAGGCGGCGGAAAATGGCAAACAGGTTACGGTTGTTGTTGAGATCATGGCCCGGTTCGATGAAGAGAACAATATCCAATGGGCCCGCCGACTGGAAGAAGCCGGTTGCCATGTCATTTACGGGCTGGTCGGACTGAAGACCCACGCCAAAATGTGCCTGGTGGTCCGGCGCGAAGATGGCGGCATCCGCCGTTATGTGCACATGAGCACCGGCAATTACAATGATTCGACGGCCCGCATCTACACCGACATCGGCCTATTTACCGCCAATGACCAGTTCGGTGCCGATGCCTCCGGGTTTTTCAACGTTCTGACCGGTTATTCCGATCCGCCGGTATGGAATAAAATCGCTGTGGCGCCTCTCGGACTGCGGGATAAAATCCTTGAGCATATCCGGCAGGAAATCGCCTTTGCCAAGGCTGGCCAGCCGGCGCGCATCATCGCAAAAATGAACTCGCTGGTTGACAAGGAAATCATCGCTGCCCTTTATGAGGCATCCTCAGCCGGCGTTACGGTCGATTTGATCATTCGTGGCATCTGCACGTTGCGCCCCGGCATTCCCGGTGTGAGTAGCCGCATCACTGTCCGCAGCATAGTCGGCCGCTTTTTGGAACATAGCCGCATCTTGTATTTTAGCGGCGGCGGTGAAGAAAAGTTTTACCTTTCCAGTGCCGACTGGATGCCGCGCAATCTCAACAATCGGGTGGAAATCCTGTTTCCGATTGAATCGCCTGAACATCGCAAACGAGTTTTTGACCTATTGGAGTTGCTGTTGTCCGATAACCAAAAATCACATGAGATGAAATCGACTGGCGCGTACCGGCATCGTAAATTCAGCGGCAAATTGAAGATCAGCGCACAAAATGAACTGCTGCGTCAGGCGAAGGAAAATGCCCTCACACTTTCGCCTCCTGTTTGGCAAACTCAACCCAGCGCTACGCTAATTGAAAAGTAATGGAGGAAGCACGGTATGGACCTGATTCTGATGCGCCACGGCAAAGCTGAGCTGCGCTCTGATGCAAAACCTGATTTTGAACGCGAGTTAACCTCGATCGGCCGCAAAAAAATCAAACAGGCGGCCCGCGGGCTCGCCTGTTCCTTGTATAAGGGACGCGAAGTACAAATCTGGACCAGTCCCGCCGTACGCACCCTGCAGACTGCGGAATTGCTCCGGCTGGCGTTCGGCAAAAAATGCAAACTGCATGTAGCGGACGCTATTCTTGAAGGCAAGCTGGCCGATTTGCAAGCCGAATGGCAAAAATCGCCCAGCCCGGATGTGGTGATTGTGGTCGGTCATGAGCCGACGATGAGCGAATGGACGGAAAAACTCAGTGGCGCCGCCTTGCTGTTTCGCCCCGGCAGCGCCGCATCGATTCAGTTGGAGGAACCGGAACAAACGATCGGTTCACTCGGTTGGTTCATGCGGGTCGGGGTAATGGCGGGACTTGCCCCCCTTGCCGCTTCGCAGCGACGCCAGCGTTCTTGACCTTTTTTTAGTAGCTTTACGCAATTCTTCACGGGCTTTGGCAAGCAAAAACATTTGTTCCGTTACTTGCCTGCCACGCCAACACAGGAACAATTCTTTTTCCAGCACGAATTTTTCATCGACACCGCCTGCATCGACTTGATCGAGCAGGCTTTTTATCTGATAAGCATCATGAATCTTGCCGATGGCAGTCTGTACCCGCTTGAGGGCCGCCAAAAATTCTTCATCGCGATAATGCGGAATCGGCGCGAGCGCTTCCTGAAAGTAGCGGACTCGTTTGAGCTTGATCCGCAGTTTGTGCAATTTCTTCATGCCGCTGGCCGCATCCACCGCCTCGATATCTTCACGCAGCTGCTTGGTTGCCTGGAGCAACGTCTTGCGGATAAAGCCGTCAAAGGCGGCACTCTCTTCCGCACCGTCCAGCGCCTCTTGCTCACGATATAGCCAGGCCTGCAATTCAAAAATCATCTGGGTCAGTTCACCGCGCGACAGGCGATGCAGTACATCTTCCGCCAAAAAATCGCGGCGTTCCGTCAGAATATGGCGCCAAAGCGGCGAAGCCGACACGACAGGACCAAACCTGCCGGTGAAAGTCTGCCACGCTTTATTGATAATGTCCAGATCACGGATTGCGCCAAGTAGCGCTCCCCATTGTCGCAACCGGTCAAGTTGCAGCTGCCAGGCTTCTTTTTGCAGGCGCGGCTGGAAAAATTGCAACAGCGAACGCAAACGACGGCACTGTATCCGCAATGCGCGTACCATTTCCGGCGCAGCACCCTGCTCGCGAAAGTCGGTCTGCAAAACAAACAATTCGCCGATACAACGGTCGGCCAAGGTTGTTAATAACGGCGGTGCGCTAAAAGGCGCCGGTTCCGGCATTGCCGGCTGTTCAGTTGATGGTTGCCCTGATTGCAACAATTGCAACCCACGCGCATATTTGCTCAAATTCTCCGGTGACAGATGCCAGCGTGCGGCGATCCAGGCAGCCAGTTCCAATAGTTGGCTGACCTTTCCCTGTTTCAGTTCCAGCTCCAGTTCACAAATCGGCGTTCCACCGATACCGCCCCAGATTGTCCCCCGGTCCAGCGCCAGTTCCACCAGCGAGCCGCCACTGGTTTGCAGTATCAGTGTCGTTCGCACAAAACTGGTGGTAAACAGTACCTGGAGTTTTTCCTGACCGATCGCCTGGCTCAGTCGGTCTCCCGCATGGGTTCCGGCAAAGGCAAGCTGAGCCGTATCGGGACCTTTGACGGCTTCGTTCCATTCTTCCCGGTTGACCAGCCCGCCGCCGCTGCTGCGATCGCTTTTCAGCGTCGCCACCCACTCCTGTCCCTCCCGACGCACGCGATAAGAAATTCCTTGCCGCTGCAGAGCAAAGCTCGCCGTATCATAATACAGGGCCTCAAAATTTCGCGTTTCGGCGACATTTCCCTGTGATAGTTCCATTATTTGAGGATCGCTCAGGATGATATCGAACAGACGCATGTCTGAAACAGCCAATTTGATTTCCAGTTCCGAATTTCCGGCCATAGCCAGCACACCCTCCTGAAACCTTCAGGGGACCGAACTCGGTCCCCTGGCAGTGAATTTATTCCTTCCCCAGCAAACCCGGGGGGAATCCGACTTGTTTCCAAACTTGATTAGCCTGAATCTGCTCCACTGCGCCGACCCGGCGACGCAATTTCTGTTTGATTTCGGCCAGACTGCTGAAAAACAACCGTTGTTGCGGCAAATCGACTTGTTTGGCGGCCTGGAGATAATACTGCGCCATCTTGTCCAGCATGGAGTATACACTCCAAAGTGCGGAGATATCGATCGCCGCCGGCGCTGTTCCTGGTTGGAAGCGAGACGTGATTTCCGCCCATTCTGCATCGCTGCCGATCATGGCAGCAATATCCAGATTAGGTTCTTGGGCGGCAGGCTCAGCACAGGACGCATCAGAAAGCAACTGGACAAACGCCTGTTGCGAACGAGTCACCTGTTCCAGCAGCGCCGCCAATTCCGCCGAACAACCGGCGCCGAGCGACTGCAGCTTACCGGCGATGGCCTGTTCCATCGCCACAGCAAAATCCAGCGACTTCGACATTACATATCCGAACGCAGTTTGCCGGCTTTGCCGAGGTTCGTGGTCGGCATTTCGCGAATGATCACCGTAACGACTTCCGGCGTGCAGTTGGCGGTCTCGACGATGGCCTCGGTTACTTTGGCCACCATTGCGCGTTTTTGATCGACGGAACGGCCTTCCAACATGTCGATTTGTACGATTGGCATTTGATTTCCTCCTTCATTTTCGACTTAAAATTAGGTTTCCACATTGTAAAATATTCTGCATCATTGCCGATATCCCTTCAGCCGGCGAACATTATGCCAAAAAACCTTTCAAACCGTTCCTTCAAGTACGGCAGCAACTTTGCTGCTTCTGTTTGATTTTGCATCAGGCGGAATCCTGCTTGCCTGGCGTCTTCCAAAATTGCCGCATCATCCGCCAAACTGGCCATTTTCATTTCCGGCAGGCCATGCTGGCGATAGCCGAGGAACTGTCCCGGCCCCCGCAGCACCAGGTCGCGCTCGGCCACGACAAAGCCATCGGTAGTCTGCGCCAAGACTTGTAGGCGCTCCGGCGCAGCTGCCGCGCAACCGTCATGCAAAAGGACGCAGTAGGAGCGTTCACTGCCGCGACCGACCCTGCCCCGCAGCTGATGCAACTGCGCCAGGCCGAACCGGTCGGCATCCTCGACGATCATCATTGTCGCATTAGGCACGTTGATCCCCACTTCGATGACTGTCGTCGATACCAGCACCGACAGCTGTCCAAGGACAAACCGGCGCATCACAGCCTCTTTTTCTTCGGCGTTCATCCGTCCATGCAGCAGGCCGCAGGCGAGTCCCTCAAGCGCGGTTGCCGTCAGTTCTTCAAATATCGATACCGCCGACTGCGCTTCAGTTTTTTCCGAATCCTCAACCAGCGGACACACCACATAGCCTTGCCGTCCCGCCGCCACTTCTTCGGCTAAAAACCGGTAAACTTTTTCCCGCGCCGCCTCTCCCGAACGCACCGCGGTAACGACCGGCTTGCGACCAGGCGGCAGTTGACGGATGGCGGAGATATCCAGGTCGCCGTAAAGCGTCAGCGCCATGGTGCGCGGGATGGGAGTCGCCGACATGACCAGCGTATGCGGCGCATCACCTTTTGCCTGCAGGTTGGCCCTCTGGGCGACTCCGAACCGGTGCTGCTCATCAACCACAACTAGTCCGACCTGATTAAACTGCACATCAGGCTGAATCAACGCCTGAGTCCCGATCACCAGGTCGACGGTTCCATAGCTAATTTGTTGCAACAGTTCGGCGCGCTTTTTTCCTTTGACCCGGCCGGTCAGCAAGGCGCACCGGATGCCGATGCCTGACATCAGATCGCAGCAGCTTTGAAAATGTTGCTCGGCCAAAATCTCTGTCGGGACCATCAGAATTCCCTGTTGTCGGTTTTCTATGGTTTTGGCCAGCGCTAACAGTGCCACCGCCGTTTTACCGGAACCGACATCTCCCTGCAGCAACCGGTGCATCGGCCGGTCTCGCTCCATATCGTCGCGGATTTCGCCATAAGCCTGTTCTTGATCACGAGTCAGCTCAAAAGGCAATCGCTGACGCAACTGACGAATCAGTTCGCCATCCTCGCCATGAGCAAAGCTACGGCGCTCCTCCACCCGTTGCTTTCGCAAAAACGCCAGTGCGCATTGCAAGAGAAACAGTTCCTCGAACACGATACGCCGTTTGGCTTGTTGCATCGCCGTCCAGTCGGCAGGAAAATGGATTTCCCGCAGCGCCTGTTGCCGTGGCATCAACCGATGCTGTTGCAGCACCGAAAGCGGCAATGCTTCTTGCCGGGCAATCGGCTGTTCGATTGCTTCGGCGATCAGTTTTCGCAGTGCGCGGGAACCGATCCCCTGCGTCAGCGGATATATCGGCACGATCCGCGCCGTATTCAAAGTATCAAGCTCATCTGCAAGATCGACTTCGGCGCTTTCAATTTGCACAGCATCACGATATTTCGTCGCCTTGCCGCAAACAATCAGCCGCGTGCCGCTTTTCCAAGTTTTTGCCCTGTATGGCTGATTGAACCATACCAGAACAGCCCTGCCGGTTTCGTCCGACACCCAGACCCGGGCCAGCGACTTGCCCCTGACCCGCTGGACTTCACCGCGCTCCACCACCGCCGCAAACGTAGCGACCTGCCCCGCAACGATCTCCCGGATTGACTTCAACTGGCTGCGGTCTTCATAGCGTCGGGGAAAATGCTCCAGCAAGTCACCGACGGTGATAATGCCAAGCCGTGACAAATGCTGACCGACAACAGCGCCGACCCCTTTTAAAATCCCGACCGGCTGATCCACACTCATGCTGCAAAACAATTCCTTTCCGACCACATTTTCTCGTTGTTCGTCCGATTTTAATATATATTCGACATAGTGCGGCGAATGCCTTGCTTTTTGCGGCCCGCCTGTGTTAGAATAATTTTGCTGTTCTAATCGTTGATTGTGAAAGTACCTCAGTATTGAAGGAGGTGTAATTGATGGCCAATTTGTGCGAAGTCTGCGGCAAAGGGGAACGCAGTGGATTTAATGTCAGCCACTCCCATCTGAAGACCAAACGGACCTGGAAGCCGAACATCCAACGCGTACGCGCTTTGGTTAAAGGTGAGATCACTCGTGTGAATGTCTGCACCCGTTGCCTGCGCTCCGGTAAAGTTACCCGTCCGTAAGCGCGGCATCATCTGACATATTCAATTGAATTGTTGAAAACAAAAGAGCTGGAAACATCCAGCTCTTTTCGCATTTCCTATTCTGCTTCACCGGTCGCTTGCGGTCCTTTTCGCTGCAGTTCCTGCAGTTCTTCCCGCTCGAATCGGTAGGCTTCGTTACAGAAATTGCAATGAATTTCCGCTTGCCCTTCCTCTACCATCGATTCCAGTTCTTCCGGCCCGAGTCCTGTCAGTATCGCGCCGACTTTTTCCCGATTGCAGGTGCATTGAAACCGGATCGGTTCCGGTTCAAACAGAGTTGCCGACTCGATTCCCACCAGCAAAAGCCGGATCAAATCAGAAGCCGACAGTCCTTCTTGGGCGAGGTGGGATGGTGAGGCCACCAGACTGAGATTCAGCTCGATCGCACTCAGCACTTCCTCGGTTACGTCAGGCATCGCCTGGACCAAAAATCCGGCAGCACCAGCCACACTGCCATCAGGATCAACCAAGACGCCAAGACCTACCGTCGAAGGTGTCTGCTCCGACTCCAGCAGATAACGGGTCACATCTTCGGCGATTTCACCGGAAATCAGTTTGACTGTGCCGGTAAAAATCTCGCGCTGTGGACTAAACCGGGTAACGTGCAGCATTCCATCGCCTACCGCCTCGCCGACAGCCAGTTTGCCTTTTTCAGTCAGCGGCAGGTCGATCTGCGGGTTGCGCACATAACCGCGCACCCCGTGACGCAGCGGCGTATCCGCTACGACATCGCCCAGCGGCCCATTGCCGGAAATTCTGATCGTCAGGCATTCATCTCCCTTGATGGTTTCCGACAGAAGCAAGGCGGCCGTCATCGTGCGCCCCAGCGCCGCGGTGGCTACCGGACTGCAGTCGTGCCTTGTTCGGGCAGCTTCCACCAGTTCGGTCGTAATCGCCGCCACCAACCGGACACCCGGCGCCAGAGCGCGAATGATCTGATCAGACATTCTTCGGCTCCCACGATTTCAGCAGGTTCGCCATTTCAATCGCGGTCACTGCAGCGTCAAACCCTTTATTTCCAGCTTTGGTTCCGGCACGCTCGATCGCCTGCTCGATATTTTCCGTCGTCAATACGCCAAATATCGTCGGTACGCCGGTTTGCAGCGTGACCTGGGCCACCCCTTTGGTCACTTCACCGGCTACATAGTCAAAATGCGGCGTATTGCCGCGAATCACGGCGCCCAGACAAATCACTGCGTCAAAAGCATGACTGCCGGCCATTTTTTGCGCTGCCAGCGGAATTTCAAATGCGCCTGGCACCCAGGCCAGTGTAATGTCCTGTTCCTTGACGCCGTGACGCACCAGAGCATCAACCGCGCCGCCGATCAGTTTATTGGTGATGAACTCATTGAACCTGGCTGCCACGATACCGATGTGCAGTCCTTCCGCCGTCAGTTTTCCTTCCAATACTTTCATTTTGCTGCCTCCTCATCTGCTTTCAAAATATGGCCCATCTTGGATTTTTTTACCGCTAGGTATTTCTTATTATGCGTGTTGGCTTTGATTTCTACCGGCACCCGTTCGGAAATCGTCAAACCATAGCCTTCCAGTCCGGCTCGCTTTTCCGGATTGTTTGTCAGCAGCCGGATGCTGCTCAGACCCAAATCAGCCAAGATTTGTGCACCGATGCCGTAATCGCGCAGGTCCGGTGCAAATCCCAATAGCAGATTGGCTTCGACCGTATCCTTGCCCTGATCCTGCAATGCATAGGCGCGGATCTTGTTGGCCAGGCCGATTCCGCGACCCTCCTGGCGCATATACAGTAGTACGCCTTCGCCTTCCTGTTCGATCCGCTTCATCGCTACCCCTAACTGGTCGCCGCAATCACAGCGCAGCGAACCCAGCACATCGCCGGTCAGGCACTCGGAATGAACCCGAACCAACACGTTCGGTTTATTGGCGACATCGCCTTTGACCAGCGCCAAATGGCACATGTTATCGACGATGCTTTCGTAGGCGATCACCTTGAAATCACCGTACTTTGTCGGTAGCGTCGCTTCAGAAACCCGCTCGACAAACCTTTCATGATGTTTGCGATATTTGATCAGCTCAGCCACTGTGATCAATTTCAATCCGTTCTTTGCCGCGAACTCCATCAACTGCGGAACACGTGCCATCGTACCGTCTTCGTTCATGATCTCGCAGATGACCGCTGCCGGATAAAGACCGGCTAAAATCGCCAAATCGATCGAAGCTTCGGTATGTCCTGTTCGCCGCAACACGCCGCCTTCCCGGTAACGCAGCGGAAACATGTGCCCCGGACGTCGGATGTCCGCCGGTCCTTTGGTCGGATCCAACAGCGTCTGCACCGTCAATGCCCTCTCGTGGGCGGAAATGCCGGTCGAAACGTCGAAGGCATCGACTGAAACAGTGAACGCTGTGCAATGCGAATCGGTATTGTCACAAACCATCGGTCCGATTCCCAACTGATCGAGTCGCTCGCCTTTCATCGGAACGCAGATCAGTCCACGGGCATGTTTGGCCATAAAGTTGATAACTTCCGGCGTCGCCATCGATGCGGCGACAACCAGATCGCCTTCATTCTCGCGATCCTCGTCATCCACGACAATGACCATTTTGCCTGCTTTGATGTCTGCTACTGCTTCTTCAATCGTACTGAACTTCGGTTCCATTTTTTTCTCCCCTTTCTAATCCAGAAAACCGTGTTGCGCCAAAAAATCGGCGCCAATCGGTTTTTTGCCTGCCGTATCACGTGATTTGATCTCTGCCATCCGCAGAATGTACTTGCCCAAAACATCAGTTTCCACATTGACCTTGTCGCCGGCTCGTTTGCCGGACAACACCGTCACATCCCAGGTATGCGGAATCAGCGATACCTCGAACCAGTCGTCACCGCAGTCCACGACAGTCAGACTGACTCCGTCCACCGCGACCGACCCCTGCGGAATCAAGAACGGCGCCAGATGCTGCGGCAGTTGCACCCGCAGGATGTTGGCGTTATCGCGCGGCGTGACCGAAACCAACGTGGCTACGGCATCGACATGCCCACTGACGATATGACCGCCCAACCGATCGCCAACCCTGAGCGTCCGCTCAAGATTCACGGCATCCCCGGCTTTTTTCATCGACAACGTAGTGCGATCAAAGGTTTCCGGCATTACATCCACCGTAAACGAAGCGGCGCTGAATTCGACGACAGTCAGACAAGCGCCGTCCACGGCGATACTGTCGCCCAGCTTTACGTCCTGCAACACCTTCTGCGCGGCGATCGTCAACCGGATCGAATGCGCACCGCGCGCCAGCGCACGAATCTTACCCAATTCCTCGACAAGTCCTGTAAACATCCCGGCTTTCCCTCCGTTTTACAAATCCCTCGACCATCAGGTCGCCGCCCAGCTGCCGCACAACCAAATCTTCCAATTCCACAGCCCCCGACAACAGTTCGCAACCGCTGCCGCCGTATGGACCGGGTGCGCCGCTGCCGCCGATAATTTTCGGGGCGATGAACATAACGACTTTATCGACATAGTTGCCGAACAGGAACGCGCTGTTGAGAGTGCCGCCGGCCTCTACCATCACGTTGGTCAGGCAGCGCTGACCCAGTTCGCTTAATACGAAAGACAAGTCAAGCAGGCCGTCCAGTTCGGGCGCTATCACTACTTCCGCGCCAGTTTCCGCCAGCGCTTCGCGCCGATTCAGCGGCGCGGCTTCAGAAACGAATATCATCGTCGGAGCGGCCTGTACATTAAGAATTTTTGCCTCCAGCGGCGTGCGGGCCAATCGGTCAAGCACCACTCGCACCGGCGAGCGTCCGCCTTCCGGCAGCCGGGTCGTCAACTCCGGGTCGTCGGCTAATACTGTGCCGATCCCCGTAATGATCGCATCAGACACGTCACGCATCCGGTGAACTTCCAGTCGCGACTCTGGCCCGGTAATCCAGCGTGAATCGCCGGACTGCGTGGCAATCTTCCCATCCAGGCTGATGCCGTTTTTCAACGTTACAAACGGCAACTTGCAACTGATCCACTTGATAAACGCTGCATTGAGCTGGGCCGACTCATCCGCCAGTACTCCCGTATCCACCGTTAGGCCCCGCTCTCGCAGCACGCCGATGCCGCAGCCGGCAACCAAGGGATTGGGATCGGTCATCGCCACCACGACCCGCCGGATTCCTGCCGCCAAAATCGCTTCGGTGCAAGGCCCGGTCCTGCCATGATGGCAGCACGGTTCTAACGTAACATATATTGTTGCATTTTTTGCTGCGCTACCAGCTTCTGTCAAGGCATGGATCTCGGCATGGGCAGTGCCGGCTTTTTGATGCCAGCCGCGCCCGACAATCCGGTCTTCGCTGACGATTACCGCGCCGACAACCGGATTGGGGCTGGTACGCCCCCTTCCCTGGCGGGCCAATTGCAGCGCCTGCCGCATGTATTGCTCATCAATCTGTCGTTGATCCATAAATGCCTCCTGAAAACAAAAGTCCCAAAGATAAATCTTTGGGACACGTAAACCACGTGAACATAGACCCATAACAGGCCTGTTCTTTGCCTTTTCCCATCCAGACTATACTGTCGGCTCCGGAATCTACACCGGATCAACCTCTCGGCTCGCGGGCTATACCGCCGGTCAGGAATCGAAAGATCACTCTTTCTCACCATGCCCCAAAGGCCAATATTCAATTTTCATCCACTAATAGAATAGCACCGAATCCCAAGAAATGCAAGTGCTTAATGCGCCTGTTTCAGTGCAGCGATTGTCATTTTCATATCGTCGCTGCCAAATACAGCCGATCCGGCGACCAACACATCCACGCCGGCCTCGATCAGTTGCGGCGCTGTCGCCTGATTCACCCCGCCGTCGACTTCGATCAACACCTGACGATCAAGCCTTTTCAATTTTTGTCTGAGCCGCCGAATCTTGTCCAGCGAAGCTGGGATAAACTTCTGACCGCCAAAGCCGGGATTTACGCTCATTACCAGCACCATATCGACTTCATCAAGGATTTCATCAAGCAGATCAACTGATGTCGCCGGATTTAAGGTCACGGCCGGTTTTACTCCCAGTTCGCGGATTCTGTTGACCAAACGATGCAGATGCGGCTCGGTTTCCACATGCACCGTCAGATAATCGGCGCCAGCCTCGGCAAATTGTTCGACCAGCGCCGCCGGGTTGGTCACCATCAGATGAACGTCCAGCGGCAGTTTGCTAATCTTGCGGATTGCCGCGACAATCGGTGGACCGAAGGTAAGGTTGGGCACAAAATGACCGTCCATGATGTCAAGATGCAACCAGTCCGCACCGGCCGCTTCCACTCGGGCGATGTCTTCAGCCAATCGGACAAAATCGGCGGATAATAGTGACGGAGCCAATAAAGCCAAACTTAGAACCTCCTCTTGGTCTGTTGGATTTCCAGCAACAATTCGCTGTAGGATTCATAGCGGGAGGCAGCGATCAGCCCTGCATTCACCGCGGCTTTCACCGCGCATTGCGGTTCCTTTTGGTGGATGCAGGAAGAAAAGTGGCAATCTGCCAGTTTGTCGCGAAACTCCCGGTACTGGAAACGCAAATCCTCCGGATTCATTTCGATGAATTCGGTAAAACTGAAACCGGGTGTATCCACCACGAATCCGCCGCCCGATAGCGGTAACAGTTCGGCGACCCGGGTCGTATGCTTGCCGCGTCCGATTTTTTGACTGAGTTCGCCTGTTGTCAAACGCAGACCTGGTTCAATCGTATTCAGCAAAGAAGATTTTCCCACACCGGAAGGTCCGGCAAACACGCTGACCTTGTCATAAAGGACTTTTTGCAAATCCACGACGCCTTGGCCGGTTTTTGCTGAAACCAACAAAACCGGATAACCCATCTGTCGGTATATCTCCAGCATTGACTGCAAATCGTCGGGATTTGCCATGTCAACTTTATTGATGCAGAGAATAGCCGGTATTTCCGACAACTCCGCCAATACCATGAACCGGTCGACCAGACCGAAATCAATCTGCGGATGGCTTGCCGAAAAGGTCAGAATCGCCTGGTTGACATTAGCGACCTCGGGACGTTTCAAAAAAGACTCGCGCGGCAACACCTGTTCGATGGCGCCGACAGCTTCACCGGTCGGTACAAACTGGACACGGTCGCCTACACAGACGGAATAGCGATTCTGTTTCATCCGTCCGCGCAGTTTGCAGGCGATGACATGCGTACCGCTTTGCACATAATAAAAGCCGCTGGTTGCCCGTATGACCACGCCGTTTAATCCGTTCTTTTCCATCAGCTAAAAAGTCTGTTCCTGAATCAGTTTGTTGTTGGCAAGAATACGGATCGTCATTTCGCCGGTTCCTTCGACAAGTTTTTCTATCCGCTCGCCAGGTTTATGGACTCCTTCATATGCAGTACGGATTCCGGTAGAATCTTCAACCAGGATTTTGCATGTCTGCCGAATCGGACCTTCCGGCACGACGAACTGGATGCGGGCTCTTTTAGGAATGCCTGCATCGCTTTTTACCAGTTCCAGGTCGACTGTGGTCCCCTCGTAAACCTGGCTACCGGCGGCTGGCGCCTGTCCACTGATCGAACCAGGCGAAAATCGGGCGTTCACCGTCTCACGAATCGTGCCGACACGCAGTTTCAACGCTTCTATTCTCGCCAATGCGCTTTGCAGATTTTGCCCCTGAAAATCAGGCATGGTGACTTGCTGCGGGCTTTTTCCCTTGCTCAGCACGATATCGACCAATACGCCTTTGGCGACCTGTCCCGGCGGGCGAGGGTTCTGACTGACAACCAGTTCAGGCTTCACATCAGCCGAAAATTCCTCGGTAATTAATCCGACCTTCAAGCCGGCGCTGCGAATCCTCGCTTCCGCTTCCCGACGCGGCAACCCCTTCAAGTCTGGAATCAAGGCAACGTCCTGCCCTTTGCTGACCACGATTTGCACCACGCGATGCTCTTTGACGACCTGGCCGCCACGCGGTTGCTGCGAAATCACATAGCCGGCCGCAACCCGCTCATCAAACGCCTCGGTAATCTGAACCTTCAACTGGTCGTTCAGCAGCAACGAACGGGCCGTTTCCGCCGGTTTGCCTATCACGTCCTGCACCATGACTTCTTTGCCGCCGCCCAATCCTCCATCGGCAAGGATCTGACCGAGCAGAAAACTGACCAGCAACAATCCGACCAGCCCCCAACTCCAGCGGGGCAACTGCTTAATCTTACCGATCCAGCGGCGATGCGCCGGCTTTGACGGTTTTTCCGGCAAGGGTTGCTGCGTGTGTTGCGAGGTCATCTCTTCAGCAGGCCCGGCAAGTTGTTTTGCCGCCAATTCTGCTTCCTGCAAAAAGACACGGGCCGATTCTTGCCGCGCTTCCGGTTTTTTGGCCATCGCTTTGCCGACCAATCCGACCAGCTGCGCCGGCAGTTCCGGTCGCAGTTCCTTCAGCGGGCGAGGTTCTTCCTGAATATGCTTCATCGCGATCGAAATCGGCGAATTCCCATCAAATGGCGGCGTGCCAGCCAACATTTCGTAGAGGACGACGCCCAGCGAATAGATGTCGGATTGCGAATCCACACCATAACCACGAGCCTGCTCCGGTGACAGATAGTGGACCGAGCCCAATACTCCGGCCACTTGCGTGGTCGTCTGAGACGAAACGGCCCGAGCGATGCCAAAGTCGGTCACTTTGGCGGTTCCGTCACGGTGAATCAGAATATTGTGCGGCTTGATATCACAGTGCACAATCTGATTGTCGTGCGCATGTTTCAACGCAGAGGCTATCTGAACGGCATATTCGACTGCAACGGCCGCAGGCAGCCTGCCCTGCCGCTTGATACATTCTTTCAGAGTCTCACCGGGCACATATTCCATCACGATGTAATGGGTATCGGCTTCACAGCCTACATCATAAATACTCACGATGTTCGGATGAGATAGCCGGGCCGCAGCGCGAGCTTCCTGACGGAATTTGGCGACAAAATCCTCGTCGCCGGTAAACTGGGCCCGTAGCAGTTTTACAGCTACCTGGCGCGTCAGCAGCACATCCTCGGCCAGAAACACTTCCGCCATGCCGCCGCCGCCGATACGTTCCAACAAACGATAACGGTCGTCAAGCAAACCGTTCGGGTTCATCAGAATCCTCCTTTTTGATGGCTATTACGCAGCTGGCCGCAGGCCGCGTCGATATCAGCGCCCATTTCGCGCCGGACGGTCACGGTAATTCGGCGCACTTTCAGCATTTCTTCAAACCGCTCGATCCGTTCCGGCGTCGACCGCTCCAGACCACTCTCCGGCACCGGATTCAACGGAATCAGATTGACGGCAGCCAGCTTGCCGCGCAGCAGATTCGCCAGTTCCCTGGCATGTTCCGGACTGTCGTTGACATTGTTGATCATGGCATATTCATAGGTGACGCGACGTTTGGTGACCAGCGCATATTCATAGGCCGCACCCATTAACTCCGCCATCGGATATTTGCGATTGATCGGCATCAGCCGGGAACGGATTTCATCATTCGGCGCATGCAGCGAAATCGACAAAGTAACAGGCAGCCCCGCCTCTTGCAGACGCCGTATGCCCGGCACCAGACCACAGGTAGAGACGGTGAACGAACGATAACCCATGTCGAGAATCGACGGTTCGTGGCACAGCCGCATGAAACGCAGCACTTCGTCAAGATTGGCCAATGGTTCGCCACCACCCATGATCACAACCGACGAAACCCTTTGTCCTTCCGGCAGTTTTTTTTGCGCGTGTTGCACTTGCGCCAGCATTTCTCCGCCTGTCAAATTACGCTCCAGACCGGCCAGCGTAGAAGCGCAAAACTTGCAGCCCATCGCGCAACCGACCTGGCTGGAGACGCAAACGCTGTTGCCATAAGGTTGACGCATCAAAACGGTCTCGACCGCTTCACCGTCGTCAAAACGCAGCAGCGATTTTAGCGTTTTGCCGTCAGCTGATTGCTTTGCCGTCTGTTCTTCGGGAAAATCAATCGAAAAGTTGCCGCGCAGTTTGGTTCGCAGCCCTGCTGACAAGTTGCTCATCTGGTTGAAATCGTAAACTCCCCGTTTATACATCCAATCGGCAACCTGCGATGCGCGGAATTTTTCCACGCCGATCCGGACAAAATTTTCGCCGATTTCTGATGCAAACAGCCCGTATATATTCTCGGTCATTATTTCTCACCTTCCGCTTTGCGCACCATTCTGGCGATGAAAAACCCATCGGTTCCATCGCGCTGGGGCCAGAGCGTTATCATCTTTTCCGTGCGCGGCGTCGGCAGGTAGCTGCCGGTTTCATCCAGAACAAACCGGGGATTCTCCGCCAGGAAGCCGCTGACAATCGCCTCATTTTCCGCCGGTTCCAACGTACAAGTGCTATACACCAGGACGCCGCCTGGTTTGACGCATTGGGCCGCACTGGCCAGAATCGCTTTTTGCAGCGGCGGCAATCCCTGCAGCGAATCTTCCTTGCGCCAGCGGGCATCCGGTCTGCGCCGCAACACGCCAAGTCCCGAACAGGGGGCATCGACCAGCACCCGGTCCGCCTGCTCGGCCATTGTCTGGTGCAGTTGCGTGGCGTCCATTTGTTTCGCCTCAATGATCGACAGACCGAGCCGGCGCTGATTATCTTCGATCAACTGAATTTTGTGCGCATGGATATCGACGGCCAGAATCCGCCCGCGGTTCTGCATCAGCGTGGCCAGATGAGTGCTTTTGCCACCCGGGGCAGCACAGGCGTCAATCACCGTTTCCCCCGGCTGTGGCGCAACCACATGGGCCACCAGCATCGAGCTTTCATCCTGGGCCTGACACAAACCCAGCCGGATAAATTGCAATGGTTCGTCACCAAGCCGTCGGCAAACAATTCCCTCGGGCGCAAGTGTCGAAAGCTCGGCTTCGGCGTTTGCAGCCAACAGTTTTGCCAACAATTCATCACGCGATTGTTTAAGCGTGTTGGTCCGTAGCGACAGTGGCGGTTGGCTGTTGTTAAACCGGCACAGCGCCAGCGTTTCTTCCGGACCGATCTGTTTTAGCCAGCGTCTGACCAGCCATTCCGGATGGCATTCACGAAGGGCGATGCCACGCACCGGATCTTTTTCGATATTCGGATAGCGAATCCGCTCCGGTTCGCGAATCACCGATCGCAGCACCGCATTCACAAATCCGCTGACGCCGGGATGGGCGTATTTTTTCGCCAGGTTGACCGCTTCGTTCACAGCTGCCGACGGCGGGACTTTGTCCAGGAACTGCAACTGGTACATCCCCAGCCGCAGGATATTGACAACCAATGGATCCGTCTGATTGAGCGGTTTTTTGATGTAATGGCCCAGCATCCAATCCAGCGTAGCGCACGCCTTGATCGTCCCATACACCAGTTCTGTGGCAAAACGCCGGTCGACCGGCGATAGCGCCGCCTCATTCAGACGTTTGGACATGGCGATATTGGCATAAGCCATGTCGCCGAATACGTCCTGCAACACAAAAAATGCCAACGCCCGGGCAGAATTATTGTTTTTTTCGCTCATGAGGCCACTTCTTCCCGCAGTTCCACCATGTCCTGCAATAACTTCTCGACCCGTTCGATATCCACCTTGGTGTTGCAACAGGGACCAAACGGCCGCTGGTTCAGGATACCGATCACCGGTAACGGAAACACATCCTGAATCCCGCTGGTCAGGTCGCGTTCGCAGGCAATCGCCAATACAGCCTGCGGTCTCAGCGTCTTCAGCACATTGCGGGCCAGGGTGCCGCCGGTGACCACCGCCAGATTCACGCCATAACGTTCGGTCAGCTTCAACAGGTCGTCCACCTGACATTGACCGCAGCGTTTGCAGTTTTTCACATCGCGGGTGATTTTGTGAGGACAGGTGTCTTTCTGAATGCAGTGAGGCGTCAGGATCAACAGCCGTTCAGGCTTGACCCGCACCAACTTTTGCCGCACCAGATGATTGCTGACTTCAATGAATGAACGTTCTACAGTTTCCTTTTCAATGTCAAACAATTTTCCCATGCGGATCGCCATCGGAAACAGCAAGTTGATCACCGACCAGGCTTGTCCGAGAAAAAAGCGCGGTGTATGAAAACCGAGAATCGCAAATACAATGCCGACCACGCTGCCAATCGCGACCAGCGCGATGACGCCGATCACCAAGCCAAGAATCAGCGGCAGATAAAGACTGATATCGGCAAGGCCGGGAATGCTGACAAACCATAGTCCCCAGGTGGAAACTACGGCCAACAGCAGGCTGGCAAGAATCAGGGCGAGAAATAGTCGTTTTTTGGGGCGGGCCGGTATTTCCAGATGCATAGACCTCTCCTATTCCAGTATCGTGCCCGGAGTCATACAATAGCCACAGGCACATTCTTTGGCGCCCATCCGCCGCTTGCACTCCGGTTGGACTTCCAATAGTTCCAACAAGTCCTGTCCGGTTTCCACCACCAGGCCTTCGGCTGTCGCCGAGTGAATCCGGCCGGGGACCAACGGGCCTGCAGCCGGTTTTACCCTACTGCGCCAGAGCTTCATCGTAATGTTGTCGCAAATGTAATAGGCGCCCGGCCAGGGATTGAGGCCGCGGACCTGGTTGTGCAGCTGCGCGGCCGGCCTCGTCCAGTCAATCCGTTCGATTCCCCGATCCAGCATTGGTGCATAGCTGGCAACGGCAGGATCTTGCGGCGTAGGACGCAGCGTGCCGGCAAAGGTTTGCGCCAGCGTTTCAACAATCAGGGCAGCGCCGCGAACGCTAAGCAGATCGTGCAGTTCACCCAGCGTCATGTCCGCTGGAATGTCAACTGCATCCATCAGCAGGATGTCGCCGGTATCCATGCCTTTGTCCATCTGCATCGTCGTCACGCCGCTGCGTGATTCGCCATTGAGAATCGCCCGGTGGATCGGCGCAGCGCCGCGGTAGGCCGGCAGTAATGAAGCATGAACATTGATACAGCCATGTCGGGGCGTATTGAGCACGCTCTCCGGCAATATCTGACCAAACGCCACCACGACGGCGACATCCGGCTGCCATGCCGCAAACTGAACCAAAAAGGCGGGGTCTTTCACCCGCTCTACAGTGACCACTTCAAGCCCCATTTGCAATGCCGCCTGTTTAACCGGCGATGGACAAAGTTTTTTGCCGCGACCTTTTGGCCGGTCCGGCTGGCTGACGACGCCGCAAACTTCATAGCCGGCAGCGACGATTGCTTCCAGACACGGGACCGCAAAGTCCGGCGTTCCCATAAAAACGACCCTTTTGCCTGTCATTCCTTGATCTCCTTATGAAGCGACTGAGCCCGTTCAATGAACAGAACGCCTTCCAGATGATCGATTTCATGTTGCATCGCTCTGGCCAATAACCCATCACAGGCTATCTTCTGCAGATTTCCTTTACGGTCCAGCCCGGTCACCGTAACCTGGGCAAACCGTTCCACCTCGCCATAATAACCGGGTACGCTCAGGCACCCCTCCGTCGATGTCTCGCAACCTTCGGTCTCGATCAGCTCAGGATTGATCAGTTCAATCAGGCCATCTCCCACATCGACAACGATCACACGCAATGAAACGCCTACCTGCGGCGCAGCAAGCCCGACCCCATCCGCTTCGCGCATGGTCTGGACCATATTATCAAGCAACTGTCGGACTGGTTTTGTCACTTTGGCCACCGGTTGGGCCTTGGTTTTCAATACCGGATCACCGGCTCTACGAATATCTAGGACTGACATGACTGCCTCCTGACAAGATAAACTATCATTAAAATTTTATCACACGCGCTGAAAAAACACCATGAACCATTATACCTACATCATCCCGAGCGGATCGACGTCGATGGCGATTGCAGAAGAACCGGCGATCCCTTCGTCAATCAATAGTTGTTTCGCTGAAGTCAGATTCTCACCGCGCAGCAGTATCTGCACCCGATACAGATCGCCGATTTTTGCAACCGGCGCTGCGTAAGGTCCCAAAATGTCAATCTGCGAACCTGCGGATTCCAGTTTTTCCTGCAACAACGCTGCGGTATCTTCCGCGGTTTTCATTGTTCGCGATTCATCAGAGCCGCTAAACGTCAATTTGAGGAACTGGGCAAACGGAGGGTATTGCAATTCCTGGCGGAACCGGATTTCCTGCCGGTAAAACCGCTCATAATCCTGGGTTGCCCCAGCAATCATCGCATAGTGTCCCGGATGATACGTCTGCACCACCACCCGACCGGCTTTGCTGCCACGACCTGCCCTGCCTGCAGCCTGCATGACCAGTGCGAACGTGCGTTCGGCCGAACGAAAATCCGGCATATTCAACGAGGAATCTGCAGCCAGAATCCCTACTGCAGTGACGTTTTCGATATCATGCCCTTTGGCGACCATCTGCGTGCCCAGTAGAATATCCGTCTTGGCCTGGCGAAATCCGTCCAGCAACGAATCGTGGCTAGTTTTGCCGCCGGTTGTATCATGGTCCATCCTGGTCAGGCGAACACCCGGCATCAGGTTGGTCAGCTCTTCTTCAAGCCGCTGCGTCCCGGCGCCGAAATATCGGATGTAACGGCCGTGACATTGGGGACAACTGGTGGGAACAGCGTGAAACGATTCACAGTAGTGGCAGGAAAGTTTGCCGCCATGCATATGATAAACCAAAGGAACGCTGCAATGGTCGCAGCGCATGACATGGCCGCATTCACGACACATTACGAACGTGGAATGGCCGCGACGGTTCAGTAGCAGGATCGCTTGCTCGCCTTTTGCTACCGCCTGTTGCAACAGTTTCTCCAGCGGTTCGGAGATGACGCTTTTGCGCCCCTGCTTCAACTGTTCCCGCATATCGACCACCTCGACCGTCGGCAACGCAGCGCCATCGACCCGTTCCGGCAGGGTTATCAGACGGTAGGCGCCGGATATCGCCGCGTGATAGGACTCCAGAGCCGGGGTCGCACTGCCCAAAATCACCGTTGCTCCGAGTTGTTTGGCCCGTTGCAGTGCAGTTTCCCGCACATGATAACGGGGCGACTCCTCCTGTTTATAAGTGAACTCATGTTCCTCGTCGATAATGATCAGTCCCAGGCCTGCTCCCGGCAAAAACAATGCCGAACGGGTCCCGATGACAATGTCGATTTCCCGGCTGCGAAACAAATCCCAGACATCGCGCCGCTCCGCCACAGACAAGCGACTGTGCGCCACGGCCACCGCCGAACCAAACCGGGCCTTGAACCGCCGCAGGACCTGACTGGTCTGGGCAATTTCAGGAATCATCACCAGCACTTGTCTGCCCTCGGCCAACGCAGCGGCGGCAGCCTGTAGATACACTTCTGTCTTGCCGCTGCCGGTCACCCCATGCAACAAAAAGGTTTGCGGCGCCTTCGCGTCAATTGCCGGCACGATCTCCGCCAATGCGGCTTGTTGGGCCGGTGTCGCCTGAACAAGCTTTCCTTCACCGACAACGTTGCAAAAACTATCCCGCTGCTGCCTTGTTTTCTCCATCCGAACCAAGCCCGCCTGCAGCAAAGCCTTTGCCGTCGCATCCAGCGGTACACCTCCCGCTTGCCGCGATACAATCAGGCATTCCTCTGTTGCCAGCCTTTCCAGTAGCCGGCGTTGAGCCGGCTTGCCACGCCACGTCGTAAGCAAAACGTTCAATTCGCTATGTGACACGTTCAGTCGCAATTCACGCGACCATTTTATTGCAGTTCGTTGATTTGTTTGTTGACAGGAAACCACCTGCCCGATCTTTACCAGACGATCCAGCTCCGCAAGCGCACCAGCGCCCTGCTCCATCCGCAACCGTTGCCTTGTCACAATACCGCGGCTGTAAATGTAATCGTAGACTTCACTTTTTTGCTCCGACTTTTCACCAGAAGTCGCGATTTGATACGTCCGGGTTTTCTTAATGCCGCTTTTGCCGGGAATGAACAACCGCAATGCTTCACCCAGCGAACAGACGTAATAGTCGCTCAGCCAACGGGCCGTTGCCAGCATTTCATCATCAAACCAAGCTTCGTCATCCGGCGCGTCGCTAATCAGCTTTAGTCCCGACAATTCTTCCTCAGCCGTAGCCATTCGCACCGACAGCACAAACCCTTCGACTGTCGATGCGCCGAAGGGGACTACCACCCGCCAGCCTGGTGCAACAAAATCAAATGAACTGGGCACAGCATAGGAAAAGGGTCGACGAAGTCGACTGGCCTGCACATTAATACAGACATCCGCAATTAGAGTCAAATTCTCAGCTACTTTCCAAAAGAGTCTATCACACGTTTCGCGCTTGGTTGCGATTTATCCTGCCTGACAAAAAAAGAAGCGGTCGTAAAGCCGCTTCGTCAGTGTCGCAAAACACAATATAAAATCATAATACCGTCAGTATCTTAATTCCTCGATTCGTCCGATTACCACTGGACTCGTTCTTCAAAGGAATAACTGAGATCGCCTGGCGACGCGTACATGACCTCCTCTTCAAAACGCTCGCCGGTTTCGATCATGTTTTTTGGGCTTGTTTCATTCGATTTGTTGTTCATCGGTTTATTCATCGCCACGTCTCCCCTTTCACTTTATTGCTGTTTGCTTAATAAATAATAACGCCCCCATCGACACAGATGTTAGCTGTGCCAATAGGGGCGTATTATCGCGGTACCACCCTAGATTGTACTCATTGCGCCGGCTTTCGCCTGCTTCCGGTTAACGCCCGGCGTTCGCTTTCTTCTTGCCGCTGTCAGCGGCTCGTACAAAGAGCTCCTGGGTTGAGTTCGCGTCGGACCCCGTACCGGCTCACAGCCTTGACCGGTTCTCTGAAACGGATCGTCGCAATGCGCATTCCCATTCATCACATTTTACAATATGTTCTTTTTCACCAAACATCAAACGCCTAAAACTTACACTGTTTAAATCATTTTGGGTAATCAATATATTTTTTGTAACCTTGTATACATTATGCCTATCTTGACCACCCTTGTCAACCCCTGAACCAATAATCGAGCAAATATTTTTTGCTGATTTAACTTGTATAAATTATTGATTGAAAACTACTGGCATTATCGAGAATAACTTGCGATAATAAAATCAGGAAGGGAGCTGATCGTAATGAACAAACAAATCTGGTTGGCCGGCGGCTGCTTCTGGGGCCTGCAGGCATATCTCGACCGTCTGTATGGTGTGAATGAAACCGTTGTCGGTTACGCAAACGGAAATACAGACCATCCAACTTATGAGCAAGTGTGCTACCAACATACCGGCCATGCCGAAACGGTATCCGTCGATTACGATAACGCAAAGATTTCGCTATCCACCCTGCTTGAATACTATTTCAAGGTCGTAGACCCGACCAGCCTGAATCGTCAGGGCAACGACCGTGGCATCCAATACCGCAGCGGTATTTATTACCAGGACGATGTCGACCTGCTGCAGATCCGGCAGGCAATCGCCGTGGAACAAAAAAAACACTCCTCGCCGATTGTCGTTGAAGTGCTGCCGTTAAAACATTTTTATGCCGCAGAAGAATATCACCAAAAATATCTCGACAAGAATCCTACCGGCTATTGCCACATCGACCTGGCTTCGCTGGACTTTGATCCCGGCGCCAAGCACAATCGCCCGGCAATCCGCTCAAAACCAGCACCGGCCGAACTCAAACAACGCCTGACGCCACTGCAATTCCATGTCACGCAGCAAGCCGGCACAGAACCGCCTTTTCACAACGAGTATTACGAAAATCATCGGCCTGGCATCTATGTCGATATCGTGGACGGGACACCGTTGTTCAGTTCACGCGACAAATATGATTCTGGTTCCGGTTGGCCCAGTTTCACGCGCCCGATCGACCCCGCCGCAATACAAACGCGTACTGACCGCAGTCTATTTGAAGTCCGTACGGAAGTCCGCGGCCAGGTCAGCGACAGTCACCTTGGCCATGTCTTTGCCGATGGTCCGCGGGACAAAGGAGGTCTGCGCTATTGCATCAACAGCGCGGCGCTGAAATTCATCCCGCTTGAGCAAATGCAGGAACAAGGCTATGGCAACTATATCCAACAAGTTGTCGATTATTAGTCGACAATTTGCACCTCCGCAGGATCAAACCCCAGTCGGACCGACGATCCGACCTGCAATTTCTGTTCGACCTGTTCGCGCGGCAGTCGCGAAGTGAACAGTACTCCTTTTCGATTGACCGCCACTCGCCAACAACCGATACCCGGCGTAATCCGCTGAACAAAGCCGTCGACGATCACCGCGCCGGCTTTTGTTCTGTTTTCTTCCTTTGTTGGATCGAACAAAAAAAGTGAATCGCCTGGCAGGCAACAATATCGCGCCCCTGTCGGCGTAGCCTCATTCAAGTCGAAAGTGAGGTCGCCTGCCAATCGGACGGTCAGCCCCGATTCGATTTTACACTCCAGTATATTATCCATTCCAACCAGTTGCGCGACCGAAAACTCCTGCGGCCTGCGCATCAACATTTGAGGCGGACCGTCCTGGCAGACTCTGCCTGCCGCCAAAACCACAGCCCGCTCCGCAAAGTCCAGCACTTCTGGAAAGCTATGACTGACCAACACCACCGTGATGCCGCGTCTTTGCGCCACTAACCGGATTTCCTCGATCAGGTTGCTGCGGATCGCCACGTCCAGCGCGGCAAAAGGTTCATCCAGCAGCAAAAGTTCCGGGTTCGTCGCCAAAGCCCGGGCAATACAGACCCGTTGCGCTTCCCCGCCGGAAAGATGTTTCGCCGAACGTCCGGCCAGATGTTCACAGCCGAAGTCAACTAACGCCTGATCTACCTTGTTTTTTATCGCGGTACTGCTTAGCCGACGAAACCGCAGCGGCCAGCCGACATTTTCCGCAACGCTGCCGTCCAGTAGCAATGCCTCCTGAAACACCAACGAACAGCGCCGACGCAAATCGGTCGCATTGGATTTGTCCGGCCGGATGCCAAACAAAGAAAAATCGCCCTTATAGTCATGCAACAAATTCATCGTTTGCAGCAAAGTGCTCTTGCCCGCACCATTTGGTCCGACCAGGGCCATCAGCTCACCCTGCCGAAGGGTCAGTTCTTGGATATCCAGCACCTGGTCAGCGCCGTTACGACTCACCCGGAGTTTGTGCATCGCCAACACCGCGCTCATAAATGTAGCTTCCTTCCGCCATGTTGCAGCCAGGTCAGCAACACCACAACGGCAAACGCTCCCAGTAACAACACCAGGCTGAGCGCGATTGCCAGGTCAAAATTTCCCTTGCCGACTTCCATTACGGTCGCTGTCGTCAAAACACGGGTCTCTCCCTTTAGGTTTCCTCCCACCATCATCGATGCGCCGACTTCGGAAATGACCCGGCCAAATCCAGCAATCACCGCCGCCATCAGCCCCAGGCGAGCTTCGCGGACCAGCAGCAAGGATACCTGCCATTGCGAGGCTCCTAATGACACCAGTTGCAACCTCAGTTTGGGATTGAGGCTCTCGATGGCAGCAAAACTTAGGCCGGCAACAATCGGCATGGCGATAATCGTCTGGGCGATAATCATCGCCGTCGGGCTGTACATCAGACCCAGATCGCCAAACGGTCCATAACGCCAAAGGCACAGACTGACAAACAAGCCGACGACGACCGGCGGCAACCCCATGCCAAAATTAAGCAGACTACTGAGAACTCTTTTGCCGCGAAATTCGCGCAAGGCCAGCCATAAGCCAAACGGAACCCCGCCGATCACACTCAGCAGCGTTGCCGTGCCGGAAACCTGTATCGTCAATAATATGATCTGACCGATTTCTTGTCCGACCATTAATAACCAAAGTCTTTTTCCGTTTTTCCGGCATCAGCGAAAAACAGAGGTTGTCCATATTTATCTTTGCCAAAAGCGGCGATCAGCTGCTGCGCTTCGGCCGACAGCAGAAAGTCGCTGAATGCTTTGGCGCCCGCTTGGTTCACTTTGGCGAATTTCGCCGGATTCACTTCCATGACATGATAAATGTTCAGCAATTTTGCATCGCCCTCAACCAGGATAGCCAGTTTCAGATTCTTTTTCTGCGCCAGATACGTCGCCCGGTCAGTCAACGTATAGCCCAGCTTTTCGTCAGCAATTTTCAGCGTCTGTCCCATTCCGGCGCCCGCCTCCAGATACCAGGGTTTCTCCGGTTTGCTTGCGGCGCTTTTCCAGAGGGACAATTCCATTTTGTGCGTGCCGGAATCGTCGCCACGCGAAACAAATACAGCCTGTTTGCCGGCAATCGCCTTTAATGCGTCGAGGGTTGTCCGGCCTTTTATCTTGGCCGTATCGCTCGCCGGGCCAACCAGAATGAAGTCGTTATGCATGACCAATTTTCGGTTGATGGCCGCGCCGGACTCGACGACTTTCTTTTCTGCCGCCGGGGCATGAACCAACAAAACATCGGCTTCGCCTTTTGTTCCCATGGCTAGCGCCTGTCCGGTTCCCACGGCAATGGTTTTCACTTTATAACCGGTCTTCTTTTCAAATACCGGCAGCAACTGATCCAGCAGTCCGCTGTCCTGCGTACTGGTGGTCGTTGCCAGAATCACATTGGCATTGGCCGGCGCCGACGGCGCCTTGGGTGCGGCAGCAGGCTGTGCGCCGCAGCCGGTCAGAGCAACCAGGATAACCAACAGGCAAAAGCAAAATAGTTTTTTCATTTGATTTGACCCCTTTCTTTTTTTATAGCTCGATTAGTTCAAACAGGCAACGTTCCAGATCAAAATACAGCAGCTTCCCTGATAAAACCTGGCCGGTTCCGGTGATCCATTTCACCACTTCCTGCACTTGCAGCGCGGCGGCCACGGCCGGCGTCGTCGCCGGATTCCCCAGTGCCGCTTCCACGCCGCGATCCTCTGCCAGAGGTTGCTGCAGCAACTGTCTCACCGACTGGTCTGTTGGCAGGACCAGCGAAATTTGTCCGGTAAATCCGGCAATCGCCGCATATACCACCGGGATTGCCAACTGCCGCGCCGCCGCGAGCAAAATCCGCCGGCTACTATAGTTGTCCAGTGCATCGACAATCACGTCCGCTCCGGCCAGCAGTTCCCCTGCGTTTTCCTCGGTCAGCCGGCAGGGAAATGAGCTGATGCGGACCTCGGGGTTGATTGCCGCCACCCTGGCTGCTGCCGCAGTCGCCTTGTTTTCTCCCATTGTCCCCATACTGGCCAACAACTGGCGATTCAGATTCGTTTCGTCAAAACAGTCCCCGTCAATTACCGTCAGGTTGCCGATCCCCAGCCGCGCCAGCAGTTCGATCACATGCCCGCCAAGACCGCCGGCGCCTACCACCGCCACTTTGGCCTGCAACAATTTCAGTTGGCCTGCGACGCCTATCGTACCGGCATTTCGCAGATAACGCAGCGGCATCCGCCCTGCCGACAACTGGGACAATGAGCATTCTGCACTGTCTGGCTTTGCCATCTAGCCACCCCCAATCGGCGGAAACAAACCGACCCGGTCGTTTTCGTTTAGAACGGTTTCCCATTCAGCACTGACGCCGTTCACCATCCGCAAATGGACTTTAGCCGGATCAATCGCCAGAACAGCCAGCAATGCCGCAAGATCAGAACCATCGGGAATTGTCGCCGTAAAAACGCCGGCAGGCGATTCCGGCGGGGCATGCTCGCGCAAGGTCGCGTACAGGCGAACTTCCACATTCATACTAATCTCTCCTGCATTCAGTTTAGCTTTTTGAAACCCAGCAACACTCGATAGGGTCCCGGCGTTCCCGGCGGCAATAGCGCCACCCGGTCACCCGGCTGGATAAGGGCAGCCGAAGGCCAGACCGCCTTGCCGTTGACTAACAGGACTTCCACCCGTTCTGCTGGAATGTCCAGTCTTGCCAACAATTCGTCGCCAGTGATGTCCTGCCCGATTTCCAGACTCATGGGGCTAGTCCAGCCGCGCTCCTTGCACAGCTCTGCCAGAAACATAAAGAAACGGATTTCTATTGCCTGTTTTCCTGTTGACATGAAGCGCCCTCCTTTTAAAACATCACGGTTCCGGCACTGCCGACGGCGATCAGTTTTCCGGCGTTACTCAGATCGTAGCCGCCCAGCGCCTCCACTTCCTGCCTGAATTCCGCCGACTGCAACACTTGGATAATCAGCGCCATCCGGTCATCGTGCGGCGCAAAGTTCATCAACAGGTCGTACTGTTCCGCCGCCACCGGCAAAAAATCAAGACCTAACGCCTGTGCGGCCGCTTGCACGCCCATTCCGGCATCCACGGTTCCGGCAGCGATGGAGGCTGCGACCGTCATGTGGGTCCCCACTTCTTTTTCATAACCGTTGATCCGCCGTGCGTCTATTTTTAGCCTGGCCAGTTGATAGTCCAGCAGCATCCGCGTGCCTGAACCGCGTTGCCGATTGATGAAGGTAATATCCGACCGGGTCAGACAGTCTAAGCCCTGAATCTGCCGAGGATTCCCCGACGCAACCAGTAGTCCTTGCTGCCGCATCGCCAGATGAATCATCCGCCAGGCGACATTCGGCAAATATTTTTCCACGTCGGCTACGTTGTAGCGGCCGGTCGCCGGATCGAGCAGATGAATCCCCGCCAGATGCGCCTCGTTGTTGCGAATGGCCAGGATGCCGCCCATGCTGCCGACATTGGCGCAAGACAGAGAAAGATTGCCACGACGTCGCCGCAAATGAATGCCCAAAAGTTCCAGCGCCAGATCGTGGCTACCCACCGCCAGCAAATTTTGTTCCGGCCTCGACTGCCGCAACAGCCGAACCGGAGCCACCGATCCGGCATTTAAGCCCGAACCGCCCTCCGGAATGCTGAGAATTCCTTGCGCCCTTGTCAGCGAAGAAATCATGCCGGCGCCCCGATTTAACGGGGCTGCTACCAGTTTCCCCTGCACATTGCCGACCGAAACCCGCACGTATTCCTCCACGCCCACCGCCGAAGGAACCTGACGCACCACCGTCGCGTCGACTTGCCACGGGTCAAGAACTGGCAGTTTTTGTCGTTCCAACAGAATATCCCGCAGGAACAACTCCGCGGTCAGCATAGCCGAGACCGGATAGCCCGGCAGACCGATGACCGGCTTGCCCTGACAGATCGCCAACACGACCGGCTTGCCCGGCTTGATTGCAACGCCGTGCGTCAACACCTCGCCAAGCCGTCCCAGCACTGTTGCGGTAAAATCTTCGGTTCCGGCGGATGTGCCGGCATTGACCACCACAATGTCATTTGCGGCTAATGCCTCGCCTACCGCCTTTTCCAGAGCCGCCGGATCATCCCGGACGATCGGGTAACGGGTTGCTTCGCCGTGCCAGTCCCGCACAGCAGCTGCCAACATGTGCGAATTCACATCTAAGATCGCGCCGGGTTTCAATTCGCGGTAGGTCGCCACGATTTCATCACCAGTCGGAATAACCGCCACCCGCGGCTTTGCCAGCACGGAAATCGTCTCCAGTCCCGCCGCCAGCAGCGCAGCGATATCAACCGGCGAGATCGTCTGATGTTCCGGCACGACCAGCTCATTGGCCACTATATCTTCGCCGATGATCCGCACATGTTGCCACGGTGCCGCCGCCGCGTTGATTTCGGCCTGCGTGCCGTCAAAATGGACGTCTTCAACCATGATCACCGCATTCGTGCCCGGCGGCATTACATCGCCGGTATCTACGACATAACAACAACCAGGGGCGAACACAGCCGAAACCGCATTTAGCTGCAGCCTGACCGGCGCGGATTCCTGGGCGCCAAAGCTGTCGGAGGCCCTTACGGCGATTCCGTCCATCGCCGCGCTGTTATAATGCGGCGCCGATTGTCTGGCATAAATCGACTGGGCGGTCACCCGTCCCAACGCATCATCCACCGCAATCGTTTCCACCGGCAACCGGTCAAAAAATCCGGTTTCCTTCAGTCGTTTCCGCCAACCTTCTTGCGCCAACAACCGGGTCTGGCAATTTAAATACGCCTTGTTTGCCACGAACTACACACCCTCCCCGCCCAGCAGCCGGACCCAGACAGTTTCGCCCTGATATAGCCCGCTGTTTGCCGCCGGCACGTGCAAAATTCCATCGGCTTTCGCCAAGAGACCGATCATGCCGGACTTGCCGAAAATCGGTTCCGCAACATAGCCGGTCGCCTGTTCAACCAACCGCACCGGCACAAAATCGTCACGTCCCGGCAACGACGGCAGGTTGCGGCTCAGCACGGCAGAAACCTTTTTACTCCGGTAATTGGTCGTCACGCCGATCATTTTTTCTATGGCGCAGCGCACCAATACCTCACAGACGATCCAGGCAGCCACCGGGTGTCCCGGTAGGCCAAACACCGGCACCGATCCGGCCAAACCAAAGATCGTCGGTTTGCCGGGCTTGACCGCCAACCCGTGCATCAACAGTCCCGGCCGGTCAAGCGCCTGAATCGCCGGTACTGTATAATCCCTGGCGCCAACCGAACTGCCGCCGGAGATCAGCACCAGCTGACATTCGTGCGTCGCCTCAGTCAGTTGCCGCAAAAACTGTTCAAAGCTGTCGCGGACAATCCCGTAGCGCTTCACCTCGCAGCCCCATCGCGTCAATAGCGCCGCCAAAGAGTAAGTGTTGACATCCCTCACCTGTGCCTCGCGCGGCGTATCCTGAATATCGACCAATTCATCGCCGGTTGAGATTATCGCCACTTTGAGTCGTTGCTTCACCCACAACCGTGAACAGCCGCAGGCCGCAAGCAAGCCGACCTGCTTGTCGCAGAGACGGACCCCCGCATCAACGAGCACCGTACCAGCGGCGATTTCTTCACCACGTCGCACGACATTTTCAGAAGGCGCCACCATTTTTTGCACCAACAGCGACTCTGCATCCGGTTGTTCAGTATACTCGAGCATCACGACCGCATCGGCCCCCTCTGGCAGCATGCCGCCGGTCGGAATCGCCATCGCCTGTCCCGGTTGCAGCGTCTGACAAACCGGCAACCCCATGGCAATTTCGCCAATCAGCGTAAAGAGCGCCGCCGCCGATTCACTAGCGCCAAAACTGTCTTCGCTGCGGATGGCAAAGCCGTCCACCGTCGATCTCGCATAGCCGGGCAAATCGTCCACGGACCATACGATGCGTGAAGTCACTCTGCCAACGGCAGCCAACAACTCGACCTCTTCCTCCCCGACCATGCCTTGCTTCAGATGCTCATCAACGAGTCGTTCAGCCTGAGCGAGTTCCATACAATGTAAAAAATCCATTCGTTCCCTCATTTCCTTGCCGGACTTTGCCGCAGCAACGACCCAACCCGGCTCTCGCCGGGTTGGGTCGTTGCTGCAAACAGGTCTGGCCCAAAAAATCCAGCCAGACGTTGTGTTGTCAACTTACCGGCCGTTAGAAATTAAACACTTTGTTCAGCTCTTCCTTGGGAATGTCAAACACGGTATTGTGCGGCGGCAATTTTTCGGTACGGAAGAAGTCCGGCAAATCATCCGAGCCTTCGGCGATTCCGGCCTTTTTGTTGAACAAACGCTCTTCCCGCAAAAGCTGTTTTCCCATCTCCAGATATTCGTCGACCGACTTGTTCCAGCCATAGCGTGCATTGCACATCTCCACGATGCCTTCCAGTCCTTCGGCGATGTCCAGGATCGCAAAGGCGACAAACAGGCACAGGCCCGTGCTGTCGACAAACGCAGTGGCGATCTGCAGATTACGTGACAAGTCGACTTGTCCTTCGGCTCCCAGCGGATCTACTTTGCCGCCCACGCTAAGAATATTGGTGGCCACAGCATAACCGGCCGTGTGGTCGGCCCCCATCGGCGACGTGGCATAAGTGACACCCTGGCCTTTGACAGCCCGCGGATCATAAGCTGGAATCGCCTGACCCTTGACTGCGGCAACCCGCCGCATGCCAAACACTTTGCCGGTGATCGCCGCTCCGGCGCCCAGTATACGGCCAAGCGGCGAAGCTTTACCCACTTCCTGCAGCAATGCGATCGCGGCCTTGCCGTCACCGAACTTTGCCAGTCCCGCTTCCATCGCGATCCCCAGCGCGACGCCCATATCAATCGTGTCCACACCATAATCGTCGCAGAGACGATTCATCATCGCCACATCATCCAGGTCATTGATCCCCAAATTCGCTCCAAGCGACCAGACGCTCTCATATTCAAATCCGCCGGTCAGCACCGCACCCTTTTTATCTTTGTAGATATTGGAACAACGGATCATGCAACCAGGGGAACAGCCATGCCCGGATTTGCCGCCGCGTTCCTTGTTGACTGCCGCCATCGTTTCGCCGCCGATGTCATTGGCGCCTTCAAAACGACCGGAGCTGAAACTGCGGGTCGGCAGACCGCCGGCTTCACTCAAGATGTTGACCAATACATCGGTTCCATAGGCAGGCAGCGCCTGACTGGTCACCGGATGCGCCATCAGGGCATTTGCCAGCTTCTTTGCACCGGCCCGGTAGGCCGCCTCATCGGCAAAGACGAGCTTCTCTGCTCCACTGTCATCTACGACAACCGCCTTGATTCCTTTGCTGCCCATCACGGCGCCGAGACCGCCGCGTCCGGCTTGTCTGGTCGGTGCACCCTCCATATCGGTGAATCCCACACAGGCCGCAGCCATTTTGTTTTCACCGGCGGTGCCAATACAGGCAATCGCGACTTTTTCACCGTACTTTTCCTGCATCTTAGCCACGGCCGCATAGATATCGAGTCCCTTGATTTGCGGCATTTCCTCGACCACAACGCCATCGGCGGAAACCTTGACGACATAGCAGGAATCTTTTTGCGGCAACCCTTCAAAAATTATGCCCCGCACGCCAAGCCGGCCCAGTTTCATGCCCATCGCTCCACCGACATTGCTTTCCTTGATTCCTTCGGTCAATGGGCTTTTGGCCCCGAGCGACATCCGGCCGCCGTTCGGAGCTCCAGTGCCGGACAGCAGACTGGTCGCAAAAATGAGTTTGTTCTTCTCGCCCAACGGATGAGCCGTCGGATCCACCTCGGTCTCAACCAGTTTGGAGCTGAGCGCCCGTCCGCCCAAGCCTTGATACTGATCCCCGGCTTCCTTCGTCACAGTTAATGTCCCCATGTTGACACGGTAAAACATTGCCCTCCACCACCTTAACATAATATTTGCCGAACAATTCCAACTTTTATTCACTTCGCGAAACATTAGCAAAACCCTGCTACATATGCAAAAAAAAAGGTGGAACCGATTTCTCGGTTCCACCTCAATTGCGGTTGCTATTACAAACCGGCTTGCTTACGCAGAATCTCGGCTTTGTCCGTCTTTTCCCAGGGTAGTTCTATGTCAGTCCGGCCGAAATGGCCGTAGGCGGCAGTCTGCTTGTAGATCGGCCGACGCAAATCAAGCGTCTTGATAATGCCGGCCGGAGTCAGGTTGAAATGCTGAGTGATTAAATCGGCGATTAACTCCTCCGCTACTTTCGCCGTACCGAAAGTTTCGACCAGCACGGAAACAGGCTCTGCCACGCCGATCGCATAAGCCAACTGGATTTCGCAACGGTCAGCCAATCCGGCAGCCACCACGTTCTTGGCTACATAACGGGCGGCATAGGCTGCGGAACGGTCAACCTTCGTGGGATCCTTGCCGGAGAAGCAACCACCGCCATGGCGAGCCATGCCGCCATAAGTATCAACGATGATCTTGCGTCCGGTGAGACCGGCATCCCCTTGCGGTCCACCCACGACGAAACTGCCGGTCGGGTTGACGAAATAACGGGTGTTCGCATCAATCAGTTCCGCCGGCACGACTGGCTCGACGACCTTTTTGATAAAGTCGGCAACCACCGGGCTGATGGTTTCACCAGCGCGTTCGCTATTAAAGGAGAGCTTGACTTTGGGACTATGCTGGGTCGAAATTACGATTGTGTCCACCCGAACCGGTTTGTCGCCGTCGTATTCCACGGTGACCTGCGTCTTTCCGTCGGGACGCAGATAATCCAGTTCTCCGTTCTTGCGCACATCGGAAAGCCTTTTGGCCAGCTTATGGGCTAGCGAGATCGATAGCGGCATGAACTCGGGGGTTTCGTTGGTCGCGTAGCCGAACATCATTCCCTGGTCGCCTGCTCCGCCGACATCGACTCCCATCGCGATATCTGGCGACTGTTCATCGATCGAGGTCATGACACCACAGGTTTCACCGTCAAAACCATATTTCGCCCGGGTATAGCCGATCCCGATGATCGTATTGCGGACGATACGGTTGATATCAACATAACAATTGGTCGTGATTTCTCCAACCACATGCACCAGACCAGTGGTCACCACCGTCTCACAAGCGACCCGGCCCGTCGGATCCTGCGACAGGATAGCATCAAGCACTGCGTCGGAGATCTGGTCGGCAATCTTGTCTGGATGCCCTTCGGTAACTGATTCCGAGGTAAACAGTCTTTTTTTCATCTTGTTAACAACCTCCCATAAATTGTTTTCACTTCGGATGCGAAGGCAATAAAAAAGCCTCCACATGGGAGGACTATGCACTCCCATCTTGCGGTATTACCCGCCGGAATTGGCACCGTTTTGACGAAGGTCAATGGTTGCCGCGGCTTCATCGGGCCTGTCCCTCTGCCAGCTCTGGATGGACTGTATTCAGTTGCTATGAATCGGACGCGAAATTAATTTTAATGGATTCAGGCAAGAAAAGCAATAGTCGGTCGGGAAATTATTAGACGGCAGATTGGCCCCTAATTGCGATCTATCTTCGATCGTTGCTGTTGGACACGATCCAGCAAAACAGCGGCTAACTCTCGTTTGCTCATCTGCGGCAATTGTTCGCTGAAGCCGTCTTGATAGAACACTTTGACGATATTGGTCTCGGATTCAAATCCGGCGCCTGCCTGCGTCACGTCGTTGGCAACCAGCATATCAAGATTTTTTCGACACAACTTTTCTGTGGCATTTTTCGCCAGTTCCTGCGTTTCTGCGGCGAATCCGACCAAAAACTGGCCGCTTTTACTGCTGCCAAGTTCGGCTAGGATATCAGGATTTTTGATTAAATCAATCGTCATACTGGCCGACTGCTTTTTTATTTTTTGGTCGGCAACTACTTCCGGACGGTAATCCGCCACAGCAGCCGCTTTGATCACGATATCGACAGTCGGAAAAGCTGCGAGTACCGCATCGCGCATTTCCAAAGCACTCTCAACCGATATCCTGGTCACACCAGACGGCGCTGCCAATGCGACCGGCCCCGAGATCAAAGTGACTTCGGCGCCACGTTCCGCTGCAACTGCCGCAATCGCATAGCCCATCTTGCCGCTGGAACGATTACCGATGTACCGCACCGGATCGATCGCTTCGCGGGTTCCGCCAGCCGTTACAAGCAAACGGACTCCTTGCAGCGATTTTGCTATTGCAAAATGCGCCGCAACCTGCCCGACAATTGCCGCCGGCTCCGGCAAACGACCGATACCTGCGGTACCGCAGGCAAGCGGCCCGGATTCAGGCTTCATAAGATGAAACCCTCGGTCTGCCAGTATTTTCAAGTTGGTCTGGGTTGCCGCACTGAGATACATCTCCGTATTCATCGCCGGCACAATCAAAACCGGCGCAGTCGTAGCCATTACTGTAGTGCTGAGAAAATCATCGGCAATCCCATTGGCGATCTTGCCGATCATATTGGCTGTCGCCGGAGCAATCACAAACAGGTCAGCGCGCCGGGCCAGAGCGATATGCTCGACATTCCAGAGTTTCGGTTCTTCCCACATCGTAGTGTAAACCGGTTGACCGGAAATCTCGCGAAACGTCAACGGCGTGACAAACTGAGCAGCCGCAGCGGTCATGATCACATGAACGGCAGCGCCGCACTTCACCAACCTGCTAACGACCTCAACCGCCTTGTACGCGGCGATTCCGCCGCATACGCCCAAAACAACCGTCTTGCCCTTCAACATCTACTCAGCCGCCAATCGGTTTGACGCGTTCAAAAGTCACCTTGTCCGCGCCGATTTCCTCCAGGGCAATCGTGACTGCCTTGTTCGACCTACTGGTCACCAATACACGGTCTCCGGCTACGACTTCGCGAGCGCGCCGGGCGGTAAGAACGACCAGGGTGTATTTGCTGTCGACTTTTTTTAACAAATGGTCCAATGAGGGATAAATCAAAATCCTTAACCCCTTTCCTGTGCATTTTTTAGATTGACGCCCCAAACGAGGCCGACCAGGTGAGCATTTCGCTTGACCCGCCATTTTTCAGCCCGGATGATTGCCGCTACATCAGCGGTAGCTTCTGTCAATTCATCGTTGATGACCAGATAGTCATATTCGTGAATATAGCCTAGCTCAGTAACAACCGAATTCAGTCTTTGCCGGATCGCATCCTGGGTTTCGGTGCCCCTGCCGACAATCCGCCGCGACAGTTCACGCGGCGAAGGCGGCATGATGTAGACAAAAACGGCAGCAGGAAAACCTTTCTTTACTTTCATCGCGCCCTGGGGATCGATCTCAAGAATAATATCATGGCCGCGGTTGATCGCTTCGATTACGCGGCGACGTGGCGTACCGTAAAAGTTTCCATAGACCTCGGCCCATTCCAACAACTCATCCTGCTCGCGCATCAGCAAAAATTCCTCGCGCGACACAAACCAATAGTTGACTCCGTTCACTTCGCCTTCCCGCGGCGCACGGGTCGTGGCGGAAACGGAATAATGAATCGATGCGTATTGATCCAACAGCGCTTTGACAATCGTACCTTTACCAGCGCCCGACGGGCCGGAAATTACGATCAGGTTGCCGTTCGGATTGCCGGTGATGCACTCCGGTCTATCCGCGTCATTCTTCACATTGTTCCTCCAACTCTTTGTCGTTCATCCGATGGGCTATCGTGTCCGCCTGCACGGCGGACAATATGATATGATCGCTGTCAGTAATAACCACGGAACGGGTTCGGCGTCCGTAAGTCGCATCAATCAGGCGTCCCTTGTCCTTCGCATCCGACACCATCCGCTTGATCGGCGCTGATTCCGGCGACACGATCGCAACGATGCGATGGCTGAAGACAACATTGCCAAAACCGATGTTCAACAGCTTGATTTCCACGGGAACCCCTCCGTCATTCAATATTCTGTATCTGTTCCCGGACTTTCTCAATCTCGCTTTTCAATTCGACCATCAAGGCGCCGGCCACCATGTCGTTGGCCTTGGAACCGATGGTATTCGCTTCGCGGTTCAATTCCTGCAGAATGAAATCCAACTTGCGACCGACAGCGGCATCACCGTTCATCGCCTGGGTAAACTGGTCCAGATGGCTGTCCAGCCGCACCAGTTCCTCGGTAATATTGGTCCGATCGGCCATGATCGCCACTTCCTGCAGCAATCTTGCCTCGTCAGGCGTCGCATTAACTTCGCTAAGAATCTCCCGGCATCGCTCCCGCAATCGCTCACGGTACGCCTCGACGATCGCCGGCGCCCTGGTGGCGATCGCAGCGCCCAGTTCACGGATTTTTGCTATCCGGTTCGTCAAATCACGATGGATATTCTCGCCTTCGGCAATACGCATTTCCATCAGGTTGGCCAAGGCCTTGTCAATCGCCTCAGCCAGCTTGGGCCAAAGAGTTTCCAAGTCCTCGGCCGTTTCTTCCACTTTCAGAACTTCGGGAAATTTGGCGATATCATAGGCACTGACTGCCTGAATGTCAAGGCCACACGCATCAGCGACATCTTTGACCGCTTGAAAGTAACCGCTGGCTAGGCCCTTATCGACACGGATTTTGCGTTGCCGTTCCAAATAATCGTCGGCTGTCACGATCACATCAATCCGGCCTCTGGCCAAAGTACCGGCAATGCTTTTACGGGCGCGATCCTCAAGCGCCGCCAGGTTTTTGGGGACCTTGATCACGATATCATTGAACCGGTGGTTTACCGCACGGATCTCCACCGTAAACCGATGATCCTTGTCGTGGAATTCACCGCGACCAAATCCAGTCATGCTTTTGAACAATTGGACTCCCCCTTCACGCTTTGTCGCAGCTTACAGCGCCAGTTGCTGCTTCATCCGTTGCAGGGCTTCTTTGATACGGCTTTCATCGAGGGTCAGCGCAAACCGCACATAGCCTTCGCCAGCCGGCCCGTAGCCTACGCCAGGTACGACAATGATGCCGCATTTCTCCAGCATGGCGGCACAAAAGCTCATCGAGTCGTAGCCTTTGGGGACCGGCGCCCAGACATAGAAGGTCGCCTTTGTCTTTTCCAGATTCCAGCCCATCGAGTTCAGTCCGTCAATCAGCACATCTCGCCGCGCCTGATAAAGATCGTTCATTGCGGGGATAAACTTGGGATCGATATTCAACAGGGCTTCGATGCCTGCATCCTGTACAGCGGTGAACTGACCTGAGTCAACATTGGTCTTGATGATTCCCAAGCCGCCGATCACTTCCGAACAACCGACCGCAAAGCCCATCCGCCAGCCAGTCATGTTGAACGGCTTCGACAGGGAACCGAATTCCACAGCAATGTCCATCGCGCCGGGAACCTGAAGAATGCTGGGCGGCTGGAAACCGTCGAACGCCATTTCCGAGTAAGCGTTGTCGTGGCAGAGGATGATGTCATACTGTTTGCAGAACGCCACCGCCTCGGCAAAGAACTTGAGGTCCGCCACCGCTGCTGTGGGATTGTTCGGGTAGTTGAGGAACATGATCTTGGCCTTTTTCGCCACATCGGTCGGAATCGCCGCAAAATCAGGCAGGAACTTATTCTCGGCCGTCAGTGGCATATAATGCGCTTCGCCGTTAGCAAACATTGTTCCCAGTTTATATACCGGATAGGCCGGATCGGGAATCAACGTATAATCACCGGGGTCGACAAAGGCGAGGAAAATATGCGCGATTCCTTCTTTGGACCCAATCAGGGTCATCACTTCATTCGCCGGGTTCAGCGTGACGTCAAACCGCTTTTTATACCAGGCGCTGACGGCGCTACGAAACTCCAGTGAACCTTCATAGTCGGGATAGCGATGATTTTTCGGCGTCCGTACCGCTTCACACATTTTCTCGACGATTTGCGGCGGGGTCGGTTGATCGGGGTCGCCAATGCCGAAACTGATGATATCAACGCCGCGTTCGATTGCTTCCCGTTTTTTCTTGTCAATCGTTGCAAACAAATAAGGGGGTACTTTTTTAATTCTTTCCGCTCTTTCCAAATTATTCATCCTCCATCCGTTAAATAAGCTTAGGCGATATATTCGCCGCGAAACACTTCCACTGCCGGACCGGTCTTGTAGATATGGTTGTCATCACGCCAGTCCAGCAGCAATTCACCGCCGTCGAGTTTTAATAACGCCTTGCGGTCGGTTTTATCATTCAACACGGCGGCGACAATTACGGCGCAAGCGCCGGTGCCACAGGCCAGCGTCACTCCTGCGCCGCGTTCCCATACCCTCATCCGCAAAGTCTGACGGTCTACCACCTGAACAAACTCCACATTGGTTTTGCGCGGGAACGCCGGATGCACTTCGATTGGTCGGCCAAATTTCTCCAGGTCCAAAGATTCCACATCATCGACGAATATGATGCAGTGCGGATTGCCCATACTGACGCAAGTAACGGAATAGGTAGAATCACCTACAAGTAATGGAACATTTACCGCCTTCGCTTCCGGATCGCCGACCATCGGAATTTCACCCCGTTTTAGGCGCGGTTCGCCCATGTCGACACAAACCGAAGTCACTATGCCATTCTCGAAAATCAGTTTAGGTTTGATGATTCCGGCCAGCGTCTCAATCGTCAGTTCTGTTTTTGTTGTGAGGCCGTTTTCATAAACGTAACGGGCGAAACAACGAGTCACATTACCGCACATCTCCGCTTCGCTGCCATCGGAGTTGAAAATTCGCATCCGAAAATCGGCGACATCAGACGGCAATGCAATAACCAACCCGTCAGCGCCAATCCCAAAATGCCGGTCGCAAACTTCAATCGCTTTACTGGCGAAATCATCAATCTTTTCTTTAAAACCATCGATGATGACAAAATCGTTGCCGATCCCCTGCCACTTGGTAAATTTCATTCGCGCTTCCTCCTGCCGGCTAGTTCGCTATAATATATGAATTATATCCAAAAAGCCGGGCAAAGTCCACTACAGGCGGAAGAAAAGCGGCCAGAGCCTTGCCCCGACCGCCCTGCATCATCCAATGCGCGACCTATCCTTTCATTGCAACGTTCAGACTTTGCATCACTGCACGCAGTTGCTCGGTTTCCGACGCTGTCGGCGGAATCATCGGCGGTCTCAGTGTACCGCCTTTTAATCCCATCAACGTTACCGCCGTCTTGATCGGGATCGGGTTGGTCGTGACAAAAATCACTTTGAAGAACGGCGTCAATTCCAGATGGATATCGCGAGCTTTTTTCACATCGCCGGCAAAATAGGCGGCAATCATTTGTTGCATTCTTTCCGCCACGACATGGCCGGCCACGCTAATGATGCCGCAACCGCCTACCGACAGGATCGGCAGCGTCAAGCTGTCGTCTCCGCTATACACCTGGAAACCAGGCGCTGCAGTGCGTACGATTTCTGATACCTGCTCCAGACTGCCGCTGGCCTCTTTTACCGCCACGATATTGGGAATCTGCGACAATTTGGCGATGGTCGGCGGCAAAACGTTGGACGCGGTCCGCCCCGGCACATTATAAAGAATAATCGGCAACTTCGTCGCCTCGGCAATCATTTTGAAATGCTGGTAAAATCCTTCCTGGGGCGGCTTGTTGTAATAGGGACCGACCAGCATAGCCGCATGAACGCCTAATTTTTCGGCTTCCTGGGTCAACTTTATCGAGGCCAACGTATCATTGGAACCAGTTCCGGCCACCACCACCGCCTTGTCGCCGACTGCATCAAGCACCGTGCTGAACAGGCGCAATTTTTCCTCGTTGCTCAGAGTGGCTGATTCACCGGTGCTGCCAGCCACGACCAACCCGTCGTTGCCGTGCGCCACCAGATATTTGGCCAGTTCGGCCGCAGCTGTATAGTCTACGCTGAAATCTTCATGAAACGGAGTCACCATTGCTGTCAATACTCGACCAAAACTTTTCATTTCCGTTTCCTCCCGTTATTTCTACTTACGATTGTCAATCAAGGCCAAACTTGCTGTGCAATACGCTGACCGCCGTTTCCATATAACAGCCTTCGATCAGCGCCGATATTGAGGTCTGGGAATCCACCGTCTGTAAAATCGGAATCGCGCTGGCAGTCAGTGCTTCGACAAAGCTGGCCATGACACCGGGCACGTCTCCCATCCCGCCGCCAACCACCGAAACTTTGGCGCAACCATGCAAAGCTGTCATACAGTAGCCCGCCGCAGTCAGACGTTGCTGCGTTTCATTGGCATCATGCGCCTGAACCGTAAATAATACCTGCCGGGGCAACACGTTGATCAGGTCGACGTTGATTCCACTGGCGGCAAGGATCTTGAACACGCGGGAACTGTCGAAACTGGCGACTTCATTGATCGGTTCCACCGAAATCTGGGCAATGTTTTTGACGTAGGTCACGCCGGTTGCGACCCGGTCCGATACCGGAGCGTCGCAGGTTTCTTCGACTTGGGCGCTGGTTGTGATCAACGTGCCGGGTGCATCGGAAAACGTCGATTTCACGATAAGCGGAATGCTCTTCTGCATTGCGAACTCAACGGCGCGCGGATGGATAACCTTCGCCCCCTGATACGCCAGTTGGGAGACTTCGGCATAGCTGATCCGGTCCAGAATTTGCGCCGACGGAACTATGCGGGGGTCCGCTGTCATGATTCCGTCAACATCGGTATAGATTTCAATCGCTTCGGCCGGCAACGCCGCCCCCAGCGCCGATGCGGTAGTATCGCTGCCGCCACGGCCCAGCGTCGTCATGTCGCCTTCTACGGTCACACCCTGAAAACCGCAGACTACCGGAGTCTTCCCATTTGCCAGCGCGGCATGGATACGAACCGGGTCGACGCGCAGAATCCGCGAGTTGCCATACTGGTTATCTGTGATGATCCCCGCCTGTCCGCCGGTGAACAACGTAGCGTCAATCCCGGCCGCCTGCAGGGTCGAAACCATGACAACCGCCGAAATAATCTCGCCGCAGCTCATCATGATGTCCAGTTCGCGCTTGGACAATAGCGGGTTCGGTTCCCGCGCCACGCCGATCAGCGTATCGGTGGCGTAGGGCTGGCCATTTCTGCCCATCGCCGAAATCACAACGACCGGCTGAAATCCTTCGCGGATAGCGTTGCGGATTTTTTCGACCGCGCACTGACGGTTTTCCGGCGTAGCCACCGAAGTGCCGCCAAATTTCTGGACCAAAATTCGCATTTTCTCTCTCCTACAGCAAGTTTTCAGCAATCATCAGTTCTGCGATCTGCAAGGCGTTGAGGGCGGCGCCTTTGCGGATCTGATCGCCGACAACCCACAGATTCAGGCCATGTTTCACGCTGTCATCCTGACGGATTCGTCCGACAAACACTTCGTCGCGACTGGAAGTGAACAACGGCATCGGGTACTCCATCGCCGCCGGATCGTCCTGGACGATTACGCCGGGGAAAGCGGTCAACAGTTGTTTGGCCTCCACAACCGACAACGGCTGTTCGAGTTCGAGATTGACCGATTCGGAGTGGCTGCGGTAAACCGGTACTCTGACGGTCGTCGCCGTGATCGCCATCGCCGGTTCGCCCATGATTTTGCGGGTCTCATGCACCATCTTCATTTCTTCCTTGGTGTAACCATCAGCCAGGAACACATCGATCTGCGGCAACAGATTGAACGCGATCTGGTAATGCTTGTCCAGACTGGCCGACGGCAAAATCTTCGCTTCCACCGGACGCCCCTCGCTAACCGCCTTGACCTGTTCCGTCAACTCATCGATTCCCTCTTTGCCTGCGCCGGAGACAGCTTGATAGGTCGATACGACCACCCGCTTGATCCTGGCCCGGTCATGAATCGGTTTCAGCGCCATCACCATGATAATCGTCGAACAGTTGGGATTGGCGATGATCCCCTGATGATCGCGGACCGCCGCCGGATTGACTTCCGGCACCACCAGCGGCACATTCGGGTCCATGCGGAATGCGCTGGAATTGTCAATCACCACAGCGCCCGCTTTCACCGCATGCGGCGCAAACTCTTTACTGGCTGCTCCGCCAGCGAACAGCGCAATATCGATTCCGGCGAACGAATCGGCGGTAGCTTCTTCCACAGTATATTCCTTGCCGGCCACCATCAGTTTTTTTCCGGCCGAGCGGGCAGACGCCAATAATTTCATCCCGGAAAACGGGAAGTTTCGCTCTTCAATCAGGTTGATAAATTCCTGCCCGACCGCGCCGGTCGCGCCAAGGATTGCCACATTGTATTTTTTCATTGAATTCTCCCCTTACTCTCCCATCAATAGGTCCAGACCAACAATCAGACCCTGACGATGGATAATTTTTTTACAGGCCAGCACAACGCCCGGCATAAAGGATTCACGCGCCAAGGAATCATGACGGATCGTCAGGGTTTGCCCCACATCGCCGAAGATCACTTCCTGATGCGCTACATACCCGGGCAGGCGGACACTGTGAATCCGCATGCCTTCGAAATCCGCGCCACGGGCGCCGATTATTTTCTCTTCTTCGTCTGGGTGCCCCTGCTGGTGACTTGCACGCACTTCGGCAATCATCTTGGCGGTCAGCAGTGCAGTTCCTGATGGCGCATCCAGCTTCTGGTCGTGATGCAGTTCGATAATCTCGCAATGCGGCAAGTATTGGGCCGCTTCACGCGCGAAGCGCATCATCAACACCGCACCGATCGAAAAATTGGGACAGATGAAACAGGTAGCCTTGTTGTCCTGGCAAAACTGGCGGATCATCGCCAAATCGGCTTCGCTGATGCCGGTAGTCCCCACGACCGGGATGACTCCGTTTCGCAGCGCAGTCATCACATTGCCAACCACCGATTTGGGGTGGGTAAAGTCGACCATGACCTGCGGTCGGTGGCTTTTGATCGCCGCCTCCAGGTCCGATTCCATTTTGACGCCGGATTTTCCCAATCCCAAAATTTCACCAACATCTTCCCAGGCCGCTTTGATATCGACCGTAGCAACAATCTCGCATTCAGCATCCTGAGAGATCGCCTTCAGCACCTCTCTGCCCATTCTGCCGTTTGCGCCGGAAACCAATACTCTAATCATCTATTACACCTCCTGATAATAAAAAACACAGCCAATGAGAGTTATCTCACCGGCTGCTGAAAAGCTGCGGCTCCGCTGCAAATGCAACACCTGCGTCGCATCGTCAGCTTTGGATGAGATAGCGCTCCACCAATCGCTTGGTGACAGTCACATGCCTGTTCGACATGAAACCAGCGCCATACAGTGTGCCTGTATCAACGCTTCGGCAACATGCCCTTTCCTGCTGCGTCATCGATGCACGATCTCGTCAGCCATACTATTGCAGGTTGCGCCTCTACTCTGTCCCTTCGTAAGGGGTCAGCCATATATAATTTTGTATACATTGTAACTCAGCAGTCATATCCTGTCAAACAAATCTTTTACTCTTGATCGGATTGGCTTCAAACAACGCCGGTACTGCCGATTCCACCACTGCGCCCGGCCTTTTCTGCAGCCGTATCGGCATCAGCCAGCAGAAATTTATAAAATATTCCCTGGGCGATCCGCGTGCCACGTTCAATAATAATATCCTGTTTGCCGCCGTTAACGAGAGCGATCAGGATATGGCCTTCATTATCAGGATTGTTGTAGTAATCCGCATCGATGATCCCCTGCGCATTGGCCAAGTGCAAGCCTTGTTTGACCGCCAGGCTGGAACGGATGTGAATGCCTAGATATTCATCTTGCAGCATATACGACTTGACTCCGGTCGGAATCAGCGCCCGCCCCCCCGCCGGCAAACAAACGTTCTCAGCTGCAACGAAGTCATAGCCAGCGCTGCCAGGCGTACTACGGACCGGAAGCGGCAACCCTGACGACTCGTATCCACTGACATGCTCAAACCCTCGCACTCGCATCATACCAATCCCGCAGCTTCGACCGGACCGAGCGCCGTCATACAGGTATTCTCCGGTTGATAAAGCGGTTGCGCCAGGTCGAACAATTGTTCCAGGCTGACCGCATCAACTTTTGCCGCCAATTTTTCCGGCGAAAGGTATTCACGAGAGGAAATTTCAGCCCGACCGACGCGCGACATCCGGCTGGCAGAGCTCTCCATACTGAACATCAGACCGGCTTTCAGTTGTTCTTTGGCCCGTTTTATTTCATCAGGCCGTACGCCGTTCACTCGGATATCGGCCAAAATCGCATTGGTGATCTCAATGACCTCGCGCGAATTTTCCGGCGATACCCCGGCATAAATCGTCATCAGGCCGGTATCGCGGAAACTCGAGGGATAGGAACAAACTGAATAAGCCAGTCCACGATCTTCGCGGATGCTCTGAAACAGCCGCGAGCTGACGCCGCCGCCCAGTATGGTATTCAGCACATGCGATGCATAATACTGAGAAGAGTCATGCGCCACACCCGGGGTGCCCAGGCAGACATGCAGCTGTTCGATATCTTTCTCCTGCAACAGCCGCGCCGCGACAAAGGTCGGCGTCGGGTCCACGAGTATCTGGCTTTTGCCACGGACATCAGCCCAATAAAGCTGACTCAGTTCGACGAGTTGTTCGTGAGTCAGATTGCCGGCCGCTGCAATAACCAAATTGTCCGGCACATAGTGTCGAGTTCGGTAATCAAGGATAGCCTGCCGATCCATTGCTGCAATCGTTTCGCGGGTGCCCAAAATATTGCGCCCCAGAGCATGTCCGGGCCACAATGAGTTCATGTGCAAATCGTGAATCAGTTCGTCAGGCGAATCCTCGTAAAGGCTGATCTCTTCCAACACTACCTGTCGTTCTTTTTCCACATCGACGTCAGCAAATTTCGAGTTCAACAGCATGTCACTTAGGATATCCATGCCAAGCGACAAATGTTCCGGCAACACCTTGATGTAATAACAGGTGTTTTCCCTGTCCGTGGCGGCGTTCAACTGTCCCCCTACATCGTCGACCATTTCAGCGATATCCTTGGCTGAACGTCGATGCGTTCCTTTGAACATCAAGTGTTCGATAAAATGGGACACTCCCTGTTCGGCCGGAGTTTCATGGCGGGAACCGGTACCGGCGAAAATTCCGAGGCTAATCGAACTCATATAGGGAATGGACTCCGAGACAATCCGGAGTCCATTAGCAAGAGTAGTCTTCTGATACAATGACAGTCTCTCCTCTGTTTACTCTTTGGCCGGCGCCGATGCTACCACCGCAGGTTCATCCTTCAGCAAAATGCTGCGCGACAGATTGATACGGCCTTGACGGTCAATCTCAGTGACCTTGACGGTAACCTCATCGCCGATCTTGACCACATCTTCGACTTTTGCCACCCGGGTACGGGCCAGTTGCGAAATATGGACCAGTCCATCTTTGCCTGGCAGGATCTCGACAAAAGCACCGAAGTTCATCAGGCGGGTGACTTTACCGGTGTAAATCGCGCCGACTTCCACTTCGCGAACCAAGCCCTCGATGATTTTGACGGCTTTATTGCCGGCTTCCATATCGACAGCCATGATAAAGATTTTTCCGTCGTCTTCGATATCGATCTGTACGCCGGTATCTTCGACGATCTTCTTGATAATCTTGCCGCCTGGTCCGATGACGTCGCGGATCTTGTCCGGATTGATCTGCATAGTGATCATGCGCGGTGCATAAGGCGACATCTCCGGTCGCGGCGCCGCAATCGTCTGGGTCATCTTATCCAGGATGAACAAACGACCTTTCAGCGCCTGTTCCAGAGCGCTGGACAAAATCTCGCGGCTGATGCCGCCGACTTTCATGTCCATCTGGATCGCGGTAATACCTTTGGCGGTTCCGGCCACTTTGAAGTCCATATCGCCGAGCGCATCTTCCATGCCCTGAATATCAGTCAAAATCGAGAAATTCTCACCATCGGTAACCAGGCCCATTGCTACGCCGGATACCGGTGCTTTGATCGGTACGCCGGCATCCATCAGCGACAAAGTGCTGCCGCAGACGCTGGCCATCGAGGAGGAGCCATTGGACTCGAGAACTTCCGATACCAATCTCAGGGTGTATGGAAATTCGCTTTCAGACGGCAACACCGGGATCAACGCCCGCTCCGCCAAATGACCATGGCCGATTTCACGCCGGCCGGGACCGCGCATCGGACGGGTTTCTCCAGTGCTGTAAGGCGGAAAGTTATAGTGGTGAATATAGCGTTTGTGGTCTTCGACGCCCAGACCGTCCAATTTTTGTTTGTCGCCGATCGCGCCCAGCGTGGTTACGTTGAGGACTTGCGTCTGACCGCGGGTAAACAGACCGGACCCGTGCACGCGCGGCAACACGCCGACTTCACAGGCAATCGGGCGGATTTCATCCAGCTGCCGACCATCCGGACGTACTTTATCGACGGTGATCATCCGGCGTACGGTTTCTTTCAACACCTTGTATAAAACATAAGATACATCTTTTTTGTTGTCGGGATAAATCGTGGCAAAATGTTCGACCGCCTGTTTCTTGACCTCGTCAATCTTGGCTTCTCTTTCTAATTTGTCGGCATTAACCACCGCTTCGCGCATCGCTTCGGTTACATGGGCGCGAACATTCTCTTCCAGGTCGGCCGGCGGGGCATACATCTTGATTTCGCGCTTCGGCAGGCCAACTGCAGCTACGATTGTGTCCTGGAACGCAATTATATCTTTGATGATCGCATGACCATAGAGAATCGCCTCTTGAATCACTTGCTCCGACAATTCATTGGCGCCAGCTTCGACCATCAGGACGGCGTCCTTTGTTCCGGCGACAATCAGATCCAGTTGGCTTTCTTCCATTTGTTTTACCGTGGGATTTACCACATATTCCTCGTTGATATAGCCGATCCGCACCCCGGCAATCGGTCCGTTGAACGGAATATCGGAAATCGACAGCGCGCAGGAAGCGCCAACCATTGCAATGACATCCGGTGTATTGTCCTGATCCACCGAAACGACGGTCGCCACGATATGCACATCATTGCGGAACCCGTCGGCGAACAGCGGACGAATCGGTCGGTCAATCATCCGGGCGCTCAAAATCGCCGTTTCAGTCGGACGGCCTTCCCGTTTGATAAAGCCGCCGGGAATCTTGCCGACAGAATACATTCTCTCTTCATAATCCACCGTCAGCGGGAAAAAATCGATTCCTTCACGCGGACCTGCCGAAGCAGTCGCCGCTACAACCAGAGCCGTCTCCCCATAACGGATCAATACCGCTCCATTGGCCTGTTTTGCATACTTGCCGGTTTCTACGACAAGCTGGCGGCCCCCCAGTTCAAATTGAAAAGTCTGCATACACCTTTTCCTCCTCATATTTCCTTCTGTTCATTCACGTTACAAATTATATCCTATTCATCAGGAAAAGAAAATGTTATTTCTGCATCAAGGCATAAATAAAAGCGGGTTTCCCCGCTTTAAAGACGTTTGACTATTTGCGCAGATTCAGTTTGGCCAAAATCGCCCGGTAACGCTCCAGGTCGGAAGCTTTGAGATAGTTGAGCAGGCTACGGCGGTTGCCGACCATTTTCAACAGACCGCGGCGGGAATGATGGTCTTTTTTGTGTTCCTTGAGGTGCGTGGTCAGCTCATTGATCCGATCGGTAAGAATCGCGATCTGAACTTCCGGCGATCCGGTATCCCCTTCGTGACGACGATGGATCAGAATCAGTTCCTGCTTTTTCTCTGAAGTAATCATGTTTTTCCTCCTCAAATTTGCTCACTTTCCATTAGCCAAGAAGAACGCCGGAGGGTCGATCATCCTAGCCAAGGAGACGGCAATCGTTGCAAAATGTATTCTATCAGAATGCGCTGGTGATGTAAAGCAAAAAAGCAGCCAATATTCGCATTGGCTTAATAGAAGTATTGTTGCTGCGCCTGTTGCAAATCGCGATTCATCTGGACGACAAGCTCTGCAGCCGATCCAAAGGTTTTTTCCCCGCGAAGTCGACCGAGGAACAACGTGGTGATCGGCTTGCCGTAAATCTCACGGTCAAAGTCAAGAATATGCGTTTCCACCCGCAGCGGTCCCTGCACAAAGGTGGGATTGGTGCCGATATTGCACAATCCATTGTAATAATGAGCGCCGACCTTGACCTTTACAGCGTAAACGCCTTTACCGGGAATCAAAATTTGCGGCGCCGGCTGCATGTTTGCCGTCGGGAACCCCAAGGAGCGGCCGCGTTGATCGCCATGCACGACCCGCCCGCGCAATTCAAAAGGTCGCCCCAACAAACGCGATGCAGCCGCTACTTCTCCTGCAGCCAACAATCCCCTGATGACCGTACTGCTTACCATTACACCCTGTTCGTGGATCTCGGGACAAATCTCGGTTCCGATGCCGTAACGTTCGCATAATCCGGTCAGCATTGCCGGATTGCCGGCCCCTTTGTCGCCAAATGAATAGTTCGGTCCGACAACGATATGCTTCGGCTTGATTTTCGTCGCCAGCAGATGGACAAAATCTTCCGGCGGCAAATGCAACAACGCTTTGGTAAACGGGATGCGTACCAATACGGTGACGCCCTGATTTTTTATCTGCGTCGTTTTGCCGGATAAGGTCTGCAATTGCGGCGGCACCCGATGCGGATTGATCAAGGATAATGGATGATTGGCGAACGTAAATACCATGCTGGTTCCCGCATGCTGGCGACTCCATTCGACCGCGCGACCAATGACAAATTGATGGGCAAGGTGGACACCGTCAAACGTCCCCAATGCCATCGCGACTTTTTCAAACTGACAGTGCAATTGATCCAGATTAGTGATGATCAACATAGTTCATCCATTCCACCTGAAAAGATTTTTATCGGTTTTAAGATCCCGTCGGCGGAGTCGAACCGCCCCATGCCGAAAAACGTCCGTTTTGCATCATACAGCCTGACAAGCTGCGCGTCATCGCCATCTTTCAACAGACACCCGGGGCGAACCTGTCTGCCATGACGCAAATCTATGCTTTCTGTTTCACTCAGATTGCAGGCCGCTAAATGGGATACGGCAAACTCCGGGGGCATCAATGCTTGTTCCGGTTCAGCGGCGATTTCTTCCATCGATACCGACTGGTTGACCGCAAACGGGCCGACCCGGGTCCTCAGTAACAGCGACATAGTGGCCGGCATGGAAAGCCTTTCGCCAATGTCTTCGCACAACGTCCGGATATAGGTTCCCTTAGAGCAGCTCACTTCGATGGTAAGCCGACAATCATGCACCGCCAACAAGCTTATCGATGGTATTTCAATGCGACGGGCCTGCCGCTGCACGATTTTTCCGGCCCTCGCCAGTTCATAAAGCTTTTTGCCATCAATCTTAAGCGCCGAATACATCGGCGGCACCTGCTCATAGCCGCCCTGAAACGATTCAATGACTACACGTATCCGTTGCAGCGGCGGCAGGTTCACTGTCGTTTGCTGCATAACTGCCCCCGTATCGTCGCCGGTATCTGTTTTGATTCCCAACAATACTTCAGCGCGATAGGTCTTGTCAAACGAATCGCCATATTCGACCAAGCGGGTGGCGTAGCCCAGATAAATCGGCAAGACGCCTGCCGCAGCCGGATCCAGTGTGCCACTGTGCCCAACCCTTTTTTGCCGGTAAGTATGGCGCACAAAAGAAACCGCATCGTGGGAAGTCATCCCCGGCGGTTTCAAAAAGTTCAGCACCGCACTAATCATAACCCTGCTTCCCTCAGTGCTTCAAGTACACGGGTCAGAACACGGGGCTTGACCTCGTATACCGACCCCTTCAATGTGCAACCGGCAGCACGGGCGTGGCCACCGCCGCCTAGCGACCTGGCCAGATCGCTGACATTCAGCCGACGCGAACGAAAACTGAGTTTGACAGTCTCCTTTTCCGCCGACGGCTTGAACATGATCGCGACTTCGACCCCGGCAATGTTGCGCGGATAGTCAATAAATCCTTCCGTATCTTCCACATCGGTCGATGCAATCCCCGGCGGAACCATCACTGATGCGATTCGTCCGCAACCGGATACTTCCAGTGTATCCAACACTTTGGACAGCGCAGTAATTCTAGACAATGGCATCGTCTGCAGCTGTTCGGAGATGGTATGCGGTTCCGCGCCATATCCTACCAAACGGGCCGCCGCATGAAGCGTATGAGCATCCGTATTTGCATAGCGAAAGAAACCACAATCGGTCGCAATCGCTGTATAAAGGCAGGTTGCCATTTCTTTGCTTACACCGCCGTCGGCTTCCTCGATCATGCGCAGAATCATGACGCCGGTTGCCGCCGCAGTTTCATCGACAAAAGTCAGGTCGGCAAAGTCCGAATTGGAAAGGTGATGGTCGATATTCAGGCTGCGTCCCCGGTAATTATGCCCGGAACTGCCGGTGCGACTTGCATCGCCGGCATCAAGCACGACAAATAAATCGACTGGCTGCGGAGTAATCGGCGGGCGCGCAATCTTATCCAGATGCGGCAAGAATGAATACATGACAGGCAAGTTGTCATCTAGCCACATCTGCACCTGAATGCCGCGTCGCTGCAGGAACAGATACAGGGCGATCATCGAGCCCAGCGCATCGCCGTCAGGGTTGATGTGGGTGGTCAGCACCACCGAACGAGCCCGGGCAAGTTCACGCAACGCATCGCTGGAAGTACCCCGCATGGTTACGACTTCCTTTCTGGGGTCTGCAAACCGAGCAATAGTTTTTGGATATGATCGCTGTTGTCCAGGGACTTATCGAGATGCAGCGACAATTCCGGCGTGTGCCGGATGCCAAGACGTCGGCCGACTTCTGTGCGCAAAAACCCCAACGAGTGTTGCAAACCGTCCCAAGTATCTTTTTTTTGCTGCTCAGACCCCATAAGGCTGACAAAAACCTTGGCCGAACGCAAGTCACCGGTGACTTCCACGCCGGTAACGGTCACAAAACCGACTCGCGGGTCTTTCAACCCGTTGAGGATGATCTTGCTTAGTTCCTGCTGAATGAATTCCTGTATTTTTTCAACACGTTGTTGTGCCATATCAGTTCACCTCTCTTCCCCTATGCTGCAACTGCAAAAATCAGCGAGGAATTTGCTCCATGACAAAGGCTTCCACGATGTCGCCTTCCTTGATGTCGCGATATTTTTCCAGGGTAATGCCGCATTCGTAACCGGCAGCAACTTCTTTGACATCGTCTTTAAAACGGCGCAGTGAATCCAGTTTGCCCTCGAATACGACAATCCCGTTGCGCAACAATCGGACTTGGGCGGTACTGGTGATTTTACCTTCCAAAACATAGGAACCGGCGACGATTCCTTTAGGAATGTTGAAGACCTGGCGGATTTCCACCCGTCCCAAAACAACTTCGCGGAATTCCGGCGCCAACATGCCGGTCATGGCTGCTTCGACATCGTTGATCGCATCATAGATGACCCGATACATCTTAATGTCGACTTTTTCATTCTCCGCCGCTTTGCGGGCGTTCGCATCCGGACGGACATTGAAGCCGATAATCAGCGCATTGGCCGCAGAAGCCAGCATGACATCGGACTCGTTAATAGCACCGACGCCGCTATGGACAACCATAACCCGGACTTCCTTGTTTTTCAGAGATTCCAGCGCCTGCCTCAAGGCTTCGATCGAGCCTTGGACATCGGCTTTGACCACCAAATTGAGATCCTTGATTTCACCAGCCTGAATCTGTTGGAACAAGTCTTCCAACGTGACTTTTTGCGACTGGGCAATCGCATCGGCTTTCGTTTTTGCCATCCGTTTTTCGGCAATCGAACGGGCCGTCTTTTCATCGACAGCAGCCAAAATATCACCAGCCTGCGGCACGTCGGACAAACCGATGACCTCTACCGGAGTCGATGGACCTGCCTTCTTCACTTTTTCACCGCGGTCATTGGTCATGGCGCGCACTTTTCCGAAGGCCGTGCCGGCAATAATTGAATCGCCGACCCGCAACGTACCGTTTTGGACCAATACTGTTGCCACTGGTCCTTTGCCTTTATCAAGTTCTGCTTCGACAATGGTTCCCAGAGCCGGACGATTGGGGTTTGCTTTCAGATCTTGCACTTCCGCTACCAGCAAAATCATTTCCAGCAGATCGCTGATTCCCGTACGTTTTATCGCGGACACAGGAACCATGATCGTATCGCCGCCCCAGGCCTCGGCAACCAGACCGTATTCGGTCAGTTGCTGTTGGATACGTTCCGGGTTGGCGCCGGGCTTGTCGATTTTATTAATTGCGACAATAATTGGCACTTTGGCAGCTTTGGCATGATTGAGCGCTTCGATCGTTTGCGGCATGACTCCATCATCGGCAGCAACGACCAGTACGGCAATATCAGTAACTTGGGCGCCACGGGCCCGCATTGAAGTAAACGCTTCATGACCCGGCGTATCGAGAAAGACGATTTTCTTGCCCTGTTGCACCACTTGATACGCACCGATATGTTGGGTGATGCCGCCCGCTTCCTGCGAAGTGACATGGGTTTGCCGAATCGCATCAAGCAACGAGGTTTTACCATGGTCGACGTGCCCCATGACAGTTACGACAGGAGAACGATGCACCATGTTGGCAGGGTCGTCTTCGATTTCCGGAATTACAGTCGGATCGACTTCCGGTGGCAACTCTTCCACCGTCACGCCAAATTCGCCGGCAATCAAACTGGCTGTATCAAAATCAACTTCTTGATTGATTGTCGCCATGACGCCGAGCATCATCAGCTTTTTAATTACTTCATTAACTTCACGACCGAGTTTGATCGCCAATTCTTTGACGGACAAAGACTCGCCCACTTTGATATGCGTCGGTCTAACCGGTTCTTGCTTGGCAACTGCCGGCGCAGGTCCGGCTGAACGCCTTCCCGCCGCGCCTGGTCGCGATTGTTGTCCTTGCATCGGCGGTTTGTTGAATCCTGGCCGGTTACCGCCCGGCGTCGGTTTTCCGCCACCCTGGCGACGATCGTTTTTCTGACCGGGACCCTGTTTCGCAGCAGTCGCGCCCTGTGGCGCATTGCCGCCAGGCATCGGTCTGCCGCCAGTTGCCGGTCGGGATTGCCCTGCGGCCGACGGGCGGTTGAAAGCCGGACGCTGTTGATCGGCGCCGCCTGCCGGACTGGCTGCCGAACCGCTCTTGGTCGCTGCGCCGCCTTGCGTTGGACGGTTTTCAAACGAACGGGGCACAAAAGCAGGGGCCGGTTGGCGAATCACATTATTCGGATTAAACGGTGGAGCCGCTTTAAACGGATAATGCGGCGCCGGAGTTGCCGGTTGCGAAACCGCTTTAGGCGTTGTATCGACAGTCTTTGCAGCTGCAGGCGATGCAGGTGGTTTGACCGGAACCGGCGAAACAGGCTTGGTCTCGACGACCGGAGTTGCCGGCGCTAGCGGCGGCTTTTGCGCTGCAGCGACAGGAGGTTGTGCTGCCGGATGCTGCGGTTTCATCGGTGCATTTGCCGGACGCGGCGCAACCGTTTCAATCGGTTTGGGACGCATATCTTTTTGATCATAACGCGGCTTCATCTGATTGCGTGGCTGCATGCCGCCGCCATAAAAAACTTTCGGCGGAGCCGGCGGAGCTTTGGGAGGTTCCACCTTGGGCGCAGGCATGGCTGCCGCGGCCTTTTTACGCTGCCGCTCGCGGATTTCTTCGGCAGTATCCGGTTTAGGCGCAAAAGTCCGTACCAACACCTGATAGGCCTCTTCTTCAATGCTCGCCATATGGTTTTTCGCCGGCATATTATTGCGGGCCAAAATATCCAGAATTAATTTGCTTGTCGTGGTAAACTCCTTGGCCAATTCATACACTCGATATTTGGACATTACATCGCCTCCAATACGTTCTCCGTCAACCGTCGTCCTTGCACAGCATACGCCTGATGGCGCCGGCAAATCCCTGATCGGTAACGGCGAGAGCAGCCTTGGGACTTTTCCCAACAGCTGTTCCCATTTGCAATTTTGTCAATGCGCTGAGCGAAGGAACTCCGGTGCGCAACGTGACCGCAGCAAGCTGCTTCTTCGTCTCGGCAGCTGTATCCACTGCAACCAGCAGTAGTTTGCAACGCCCAGACAACAGCGCTTTTTCCACTTGCATAGCGCCTGAAGCAATTGCACCGGCCCGATGCGCCAGTCCCAACAATCCCAATGCTTTTTCTTCTGTCATGACGATTCCGTCTGCTTTAATAAAAGGTCATATATACTTGAAGGTACTGCCGTCTTCAGGGCTCTTTCAAGGCCTTTTCCTGACATCGCCCGCTTGATGCATTCAGCATTTCTGCATACATAACCGCCGCGACCGGCCGCCTTTCCCGTCGGATCAAGCGCGACTTCGCCATCCGGCTTGCGTACAACCCGCGTCATCGCTTTTTTGTCTTGAAAAGCCTGACAACCGCTGCATAACCGTTGGGGAGTCTTTTTTTGCTTGATCATGACTCATCTGCCTCGCCCTGCATCATCAGCGCCTGTGTTTCACTCTTGATATCAATCTTCCAGCCAGTCAGTTTCGCCGCCAGACGTGCATTTTGCCCTTCGCGGCCGATTGCCAGCGACAATTGGTAATCCGGCACGATCACCCGGGAAGATTTATCGGCTTCAAACACTTCCACCGCAATGACTTTCGCCGGGCTTAGCGCATTAGCGATATACTCTTCCGGATTTTCGCTCCAACGGACCACGTCGATTTTTTCGCCGCGCAACTCGTTCACGATCATCTGCACGCGCAGGCCTTTGTGGCCAACGCAGGAACCGACCGGATCGACATTCTCATCAGCGGAATGCACCGATATTTTCGAACGCAGCCCCGGTTCACGCGCTACTGATTTTATTTCTACGATCCCATCATGAATCTCCGGCACTTCCAGTTCAAACAGGCGGCGCAGCAAGCCGGGATGCGTCCGCGACAACATAATCTGCGGCCCTTTGGGCAATTTCTTGACTTCAACGATAAATGCCTTGATTCGCTCGCCATAACGGTATGGTTCGCCACTGATTTGTTCGGTAGGCGGCAACACCGCTTCGGCTTTGCCGAGATCGACATATACCTGGCGCTGTTCAATCCGCTGAACCACACCGGTCACAATGTCATTTTCGCGATTGGAGTACTCATCAAAGACCAGACTGCGTTCTGCCTCGCGAATCCGCTGAACAACGACCTGTTTGGCATTTTGTGCGGCAATCCGGCCAAAGTCCTTCGGCGTAACTTCCTGCTCGACGATATCGCCGATTTGATAGGCAATATCGATTTCTTTGGCAGCATCCAAAGAAATTTCCTGTTTGTTATCTGTGACTGTTTCCACGACATCCTTGCGGGCAAAAACCTTGATTGCGCCGGTCTCCCGGTCCATTGCCACCCGCACATTCTGTGACGTGCCAAAATTCCGCTTGTATGCAGAAATCAGGGCTGCCTCAACAGCTTCAAACAGGACCTCGGACGCAATCCCCCGTTCCCGTGCCAACTGTTCAAATGCTGATAAAAGTTCTGTACTCACCTAGACGCCTCCTAAAAGTCTATTTTTTGCTTTTGCCCATGTCGATATGCAATCGGACCTGAGCGATTTCATCTTGTGGATAAGAAAATTCCTTCCCTTGGTTTTCTGTCAGCAGCACGCCATCCTGCAATCCTTTCAAAGTTGCCGTAACTGCCTTGACCCCATCACGCGGACGATAAAACTTGATATCGACCAATCTTCCTGCATAACGCACAAAGTCCTTTTCCCGCCGCAATACACGATCCAGACCGGGAGAAGATACTTCGAGATAATACGCCTGCTTGAGAAAATCGACTTCATCAAGAACCGGTTCCACAGTGCGACTGAGTTGTTCACAATCTTCAATGCCGACTCCACCGGGTTTATCGATAAAAATCCGTAAATACCATTCACGTTCCTGAACATACTCCACGTCGACAAGTTCCAACGTTGTACCCGCCAACAGCGGTTCGACCAATAGGGTCACCTTATCTTCAATTTCTGTTCGTGTCATCGGACACAACCTCCAAATTACGCGGAAAGAGTGGGCAGCACCCACTCTTTCTCCAGCTTTCGCAATTCTACAGTATGATTATAGCACCCTGTCAACGATATTACAACAGCCACAAGACAAAAGTGCAAAGGAAATCAGCGTTAACCAAACAGGCGCAACTGGTCTGATTCCGGCAGCGAATCGAGACAACCTTGCTGCCGCAACAATTCAATGATACTTTTCGACACATGCCCGCGAAGTCGCAGGTCATCTTGCGAAGAAAACGGCCTTACTATCCGGCTGTCAACGATGCTCTTCGCAGCCGCGCTGCCAAGGCCAGGCAAAGCAGCCAGCGGCGGCAGCAAGGCGCGGTCTTTGACCAGGAATTCCGCAGCGTCGGAATGATACAAATCAATCGGCAAAAATGCAAAACCGCGAAGCACCATCTCTCTGGCAGTCTCCATCACGCTGATCATCGCTTTTTCCTTATGGCTGGCGCCATTTCCTTTGCTCTCCAGTTCGCTGATCGCTGCATTGATGCCTGCTTCGCCACGGATAACGGCAGTCGGGTCAAAGTCTTCGGCCCGAATTGTAAAATACGCCGCATAGAAGGCCAATGGATAATGCACCTTGAACCAGGCGATGCGGAACGCCATCATCACATACGCTACGGCATGCGCCTTGGGGAACATATATTTGATTTTCTGGCAGGACTCAATGAACCATTCCGGTACACCCTTTTCCTGCATTGCCTGCACCTGGTTCGGTTTTACGCCCTTCCCCTTACGCACGCTCTCCATGATGTCGAACGCCATTTTGGGTGCGACGCCTTTGTGAATCAACGTAACCATAATGTCATCGCGGGCCGAGATTGCCTCTGACAAGGTCGCCTGTTTGTCACGGATCAAATCCTGGGCATTGTTGACCCACACATCCGTCCCATGCGAAAATCCGCTGATCCGAACCAATTCGCTAAACCGTTTGGGTCGGGTTTCTTCCAGCATCTGCCGCACAAACCGCGTACCGAATTCCGGCACGCCCAACGTAGCCACCGGACTTTTCAGCTGCGCTGCAGTCAGGCCGAGCGCCTCGGTAGAGTAAAACAAGCTCATCGTGGCCTGATCATCGAAGGGGATCTGTTTTGCGTCCAGCCCGGTCAGTCGTTCCAACATCTTAATAACGGTCGGATCGTCATGACCAAGGATATCCAGCTTGACCAGTCGGCTGCTGATAGAATGGTAGTCGAAATGGGTGGTAACCGTACCGGAGGTACGGTCATCGGCCGGATGCTGGATCGGTGTAAAGTGATGCACATCCATATGACGGGGCACGACCATGATGCCGCCGGGATGTTGACCGGTAGTCTTCTTCACGCCGGCGCAGCCTCTGACCAAACGGTTGATATTGGCATTGGTGCCTGGCAATTTTCGTTCTTCCAAATAGTTCGCCACATAACCGTAGGCGGTTTTTTCGGCGATCGTACTGATTGTCCCGGCACGAAACACGTTGTCTCGGCCAAACAATTCTTCGGTATATTTGTGCGCCGTCGCCTGATAATCGCCGGAAAAATTCAGATCGATATCAGGCACCTTATCGCCTTCAAACCCCATGAAAACGGCAAATGGAATGTTGTGCCCATCTTTGGTCAACCTGGTTCCGCAGAGCGGACAATCCTTGTCCGGCAAGTCGAACCCGCCGCCATACAATCCCTCATCAGCAAACTCACTGTACTTGCAGGAAGGGCAACGCCAGTGCGGCGGCAAAGGATTGACTTCGGTAATGCCGGTCATCGTTGCTACAAACGAAGAACCGACAGAACCGCGTGAGCCGACCAAGTAGCCGTCATCCGTCGATTTTTTGACTAGTTTATGCGCAATCAGATAAAGCACGCCAAACCCGTTATTGATGATCGAGTCCAGTTCCATTTGCAACCGGTCGGCGACCAGTTGCGGCAATGGATCGCCATACCACTCCCGGGCCTTATTAAACGACATCGCGCGGATCTCATCGTCGGCGCCGGGGATGTCCGGCGAATAGAGGCCATCAGGAATCGGCTTCAGTCGTTCAACCGATTCGGCAATTCTTTGTGGTGCATGAATCACGACTTCTGCTGCCAATTCCTCCCCCAGATAAGCGAACTCGGCCAACATTTCTTCCGTATTGCGGTAATAAAGCGGCGCCTGCAAATCGGCATCGTCATATTTTTGCCCGCTCATCAGGATTCGCCGGTACACTTCGTCTTCCGGTCGCAAAAAATGCACGTCGCAAGTTGCGGCAACCGGTTTGCCGCTCAACCGACCGATTTCACAGATGCGCCGGTTGTATTCCTGCAATTGCTCCTGGTCAGAAACCTGGCCGTTGCGAATCAGGAACTGATTGTTGGCGCAGGGCTGAATTTCGAGAAAATCATAAAACTCAGCGATGCCCTGCAATTCTTCATTTGACGCCCCGTTAAGCATCGCCCGGTACAATTCTCCGGCTTCACAGGCCGATCCTAAGATCAGCCCTTCACGAAATTCGCAGATTGCCGCACGGGGAATCCGCGGCGTACGGTGGAAAAACTTGATATGGGCCAGCGAAACCAAACGGTAGAGGTTGCGCAACCCCTGGGAATTTTTCGCCAAGATAATAATGTGATTGCTTTGGCTGATGTCCTGGTCAAATAGGTAGCCTTCCATGCCATAGATCACTTTTACCTTGCTCTTGTGAGCAATTTCCTGGGCAAACGGAAACGCCTGCACCACACCGTGGTCGGTTATCGCCACCGCGCTGTGGCCGTATTGCTCAGCAGTCCGGATCAGCGCTTCGACCGAAACCACCGAATCCATCGAACTCATCTGGGTGTGTGCATGCAATTCCACCCGTTTTTGTGGATATTGGTCCTGGAGCGGCGGCGCTTCTGAACGGGAAATGTGATCCGCCTGCAGAACCAATTCCCGCACATAGCGGTCAAACATGACTGCTCCCTTGACTTTGATCAGCGGATCGCCTTTTTTGATCAAGTCGTATTTTTTGTTCGCTTCCGCATTGTTTTCAAAAAACGCCTTGCAACTGATTGCGCAAGTAGAGTCTTCAAGGGAAAACGACAACAGACTCCGACCGCTCTTCAGATCTTTGACTTCCAAGGCGCGTGCCTTGCCCTGTACGACTACGTTGCGTTGTTCTTCGCTGATGTCGCCCAGGTCCAGCGATTTCCCTTTAATCGCACTGCCCAGAATGATCCTTTCGCCCCGCTCATCTCCGCTAGCGTTTGCAGAGGTAGCCACAGTATCCTGTGGCAAAGCCTGCAGCAAACAGTCCAGCTCGTCAAAGCAAACCGCATTCTCAACCACTGCGATTTCCAGTTGGACCGTCAAACCAAGTTGTTCGTACAAAAACAACGGAAAGCTTTTTTCAAAGCCCTCCCGTTGAATCAGTTCCATTTCCAAGGCTCTGCCCAATGTGATCGACAGGACGCCGTCGTTCCATTGCCAATCAGCCGATAGCAAAGCACGGCGGGTCATCGGCGTCAATTGGGGCATCGCACCAATCAACTGTTCTTTTTTTGCACAAAGCAGTTGCGGGTCATAAACCAGCTGCTGTTCAATCGTCAAGGCATCCAAACAGGTTGCCTGACGCAAAAAGCGTTCCACCTGACGCCGATCGGCCTCCGGCAGCAATGCAGGAACGAACAGCACGATTCGGCAGCTGCCGCCTTGCGAATCAACCTTCACCGCATCCAACCGGCTACGTTGAAGAATTTCACGCGAAGCTGCCGAAAGCGGCAACTCACGGGTAATATTCATCAGGACATTCTTATCCGATGGTGCAATACAATAGGTCAAGTTCCAGACACCCCAAGCTTATTTCTCTTTCCAGGCAACCTCACAGACTCGCCAGCAAACGGATGACCCCCTCGACATAGCCATCGAGAGGCAATAGTAAACTTTCCTTAGTCCGGCGCACCTTCAACTCGACGCTGTTTTCCTTCAGCGCTTTCGGTCCAACGGTAATCCGCAAAGGATAGCCGATCAGATCGGCATCCTTGAATTTCACGCCGGACCGCTCTTCCCGATCATCGAGCACCACTTCCACTCCTGCAGCCGACAATTCTCGGTAAATCTGCTCCGCCATCGTCATTTGCGATTCATCTTTGGTATTGATCGGCACGATGACGACTTGATAAGGCGCAATCGAGGCCGGCCAGATAATTCCGTCCGCATCGTGATGCTGTTCGATCGCCGCCGCCATCGTGCGGCTGACCCCTACTCCGTAGCACCCCATGACCATCAACCGTTCCTGACCGTTTTCATCCAGATACGTGGCGTCTAATGCCTGAGAATACTTTGTATGGAGTTTGAACACCTGACCCACTTCGATGCCGCGGGCAGTTTTCACCGGCGCCCCGCAGCGCGGACAGGGGTCCCCTTCGCGAATCAGCCGGATATCAGCGACATGGGCGGGTTTGATGTCGCGTAGCGGCATTACGTTAGTGAGATGCTGATCGGCGGCATTTGCGCCGCAGACGGCATTAACCATATTCATAACGCTTGCATCCGCTACTATCGTAACATTGGACAGGCCAACCGGACCAATGTAGCCTGGCTCGCTGTGGAACAGCGACTGTATCTCTTTTTCACCGGCCATTTCCAGTTGCAACACGTTCAGCAGGTTGGCCAGTTTGATTTCATTCACTTCATGATCGCCGCGGACCAATGCCAATATCGGCCCCTTTTCCGTGACAAATGCCAGTGATTTGATCAACCGGTCCGCCGATAGCGACAAATACTCGGCAACAGCATTAATGGTTTTTTGGCCAGGAGTAGCAACTTTTTCAAGCGGTTTTTCCGCTTCTGCAACCGATGTCAACGACAGCAGTTCGGCCTTTTCGACATTGGCGGCAAAATCGCAGCCGTCACAGTAAGCAATCGCCGCCTCGCCAGAATCCGCAATCACCATAAATTCATGCGTTCCACTGCCGCCGATTGCGCCGGGGTCCGCTTCCACGGGACGAAACTCAAGTCCGCAGCGGCTAAATATTTGCGAATAGGCGTCATACATCTTTTTATAGCTAATTTCCAAGCCGTCCGTATCACGGTCGAACGAATAGAGATCCTTCATGATGAATTCGCGGCCACGCATCAGACCGAACCGCGGCCGAATCTCATCACGATACTTGTTCTGAATCTGATAAACGAGCAGCGGCAACTGCCGATACGAACGCACATCCTGTTTAACCAGCGTCGTCACCATTTCCTCATGCGTCGGCCCCAGGCAAAAATCTCGCTGGTGGCGGTCTTTCAGCCGGAACATTTCATCGCCGTACACATCCCAGCGACCGGTTTGTTGCCATATCTCCGCCGGCTGGACGATCGGCATCGCAATTTCCTGACCGCCTTTGGCATCCATCTCTTCCCGCACAATTTGTTCTATTTTGCGCAAAGTGCGCCAAGCCAAAGGCAAATAGGAATACACGCCTCCCGCCGCCTTGCGGATCATGCCGGCCCTAAACATCAACTGGTGACTTGGCACTTCCGCTTCAGCCGGAACTTCCCGTAATGTCGGCGCATATAAATTCGTCATTTTCATTTTATCAAATCCCCCTTGTCAAGTCGGTCCATTTCTTCAAATAAAGCGTCCGCCAGCCGCTCTTCGGCAACCTTGGCGATGATCTCGCCTTTGCGGAACAAAATGCCTTCACCTTTGCCGCCGGCAATCCCGATATCGGCTTCGCGGGCTTCGCCCGGTCCATTGACCACGCATCCCATCACCGCAACCGTCATCGGACGACTGATCGATTGTAGCCGTTCCTCTACCTTGCCGGCTAGCGCAATCAGATCGATATTGCAGCGACCGCAGGTTGGGCAGGACACCAAAATAGGCGTGAATCGCCGCAGACCGAGCGCTTGCAGGATATCGCGAGCGACCCGGACTTCTTCGACAGGGTCTGCGGTCAGGGAAACGCGGACCGTATCGCCGATCCCTTCCGCCAATAGCGCACCGATGCCTACTGCGGATTTTATGATTCCAACCCTCGGCGTCCCTGCTTCGGTCACACCCAGATGCAACGGGTAATCTACCTGCTCCGCCATTAAACGATAAGACTTAATGGTCAGCGGCACATCGTTTGCTTTGAGCGAAATCTTGATGTCATGAAAATCAAGTTGCTCCAGAATCCGCACATGTTGTAAAGCACTCTCGACCAAGGCCTCGGCTGTCGCATGCCCGCCATGTTTTTCCAACATCGCTCTATCCAAAGAACCTGCGTTAACGCCGATCCTAATCGGAATTCGCCTTGCCTGCGCAGCCCGCACGACTGCGCGGACTTGTTCGCTATCCCTGATATTGCCGGGATTCAACCGAAGTGCATCGATACCGCGGCTGATGACTTCCAGCGCCAGACGGTAATCGAAATGAATATCAGCGACCAAGGGAACAATGGTTGCTTCTTTGATCGAAGATACCGCCATCGCGGCAGCCATATCGGGAATCGCCAACCGGACGATTTCGCAGCCCGCCTGTTGCAGTGCTGCTATTTGAGCAACGGTCGCCGCCACATCAGACGTTTTGGTCGTTGTCATGGATTGCACGGTAATCGGATTGTCGCCGCCAATCGCAAGTGTACCCAGTTGCACAGTCCTTGTTCTCCGGCGGGAAAACTGTTGTTCCACTAATCTTTCCTCCCCGGTTTAAAACAGATTGAGCCGAATCAGATCCTTGAACGTCGCAAACAACATCAGCGTTCCCAATAGCGCAATCCCAACCATCTGCGTATAATGGATCTGCTTTGCGCTAAGCGGTTTGCGCCGAATCGCTTCCAGCAACAAGGTGATCAGATGACCGCCATCAAGCAGCGGCACCGGCAACAGATTGATCAAGCCGAGATTGATGCTCAAAAAACCGGCAAACTGCAGTAATGGCACTATTCCCAGTTGCGCCATCTCTCCGGTCAGTTTCATCACGCCGATTGGCCCGGCAATATCAGCTTCCGCCTTGCCGGTAAACATCTGACCCAAGCCGGTCAACATTTTGCCGGCAATCGCAAAGGTTTGCGACACAGCACGCGATATCGACTCAGCTAAACTCAGCTTTTGCTTGTCAATCACCGGTACAATGCCGATCAAGGCCCGTCCGGACTTGCTGTCAATCTCAGGGATCATCGTTACTGTTCTCGGTTTTCCGGCCACTGTGACCAGTTCCAGCGTCAAAGAATCCTTGGCGACACGAATGGTTTCCACCACTTCCCGCCAATTTCCGACCGGCGCACCATTGACTTTCACAATCTTATCACCGACCGACAAACCGGACTGTACCGCCGGCTTGCCGGGAATCAGCGCGCCGATCATCGGCTTGTCTGATACAGTTTCAATCCCATTGGCAAAAAACACAATCGTGAACAGCAGCACAGGCAGCACGAAGTTCATCAGCGAACCGGCAGCAATCACTACCGCCCTAGCCCATACCGGTTTGCGGGAAAACCCCCGTTCATCCTGTTCTTCTTCCGGGTCCATCCCGTCAATCTTGTTAAACCCCCCAAGCGGTATCGCCCGTACGGAATATTCAGTTTCACCGGATTTCTTCCACAACAGCTTAGGACCAAACCCAATGGCAAATTCGCTGACGCGCATTCCTGTCAGCTTCGCAGTGATAAAATGACCCAGCTCATGCACCAGCACAAGCAGGCCAAAAACCAATATCGTGGCGATTATCGTCGTCATTTGCTTCCCACCCTGTTAACATATTCCTCTGCAGTAAGACGCGCCCAGGCGTCCGCTTCAATGTATTCGGCCAATTCCGGCGAGGCAGCGCCGGAATGCGCAGTCAGGGCGGCTTCAACAATCGGAACCAAGTCGACAAACCTGATTCGCCCGTCAAGAAAAGCCTGCACTGCCACTTCATTCGCTGCATTCATCACGCACGGATAAGTTCCGCCCTGTTTTCCGGCGGCGTAAGCCAGCGGCAAGGCGCGGAAAGCGTCAGTATCCGGCGGCTCAAACGTCAGCGACAACGCCTGGCGAAAATCCATACGCGTGTAAGCGACAGGCAATCGTTCCGCATGATTCAACGCATACTGGATTGGCAGTTTCATGTCCGGCAGACCCATTTGCGCTTTCACCGAACCATCGCAGAATTCGACCATCGAATGAACGATGCTTTGCGGATGCACGACCACATCGATCCGTTCGTAATCAATATCAAACAACCAGCGGGCTTCGATGACTTCAAGCCCCTTGTTCATCAGCGTCGCCGAATCGATCGTAATTTTTCGGCCCATCTCCCAGTTGGGATGCTTAAGGCATTGTTGCAACGTCACGCCGGCAAAATCGCTGGTTTTTTTGCCGCGTAGCGGGCCGCCAGAAGCTGTGAGCAGCAACCGGCTAATTGCAGAGGGCTGCTCGCCTGCCAAACATTGCGCGATCGCACTATGCTCACTGTCCACGGGAACCACCGCAACCTGTTTCTTTCGGGCCAACTCCATCACCAACGCACCGGCTGCGACCAAGGTTTCCTTGTTGGCAATAGCCAGTGTCCTGCCTGCATTGATGCAGGCTACCGACGGCGCTAAACCGGCAAAGCCGACCAGCGCATTGAGAACGACATCAGTCTCGTCCATAGAAGCCGCCAATTCCAATCCAGCTACTCCCCGGCAAAACCTGACTTCCGGCGGCACACCTTGTTTCAAAAGCTCATATGCTGCTTGTTCATCCGTCAGAACAGCCATTTCCGGTCTAAACCGTTCGATTTGTTGGCGTAACAACCGATGATTAGCATGAGCGGTCAGTACCTGAACCTTGAATATGTCAGGATTAGCTGCAATTACCTCTAAAGCCTGCGTACCAATCGATCCGGTACTGCCTAAAATCGCAACCTTTATCATTCGCGTCTGCCCCTTTTCACCATTTAACGCCTTGCTAAAAACGTCCTGCAGCCATACTCAGATAGTAATACACCGCAGGAACTGAAAACAAAAGGCTGTCGACCCGGTCAAGCACTCCGCCATGACCCGGAAAGAACCGCCCTGAATCTTTCACACCCATATGCCGTTTCAACGCTGATTCGACCAGATCGCCCAATTGACAGAAGACGCCGACGATCACACCGCAAAACAGTCTGTCAGTTAACGGCAACTCCATATAGTGCCCTGTAATCAACGTTGCCGCAAGGCAACCAAAAAAACCGAATAACGCGCCTTCCACGCTCTTAGCCGGGCTGATCGGCGGACAAAGTTTGTGCCGTCCCCAGCGGGTCCCGCCAAAATATGCGGTTGTATCGCAAGCCCATGTACCAATCATGGCCATGGCAAAGTACTGCATTCCAAGACTGTCGGGCATTAATCGCAATGCAATAAAATGGGAAAACGGAATGCCAATATAAAATACGCCAAGCATATTATACATTGCATCAGAAAAAGTAAATTGATGATACTTCAATACGACCATCGAAAGAATGATCGCCAGCGCAAAAAAAATATAGGGAGTCATTTGTGCAATCCCGTAAAACCAGACCGCTACAGGCATCGCAACTAGTAATAAGGCGCCAAGTGTTTCAAGCGGAAAAACCTTCTTTTGTTTTAGCATGGCAACATATTCGTACCAACCGGCCAAAGCCAGAATAATCATGGCGACCGCAAACAAATCGCCGCCCCGCCAAAACAGATACAATGCAATCGGAGTGGCTACCAGAGCCGTCAATATTCTTGTTTTCAGGCTAATTCCTCCTACTTTGAGGTTTTCAGGCCACCAAACCGTCGTTCGCGCTGTTGATAAGCAAAAATAGCCTGCCGGAAATGTCGTGGCGTAAAATCAGGCCACAAGGTATCAGTTACCCAGAGTTCAGCATAGGCCAGCTGCCACAGTAAAAAGTTGCTGATTCGCATATCGCCGCCTGGTCGGATCAATAAGTCAGGGTCAGGTTGATTGCCGGTGAATAAGCGCTTTGCCAATTGCGCTTCATCAATTTCATCAATACAAAGCTGCTTGTCAAGCACATCCTGGGCAAGAGTTCTTGCTGCATGAACGATCTCGGCCCGCCCGCCATAATCCACAGCCAGATTCAGCTCAATTCCCGTTCCCTGCGCGGTTTTCTGTTCAGCACTTTCAATCCGGCGCTGCAATTCTGCGCCCAAGCGCTGCCGATTACCGATAAAACGCAACCGGACTTGTTTTTCAACCAAACGATCCACTTCATTATCCAAGTAGGTGGAAAACAACTCCATCAGGAAACTGACTTCTTCGCTCGGCCTGCGCCAGTTTTCAGTCGAAAAGGCATAGGCAGTCAATACCTTTACACCGATTTCAGCCGCATCCGTCAGTATCTCGCGCAATACCTCGGCGCCGGCCTTGTGACCGAATGTTCTCGGCAAGCCTCTTTTTTGGGCCCACCGCCCGTTACCATCCATAATGATGGCAATATGCAGGGGGATACGCGTCGAATCCAATGGCCCCACTGCGCCAGGTTCCGCATCTTTGCGTCGGCGCCAAAGTTTTGTGACCAAGCCTGCTCTCTCCTTTTCGTTCTCCCTGTAAGTGGAAACCCCCTCGTGGGAGGGGGTTTAGATCAAGGCGCTTCGATTGCCGATACCGGGCAAACCGCCGCACATGCTCCACACTCTACACAAACGTCTTCTTCGATAACGTACGGAGTGCCTTCCTTGATCGCGCCAACCGGACAGGTTGATGCGCAAGTACCACACGCGACACAGGAGTCATTAATTTTATAGGACACTTTTCACTGCACCTCCTTTCCCATTTTTGCTGCGACAACCAAATGACAAACGCCGCTCTGTATGGTTTGGCGCACGACATACTGGCAATCATCAAGCAATTGGAACTTATTAGAGCGGGGCGCCGACCGGGCAACAACAAATGGAATCCCTGCTGCCGTCAGCATCTTCTCCGCTGTAACGAGCGGCAACATCAACACATCGAGCAAAAGTCACACTTCCATGATTTCTTTTTCTTTAGCTTGCATCACATGGTCAACTTCCTTGATATATTTGTCCGTCAGTTTTTGGATTTCTTCCACGGCTTTTTTCACATCATCTTCTGAGGCGGTTTTGTCTTTTTCTATTTTCTTCAATGCATCATTGGCGTCGCGCCGCAGGTTGCGAATCGCGACCCGGCTATCTTCCGCCATTTTATGCACGCCTTTGGTCAATTCCTGCCGTCGTTGCTGGGTCAGTTGCGGCAAAATCAGCCGGATCACCATGCCATCGTTGTTTGGCGTCAGCCCAAGGTCCGACTTAAGAATCGCTTTTTCAATCACCGGCAATGTCTTCTTATCCCATGGTTGAATCACAATCGTCCGTGGTTCCGGAATCGAAATATTAGCCACCTGATTGATCGGCGATGTCGCGCCATAATAATCCACGGTGATTCTGTCCAGCAGTCCGGTTGTCGCCCGACCTGCCCGGAGGGAAGCATACTCGCGCCGCAGCACTTCAATCGCCTTTTTCATTCGGTCTTCATGAGATGCATAAATATCTTTGATAGGCATAATCAATTCCCTCCTACAACAGTGCCGATGGATTGCCCAAGAGCCGCTCTCACAATATTGCCGGGTTCATCAATGCCAAATACAATAATCGGAATGTCATTATCCATACATAGGGAGGTGGCTGTCGAATCCATCACACCCAATCCCCGTTGAATCACTTCAATGTACTTTAACTCTTCAAATTTAACCGCATCCGGATTAAGTTGCGGATCGCTGTCATACACGCCATCGACATTTTTCTTGGCCATTAGGATGACATCCGCTTCGATTTCGGCCGCCCGCAAAGCCGCCGTGGTGTCGGTGGAGAAATAGGGATTGCCGGTACCGGCGGCAAATATCACAACACGACCTTTTTCCAAATGGCGAATGGCCCGACGTCGAATATAAGGTTCAGCCACCTGACGCATTTCGATCGCGGTTTGCACCCGGGTATCCACCTCGCACTGTTCCAAAGCATCCTGCAATGCCAGCGAATTGATCACTGTCGCCAACATTCCCATATAATCGGCGGTAGCCCGGTCCATACCGCGTGAACTGCCGGACAAACCGCGCCAGATATTGCCGCCACCCACGACTACCGCAACCTGCAAGCCGTTGCTGACCGTCTCTTTGATTTGTTTTGCCACCGAATCGACAATTGCCGGATCAATACCATAACCTTTTTCACCGGCCAATGCTTCGCCGCTTAATTTCAGGACCACCCGTTTAAACTGTTTCGGCTCCAAAGCATAACCTCCGTTCGTCACTCTATTAAAATTCTACGGCGCGAATTGAATTCCTTCCTAAAAAGAGAGAACACGGTTGTGTTCTCTCTTCGCTTTGGATAATTTGTTAAACTTATTTTTTGACTGCTTCAGCGACTTCAGCCGCAAAATCCGTAACTTTCTTTTCCAGGCCTTCACCCATCTGATAGCGGACAAACCGTCTTACCACGATATTTTCGCCAATCTTTGAAATCTGCGCATTGACAACATCTGTGACAGATTTATCCGGATCCTTGATAAAGGTTTGCTCCAGCAGGCAATTGTCCTTATAGAACTTTTCAACCCGGCCGTCAACCATCTTGTCAACAATCTTTTCCGGCTTACCTTCATTGAGCGCCTGTGCCCGCAGAATCTCCCGCTCATGCTCAATAATCGCGGCAGGCACTTCTGCACGTGATAAGTATTGAGGATTGGCAGCAGCCACCTGCATCGCCAAATCACGGACGAAAGAGTGGAACTCCGGCGTCTTGGCAACAAAATCTGTTTCGCAGTTCACTTCAATCATTACGCCGATTTTTCCGGCGCCATGAATATAGGATTCAACCACGCCTTCAGCGGCAACCCGTCCGGACTTCTTAGCTGCGGCAGCCAGTCCTTTTTCGCGCAGATAGTCTACCGCTTTTTCCATATCGCCATTTGTTTCAACCAATGCCTTTTTGCAGTCCATCATGCCGGCGCCGGTTGTTTCACGCAATTCTTTAACCATTTGTGCTGAAATCATTGACAATTCCTCCTATGTCAGCGCAAAACGCTATTCTTGTTCCGATGCTCCTTCGGTGGCGGCAGCTTCTTCCATCTCCATTTGCTCGCCTTGGCGACCTTCCAGGATGGCATCAGCCATCTTGCCGGTGAGCAATTTGACGGCGCGGATCGCGTCATCATTGGCCGGAATCACATAATCAATCAAGTCGGGGTCGCAGTTGGTATCCACGATGCCAACCACCGGAATTCCAAGTTTGCGGGCTTCTTGAACCGCAATTTCTTCTTTGCGGGGATCAATGACGAACAAAGCGCCGGGTAAACGATTCATGGTTTTGATACCGCCGAGGAATTTCTGCAAACGCTCCATTTCGTGGCGCAATTGCAAGACTTCCTTCTTGTGCAGGCCGGCGAACCCGTCATTGGCATCCATGTCTTCCAGTTTACGCAAACGGGCAACCCGTTTCTGAATCGTCTGGAAGTTGGTCAACATGCCGCCCAACCAGCGTTCATTGACAAAAAACATGTTGCATCGCAGCGCTTCGTCGCGAACCGCTTCCTGCGCTTGTTTTTTCGTCCCGACGAACAACATGGTTTTGCCTTCCTGAGCAATGCTACGAACAAAATTATAAGCATCTTCCACTTTCCTGACAGTTTTCTGCAGGTCAATGATATAGATGCCGTTTCGCTCCGTAAAGATATACGGAGCCATTTTGGGATTCCATCTTCTGGTCTGATGACCGAAATGAACCCCCGCCTCGAGAAGTTGTTTCATGGATATAACGGACATAAGGCACCTCCTGTTTTTTCCTCCGTGACAGCTGGTTTCCGCTCGCACCGATTGTCGGCACAGGATCAGCGGCAGACTGCCACGTGTGTCATTAACACGTCGAAATACATTTTACCACACCACTTCGTCTTCAGCAAGCAATTGTTCGGTTCACTCGACTGTCTTTTTGCGCAGTTTTAAAAGCAGCATGACTTCGCCTTTGCCAATGCCCATTTTTTGCGCAATATCTGTGACAGACCACCCCTGTTCCGCCATGTCCAGAATCATGGTCCGTTTATCCTTGACCAAAGGCTTAGACTGCGCAACCGTCTTTGTTGCAGGTTTTACCACTGCAGACGGTATCGGAGGTTGCGCAACTATCTGTTGTTCATGATTCTTTCTTGTCGGTTCTGTCGGCATTTCCCTTAAGGTGGGTTTCAGCGAAGTTAGTGGTTGGGTTCGAGCTGAATTGGGCCGAACCGGCGGAGCGATTTCAAGGACCGGCGCCGGTTGCGGCAACCTTGCCATAGCCTGTTGACGCAAAACCAGTTCCTGTTCGATTTGTTGGCGTTGTTTTTGCAACCACTCCATCATTTGTTGCTGTTGCTGTTCGCATTGCAGTTGTCGCATTTGCAGTTGCTGACTTTGTTGCGCCAGCAAATTGCTGCGACGGTCGATTTCGGCAAGCAAAATCTCCATCTGGGCAATTTTTGAATCCAGCCGATCTATTGCCGTATCCGCAGTCAATAAAATCTGTTCCTGCATCTGTTCGACCGGACCGGATAAATTTTCCGACACCCGCTGCACCATTTTGCTGCGCCGCATGGCAAACCATACCAGCAGACAGGCAACGAAGAGCGCCAGAATTGTCAATGTCACATTGAGCATGGTTCCTCCTGTCAGGTCTTGATGTCGATTGTATGTCCGCGTACAGGATCTTGGGGTTCGCTATGCACTTTAACGGCAGTTTCTTTTTCACCGTCAGTCTGTTGTTGATCATCCCGTTTCTTATGTTGACGCCGTTGCGGTTTTTCCTTATTCAAATCTTCGGTTGAAACTTTTCCATCATGCTCCGCCTGCTTTGTTGACAAAACCTGTTGTTGCTTTTCTGCCGCAGCCTGTTTCAACTGCGCGGCAAGTTGCTGTTGCTGGGTTACCGTTTGTTGGTCGGTAACCGAAGCAACTCTTGCTGCATCAATCGTGCGCGGAATCATGACCTGCAAGTCCATCGGTCTGATGTACATCGACGCTCACCCCATCATTCACGTCGGGACTACTTGCCGTTTCACTTGAACGGACGGAATTTTATCTCACCGGCATCGGCATAAAACACCACAAAACGATACTCTTCCGATATCGGCTTGACCAAGGACCCAATTACGATCTTTACGCCCGGATATACGTAATCCGAAATTTTCACTTGTCCACCCTTTAATTCTTCATAGGCCGTCTCCAGTTCAGCCATTTTTTTTCGCATTGATTCGACTTGCCCCATCGTAGAAAACTGAGCTCGGGTAATTTTGAGCAACAATTCCTGTTTTTCCGGCGGTAATTTTGCTTTGTCAATCGAACGTAACGTAAATAACCCTTTTTGCAATTGATCCAAGCTTGCTTCGGCGGCTTTCAGATCTTTACGCATCGCCAGATAGGCTTCCCTCAATTTGGGATTGACTCCTGCCTGCAATTCTGTTGGCGTGGCCGATGATGAGCCGGCTGATTTTGCTAAAATCTCATCGCCTGCGGAAATAACCCCGCCGACAATCTGCCCTCGCTTGCCTTCTACCCTCACTTTTTTACCAGCGCTTAACTGGCTGTGCAACACGACGTCATTGATCAAAATATCCTGATCGGCAGTCACGCGGGCATTCTCGACAAACTTCGCCACAACCGTCCCAGAAGCTTCGATCAGGCCTTTGTTCAGACCGAGAATGCCCTGGCGGATTGTAACGTTGCACCCCTTGACGTTGCCGCCGCTTACCATGCCGGCAATATCAACATTACCGCCGGCTCGGACTGAAAACCCTTCCTGCACGGACCCATTGATCACTACATCGCCGGCAAAATCGATATTGCCTGTAGAAAGATCCACATCGCTTTTGATATTAAGCACAGGTGAAACTGATAATTTTCCTCCGGCAGCAGTGACCGTACCACTAACGGCTGCAACCAGTTTGCTGTCTTCTTCAATCAGGACATTTGCACCGGGGTGAAGCACCAGATCCTTGCCTGCCCTTGGCGGGATGGAATTTCCACATACGTCATAGCCTTCCACGCCTTGTCCCGGCAAATGCTTAACCGCCAATACCTGTCCTTTTTCCACATTGATATATAAACCGAGATTTTTAAAGTCAACGCCGCCGTCGATAGTTTCCGCCGGTTTTCCCCGTCGTTCCAAGTCGACCATATACTCGATCGTTGCATCCTGACCATTTTCGGCCGCCTGCCCTTTGGCGCAGAGAATTCGCAGGCCAGGTTGTCTTATTGCAAGGTCTATCGATTCTGGCAACAAACCGAAAAGGACGCCCGACTTATCGATTTTTTCCATCACCGTCTCCGCATCCGGTTTCCGTGCACCTTCCGGCAAATCTATTTGTAAAAAAGCTTCCATGCGGTCGCGGGAAACTAGTACGCTAATTTCCGCCTGGGGACGCGATTTTTGCGATTCGGCAATCTTAACCGGTTCACCGCTCATGGAACGCACTGCCGCCTCGACAGCGGCTCGATTATAGTCTTCAACTTTTTGAGCGTTCAAGGCATCTACGATCTGACCGACTTGAACCGGCGTCGCGCCGCTAGTCGGAGCCTCAACAACAAGAAAGACCCCTTCTTCGCGAATCTCAATTGAAAACATCTCATTATGCACGTCCACAAATTCGCCCCTTTCCCCCGCAGGATTCACAGCAAACTGGATTTGATTCGAGTGAGCGCCCCGCGCAGCCGAAATACCGCTTTCGTATGCAGTTGTGAAATACGGGCCTCTGACAATTTCAAGATCAGACTAATTTCTTTTAATGTCAATCCCTCATAATAGTAAAGCGAAACAACGATTCTTTCCTTCTCCGGCAATTTTTCAATCGCCATTGCCAGAGTTTCCTTGACTTCACCGATTTCGGCCTGTTCACTAGGGCTTTCGGCGGAATCGGAGATCGAATCGCTATGAGTGTAATCTTCAAGCGGCATCACGGTCGTCGCCTGCAATTGTCCGATAAACTGGCCAAAATCTTGCGGCGTCATATTCATAGCAGCTGCAACTTCTTCGTCGGTCGCCGATCTCCCCAGTTGTTGTTCTAATTCCGCCAAAACCTGCGTATAACCGCGGGCTTTTTGCCGGACAGAAACAGGAATCCAATCCTGAGCGCGTATCGCATCGAGGATGGCGCCGCGAATCCTTACCACCGCATAAGTTTCAAACTTGAACCCCCGTTTGGGATCAAAACGTTCAATGGCCTCCAACAAGCCAAAATAGCCATTACTGATCAATTCTTCCCGTTCGACATATTGTGGCATTCCCATGGCAATTCGTCCGGCGACCACTTTAACCAGCGGCAGGTAATGATGAACCAGTTTTTCGCGGACATCAGCCGAATGCTCGGTTTGATAGGCTTGCCATAACGCATCCACATCTTTGGCCTGTATTGTTCTCACCTCCAGATTGCAGTCCCGTCGTGGCTACAGTCTGTTCTCCCCTTTATTTACAGTCTTGATGACAAATGCGCCGGAATCCAGCAACAATTCCACCGTCCGCCCGTAATTTCCGCCAACATCCTCAGCAACCAGCCGGATCGCCAGTGCTTTCAACACAGTTCTTACTGCTTCCACATTGCGGTCACCAATACGCATCACATCAGTTGCTTGCGCAAAACTGAACATCTGCGATCCACCGGCAATTTTCGCTGTCAGACGACTGCGAGACCCGCCCAAAGCAATCACCTGATCAAGCAAAACCGGCAGTGCAGTATCGGCAAACTTTGCCGTATTATCAGTTGCCCTTGCTTGAGTGCTATCCGGCAACATGATATGAGCCAAGCCGCCCACTTTGGTTTGTGGATCGTATAAAGCGATGCCCACGCACGATCCGAGTCCGTAGGAAATAATGCTGTCAGGGGCTTTTCCTGCCTTTAGGTCGGCCATACCCACCTTTATAAGTTCCGGCATTATTCGTTCACCCCTAAAGTATTAAGGATAACTCCCAGCGAACCCGGGTCCGGAATCAGGAAAAAGTGTCCCCGCACGTCATTAGCTTCGGTTGCAAATTCGGTTTCGATCACCAGTGCATAATCGCCGACTTGTCCTAGTTGAATCAGAATAACGCTAAGAATTGCACCAGCCATATCCATGGCCAATGCAGGCAGCGAAGGCAGCAAGGTCATTTTTGTGAAATAAGAAAGTGCATTCAGGAAAGAGCCGGCCAAAATATTGCCAATTTCCATCAATGCAGATTCATCCATGGCATTAAGCACATCGGTCGTTCCGTTATCGCGTCCCATTGCCATATCAACCAGAGAAAATGCGCTATCGCGAGGCAGCAGAAACAAAATGCTGCTTGGAGCCGGACCGAACACCCGCAGATATACGCCGGCAACCATTGTATCAGCGCCGCCTACAACATCAGGCACTTCGCTAAGCGGCAGAATGTTGAGCCGAGGCACCGACATATCAATCTTGCGATTGATGATCTGAGACAAGGCCGTTGCCGCATTTCCTGCGCCGATATTGCCAATCTCTCTTAGTGCATCCAACTGCATGGGGCTAAGCGATAATACTTCCTCTTTCTCCAAAACACTCACCTCACGCTTGTTGGATATTTACGATCGAGTCAGGATTCAACATGATGAACAATCTGTTTTCCGCTTTGGCAATTCCGCTGATGTATTCAGTGGAAAGTCCGGTAGACAGCGCATGGGCGCTCTCTACAAGCGTCGTATCAATGGTGGTCACTTCAACCACTTCATCGACAATAAAACCCACTGTGGCTTCGTTGACCAGAACCACGATAATCCGGGCAGAATCCTGCAACTCCCCTTCGAGCAGGCCGAGTCGGGTGCGCAGATCTATCACCGGCAAAACACTACCGCGAAGATTAATGACTCCTTTAATAAAGGACGGTGTCGAGGGTACGCGGGTGATACTCATCATCCGCTTGATTTCCTGGACCCGGAGTATATCCATGCCGTATTCTTCACGACCCAGTTTGAAAATAATCAACTTCAGTTCATTACTCACATTTTCGATTTCCGACATCACAAAACCTCCTCTCTATCCCAGGGCGTTAACGTCAAGAATCAGAACGACCTGCCCGTCGCCCAATATCGTTGCTCCGGCAATCTGCTTGATTCCGGTGAGGATCGTCCCTAGTGACTTGATAACGATTTCCTGCTGTCCGACCAGCGAGTCAACCAATAAACCGATCTTGTTGTCGCCTGATTGAACGATGACAACATACAGTTCCTGTTCTTCACCAAAATCGTTCGACTGTTCGATGCCCAACCGGCGGCCCAGTCTTACCAGAGGAATTATTTGCCCCCGCAGCAGAATCACTTCCTGCTGTTGGATGGTACGGATATCCGCCGGCACGATATTGATCGTGCTATCGATCGATCCCAGAGGAATCGCATAAGTTTCTGCCTGGACCTGAATCAGCAGAGCCTGGATAATCGCCAATGTCAGTGGCAGGCGAATCCGTACCCGCGTTCCCTGTCCCGGCGTAGAATCCAGTTCCAGTGTTCCTCCCAGCGCTTCGATCTTGGTCCGGACGACATCCATTCCGACTCCCCTGCCCGAAACATCAGTGACAGTTTCCGCTGTAGAAAAACCGGACATGAAAATCAGACGCATGATATCGCTGGGATCCATGGCATCCAGTTCCGCCTTGCTGACCAGTCCTTTTTCCAACGCTTTTTGCTTGATTGCTTCCGCCTTGAGTCCTTTGCCGTCATCCGACACCAGCAGCAACACATGATTCCCTTCGTGGCGGGCTATCAGACGTATTTCCCCTACCGGGTTCTTGCCAGCCGCAGTGCGGTCCGCCGGCTTTTCAATCCCGTGATCGATCGAGTTGCGCAGCAAATGAACCAACGGGTCGCCGATCTCATCAATCACGGTCCTGTCCAGTTCGGTTTCTTCGCCTTGGATGATCAGGTTTATCTCTTTGCCCAGGCTATGCGACAAATCACGGACCATCCGCGGAAAGCGGTTAAATACCTGACCGACCGGAACCATCCGTAGTTTCATGACCACACCCTGCAAATCCGTGGTCACCCGATCCATTTGCTCGATGGCTTCACTTAGTTCCGTCAGTTGATTCGATAATCCGATCTGTTGCAGTCGTGTTTTATTAATGACCAATTCGCCAACCAGATTCAGCAATGAATCGAGTTTCTCGGCATCGACCCGCAATAACGCGCGCCCCTTTGCTTTTGCCGCAGCCGGATCGACCGCTTTGGCTTCTTTGGGTGCTTCTTTCATCGCCTCGCGAGCCGGTTCCGAAATCGTTTCCGCGATTGCCGCGACACCGGCTTTTTCTGCGATTTGCGGTCTATTCACTCTCGCTTCGGTACTGGCGCAGGGAATTGCAATTACCGTTTCTATTTCAGCGATGGATAGAATTGTCTCCCTCACTTTATCCGCAGCAATCTCTGTAACCAGTACCACGCTGAATTCCTGACCAAAATTATCTTTTTCCAGATCTTCGACCAGCGGATCGGTCTTAATGACATCCCCAAGCTCATCGAGCGCCTTCATCGCCATATAAGCCCGCACCGACTTTAACAAAGTGCCTTCACGGATACCGATTATTAGTTGAAATACCTGCATACCCTGCGCAATTGCCGAATTAACCAATTGCTCTTCGGTCTCATTAAGGGCGATATCCGTTTTTACGGCATCCTCCGCGACTGCCGGAACTACCGTTTCAGATACGACGACTGGTACTTCCTCGCCTTTGGCCAATGCCGCAAGTTTCGCCGACAACGCTGCGACTTCTACTCCACCGGACTGCCCACTGACCACTTCTTCCACCAATTGTTCCAACCGGTCCACACATTGGAATAATGTATCGATAATTCCTGCGTGGGCTTTCAATGTTCCCTTGCGCAGCAAATCCAGCACATTTTCCATTTCATGCGTCAACTCTGCGATAGCCGCATAACCCATCGTTGCAGACATCCCTTTGATCGTATGGGCACTACGGAAGATCTCGTCCAAAATCTGCAGATTGCCGGGGTCATGTTCCAGATCCAGAACACAACGATTCAGTGTCTGCAAATGTTCCCGCGCCTCTTCCAAAAATAAACCAAGATATTGATTCACATCCATTTTATTTGAGCCCTCCCTTCTTGAGACACTGCACGATTCCCTCAGCCACCTGTGGCAACGGCAAAATGGTATCGACCACTCCTGCCTCAATCGCTGCTTTCGGCATACCGAACACCACTGATGTCGATTGATCTTCTGCGATCGTACGTCCTTGCAGCCGCTTGATAGCTTGCATTCCCTTTGCCCCGTCATGCCCCATTCCTGTAAGGATAACCCCTACTGCCTTGGTTCCGTAAGTCTCGGCAACCGAAACCATCATCGGATCCACAGCCGGTCGCAATCCACCGATTGCAGGTTCTTTATTAAGTTTAACATAGGTACCGCTTGCTTCGCGACGAAGCGTGAGATGAAAATCGCCTGGCGCGATATAAACTGTTCCAGCGACCAAACGGTCATTGTCGGACGCTTCCTTGACCGTTAGCTCGCTCAGTGTATTCAGTCGTTCCGCCAGTGATTTGGTAAAACCGGGCGGCATATGCTGAACAATAACTGTAGGGCAGGGCAGGCTGCCTGGCAATCTGGTCAGGACTTCCTGAAGTGCACGTGGACCGCCGGTCGAAGTCCCGATGGCCACAATCCAGTCATCTACGCCGGAAGTCGCGCCAAAAACAGGGGCAGTTCTGACAATACTCGATGCAGCCTTGTCGACGCCAAGTGTCTTTTCAACGATTATCGGCTTTTCCGGCGGAGTTGGCGCTGTTGTTCGTTCCGGTATTCTTAACGGCTTGGCGGCTATCAGGGGAGCCACACGCAACCGGCTACCACTGACCCCTGCCGCTTCACGGCATTTTTGCAACAAATCCTTTTCAATCTCGTCAATTCGCGAAATCGAACCGGCGCTTTTGGCAACAAAGTCGACCGCGCCCAGACTCAAAGCCTTGATCGTGGCATCGGCGCCCGCCTTGGTCAGGCTACTAACCATTACGACCGGAGTTGGTTTCACAGCCATGATCTGTTCCAGAGCCGTCAAACCATCCATTACCGGCATTTCAACATCCAGCGTCACCACATCAGGCGAATGTTGCTTAACTTTTTCCAAAGCTTCCGCACCATTCCTGCCAATATCGACCACTTCAAAATCGGGCTGGCTCTTGAACAAATCAGACAAGACCTTTCGCATGAATGCCGAATCATCAACAACCAATATCTTGATCAAAAGCTATCCCTCCATAGCATCAGAGTCACTTCAACACGATACAGTTCAGCCACGGGCCAGCAATCGCTGGAACAATCCACGGATACCGCGGGGAACCGGCAAATCCTCGCCAAAAAGCAACGAATGGGCAATTCGGTCGATACAGCGCGCTGCGACGCTGTCGGGGTATGCAACCATTAGTGGAACTTGGCTGGTTACTGCTTTTTGTACCATCCGGTCTTCAAAAATGAAACCCAGATGTGAAATCGGCAAACCCAAAAAGCGCTGTGACACCTTCGCGAGCTTATTTAGCACGCCTTCTCCCTCGGCAAGTTCCCTCACCCGGTTTACAATCAGCCTGACCGGCGATTGTCCGCCTTTAGCGGCATACGCCTTGATTACCGCATAAGCATCGGCAACTGCTGTTGGTTCCGGTGTTGTGACTACAACCACTTCATCTGCCGCCAAGACGAAATTGAGCACCATGCGATTCAACCCTGCACCGGTATCGATCAAAATGATATCGGCCCAATTGTCAAACTGTCCGACTTGATGCAGAAAATATTGAATCTGTGAATCGGAGAGATTCGACAAGTCATAAATTCCTGAACCGCCAGAGATAAACTTGATTCCCAGAGGTCCATCAGCAACCACGTCGTTCAGGTCCAGCCCGTTGTGAATGACTTGAAACAGATTTCCCGGCGCTGAAGCGCCCAAAATCACATCTACATTAGATAGACCCAGGTCGGCATCCAAAATAAGAACTTTCTTGCCCAATCTAGCGAACGCCACCGCCAAAGCAACGGTAACATTGGTTTTACCGACACCGCCTTTGCCGCTGGTAACCGTAATAACCCGCGCTTGCGTCTGAATCGGCTTCAGAATAGCGCTACGCGAAGCTCCCATCATTTCATTCATCTGGCGCAGTCGATTTGCCTGATCGTTCATGATTTTCCTCGCAACATCATTGTAGTCAGTCGATTCGGATCAGCCAATTCAATGTCATCCGGCACATTCTGTCCTGTCGTGATATACGACAACGTCTTGGGCGCATGAAACATCAAGTTGAACAATGTCCCTAAATTGCTGGCTTCATCAAGTTTGGTGAACAGATATTTTTGTGGTTTTGACGGCTGAAAACGCTGTACAGCCTCAAGACAATCGGTAAATTTAGTTGTTGCACTGAGCACCAAATGTTTTTCGATATTGTCATCCACCGCCAGCAATGCTTCCAACTCTGCCAGTTGCGGCTGATTCGACGGACTCCGCCCCGCCGTATCAATCAATACCAATTGCTTATCCTGATGACGATATAGTGCACTGCGCATTTCTTGCGGCGTATAAACCACATCAATTGGAATTCCGATAAGATCGGCGTATGTTTTCAGTTGTTCCACTGCTGCAATTCGGTAGGTATCGGCCGTAACCAAAGCAACGCGATACTTTTCCTTCAGCGCGAAATTGGCGGCCAGCTTGGCCACGGTTGTTGTCTTGCCAACCCCTGTCGGCCCAATCAGGGCAACGACCTTGCAATATGCCGGGCGGACTGTAATGCCCGCCACATCCTGAAAATGAGCGATTAAACGTTCGCGCAGGCGGGACTGAAACAGCTCGGAACTCAGCGAATTGATATTGGGAATCCCATAGAACAATGCATCAGCAGCAACCGGGTCGAGGTCATTTTTGCGGGACCATTCCTGCAAAAACGTTTTCTTTTTTTCCGGCGGCATCTCCGAAGTTGTTTTTTGCGTTGTCGCCCGACCTTCCAAAACACTTTCCAATGATTTGCGCATACTGGCCAACTCTAGGTGCAACGCCAGCATTTTTGCATCATCGGCATCATTTTCCTTTGGCTTCGGTTCCGGCGGCCTTGCCGCAGCAGCTTTGTTCGCTTTGGCAAGTGTGGTGTCAACCGCAGCAGTTACTTCGACTATTTCCGTCGCCATCATTCCGAGGAAACCACCCTGTCTGAGCCGTCGTGTCTGAACGATCACGGCCTCACGACCGAGGTCGTTTTTCACTTCCGCCAAGGCTTCTGCCAATGTCGGCGCCCGATAAGTCTTGACTTTCAATTAGATTTTCACCATCCCTACAGACTGGACTTCAATCTGGTTTTCCAATTCCGCAAAGGACAAGATGACCAGGTTGGGAGCGATTCGTTCGGTCAATTTCCTCACATATAGCCGTGATGCCGGACTGGTAAGCAAAACCGGGTGAAAACCGGTCGCCGTAAGTTTTTGAATCTCGTTGGACAAACTATTGATAAACTGTTGCATGGAACCGGGATCGAGATTGACAAAACTGCCCCGGTCGGAATGCTGCACTCCTGATACGATCTGGTTTTCCGTTTGCGGGTCAAGCGTGATGCAGGTCAACGTATTGTTTTGGATGTACTGGCGGGATATGTTGCGTGACAAAGTCCGCCGCACATATTCGGCCAAAACTTCCGGGTCTTTGGTAAAGGTCGCTGTATCAGCAAGCGTCTCCATAATGCTGACAAGATCCCGGACGGAAACCCGCTCTTTGAGTAAACAAACCAACACTTTTTGAATGTCGCCCACCGACAGCATCGCCGGCACAAGTTCCGACACGACGGCCGGATGATCCTGCTTGACCGAATCGATCAGTGTCTGGACATCCTGTCGACCGAGCAGCTCGTCGCAATGACCTTTAACCACTTCAGTCAAATGGGTTGCCAATACGGAAATCGGATCAACCACAGTATAACCGGACAATTCGGCGCGTTCCCGATATGCTTCATGAATCCACAAAGCCGGCAAGCCAAACGCTGGTTCCATCGTCTCTTCCCCGGGGATTTCTTCGGTAACCGTTCCTGGATTCATTGCCAAAAAGTGATCAAGTAATAATTCGCCCTTGGCAACCTCAATTCCCTTTATTTTTATCACATATGCATTAGGTTTTAATTGAATATTATCGCGTATGCGGATGGTCGGCACGACAATCCCCATTTCAAGCGCACATTGGCGGCGGATCATGACCACCCGGTCCAGTAAATTTCCGCCTTGAGCGACATCGACAAGCGGTATCAGGCTGTAACCGATTTCCAGCTCAATCGGGTCAACCTGCAGCAATGAAACAATATTTTCCGGTTTTCGCACCTCTTCCAGTTCTTTTTCTTCCTGCTGGGTAACCGCGGTTTCCTGTGCGGTCTTGGCTGTTTTCTGTAAAATATATCCCAGTCCGGCAATCATGATCGCGATTGACAGGAAAGGAATCCCCGGCAGTCCTGGTACAGCCGACAACACTGCCAACACTGCAGCCACCAGGAAAAACACTCTTGGATAGGCTAGCAGCTGGGCGGCAATATCGTGACCGAGATTGTCTTCCGATGCGGCACGGGTCACCACAATGCCGGTTGCGGTAGAAATCAACAGCGCCGGAATCTGATTGACCAGGCCCTCACCGACCGTCAGCAGCGTATATGTCTGAAGTGCCTGCAAAATCGACATATCCCGTTGGACCATACCGATGACGAAGCCGCCCAGAATATTAACCACGATGATTACGATTGCAGCAATCGCATCGCCCTTGACAAACTTACTGGCGCCGTCCATAGCACCGTAAAAATCGGCCTCCCGCTGGATATTGCGCCGACGGGTACGCGCCTCGTTATCATTGATCAGACCGGCGTTCAAATCAGCATCGATCGCCATCTGTTTGCCAGGCATTGCGTCCAATGTAAATCGTGCGGCGACTTCGGCGACCCGCTCCGCGCCCTTGGTAATGACAATGAACTGAATCAGGATCAGGATAATGAACACAATAAATCCGACCACGGCATTGCCACCGACAACAAAACTGCCGAACGCCAGGATAACTTCCCCGGCGTAGCCTTGCAGCAAAATAAGCCGGGTTGCCGAAACGTTCAGCGCCAAGCGAAACAGCGTGGTTACGAGCAGCAGGGATGGAAACACGGAAAACTGGAGCGGCTCGACATTATAAATCGAAATCATCACGATTGTCAGAGACAAAGTGATATTAAGTGCCAAAAGCAAATCCAACAGAAACGGTGGCAATGGAATAATCATCATCATAACGATCATAACCACGCCGAGCGCCAGCATCACATCGCTGAATTTATTCAGTTTACTGATCAAGGCATTATTATCGCCCATGAATTATCTCCATCCAGAACTCAAGAGTACTTTCGCTTCAGTCGATATACATAAGCCAGAACTTCGGCAACCGCCTTATATAGGTCCGGCGGAATCGGATCGCCCACTTCGGCATTCTTAAACAACGCCTGAGCCAATGGTTTGTTTTCTACAATGACAACATCATTCTCCTTGGCAATCTCACGAATCCGTTGCGCGATGAAATCGGCGCCTTTGGCAACCACGGTCGGCGCTTCCATGCCGGATTCATACTTTAACGCTACGGCAAAATGGGTCGGGTTGGTGACCACCACATCTGCTTTCGGCACTTCCGCCATCATCCGTCGCGTGGCAATCGCCCGCTGTTTTTCGCGAATTTTACTTTTTATCTGCGGATTTCCTTCAGTTTGTTTCATTTCCTCCTTGACTTCCTGCTTACTCATCTTCAGATTCTGCATATGCTCCCACCATTGGTAGCCATAATCCAAAATTGCCAGCACTAGAATAACCATAGCAATCTGAAACGCTAAATCATAAATGATCCCGGCAAGTAGAGCAAACGAATCGGAAATCTCAGCCATCATCAGCGAAGGAATTCGCAGCGTCTCTTTCTGAATGAATCGGAAAATGAAATAGCCGACCACGGTAATTTTCAACAAGGATTTGATCAGTTCCACCAGGGACCTTTTTGAAAAAATCCGGCCAAATCCTGAAATAGGATTAATCCGGCTAAATTGGGGCATGATTGTGTCAGGGTTGAATGAAAAACCCACTTGCAAAATAGATACGCTAACTGCAACCAACAGCACAGAAACCATCAGCGGCAATACTGCTTCGAAAAAATTCATGCCTGCCTCGGCAATCACCAGTTGTACCGACTGAATCGTGAAGTCCCCGCGAACACTCAGGCCATTAAAGATATGCCGCATATAACCGATCAATTTTTCATATAAATGCGGGCCAGCTGTTTTCAGGGCAAGAAATGCCGCCAAAATGACAAAAACCGAACTCAGTTCCGCACTTTTGGCTACCTGGCCTTTTTTGCGGCTTTCTTCCTGTTTGCGCTGCGTCGGTTCTTCCGTTTTCTCAGAAGAATCAAAACGTTGCAGGTCAAACCGAAATTTGTTATCGGGTCTCTTTGGCAAGAATTTCAAACATTCGTGAAAAATCCCGAAAAATTCCTTCAAAGCCGACCTCCAAAAACGAAACATAAAAGGGCAAAATCAGATAAAGCATAAACATGCCAACGACAAGTTTACCGGTAATCCCTACGACAAACACATTCATCTGCGGCATGATTCTGGCCAGTATTCCCAGCGCGACGTCGGTCATCAATACGGTTCCCATTACCGGCAGGGCAATCCGCAGCGACAGAACGAACATATTGGCCACTGCGTCCACCATCATGGCCGCCGCATTATCAAGATGAAGTTGCACGCCTAACGGCACGGTGCGAAAATTCTCCGCCAATCCGGTAATAATCACGTGATGTCCCTGCAAAGCAAGGAACACCACCAATGCCATCAAAAACTTGAAATTGCCGACCAGCGGGACTTGTTGGCCGTATTGCGGATCAAACACATTGATCATGCCAAACCCGACCTGCATATCGATCAATTGCCCCGCCATCTGCACCGCCTGAAAAAACAAAGCCGCAACATAACCGGAAGCTAAGCCGTAGGTCAATTCAACCAATACCCACCAGCCCAGCATCATTAGTGATGTTGGTTGACGGTCGGCGTTCCAGCTCGAAAACGGAATCAACATCAAAGATAATAATATCGCCAGGCCGACCCGTACATAAACCGGAATCACTTTGCTGCCAAAGACTGGCGCTGAAGTCAACGCCCCGGTAACTCGGGCAAAGACAAGCAGGAATTGGACAAATTGATTGGCAAGCACCGCCGCAAAATCCACAACAACCTCAATTCTATCGAATCACACTGTTGAAGGACATAAAGAGGTCACGGGTAAAATCGACTACCATGCCCAAAATCCAGGGGCCAAAGATAAGAATCGCCACAAATGTGGCGATGATTTTGGGAACAAAGACCAATGTCTGTTCCTGGATCTGTGTTGTTGCCTGGAAAATACTGACAGCGACCCCAACAATGAGTCCCAGACCCAACATCGGCGCGGAGACGAGCATCACCATGAATAAAGCTTCACGTCCCAGCTGAATTGCAATATCCTGCGACACGCTGCGTCCCTCCCAGCTAATTAAATGTCATCAACAACGACCGTATCACCAGATGCCAGCCGTCGACCAAAATGAACAACAGAATCTTGAACGGCAGAGAAATCATTACCGGCGGCACCATCATCATCCCCATCGACATCAGGGTGGATGCGACCACCATATCGACCACGATAAATGGAATATAAATTAAAAAGCCAATTTGAAAAGCGGTTTTTAGTTCACTGATGATGAACGCCGGAATTAATACCGTCGTTGGAACATCATTTTGCGTCGCTGGACGCGGCCCGTCCATCAAATTAACGAATAACGCGATATCATTTTCACGCGCCTGCTTGAACATAAATTCCCGTAAAGGTTTCAATGCTTCCGTTGTAGCGTTTTCTTGCGAAAGCGTGCCAGCGAGAAACGGCTGCCAGGCATTCTTATAAATCTGATCAAAGTATGGCGACATGGTAAAAAAGGTAAGAAACAAGGCCAATCCCACAATCACCTGGTTGGGTGGCATCTGCTGGGTTGCGAGCGCGCTGCGCAGAAAGGACAGCACGACAATAATGCGCGTAAACGCCGTCATCATGATGATTATCGACGGCGCTAATGACAATACGGTCAGCATTAATAGGATTTGTAAACTCAAGGCAACATCTTGCGGTTTGCCTGCTGGTGTAACACCAATATTAAGATTTGGCGCTGGAACTAGCGGCGCTGCTTGCACAGCTGCCGGAACAGCCATAGCAATCAGGCAACCGAGCACCAGCAAACCCATGCCTGTTGTCGGACGAAACAATCCGCAAACGGACAACTCAGCCTTACCTCTTCTCATTTTCATCATTTCGCGACGAACTTCCCGGCGGCGAAAACACTGTCGGGAAACGTTCGCGGATTTGTTTGAGCGCCAGAATTTGGCTCCCCAATGCCGCTTCAAAACTTGGTTGATTTGTTTTGGCACTGCTGCGAATTGCTTCAATCTGTTCCGGTGAATCAATTTCAAACAGCAGTTGAATAGATTGCTCTGTTGCCCCTACGACAAAAAACCGCCCCGCCATCTCCACAAGATGAATATTGCGATTCGGTCCTAATGCAAGAGTCATATGAATTGAGGAACCGGCGCTCTGGCCAATCCCCCCCATTTTTGCAGCAAGAAAACGCGAGGTCAGATACGCAAGTGCAATAACGCCGATAAACAAAACAATCAGTGAAAACACATAGGCCAAGGTCCCCATCGTCGATCCCGCAGCCGCCTTGGCCGGTTCTTGATACTGCAGATAACCTGGTGTCGTCGGAGTTTCTGTAGCCATCGTCAGACCGGAAAAGCCGAATAGTAATAAAACCATCCAGAGGATAGCGCAAGCAACTTTGAGTTGCTTCGACGACCCCAGCATTTTAGCCAACGGCCTTACGGATCGCTTCCAATACCCGGTCTGGTTGGAAAGGCTTGACGATAAAATCCCGCGCACCGGATTGAATCGATTCAATAACCATTGCCTGTTGGCCCATCGCGCTGCACATGATGATTTTTGCCTGCGGATCAAACTTTTTGATTTCTTTGACCGCGCTAATTCCATCCATTTCCGGCATGGTAATATCCATTGTCGTCAGATCCGGTTTGAGCTCCTTGTACTTCTCAACAGCCTGCAATCCATTAGCACCTTCGCCGACTACTTCAAAACCGTTCTTGGACAGAATATCCTTGATCATCATCCGCATGAATGCCGCGTCATCGACTACCAAGACTCGCAATCCCATCAGCAATCCCCTTCCTTACTTCGTAAAACAATCTCTACTGTATATTACTGCAAAGTGCTCGCTCTTTCCTGCATACTGACGATACCTGTGATACGCACACCAAAGTTTTCATCAATAACGACCACTTCCCCTTTGGCGACTATTTTTCCATTCACCAAAATGTCTACCGGTTCACCAGCCAGTTTATCCAGTTCAACGACCGAACCGGGAGCAAGTTCCAAAATTTCGCGGATCAATTTGCGGGTGCGACCCAATTCCACAGTAACTTGCAATGGAACGTCCATGATCATACCGATGTTGGAGTCCGATACGCTCATGATGTTCTGTTTGAGCGGAGCAAACTGAGCCGGTTGGACAATTACGTTCTGCTCCGGCACCACCGGCGAAGGACCCCTTTGCGGCGCAGGTTGCGGCGGAATATAAGCCTGTTGTTGTTGTACAGGCGGCGCTACTGCCGATTGCTGCATAACCGGTGCGGACGGAATTGAGGGTTTTGCTGGCTGTGGCGCAGGAGCCGGCGCCGAAGAATGAAGCAGACCATCCACCATGTCGCGGGCAATTTTCAACGGCAAAATCAACATGATCTCGCTGTCGATCAAACCCTCTACAACCATGCGGAATGCAATCCGGACCAAATCCTCATTACCGGTTACGCTATCTGTAATATTATCATTTCCGGCCAAATCAATCAACCGTACTTTAGGTGGCGCCAAATCGACCCGACTCTTGAAAATACTTGACAGAGACGTGGCGGTTGCTCCCATCATCTGGTTCATCGCTTCAGCCACCGCGCTCATATAAAGTTCGTTCATTCCTGTAGGCGGATTTGAGCCATCATTGCCCATCATCAAATCGGCGATGATTGCAGCATCGGTTTCTTTCATCGCCAGCAAATTCGTTCCGTTAATCCCTTCGGTAAAACGAACTTCCACGATGATATAGGGCATTGGATAATCTTTTCGCATGTCGTCAAGCAACATGATGGAAACTCGCGGCGTCGTGATTTCAACTTTGCGGGATAGCAAAACTGACATTGTCGTAGCTGCACTACCCATCGATATGTTGCCAATTTCACCGAGAGCATCGATTTCAACATCAGACAAGTTGGCTGAACTGGCTGAAGCCGTAGTGTTCGAAGGGGCTGCCGGAGATTCGTTACGCAACAGGGCATCTATTTCTTCTTGTGACAAAAAGCTATCACTCACGTCCATCTTCCTCCTCTGGTACTACTTGAGTTATTTGCACCGCAATACGGTTGTTGGAGCTTCCGGGCTTACACTTGAATTTTTGATGCTGTCCGATGATGATCGGCAACTCCTCGTTAACTTTGGAATCAAGCCGAATCACATCTCCCACCGTCAAGTCCAGCATTTCTCCGACTGTGACATTGATTTTTCCCAGTTCCACCATTAACGGGACCAGGGTGCGTTCCAGTTTTTTCTGCATCTGGGTCACATTGGTTTTTGAACCGGCCCTGGCAATCGACGAGGCAACCCAAAATGACGTGGTCAGCTTCGGCATGATCGGTTCCAGCACCAGATAAGGAATGCACAAATTTATAAATCCTTCGGTCTGGGCAATACGTGTTTGCAAGGTAATGATAACAACCATATCGTTCGGCGGAACGATCTGCGTAAACTGCGGATTGCTTTCGATAATTTCCAGCCGCGGTTCGATATTTACAACCTGGCGCCAAGCCTCCGAAAGTGATTCCAGTGCTTTATTTACCAGACGGGCCACGATCGATTGTTCGATATCAGTCAGTTCTCGCGGTTTTGCCGGGGGCGTGCCAACACCGCCGAATAATCGGTCGATAATTGAAAATACAATCGACGGATTGATTTCCATCAATGCGTTGCCTGACAATGGCCGCATTTCAAAAACGCTGATCACGCTGGGATTCGGCATTGAACGGATAAACTCTTCGTAGGTCAGCTGATCGACTGATGCCACGCTCACCTGAACCATGGTGCGCAAATGCGCCGATAGATAAGTATTCAGCAGGCGGGCAAAATTTTCATGCAACATGTATAGTGTGCGGATTTGGTCTTTGGAAAATTTGTCCGGCCGTTTAAAATCGTATAGCTTTATTTTTTTCTGTTTTTGTTCCTGCTTGATATTTTCAGCATTTACCACGCCGGTGGAAATCGCTGACAATAGCTCATCTATCTCATTTTGGGAAAGTACATCAGCCAACTGACCTCACCACCTTGCGAAACAAGTTTCGTCCAAAATTTAGGATTACTGCAACAGGATATTGGTAATATAGACCTCCATTACGATATCACGCCCGACCACCCTGTTCACTTCTTGTTTGATCAGTTCTTTCAACCGGTCCTGCTTTTGCGGATCATAGTCTGTTATGCTTTGCGAGCGCAACACATGCAATACTGCATCCTGAATCCTTATTTCCTCAGGGGACAGCGTTTTCCCTGCCGCCTTTGCATTCTTGTCCGGCTTTAATTCCAATATTACGCCGATTTTCAGGTAGCGACCGCTGTTCGCCGCTCCGATATTAACGATGAACCCTTCCTTGGGGTCGCCCAGCTTCATCAAGACACCAGGTTCACGCGGCGCAGCAGCCTTGCCGCCTCCCATATAATTCGTCACAACATAGTAAGCTGTTCCGCCGGCCAATGCCAGCACCAGAACCAACCCAACAGCAACATAAACGAAAATCGGCTTCTTTGTCGGCGCTGCTTTTTCTTCCACTACTTCATCAGCCATAACATATCCCTCCCTGGTTGTTCACTGAACAGCTCTCCCGCCGATTAGCGGGCAAACCGTTGAATTTCCCGTCGATACGCGATGACAAGCCGAATAATGTCATCCATGCTTTCTTCCACCAGCACCTTGTTGCCATTCACCAAAGTAATCACTGTATCTGGTGTTTCGTCCACCGTTTCGATCAAATCGGCGTTCAGGACAAATTCATGATCCTTCGTCTTGAACTTTGTCAACTTAATCATCGCACACCTCTCCCTTCGGAATCAATGCCCCTCCGGAGAAACAACTCCTCCGGAGGGGACTGTCAGTCATTAACGTTTCAGATTCACAAGCTCTTCCAGCATGGTATCGGAAGTGGTGATGATTTTGGAGTTGGCCTGGAATCCACGTTGGGTGATGATCATCTTGCTGAACTGATCGGCCAGATCGATATTGGACATTTCCAGCGATCCGGGAGTCAGTGTGCCTCGTCCACCGGTACCGCTGGTACCGATGGCCGGATTACCGGAGTTGTTGGATGCGGCAAACAAAGTATCTCCGACACGGGTCAAACCGGCATTGTTAGTGAATGTCGCCAGGGCGACCCTAGCCAGATTCTGCGTTTTACCATTGCTGAATTTGCCGACGATCATGCCGCTAGTATCGACGGATACCGTATCAAGCGCACCTGAAGCATTACCGTTTTGATTGTTCGCCTGGACTGTGGTGGAACCACCGTACTGGGTAATCGCGCTGACGTCCATCGCGATGGTTGACTGGGTTGCTCCCGGCGCAGTGAATGTTACCGGGCTGACAGTGGCAGCCGTTCCATACGTCGGATTACAGGCAGCGATGAAAGCTGTGCCGACCGGAGCAACGCCAGTTGTCGGGTTTCCTAACGTGATTGTTGTTTTGGCCGCGCCAGTCCCTACATCAAATGTACTATTGTTAAATGCAGGAGTATAAACGTACGCGGGAGGCACTAAAGTTGTATCCCATTTTACTGTGCCGGAAAGCAATGACGTCGCATTTGTCACACCAGCTTCGTTAAGTTTATACGACCAAGTATTGTCGGCAGTCTGCGTGAACTCCATTTTCAAGACATGTGGAGTGAGAGCATTGTCAAACACCGTGTAGTAAGATTGATGAACAGATCCAGTCGTATTGTCCATCTGGAGTGTTGGGATCGCGATGTTTGACGTGCCGGGCGATACTGTTGGAACTGTACCAACAAAGCTTCCTGCTGCTGGTATAGCGCCGTTAACACTAATTGGAGTGATTCCGCCAGTCCCCCAGGGATTAAAGGCTGTTCCAGGTGTAAAATAGTTCGGATCGCCGGCAGCAATTGCTGCTGTTATCGTCCCATCGCCAAGTGAAGTTGAGAAAGTCGTATCGGCTGCGTCATAAATATTGTAGGAATACAAAGGTCCGGCAGCCGTTGTGATCCTCATGTTGTAATTGTGGGCTTGTCCGTCCACATCATAAAGAGTAAACCCAACATCATGGATATTACCCGCAGTTGAATCGAGCTGCATTCCGGATGCGAATCGGATGTTGCTCTGCGGCAACCCGGTTGAAGCAATTGCAACACGGTCTGCTCCGGCCGCGGGGGCAATACCAATAGAATTGCCCAACGTCAATTCCGGTAAGGTTCCGACTACTGTAGTGAAAGAATACTGCCCTGCTGCATAGGACGCCGTACCGGTTTGCACCGGCGCCCCTAATGTGTCTGTAATTGTATAGTTCCATGCTGACGCACCTGTATTGGTAAAGGTGATACTATAGGTTTGTGCTGCGCCGGCCGCATCATACAACGTAACTCCCGTTATCGTATTGGTGCTCGCCAACGTATTATTTAGTTGCAGGCCATCAGCAAAAATCAGGTTTTTGCTTGGCACTTCATGTAGCACCACTTGCTTTACCGTATTCACCTTACCGGCCGAATCGAAGGTGATTTCCGTGAGCGGATTCGAAACACCAATCGTTTCGTCGGTCAGGCTCGCTTTGGTCAGCCAGGTACGTGTCAAATCATCTGTTTTGATGAATTTTTGTTGCAGCGTCTGAACACGGCCAAGTGAGTCATACACTTCCAACGAGGTCTGTGCCGAAGAACCTGGCGTATCCGTCCCGGAAAGATTGTTGATAAACGTCATTGACGTAGTCGCCACTGCCGGAAGCGTTATCCCTGACGGGATCGTGATAGCGGTGACCTGACCGCTGGTATCGACCACACCGTCAGCACCCAGCCAGCCCATTACTTTCAAACCGGTCCCGGGAACCACATAGTTGCCGGTTCCGTCAAAGTCGAAATTGCCGGCACGGGTGAAATACTGGTTGAGACCGTCAGAGACGATGAAGAAACCTTGATTTTGAATTGCCAGGTCAGTCTGTTTGCCTGTCGGTTGATAGCTACCGCTGGTCATGATCGTGTCAACCGCGGCCAGGCCCATGCCAAGGCCGATCTGGATCGGATTGGTACCGCCGCGGGTACCGGTTGCAGAAGCAGCTCCCTGCATGGTCTGGCTGATCACATCGGAAAAATTGGATCGTCCGCCTTTATAACCGACGGTGTTGACGTTGGAGATGTTGGCTCCGATAACGTCCATAGCGGTCTGATGATTACGCAGACCGGCAACGCCGGAGAACATTGAACGCATCATAGTGAAATGACCTCCCTCATAAATAAATGGCCCTGGATCACGCGTCGTGCGACTGCTTCAATCCTTCGGCAGCCGGGGACTCCCTTGAGAGGTCCAGTCCTAAACGATCACGGCGCTGTCAATGTTTGTGAATACATTGTCCCTGATACTTGAGCCATCCATGGCCGTGATGACCGTCCTGTTGGTCACACTCACTACAAGCGCCAAATCGTTGTTCATCAAAATCAACGATTCCCTTGCTCCCTTTTGCGCCGCCTTGTCTACGGCTGATTTCAATTGATTCATCTGTTCATTGCTCAGATTGATGTTTCTGGTCTGGAGACGCTGCGATGCGTGTTGGGAAAATTTCACGCCGCCCATCGTCTGGTTCAAGACTTGGTCGAAATTGCCGATCGTGTTCGCCATTCCGGCCGAACGTGGTTTCACTATTGGCGATTGAATCGGCTGAATCGGCTGGTTAGAAAAATACACCCGATTGTCGGTCATTCCTGGTCACCTCCGGAGTTTATGCAACCGCAGGGGTTGTGGCGACTTCACTAACAGTCAGTATCTGTTTCAACTCCAGCGTTTGATCGCCAACCAATACACGGGCTTCGCCATTTACAATCTTGACTGATTTTACAACTCCAGACATTTCATTGCCCTGACTATCTGCCCAGGTAACCTGTTTGCCGATGAACGATGTAGCCTGTGTGATCTGAACAGAGTTATTCATGTTTTTCATCTGTTCCAGACTGGTGAACTGAGCCATTTGCGAAATAAACTCTTTGTCTTCCATCGGACTCAACGGATCTTGGTACTTCAGCTGAGTAACCAAAAGATTTAAAAAATCATCTTTGCCGAGATCCTGACTGGTCTTTGTCGATGAAGTGTTGTTCGAAGATGCTGCTGCTGAATAATTTACACCTGTTACCGCCATGATGTCTCACCTCCTTGAAAGTTAAATTCGATAGTCTACTGCAGTAGCCGACATGACCTGCAAGTTTCCATTACTGGAAAAGGCCAGTGCATCGTCATACTCATCGGGCCTGGCATGATTCATCATGCCGCGCAGTTGTTGTTGCGCCTGTTGTTGTTGCTGTTGTCCGAGGAATTCCTGCATGCCGCCGAATACGCCGTCCGAATCAAAATTCCAGCCTTGCTGCGACATTTCCTGTTTCAACTGCGACATGGAACTTTCCAGGATTCCCCGCACCTCGGTGCTAGCTGCATGGAAGGCTGCCGTTACCTTATCCCCGTCCACATTGATCTTTACAGTCACTTCACCCAGATGCTCCGGTTTCAAGGTAACAATCACCTGTGAGCTTTTCAGTTGTTGGTTGGGAGAAACCATCCCGTCCATGACCTGCTTGACGACTTCGTGCAAGTCCGGTCTCGCTTGCGCAACCGGCGGAGGAATCACAGCAGATTGATTTATGGAGCCAATCACACGGTCAAAGCCAATCGGAACCGAGAAAGAAGCATCCTTTTTTTCGGATAAGCCGGTTTCCACGTCAGTATCTGAATCTGACATGAATCTCTTGGTCAACTCCTGGCCAGCGGAAGGTTTACCTACGGTATCTGTCGTCAGCTCGACGGTTCCTGGCAAAGGCTCCAGATTATCTGTATCGACCGGTTCTGGTTTTGTTGCAATCGCCGGGTCGCCGGACGGTTTTGGCAGTACCGCAGCAACTTGCGGAGTCTCGGAGACTGTAGTTATTATTGCATTGTGCAAATCTTGCCGGATTTGACGTTGCAACAACTCATCCTGCTGATTTGGATTCAATGCTGGTTGATTGTCCGGTTTTACCACAAATTGACCGACTTGTTGTCGTTGTTGAGGCTGCGAAGCAAGATTGGGATTTGTTTCGATCACATTTGTTGCAGTCAATCCCTGCGCCGCTGTTGCATCGCTTGTTACCTCAGTCAGTTGCGTCGGTTGCGGAATCAGGGCAGAATTTGTTGCCGTGATCGTCATCGGAGTCGTCATCGGGATCGTCGCGGGAATCTCTGCATGGATTGTCGCGGGTTTCATCGAAACAACCGGCTTTGCAGCTTCCTTTGCCGCATGCATCGCTGAGTCGACAGTTGGTCCGAGATCAGTGCGTCCTTGCATCACCGGGGAATCCACCATTTGTTGTTGGTTTTGCGCTGTCATTACAGCATCAGGATTGAATAACCCGGCCACAGCAGTTGCAACACCGGTTGCCACAGCCGTTGCCGCCTGTGAGGCAGCGATTGTCGGCAATACCGCTTGTGCCACCAGCGGCAATACCGGGCCTGCGATCACTGCGAGTCCTTGCAACGCCGCATTTTTCAAATCGACCAATGCGTTGGTTCCATTAGTTACGGCTTGTTCAGTGGATTCAGCGGCAACAGGCGTCTGGTTCGGCAAACCAACAGCCAGCGTCTGTTCAGATTCATTGCCTGCCGCTTTGCTCTGCGACCGCTTTTCCGGCGACTTTCCTGCAGTTTCAACTCTTTTACCCGATTGATCGAGCGCAGCTGACAACCGTTCGGAAAAATCAGTTTCGGGAATTTGCGGTTGATTTTTTTCCACTTGTTGGCGGCTTGATGAACGAATCGGACTTGACTGGAAAAATGCAGGTGCTATTAGGGAAGCTGCGGAAAAGTTTTCTTTGCTTGTTGTCATTTCCATCTTTTCACCTCCTTTCGTCGCGGTTTTTGGCGCTATTTGCGCTTTATCATCGCCTGTGTCAGGCGCGCCGCTCGTTTGGGTTCCAAGGAAGCCAGAACTTTTGCTGCGGCCTCCTCTTCCATTCGTGACAAAATGAGCACAACTTGCTCGTCTTCCAGGTTGTTGAAAACAGCAACCGCTTCTTCCGGTTTCATTGCTCCATAAAGTTTTGAGAGTTTGCTATATACCTTGCCTGTCTCAGGGTCCAATTTACCAGCAGTCGGCGGCTTTGCAACACCGGCAGGCTGCAAGGGAGATGCCGATGCAATCGCGGGTGCGCCCGGCGTAGTAGTCGCAGTTCCCTGTGTCGTCGTTGTCGATGGCTTTCCATCTTTGTCCAACTCAACCAGTGGAAAATTTGTTTGTGGTTTCGTCGCTTGTTCCGGTTCTTTCGGCTTTGCGCCAATTCCTACCTTTTCCAGCAGCGGCTCTGCTTTTTTCATCAGAGCTTCTGCACCAGTAATCGCAGTCGCCAAATATGCCCGGTAGGGATCGATTTTCGCATCCAGTTCCGGATCAAGCGGAAACCAACGCTGATAAAGCCCTGCAACTGCCAAACCAACGATAAGAAAAAAAACGAAAAGAAACTTCAACAAAAGTCGACGCTTTTTCGGCGCTGGCTTTTGCGGAGTCCCCTTAACAACCGCTGGAGCAGGTTTCGCTTTTTTCTTTTCCATATATCAGACGACAGCCTTTCTATTTGAGATTTCATCGAAATCAGGAGTTTCGTATATAGCGTTGACCTGCCAGATCATCCAAAAATGCCTGTTCTTCCTGCAATACTTCCGCCTGGTACTGTTCCAGCTTTTTTTCCCGCAAATTATCCACTACTTTGCGTTTACGAGAGGCTTCTTCAAACAGTCTCAGACAAGTCTGCCGTCTGTCCGCCGCTGCCGCGACTTTTACCGCTTGCAGCCTTATCCCTTCTCTTGTTCTATCGATGTAATCCTGAAACATCTTAAGCATCAGCAATGAACTTGGCTTTCCCTGTTCCGCCTTGAGCAGGTCGAACGTTTCGACCAGGGTCGTCTCCAACTGTTTCAGCCGATCCTTCTCAAGCAAAAAAACGCGAGTGGCTTTGGCAAATTCAGCCTCAGCCTGTTCCTCGCGAATTTTTCGGTAATCCAATAATTTTTGCAGTTTAAAATGAAATCGTTGCATAACGCTCTAACTCCAGTGTTTTATCAACAGACCAATTGCTTCATCCTGACCAATGTTTCAGCCAGATCAGCCTGCTCCATCACACCTTGTCGTAAAAAGTCACGAATGCCGATATTCCGGTCGATTGCCTGGTCGATCTCCGGATTGCTGCCTTTGGCATAGGCGCCGATATTAATCAGGTCTTCCGCCTCTTGATAAGTTGCCTGCAAACTTCGCAGCCGCTGGGCCGCTTTGATATGGTCCGCAGTCGCCACTTCCGTCATTACACGACTGAGGCTTGCCAGAATGTCGATCGGTGGATAATGATTCTGCGTCGCCAACCGTCTTGACAGCACTACGTGCCCGTCAACTATACTGCGCACATTATCAGCAATTGGTTCATTCATATCGTCGCCGTCAACCAGCACCGCATAAAGACCAGTAATCGAACCTTTCTCTCCAGTTCCGGAACGTTCGAGCAGTTTGGGCATCATCGCAAAAACCGAGGGGGGATAACCACGCGTGGCTGGCGGTTCGCCGATGGTCAGACCCACTTCCCGCTGCGCCATAGCAACCCGGGTTAAAGAATCCATCATCAACATGACGTCCCTGCCCTGATCACGAAAATATTCCGCCACAGCAGTCGCGGTATTGGCGCCTTTGATACGCAATAAAGCAGGCTGATCCGAAGTGGATACGATAACGACTGATTTTTGCAGCCCCGCTTCACCCAGGTCGCGCTCGATAAAGTCCAACACTTCGCGCCCTCGTTCACCAATCAGTGCGATTACATTGACATCCGCACTGGTATTGCGAGCAATCATTCCCATCATTGTACTCTTGCCAACGCCGCTTCCAGCCAGAATCGCCATCCGCTGGCCTTTCCCCAGAGTCATCAACCCATCGATAGCCCGAATCCCTACAGAAACCGGCTCACAAATCCGGCGGCGCGATAATGGCGGCGGCGGCGCATTCTGAATCGCATATTCGCATTCCGCAACCAATGGCCCCTTGCCATCAATCGGATTGCCAAGTCCGTCAAGAATTCGCCCCAACAAGCCTGGCCCAACTTTAACCCTCAGTAGGTTGCGCGATGAAACCACTTCACTGCCGGGACCGATCCCCTGCATTTCCCCCAACGGCATCAATAAAACCCGGTTTTCGCGGAAGCCGACCACTTCGGCCGGTAACAACGGGGCATCGATTCGCGGATAGATATAGCAAAGCTCGCCCAAATTGATGCTGGGCCCATCGGCTTCGATCACCAATCCAATAATCTTGGTGATCTTTCCTTTCATCAATACCGTTTCCGTGCTGTTGATCGCGTTCAGATATTGGTCGGCGCAAAAAGAGTTCACGGCAGCATCCCTTGCAACACACGACGAATCGACTCCATTTGAGTATCGATACCTGCTTCGACCGTGCCAAACGATGTTTCGATCAAACAACCGCCCTTGCCTAGCACTGCATCCGCCGTCAACGTCAAGCTTCGCTCGGCGCCTACAACCGACTGCAATATTTGACGCGATTGCAGGATAAATTCATAATCTTCCGGGCTGACATGGATGACGATCTGGTTCTGGTCACGTACCCGTTCCAACGCGCCGCGCACGAGCCCCAGCACCACTGCAGGCCGCTCTTCCACTTCGTCATAAATGATCTTGCGACTGATTGCCAACACGAGTTCAATGATTTTCGGTTCCGCTTCCCGTAAAATCCGCCGCGCATCCTGCTCCGCGGCTGCAACCATCGCATTACAAATATCGGCAGTCTGCTTCAATTGTTCGGACATTTGCCGCTTCGCTTCATCGAGTCCCTGCTGCAGTCCGGCGGCATATCCCTGTTGCTTTCCAGCCTCGGCCGCAGCAGCTTTCACCCGCTCCGCTTCCTGAGCAATCTCTTTGTCAGCACTGAGCTTCATTTCATTAATTTCTTGGCTGGCTTGCGCCAATAGCTCAGTTGCCTGTTTTTGGGCCGCCTGCACCAATTCTTCATCTAAACGAGGTTTAACATCCAGTATCGGTTGTCCGGCTTCTTCTTGGGTAGTAGATTCGTCAACCTCTTCGACATAATCGGTCGACTCAGTTTCTACGCCAGACAAATCGGCAAAATCATGCATGACGATGACAATGGGGCTGGCAGAAATTTTTGCATCCTTGATGATGCGATTATCAGACGAGGACATCGTCGCCCCGTCCTGTGGAAATCACAATCTCGCCCGATTCTTCGAGACGGCGGATGACTGCTACGATCTTCTGCTGCGCCTCTTCTACGTCGCGTATCCGTACCGGCCCCATAAAGTCGATCTCTTCACGCAACATTTCGGCTGCACGTTTCGACATATTCTTGAAAATTTTGTTCGCCACATCGGAAGACGCCGCTTTGAGCGCCAATCCCAGCTCCTTGCTGTCGACTTCACGCAACACCATCTGCAAAGCTCTGTCATCAAGCATGATGATATTTTCAAATACGAACATGCGTTTCTTGATGTCTTCGGCCAATTCGGGGTCCTGTACTTCCAGACTTTCTACAATCGTGCGCTCGGTCGTTCTGTCGACACGGTTCAGAATTTCGACCACGGCATCGACGCCTCCTGCCGATGTGAAGTCCTCTGTCGCAAGCGAGGACAACTTACGTTCCAATATTTTTTCCACGTCACGAATAACTTCCGGCGATGTCCGGTCCATGGTAGCCATGCGCCGGGCCACATCAATCTGCCGATCCGGCGGCAACCCAGATAATATCGCTCCCGCCTGGTCCGGTTGCAAATAAGACATGATCAACGCAATCGTCTGCGGATGTTCATTCTGGATAAAGTTCAGCAATTGGGCCGGATCAGTTTTGCGGGCAAAATCAAACGGTCGTATCTGCAGACTGGAAGTGAGCCGTGTGATTATGGCACTGGCCTTTTCACTTCCCAGCGCTTTTTCCAATACATCTCGCGCATAATCAAGACCGCCTGAAGAAAGATACTCTTTGGCGATGCACATCTCGTGAAATTCGTGGATGACCTTATCCTTTTGGTCCTGAGTCAGTTTTCGCTGGTTGGCGATTTCGAGAGTAAGCTTTTCTATTTCTTCTTCGCCCATATGTTTCAATATCTGGGACGAAAGGTTCGGCCCCAACGTGATCAACAAGACGGCGGCCTTTTGTTTGTTGGACATTTCGGCAAGCTGGGCCATAGCTACACTCCCCGCTCCTTATTCTTCAGCCAGCCAAGTTTTTAGCAACATGGCGACTTCTTCCGGCTTTGCTTTCGACAGGGTTTCAATCGCATCCAATTCAGCGTTGCGTGTTTTTTCTTCCGGCGTCAATTCACGAATCGCATTGATCGCCTGCTCACTGACGCTATCAGCATCAACATCGCCTGCCGTCAAACCGCCTTCCAGCGCCAGCACTTCAAGTTCTTCTTCTTGCCGGCGTTTCAATACCCAGAAGCCGACTCCGGCAATCAATAGGACAACTGCCGCACCGGCGCCGATTTTTGTCCATTGCGCCCGTTGCTGTTCCTGCGCCAGGTCTTGTTCTTCTTTTTTGATTTTGTCAGCAATCTCGGTGCTGAACGGAACCGTTTCCACGCTGATCGCATCGCCGCGCGCCGGATTGATGCCGGCAGCTGACGCCACCGCCTTGGCTACGCTATCCTGCTGCGCCTTACTGATACTGGCGTCAATCAGAACCCCGACCGAAATCCGCTTGATTCCGCCTGGCGCAACCACCGTCTTTTCTTTTGTTTCATTGATTTCATAGTTGCGCGTCGCATCTTTCTTTTCAAAAGTCGACTGCGAATTTGCATTGCCTGTCACGTAACCGGGAATGTTGGATGTAGTACCGGGAGGCCCTCCAGGTTGCGGATTGGTCCCTTTAAATGACTCGTTGCTTTCCTGTGTACTGCGTAAAATCCCCTTATCATCGACCACAGGCTCAAATGTCTGTTTGTCGACTACTTTCTGGTCAAAACTCAATTCCAGACTGACTCTGACTGCCGCTTTGTTAGGCCCCAACACCTGTTCCAGCAGCGACTCCAGCGCCTTTTGCATCTCATCCTGCTTTTTGCGGGTCAATTCGACTTGTTTGATATTGGCAGTTGCATCCAGCCCCAACGGATCAACCGGCTCATTCAGTACCCGGGCAAAATTGTCCACGACAGTGATGTTTTCCGCCTTGAGGCCACGGATGCTATGCGCGGCCAGATTGACAATCCCCTTCACCTGTTCGGGAGACAGTTTGGCTCTTGGCTTCAGTTTCAGCATGATCGAAGCTGTGGCGGGTTTTTCATTGCGTTTGTAAAGGCTATCTTCCGGCAGGACGATATGGACCCTTGCTTTATCTACTTCGGCCATACCCTCGATCGTCCGGGTCAGCTCTCCCTGCAACGCCTGCAACAACTTGACACGGTTTTGAAATTCGGTGGTGCCGAATTTGCTTTCATCAAAAATTTCAAACCCTTTGTTGCCGCGCGGCAAGCCCTGCCTGGCCAGCTCTAGCCGCGTCTTGTACACGTCTTTTTGCTGCACGGCAATCGCGGTTCCATTATTGATGATTTCAAAGGGTATCTTCATTTCTTGCAACTTTGCCGCCACATCGCCGGCATCTTTGCTCTCCATCTCGGCAAACAAAGGCACATATTGCGGTTTTCCGCCTACCCAGTAACTGGCGGCCAATACCGAAATAAACAGAAGCAACGCAGAGCCCAAAATGAGCCAGCGTTGTCGGGGTGAGAAACGTTCCCACAAAGTCTTTAGCTGCTCCCGCAGTTCAGCCATCCTGCATTACCTCGCCGTCATCAGACTTGCATCCGCATCATTTCCTGATACGATTCCAACATTTTGTTACGAACCTGGATTGTCAGCTGAAGAGCAACCGCAGCCTTCTCCGCAGCAATGACGACCTGTGAGATGTCTTCGATTTTGCCAGTCGCCAAATCAGTCGAAGCCTGGCTGGCTTTTTGCTGCAAATCATTAACGTCTTCCAATGCATCCATCAACATCTTGCCGAATGATTTATCAGGAGTAGTCGATGCGCCTGTCGCTCCAGCTCCCCCGCTTGGCATCATCGGCAATTTTGTCGGATTAACCGCTTGTATCGGCATCAAATTAACCTCCTACCCACGTTATCCGCCTTCACTTGCCAATTTCCAACGCTTTCAGCATCATACTCTTGGCCACATTGACCGCAGTAACATTCGCTTCATAAGCCCGCGACGCAGTCATCATATCCACCATTTCCGTTATAATGTTTATGTTCGGCATCTTGACATAACCGTCAGCGTCAGCATCCGGGTGCCCCGGTTCATAAATCATTCGCGGCGGCGAATCGTCTTTCCTGATTCCGGTAACCTTGACTCCATTTAATTGAACTCCATTCATTTGCATTTGCCGGCTCATCAGCTTGGCAAACTCGCCACTGTTTGGTCTGGGTTCAAAAACGACGAACTGACGTTGATAAGGGCCGCCCTCGGTTGTCCGGGTCGTATTGACATTGGCGATATTATTGGAAATCACATCTAGCCGCAAACGTTCCGCCGTCATACCGGAAGCTGCCGCATCAATCGCGCCAAAAATCCCCATTTCTGTCAACCTCCCTTAATCGCGGTCTTGATATTGGTATAATAGCCATTGATACGCTGCGCCACTGTGTTGTAAAAGATATTGTTCTTGGTCATAGCTGCCATCTCGGCGTCAATATCAACATTGTTCCCATCGGTTCGCAGCGAAGTGTTTTCAATCGTGCGAATCTGGTTAGAAGGTGGCACTTTTTGCGGAGGCGCCAGGTGTTTTGGATGCGTCAAAGCGATTCCGCTCTTACGCGTTTCACGCTGTTCCACTGCAGCAAGTTCCTCTTCAAAAGATACTTCCATCCTTTTATATCCTGGTGTATTAATATTTGCTATGTTGTTGCTGATTACTTTATGACGGAGCGATGAGCCGGTCAGTGCCTTCTCCAGCAGATTAATCGGTTGTGATCCGAATAAGCGTTCAAACAAAGCTCTCACTCCTTCCTTTTTCGCAATCATTCCAACAATATCTCATATCAATTATTCGACATAAATATCATTCGACATAAATAAGAATTCTCCTGCCGGTTGACAGTGAACCACCCCTTAGGGTGGTTCACTTGTCATAAATACTGTTATTTCTTAAGTTTTTTCAATTCGTCAATCAATTTTTCATTGAGCACTTTTATATAGGTCCCTTTCATCCCGAGCGACTTCGATTCAATGACACCGGCGCTTTCGAACTTTCGCAGCGCATTGACGATCACCGAGCGTGTGATTCCAACCCGATCAGCGATCTTGCTGGCAACCAACAAGCCTTCATTGCCATCCAATTCACCCAGAATGTGCATGACGGCTTCCATTTCCGAATAGGATAGAGTCCCCAAAGCGACCTGGATCGTTGCCATTTTTCTGGCATCATCTTCAATCCGCTCTGTGCGGTCGCGTAAAAACTCGATACCGACGACAGTTGCCGCATACTCGGCCAGAATGAGATCTTCATCAACAAATGGTTCGTTAAATGTTGCGACAATCAGCGTCCCCAATCGCTCACCTGCACCATAGATCGGCACGACAGTCGTATATTTTTCATTGGCGATGCAAGGAGTATCTGCACTAAATGCACACATCCCGTTGTTCAGCGTCAGGTTTTCCGATGTTTCAAGCACTTTGGACAACCAATTCACGTAGCGCTCTGGAAAACGTCCGGTATTCAAGACCTTCTCCATCATCAACGTGCATTCAAATTCATCAACGATGCTGTAACCCAGGATTTTTCCATCCCGATTCACCAGGTAAACATTTGCAGTCATTACTTCGCTAAGCGTCTTTGACAAATCGGCATAGGCAATCTTTTCAACTTTTTCCAATAACCGACTGATCTTCCGGGTTTTTTCCAACAATACACTCGCCACGGGAAATTCCACCTTTCATCTATTCATTTCGACAATCCGAGGAAAAACTATAAGGACCTCATGCCCTAGGATGTGAATTTCGGTACACAGACAAAAGTCTTTCACTGGACACATGGGTGTAAACCTGAGTTGTTTTGAGGCTGACATGACCCAACAGCTCTTGAACCGAGCGCAAATCGGCGCCATTATCCAACAAGTGGGTGGCAAAACTGTGCCGCAGCGTATGAGGTGTCACTCTTTTTTTTACAGCCAGGGTGTCCACGTATTTTTCCAAAATTCTGCGGATGCTTCGATCGCTCAAAGGAGTCCCGCTATGATTCAGAAACAGTCGGTCGGTTGCTTTGTCTTGTTTTTTGCAAAGTACCGGACGGCTATTCTGCAAATAGATTGCAATTGCACAGATTGCCTTCTCACCGATTGGCACGATTCGTTCTTTGGACCCCTTGCCAAATACCAGAACGTATCTCTCTTCCAGATCAATCCGGGCCAATGAAAGACCTGTCAGTTCGGACACCCGGATTCCTGCGCCATAGAGCAACTCCAAAATCGCCAGATCCCGTCTGCCCAATACCGTATCAGCAGGCAACAGCATCAATGCGTCAATTTCCGGAATGTCTAAGAATTGCGGCAACCTACGCTCCAGTTTCGGCGTACGGATACCGACGAAAGGGTTGGCATCGAGCAATTGTTCGCGGGACAAATACCGTCCGAACGATCGCAACGCTGCAATATGCCTGGCGATGGAGCGCCGCGAATATTCACGGGTGACCAGCGAGGCCAGATACCGACGGGCCATATAGGTGTCAAGCATCGACAATTGAAAATCGCCGGGGATAATCCGGCGCAAAAAAACAATAAATTGTTCAATATCCCGACGATATCCGGCAACAGTATGCGGGGAAACATTTTTTGCTCCCTGCAAAAATTCCAGATACGGTTCGAGAAAAGTCGCCGCTTCATTGCTCATGCGCAAAATGCCCCGTCTGCTCTTTTGGGATTTATTGTAGCACAACAAAAAAAGTGTGGCAATACCATTGTCACACTTTTCGCAATTGTTTTCGAAAACATCCATTTTTGTCAGGCGCTGTCTTGTTTAGACTTCGAGATTTTTTTACCGGAACTCTGCTTGCTTTTTGCCGTTTTTGACGATTTTGTCGAAGCTTTTGTTGTTTTCTCCGCTTTAGTCTTGACGGCTTTGCTGGTTTCCGTTTTTTTCTTTACGGTCGCTTTCGTTTTTAGCCCCGCCTTTGTTTTGGTCACGGCGGCTTTTTTTTGCGACGCCTTGGCTACCGGTTTTTTTACCGCTACAGCAGGCTCTTCATCAGGTTCAATTTCTTTGCCGGCACGCGATAAGCAGCTACTATTGCTGCATTCGACGACCTGCTGTTGATTGCGATATTTCTTTTCGACCATGAATGATCCACAAACCGGACACGGCTCGTTGACCGGCTTATTCCATGATACAAAGGTACAGGCCGGATAATCGCTACAGCCATAAAATAAACGCCCGGCTTTTGATTTGCGTTCTACAACCGGTTTCTCGCACAGCGGACAGGCAACGCCGATTTCTTTTACAATCGGCTTTGTCGTACGGCACTCGGGGAACTTTGTGCAGCCGAGAAAAGAACCAAACCTACCGTGTTTGACAGCCATAAAGGCGCCGCAATTCTCACAGACTATATCAGTGATTTCTTCCGGTACTTTGACGCGAGCTGCTTCTTTTTCCACCCGCTCGATCGTGTCAATGAACGGCCCGTAGAAGTCTTCCAGTAATTGTCGCCATTCAACCTCTCCCTGCGCGACATCATCCAGGCTTTTTTCCATCGTTGCGGTGAAATCGGTATCAACGATTGCAGGAAAATGTTCTTTGAGTAAATCACTGACTATGAATCCGAGCGGTGTCGGTTGAAACTTTTTTTCCGACTTCACAACATAGCCTCGGCCCTGGATTGTGTCGATAATCGGCGCATAGGTGCTGGGACGGCCTATCCCTTTTTCTTCAAGCAGTTTGATCAACGCAGCTTCAGTAAATCTGGCCGGCGGTTCAGTGAAATGTTGATCGGGGCGAATCTCTCGCGCCGTCAATAATTCACCCTCTACAAGTGGCGGCAACAATTTATCGTTAGCCGTTATAGCCTGGCCGTCTGTTGCATCCGAGTATACCGCCATATAGCCTGGAAACCGAAGAATGGATCCATTTGCCTTCAAGCTATACTTGCCGGCCGCAATGACAACAGCCATCGTATCAAAAATAGCCGGTCGCATTTGGCTGGCAATAAATCGCTTCCATATTAATTCATACACTCTCTTTTGATCGCGACTGAGTGTGGCAGGCAGGTCGTTTACTGATACTTCCGGCAGAGAAGGCCGGATAGCTTCGTGAGCATCCTGAGCCGCCTTTTTGGCATATTGCGGCGGAGTCGCAGGCAAAAAACGGGGTCCCAGATTCTCTTCCACCCATTGCCGCGCCTGCGCCTGCGCTTCATTCGATACGCGGGTCGAGTCGGTACGCATGTAGGTGATATGCCCCGCTTCGTAAAGTTGTTGGGCCAACATCATCGTTTTCTTTGCGCTAAATCCAAGTTTATGGGAAGCATCCTGCTGCAGCGTACTGGTAATGTAAGGAGGATATGGCTTACGCTGACGATCGCCGCGTTTTACCTGCTCAACTCGAAACTCGGCTTGCGACAGTTCTCGTATCGTGCTTTCAGCCATTTCAGCGGAAGAAATATTGAATTTCTTCCCTTCAAAAGTACTTAGTTCTGCTTCAAAGCTAGCTGCCGAGGTATCAGTTTTCTGCATCATTGCATGAATCGACCAGTATTCGGTCACTTCAAACGCTTCAATTTCACGTTCCCTGTCGCAAATCAATCGGACAGCAACAGATTGCACCCGACCTGCGCTGAGACCCCGGCGCACTTTCTTCCAAAGCAATGGGCTCAATTTATAACCAACGATGCGGTCAAGCACTCGCCGAGCCTGTTGCGCATTCACCTTATTATCATCGATGATACGGGCATGCTTGAGGGCTTCGACCACCGCCGTTTTGGTAATCTCATTGAATTCGATCCGGCAGGGGTCGTGCGGCGAAATATTCAACAAGGCAGCCAAATGCCAAGCAATCGCTTCCCCTTCACGATCCGGGTCAGTTGCCAGATATACTTTGTCGGCTTGCGCCGCTTGCTTGAGCAGTTCTTTCAAAAGATCGTTCTTGCCGCGCACAACAATATATTTCGGTTCAAAGCGCGCTTCCACGTCAATGCCAAGCTGGCTCTTCGGCAAATCGCGCAAATGCCCCATCGAAGCTTTGACAGTGTATTCGTTTTTACCGAGATACTTCTCGATGGTGGCCGCTTTCGCCGGTGATTCAACTATTACTAGATTTTTCGCCATATCGTCACTCCCTGGCTACCTTTATATACCGCATGGACCGGTCTTTCTCAACCTGACCGGACAATTCCAGTTGCAATAACAAAACCTGTATGTCGGCAGCCGCCATATCCAGCTCTCGAATCAGTGCTTCCACCGGTTTCGCCTCGTCGATGGACAATGCATCAAGCACCCGCCGCTCTGTTGCCGTCAACTTCACTGGAGTTCTCTGGCTGGCTTCCGTTCCGGCCAGTCCCAGTTCCTGCAAAATGTCTTCAACACTGCCAATCAAACGCGCCCCTTGTTGAATCAGCCGGTGCGTCCCCTTACTGGCATCAGAAAACACACTGCCGGGAATCGCATATACATCGCGATTTTCTTCCAGCGCGAGATCCGCTGTAATCAATGCGCCGCTTTTCTCGGCCGCCTCCACGACCAGCACCGCCAGCGACATTCCCGCCACAATCCGATTTCGCGCCGGGAAGCGGCCCGCCATCGGCGGTGTGCCTGGCGGATATTCCGATATCACGCAGCCGGTCTGGGCAATCTGCTCAATCAGTCGTCTATTTTCCGGCGGATAGGTAACATCAACGCCGCAGCCCAAAACAGCAATCGTCGGGGTTCCCCCCAATATGGCCCCTTCGTGGGCCGCAGCATCGATCCCGCGCGCTGCGCCGCTGACAATCGTTACTCCGTATCGCGACAAACTTTCGCTGAACGAACGGGCAACGTTCCGACCGTAAGGGGTGGCGTGCCTTGATCCTACCACTGCCAAGCATGCAGCGTCCTCTGGCAGCTGACCCCGATAAAACAAAAACGGTGGTGGATTATAGCATCTACGCAGAAGTGGCGGGTAGTCCGCTTCATCCTGACTACAAATGCCGATTTGTTTCGCTTGCCAGCTAGCAAAAACGGTTTCGGGGTCCTGCAGCAAACGCTGTTGCAGCAAATTTTCAAGTTCCCGGGTGCTAAGAATTCCCGCACCTCGCAACTCTGTCGAATCAGCCTGCCAGACTGTGCGTGCATCGCCGAAAACCTGTTTGAGTCTTTCCAATCGGCCTTTGCCAATCCCTGAAGTCGTCAGAATCAAGGCATCATATAGATGTTCCATCGTTACCTCGAGACCAAAACAAATAAGTAATACGGTCCTAATTATAGTCCCGCATGGAAAGCGGGGTCAAGCAATAAAAAAAATGCGGCGCTGCTAAGACTGGCCGCAATCATTCATACCAAACATTTTCTCATCACATCCCAATTGACTTTTTTCCATAATCGGACATCGCTTTGCGTTCCGGACAGACACTGCCCGGCCATCTCTGCGACGGTTTTTCCATTTTCCAAAATCAGTTCAGGGGCAATATCATTTAGCGGAATCAACACAAAACCGCGATTCACGATTTCCGGGTGCGGCAAAGTCAGTTCGGGCTGACGGACTCGCTTTGCATTGTATTCCAACAGGTCAATATCGATGATCCGCGGCCCCCAGCGCCGGGTTCTTACCCGACCCATTTTATTTTCCACAGCCAGACACCTTTGCAACAACTCTATTGGCGTAAGGGACGTTTCCACCCTTGCGGCCATATTCAAAAATTCCGGTTGGTCCGTGTCGCCGACAGGTTTAGTTTCATATAGATTCGATACACTGATGATATGAAGGTCGCCAGCTTGCTCCAGCCACTGCAACGCCTGTTCAAGCTGACATTCACGTTCCCCCAGATTACTGCCCAACCCGATCAGAATCATAGCGGTCGCTCCCGGCTGATTTCCAGTTGTACCCAATCCAGCACCCCCTTCAATGGCACGGCAGGTTTGCGGATTCGTACCGTGACCGCAGTCACGCCGCTTACTTGCAAAGCCTGCTCGGCAATCCTCTGCGCCACCCGCTCCAATAAATTGTGGCGTTCCTGCTCGACAACCTGCTTCACGCTTTGAAAAACCGACACATAATCGACTGCATCACTCAAACAGTCTGTAGCTCCCGCCAACTTCGCATCAACCAAAAGATCGAGATCGACTTCAAAAACCTGACCGTACTCTTGTTCATAGGCTTCACAACCATGATAACCAAGAAATTTCATATTCTGCAAAGTGATCTTATCCATGTGCGTACTCCTTCCAATTCTGCAAAGCATCCGCCATCATTGCCATACGCTTTGCCAGCTTCACATCATGCACCCTGACAATCGACGCGCCATTAATAATCGAATGAACCACCGTAGCGCCGGTTCCTTCGGCTCGCTCTTCCACCGGCAGATTTAATACTTCTCCGATAAAGCGCTTGCGCGAAGCACCGACCAGAATCGGGCATCCCAATGCCTTTAGTTCGGACAGGCGGGCCAGGACTTCCAGGTTTTGCGGCGTATTCTTGCCAAATCCGATCCCTGGGTCGAGAATAAATTGCGCCTGCTCAATTCCTGCCTGCAAGCCAATTTCGATGCTGCGACAAAAAAACTCATTCATTTCCGACATGATATCGCGTTTTGATTCATTCGACGTCCGATTGTGCATGATAATCACGGGAGCTTTATATCGCGCCGCTATTTCCGCCATTGCCTTATCTTGTTGCAATCCCCAGATATCATTAAGGATATGCGCTCCCATCGCCAACGCCTTTTCGGCAACTTCGCCTTTATAAGTATCAACCGACACCGGCACGCTGGTCACCGCAAGGATTTTTTCCAAAACCGGCAACAATCTCGCTTGCTCTTCTGTTGCCGATATCTTAACCGCTCCATACGGTCGGGTGGATTCGGCCCCCACATCAATAATATCTGCTCCGTCTTCGATCATCGCCAGCGCTTGCCGGACCGCAGCATCGCACTCGTTATGTTTGCCGCCGTCGGAAAAGGAGTCCGGCGTCAGATTCAATATTCCCATTACCACGGTTTTCCCCGGTCCAATCTGCAATGTCCTATCACCAAACAGATATCGCCGGATCGGCGGAGTCGCTGCATGGAACAAGGCCTGCTCGACTTTCGCCGCGATATGCGGCAAGCCCCACGGTTGCTGTCGCAGTTGCGCCAATGCCTGCCGGTACTGCTTCATTGTTCCGCAGATCAGCACCGGCGTCGCAGCCACACTCAAGTCGGCTGTCCCCCTGGTGACGGCCACTTCCGCTCCTTTGGCCAAAAAAGTCTGTTTCAGCAGATTGGCTGCTTTTGTAGAAACACTCTCGATATAAACAGTTTTGAAGCAAGCCTTCGGCGTCATAATCGAAATGCCGACCGGGTCGCATCCCATCTCAGACAATAACTGCTTGACATCGTTTTCACCGATTAAATTTCGTACCTGAGCCGAACAACTCATACTATCCCTCCTGCATCATCCTGTTGCAGCCTGCCTAACGATATTGTATCATAGTAACAATCAACGATGGCAACCGACCAAGAAACAGCATCAAGGAGGCGCTCTCATGAAACAACGCTTGCCGGTCGAGCATTTCAAACTTCCGATTGATGAAATACGCCGCGGTTATTACAGTGACAGCTACTTTGTCCGTTCAAAAAACATCCTGGAAAAGGACAACTACAATCCACATGTCATGATGCAGGTGTTCCAGCGTCAACATTCGGTTGTATGCGGGGTGGACCATGCCATCGCGATTCTGAAAACATGCGCCGATCATCCGGAGAATTTGCAAATCCGCGCCATGTTTGACGGCGACCGGCTTGCACCCTGGGATACGGTAATGACCATCGAGGGAAAACTGGCCGATTTTGTCCATTTGGAAACGGTTTACCTCGGCGTGCTCTCACGCCAGACAAAAATCGCCACCAACGTTGACCGGGTCGTGAAGGCAGCTGCCGGTAAGCCGGTATTGTTCTTTCCTTCGCGTTTCGATCACTATGCCGTTCAGGCTGAAGATGGCTATGCAGCAAAAGTGGGCGGCGTCACTGGCGTGTCAACACCCGCCAACGCTTCTTATTGGGGAGGTGTCGCACTGGGAACGATCCCTCACGCATTGATCGCAGCTTACAACGGCGATACTTTGGCGGCTACCGAAGCCTTTGACCGCCATATCGCCCCTGCTGTCAACCGGGTTGCACTGGTCGATTTCGATAACGACTGCGTTCGCACCGCTTTGGAAGTGGCAAGAAAATTCGGACCCCGTCTGTACGGAGTCCGCCTTGATACTGCCGACACATTGGTGGATGTATCGGTATTGCCTTATATGGGTTCGTTCAAACCGACTGGCGTCTGTTCCCGTTTGGTACGCAATGTGCGCGAAGCACTGGATGCCGAAGGTTTCAATCATGTGAGAATCATGGTTTCCGGCGGCTTTACCGCTGAAAAGATCCAAGCCTTTGAAGCCGAAAAGACACCCGCCGATGTTTATGCAGTCGGCAGTAGCCTGTTTAACGATAACGTCAATTTTACGGCGGATATCGTGTCTATCGAGGGAAAACCCTGCGCAAAAGTTGGTCGCCACTATCGCGAAAACCCGCGACTTTGTCCTGTTGACTGAGCAGAGACGTCAACGGTTATTCATCATCCATGACGAACACGCCTGCTTTTTGCTCGCTTTCCTGCAGATGCGCGACAATCCGTCGCTGCAATTCCTGCGGAGTGTCATCGACCTGGTTGATGGTTCCCGCAATACTGACAGTCAATGCTACTTCTTCCGAGTTGACCGAATTGGCGGCGCGCATCGCGACGCCTTTTATTTTTTCCGCCAACAACATCAGCATAGCCCGCTTGGTATTGGGAATGATAAGCACAAAGCGCGTTCCATCCCAACGGGCCGCTATATCGCCCGGCCCTACTTCCGCCGCTATGCTGCGGGCAACCGACCGCAATACCTGATCGCCCATTTCCGTACCATATTTGTCATTTAGCAGCTTAAAACCAACAATATTAACCAGTATCATGCCAAAGGGCGAAAGTGTTTTCTTGTACTCTGCAAGCATGATTCCCAGCCGGCTTTCCACGTACCGGCGGTTTGCCAGTCCTGTCACCAGGTCAAAATAGGCCAGCGTCGCTAATGCTTTTAGTTTTTTACTCTGATCGCCGCCAGGCATCATTTCTGAAAAAATTTGAACTGCGCCGACAATCTGATTGGAAGGTGTCGTAATCGGAAATATCCGCGCAGCAACCGGAAGACGGTAGCCGTGCTTGTGTCGCAAAACCAAGGTTTCTTCCCGCATTAATCCATCCTGAAGAGTAAGAGCGACCGGGCAGTGTTTATCACACAGATTGTGACCTTCACGGTCTTGATGCAACAAGACATTCCAATAGCAAGGCTTGTGGATTACTTCAGTTTCACTATAACCGGAAATCTTTTCGGCCCCATTGTTCCAAAAGGTAATCTTGCGATCTACATCAACAAAATATACCCCTTCGTTCAAATGGTTCAAAACGGTCCGATAAAACCCCTGAGTGCCTTCCATGATCACTCCTCCTTATCGAAACGACCGCAACTGCATCCTGCTATTAAGGTTTATTCCCTGTTGATTCCTATTTTCCTGCCGCACTACCCTTCAATTCCCATTTTCATTTTCAGAAACCGCAATTCGCAGTTGTATCGCTTCCGCAATATGTTCATAGGCGATCTTTTGCTGACCCGCCAAATCGGCAATCGTTTGCGCAACTTTTATGATCCTGTCGTATGCACGGGCATTCAGTTTCATTTTTTCAAATGCCTGGCGCAACAACTCTTGCGCTTCCCTGTTCAATTGACACTGCTGCTTCAACTGGCGGTGATTCATCTGCGCGTTGCAGAATACTCCCACTGCGCAAAGTCGCTCAGCCTGTCGCATTCGCGCCGCTGCGACCCTTTCGGCAATCGCACTGGAAGCTTCCGCTTTTTGCTCGCCAGCCATTTCTTCATAGCGAAGTCGCGGTACGTTGATATGCAAATCGATCCGATCCATCAACGGTCCGGATATACGCCGCAGATAACGCTTGATTTCCGCACGAGTGCAACTGCATTCACGCAGAGGATCACCGGAATACCCGCAGGGACAAGGATTCATTGCCAGGACCAGCATGAACCGCGAAGGGTAAGTATAGGTTGAGTTAACTCTTGCGACAGTAACCTGACCGTCTTCAATCGGTTGGCGCAACACTTCGAGCACCTGGCGGGGAAACTCAGTCAGCTCATCCAAAAACAATACGCCATGGTGTGCCAGTGTCACTTCGCCCGGCCTGGGAATCCTGCCGCCACCAGCCATCGCTGCCGCCGAGACAGTATGATGCGGCGCACGGAACGGACGTTGCTCAATCAATCCAGTCATCGGCCCCAGCAGACCGGCGACGCTGTAAATCTTACTGACTTCCAGCGCCTCGTCCTTGGTCATTGGCGGCAAAATGGTAGAGATCCGGCGAGCCAACATCGTCTTCCCTGCACCTGGCGACCCTGTCATCAGCAAATTATGTCCGCCGGCAGCTGCGATTTCTAAAGCCCGTTTGGCAGCCCGTTGCCCCTGGACATCGCGAAAATCATCGCCTGGCAAGACAGTCGCGCCGACAGAACCCACCGATTTCACTGCGTCTATTTTCGTCGCCTCACGCGGTTGACCGGCAAGAACAGCGATTGCCGATTGCAAACTTTCAGCGGCCACAACCTCGACAGTATCGACGATTCTCGCTTCGGCAAAATTTTCTTGCGGTAAGATCAATTGCCGTATACCGGTTTGCCTGCACTTGATCGCCATCGGCAAGACTCCGTTGGCGCCACGCACCTTCGCATCCAGCGACAGTTCACCGATCAGGACACATTCTTCCAACCTCGCGGCGGAAAGTTGCCCAGATGCGACAAGTATCCCGATTGCGATCGGTAAATCCAGTCCTGACCCGTCTTTTTTCTGATCGGCCGGCGCCAGATTGATCGTGATTCGCCGGCAGGGAAACTCATAACCCGCGTTACGTATCGCAGCTCGTACCCGTTCTTTGGACTCGCGGACCGCTGTGTCAGGCAATCCCACGATTTCCATGCAGGGCAGTCCATTGGAAATATCTACCTCAATACTGAATATTACTCCGTTCAAACCTAAAACTCCTGCGCCGAATGTCTTGGCAAACATTTTTCCTCCTCACCCGCCAAACGCGTTCTTTATGTGATAAATCTCAGGTTTTTGCCGTTCATTATCCTTAATTTCAATCACATCAAACCGGCAGGCACAATGATTCAGCCGATAGCGCTGCAAATAAAGACTGGCTGTCTGAACGATTTTCTGCTGTTTGCGAATGTCCACCGCTTCCGCGCCACTACCATGAAAATTGTTGCTGCGGCTTTTCACTTCGCAAAACACCAATGTATCGCCATCAATCGCCACAATATCAATTTCACCGGATTTTGTCCGCCAGTTGCGGACCACAATCCGGTACTCGTTTTCCAATAGGAAAGCCGCCGCGAGGTCCTCTCCGCGGCGGCCTTTTTCTACACAGTTCATTTTGTTCACCTACGGGCTTTCACCTTTTCAGCCGCCCGTCCATCCATTCGATATACATACGCCAAAACATTGGCAACCGCCTGATACAACTCCGGCGGGATTTCCCGGTCCAGTTCCACCGCCATCAAAAGTTGGGTGACGGTCTGGTTCTGATACACCGGAACCGCATGACGCCTGGCTATTGCAAGCAATTGTTCGGCAACGTAGCCTTTCCCTTTGGCCACAACCCGCGGCGCATTTTCCCGGTCCCTGTCATAGCGGATCGCGACAGCTTCCTGCGGCGGTTTCTGTCTGGCGTTATCCATCACCCTTGCCTCCTGGATGGATTCTACCGGCTACGGCGATTTTTTTCAGTTCCAGCGATGTGCCGGCCATTTCCTTGCGCAATTCCGGCAAGGATGCCCGAAACTCCGACGCCGCCTGCGGGTCGGCAAACCGGCTGAAAATCGAAAGATACTTTTTTTCCTGCAGGCGAAAGCTCAGGTCGACCGTGCCGATATGATCCGTTTCCAGCGAGACGCGGACCCAGACTTCCTGTTCCGGCAATTGTCCGCCGCCACGTTCCTTTTTTTCTTCGAACACTTGGATCAGCGCCGGATATGGACGCTCTTGCCCTGGCGCATACAACGGGACCTGCATCATAAAACTGCGCGAGCTGGCATCTTCCCGCGGCGTGTGAAACGCTTCGGGTTGCTCAAACGTAGTACGCAGTTCTTTCAGCATTGTTGTCAATTGTTGTCGCTCTGCCGGTTCCATGCTTAACCATGGACCAAGATCGGTTGCCTTTGCAGCGAGCCAAAACTGAAGCAATACGGGTTTGTCTTCCCGCTCGGCCATCGTTTTCAGCCATTGGGGCGCAGTCTGCGTCAATGTCTGATAGGCTGGCGGCGTTGCCTTCGATGTTGTGGGAATTTCTCCGGCAGTCACGAACTCCGGCAATACAGCAAGCAACTTTTCCAATAATTCCGGACGCGCCGCTGCGGTTGACAGTAGTAACTCAAAGCGGCCAACCTGGGAAAGCGGTGCCATTTGGTTGGTTGGTTGTCCTGTTTGTACCAATGTCGGCAAATCGATAATTCGTTGCACAACCGAGCGTAAAGAATCAAGTTGCGGCATCATTTTCTGTCCGGCAGGATCGTTGCCTATCACGGGTCTTGCCGCAATAGTCGCGGGCGACTGTTCAACTGGCAGTGGAAATTCGTTCAATGCCTGGACTGCAGCCCAGACCCTGACCAGTTCTGGTTTTTCAAAGATTTGCGCGCTTCTCATTATACGTGGGTCAACCTGATTGACCCACTTGGTCACTGCAGCAGTAAACTCCGGCGTTTCCGGCGTCCCGTCCAACGTAGCCGCGACCTCATCCACCCACTCGGCCAGCTCCGGTGCAATTTTTCCTGTCGCCGCGGCCTGCGTCGTGATGCGGTTCAAATATGATATCGGCACAGACGGATTCTGTGCTGCATCCACTACAGACTGCAGCACTGCCATCGTTTCATTCACTCTCTGCGACACTGCCTGCATCAATGGCGCCTGCACTTCTGCGCCAACCGGAACGGACGGAACAACTGTATTATTGCTATAAAGCCTCTGTCCGGTAATTTCAGCCGGCTTGATTCGCACTTGTTCATAAACATTCGCTAAATCAGGCACGCGTTCGACAAATTCCAGTTCCGAGATCATCTGTCGCAGCGTATCGGTCATCATCCGGCTGTCGCGAGCCAAGCCCGAAATCCCCTGCGGAAACGTTGCGTTGACAGTTTGTCCGTCGGCTGATACCGCACTTTCAGGAGAACGCGGCACAACCGTTTGCGGTAACCCGGCGGTATCATTCAACCTGTTCTGTGCAGATTGCGGCAACAAATCCATCAGTTCCTGACGCCGTGAAAGCAATTTGGCAAAGGATTGCAGCAAATCCGGAAAGAAAAAATCCGAATCCGGCATGCTATCGGCAATCAGAGTCGCCACCTCTGTCGGCGCGACCGTACCGGTCGCCACTTTTCCTTTGGCGGCCTGGTCCAGTTTGATTGTCGTCTCCCGCATCAGTTCATCAATCTTCATTGGTCGACCTCCACGACTTGACCGGCGCAAAACTTCGCCGGTGGATGGCACAGGGACCCAGTGTCCGCAGAGCCTTCAAGTGGGCTGGCGTTCCATAGCCTTTATGCTGTCCGAAGCCATATCCTGGATACAGCTCATCAAATTCTGTCATCAGGTCATCACGGACCACTTTGGCGATCACCGATGCAGCGGCGATACTTGCGCTAAGCGCGTCACCCCGGATGATCGGCACGCAGGGAACCGACAGGTCCGGTAGCGGCATCGCATCGGAAAGCACGATGTCAAAGGGGTGGTTTAGGCTGGCCAAAGCCTGCAACATCGCCTGCCTTGATGCCTGATAGATATTGACCGAATCGATTTCCGACGGTGTCACTTGACTCCAAGCGCAGGCAATCGCTTTTTCGTTGATTTCTGCGAACAGCAGGCGTCGACGTCGGTCCGTCAGTTGTTTTGAATCATTCAGAAAAGGGATTTCAAGCCCCGCAGGCAAAATCACAGCAGCGGCAACCACCGGTCCCGCCAGCGGTCCTCTGCCTGCCTCGTCTGTTCCCACTATTCGCAGATAGCCTCGTTGCCGCCAATACTGTTCGTAAGCATGCATTCCAAACCGGCTTTGTGGCCCCGTATCCTCGAACAAGTCCGTCTGCAGTCGTTCAGCTTTCTTGCGGTGTTTCAAAAGAAATCGGCCCCAACCGGCCCTGACGAAAATCCGACAGCATCATCCGGGCCATATTTTCCGTCTGAACAACGCCGTCCTTACCAAGCTGACCTTGCAAACGGGCCGCCTGTTCCAGCACTTCTTCCGGTGTGTTCCCCGCAAACGCGCCCCCTTTGAGGTAGCGTTGCTGGAGTTTGCCGGGATAGCGGATCTCCAGTTGACGAATCAACTCCAATACAGCCTCCCCGCTATCATAAATCGTGTCTTTGATCGCACCGCAGATTCCCAGCAACAGGGCACTTTGCTGATTTGGCAGGCTTGGCGGCAAAATCCCCGGCGTGTCCAGCAAATCGACATCGCTATCGACCCGGATCCATTGGCGGCCACGTGTAACCCCCGGTTTATCGCCGGTCTTTGTAAGCGCACCCTTCACAACACGATTGACCAGCGACGATTTCCCGACATTGGGGATCCCCATGATCATCACACGCACCGGTCTCGGCCGCAGTCCTTTTCGTGTCAGTTTTTCCAGTGCCGGCGCTCCTGCCTGTTTGGCCTTTTGGATCAGATTGCGTATTCCCTTGCCATCCACAGCGTTAATCAATGCCGCAGGACGATCCTGCTTTTCAAAAAAACGCACCCAGGCTTCGGTCACTGCTGGATCCGCCAAATCTGACTTGTTCAAGGCAATCACCGCCGGACGCGCGCCGATCAGTTCCTGCAGCACCGGATTGGCGCTGCTGCGTGGCAATCGGGCATCCAACACTTCAATGACCACATCGACAACTTTGAGATCGTCGTTTAAAATCCGCGTCGCTTTGGCCATGTGGCCAGGGTACCATTGAATTGTCTTACTCATCAGTACAACTCATTACGGCAACGTCTTAAACTCAGAAGGTGGCCAGAACACCAACATCGCTTTTCCTTTAACCATCTGGAACGGCACAAATCCAACGGCCCTGGAACGGCTGTCCTCTGAATTATTGCGATTGTCACCCATGGCAAACAAGTGCCCTTCCGGCACTTTGGTCGCCGGAAAGCTGCCACGGGTCATTTCCAAAATATACGGTTCTTTGAGCAATTCACCATTGCGATACACCTGGCCCTGCTTCACTTCAATCATATCGCCCGGCAAGCCGATCACCCGCTTGATAAAGTCGCGGCTGGGGTCGCGTGGATAGCGAAATACAATGATCTCGCCGCGTTCCGGCGTGCGAAAATGATAAAGGAACTTGTTGACGACCAACCGTTCGCTATGGACCAGAGTCGGACGCATCGACGGCCCTTCGACCAGATACAGTTCGACAATAAAGTATCGGATGAACAAGGCAAGTACGACCGCAATCAGTATCGATACTACCCAGTCCTTGACTTCCTGTCCCCAATTGATTGTTGACAAAAAAACACGACCTCTCCGCAAATGAAGAAAAAGGGACTGCTTCCAGCCCCTTTTCTTTCGTTAAATTTAGCGTTTTTCTTTAATTCGGGCTGCTTTTCCGGTCAGTTTGCGCAGATAGTAGAGTTTCGCGCGACGAACCACACCGCGACGCACGACTTCGATTTTTTCAACGCGCGGGGAATGCACCGGGAAGGTTCTTTCGACGCCAACACCGTAAGAAATACGACGTACGGTGAAAGTTTCACGCGAGCTGCCGCCACTACGGGCAATGACCAGACCTTCAAATGCCTGCAGACGTTCACGGGTTCCTTCGACGACCTTTACCTGCACTTTGACGGTGTCTCCCGGCCGAAATGCGGGAATGTCGGTGCGCAATTGTTCCTGTTCCAAAATCCTGATAATATCCATGATTGCTCCCCTTTCTCCGGATGTTCATGGCGGCGCTTGCCACTCAGCGGACCATCCTGTATAAACATTAAGATTGTATCATAATGATTTGACAATGACAATGACATATAGCATTATTTTTCACATTCATCCGGTCTGTTTTTCAATGTCGCCAGATATTTTAAATCTGCCGGCGACAGAGCCGCAGCGTCCAACAGATCGGGGCGCAGCTGCCAAGTCCGCCGCAGAGACTGTTGCCGCCGCCAGCGATCGATTTCCGCATGATTGCCGGACAATAAGACCGCAGGGACTTCCCACTGCCGATATTGCCTAGGCCTCGTATACTGGGGATACTCAAGCAAGCCTGATGAGTACGAATCCTTGGCCGCACCGTCTTCGGCGCCCAAAGCGCCTGGTAAAAGCCGCACCACAGTATCTGCGACAATCATCGCCGGCAACTCCCCGCCCGTCAGCACATAGTCGCCAATCGACAGCGCCTCGTCGCAGAGATGCTCGCGTACCCGTTCATCGACCCCTTCATAGTGCCCGCATAACAAAATCAGGTGTTCGTACTGACTCAATCGTTCCGCATCCGCCTGACAAAACCGGGGCGCGACCGGACTCATCAGAATCACCCGTCGCTTATCCGTCGCGATACTATCGACCAAGCTCTCAACGCAGGCAAAAAAAGGGTCCGGCTTCATCACCATTCCCGAACCGCCGCCAAAAGGATAGTCATCAACGATATGATGCTTGTCGACTGTAAAATCGCGCGGGTTTGCCACATGCAAGTCTACCAGTCCCGCCTCGCGAGCGCGACCGATGATGCTGCAACCAAGCGGCCCGGCAAACATCTCGGGAAACAAAGACACGATGTCAATTCGCATCTGCGTCACCAATACTCCGGCACAACCACGATCATTTTTCGGGCAGCCATATCAATCTGTTTGACAAAACGTTCAATCGCAGGGATCAAAAGTTCCTCGCCGTCCGTCAGTTTTACCGCATAAACATCGTTGCTGCCTGTCTGCAATACGTCGGACAATTCCCCCAGCAACGTCCCTTGTTCATCAAATACCGCCAATCCGATCATTTGATAAATATAATATTGGCCGGCAGGTAGCGGCATCAAATCTTCTTCGGTGACATACAGTTCTTTTTGCCGATAATCCAACCAGACTTCCGGCGTATCAAATCCTTGAAATTTCGCCAGAACCATCCCTTTGTGCACACGAGCCGATTCCAACACCAGTTTTGTCCCATCGGCAAGCAACAAATACTTTGTCGATTCAAAACGATGCGGAAAGTCCGTGAGAGGCAACAATTTCACCTCTCCACGGACTCCATGCGCTGAAGATATTCTGGCCACAGCGATCAAATTATCTTTCACTGCGCCCTCATCTCATTCTCGAATCGCCAAAATTTTGCCGTCTTCCAGCAAAATCTCACGATTCATCAGTTTTTGCAGGTCATCGCCTTCTTGAACCGTTACCATCTGTTCCATCGTTCCCTGAACAATCTCAGCGCCGAGTTCCAGTTGGCTCGTTTCTTTCATTTTTTCCTGCAGGTGGTTTTTGAGCTCAAGCCGCTTTTGTTTCTCGCCATCGATCTGTTGCCGCAATGCCGTCAATCCCTGCACGTCGGAACGGACCTGTTCGGTCATCAAGCGTTTTGCGTGAAACTCGATTTGTTGCAACTCCATATCGACCTTGGCCATGGCTTCCTTGATCTCAGCTACCAGTTGTTCTTTGAGAACAGCGGTAACTTTCGACTTGACTGTCACCGGACATTTTAAAGTGATTGTCTTCATCCGATTATCTCCACCATTACCCTTCGATTATCCCGGGTTGCCGCTGCTTTGGCCACAGTACGGATCGCTTTGGCAATACGCCCCTGCTTGCCGATGACCTTGCCCATGTCTTCCTGGGCAACTGTCACTTCATAAATCCAGGTGTCATTTTCAATACGTTCCGTAACGCAGGCTTGGTCCGGGTTTTTCACCAGAGACCGCACCAACAATTCGACGAGTTCCTTCATCTGGATTAGCCCTCCTTCCGGGCTTGTTGTTTCATTTCTTCGATTTTTTTCAGGGTCCCTTGCTTTTGCAGCAGGGCTTTTACCGTATCGGTAACCTGGGCGCCTTTGGCGATCCACTCAAGCGCTTTTTCTTCATCCATTTTCACTGTCGCCGGCTCTGTGGTCGGGTCATAATAACCGATGGATTCAACAAACCGCCCATCGCGAGGAGACCGGGCGTCAGCCACCACAATCCGGAAGAAAGAGTCCTTTTTGCCACCCATACGACGCAAACGAATTTTTACTGCCATATCTTTCACCTCCTTTTCATAATCAAGCCATCATTGGATATTCGTCAATCTCAATTGCCAAAAGGCAACCGGAAGGAAGAAAGTTTTTGTCCAGCCTTCTGCATCCCCTGCATACGCTTCATCATCTTGCGCGCTTCAAGAAATTGCTTCAACAATCGATTGACGTCCTGCACCCGGGTACCGCTGCCATCAGCGATGCGTTTGCGGCGACTGCCATTGATTATCGAGGGGTCGCGGCGTTCTTTTTTAGTCATGGACTGAATGATCGCTTCCACCCGATTCATGTCCTTTTCGTCGACCTGCATATCCTGGAGTTGCTTCATTTTGCCGCCCAAACCGGGAATCATGCCAAGCAATTGTTCAAACGAACCCATTTTCCGGATCGACTGCATCTGTGTCAAAAAGTCATCGAGAGTAAACTCGTCTTTGCGCATTTTTTGCTGCAAAGCCATCGCTTTATCTTTGTCGAAAGTTTCCTGCGCCTTTTCTATCAGGCTGAGCATATCGCCCATTCCCAAAATCCGCGACGCCATCCGGTCCGGGTGGAACATTTCCAAGTTCTCGGTTTTTTCGCCGCTACCGACAAATTTTATCGGCCGGCCCGTGACTGCCCTGACCGACAACGCCGCGCCGCCGCGCGCATCGCCGTCCATCTTTGTCAGGATGATCCCGTCGATTCCTACCACGCCATGGAAGTTTTCCGCGACATTAACCGCATCCTGTCCGGTCATTGCGTCAACCACCAGCATGATTTCGTGGGGTTTGACCAGTGCCTTGATATTGTTAAGCTCGTTCATCAGTTCGCTGTCGATATGCAATCGTCCAGCCGTATCAACGATCACGACATCACGCAGCTGCGACAGCGCAGTCTCGCGAACCGACCGAACAACCGCCAGCGGATTCGATTCTCCTTCGATCGCCAAAACAGGAATGTCCAGCTGCTTGCCAAGCGTCTGCAGTTGCTGCACGGCAGCCGGTCGATACAAATCAGCCGCAACCAATAAGGGACGTTTGCCTTGTTTGGCAAAGTGTCTGGCTAGTTTGGCAGCTGTCGTCGTCTTGCCGGAACCCTGCAAGCCGACCATCATGATTACGGTAGGTGGCTCGGACGCCATAGTGATGCTTCGCTGAGCGCCGCCCATCATTTCGGTCATTTCTTCGTAAACGATTTTAACGACCTGTTGGGCCGGATTCAAACTCTCCAGCACATCGGCCCCCACAGCGCGGGTTTTGACCCGGGCGATGAAGTCTTTTACCACTTTGAAGTTTACGTCAGCTTCCAGTAGCGCCATGCGTACTTCGCGCAAACACTCGTTGACATCGGTCTCCGACAAACGACCGCGGCCACGCAGATTCTTAAAGATACCTTGTAAACGATCCGCCAATCCCGAAAACAACACGCCTCAGTCCCTCATCTCTTGTTTGAGAATATCGTCGATTTTTTCGACAGCCAGTGTAAGCAGTGCAGGATCCACCGGGGAGGATCCATTTGCGTCCATGATTATTCTCCGTAGCTCCCGCAACGATTGCAACCGTTGTTGTTCCTGCGAATACAGGTTGAGTTTCGCTTCGTATTGTTCCAGAGAATCTTCTGCCCGACGCAACATATCATTGATTGCCTGCCGGGAAACCGACAATTCGGCTGCGATCTCGCCCAGCGACAGATCTTGCAGGTAGTGGAGTTCCAGACATTTTTGCTGGTTCTCTGTCAGCAACGCGCCGTAGCAATCATATAACCGGCCAATGCGAAGCATTTTTTCAATCATGGATTGATTATAAATTAAAGCGGGATGACTGTCAAGGCAAAATACTTGACAGTCATCCCGCTTTATTCTGCGCACTACACGCCTGTCTTTACTTAAACAATACATCCAGCGGATTACGTTCTACCAAAAGTTGATACTGATGTTTTGGCACTCCCAGCATGATCGCGCCGGTAATCGTCTTGCCTTCCGGCGCCCCGATCAGGTCCAGCAGCGGTTGATAATTCGAAAAGGCGGCCATTTCAAAGAAGCCCGCCCAGCAACTTCCCAGACCCAAAGAAGTTGCAAATAGTTCTGCATAAGTCAATGCATAGCGACCATTATCGCGACCGATCGGATTGCCTGTCGCAGCCAATGAAAGCAGCAGGTGCGGCGCGCCCCGCAACACTACATCGTAACCGGTTTCGCGATAGATTTTTGCCATCCCGGCGTAAGGTTTTGTCCATGCCACACCCTGGTTGATTTGTTCTTCCAGCCAATCGACTACCGCCGCTGATATTTGATTTAACACAGCAGCATCACTTAAAACCAAAAAGGAGACTCCCTGTGAATTTCCGCCCGAGGGCGCTAACCGCGCTACATTTAACAACCGCAGTATTTTTTCCTGCGAAACCTTTTCCGGCTTATAGGCGCGTATCGAGCGCCGGCTGCGCAAGAACTGTTCGGCCATCTCGGCGGAAACCGTCAAACTTGCCTGACGTTTCACTTGTTTTGCCAGCGGGTTGCGATTGTGGTCCATCGCCGCATGAGGACAGACCGCGACGCAGTGACCGCACTTTATGCAGGCCTTTGGTGCTATTAGTGACGGACCGTTTACATCCACACGAATGATTCCCGATGGACAGACCTCAGCGCAAAAGCCGCAACGCGTACATTTCGCCAAATCAACCTGAATTGCAGTTTCAGTTTTTGTCGTTGTCATGAACTTACCTCCCACTGTTGTTCTTATTGTTCCGTATTCGTTCTGCCGATCAATTTTCCTGCATTGCATGAAAACCGCCCCGCCGCTTGAAATCACTTCAAACTTCGGGGCAGTTCGGGCATAAAATATTTATCGTTTACTTATTCATCATTCTTGGCAACATCATGCTAAGGTCAGGAAAATAAGCTACAAATACCAGGACTACTAAAATCACTGTCAAATACGGCAGCACCGCCTTGAACGATCGTTCAATCGGCAAATTGCCGATTGACGAAGCAATCAGCAAACAAAGCCCATAGGGAGGCGTGATCAGACCAATTGCCAGTGTGATGACAGTGACAATCCCGAGCAACACCGAATCGATGCCAAGTTTCAACGAAATCGGCAGTAAGACAGGGATGAACAAAATCATCGCCGGAATCGCATCCATAAAGGTTCCAATAAACAAGAAAAAGGCAATCACAATCGTCATAAATATCCAGGGACTTGTGATGTAAGTTGTAAAAAAAGCCTCGGCGGCAGTCGCCACCCTGTAGTACCCGAGCAGCTCACCCAACGCACTGGCAGCGGCAAGGGCAAACAGCGACAAAGAGCTAAGTTTCAAGGTTTCAATCAATACAATAGGCAAGTCGCGTAACGTCAGCGTCTTATACACAAACATGCTGATCACCAAAGCATAGAGGCAAGCGAACGCCGCCGCTTCCGTCGCAGTGTACCAGCCCGTGACGATTCCGCCGATGATGATTACCGGCGTAAGTAATGCCGGTATCGTGTCCAGCAACAGTTTCAGAAATTGCGGCATCGTCGTTTTCTGATACTTGGGATAGCCACATTTGAAGGACATCACATAGACAACCAACATCATTCCCAGACCAATCAATACTCCTGGCACGATTCCAGCCACAAACAGGGCAGCAATCGGCGCGTTTGTCAAACCGGCGTAAACAATCATCGGAATGCTGGGCGGTATAATGACGCCGATCGTGGAGGAGGCCGCTGTGACCCCAACGGCGGTTTCCTTATCATAACCGGTGTTCATCATGTTCGGGATTAAAATTTTCCCGACTCCGGCCGTGTCTGCCGTTGAGGAACCGGATACTCCGGCAAAAATCATCGATACAAGAATATTGGCATGCGCCAGTCCGCCACGAATATGACCGACGATTGCGATGGAAAAATCGATCAGTTTTTGCGAAATCTGTCCGCTGTTCATCAGATTGGCAGCCAGGATGAACAATGGCACCGCTAATAAAACAAAAGAATTCAAGCCGTTGAACATTTTCATCGGCACTGTAATCTCCGGAATATAGGGAACCCCCATGACTCCCACCAGGGCAACAATCGCAATTGAAAAAGCAATCGGAATTCCGATGATGATCAAAACTAGAAATAATAAGACCAGCAAAAATCCGCTCATCGCAGTTCCGCCTCCTTGGTGCGCAACTGCCGGACATTACCAATCAAGTGCGACAACGTGTACATGCTCATGCTAAACCCCATTATCGGGATGCAAAGCCAAACATAGCCCATTTTCAGCGGCAACGAAACCCAAGTATAATCCCAGAAATTTAGGACGGTTTGCACGCCGTAGTAAAATATCAGCAGGTTGAATGTCAGCAATATCAAGTTGTTGAAAATATCCAGCGCGATTTTTTTCTTGCCGGTAAGTTTATCGGCAATCATCGTGAATTTAAAATGCTCCTGCTTGTTGTGCATGATAGACGCTCCCATGAATACCGCCCAGATAAAAGAAAAATTGGCCACCTCTTCCGACCACATGACTGAAATGCCAAGATAACGGGAAAAAACCTGGATCAGAATCGTCACCAGAAATATCGACAAGCAGGCAACACCAACAACCAGTTGAATGCGCTCCATCAGTTTCAAATTCATATTGTGCCAACACCTCTTGCTTGTTTGTCAGGTTGAAAAAATACCGTTGGAGTTGGTTCGAGCCCAACCCCAACGGTACAGGCAAGCGTTATTTCGTTTCGCGGATTTTCTTCACCAGTGCTTCCGCACCGATGCTCTTGGCAAACTTGTCCTGGATCGGTAATGCGACCGCAATAAAAGGCTTGCGGTCAATCGAATTCACCACGGCGCCATCTTTTATCGCTTTTTCTTTGTATTCTTTTTCCTGGGCGATTACGGAAGCCCGTTCTGCATCGACCGAAGCTTTGGCCGCTTCCAAAATGATTTGTTGCTGCTCTTTGGTCATCGCATCAAATTTCTTGCCATTGACCAGTAAGAACCGGGTTGTGTAGTCTGCGCCAATTTCGGTAGTGTATTTTCCGTTTTCTGTTTTGTGATGGTTTTGTTGCACAAAATACGGATAGGCATTTTCAGCGCCGTCAACCGTCTTTTGTTGCAATGCCTGATAGAGTTCACCCCAAGCTACCGAGGTAGGAATTGCGCCAAGACCTTTCCAAAAATCGCCAATGACGCCGGAAGTCTGGGTACGGATTTTCATGTCTTTAAGATCAGCCATCGAATTCAAGGGTTTTTTTCCATAATAGTGGCGTACGCCGGCAGACCAGTAGCCAACGATTTTGAAATCATTATTGGACTTTTTATTGATCATCTCAGCCAATTGTTTGCCGACATCTCCATCGATGACTTTTTTCCAGTGGTCATAGCTATCGAACAGATATGGCAACGCCAACAGGTCGACTTCTTTTACGCCTGTTTGGGTCATGAAACCAGGCGATACGACAACAGCATCTACCGCTCGCAGTTTCAGCTTTTCCACCAGTTCGTTCTCATTGGTGCCCAACGTACCGGCATGCACTTCAACGGTCATTTGTCCTTTTGACTTGCTTTCGACAACTTCCTTGAATTTCAGCAAGCCGACCTGATACGGGTTATCCGGCGAGGTCTGGTTGTGAGCGGCAATAATCTTGATCGGCTTATTCGCCGCCGGAGCCGCATCTTTTTTTTCGCCGCCGCAACCGGCAAGCAAGGCTGCCACTAGGATGAATACCATCAATAATAATGTACTCTTCTTCATAGTGATATTTGTTCCCCCTCAAACTGTTTTCCGTTTCATAATCGTCAGCATTGCCCGCGCCGCCTGTTCCCCCTTTCATTACGGGCCATGAAAGATAAAGATGAATCCGTTGAAACGCGCATAAACCGGTTTATTATTTACTGCGATTATTATGTTCGCTGTGAAGACGAAAGATTCCTGCCTCCAACGACTATTCAATGATGAGATTTTGTTGCTATAGCTTTATCCGTCTTCCCTCTTCCGCCGACCAATAAGCGGCATAGGTCGCTTGAATCGTATCGAATGCCAGGTCCAGATCCGCCAAAGGCTGCCGGCCTTGCGCCACACATTCGATAAAATCCTGGATTTCCTGAATATACCCTCGGGTCCATTCTTCTTCCAGGCAGACATACTGCCAACCGGTTTTTCGGTCGACTTTTTCCGTTATATATACATCCTTTAGCTTCTCTTCATCGGTAAGGTAGGTGATCATTCCGGTGTTCGGGCAGATATTGGCGTTGAGAATCCCGCCGGTGGTATAGGTTTCCACCAGGTTCCGCACCCCGCCGAGAATCATGTCTCCAGCAAAAACCGTACTCTTGGTCCCGTCCGAGAAGGTCAGGTTCATCATCGCCCAGTCCTCGACGTCAAGTGGATGCGACTGGATGTAACGCCGCTCCTCCGCCGGCAAGCCATCGCCGATATTTCCCACATCCGCAGTGACATCGGCAATAACGATCTTCTCCCCTCTGGTTTTTGCTTCTACCTGTTTAAGATAAAGCACAGCGGACAATGGATGGCAGCCCTGGCGGATCAATGCGCCGCCGCCGGTCATATCCCAGCGGGCCGCATGATCGGCGTGCGAACCGCTGTGACTCTCTTCCGCTTTCATAAACAAGATCTTGTCGCCGGTCTTGCGCAAAATTTCGGCGCTCTTATGGATGGCAGGCGCGTATACCCAGTTCTCAGCATACATGAACAACTGCCCGCTGGCCAGCATTCTGCGCCGGGTTTCAGCCATCTCCTGCATGACCCGCTCGTACATTAGCGCCTTGGACAGCTTGCGCCCGATCGGCGCCGGGTCTCCGGGTTGTCCGAAATAGCCGGTAAACGGTTTTTCGCAGATTACATGCCGCCCCGATTCCATGGCATCAATAATCATTGACGCGTGCAGCACCGCCGGGGTGCAAATATCGATCACATCAATCTCGGGATCTTTCAGCAAATCCTGGTAGTTGCGGTAAACCTTGGCGATCCGGTGCCGTTTGGCAAAATCCACCACTGCATCGCCCCGCGAAACGACGGCTGCAACCGAAACAGTGGCGCCATATACCCGGCGATAAGCATGCATGTGCAATTCGGCAACAAAGCCACTGCCGACCAATCCGACGCGAATAGGTTTCATCACTTGGTTCCTCCTGCTTCTTGATTCATCTCTTTGCTGCGCAAACGCGAGAACAACCCCATTTGTGCAGCAATCATCAACAAAATAATGACTGCAAAGAACAAACAGATCGGGCGGGTGAAAAACGGCAAGATGCTACCATCGGACAGAGTCAATGCCCTGCGCAGGTTCGTATCCGCCATCGGCCCCAAAATGACTCCCAGTAAAAACGGCGCACTGGGAAACTTCATATGTGAAAGGAAAAGACCGACAAAGCCAAACGCAAACATCACCCATACATCAAAAATCCGATCATTAATGACATACGAACCAACTACGCAGAATAGAAAGACTACCGGCATCAGCAGCTGAGGCGATACCTGCAGAATTTTCACGGTAAACCGTGAAATTAGAAGACCAAGCGCCCACATAATGAACGAGGCGGCTACCAGATAAGTCGCAACCGTATAGAGGAATCCCGGCGTTTCAGTCATCATCAGTGGACCGGGTCGCAATCCGTGCAACCAGAAGGCCGCCATCAGCACCGCAGCCGGCGCACTACCGGGAACGGCAAGAGACAAGATCGGAATGATCGCGCCGCCAATACAGGCATTGTTGCCTGATTCTGCAGCAATCACCCCTTCGGGATTTCCTTTGCCAAACATGGCTCTGGCCTTACTGCGCATCCGTGCCGCCCAGTAAGACAGCCAGCCGCCGACATCCTCGCCAACCCCTGGAATGATCCCTACCATCACGCCAATAAAAGTCGATCGGATGATCGTTTCCCAGTTTTGCAGCATAATGCGAATGCCTTCCCGGTAATTGATACTTTGCAATTCGCCAATGACAGCTGTCTTCTTCTTAAATGCAGCCACAATTTCAGGAAAGCCAAACAGTCCGATCATGATCGGAATCAGTGAAAACCCGGCCATCAAGTCGATGTTGTCAAAAGAAAATCGCGGCACTCCCTGTAAACCGTCGATCCCGACCAAGGATGCCAGCAAACCGAGGATTCCGGCAATCCACCCCTTCAAAGGATCACCGCCTGATGCAAGTTGTCCGCAGATCATGATGCCGAAAACCGCTAACAAAAAGAACTCCCACGAACCAAATTTCAACGCGAAACTGGTCAATAGCGGCGTCAGGAACAATAAGAAAATTACGCTGCCTAGCGTCCCCAGGGCAGAAGCCGACGTTGCCAGAAAGATTGCCAAACCGCCCCTCCCCTCTTGACCCATTGGGTATCCATCTTGTGCAGTCGCCGCCGAGGCGGGCGTGCCGGGAATATTCAGCAGGATTGCCGACTGGCAACCGCCGGATATCGCCCCAACGTACACGCCGATCAATGAAAGAATCGCCATGTCCGAACTGGTCTTATACGTCAGTCCCGTGAGCAGAGCCACAGCCATGGTTGCCGTCAGGCCCGGCAACATACCGACGACGATGCCAAAAAACACCGACAACACAATCGTGACGACTGCCTCGGGCGACGCGAGTAAATTCAGCGCATGAAGCAAATATTGCAATTCCATCGTATTTCCCCTCTACGGCAATGTTACGTTAAAAATCTTATTGAACAAAAGTATAATTCCGCCGACCGCACCGGCTGTGACCAGAACAATCTTCCAATAAGCGGCAGCCCGTAAAAAAATAAAGATTAGCAGCAAAAATAGAGAAGATGACAGCCAAAATTCAAATATCGGAATCAAGACAAATATATATATCGCAAGCAGAGCGATGCCGCCGAGAATGCGTTTCCATTCCGAAGATTCATCGACAAACCACAGTCGGACATGTTGAATAACAGAAGCGGTCAATTCGGCAAAACTCTGACCGCGCTGGCTGCGAAACAACAGAATCAACGAACAAATCAATAGACATGATCCCAAAAACACCGGCAATAACGCAGGAGATACATTCCAGGCGACTTTTGCATCCTGATGGATCAGCAGGCTTTGTTGAAACAAAAAACCGGTGAACAGCAACAATATGACGGCGGAAAAAAAGTCGCCGGAACTGCCGGGACGTAAAGAAGACCGCATAACAATCATCCTTTTGCAAAATAATTACCGGGCCGACCCGTTGTCGGCCCGGTACAAATATCACTAAGGTTTGGCAATCTTGAATTTTTCCGGTGAAATCTTGGCTGTTCCCGTGTCAAACAGGGTCCAGCAGACGACTGACGCCAGATTATCCAGTTTTTTCATTGACTCTTCGGGACCATAGCCAACCAGCACAACGCCTTTGTCTTTGGCAAATTTCTTCATGGTTTCGCTTTGCATTGCTTTCTTAAAAGCTTCATCGATTTTTTTGATCGCTTCCGGCGGCGCATCTTTCGGCATGGTCAGTCCAAAGAATTCACCCATCGGCAAGGTCTTCTTCAGATCAGACAGCTCGTCACCCAGCGAAGGAATCGGTTTCACACCGTCAATTTCAAGCGGTTTGTCGCTGAGGGACGCCAATGCGCGAAGCTTGCCGGCCCGGAACATATCGGTCATCTCCATCGAAAGTTGCGGCGTGAAATCGACTTCACCGCCAAGAGTGGCAATAATCGCCGGATTGCCGCCTTGGTACGGAACGTGTTTGTATTCAAATTTTCCGGCGCGACGGATGATCTCAATCCCCATGTGTCCACCCGAACCCACACCGGCGGTTCCGGCGGTAACGGCGCCAGGCTTGGCTTTGAACGCCGCCAGCAGCGACTTGGCATCTTTATAGGGAGATTCAGCGCGAACCGCCAGCACATTCGGCGAGAAGGTCGCGGTCCAGGTAATCCAGTCCTTATGGCCCTGATCCATATAGCCCATGACTTGGTAACTTGTGAAAGGCATCAATCCGGCGCCCAAAATGGTATAGCCGTCATGCTTGGCGTTCCAGACGCTCTTGGTGCCAACCGAACCGTTGGCGCCAGGCGTATTGACCACTGCAATGTTCACGCCGAGAGTTTTTGACATTTCCGTTGTCAGCGCGCGAACGGTCAGATCGGTCCCGCCACCAGGGTTCCATGGTACTACTACGGTAATGTCTTTGGTCGGCCACTTGACCTCTTCTTTCTTTTCCGCCGCCTGCTGTTTGACGCCGCATCCGGCAAGGGCGACCGCCATGGAAAGGATGATGAGTAATGAGAGCACCAACCGCAAATTTTTGTTCATGATTTTTCTCCCTCCTGCTTAAATGCTGCAACCGAGTGTCCCTGTTGCAAAGTGCAGGAAAAAACCCGACTTTGCACCCTCTGTTGGGAATCGTTCATTCGGGCGAGTAATGCCTGTGCCGCCGCCTGTCCCATTTCCTGTTCCGGTCGTTTTACACAGGTCAGTTTGGGCCTGAGCATCTCTGCCCATTCCGGCGTACCGATCATTACGACGGAAACCCGTTCCGGCCAAATCACCCCCTTCTCTTGAAAATACAACAATACTCCTTTGGCAGACTCGTGGTGACCAAGTACAACGGCGGTAATCTTATCTGTATTGAGTTTTTCCGCCATTCGCCGTCCCGCATCCATCGAAAGTTCATCAAGCAGAACGCATTGCTCTGACTCCGCCAGACCATGCTCCTGCATCGCCTGACTGTAACCGTCCACGCGTTCCCGCACATTGGGTATCGGCGCATCCCATCCCAGGAAGGCGATCTTGCGGTGTCCGGCCAATAGCAGGGTCTTTGTCGCCAGGTAGCCGGACTGGAAATTGTCGTGTCCGACAAAAGAATACTCAGGCGCCTCTTGTTCCAATGACCGTTCCAGAACAACAAACGGTACATTATGTTTGCGAAGCAGTTCCACATTATCTGAGCGAGAAAATGCCGGACAAAGGATGCATCCGTCAATTCGCTGGGCAATCAGTCTCTCGAGGATCAGTCGTTCCTGCTGCAGATCTTCATCGCTGTTGCACAGCGTCACCACATAGCCTTCCTGCCTGGCAATCGAAACAATTTCAACACACATGCGAGTAAAAAAAGTATTGCCGAATTGCGCAACCACCACGGCCAGGATGCCACGCCGTTTCCCCTTGAGACTGCTGGCGGCGGCATTTTTCACATAGCCGATTTCCGCCGCAGCTTGCAATACTCTTTCTCGCAGTTCTGGCCGTAGATAGCGCTCTTCATTGCTAAAAACATAAGAAACCGTGGCAATAGACGTCCCCGCCTTCTTTGCCACGTCTTTAATCGTAACCGACCCGCGATTTCGCGGTGCTTGTTTCATCATGCAATCTCCCAATGGAAACGTTTACATATTAAGTATGGTTAATTCAGATAAATTTGTCAATAGACAATTTTAGATTCAGTCGGGAAATTTTTCTCATGCTTCGACAAAAAAAAAGCGACCCGGCAATATACACTGCCGAGCCAGTTCTGTCAGATTATTTGTCATTCAATAGCGCATGTGCGTATGCCCGGGCATCAAAGGGGGCAAAATCTGACTGCGTTTCGCCCAGGCCCACCCAGCGCACAGGAACGCCAAGCTCCGTCTTGATCGAAATCGCGAAACCGCCTTTTGCAGTTCCTTCGAGTTTAGTCAGAATCACGCCAGTCAATTCAGTCGCTTCATTGAATATCTTTGCCTGATGCAAGGCGTTCTGACCGGTAACCGCGTCTAGCACCAACAAGGTTTCCTGTGGCGCCTCCGGCAATTCCCGTTGAATCACGCGACGAATTTTCTTCAGTTCTTCCATCAGATTGGTTTTGGTATGCAGCCGCCCTGCCGTATCGATAATCAGAATATCCGTTTTTCTTGCTTTGGCTGCAGCCACGGAATCGAAGACCACTGCCGCCGGATCGGCCCCTTCCGCATGGCAGACAATTTCCGCGCCGGTCCGTTTAGCCCAGAGCGTCAGTTGCTCGCCCGCTGCCGCCCGAAAAGTATCCGCGGCAGCTACAAGGACGCTTTTCCCTTGTTCACGGTAATAATGCGCCAATTTGCCGATTGATGTAGTCTTGCCGGAGCCGTTGACCCCGACGACGAGAATCACGTGCGGCGACGCGCCAATTTTTACTTTGACCGGATCCTCGCCTGTCATCATGCCGGCGATTTCCATCTCCAGCACAGGCAATATCTCCGACGGGTCTTGCAGATTCTCCTGCTTTGCCCGCTTACGGATTGATTCGACGAGCCGACTGGCAACAGTTGCGCCTGCATCTGATAAAATCAGCGTTGCTTCCAACTCTTCAAAAAAATCGTCATCCAAAGCGCTTGAACCGCGAATCAGTCCTCCCAATGTTTCAGCCAGACTGCGACGGCTTTTCGCCAATCCGTTCTTCAGAGAATCAATTAGTCCCACGCATCATTCGCCCCTCTTCCACTTGTTGCCCTTCTTCCTGAAACTTAACCGACACCAGACGGGAAACGCCCGAATCCTCCATAGTAACTCCGTGCAGGATGTCTGCGGCTTCCATTGTCCCTTTTCGATGAGTGACCACAATAAACTGACTATGTTTGGAATACTCGGACAAGAACTCGCTGAATCGGCGCACATTGGATTCGTCCAGCGCCGAATCAATCTCGTCAATCACGCAGAACGGCGCCGGCCGATAGGCCAAGAACGAGAACAGGATCGAAATAACGGTAAGCGCCCGTTCACCGCCGGATAGCAGCGCCAGATTCTGGCGTCGTTTTCCGGGTGGTTGGACAAATATCTCCACACCGGATTCCAGAACGCTGTCAGCTTCGGAAAGTTCCAGCACCGCGCTGCCGCCGCCAAACAGCCGGACAAAAATATCGGAAAAATGCGCATTGATCGCAGCAAAACCTTCTTCGAATTTTTCTGCCATCGTCCGGTCAATGTCCGCGATAATCTGTCGCAATGAAGCCGCCGCTTTCTCCAGGTCCTCCGACTGCGAAAGCATGAAGTCATATCGGTCGGCAGCTCTGCGATACTCCTCGACTGCCGCCGGATTGACCGGGCCGATTTCCTGAATCGCTGCTTCGCAGCGACCGGCCTCCGCTTCCAATTCGGCGACCGGTGCATCCAGCCGTTTTTCATAAGCTTCGGCCAGGCTAAGGTTATACTGTGTTTCAATCTGATCACGACAGTGCTTCAATTCATATTCGTATTTGGCGCTATCCAGTCGCAACGCGTGCACGCGTTCTTCCAGCTCATGGCTGCGTCGTTTCAGATCACGCAGACTGCGGTCGAGTTTTTGCACCTCTGACATAAGATTGGTTTTGGTCGTGTACAATTCATTGCGGAATGTGCGATAACTGCCGATTTTTTGCAGCAAAGCCTCGCGCAAAGCAACCGCTTGCTGCAATTCGAATGTTGTCTGTTCCGTTTGACCAGCAACCGTTGCCATTTCATCCTGCAACGCTTGCCACTGTGCATCATGGCGCTGACGTTCTTCCGACTGCCTCGCCTGATCCGCCACCGCATTATGTCTCCGGTGACTGAGATCATTCTGACGCAGCTTGAGTTCGGTAACAGTCTGGTCCTGCAAGTCCCGCTCAGCTTGAGTTTTTAAAAGCAACGCCTGCCACTCGTCAATTTTCCCCTTGTTTTGCGCTTCCCGTTCACGCAGTGATTCCAGCAGGATTTTGGTTTTCTCAACCAGAGCCTGCTGCTGTCCAGTTCGTTGCCTGGTCTGTTCAAGTTCTTGCCGACAGGTTTCCACCGCCAGTTTTAGTCGTTGTTCATCTTGACGCCAGCGAATCAGGCCGCGATCGATGTCCGCGCGGTTCAGCTCAGCCTGTGCCTGCTCCGCCTTTTTCCCCTGCAGCATTTTTTCCTGATCGGCGAGCGCTTGTTGCATTTTGCTAATTTCTTCGGCGAGTTGCACCAACATTGTGTCCGACTGCCCGATATTGCGCGACAACTCGTCGATTTCATTCTGCCGGCTCAAAAAACCTTGTTCTTTTTGGCTGGAACGGCCGCCGGTAATCGCGCCGCCCGGGTTAATCAATTCGCCGTCCAGTGTGACCACTCTCAGCCGCTGCCCACTATTTTTGGCAATCCGCATTGCGGAGTCAAGATCTGTCGCCACCACCGTCCGGCCCAATAACATCTCAGCCAACACTTTGAACCGCGGCTCCGTCTGCACCAGCGAGGAAGCCAGGCCTATTGCTCCGGCAGCAGCAGCTGCTGTCAGTTCATGGTCGCGCGGCGCCTGGGCGCGAATCGATTGCAAAGGTAAGAATGTCGCCCGGCCCAGTCGGCCCTCCTTTAGATAATTAACCGCCGCCTTGGCTGTCTGCTCATCTTCGGTGACAATATTCTGCAGTGCCTGGCCCAAAGTCGTTTCAATCGCAGTCACATAAGCGTCCGGCACTGTAATCAACTGAGCCACCGCACCAAGAACGCCTTTTTTCCAGGGTTCGGCGCTGCGAAGCACACTACGGCTGCCAAAGCTGAACCCTTCGTAGGCGCTTTGCATCGAGACCAGAACTTTTCGTTTCGACAAGTATTCCTGTCGTTGGTTCGTCAATTGTTGTTCGCGCTGTTGCTGTTTAAGCAAATCCGCCTGCAACGCTTCCCGTTCCCGCCCCAGTTCTGCCTGTTGGCGTTCCAACGTTTGCAGCAAAACCGTCTGTTGTTGCAACTCGACTTCTTTGGCCCGCAACAAATCCCAGGCTGCCTGGTATTCATCGGAAAGTGACTCCATTTCCCGGTTGAGACGATTCTTCTGTTGGGCCAGATTCTCAATCTCGCGTTCAGCCTGGCGCAGATTGTTTCGCTCGTCAACGACTTCCTGCAACTGGTCGAATACCAGATCCCGTGCTTCATGAATCTGTTGCTGCAAACCCTTGATTGTTGTCGACTGTTGTTCCAGTAAAGCAGCTGCTTCATTCAGTTCACTCGTCGCCGCTGCTTCTTCCGCCTGAAGCACCGCCAGTTTTTCACGACAATCCGACAAAGACCCGTCCAAAAATTCCAGCCGGGCGGTCAATGCGTTTGTTTCGCCAATCAGCTTTTCACGCCGTTGCCCGATATGTTCCAGCCGTTCACGACCAACCTGGATTTGCCCGTCGGTTTTTTGCAAAGTCAGCGAACTGGCGGCGAGAATCCGGTCATAATAAAGCAGTTGTTCGTCTGCGTTCGACAACTCGGCGCCGACCAATTCCCGTTCGCTTTCGGTGACGGAGGTTTGGGTCATCGCAGCAATAGCCGCATCCAACGCCTTCTTTTCATTGGCCGCCAATGCGGTCAACTGAGTCTGCGCCGTATCATAGCGGTTGATATACAAAGTCGTCTTGCATTGGACAAACTGGGCATAAAGCCGGTTGTAACGGTTTGTCTTGTCGGCGCTCGCTTTGAGAGGGTCAAGCTGCGACTCTATTTCGGCAATGATGTCACGCACACGGGTCAGGTTCTGTTCGGTATCATCCATCTTGCGGACCGCGTCCTTGCGCCGTTGCTTGAAACGGGCGATGCCGATCACTTCCTCAAACAGCAGTCGACGCTCTTCCGGCTTGCTGTTTAAGATCTCATCAATTTTATTCTGACCGATGACAGCCATCGATTCGCGACCCAATCCGGTTCCGGCCAGCAATTCGTGCAAGTCTTTCAACCGGCACTGACTTTTATTGATCAAATACTCGCTCTCACCGGAACGAAAAACACGCCGGGTCACGGTGACTTCACCGAAATCTAGCGGCAACAGTGCATCATAATTGTCAAAAGTCAGCGATACTTCAGCGACACCAAGCGGTTTGCGATGGGTTGTGCCGGCAAAAATCACATCCTCCATCTTGGCGCCCCGCAGGGTCCGGATACTCTGTTCTCCCAGCGCCCAGCGGATAGCGTCCGATATGTTGCTCTTGCCACTGCCGTTTGGCCCGACGATGGCATTGATACCAGGACTGAATTCAAGTTCGGTCTTGTCAGCAAATGACTTGAAGCCGAAAACCTCGAACTTTTTCAGCAGCAAACGATCACATCCAGTCTATTATTCATGAATCAACAGTTTGTTCAACAAATCCGGCCAGAGAAATTTTAACACGAGACGGCGCGAAGCACAAATAGAACCTGTCCGCTATCACACGGACAGGTTCCGGTATTGCCGCAACCGATTTAACGCGGTTCAACCCGGAAGTGAATCGCGGTTTTTTCTTGACCATCAATCTCCACCTCGACAAAAGCGGGAATTGCGATCAGATTGACGCCCGCCGGTGCAAGATAGCCCCTGGCGATGGCAATCGCCTTCATTGATTGATTTACTGCTCCGGCGCCGATCGCCTGCATCTCCGCAGTCCCCTGCTCTCGCACAACTGATGCCAAAGCACCAGCAACCGATTTGGGATTGGATTGGGCCGAAACTTTTAGAACAGTCATGCAAAAACCTCCCCGCTACACTCTATCGGCATTTGATATTCCAATATTAGATTCTGCATCCGCATGATAAATCCTTGCAATTAACGGCAAATAAAAACACAGTCGAAGAATGCTCCGACTGTTGCAAAAGACCATTCTTTATCAGTTTTCTTCGCTTCACTCAAACTTCATCGTTTCTCCAGTGTAGCTTGTGCAGCAGCTTGCTCCGCCTGTTTTTTTGTTTTGCCTGTACCGCTACCAAGTCGTATCCCATCCACTGACACGGATACGCGGAATTGTCGTGCATGGGCCGGACCCGTTTCTTCGTCCAGTTCGTAGACGATATTCCTCGGTCCTTCCTTTTGCAGTTCTTCCTGCAGTTTTGTCTTATAGTCGGCATAAAGCAGACCCTGTCCTGCTTGCAGTAACATCTCGCCCAATGTGTTCTCGACAAATTGTGTTGCCGCTTCCATGCCACCGTCAAGATACACGGCGCCGACCAACGCTTCAAAAGCATCGGCCAAAATAGAAGGACGCATTTTTGCTTCCTCCGTTTGTTCGCCGCAACCGAGCAGCAAGTATTCGTGCAGACCGATTTTGCGCGCCGCAATCGAAAGACTTCTTTCACAAACTGCTGTCGAACGCGCCCTGGTCATCGCGCCTTCAGACATTTCGGGCGTCGACCGGTACAGCCAATGGCTGACAATCAGTTCCAGCACCGCATCGCCAAGAAACTCCAGTCGTTCATTATGCGCAATCCGCAGTTTGGGATTCTCGTGCGCATAGGAGGAATGAACCAAAGCCTGAAGCAATAGTTGAGGCTGCTGAAAAGAAAAACCGAGAGCGGTCATCAATTTTTGAAGACGCTCCCGGCTCTGCTTACTGTTCAAATTTTTTAACGAGCAGGGTTGCATTGTGTCCGCCAAAACCAAAAGAATTGGACAGAGCGACACGCACCACTTTGGCTCTTGCCGTGTTGGGGACGTAGTCAAGGTCAAGTTCCGGATCAGGCGTGTCATAGTTGATCGTCGGCGGCATCATGTCATTGGCGACTGTCAGAGCGGTTGCCACGCACTCGATTCCACCGGCTGCCCCCAGCAAATGACCGGTCATCGATTTGATCGAACTGACCGCCAGGTTCTTGGCATGATCGCCAAACAACGCTTTGATTCCCAGCGTCTCGTTTTTGTCATTGAGCGGAGTTGAAGTTCCATGTGCATTGATGTAATCGACATCTGTCACTTGCAGACCGGCGTCTTTGATGGCCAGCTCCATGCAACGGGCGGCCTGAGCGCCTTCCGGCGCCGGAGCCGTTACATGATAGGCGTCGGCATTCGTGCCATATCCGGCCAGTTCCGCATAAATCCGCGCGCCACGGGCAAGTGCATGTTCGAGGGATTCAAGAATCACAATACCTGAACCTTCACCCATGACGAAGCCGTCACGGTCCTTTTCAAACGGGCGGGAAGCCTTTTCCGGCGCATCATTGCGAGTTGACAGCGCTTTCATCGAGCAAAAACCGGCCATGCCTGCAGGGGAAATCGCTGCTTCGGTCCCGCCAGCCACCATCACGTCGGCATCGCCACGCTGGATGACTTTCATTGCATCGCCGATGCAATTGGTGCCGGTCGCACAAGCAGTGACCACGCAGCTGCTGGGACCTTGCAGACCGAACGCAATCGAAACCTGACCGGCTGCCATATTGGCAATCATCATCGGAATAAAGAACGGACTGACACGATTCGGACCTTTCTCAAACAAAGTCTTGTATTGGTCATGCAGCGTATCCATGCCGCCAATACCGGAACCGACAAAGGAACCAATACGGGCCTTATCTGCTTTTTCCAAGTCGATTCCGGAGTCATCCAGCGCCATTTTTGCCGCAGCAATCGCAAACTGGGTGAAACGATCCATTCGACGGGCTTCTTTTTTGTCAATGAAGGCAGTCGGGTCAAACCCTTTTACCTCGCCGGCTATTTTCGCATCATACTCCGAAGCGTCAAACCGGGTAATCGGACCTATTCCTGATTTTCCCGCCAGCAACGCCTGCCAAAACTCGGCCGCCGTATTGCCCACCGGCGAAATCGCACCTACTCCGGTGATAACTACACGTTTCTTCAACTCAGTCACTCCTCATCATTCAGTCTCTTCGGCTTCCTTGACCAATGTTGCCATGATCTCCTTGACTGATAGGATTTTATCAATTTTATGCACATTTTCGCCGGTAAATACCAACCCGGTTTCCACGTCGCCCTGCTGTGCACGAATCAGCGCCTTGATAATGCAAAACGATTGAGAACAGTGCTTCAGGCAAGCATCGCAGGTATCCGGCCTAGCCACCGTTCCGTCTGCGATCTTGGCCGCGAACGGATTGCGGACAGCCTGCCCCGGCAAACCGACCGGACTATTAATCAGCATCACATCTTCCGGTTTGGCTTTTAAGTAAAACTCTTTCAAAGCTGGACCCGCGTTCGATTCTTCGCTGGCAGCAAACCGGATCCCCATCTGAACCCCATTGCCGCCCAGTCGAATCACATCGACGATGTCTTTGCCGTTCATCACGCCGCCGGCTCCGATCACCGGTATTTTCACCGCAGCTCGTACTTCCGGCACGATTACCCGCATCGAACGGTCGGTTCCCAAGTGACCCCCGGCTTCCTTGCCTTCGACAATGACCGCCGCAGCACCCAATACTTCAGAAATTCGAGCAAGTTTGGCGCTCGATACAATAGGAACGATCGGAGTTCCCGATTCCTTGCCCAGAGCAAACATATCGCGGGAAAATCCCGCGCCGGCAACTACCAGGTCGATTCCTTCTTCAATCGCTGTTTTTATCATTACTGCAAAGGAGCGAGCCGCAACCATCATATTGATACCGACAATCCCATCAGTCAGGGACCGGGCCAGTTTGATTTCATTGCGCAACTCATCCACCGTCATTCCGGATGCGGCAATCAGGCCGATGCCGCCTTCACGTGCAACCGCCGCCGCGAGTGGCGCCGTTGAAAGGCGAATTGCCATGCCACCTTGAATTACCGGAACTTTTGCAACCAGTTTTCCTATTCTTAACTCCGGGAGTCTCAATTGTCTTAATCCCCCAATCGACATCTACAAATCAGCATTTGAAGCGGTCGCTTTAAGAAAGTCCCGCGAAGCAGTTCCGCGGGACTTTCTCACGCAACAATCAGTTAAGCCTGTTTTTCCTTCTCAATATAGTCCACCGCGTCCTTGACGGTCTTGATCTTTTCGGCGATTTCATCAGGAATTTCAATGTTGAATTCCTCTTCAAAAGCCATGATCAATTCCACGATGTCCAGAGAGTCTGCGCCAAGATCATCAATAAACGTGGAATCGATTTTGACGTCATCGGCAGCTACCTGCAGCTGATCTACCACGATCCGCTTGACTGTTTCAAATGTCGACATGCTTTTCACCTCCTTCCAAAGTGTGTCCTGTTGTTTACATTACCATTCCGCCATCCACATGGAGCGTCTGGCCCGTAATATAGTCAGCGCCGGGCGATACCAAGAACAGTACCGCACTTGCGACATCTGCGGGATTTCCTAAACGTTGCAACGGAATCTGGGATTGCAGATCCGCTTTGGCCTGGTCAGGCAGATCAGCCGTCATATCGGTCGAAATATAGCCTGGCGCCACGGCATTAACGGTGATATTTCGCGAAGCCAGTTCCTTGGCCATTGATTTTGTGAATCCGATCACGCCGGCCTTGGCGGCTGCGTAGTTCGACTGCCCGGCATTCCCCATTATGCCGACCACCGAGGTCATATTAACAATCCTACCATACCGCTGCTTCATCATCAACTTCGTGACAATTTTTGTGCAGTTGAAGATTCCCTTTAGATTGGTGTGAATTACTGCATCCCAGTCTTCTTCTTTCATCCGCATGATCAAGTTGTCGCGGGTGATTCCGGCGTTGTTCACTAAAATATCAATCGAGCCGAATTGTTCCACAACCGATTTGACCATCGCATCAACTGCCGCCGCGTCACCGACATCAGCCTGAACCATGAAAGCCTGTCCGCCTGCCGCCTGAATCTGCGCCACTACTTCTTCTGCAGCAGCACGATTTCCTGCGTAATTGACGGCTACTTTGGCTCCGGCCTTTGCCAGTTCAATCGCCGTAGCGCGGCCAATTCCTCTCGATGCACCGGTAACAAGAGCCGTTTTGTTGGCTAATAGCATTTTAGCGGACCTCCTTGAAATAATCAAGCGTTTTTTGCAATGACTCCAAATCTTCCACATTCAGCGTAACGACTTGCGGTGCGATTTTTTTGGTAAATCCGGTCAAAACTTTTCCGGGTCCGACCTCGATACATACCGCCGCGCCAGACTCGGCGACGGTTGCCACGCAATCTTCCCACAGGACAGGATTGGCAGCTTGAGTAACAAGCAATTCCTGAATGCCGTCCTTGGAAACAGAGGCTTTGCCATTAACATTGGCCACAACTGGGATTGTGGGTTCATGAAACTCGACTTTCGCTAATTCCACGGCCAGTTTTTCGGCTGCGGGCTGCAACAAACTACTATGGAAAGGAGCGCTGACCGGTAACATAATCGCCCGTTTAGCGCCAGCTGCTTTCAATGCTTCCGCCGCTTTTTCGACTCCACCAGTTGTTCCGGCGATGACGATTTGTCCCGGGCAATTGAAGTTGACTGCTTGCACCGCGCCATGTTCTTTCTCCACTTCTGCGCAGATCGATACGACTTTTTCCCGCTCGATTCCCATGACGGCAGCCATCGCGCCCTGACCGAGCGGCACGGCTTCCTGCATAAAAGCGCCGCGTTTATTGACAAGCCGCACAGCATCGGCAAAATCGAGCACCCCGGCTGCGACCAATGCCGAATATTCTCCCAGGCTATGTCCTGCGGTAATATCGGCTTTCACACCGGCTTCCTCCAGAACCCGAAGCGCCGCAACGCTGACAGTCAAAATGGCAGGTTGCGTGTTGACTGTTTTGCGCAGTTCCTCTTCCGGTCCTTCAAAGCAAAGCTTTGTGATCGAGAAGCCCAGTGCCGCATCAGCGGCTTCAAAAACCGCTTTTGCTACAGGAAAATTATCATACAGGGCCTTGCCCATGCCAACCGTTTGCGATCCTTGTCCGGGAAATAAAAATGCTGTTTTTGCCATACATATCCTCCTTCATTCAGCCTGTGATTACTTGTGGTGCCAACGAATTACTGTAGATGCCCAGGTAAGTCCTGCGCCAAAGCCAACCATGACAACAGTTTGGCCCGATTTGATCCGCCCGTCGTGAATCGCTTCTTCCAATGCGATTGGAATCGAGGCGGAAGAAGTGTTGCCGTAGCGGTCGACATTGACAATGACTTTTTCCATCGGCATTTTCAAACGTTTGGCTGCAGACTGGATGATCCGGATATTCGCCTGATGCGGAATCAGCCATTCGACCTCCGACGACTGCATTCCAGCGTGGTCAAGCGCCTTTACCGCAGCTTCGCCCATCACTTTCACGGCAAACTTAAAAACTTCATTGCCTTCCATATGGATGTAGTGCAAACGATTTTTCACAGATTCTTCACTCGCTGGAATGCGGGTGCCGCCAGCCGGCAGGCTTAGTAGCGGACCACCGCCGCCATCAGAACCCAGATGCACGCCAAGAATCCCGTACCCTTCAGGAACTTCGCCAAGTACCACCGCGCCTGCACCATCGCCAAACAACACGCAGGTGTTACGGTCGGTGAAATCCATCAGTCGTGACAATGTTTCGGCGCCAATCACCAATATGTACTTGTACAACCCAGTCTTGATAAACTGGCTGGCTGTCGCAATCGAATACATGAATCCCGAACAACCGGCCGACAGATCATACGCCGCAGCTTTGCCCGCATTCAGATTGTGCTGGACCAGGCAAGCCGTGGAAGGAAACAACATATCCGGGGTAGCGGTCGCTACAACGATCAGATCAATGTCGTCCGCAGTCAGGTTTGCGTCTTTTAGCGCTCTCTCCGCCGCTCGGGTTGCGATATCCGAAGTATGCTCATCCTCGGCGACAAAATGGCGGCATTTGATGCCGGTCCGTTCAGAAATCCACTCATCCGAAGTTTCGACGATCGCTTCCATGTCTTTGTTGGTAACGGCTCTGGCCGGGACATAGCTTCCAATCCCAATGATGCCGACAGCTTTATCCTTCTTTGTTGTCACTGGTCAATCCCTCCCGAATCAAGTTTTCACGGATATGCTCAACGACCCGTTGCTCGGAAAATTCTTTTGCGGCACGGATCGCACTCTCGATCGCAAGCGCTTTGGAGCTGCCGTGACATATCATGAACCCGCCGTCAACGCCAAGCAGCGGAGCGCCGCCGTACTCTGCGTAGTCCAGTTTCTTCTTAAGTTTGCGCATGGCAGGCATAATCAGCAGTCCGCCCAATTTGGCCAGAACACCGCCCTGCATGATGGTTTCCTTGACTAGTTGCATCAAGGACTTTGCCAGACCCTCGGCGGTTTTGAGCACGATGTTGCCGACAAATCCGTCGCAGACTACTACATCGACGGTGCCGGCCGTAATATCGCGTCCCTCGACATTGCCAATAAAATTGATGGTTTTCAGTTCCGACAACAAGGGAAACGTGGCCAGCGCCTGTTCATTGCCTTTGGAGGGTTCTTCGCCGATATTCAGCAAGCCGACGCGTGGCTTTTTCATTCCCAACACATATTCTGCGTAAATCGAGCCCATGATGGCCGCCTGCACCAGGTGTTTCGGCTTGGAATCGACATTGGCCCCCGCATCCAGCATGACGGTCTTGCCGTTCATGTTAGGCAAAACGGTGGCAATCGCCGCTCTTTCAATTCCGGCAATCCGGCCCAGACCAAATATCGCTGCCGCCGCAGCAGCGCCAGTGTGACCCGCAGCAATCGCCACATCGCACTTTTTTTCCTTCACCAGCCTGGTCGCCACCACAACCGACGCATCTTTTTTGCGCCGGATGGCAACGCCTGGCTGATCATGCATGTCAATCGTTTCCGATGCATGCACTATATGCACCGGCAATTTCTCCCAGGCGGGAATTGTTTGCAACACATTGCGAATACGAGCTTCGTCACCTACCAAAAAGACTTCACACTCATACTGCCGCGCTCCTGCGACAGCACCGCGAACGATTTCTTCAGGAGCAAAGTCGCCCCCCATTGCATCAACGGCAATCTTTATCACGCTTGTCATCCTTCCAGTGTAACCATTATAAATTTGGCTCGGAATACCTCGTGTGCACCGGAACGAATCTTAACCCAAATAAAATTTTTGTTGCCGCGCGTTCTGACGATTTCCGCTTTGGCCACCAGTCGTTCCCCTTCACGGACCGGCGCCTTGAACTTGATGTTCGCGACTCCGGTGACTGCGGCCGGCGCATCCATCACGGCAAGCGCCAGTGAATTGGCCTGCGCGAAAATATGATGCCCGCGCGCCAGATGCGTCTTTTCAAATACCATCTGTGGCGTGACGACCAACGTGGAAATGCCGGTCTTGCCTAATTCAAGATCAAGGATTTCTCCAACCATATCTTGGCTGGCAATCGCCTTGGGATTGGTATGCGCTTCCTGCGCCACCTGACGGGTCCGTTCCCGCAGTTCGGGAATCCCCATCTCCATTCGGTCCAGCCGGATGGTCTGGATGCTGACGCCAAATCGAGTCGCCAGTTCTTCGTCCGTCACAAACGGCGAATGCTCAATCAAATGTCTGAGTTGTTCATGCCGAAGCTTTTTGGCTTGACGCGCCATCTTCACCACACCATTTATATCACTTGATATTATTATCTGCTACTATAAAATTATAGCGGCATATGGTTTTGAACGCAATAGTAAAAAAAATAAAAAAACCGGCCATCGACCGGTTTTCAACATAAAGTTCAGGCAATTTGCGAGTACAGATAACGACCACCGCGCTGTTCGCAAGCGACTTTTCCTTCCGCCATCAAATATCGCAGATGGGCCAACGCTTCCCCCGTGGCAAAGAATTTTTGCACCGGCGCCACTTCGTCCCAGGTTCGATAGACCATATCCCAGGTCATGCCGGCCGCGACCTGGTAACCTGTCATCGGCTCGGTTTTTACGATTGCATAGGCTTCGTCCAGGCGATGCCGATGGTGGGTAAACAACTCCTCGATCCTGCCGTGGCAATCATCGAATAATCGACGGTGACCCGGCAAAACCTTTTTCACATCGAGGCCTTCAACCAGCCGCAACGAACGCCAAAACTGTTGGAGAGGGTTTTGCTCGCCCCAATAATACGTGATGTTGGGACTGATATCGCCCAAAATATGGTCGCCAGATATCAATAATTTATGATCCGCTTCATACAGGCAGATATGTCCCTGCGTGTGCCCCGGCGTAGCAATGCAGCGGAAGCGGAATGGCCCCGCCGCAAAAACAGCTCCATCCACAACCGTCTCAAACTGCAAAGCATCCCTGGAACCGATATCATTGCCTGGATGACGTCGAATGGCGGCAGCAGCTTCTTCCGGCGCGAATCCATTTTCACAGGCGGCGACTCGCAGCGACTCCAATGGGTCTGCTTCAGTAAACATATGATTAATAACATCCGCATCTGCTGCAGAAGCAAAAAAGCGCGTGCCTTCCTGTCGCAAAAATGGCAACAAACCAGAATGATCGGCATGCATGTGAGTAACAAAAATATCAGTCTGCGCCAGGTCGACCGAAAGCTCAGACAGTCCGGCCCGAATCGCCGCGAGACTCTCTTCACAGTTTTGCCCGCTGTCAATCAGCAGCGTTCGCTCGGCGCCTTTAATCACATAAGAGTTTGTAGCTTTCAATGGGCTGCGCGGAATCGGAATTTCCATACGAAAAATTGACGGGTAGACTTCTTCGACCATGATTCGATTCACATCCTTACTTCCGTATCCATCAAAAAATGCTCACAAACATTGAAACGAACATAAAAAGAAAGGATCAGGCAACCCCTGATCCATTCTTTATTACAGCATGCACTGCATTGACCTATTCGGCCTTTTTGACAACTTCTTTACCGTCATAATAACCGCATTCCGGACAAACCCGGTGAGGCATTCTCAGTTCGTGGCAATGTGGGCAGGCCGAAAGATTGGGAGCTGTGAGTTTCCAATTCGCCCGACGCCGATTTTTCCGTGAATTCGATAGTTTCCGCTTGGGTACCGCCATGTCATTACACCTCCTTCACGTGCCACTCTATATATATAGAGTCTTCACAATTCATTATTCAAGCAAACGGCTCAATCCAGCCAAACGTGGGTCAATCGCCTGTTGATCGCACTTGCACTCATGCTGATTACGGTCAGCACCGCAATGATAACAGAGACCTTTGCATTCTTCTTTGCAAAGCGGTTGCATCGGTTCATGAAAAATCAATGCTGTGCGAATCGTTTCTGCAATATCAACCACGCCGGAAACCGGATCGATTTCCTCAGTTTCCAGTTCTTCTTCCAGAAAAAAATCAATTGGTTGTTCGAATACAGTAAGGCATCGACCGCATTCTAATGTCGCTTGCCCGCTAATCCGGGCATTTAAGCGGAATGCATTTCCCAGATTGACAATTTCGCCGGAAATAGTGATATCCCCGCCGAACCAGGGTGAAGTTTCGCCAATCGCAGCGGCATCGACAACCAGCGAAAAAGGTTGATTATCGCCGACATGCGCGAGAATTTGAGAAACATCCACTTTAATCAAGGGTCAATCACCTTACCCATTATAGCGATGCAGTCAAAGCTTGTCAAGAATACTACTTGACCAACGGCAAACAGATCGTTTTGGTATCTCTGGCAATCACCAATTCTTCATTGGTCGGAATGACAAAAATCTTCACTTTCGATCCATCGACGCTGATTTCCTGCTCTTTGCCGCGTCCTGCATTCTTGGCAGCATCAACCCGCGTTCCCAAAAACTCAAGGCCATTGCAGATTTGGTCGCGCATACGCGGCGAGTTCTCGCCCAGGCCGGCGGTAAATACGATGGCATCGACCCCGCCCATTGCCGCAGCATAACTGCCGATATATTTGCGCACCGTATAGGCAAAAACGTCAATTGCCAGTTGCGCCCGCTCATTGCCTTTGTCGGCTGCTTCTTCGAGATCGCGGAAATCGCTGGACAGACCGGACAATCCGAGCACGCCGGATTTTTTGTTCAGGTAGGTATCGACTTCGTCAGGCGTCATACCTTCTTTGCGCATCAGATAAGGGGGGATCGCCGGGTCGATATCGCCGCAGCGGGTTCCCATGACCAACCCTTCCAGCGGGGTGAAACCCATGCTGGTATCGATTGATTTGCCGTTTTTGATCGCCGTGATGCTGGCGCCATTGCCAAGGTGACAGGTGATAATCCGCAGATTGCTCATGTGGTCGCCGATCATCTCTGCTGCACGCTGGGAAACATATTTATGCGAAGTCCCGTGGAATCCGTAGCGACGAACTCCGTACTTCTTGTACGCTTCGTAAGGAATCCCATACAGGAAGGCATGCTTGGGCATCGTTTGATGGAATGCGGTGTCAAAAACACCGACTTGCGGAACGCTAGGCAATATCTCAGCACAGGCATTGATGCCGGCAATATTGGGCGGGTTGTGCAGCGGCGCCAATTCGGTAAATTCGTCCAATGCTGCCAAAACAGCAGGCGAGATCAGGACCGAATCGCTGAACTTTTCTGCGCCATGCACCACTCGGTGGCCAATCGCATCGATTTCTTCAATACTGGAAACAACGCCGTATTCGGGGTGAGCCAATGCCTCAAGCACCATTTTGATCGCAATCGTATGATTCTTGATTTCGGCCGTCAGCGGCACTTTCGGTTTTCCTGTCGGCTGATGGTTTAGCACCGAACCATCGAGGCCGATCCGGTCGACCAGTCCTTTGGCCAATACGCTTTCATCTTCCATGTTGAACAATTGATACTTGAGCGAGGAACTACCACAGTTTACAACGAGTACTTTCACCTTTTTTACCTCCCAAAATAAATAATGAATCGAACCAATCTTCGATCCCGGCAGGATAATTTGCTTTTCCGCCCGAAACATACGTCTAAGTAATTATATTACAAAAGGAACAAACTAACAATGCAAACCGTAGGGATCATCGCAGAATACAACCCTTTTCACAAGGGCCATGCGTATCAGGCGCAACACGCCAGGCAGTTGGCGCAGGCCGATACAGTGATCGCCGTGATGAGCGGGCATTTTACCCAGCGCGGTGAAATCGCAATCATCGACAAGTGGCGTCGAGCCGAAGCGGCCGTAAAGTCAGGCGTCGACCTGGTGCTGGAACTGCCGGCCGTCTTTGCCGTCCGCAGCGCCCAGTACTTTGCTGTCGGTGGCATTCGCCTGCTTAGCCGTCTGGGTATCGTTGACTATCTCTCCTTCGGCGCCGAAAATTCCGATCTTGACTGCCTCTCTGCAGCAGCAGCCGGTCTGGACGACCCACAGGTCGGTGAAAAATTAAAACTTGGCCTGTCCCGGGGAAAAAATTACGCCGCCGCCTTGGCGGATGCTTTGGTCGCAGGCGGTTATACAGCACGCGACTTTATCATCTCGCCCAACAATATCTTGGCAGTGGAATATCTTCGCGCCCTGGCCCGATATGCTCCGGCCATACGTCCGCTACCGGTGCGCCGAATCGGCAGCGGGTTTCACGACAAAGATCTCTCTGACGGTTTTGCCAGCGCGACAGCAATCCGTCATCAACTGCTTCTGTCAGGCAGCGTGACACCGGCGCTCCATGCCGCCCTACCAACCGCGACTGCCGCCATCCTGGAATCACTGCTCGATGCCGGTGCGGCGCCGGCCCAAATCAGCAAGCTGGAAAATATCATTCTGGCAAAGTTACGAAGCCTGTCCGACAAAGAATTGTTGGCAACGCCCGAAATATCGGAAGGATTGGAAAACCGCATAAAACTTGCGGCGCGAAACGTCGGAAACTTGCCCGAACTGCTGGAAGTGATAAAAACAAAGCGCTATCCTTACTCCCGTCTGCAGCGATTGCTTGTACACCTGTTACTGGGAACCCAGCGTGAGCAAATCTCAGCATTCGACGCATCAGGCCCGCTATATGCCCGGGTTCTTGCCCTAAACAGCCACGGTCGGGCCGCACTGCGCAAAATAAACGATCTGGACAGCATTTCGGTAATCACCAAAACAACTTCGGCGCTAAACTCTCGCAACTATCATACAAAAGAGTTTTCGCCGCTACAGTCGATGCTTGCCGTTGACATTACGGCGACCGACCTGTTCTGCCTCAGCCTGCCAAGCACTGCGCAGAGAAAAGGCGGCCTCGACTTTCGCCAATCCGCCATTTTTCTGCCAAATCATTAATGAAAATCGCTAGGCTTTATTTACGAAACTGCTGTTTCAATTCATCATGCCCTTTGCGTACCGTATCCAACGACTGCGACAAGTTGGTCTCGACCAGGTTGAACACCTGATCCGCGTAGACCATGGCATCCATCGCCAATTCCTGTGCATTCTTCTGTGCGATTGCCATCATGTCGGCGGCCTTTTCCTCCGCTTCCCGCAACGTCTGTTCCGATTCCTTGCGTGCGTTGGTCACAATTTCATTGGCCTGTTCCTGCGCTTGCCGGGTAATCAGGTTTTCATCCGTCAGCTTGCTGTGGTATGCTTTAGCTTGTTGAATGATCTCATCAGACTTTTGTTGGGCTTCTTCTAAAATACGCTGCCGATCACTCACGATACGACCTGCCTCAACCAGTTGGGAAGGCATCGCATCACGCAATTCATCAATCAGACGGGCCATGTCGTCTTCTTCTACCAACCGCTTGTTCGTAAAAGGAACTCGCCCTGACTCCAACAGGATATTTTCCATTTCTTCCAGAATCTCTTCGACTTTCATGAACGCCACATCCTTTCTTACGCCCGGTCATTCAGCCGGCGAACAATCTGCCCTTCCACGTTGGCCGGAACCAGTCCGCGAATCGAGCCGCCAAACTTGGCCAGTTCTTTTGTCGCCGATGAACTGACAAAAGAATATTCGCTGCTGGTCATCATGAATACCGTTTCAATATCAGGGTCCACGTGCTTGATCAATAAAGCCCGTTGAAACTCATATTCAAAATCCGTAAGCGCCCGCAGGCCACGAACAATGATATTGGTGTTGCGAGCCCGGACATACTCGTTCAATAGACCTGAAAAACAGTCCACTTGTATATTCGGGATGTGGCGGGTCGCATCCTGCAACATCTGCACCCGTTCTTCCATGGAAAAAACCGGGCGTTTGCCGGGATTATGAAACACAGCAACAATCACCTGGTCGAACATCTTTGCCGCCCGCTCGAAAATATCGAGATGGCCGCGTGTCACCGGGTCAAAGCTACCCGGGCACACTGCAATTCTCACTATTATTTCCCTCCTGCTTCGTGAAAAAACTCACTACGGTTTCTCCATAAAATTCGCTACGATATGCAACAATCCTCTTTAATCCTTCAGGAAGTTTTTCATGTCGGGAGTGTTCCAGAATGAATATCCCACCCTGGCGCAGGACATCGTTCGCTTCCAGGCAGCTGAGAACTTTAGCCGCAAAACCCAGATTATAAGGAGGATCGCAAAAAATCAAATCAAACGATTTTCCTGTCGCCTGAAATCGCCTTATCGCTGCCAACACATCTTCCCGGCAAATTATGGTTGCTCTGACCAAGTCGGTCAATATGGCATTTTCCATGATGATCTTTATGCTTTGAATATTTTTATCCACCATGGTTGCCGAAGCCGCTCCCCGACTCAGCGCTTCAAGTCCCAGATTTCCGGTGCCGGCAAATAGGTCGAGGACCTCGGCGTCAACAAGGTTAGCGGCCAAAATTCCGAAAACCGATTCTTTCACCCGATCCGCCGTTGGCCTGGTATTCATCCCTTTTGGCGCTTTCAGTCTGATTCCTTTTGCTGTTCCGGCAATAATTCTCACGTCTGCAAACCCACCAACCATCCCAGACATCATTTCAACACTAATATATTACCCGAAAAGTCAACGTATGAAAATACTTTCACAGCTGGAGGACGCATGATTCGCGGTTTTTTTATTCATTTAGGCCTGATTATTATTTTTGTCGGCGCAAGCTGGACATTATTATTGCAAAATAATCTTATGCATACGGCAACTCCGGTCATGCCGAAACCGCCGACTCCCCGCTTCACGATCGCACTGGCGCCGTTAGACAGTCGCCCTCCCTGCACCGATTATGTGCAAAAACTGGCATCTATGGCTGATTTACAGGTATCGCTGCCCCCCGCAAAACTGCTCGACAACTATCGGCAGCCCGGCGATACCACCGGGCTACGAAACTGGCTGGCGCAAGAAGCAGTCCGCTCCGACGCGGCGATTATCTCGGTGGATATGCTGGTGCATGGCGGTTTACTGGCATCCCGTCAGGGAAACGACCATCAAGCGGATGCAGCCGCAACCATTCAATTGTTGCGGACAATTCATCGTGAACAACCTCAGGTGCGCCTGTTTGCCTTCAACATCATTCCCCGCCTGTTCATCGCCGACAATCCGCTTACCGAAAGGTTCAAGCCCCTGATGTCGGATTGGTCGATCCTGCAGGAGACCATTCGCATCTTTGAAAACCCGGTCGATGTGGAAAAGCTGCGCAAGCTGGAAACAGTACTGCCGCCGGAACTGATTGAGCGATACCGCAATCTATACCGGGCCAACCGCCAATTGAACAGTCAACTGCTGGAACTGGTACAGGAAGGAACTCTTGCCGGGTTGGTGCTTGGACAGGATGACAGCGCCCCGTTCGGTCTGGGCAATCTGGAACGACAATGGCTTGACGCAGTGATCAGCCGGAATCCTCTATTGCAAAGCAAAGTCTTTGTCACCCGGGGAACCGATGAAGTGGCCCTCAGTTTGTTGGGGCAAGTCATTGCCGGCACTATCGCGAACAAAACCAAGGTATACGTACATTATACCGAAGCGACGACCGCTGACCTGATCCTGCCCTACATGCCGGGGCCGCTGTCACGTACCGTGGCCGAAAAGCTGGCCATAGGCAATGCAGAGCTAAGTCGCGATTTTTCGAGCGCTGACTATATCCTGGTCATTCATGCCGGTTCTGCTCGCAGCCGCAGCGCCGATACGGCTAAATCCGCAGCCTTGGTCAAGGACTGGCTGGTAAGCGGCAAGCAAGTCGCCTTGGTGGACCTGGCGGCCGACTGGCGGACCGACCAGACCTTTTTGCCTTCGCTGCAACAAAATGGCGCACCGCTTCACCGTCTGATTGCTTACGCCGGTTGGAACACCGCCAGCAACTCGATCGGCACGGCAGTGACCCAGGCTGCCATGGTGCTTAGTGGAAATCATGCCGGCTCTCAAAACGCCCCCTTGAACCGAGATCTCCAGAGGATCAGTTTCCTGGCGGAGCGGATGCTTGACGACTGGTACTATCAAAAGAGCTTTCGCCCGATTCTGAACGATTCCCTGCAACGGCAGCAAATCAATCCCTATGACTTGCAGTCAGCGCGAAACAAAGTCAATCGGCGGATCGAACTGCAGTTGACCGGCATCTTTCCCCAGTTGGTCGAGCGGCAGTGGCAAAACAGCCTGTTTGCCTTACCAACTCCCGCGCATGGCACGTATGCGATTGCCAATTGGCGAGTCGCGGCTAGCCTGCCTTGGGACCGCACCTTTGAAACAAGGCTGGATACGACACCTTTGCCTGCCATGATCGATGAACGGCGTTAAAATGTCAAGAACCGGGCGCTTGCCCGGTTCTTGCTTTATTTGAGGATTCTGCGGGCGCCGAGATATCGGTCCCGATAATACGTCTTGTTCAGCGGTGTCACTGTGACGTGGCCTGCGCCGGAACTGGCGTGGATGAACTGATCATTGCCGATGTAAATACCGACATGGGACGGCCCCGGCTCATACGTTTCAAAAAACACCAAATCGCCAGGTTCAAGCGAGTTTCGCGAAACGGGAATCCCGACTTCAAACTGACCGTCCGCCATCCGCGGCAAACCATAGCCCAGTTGATCGAACACATAATAGATAAACCCGGAACAATCAAAGCCGCTTGGCGACCGTCCCGCCCAAACATAAGGCACGCCGACATATTGCCTCGCCATGCTGAGCAATATCTGTGCTTTGCGCGAATTGCCGCGTCCTCGGCTGATCGAACTGGCGCCACGGAAATTTTTCAACGATTCCCAGGTGGACAAACCGACGATCCCGTCTGCCGTCAATCCTGCGTCCATTTGAAATTGGACCACCGCACTGAGAGTATTTGCGCCAAACTTGCCGTCGACCGGGTCTTTGTAATAACCATATTCTTTCAATTTATTTTGCAGCTTGGAAACTTCATCTCCATACATCCCGCGTTTTACCGGCATATCGGGGCTAGCCGGCTGTGCAGCCGCATAGGGAATCGCCAAAAACATCATTACTGAAGCAATCAAAGCCACTGCCAAATTTCTGAGTTTCAGTTGTTTATCTCCCATGGCTCACCTCTTTTATTTAGTATACTAATGATATTACATTCTGTTTCTTTTTATTTTTTCCTGCTTTTTCACATCTTTATTCCAAGAAGCATTATATCAGACCGGATTTTGAGTTGACAATCCCTGTCGGAGTGTGTATAATTTGAAACTGTGAACTCCGGGGCGTAGCGCAGTTTGGTAGCGCGCCTGGTTCGGGACCAGGAGGCCGCAGGTTCAAGTCCTGTCGCCCCGACCAACTATATAAAACAAACAGGGACTTCTTTGCGAAGTCCCTGTTTGTTTTATATCACCATCTCGGCAAATCCAGATTCAGTCAACAATCGTAAGCACTTCCGCAAGCGGCTTGCGCGGAGGTGAAGCGCCATCGGCGGCCGGAACTCCCAGCGGCGTTAGCGCCGCCAAACTATAACCGGTCTTTTGGAACCCTACCAGTTCGGCGATTTCCGGGCCGGCATACGTCGGACCAGTCATCCAACATGTTCCATATCCCAGCGTTGCAGCCGCCAACAACAAGTTTTGCATCGCTGCAGCAACATTCTGAACCCCGGGTTTAGTTTGTTTCATCTCATCGATTTCCTGCTGTGTCAGCCCGGGGCCGGCAACCATGTCATCGGAAGGCCCCGGATAAGGTCCGGCAAATGCCAGCACCACTACAGGCGCATTCTTGAAAACCGTATGATAACCGACTGTTCCCTTGAATGCCTTTTGTTTTTCCGCATCAGCAATATATGGCAGCAATTTTTCATGCTTTGCTTCGACCAATTTGACCATGTCCTGAATCAGTTGCTTGTTGCGCACCACGACAAAATGCCAGTTTTGTTGATTTTTTCCTGATGGGGCGTGAATCGCTGCATCAATCAATTGTTCAATTACTTCATTCGGAATCGGTTGGTCGGTAAATTTTCGCACACTGCGGCGACGATAAATAAATCCTAATGCTTCCCTGTTTTTTTCAGCCGACATTGTTTCATTCCTCCACTGCTTGTTCAATTAGACGGTCCCAGACCTCATCCAATACTTCGCCGTCCCAGTCGATGATTCCTTGTTCGATTAGCTTACGACAAACATACTCGCCAAAATCCGGCAACTTTACCCACCAGTTGCGTCCACCCAACTCAATTGCTTCACGCAGTCGCAACGTTTGGTTTCGGTTCAGCAAACCGCGCAAAAAGCTCACCGCTTTAGCAACTTCCATCGGATTCAGTTTATTCACCTTCAGCAAAGTCTGCGCGCGCTCCGGTCCGAGGCGCAACAAACAATGCATGCAGATAGTTTCATGCTGCAATGGATACGCGGTCGCGGATAATATTTCCTCACCGCATAGCGGACACGCCGGGTATTCCACAGGTTCACCTGAAAGACCGGTTTGCTGCTGAAAACAGCTTTCGCACCAGCGTTTACCCATCCAAAAATGAAAAACGCTCGCTGAAGCGCCGCAGCGATGACATTGGGGGACTGTTTCCATATTGTCGACCTCTTCCAACAATTCTCCGTATAACGAGAACGAGACCCCGCTGGCGGGATCTCGTCCGGGGAACTTAATCTTCGTCGTCTTGTTTTTCTTTTTTGTAGGCCTCAATGATCGCATCGGCCTGACGCTGAGGCACCTCGGCATAATTGTTGAATACCATGCTGAAACTGCCTCGGCCCTGCGTAATCGAGCGTAAATCAATCGCATAGCGGAACATTTCCGACATCGGCGCCATAGCTCTGACAATTCCCAGACCGCCGCCGATCGGTTCCATACCAAGAATTCGCCCGCGTTTACCGTTCAGGTCGCCGATAATATCACCCATATAGGACTCCGGCACCGTGACTTCCACGCTATAAATCGGTTCCAGCAAGATCGGTTTGGCTTGCACTACGCCTTTACGAATCGCCAATGCGCTGGCCACTTTAAAGGACATTTCCGAAGAATCGACATCGTGGTATGAACCGTCAGTAAGGGTCACCTTGATATCTACCAACGGATAGCCGGCAATAACGCCTTTGGCAAACGCTTCACGCACGCCCTTTTCAACAGCCGGAATGAATTGCTTGGGTACTGACCCGCCAAAGGTCGCATCGACAAATTCAAACGGCGAACCGGACGGCAACGGATCGAGTTGCAACCAGACATGGCCGTACTGACCATGACCGCCGGTTTGTTTCTTATGTTTTCCTTCGACTTTGACGCCGGTACGGATCGTTTCCCGATAGGCGATTTTGGGATCGCTGAGTTTGACTTCCACGCCGAATTTACGTTTTAGCCGTTCCCCCATGATCGCCAGATGCAAATCACCCATGCCGCTGACCAACAACTGACTGGTTTCCGCATCCTTTTTGAATTTCAATGTGGGATCTTCGTCCGCCAAACGATGCAGTGCATTGCCGATTTTGTCTTCGTCACCTTTGTTCTTGGGTTCCAGGCACATCGTGAACATCAGCCCGGGGTAGGAGATCGGTGCATATACGACTGGTTTTTCCTTGTCGCACAGAGTGTCTCCCGTGCCGGTTTCCGCCATTTTCGCCACAACAACGATATCGCCGCAATGAGCGACGGTCATTGCATCCTGTGTTTTCCCCCGCATCGTGAACAGGTTGCCGATCCGTTCCGTCTTATCTTTGGTGGCATTATACAGCATGCTGTCCGGTTTCAACGTGCCGGAAAAAACCCGGATGAAACTGAGTCGTCCGACAAACGGGTCGGCAGTCGTCTTGAACACAAGAGCGGAGAACGGGTCACTGCACCCTCTGGTCACGGCTTCATCATTTTTCGGGTTAATTCCGGTTGCCACAGCTTTTTCGGCATTCGGAGCATATTTTGCAATCGCGTTCAGCAATTCGGCAATTCCGATATTCTTTGTTGCTGAGCCACAAAATACCGGAACAAACCTTGCATCAGCAATCCCTTTTACTAAGCCGGAGAAAATCTCTTCGTCCGTCAGTTCTTCGCCTTCCAGATATTTTGCCAGCGCATCGTCATCCGCTTCTGCTGCGGCCTCGATCATGCTCATTCGTGCCAGTTCGGCCGAATCCTTCATATCATCGGGAATTTCCGCTTCCGTTGCTTTGCCGCCTTTATAAATCACCGCTTTCATAGAAACCAGGTCTACAATCCCGGTAAAACTATCTTGCGATCCAATCGGCAGTTGCATTGGCACTACGCTGCCACCGAAGGTTGCTTTCATTCCCTCTACCGCTGCATCAAAATCGGCGTTCTCCCGATCCATCTTATTAACAAACGCTATGCGCGGCAACTTCTGATCCGCAGCATATTTCCAGACCTTTTCAGTTTCCACTTCGACGCCCGACGCAGCGCATAATACGATTAGCGCAGCATCAACAGCTCGCAGGGCTCCTTTTACTTCCGCAACGAAATCCGAATAGCCCGGGGTATCCACGACATTGATTTTGAAGTCTTTCCATTCACACGGAGCCAAAGCCGCGCTGATACTGACCTTGCGTTTGACTTCCTCCGGCTCGAAATCGGTGGTCGCCGTGCCGTCATCAACACGTCCAAGGCGGGTAACCGCTCCGGCATTAAACAGCATAGCTTCGGCCAGAGAAGATTTTCCGGCGCCACCGTGAGCAACAATGCCCACATTTTTGATCCTGTCACTTTTGTACTCTTTCAAATCGGGCCCCTCCTATTTTTGTCAATTTGCTTTCAGCGAGTATCACGATCATATTTTTTATAAATTCTCGCCGTTGCTGATATATTCCTGCTGATTCTGACGATTCCAAAAAGTATAAGTGAAAAAATTTGCAAGAAAAAACCGCCCCGGCGAAAACCAGAGCGGTAGACAACTAATGCATTTCTTCCGGCAGTTCGATTTCGATGCGGGACAACGTAAAACACAGGTCAGACAAACGGTTGAGCACAACGATCAATGTCTCATCAATTTTCTCCTGGCGGAACAACCGCCACAATTGACGCTCGGCCCTCCGGGTCGTCGTCCTTGCCACATCCAGCGCTGCCGCGCCCGGATTGTCGCCGGGAACGATAAAACGGTTCAACGGGGCCAGTTGAGCCGTAAACCCGTCGATGAGTTCTTCTAGCCAGGTCACATCTTTTGCGCTGGTATAAGCAGATTCTTGTCCCACGCTTGCCAAATCAGACATCACTCGCTGCATTAATAGTTTTTGCAGTTCCAGTATCGTACGTCGGACCTCATCATTTTTGACATGCGCCCGGGCCATCCCCAGCGCAGAATTTATTTCGTCGACGTTGCCATAGGCTTCTACCCGCAGACTGTCCTTGTCGACCCGTTGACCCGTGTATAAACCGGTTGTCCCTTTGTCGCCCGTCTTGGTATAGATTTTCATGGCCTATCCTCCATTCTGTTCTGTCAAAAAATTTCCGTAGCCGAAAAAAACGTAGTCATCTCACGAGCAGCACTTTCTGGACCATCAGAGCCGTGAATCACGTTGTTGGACATTGTCAGGGCAAAATCGCCGCGAATCGTCCCTGGCATCGAATCCAGCGGATTGGTCGCTCCCATCATGGTACGAACTGCCTTGATTGCATTCTCACCTTCCACAATCATCGCCACAATCGGACCTGATGTGATAAACTCGACCAGGCCGGCAAAGAAAGGTTTCCCTGCATGTTCCGCATAATGCCGCTCCGCCATTTCGCGGGTCATCCGACACAACTTGAGCGCTACTATTTTTAGACCGCGCCGCTCGAAACGGGCGATGATTTCTCCGCTCAATCGACGTTCCACACCATCCGGTTTAACCAATACCAACGTTCTTTCCATTGATGCACACTCCTATTATTTCTTAATGCTACGATGACACATGAGTTAGAGGACATAAATTAAGCTAAAAGTTCCTGCATCTTTTTCGCATCCAACTTCCGAATCAGGGCAATCAACAACCGGACTGTCGATTCATAATCCTTGCGACTGATAATGCCATGGTGCGAGTGGATATAACGCGTCGGCACCGACAATACGATACTGGGCACACCCTGTGCGTGGAGATGGATTCGGCCGCCATCCGTTCCGCCGCCTTCGGAAAACTCCAGCTGGAACGGGATCTTCTCCGCCTTGGCTGTCTCCAGAACAAAGTCCCGCAATTTAACATGTGGAATCAACGATGCATCATAAATGCAAACAGCCACGCCTTCACCAAGTTTGGCTGAGGCCTGGTCCTCGCTCATGCCCGGCGTATCGCCGGCAATGCAGGTATCCACTGCAATCGCGACATGCGGACCGATTACATCAGCGCTTGTCTTGGCGCCGCGGCAGCCGACTTCTTCCTGAACCGTGCCAACGCCAAACACGGTGTTTGGGTGCTTCAGTTTCGCCAGTTGCTGCAGCACATCGGTCACCACGGCGCAGCCTACCCGGTCATCCCATGCCTTGCCAACTAAAAAGTCGGGGTTTGCCATCGTCGTAAACGGCGCGTAGGGGACGATTGGCACGCCAGGAGTCACTCCCATCCGTTCTTCTGCATCCTTTTTATCCGAAGCGCCGATATCGATATACATTTCTCGCTTGGTAACCATTTTTTTTCGTTCATCCGCCGACAAAACATGCGGCGGTTTTGAACCGATAATCCCTGGGATATCGCCTTTGGGGGACATTACAGTAACCCGTTGGCCGAGCATGACTTGCTCCCACCAACCACCCAGCGTGACAAATTTCAGAAATCCCTCTTTAGTCACCGTCTTCACCAGAAAACCGATTTCGTCCATATGAGCAGCCAACATTACGATCGGCCCGTCGACGCTACCTTGTTTCTTGAATATCACGCTACCGATCCGGTCTTCCAGCACTTCACACTGTCCCGCCAATCTTCGGGTCATCAGGTCCCGCACCCTGCGCTCAAACCCGGACGGACCGGGAACTTCCGAAATTTCCTTCAGCCAACTCAACATTGGATCCGTTTTTTGTCCCACGCTATCTCTCCTATTCCTATTCACATTCCGCCACAATATGGTTCTGCAAAGAGCCAATTCCGGCGATTTCAACAGTCACCTTGTCGCCGACCTGCATAGGACCAACCCCGGAAGGCGTCCCGGTTAATATGACATCTCCCGGGTAGAGTGTCATGACTTTGCTGACGAACTCCACCAAATACGGTACCGAAAAAATCAGGTTGTTCGTATTGGAAGACTGTCGCAGTTCGTCGTTGACCCAGCCTTTTATCTCCAGCGTATGCGGGTCCAGTTCAGTTTCGATGCAAGGTCCCAGCGGCAAAAAAGTGTCAAACCCCTTGCCACGGGTCCATTGTCCATCGCCTTTCTGAATATCTCGCGCAGTGACATCATTGGCGCAAGTGTAGCCGAAAATATATTCATCGGCCTGCGCTGCCTTTACATGTCTTGACGTCTTGCCGATGACAACGGCAAGCTCAGCTTCATGGTGAAGGTTATTTGATATGGAAGGATAACAAACTTCACCATCCGGATCGTTCAAAGCGGAGGACGGTTTAAGAAACATCAGCGGTTCTTTCGGTAATTCCGATTTCATTTCTTCGGCATGGTCGCGATAGTTCAATCCGATGCACACCGCTTTGCTCGGCTTGCATGGCGCCAGCAGTTTCACTTCATTCAGGCCAACGATATGATCAGTAGGCGTATGTTCCGAAAATATATCTCCCTGCAGAATATTGATGCGATCACCCGACAAAATGCCACACGCAACTTCATTTTTCCACAAAAACCGGACATACTTCACAATATCGCTCCTCCTCGTTTATTATTCGCCGGTTCGCCTGAACAAAGACGGCCCTCTGTCTCGAAGCAGAGAGCCGTCCGCAGGCAATCCGGCAATCAGCGCATAGTGCGCGCCAATTCCTGCAATTTCTGTATCCGTGCCTCGGTGGCCGGGTGAGTGCTGAACAGGCTGGTCAGCCAGGCGCCGGACCCGGCGAACGGATTGATGATAAACAGGTTCGCTGTGGCAGGGGTTGCTTCCGGCATCATCCTATGCTGGGCATAATACTCGATTTTCTTCAGCGCCGAAGCCAGCGCCATCGGTTGACCGGTCAGTCGCCCGGCTGATTCGTCGGCCATGTACTCGCGTGAACGCGAGATGGCAAACTGAATCAAGGCAGCGGCCAGCGGCGCCAGGATAATCATGAACAGTGAACCGACAAGTCCGCCGCCATTATCTTCGTCATCGCTTCTGCCCATGCCGAAGATCGCCGCCCACTGCGCCATATTCGCCAGCATGGTAATTGCTCCGGCAAGCGAAGATACCATCGTACTGATCAACGTATCGCGGTTTTTGACGTGACTGAGTTCGTGCGCCATGACACCTTCTAATTCCGCTTCGGTCAGTCCACGCATCAATGAAGTCGTTACCGCCACGGCGGCATGTTCCGGGTCCCGTCCTGTTGCAAAAGCATTAGGGGCATCTGTATCAATGATATAAACCCGCGGCATCGGCAGGTTGTCTTTGCGCGCCAAATTAGCCACCATCCCGACCAGGTTGGGGGCAGTCTGCATATCGACTTCCTGAGCCCCATACATTTTTAGGACGATCTTGTCACTATACCAATAGCTAAAAAAGTTCATCAGCATAGACACGATAAACATGATAGTCATGCCGCGTGTCCCGCCAAAGAAACTCCCGGCCGCAATCAGCAGGCCGGTCAGAGCAGCCAGCAATACGGTCGTTTTTAAGGCATTCACGTTTTTATACACCTCCAACATATTTGCGGGCCATTTCGGCCTACAATGTATATTATAAGGGTTTTTAGCAATATTCTCAAGACAACCCCGGCGGCGCAAGTCCTCTTAAGGCAACAAAAAAACCGCAGTCAAGCTGCGGTCGAACTCTGCACCTAGAAACACTGGATTTGCTATCGGGCTTGACTTTGCCGCTGGCTACGGATGATCCACACCTCGACCCGCCGGTTTTTTGCGCGGGCCTCATCATTTGTATTGGGCAACACCGGTCGGTATTCGCCATAACCGACAGCACTGAAATTTGCCGGCTTCAACGTCGGCTCTACTGAAAACAGAAAACGCATGAAGTTTACCGCTCGCATGCCGCTCAGTTCCCAGTTGGACGGAAACATGGCGGTATTAATCGGAACATTGTCGGTATGTCCAGCAACAACGATCTGTTGCGGCAATCCGCTGAGCAGCTTGGCAATCTCACCGCCCAGTTTTTGAGCTTCTGGAAACAGTTCGGCCTGGCCTGATGCAAACAAAGCGGAATCCTTGATCCGAATCCGCAGTCCGTCTTCCATCAGCTGGGCTTCCAGTTCCCCGCCCAATCCCTGCAATTTGATATATCGATCCACCGCTTCTTTGACCTGCAATAGCTGTACTGTTTCCCGCAGCGCAGCTTGGGTTTCTCCGGCGGATTGCGGCGGACTCATGACTTCCTTGTTCATCCGGTTTTCCGACGGCGGCGGACTATCGATCGGTACCAATTGCGGCGCCGTCTGATTGTATGGCATCAAGGTGGCTGCCCCGCCGCCAAATGCGATATGAAACGATCTGCCCATTTCACCGAGTTTTTTTTCATCGGTCTTGCCCATCGCAAACAACACAATGAACAGCGCCAACAACAAGGTCAACAGGTCCGCATAGGGGACCAGCCAGGTCTCATCCGCATGTTCTTCGTGATGTTCCGCATGTTTACGACCCATAACCGATCAACTCCCCTCGGCCCCTTTGAGAGATTTCCGTTTAGCGGTCGGCAAAAATACGATAAGTTTCGCTTCGATTGCCGTGGGGGAGTCGCCGGCTTGCAACGACAGTATACCTTCCACCATCATTCGTTTAAGCTCGACTTCTTCTTTGGACATCAGTTTCAATTTATTCGAAAACGGATGCCACATGACATAACCGGTAAAAATACCGAACATCGTGGCGACAAAGGCAGCTGCAATCGCATGCCCCAGTGCATCGATATCCGCCATGTTGCCAAGCGCCGCAATCAAACCGATAACCGCGCCAAGTACGCCTAGAGTCGGCGCATACATGCCGGCCTGTGAGAAAATCAATGCGCCGGTCCGGTGCCGTTCTTCCATCAGCGCGATATCCAGTTCCAAAACATCACGCACAAAGGCCCCGTCCATCCCGTCGATAACCATCGTCATGCCGCCACGCAAAAACGGATCCTTGACTTCATTCAGGCTGTTTTCCAGGGCAAGCAAGCCTTCACGGCGCGCCGTCTGGGCAAACCCGACCATGATTTTGACCAGTTCATCCGCATGCATCAACTGGGGCTTCTTAATCAGCAACTTGAAATAAATCGGCATTTTCTTGATAATTTCCATTGGAAAAGCATTGAGCAACGCGCCAAACGTACCGACGAAAATAATCAGAACCGCCGCCGGATTGATCAATACTTCCGGTGGCGCTCCTTTCATCGCCATACCAACAACAACGGCCAACAACCCGACAATCATGCCGGCAACTGTCGAAATCTCCAAATTTATTCCCCCTATCCCGCCGCGAGCTCACAGCAATCCTTTGCCCAATCAAATAATTCGCCGACAGACAAACGAAGTCCTGCCCACGCAGGAATACCCTCTTTGAAAAAATTCCCTGCAAATTTGTTATCGACAAAAACAGCCAGAAACTGAACCGTTTTTGAAAAATAACCTGGACAAAAAAGATGCTGCTTTCAACGCAGCGTATACGCAAGAATCTCCTCGACCTTATCAACAAGATAAGTTGGCCCAGTTGACGACAATTCAGCCCTGCTGCCATAGCCGTAGCTGACGGCGAGTGAATCGACACGGTTGAGCTTGGCGCCGATAATATCATGTTTGCGATCGCCAATCATCAGCACGTCTCCTGGACATGACACATAAAGATTCTTCATGGCATACTCTATGACTTCGGCTTTTTCCACCCTCGTCCCGTCCAGGTTGCTACCAGAGACAAAGGCAAAAAAGTCCGCCAGGCAAAAATGCTGTAATATCTGATGTGCAAAAACATGAGGCTTAGAGGTGGCAACTGCCAAAGTTTTTCCAGCAGAACGCAGTTTGCCCAGCAATTCTGGAATTCCGACGTAAACCGCATTCTCAAAAATCCCGGTCTGGCTGAAATATTCGCGATAATACTGAACCGCCTGCGCCGCCTGCGCCTGATCCATACCGTAGAATTCTCGGAAAGATGTTGCCAGTGGCGGACCAATGAAGTGAACCAATTTTTCCTGTGAAGGCGCTTCGATCCCCATGCGCCCCAGTGCATACTGCACCGATTTGGTTATCCCCACCTGCGGGTCGGTCAGCGTTCCATCCAAGTCAAACAGAATGATCGAATAGTTTTTCATCTAGCGAAGAATCTCCGGTCGTAAAATATCTGCCAATAGACGATAGGGAATCAGCATGTGGACGACGCCTTCGCTGTAAGGCGCCACTTCATACGGCTGGAAAAAAAGCACAACCCCGTCTTCATTCAGATAAAACGCAGATTTGACTCCAACGCCCTTAAATTCCCACATCGGCAAATTTCTTGCCGCCCCCTGCTCGCGGACAAACCGGTTCAAACGTTCGGCATAATCGCTCCCTGCTGCGAACAATTCAGGCAGCAACAGTTGCTTGGCATTCACAATATCGATCGTATGGCCGGTCTGCCAGGTCATGCCATGCGCTCCACCGGTGAATTGATAAACCTTTTGCGTAAGACTGACAATCGTCGCATCACTGCGAAACACTTCATATTCAGCCATGAACATCAGGGCGTTCTTGACAGCTGCAGGCAATTGCGGCATCAGACGAGTCTCATAGGCAATTGGTTCAAACTCGCGCAGGCGTTGCAGAACTACCTGACGATAGCGTTCATTGAACATCGCCATAGCTTCACCAGGCATTCCGCCATCAAATTGCGGGATTCTTACTGAAACCAGACTGCCTTGCTGCAACTGCATCGGCACGATCACGACCGGACTCGCCTCTGCCGCTTGCAGCCCCGAGGTCAACAACACTAACCCAAACATTATCAGGCAAATATTTTTGATCCAAGCACTTCTCAGTTTCATGCCGCTTCTCCTTTCGTTCGACCGGATTGTTTCCGGATAAAATCTAAGGTACAATAGTAATCAAGAATGTTTCGCCACAAGGAGGTGCATTGCAATGGCAAAACTTGAAATCACGATTACTCCGGCAGCGCAACAATATATCGCCGAACATTCCGACTCGGTCCAATTGGTTGAAACCCGCAACTCGATGATCGGTTGATGCAAAGTCAACGTAGGCCCGTCCGTGCGACTGGGCAAACCACCGGAAGCTGACCTGGACAGGTACAACCATGTTGTCGTCGATACAATTAATGTCTATCTGCCAAAATCATTATACATTCCAGGCAATTTCAGCATTTCGCTGTGGCGGTTCCTCTGGATGAAAAGCCTGACGATCGAAGGCTGGAAACTGGTCTGATCCCCTCACAGCTCATCAAGCAATAGCGAGAAAAACGATAATTTTGCGGTTGCAGACTGCTCATCCTTCACCTGGAGGATGAGCTTTTCATTGCCTGCGAGCACTTTTACCCCGCCGCAATTTTGGTGCAACTCAACCATAAACGAATCCAACGCTGCTAAAACCGACCGATCGAGTTTCGGCACTTCTGCCAGATTAAATCGGACACCCGGTCGCTCTGAAGCGCAAAACGCCTTGACTTCTATGCTCAAAGCAGCCAGACTGGCAAGCGACAGGCTCGGATGAATCACGACATGCAAAGATCCATCGGCTGCTTTTTCCATATCAAATGGAGAATGAACTTCTTCGATCAGCGGGCTGTCCTCTGTTTCGCCAAAATGGGCGCGGCGATGCCGGCGAACTTTTTCGCGAAATTCACCGGTGGAAACAGTCTGCTTCAACACAGAGGACACTGTCTCCAATACTTGCTGTTCCGAAAACGGTTTTAGCAAGAAACTCCGCGCACCCCGTTGCAACGCTTCCAGAACGACCGCTTTTTCTTCCACCGCACTGATTACTACAAACCGTGCATCTGGATATGGCGCGAGTATTTTTGACATGGCAGTCAAACCATTCATTGTTGGCATGCCCAGGTCCATTGTTACGAGATCCGGCTTGCAGCGGACATATTCCAGGTATCCTTTGACACCGGTATTTGCTTCGCCGACAATTTCATGTCCCGCCTTAGCCAGGATATCATGCAACATCCGCCGGATCGTCGGCGAATCGTCAACTATGAGAATTCGCGCCACTCTGTTGTCCCCTTCGTCATTCGTTTGTCAGAGCCAGCTGCGGTTACAATAGCACCAAGGTAATGCCCGGATTGCCCTGCCCCAGATCCCGATCACGCGACAAGTCCGGACAGTTTTCAAGAAACTGGCGTGAATCGGCATGAAAAATATCCCAGTCCTCGCCGACCACAAACAAACGGATCGTGTTCTGGCGTTTTTTTGCTGCTAAAAACTGCCGGATACCAATCCGCAACTTGCCGCCTACTCCGCTGGACCCATATCCGTGAATCAGCTTTACCGCTTTCGCTCCGGAGGCACGGGCCCGGCCCAGTTCGGCGCTCAATCGTTGTTTTGCCTGCTCCACCGTCGGCATCCCTTGTTCCAGATTCACAGTTATCATGTTTGACGCCATCACCGCTCCTCCAAACGTTCCGTCCCCTTCATCATCTGAATGAACCGCACAGATTTGAGCGGTCGTTCAATCCGATGGGCAATGAATTCAATCAACATTTTTTCCGCCTGCAGCAACGTAGCTCCTGTCACCTTAAACTGCGGCGGTTGTTTCCAGTTTACATTCAGCAACTTGTCGATAAAACCGCAAACCGCATCATCGAGAGGCTGCAATTCCGAGTGTTCGCAGGCCGGACAAACGCCGCCCCCGGCGCAGGCGTCAAAAAACGCCGGTAAAGCCAGTACCTGTCCACAAGTCACACAGCGTTCATACTCCGGATGAAAGCCGGCTAGTGCCAACAGTTGCCAGGCGCCTGCCAGCGAGACCAGACGGGGATTGCGTTCCAACAATAACGTAAAGCTCCCCAGCAAGACATCATAGGCCGATGGCTCAGGCGACCGGTCGGGCCATAGTTCGCTGACCAATTCAGCTAAAAAAGCCGCATAGGTCATCAGAGTGATGTCATCGCGCAACTCACGAAAACTGCGTTTCACTTCACATTGGCCAATGGTTTCCAGATTGCGCCCTGGCATCAAGGAAACCTCGACCAGTGAAAAACTCTGCACTGAACCGGCCAGCCGACTACGCGGCCGGCGCGCTCCATAAGCTGCCGCAGACAACTTGCCATGTTCGCGCGAAAAAACCACCGCCAGGCGGTCCGCTTCTCCCATGTCCCTCACCGAAAGAATCAATGCTTCTGTCACATACTGCTGTTGCGTCATTACAAGGCGCTCCCCAAATCGGAGTTCTTGCCGTCCTGCATGGTCACCGTCGCAGAAGAAGCCAGCACTCGCATGATACGGAATCCTTCCGTTTTCAGCACCTTAAATTTATAATCACCGATAAAAACCGCATCTCCCTTGTTCGGCTGACGGCCAAGCAAACCGAAAATATAGCCGCCGACGGTATCTTCCTCATGATCATCCAACTTGATATTCAGCAATTTCAAGACATCATCAAGCAATACGCCGCCGTCCAGTTGGTACGAACCGTCAGGCATCCGCTGGATTTCCGGCTCTTCCGTTTTATCATGCTCATCCTGAATCGTGCCGACGATCTCTTCGATCACGTCTTCCAGCGCAACCAATCCGGCCGTTCCGCCATACTCGTCTACGACCACCGCCAGATGAATCCGCCGATGACGCATCAATTGCAACAATTTCGCGACCGACATCCCTTCCGGCACCATCAGTACTTCCCGCATCACGGCAGTAAGATCGGGATTCTCCACCCGTTTTTCCATATAATTCATCAAGTCGCGGATATGGACCATGCCCAAAACGTGATCCTTGTCTTCGCAGCAAAGCGGATAACGGGTATGCGCCGATTCTCGCACCGTTTTCAGATTATCCTCAAAGGGTTCGTCAATAAAAAGGCAGACCATGTCACGGCGTGGAATCATCACTTCCCGCGCCAACCGATCTGCAAAATCAAATACGTTATCAATCAATTCACTTTCCATCTGGTCCAAAACGCCGCCCCGCCGGCTGGCGCTAACGATCATTCGCAACTCTTCTTCTGAGTGGGCAATGTCGCTCACGCTGGCTGGTTGGATGCCAAACAGGTTGAGCAGGCTCTTTGCCGAACGCTCAAACAACACAATAATCGGCCAACCCAGCATATGAAACAGATACAAAGGCCAGACGACAAACAACAATATGCTTTCCGTTTTGTGCATAGCCAATGACTTGGGAATCAATTCGCCAAGCACAACGGTAACGTAAGTAACGATCGCGAAACTAATGATCAAGGATAAGGAATGCAACAACAGATTCGAACCCGGAAAATAATGATAGACCAACGGTTGAATCAAAGCTGTCACCGCCGGTTCACCCAACCAGCCCAGCCCGAGAGATGCAATGGTGACGCCCAGTTGGACCGCGCCCAGGTAAGAATCGAGCCTGCTAATCATTTTCAGCGCCAAAACCGCCCTGCCGTCACCACGCTGGGCCAATTCCTCCAGCCGTGTCTGGCGAATTCTCACCAACGCAAATTCAGATGCGACAAAAAAGCCATTCAGCCCCAACAAAAAAACAATGCCTGCCAGGGCGTTCATACTATGCGCAGGACCGTCTATGTCCGTTCACCCCTCATATCAGACTCATCGACAACACATTTTTTCGGCATAATGCTGCCTGCCGTCAAAACATACTGTAACGCGCTTTCACTGGTTACGTCAAGTGGCCGGATTTCAGCGCGGGGAACAAATATGTTGAAACCGGCGGTCAGATTCAGACTCATCGGCACAAAAACACAGACATGATCTTCCGGTAATTTTTCCGCCAATCCTTCACTTAGCTCCGAACTGATAAACCCCAACGAATAAGCTCCGGGATAGGGAAAAGGAACCAACACCGGATTCTTCAGCAGGCTCTTTGACTCCAGCATGGCGGAAGAGAGCTGTTTAACACTGTTATAAACGAACTTGACACCCGGAATGCGGTTCAGCATCCTTTCGCCCCAGGCCAACAGCCACTGCAACGCCCAATGGGTCGACAGCAAACCGATCAGGACGATCGCGGTCAGCATCACCAACATCGAAACGCCGGGGAACTTCATGTAAGGAGGCAAAAATCGGCCGACCAGCCATTCGGTAAAGCTGAATAGCTGCATCACAACGAACAGGGTGATGGCAATCGGCACCAGCACGATAACCCCGTTCAAAAAATATTTGGAAACCTTACCCATGGTCATCTCCTTCGCGCGCCGGGGCCCAACTATCGATGATCGTTCTTGTCATAACCAAACATTCTCAGGCTGCCTTCCTTGTTGCGCCAGTCATTTTTGACCTTGACCCACAAATCGACAAAAAATCGGCTGCCGAAGATATTTTCCATATCCAGCCGGGCCTGTTGCCCGATTTCTTTCAGCATCGCCCCTTTGGCGCCAATGATGATTCCTTTTTGCGATTCCCGTTCCACATAGATTGTCGCCCTCAGAAAAACGTCGCCATTCGGTCTTGTCTTCATCTCTTCCACTTCGACCGCTGTCGAGTGGGGGATTTCTTCGCGCGTCAGGCGAAAAATCTTTTCCCGGATGAATTCGGCGGCGACAACCCGTTCTGGTTGGTCCGTCACTTCATCTTCGGGATAGTATTGCGGCCCTTCCGGCAACATTTCCTTGATCACCGACAACAACCGGTCCATATTGGCACCGGCCAGCGCCGAAACCGGGACAATTGCGGCAAAATCACGGAAAGCCGAATATTGGCTGATAATCGGCAGCAATTTGTCTTTGGCCACCAGATCTACTTTGTTCAACACCAAGATAACCGGAGTCTGTTCCTCTTTCAGCATATCAAGGATGAATCGTTCGCCCGGCCCCACCGATTCGGTCACATCGGAAACAAACAGGATCAGGTCGACTTCCCGCAGGGCGCTGCGAGCGCTGTTGACCATGTACTCGCCTAACTTATGCTGCGGTTTGTGAATCCCCGGCGTATCCAAAAACAAAATCTGCGCATCCGGCTGGGTGAGAATGCCCAGAATTCGGTTGCGCGTAGTTTGCGGCGTATCCGAAACAATCGCAATCTTTTGTCCGATGATTTGATTCAGCAATGTCGATTTTCCGACGTTGGGTCGGCCTACCACGGCGACAAAACCCGATTTATAATGTTTTACCGTATCATTCACTTGCGGCAGCCCCTTTCATCTGTTGCGGGCCAAACGCATAGGGCAGCAGGTCTGACAACTCTACCATTTTGCATTGGCCTGCTGTATTATACATGAATATCTGCTTGACGCCAAATTCGGCCATCACTTGGCGGCATGCGCCGCATGGCGCCACCGGTTCCGGACTGTCCGCCACAACCGCCAGCCGCAGCAGCCGGGTTTCTCCGGCGGCAACCGCACTAAATATCGCAATCCGTTCCGCGCAGACCGTCAATCCGTAAGACGCGTTCTCCACATTGCAGCCGCTGAAAATTTTGCCGCTCGTCGCTTCAACCGCCGCCCCCACCGCAAAATGGGAATACGGCACATACGCGCGTTGCCGGATTTCCAACGCCTGCCGGTGCAATGAATCTTGCAGCGCCTGTTCCCCCATCATCGCCCAATCCCCAATATCGACAGGATCCTCTTTTCCTCAGCCTGCATCTCGGCTTCGGCCGCCGGTCCCTGTTCATGATCATAGCCCAACAGATGCAGCAAGCCGTGCACAGTCAAAAATGCCAGTTCCCGTTCCACCGCATGACCATATTCCGCCGCCTGTTCGACCGCCCGTTCCACTGAGATCACCAGATCCCCCAACATTCGTTCCGTAGGCCCTCCGATAATCTGCGGCGCTGTTTCATCAGGCAAATCTTCTTCCATAGGAAACGACAAGACATCAGTCGCTGCGTCTTTGTCGCGATAATCACGGTTCAGCGTGCGGATTGTCTCATTGTCGACCAGCATTACACTGATTTCCACATCAGGTCCCAATTCCAGCAAATCAGCCGTTCGTTGCAGAACGCTCTGCACCGTTTCCTTTGCTTTCAACGGCAACGAGAGATTTTCCGGTTGAACATTTATTTCCATTTCCATTGCGCGGTCGTCTCCTTTCCAGTTCACGGATTGCTTCCGCCGGGTACTCAATCCGCGAATGGCAGGTACTGCACAAAACACGGATGAACACATCGCCGATCATGTTGAGGTCGCGCAACGTAAGATCGCATTCATTGAGTTGTCCGTCGCGCAAACGTTCATTGATCACCCGCCGCACCGTATTTTCGATCCGGCTCATGTTGGGTTTGGCAATAGAACGGACAGCCGCCTCGCAACCGTCTGCCAACATGATCAATGCCGCTTCTTTGGTCTGCGGCTTAGGTCCTTCATAGCGGAAATCTTCTTCGATGATGCACTCGCTATGCTCGCCTTCTGCCGCTTGTTTGTAGAAATAGGATACAAGCGAAGTCCCATGATGCTGGCCGACAATATCGGCCACAGCCTCCGGCAATTTATACTCGCGACAAAATTCCAGTCCATCACGAATATGCGAAGTGACGATCATCGTCGAAAGACTCGGTGAAAGCTTAGCGTGCGGATTCTCCATGTTCGCCTGGTTCTCGACGAAGAAATAGGGGCGTTGGATTTTGCCAACGTCATGATAATAAGCACCAACACGGGAAAGGATCGGGTCGGCGCCGATCTTGTCCGCTGCGGTCTCGGCAAGATTTCCCACCAAAATGCTGTGATAATAGGTCCCCGGCGCTTCCAGCAGCAGTCGCTGCAATAAGGGATGATTCGGCCTGGCCAGCGTTAATAATTTTTCTGACGTCGTGATTCGGAACGCCTGTTCCAGATAAGGCAGCAATCCAATTGACAAAATGGCGGCGGCAACCCCACCGATTGCCCCCATCGCCGCTTCACTGAAGATTTGCCGCAATTCAATCCCGTCAATCAAACCGGTGCACAAAATCGTAATCACATTGGCGAGAGCAATCCACAGTCCTGCCCTCACCAGGCTGTACCCCTGGGTAATCTGCGCCACGCTATAAACACCGACGGCTCCGCCGATCATAACAAAGGAAATGGTCCGAAGGTTCGATTCGGCAATCAGGCCGAACAGCAATGAGGCAATCACGCATAGCGCCAAGGCAGCCCGTGGGCCGACAAGGATCGCCGTCAACAGAGGTCCGACCGCCATCGGCGTGACAAAGTCCGAATAAAAATGGCCGATACGCCCGATAACCAGCGTGAGTAAGACAACCAGACCAACCAGCAACAGTCGGCGATCATCCATAAAAATGTCGGGGACAAATTTATAAAAGTAAGCCAGTAGCATCCCCATCATCAGTAGAACATACAGTGCAAGTCCCCATATGCGTTCGAGGCCGACTTGGCCGCGATGCAGCCCTAGTTCGCCCATCATCTGTAATTGTTCTTCCGTCACCACATCGCCTTTGCGCACGACTATCTGTCCGATTTTCACGGTGATCCGAACCGGTTCGATGCTTTTCAACGCTGCACGTTTGCGTTGTTCGGTTTCTTTCGTGTTGAGAACAAAATTGGGATTCAGGTGCGGTTGTGTAATGCCGAGAACCACCGCCGCGCCTTTTTCACCCCAACCCAGACGTTCGACATCGACAGCTGCTTGTTTGCGGACAGCGTCGACTTCTTCATCGCGGATGCCGCGATATAGATATTTGCGCAGGATCGTCCGTGAATTTTCTTCCAGCGCTTCCAGTTCGGCCGCAGAAAAAGTCAACAAGGATGCCTGAATGGGTTCAGGCAACGATCCAGTCAGCAGACTGCGCAGTTTTCCTATTTTCTCTTCCGGCCTGGCGAGCTGTTTGTCAGTCAGGACCGAACGCACAGAACGAAAAATCCGGCTGACATCATCTTCAGCCGTTGCCGCCGCACTCGTATCCAGATCGTAAACATTCGCCACGCTGGCGACCACTTCGGTTTCTAGTTTTCGGGTCCGTGGTTCATCGACGAAAGAAACTGTTCTGGGCGCAACAACATCACGGTCGCTGACCTGCCCCAGACTCAGGGATACTTTATCCGGCAAAAAATCAATCGATAACAGCACCGTGTTCAAAACAAAAAAAAGCAAGAACAACACAATTTTTCGAATCGGCGAATGTTGCCGCGCAATCGCCGATTCGGTAAAAAATGAATCGATTTGGTTCCACAATCTCATTTTGTCTTTTCCTGCCTTACCCCGCTAACGGGAACCATCCTCCATTAACCCTTTCAATCGCCGATATATTTGGCATGCATTTTCTTGATACAGGTATCCATGACAAACAACAACCCGGCATCGACTGCAATTTGTTCTGCCGAAGGACTCACAATGTCTTCTTGCAGCCAAAGCACCCGGGCGCCGATGGAAACTGCATCGCGGGCAATCTCTTCGCAATCCTCGGAGCGGCGAAATACATCAACTATATCGACAGATCGCGGAATTTCACTAACTGAGGCAAAAACGGCGCGCCCCAATATTTCTCCGCCGCCCGGACGCACGGGTATGACATCATACCCATGTTCAATCAAATATTTTCCCACCCGGTAACTCGGTCGATCTTCCTGCGGTGACATGCCAACAATTGCAATTGTTTTTAGCGCCAGAATTGTACGGACTTTTTTTTCAAAAGCCTCGCAATCAGCGCCTTCCCCTCTTCTGCATTCAGTCATGTCAAATCCTCCCCCTGTGTTGTCGAAGGTGACGTAAGGCTAGTGGCGGTGCAATGATTTCAGCCCACACAAGTCCTTGCATCGCCTGACTGGGGTCCATTCTCCAAACGGATTGGGGCTCAATTTCTGCTCCGGCGATTTCGCTAACCGGTGCAGTCATCTTAACTCCCCAGTCCGGATCGCCTTCGTCGCCGGCAGTGCCTTCTTCCTGCACTGCATATAGCGGCATCGGCGGCGGCTTCATGCCGCGTGACAATTCGCCGGGAATGCCGGGAGGTGAAGGATATTGACCAGTTGGCGGCATTGGAGCCGGAAAGTCGGGGTACTGATAAGGCTTTTTCTTTTTCAGTCGTTTAAGCAGTTCAGGAACCACATAAACCACAATCATCAGGACAATAAATAACCCGATGTCCATAATGAGCTCCTAACGTTTCGGTTCTTCAGGTTTAATCGAAACCGGACTCGATTTGGCAATATTCTCGCGCATCCCTGTATCAGCCAGGATATTGTTCATGTTGTAATAATCCATGACGCCAAGTTTCCCCTCGCGCAGCGCCTGGGCCAATGCCTGGGGCACCTCCGCCTGCGCCTCAACAACTTTTGCCTGCATCTCCTGGGTACGGGCTCGCATTTCCTGTTCATGTGCCACAGCCATTGCGCGGCGTTCTTCGGCTTTCGCCTGAGCGACTTTCTTCTCTGCTTCCGCTTGGTCAGTCATCAGTTGCGCGCCAATATTGCGCCCCACATCAACATCAGCGATATCGATCGACAGAATCTCGAAAGCGGTACCGGCATCGAGCCCTTTGGACAATACTGTTCGAGAAATATGATCAGGATTCTCAAGCACGTCTTTATGGTCGACGGCTGAACCGACACTGGTGACGATCCCTTCGCCAACACGGGCAATGATGGTCTGTTCACCGGCGCCGCCGACCAATCGGTCGATATTGGTCCGCACCGTAACCCGGGCCTTGACCTTCAGTTCAATGCCGTTCTTGGCAACTGCCGATACCACCGGTGTCTCGATCACGCGAGGATTTACGCTCATCTGGACCGCTTCCAGCACATTGCGGCCAGCAAGGTCAATCGCGCAAGAACGCTCCAGTGACAGGGGGATCTGCGCCCTGGCCGCCGCAATCATCGAATCGATGACTCGGTCGACGTTGCCGCCGGCCAGATAATGCGCCTCTAACTGATTGACATTGATATTGAGACCGGCTTTGTTTGCCTTGATCAGCGGCATAACGATCTGTCCCGGCGGAACCCTACGCAAACGCATACCGATCAAAGTAAAGATTCCTACGCTGGACCCTGCCGCCATGGCTGAAATCCACAGTCCGAGCGGCACGAAGTGCAGGAATATCGCCACCCCGATAAAAAAAGCCACCAAAATGATCAAACTACCGACAAGTGTTGTTACCATAATACTTTCCTCCTCACTTCGTTAACATGCTTCAATCTTCAATCGCCCGGACCACGACCCGGTTTCCCTGGACCCCGAGCACTTTTACCCTGATACCGGGTTCGATGAACCGACCTTCGGAAACCACGTCCAACACCTTTTCCCCAATCCGGACCGCCCCTGCCGGCCTGAGCAAGGTCAGAACCACACCCTCCTGTCCAATCAGTTGGGTCAGGTCTTCGCTGGCAGTATACCCCTGTTCCGTCCTCAACTCGTTGCGCAAGACCAGACGTTTCCAAAATCCGGAAGACGGCAGATACTTCAACAAGAGCAAGAACGCCACCACTGCGGCCACTGTCCCCGAGGCCATGATGCTCAGGGCGGAAACGCCGCCGCCAAGTGTCATGAACAGGCTCAGCAAGATGCTGGCAATTCCGGCGATGCCAAACAAACCAAATCCTGGAACGAAAAATTCAATTGCCAGCAAGATAAGTCCCGCCAAAAACAGCAATACTTCGACCCATGTCGCGACCCCGGTAACCCATTGCGAACCAAAAAACATCGCCGTCGCAACAAGACCAATCAAGGCGGCGACTCCGGTTCCTGCCGTTTTGACTTCCGTCATTACAGCCAGAAAGATAATCCCAACCAATGCAGATTTTACGACCGGATCAGACAGCCAGCCGGCAATTCGCTCCGGCCAACCTCCCTGCACTTCCACAACCAGCGCATCCTGCAACCCAAAATGCTTCAACACCGCAGCTCGGTCTGCTGCAATCAAATCGGCATAACCGACTTCCATCGCCTGTGAATCTGTCAGCGACAGGATTTTCCCAGGTGCTGCATACTTCTCATAGCCCAGCGACTTATCCACCATTGCTTCCGCCACCCGGGGATTACGTCCCATTTTTGACGCCGTAGCTGAAAATTCAGCCCGCACCGCCGCCACAGTCTTCTCAGTCGTCGGAATCGGCTCTGCCGCACCGATCGTTCCGCCAGGCGCAATCGCAATATGCCGGTGCGAAATCGCAACCAGCGCTCCAGCCGACCAGGCTCGATTCTTGACGTAACATATAGTTTTCAGCTTTGAATCACTGATCATGTCACGAATTTTGACCGCCGCATCAACCTGACCGCCAAATGTTTCAATTTCCACCAGCAATGCGCCAGCTTTTTGGGCAGTTGCTTCATTGATCGCTTTGAAGATCAATGCAGTCTGTCCTGCGTCAATTTCACCGCGAATGCCAACCACTACCAACGGAGCTGTTGCCGCACTTCCTACAGACAAGCCGGCCGTCAGCACGCTAGCGAACATAAAGATCATGCATAGAGATATCATTCTTTGCCTGCCGTTCATGCCACCGCTCCTCAAATTCCATTCATTTGACACTTATGACACAATGCTTATCTGAAATACTATATTTCTATATTCGCTGTCCGGACAAACATTCCTGTTTTACAAAAGCAAAACCTGCAGAGAGTATAAAAAACCGGCGTCCCTCGGAACGCCGGTTTTTTGAATTTCAAACATCGATGACTTATTAACTTAACAACTCTTTGACAATTGAGTTTACGAGTTTCCCATCCGCCCGGCCTTTGACTTTTGGCATCAAAAGAGCCATCACTTTCCCCATGTCTTTAGCGCTTGCCGCCTGTGCATCAGCAACCGCCTGCGTAACCAAGGCGCGGACTTCCGTTTCACTCATCTGTTCCGGCAAATACTCCATCAAAATAGCAATTTCCTGCTCCAATGTAGCCAGCAGCTCCGGGCGCCCCGCTTTGCGGAATTCGTCCAGTGAATCACGTCGCATTTTGACTTCTTTGGCCACAACATCCAACAGCTCGTTGTCGTCAAGCTCTTTTCGCCGGTCGATTTCGACATTTTTAGCAGCGGATCGGACCATACGAATGACAGACAATTTCAGTTTGCCTGCTTCCTTATCCTTCATCGCCTGTTTCATGTCTTCTGTCAACCGGTCCCTGAGTGTCATCGCAATTCCTCCGAATTACTTGAACTTCCGCTTGCGTGCAGCTTCGGACTTTTTCTTCTTCTTCACGCTCGGTTTGTCATAGTGTTCGTGTTTGCGTACATCAGCCAATACCCCGGCTTTCTGACAGGAGCGTTTGAACCGGCGCAGCGCGCTATCCAATGTTTCATTCTTTCCTACATGGACTTCCGACAATTGTTCTCCCTCCCTCCACATCAGCCTTCGGGGAGTGTAACGGGTTCTTACCAGCAGAATTATACACGACAACACGGGTTCTTGTCAAACTAACGTCGAAAATTCCATGCTTTAACGCCATATTTTTGTTTGATCAATTCGTCGATATAGTCCATTTCCGAATCAGTCCACAAACCAGACTCGAATCGCAAGTCGCATTGTTCTTCAAATCCTGCGAGAATTGCATTCGCCACAGTTACCGGATCGATTGATCTGCCAAGGATTTCGTCAAGTCCGATTGCTTTTTCCGCCAGTTCCTGCGCCAGCATATCGTCGCGTTCAGTTTGCGCTGACTGCAAGACCGCAGCCATCCGTTCCGGCTGCAGAGACAACAGGATGGAACCATGCTGCAACAAAACGCCATCGCGGCGAACCTGTGCACTGCCCACCAGTTTTCTGCCGGCAACGGTGACCTCATAATGTGACGGCGCGTCAAAACAGGCGGCTGAGGCCTGCGTCCGCGGCTTCCCTTTGTGCGTCTCCGGCGACTTCATCTCGGCAGCAATCCCCAGTCTCGCCAATCCATTGATGATCGCCCGGCTAAAAAAGCGATACGATTCGGTTACCGTAGATGGAACGTAGGGTTCGTCTTCCCGGACCACCAGACTGTACGTCAATTCATGTTCATGCAGTACCGCCCTGCCGCCGGTCAATCGCCGGATGATGTCAATGCCAAGCTTTTGACAAACGTCCTGGTCGATTTCCGTGGCAAGTCTTTGGAAATAGCCGATACTGACTGCCGGGGGATTCCAGCCATAAAATCGCAGCGTCGGCCGACCGGTTTCACAGCCGCAACTGATCAGCATAGCCTCATCTGCCGCCATGTTCCAGGCGGCAGATGCAGGGTAATCTTGTAGCAATCGCCAGCTCGGCATCGTCATTATCCGGCCGGCTTCCAACGCAGGTTCGGTTTTCTCGCTGCAGCCGCTTCATCCAGACGTCCTACAACTGTTGTCGTTGGGGCCTGAATAATTAACGCAGGATTTTCTTCAGCCTCACGTGCAATCTGACGCATGATCTCGACGAACGCGTCCAGGTTTTCTTTGCTTTCCGTTTCGGTCGGTTCAATCATCAAGGCTTCCGCTACAATCAGCGGGAAATAGATGGTTGGCGGATGAACCCCGTAATCCAGCAATCGTTTGGCGATATCCAGCGTCCGGATCCCTTTGGCATTCTGCTTTTGTGATGTCAGAACGCATTCATGCATGCAGTGTCTGACAAATGGCGCATGGTAAACATCACGCAGCCGGGCCAGGCAATAATTTGCGTTCAACACCGCATCTTCGCTGACCTGACGCAGTCCGTCCGCGCCCATCGTCAGAATATATGCGTAAGCCCGGACAAGAATCCCGAAGTTTCCGTAAAAACTATGCATCCGGCCAATTGACAATGGCCTGTCTTCGGCGAAACAGTAACTCCCGTCCGCCGTTTGCGTAACCACTGGAATCGGCAAGAACGGTTCGAGAATCTTCTTTACGCCAACCGGTCCGGCGCCGGGTCCCCCACCGCCATGCGGCGTACTGAAAGTTTTGTGCAGGTTGAAGTGGATCACGTCAAATCCCATATCGCCCGGCCGGGTCAGGCCCATTATCGCATTGGCATTAGCCCCGTCGTAATATACCAGACCACCGGCGGCGTGAACGATTTCTGTCACTGCGCAGATGTTCTTTTCAAATAGACCCAACGTACTGGGATTGGTCAGCATCAGCGCCGCAGTATCGGAATTGACTGCGGCCCTAAGTGCATCCAGGTCGATCGCGCCATCGGGATGTGATTTTATTTCGACGGTTTCCATGCCGCAGACGCTTACCGTTGCAGGATTCGTTCCATGCGCCGAATCCGGTACGATCACGCGGATGCGGTGTTCTTCCCCTCGACTGCGGTGATAGGCCCGGATCAGTTTCAACCCGGTCAATTCTCCATGAGCGCCTGCAACCGGCTGCAACGTCACCGCATCCATACCGGAAATTTCTGCAAGCATCTGTTGAAGTTCATACATCAGCTGCAAAGCGCCCTGCGTGTCACGAAAACCTTCCAAAGGATGCAGCCCTGTCCAGCCCGGCAACGCGGCAACATCTTCATTGACTTTCGGATTGTACTTCATTGTGCAAGATCCTAATGGGTAAAACCCCGAATCGACGCCAAAAGTCCGTTGCGACAGTTCCGTAAAATGCCGGACTAGATCAAGCTGGCTGACCTCCGGCAGTGCCGCAGGCTCACTGCGCAGATAAGCGGCAGGAATCAGGTCTTCCAGCTGCTGCTCCGGCACATCCGGTTGCGGCAAATCAAGCGCCAGTCGCCCCGGTCGACTCAATTCAAAAATCAAAGCGGCGGAACTTCTCATGCCGACACCTCTTTCAGCAATCCTGCCAGTAAATCGATCTCTTCACGCGTCCGTTTTTCTGTCACGGCCGTCAACATACAGCCCGCCAGTTCGGGATAATAGCGTCCCAGGTCAAGTCCGGCAACCACGCCGGCCTCCTGCAGCTCTTCATTGATTTCGCGCGGCGATATCGGGCAACGGACGACAAATTCATTGAATAACGGTTGGTCAAAAACGGGACTGAAGCCGGGAAGCTGCGTGATTGTCCGCCGCGCATAATGCGCTTTCTGCAGGCAGAGCTCCGCGACCTGACGCAGGCCTTGCTTGCCCAGCGCGCAGAGATACACTGCGACCGCCAGCGAACAGAGAGCTTCATTGGAGCAAATGTTTGACGTTGCCTTGTCTCTACGGATATGTTGCTCGCGTGCCTGAATGGTCAGCACAAAACCGCGGGTCCCGTCTTGGTCCACAGTCTGACCGACGATGCGGCCCGGCGTGCGGCGCAGCCATTTGTCGCGCGTTGCCAGAAACCCGATGTATGGCCCGCCAAATGACAACGGCAGACCCATCGACTGTCCTTCCCCTATCACAATGTCGGCGCCCAGGGCGCCTGGCGCTTCCAGCACACCCAATGAAATCGGATTCACTGCCGCGATCATTAAAGCTCCCTGTTTTTGCGCGATATCCCCGATACCGCGCAAATCTTCCAGACAGCCGAAAAAATTCGGTGTCTGACAGATTACGGCAGCTGTGTTGTCGTTAACCAACCGGGATAGTTCCGTCAGATTACTTACACCGTCGAGATAATCAACCGTCAAGATTTTCATCGCGCGATCCCTTGCGTAGGTTGCCAAGACATCGCGCCAATGCGGATGCACCGTCCGTGAAACCAGCACCTCGTTGCGACCGGTAATTCCGCAGGCCATCATCGCCGCTTCGGCCATAGCCGTTGCCCCGTCATATAGCGAAGTCACCGCCATTTCCATGCCGGTCAACAGGCAGATCAAACTCTGGTATTCCCAGAGAGCCTGCAGATATCCCTGTGCAATCTCCGGTTGATACTGGGTATAGGCGGTCAGAAACTCACTGCGGCCAACAATATGCCCCACCACGCTGGGAATATAGTGGTCGTATGCTCCCGCACCAAGAAAACATAGCGTTTGTTCATAGTCCCGGTCTTTCATCGCCAGTGTCTGCAGGTGTTCCCGCAGCTCCATTTCCGATAGCGGCGGCGGCAATCGAAGTGGACGACGCAAGCGCACTTCCTGCGGAATATCGGCAAACAGTTCTTCCACTCCGGCAACACCGATCGTTTCCAGCATGGCAAGCCTGTCTTGCGATGTGTGCGGCAAATAACTCCAGCGGGTCACCTTAGTGTCCCCCTTTCGCCACCTGATCCGCATAGGCAGTGTCATCCATCAACTCTGCCAGTTGGCTGCTGTCGGACATTTCAATAACCGCAATCCAGCCTTCTCCATAAGGGGCTTGGTTGATTTTTTCCGGTGCATCGTTCAACCCGTCATTTACTGCAACTATTTTTCCGCTGACCGGTGAAAAGATGTCCGATACGGCCTTCACCGACTCGACGACCGAAAATCGTTTTCCTGCAGTGACTGTCGCTCCCAGCTCCGGCAACTCGACAAACACGATGTCGCCCAACTGCGACTGGGCATAATCAGAAATCCCCACGACAGCATTGTTGCCTTCGACCCGCACCCATTCATGTTCTTTGGAATACTTCAAATTGTTTGGAATCAGCATTTTCAAATCCTCCTTCGATAAAATGGTCTGGCGATAATTTTTGCAGCGACCGGTTTTTCCCTGATTTCAACGGCAATTTCCGTTCCCACAGATCCAATATTGCGATCCACCAACGCCATGCCCAAGTTTTCACCCAGGCTGGGCGCTACGGAACCTGAAGTCACAAAGCCTACGACCTTTCCCTCATGGAGCAAAGGGTATCCGGCCCTGGCCACTCCACGCTCCGTCATGGCAAACCCGATCAGTTTCCTGCCCTGTCCTGCTTCGCGTTGTTCCAGCAACGCTTGCTTGCCGTTGAAATCGTTTTTCTCAAAAACGACAAACTTGCCGAGTCCCGCTTCCAGTGGCGTAATCTCGGCTGACAGTTCGTGACCGTACAGCGGCATCGCGGCTTCAAACCGCAATGTATCACGACAACCAAGTCCGGCGGGTTGCAGGCCGAATTCCGCTCCGGCGGCCAGCAGCGCATCCCATATCTGTGTCACTTCGGAAGGATGGCAATAAATCTCGAATCCGTCCTCGCCAGTATATCCGGTTCGCGACAATAGCACCGTCGCGCCGGCAATATTCCAGCGCGGCCAAAACTCATAATAGGCCAGCCCCGATACATCCGCCGCAGAAGCTTTTTCAAGAATCGCAGCCGAAAGAGGGCCTTGCAAAGCAACCTCCGCCGTTGAATCGGACTCATCAATCAGCTGCACTGCAAAGTCTGCCACGTTCTGGTTCATCCAGGCAAAGTCCTTGTCTTTGTTCGAAGCATTGACAACCAGCCAAAACTCATCGTTCGCAATACAATAAATCAGAATGTCATCCACCGTACCGCCATGAGGGTAGCACATCGGCGAATAACGAACCTTGCCGGGCTGCAAGCTGGCGACATCATTCGTCACCAACTTTTGCATATACGCCTCGGCGTCCTTGCCGACCACCCGGATTTCGCCCATATGCGAAACATCGAACAAACCTGCCCGTTCGCGTACCGACCGGTGCTCTTCCAATATCCCGGCATACTGAACAGGCAACCACCAACCATTGAAATCAACCATCCGGGCGCCTAGTGCCACATGAGAATCATACAGCGCTGTCTTGCGCGGTTCAGCCACGTCAACCCCTCCTCTTGTTAGAAATAGAAAAAGACAGGAAAAAGCAACTCTTCCCCTGTCTCTGTCTTGTCTACCTGAGAGATTTGCCCTGACGGGCTCCCCATCGGTGACGCCGTCCGACCTTGGCGGCGTTCTCTCCAGAGTCCGGTCCGATTGCGGTTCTTTTGCCTGAGAGTTTGCCAGGTTAGCCTGCCCCTTCGGCGCCGCTGAAGCGGTCTCTTCCACAACCATCATTCCCGGTATTAACTTGTCTTAGGATTAATTCTGCACTGTTAAACAAAATCCTGCCGAAATTTACTTCGTTGGAAATACAATGCCATATTTTTTCAGCTTTTTCAATACGGCGGTGTGCGACAAACCCAGTGCCTCTCCCAATCGCCGTGATGAACGGTGATGCTGCACCGCCTGCAACAACGCCTCGCGTTCGGCCTCAGCCACCGATTCTTCCAACCGGAATAAACCGAGCGGCTTCTGCAATTGGGTAATCGGCGCGATGTTGTCCTGCACCTGGATGTGATGGGCCAGGATAGCCGGACCATCGACCAGGTTGACAGCCCGCTCCAGCACATTTTCCAGTTCGCGGATATTGCCTGGCCATTGATAGCGGATCAATTTTGCCATGGCAGCTTCCCCGATCAGCGGCGATGGCTTTTTCGCGCGAACGGCAAAGCGCCGCAGAAAAAAATCCACCAACAGAGGGATATCTTCCGGTCGTTCGCGTAGCGGCGGCAGATACAATGGAATAACGTTCAGCCGATAATAAAGATCTGCGCGAAACATATCCCGGGACATTAAATCTTCCAAGTTGCGGTGCGTGGCCGCCATCACCCGAACATCGACGTCGATTTCCATCGTACCGCCGACCCGGCGGATTTTTCCGTCCTGCAGCACGCGCAAAAGCTTAGCCTGCAACGTGCTGGACAGTTCTCCCACCTCGTCCAGCAAGATCGTTCCGCCATCGGCATATTCAAACAAGCCTCTTTTCCCGCCGCGGGCCGCGCCGGAAAAAGACCCTTCTTCATAGCCAAACAATTCACTTTCCAGCAACTGGTCAGGAATCGCCGCGCAATTGATTGGCACGAACATGCGGGAAGCACGCGGCGAAGCCTCATGAATCGCCCGGGCGAATAACTCCTTGCCGGTGCCGGTTTCTCCCCGCAGCAGCACGGTCGAATCACCGCGGGCAATTGTGCGGGCCATCGCCAGTGTCCGCTTCATTACGTTGCTTTCATGAACAATCCGATGAAACGCCGCAGGCAACTGTCCGGTCACCGACTGGACCAGTTCGCGAACTTCGCTGATATCCTTCAGTACGGAAACAGCTCCGATAATCCGGCCCGACTGGTCAAAAATCGGCCGTCCGCTGGCCAGATAGTGGCTCTTTGTCTTTTGCAGCACGATCTCGCGGTTGTTATAGGCGGACCCGTTGCGCAACGTTTCCATCAATGGCAAATCCGCCGGCAAATGCTCCGTCAGCAGATGACCGACGATTTGCTGACGCGGCAAATGCAAAATCCGTTCCGCTGCCGGATTATAGTGAGTAACTACGCCGGCTGCATCGATCGCCACAATCCCCTCGCTTACAGAGGTCATCACCGCCTTCAGTTGTTCCGTCCTGACCTGATGCGGCATCAAATCGATCAATACGACATCCAACACCTGTGGAATAGCAAGCAGAGCCGACACTACCTCCTGCCGAACCGCCGTAGCCATCGGTTCCAGTTCCAGGTAGGCAGTATTCGGCTCCACTTCCATTGAAATAATATTGATTTTACGGGCTGCCAATACCTCAGAGATATCGAGCACCAGTCCGACCCGGTCAACGTTTGGCAGCTTTAGGCGTATGGTTTCCATGCGACGTCCCCTCTCGCGGTGACGTCCAAAACTGTTTACAGCAAGCCGGTCAGCTCGGTGTAGGGAAGTTTCAGTGCATCAGCCACCGCCTGATAAGTCAGGTGACCCTGAGTGACATTGATACCTTTGGCAAAACCGGGGTTTTCTTTTGCCATGGCCTTCCAGCCACGACCGGCAATCTGCAGCGCATATGGCAAAGTGGCATTCGTCAGCGCCAAGGTCGAAGTCCGGGCTACCGCACCAGGCATGTTGGCAACCGAATAATGAACGACTCCATGCTTGATGAATGTCGGATTGCTATGCGTGGTCACATGGTCGCAGGTCTCCACGCAGCCGCCTTGGTCAATGGCCACATCCACGATGACGGAACCGGCTTCCATTGTCTTGACCATGTTTTCTGTCACCAGTTTTGGCGCCTTGGCGCCATGAATCAATACAGCGCCGATCAGCAGGTCGGCTTTGCGGGTCCACTCGGCAATGTTGTAGGAATTGGAGCTGATTGTCATCACGGTACCCTGGAACAAGTCATCCAATTGGCGCAGTCGTTCAGCCGAACTGTCGATGATCGCTACCCTGGCGCCCATGCCTCTGGCAATTCGCGCTGCATTGGTTCCGACGATTCCGCCGCCGATGACGACGACCTGCGCCGGCGCGACACCCGGTACTCCGCCAAGCAAAACACCCTTGCCGCCTTCATGTTTTTCCAGAAAATGAGCGCCGACCTGCGTCGCCATCCGTCCAGCGATTTCACTCATCGGAATCAATAGCGGCAAACTGCGGTTAACACCCTCGATTGTTTCATAGGCAATCCCGGTCACTTTCGCCTTTAGCAGGGCACGAGTCAGTTCCGGCTCCGGCGCCAGATGCAAATAGGTGAACAATAGTTGTCCTTCATGGAACAGGTCGTACTCCGGCTCCAGCGGTTCCTTGACTTTCATGATCATCTCGGCGCTATCAAACAAATTTTTCTTGTCCGCGACGATTTTTGCGCCATAACTCACGTACATTTCATCGGCAAAACCACTGCCCACTCCTGCGCCGGTTTCCACCAATACCTGATGCCCTGCCGCCCGGAAAGCTTCTGCTCCCGCAGGGGTCAACGCAACCCGGTTCTCATTGTTTTTAATTTCTTTGACTACACCAATAATCATGCCAATCTGCCTCCGTTCTTCATGTGAAGGGTGTTCCTTCCATAAAGAAACAGTGCAAAAACCATGCCAACCAATAACCGAGGGGTTCACAAAATCGTTGCATCCTAGATATTACAGCTACTGACAGCGCATACCGAATTCACTTATTAGCCAAAAGCCCACCAAGCAGCCATGCAAATTGGAATTTTAAGTTTTCGTTTTTGTCATTAAAATTTTACATTATGTAACGAATTGATTCCAAAAAGTTTACAAGAAAACCTTCTCCCACACGAAGAAGGTTTTCAATAACCGCAGAAATTAGGACAATAAGACAAACAGGCCTTGCGCCCACTCCAATGCCTGCCGATAAAGCTTTGCCACATCCTGTTCGGGGATGCCGATCTTTTGCGCCATCGCCGAAAACTCTTCCCATTCGGCCTTTTCATAATGCCGCGCCATGATGTGCAATTGGCCCAGGTCGTTATCTCCCCGCAGCAATGCTACGACGATATCGTCTTCCAGTGGCAATTCACGCAACACATCGGTCATCGGGCGGTCCAACATCGCATCGACCAACGAGAATAAACCGACCAGGAACGCCTGGTTGCTACGTTTGCTCCAGCCCATTTGAAACGCCAGCAGTTCACCAAAACGGGCCCGAATCAAAGACAGAACGACAACTTCATCCGGCTTCTCCTGGGCAATATTCTGCAGCGCCAGAAGCGAAATCCACTTGAGAATTTCCTTACGCCCCAGCATAACCAGCGCCTGACGCACGGAAGAAATCTTGTTACGTACGCCAAAGAAAGAAGAATTGATAAACTTGAGCAATTTAAACGATAATGCCACATCGCGGCGGAAAATCTGCTCCATTTTATCAAAGTCGATTTCCATCCGGCTGGCTTCCCGCAGCATGTTCAGATAGTTTACGGTATAGCCGGGGATATCTCGCCCGGTAAAGATTTCCGGTCGACCGAAGAAATAGCCTTGAAAATACTGATAGCCGAAATCTTTGGCCTGCTTGAAATCAAAATAGCTTTCGACTTTTTCGGCTAGCAGGGAGACGCCCATCGGCGCCAACTGTGCGGCAATCGCTTTGCGTTCAGCTTCTTTGGTCTTAATGAAATCCACTTTGACCATATCCGCCAGTTTAAGAATCTCCGCCGATGCCTTATGATAGACAAAATCATCCAATACAACCATATAGCCTTTTTCTTTCAAATGCCGGCAGGCCGCAACCACATCCGGGTCTGCGTCCACTGTCTCAGAAAATTCGACCGCCAATACTTTTGCCGGCAAGATTGTCATCATTTCCTGTTTAACCAGACGGGGCGTGAAATTTACGAAGGCCTTCTTGCCGCCCGCCAAATCATCGACAATCTTGAGAAAGAAGCTGCTGTTGATGACATCTGCGGTGGCTTGATCCCTATCCGAACCGGGAAAAAAGTCGCCGGTCCCATTGCGGAATAAAAGTTCATAGCCGATGACCTTCTTGTCTACGTTAAATATCGGTTGTCTTGCAACATGAACTTCCATTTCCAATCCCTCCATATATGCGCATCTATGTGCATCATGTCCAGCCGGGTTAAATCCTCTATTGTTCTGATAATTTCTTCCTGACGCTATTTGTTCGCGCTGTCTGTTCGTATTTCCTGCTTTCTTGCCGCAAGCGACGCATTTTTCTTTTTCAGACGTTTACGGCAGAAAATTGATTGTACCATGTCAACGATTCGCTATATGCCTTGGCGATATCACTGCCCCGCAGCCCGAACAAAGCAGCCTGATTATCGACCGACAGCCAATCACCCCGTTCATAAGAGAGCAACAATCGGTGCAGTTCCGTCGCAGGCCCAGGGACTCCGACAAGCACCGCACGAATCTTTTCATCGATCTGGATCTCGCGGACGATTTCATCCATCGGACTACACAAAAATACATCCAACAACGAAAACATTCCGGTAAGAAACACCATTGCAGGCGAAACCGGCAAAGAAATCCTCTGCGCAAGCAGTTCGCCAAAGCGGGCCCGAATTACCGCCGTTGCCATAATCTCGTCCGTTTTTTGCTCGCCCAGAGACCGAAACACCACCAACATCAGCCATTTTTTCATCTCGCGTTGACCAAGCAGAGCCATCGCTTGTGCAATGGACGATACCTGCCCTCGTAGACCAAACACCGGTGAATTGATATATTTCAGCAATTTATAGGACAATCCGACTTCACGGCGAAAAATCTCCTCCAATTTTGCCCAGTCCAGGTCGGCTTCTTGGATTTCTTGTAACAACTGTAACCGGGCTATCTGGGAATGTGCTATGTTCTTCCCTTTTAAAATAACCGGTTTGCTAAAAAAATAGCCTTGAAAATAAGCACACCCCAAAGCTGTCGCTTCTTCAAACATCACTTGCGTTTCGACTTTTTCCGCCAATATTTTGACTTTGGCGGGCACTTGCGCACGCACGAGTCGCTCCCGTTGATATTTGGTGGAGTTTAGAAAATCGACCTTGATAATGTCCGCCAGCTCGATGAATGGTTGGAATTTCTTCGCAAAGACAAAGTCATCCAACGCCAATGAATATCCAGCTTCAACCAGTTTTTTGCAAGCCTGTACGACTGCAGGTAATGGTTCTACCGTCTCGAGAATTTCAACGGTCAGCAATTCTTTTGGCAACAAATGCGCTAAACCCGATAACAGGAGCTCCTGCGTGAAATTGACAAAAACACGTTTACCGGAAGCCACCTGCAAAATATCCATGGAAAAGAATCCGTTGGTCAATACTTCGGTCGACGCTTGTTCCTCGTCCGGAGAATCATAAAAGTTTTGCCCGCCGCCGCGACGAAATAGCAGTTCATAAGCGTAAACATTCATATTCCGGTCAAAAATCGGCTGCCGGGCCAGAAAAACGTCCATACTTGCACTCGCTCCTCTGCTACGGATTGGTTCCTTAAATTACAACAACAATCCCTCGCAGGTCGCAAGATCGGTCCCCAACAATTCCAGCGCTACCGGTTCCAATTTCGGCATTACAAACGCTTTTTTCTGTTTCCAGGCAAAATAGTCGGCAACATGTACCGCCGCGACCACTTCTCGGTTCAAAACCGCCGCATTCAAAGGATCATGATGAAACATGGCGGCCTCGACAATCGGATGCGGCAAACTCCACCAGTTCAGCAAAAATCCGCCGACCTCATCATGCGATATGCCCATCAGGCTGCGTTCGGTATCGCGAAACGTTGTCGCCTTGTTTTGGAATACCGACCGTGACACTCCGGCATAAGGCTGCGCATAATCTTTCAACAGTAGAATACGACCGATGTCATGAAGCAAGCCTGCCGTTGCTTCGCTATCTTTCATCGCACGACCGAGACAGCGTTCAAAGATGGTGTGGGTCATCCGATTGACCCGGTCGGCATGATCCCATAGAACATCTTTGGAAAAAAATCCGCCATGCATCCCGTCAAGTTGCTTAAGGACCGTCAACCCCAACACGACCGTCTTAAGATTGGTCAACCCCATATAGACGATGGCCTGCCTGACCGAACCGGTGCTCATGTTATAATACACTGAATTCGCGACCTGCAATAGTTTGGCGGCCACAGTCTGGTCCTGTTCCACGACATGGGCGATTTCTTCGACGCCAGACTCGTTCTCGATCAACGCACTGACACGCGAATATAGCTCCGGCACCGTCGGCAGATCCCGCAGATTGTTAAAAACCTCCAGCAACTGCCGCCGCGAAAACAATTCTCCCAAATGCAACAATTTTTCCACTTCAGCCAACAGTTTGGCATTATCCCACGGTTTTAATATATACATCCGGGCCGAACCGTCGCGCAGGCAATTGATCACATCCTTGCCCTCGGCAAAACCGCTGAGAATCGCCCGCATGGTCGTCGGGTACAATGAGCGGACCTGCTTGAGAAACTGATGTCCGTCCATGCCCGGCATGCGCATGTCGCTGATCACCAAATCGACTTTCTCATTGATCAAAATCGCCAACGCAGCTTCGCCGCCGGTTGCCGCAAAAACTTGATACCCCGCCGGAACAAATATCCGTTCCAGGGCCCGCAATACATTTTCTTCGTCATCGACCAACAATAACTTTTTCGCCATATCAAACCCACCTCTGCATTTCGTGAACCCATCCTGCGGTCAGTTTCTGGTGGAAGGATCGGGCCGTTCGATTCTACCCACGGCTTCCAGCGGCGCAACGCCTGCGTAAAGCACGTCGGTAAACGCGGCAAAATATCGGTCAGTCGTAGAAATATTCACCGCAATCAACGTTTCAACCATTCGCCTGGTCAGTTCGCCGCCCTCGACATCGATACTGGTCTTATAACGAATTTCCCCGTCATTCATATCCAGCTCAAAATTTCCGATATTCAAGCCATAGTTGATCCGCGCCAATAATTCGGCGATGGTTTGGCGTTGTTCTTCAGCAACACGGATTGGCACAATCGAATAAAAGACAAAAATCTCATGATCCTCGTTTGCCTGGCCAAAACACTCATAACGTGCGTTTTTGCCGGAAAAACTGAAGCGGATCGCCAATTCACCGGGAATTTCCTCGTAACGCCAATCATCTTCCTGCAAAAAAGCGACCACGGAATCAAACACCCGTCCCATTGCCCTACCTCCCGCTGTTCATCACCGTTTGCGTCTTATTCTATCATTTCACTCCAGCCCCTGCAACGCGCCATTTTGCCGGTATATCTATATCGACTGGACAACGGGATATGGTAAAATGATACGGCAATATCTTGCGAAAGGGTCGTTTTCATGAGCAAACGCATCTTGTTTATCATATCAGATACCGGCGGCGGCCATCGCAGCGCTGCCAACGCCATCGCCGCCAGCCTTACCAGTCTCGATCCGGAAATCCGTTTTGAAATGGTTGATTTGCTAAGGGCCAGCCGCCTGCCCGGCATTCGTAACGCGCCAGAGATTTATGCATTTTTCTCTGCCAAAAGCATCTGGCTGTACAATCTAATGTATCGATTGGCCAATTTTACCGGCTTCATGAACCTTGCCTCAAAATTTTTATATCAATTTGCCCGCGCTCATATTCATCAGACAATCGAAGGATTCAAGCCGGAATTGGTAGTGGTGATTCATCCGCTTGCAGTCCGCCCGATGTGCGATTATCGCGACGAAACTTCAGCCATCTGGCCTATTGTGACCGTAGTCACAGACCTCGTCAGCATCCATGCCTCCTGGGCCTCCGACAGAGCCGACCATTTTCTGTTGCCTACGCCACAGGCTGTCAGCCGACTTTTGCAACTTGGCATCGCCAAGAACAAACTCCAATTAACCGGGTTTCCTGTACATCCCCGGTTTCTTGCTCCATTACCGGACAGACATACGGCGCGCCAGTTGTTAGGATTACCACTCAATCGCTTTACTGTGCTGTTAACCAGCGGCGGGGCTGGCGGCGGACAGGTATCAAAACTGGTCGAAGAATTTGAACGGTATTGTCCTGAATGCAGTCTGCTGGTCGTAACCGGTCGCAACGTTCGGCTTTACGAAAAACTGACCCGGCGCATCGTGCCGGAGTGCAGCCGAATTTACCAATTTGTCGACAACATGGAAGTCCTAATGTCAGCCTGCGATGTCATTGTCACCAAAGCCGGTCCCGGCACGATCATGGAAACGGCGACACTGGGCAAACCGCTCATTCTGACCGGCGCGGTCGGGCTGCAGGAAGAAGGAAACATCGGCTTCGTGAGTGAATCGCGGCTCGGATTTTTCTGCCCGGATCCGGTCCAAGCCGCTAAGGCGACTGAAGCGATGCGGCTGGCTCAACCATTCGAAACAGCCAACAGCAAGACAATTCCTCCCTTAGCTGGGACCGTTGCTATTGCCGAAACTCTATTGGATTTTTTAAGCCGTCAGGCAACATCAACCAAACAATCATCGCTTGGGGAGGTCGAAAATGCCCACTCCTGATTCGGTCCGTAGCACCGCTGCTGCGTTACGCGAAAGTGCAATCAAGTTTCGCACCCTGTTTGAATTCGCCAATGACGGCATCTTTATATTCGACGGAGCAGCCGTAACCGACTGCAACCATCATATCCGGGAACTTTTCTGCCTCTCTCGCGATGAAATCATCGGTCATTCGATTGATGAGTGGTCGCCGCCATTGCAGCCCGATGGCACTGCCTCCTTCGCCAAAATGCACAGCCTGCTGGCGGCGGCGGCTGCAGGACAACCGCAATCATTTGAATGGCAGCATTGTAAAAAAGATGGCTCGCTTTTCTTTGCCGAAGTCAGCCTGTACCGGATTGATATCCCGCCCAAACGCAATGTAATTGCCATCTTGCGCGATGTCACCGAACGTCGGCAACTCTTGGAAGACTTGCAGCAGAATAACGAAAAACTGAAAGCGGCCCATGAAGAACTGGCTTCCATGTACCAGCAACTGGCTGCCTCGGAAGAGGCTCTGGCGCAGCAAGTCGCCGAGTTGAAGGACAACTCGCAGAAACTGAACTTCACCGAGCAACGCTATCGCTTAGCGATGGATGCCTCTGTTGACGCCATCTGGGAAGTCGATTATGCGACAGATGACCTGACTTTTTCGACTCACTGGATGAATCGCTTCGGCATACCGCACGATACCCCATTTCAACGAAGAACGTGGCTGGAACTGGTTCATCCCGATGACAGGCCGCTGATCACCGCCGCTTTTGATTCTTACACCCGCTCAATGTCGCCGCACTACGATGTTGAATACCGGGTGCGCGATCTGAATAACAAATACGTCTGGGTCCATGCCCGCGGCAAGGCGCTATGCGATGAAAACGGAAATGTACTTAGAGTCGCCGGATCATTGACCGACATCACAGCTCACAAGCTGCAAGAAGACAAAATCTATCATCTGGCATATTTCGACGCTCTTACCGGTTTGCCCAACCGGCGCAGGTTGGAACTGCTTCTGGCTGAGAAATCGATTCTAGACCAAGCCAGTGGCGCTCTGCTATTCATCGATCTGGACAACTTCAAACTGATCAACGACTCTTCGGGTCACGCTTGCGGCGATGCACTGATTGCAGATGTGGCCAGACAATTGGCGATGGCCGTAGGATCATCGCACATCCTGGCGCGAATCGGCGGCGACGAGTTTATCGTCGTACTGACCAACACCAACCGTCAAGCTTTCATCCAAGCCTATGCACAACGATTGATCAACCTTTTCAACACCCCGTTCACCTGTCAGGGGCATCAATACTACCTTTCCGCCAGTATTGGCATCGCGTTCTTCCCCAAAGACGGCAGCGGCCTTGACGATTTGTTGCGCAAAGCCGATACCGCTTTGCATGTAGCCAAAGCCACCGGCCGCTCCGCATATCGTTTTTTTGAACAATCCATGCAAGATTCCGTACTGGAAAAAATTGCGCTTGAAAACCGTCTGCGGTCGGCAGTCAAAACCAAAGAGCATTTTCACATGCGTTATCAACCACAGATTGACACCAAAACCGGCCGCCTCGTCGGCATGGAAGCATTGATGCGTTGGTGCTGCCCCGAACGGGGAATGATCTCCCCGTTGCAGTTTATCCCGGTAGCGGAAGAAACCGGTCTGATCAACGAACTCGGTGACTGGGGCCTGCGCACTGCTTGCCGTTTCTGTCGCGAACTTCATGATGCCGGACACGATACACTGTCAGTCAGTGTCAATGTGTCCGTCAAACAGTTGTCCCTGGACAATTTTGTCGAAAGCGTCGCCGCCGTATTGGTTGAAACCGGGCTGCCGCCTTCGGCGCTTGAACTGGAAATCACAGAGAGTGTATTGATCCAAGCTTTTGAAACGAACGTGGAAAAGCTGGAAGCATTGCGCTCAATGGGAATCCGAACCGCCCTTGATGATTTCGGCACTGGCTATTCATCCCTGACATACCTCCAGCAACTGCCAATCCACACGCTCAAGATCGATCAGTCTTTCATCAGCAAGATTCATCACGAGCAAAGCACCCGAACCATCACTGCAACAATCATTTCCCTGGCTCAGCAGTTGGGAATCTCGGTAGTAGCCGAAGGAGTAGAAACCGCAGAACAACGCGAACTGCTGAATTCCTTTGGGTGCAATACGATTCAGGGCTATTCCGTCAGTCAGCCGCTGACATCCAGCGACTTCAGGCACTGGCTGGCGAATAAATAAGCCGCCTTCAACCGACGACTTTGTTGCGGCCGGTGCGCTTGGCTTCATAGAGCCGTGCATCCGCCTTGCCGATTAACGATTCGACACTGTTTGCTCCTTCAGACTCCTCACAGCTACCCGACACCCCAGCGCTGAATGTAAACCGGATCAATTGCCTTTCGTATTCAAAACTCTGAGCCCGGATCGCAGACAAAATCCGTTCAACGATTTGGTTTGCTTGCACACTATCGGTATTCTGCAGAACCACGATGAACTCTTCACCGCCGAAGCGCCCCAGCAAGTCGTACGGACGCAGATGACCGCCGATAGCGCGGGCGAATTCCTTCAAAATATGGTCGCCTGCCAAATGTCCGTGCTGGTCATTGATATGCTTAAAGTGATCAATATCCAAAATGCTAATTGCAAATGCCTTGCCGGTTCGTTCGTGCTCGGCCCTCAATTCTTCCAGTCGTTCATAAATATAACGCCGATTGAAAATGCCTGTCAGCGGATCGCGGATCGAAATCTCGCGGATCCGCTTTTCTGTTTCGACATGCTCGGTGATATCCCTGGCTGCAGCGTATATCGTCGTTCCATAAGGATGTGAACGCCATTCGATATAACGATAGGAACCGTCCTTGCAACGGTAACGGTTGACAAAATTCAATACTGCGTCCTGATCCGCCAATTTTTGCATCTGCAACAGGGTTGTTTCAATATCATCCGGATGGACAAAGTCGAGAAATCTTTGTTCCATAAGTTCTTCGACCGAATAGCCCAAGATATCTTCCCACGCCTTATTCACTTTCAAAAAATTGCCGCTTGTATCCGCGATGCACAGCAAATCAAGGTTAACCGAAAAAAAGCGCTCCAGTTGCTCACTACGTTGTTTTTCTGCAGTAATATCGACATGCACGCCAAACATCATCAAAGGTTGCCCGTCGGCAGTCCATTCGACAACACGGCCAGTGTCGCGAATCCAGACCCAGGAGCCGTTCTTGTGTTTCATGCGGGATTCACAGCTATAGAACTCTGTTTCCCGGGCAAAATGCTTCTGCAAAAGCTCATTGGAGTTTTTCAAATCATCCGGATGAGCAAAGCGAACCCAAGTTTCAATCGATACCGGAGATATCTCCTCCAATGAATAGCCGATGATTTTGGCCCAATACGAATTGAAACGAGTTTCTCCGGTCTGGACATTCCATTCCCAGGTAGCCAGCATACTACCCTCAATTAAATTATCCAAGCGTTTTCGCTGTTCGGTCAACTTCAGCAGCAAATCTGCCCGTAGTTTTTGCGAAACCGCGATTCGCTTGATCAACCGCACCGGCAATTTGGCTCGGGATTCGGGAGTTTTCATCAGTCACCAGCTCCCTGTGCGCACTTCGCAATTATTTTGCATCAGTTATTCTGGCAGTACAAAGTCCAACTGCGCGATAAACAAGTCGTTAAATAGCGGATGCCGTGATAAATCGATGCAGGAAGCAGTGTCCAGCAATCTTGCTACTGCTTCGCGCCGGTCCCGATACACCAGATACTCCACTGTTCCGGCCAGCGCACTGTTGCCGACCGCCTGAATCTTTCCCCTAAGTTCCACAGGCAACAGACCGACCTCAACAGCGCTGTCCACGTCGATCCGGGCGCCGAATCCACCGGCGATATAGACAGCAGCCACATCCAACCAGCAACAGCCAAATTCCCGTAACAGGATTTCCAGCCCAGACCGGATCGCTGCCTTTGCCAATTGAAATTCACGGACATCCTTTTGCGTGAATACGATTGCTTCGCCGTTTGCCATTTTTCCTACAATCATACAGTCTGGATTGTCGGAAGCAAGCTGCAGGCGTCCGGTGCTGTCAATCATTCCTTCCCGCAATCCTGCCGCGATAATGTCGACCACGCCGCTGCCGCATATACCTAGCGGCGGCTCATCACCAATCGTCCGAATCTCGATCTTGCCATCCTGTATGTCAAACCGGGAAATCGCCCCTGGCACACTGCCCATGCCACAGCTGATATTGGCGCCTTCAAAGGCAGGCCCGGCGGCCGTCGATGTGCAGAGAACCCGTCCGGCATAGCCGATCGCCATCTCACCGTTTGTCCCCAGATCGATCAACACTGTCACCTGGTCCAGCCTATCGATACGGCAGTGCAGCAAGCCAGACACGAGATCGGCTCCAACATAGGCGCCAAGTGCAGGAAGCAGCACCGCTTCACACTCGACCGGAAACGCGCCGAACAACTCCGCTGTACTCAGCGACAGTTGCGAACTGGTCACCGGAGTAAACGGGTGAACCGCCAGCGAATCCGGTCGCAGTCCAAGCAGCAGATGCAACATCGTCGGATTGCCTGCAATCACCAGCTGCACCACCGCTTCCGTCTCCTGACGGCAAAGCGCCGTAACGCCATCGGCAATGTCAGTGCGCAGGCGCTGCTGTAAAGCATCGCCGAACCCCTCTGCGACTTTTTGAATCCGCGAAATCACATCAGCGCCAAACTGGCGCTGCGAATTGAGCAGCGTCATACTATTCACCAAGGCGCCTGTTTCCAGATCAACCAGCGAGAGAGCAATCGTCGTAGTGCCAATATCAACGCCGATGCCAAGCAACGGCGTTTTTTCTGCTCTGCGGACGTGCAACACCCGGTTATCACGAATCGTCAACCAAATCGGCGCAGTGGAATCCGGCGCAGTGAAGCGTTGCTGCAAAGACTCCGCCATCCAGCGGGATAACTGACGCAGTGCCTTGGTGGAAAACGACAGTCTTCGTTCCAGCGCCTGACAAACCGACTCACTGATGCTGCCGCCGGCATCCCACGTGCCCGGCGTCGCGACGAACCTGACTGTTTCCAAACCGTTGTCAGTTGGCATCGACTGTTGAAAGTTCATCTCCGTGTTTCCGGCAAAACCTTGTTCCGTCAATGCACTAATGTCGATGCAAGATGATTCCAGTACAGTAGCACGGCAGGCTAGCGCCATCTCGCCTGGTTCAACCAAACGCGCCTCCGATTCTCCTTCATTTGCAACCAATAACTTGCCGTCGACCAGTTTGATTCTGCATTTACCGCAAGTTCCGCGGCCGCCGCAGGGCGCATTGACGTAAATCCCACTCTTTTTTAAGCTGTCAAGCAGGGTTTGATTTGTTGCCGCAGTGATGCGCCGTTCCTGCCGACCGTCCATAATCGTCAGTTCAATTATTTGCTGGGGTTCCATCTGAGTAGGCAAGCCCCTTTCGCCGTTCATCTTCAAGGCCCCGGTTCAATACTGCCGTCGACAATCTTGGCATTTTCGATCGCAATAGCCGCAAAGGTCGCCAACTGTTCCAATCCTTCCAGCTCAGCGGCGGAATATGTTTTCTCCGGTCCGGTATGGGCCAGAATCAAGACTCCCCACACCGATTTATTGACAAACAGCGGAACAGCCAATGTTTCTTTCATATCGCCCCAATAGGGCGCAGGCAATCGGAACGAATAGCGATGATAATCATCCGTCACCACAATGCGACCGCTGGCCCATGCCTGGCCGCTGATCCCCTCGCCGATCCGAATGACATAATCCACAGGCAACTCGCGGATCGTCCCGCGATAAAAAGCAACCCGCATTACATCTTCATATTCGTCACGCAACGCCAGATACGCCAAATCTGCGCCGACAAATTCCTGAGCCCGACGGACAATGTCAGGCAACAAGTCCTGCAAGCGGCTATGCCGCATCAATTCGAGCGAAACATCCTTGAGCAGGGAATACAAGGGGTCGGACATACCCACGCGAACGCCTCCTGTCACTTTTTCAAGCTCTAACGCAATTGCACGTCAATCCGCTCAACCAGCGCTGCATCCGGTTGCAGACTCGGCAAGTCCGATCGCAGATATCTGTCGCCATAATACTCGCGTGGCAATTCACGACTCGCTGCCAGCTTCACCGACAAGCCGCGCACAACGGCTAGAACGCCGCCACTCCAGTTATTCACAATATTCCCGCCATAATCCCAGCCAAACCCAAAAAACTCGAATGGACGACCATTGATTCTGTTCAGTTCGCCAATTCCGGTTCCCGGTTTTATCGCAAATATCGTCCGCCAGCGCCCCTGTTGATGTCGGAACGAAACTCTCTCAGGCCTTGCGCCGTAAATGTTGTCCTGCCAATACACGACAATTTCATCAGCCGTACTGCCATACACCACTGTCACATCGTATTTTTCAATTCCTTCCGGTCCATAGGCGACACGTCTGGAAACATTCCGTGCACCAAAAATTCGGTTCAAATCGGTTATCGAGCTGGTCGGCTCAATCGGACCGGCCCGCAGAAGCGGTATGCACATCCAATCATTTTCATCCTGCTTGCGGTTGGGGAATATGTACTTTTGCCAATCCGCCAGCGGGACATATGCTTCATCGACCAGATAGTTCTGCCAAAGGATGTCCGTATAGCGAGAATTGACCAAAAACGTAGCCCAGCGAGAACGATGTCCCGGCCCGCCATCCTCGACATTAAAACCGACATAAACCCGATAATACTGCTGGTCGATCGGATTTGCCGCTACAGGATCAGGGATTTGTTCAATCGCAATCACCAGTTTATTGTTGGGGTTGCTACGAGCCATCTGAGCGATTTCCGGCGCCGCCGCAGTCAAATAGTCGATGATCCGCCTTGTTTCCTGCTCGGAAGACGAATTGCCCGACGTTTTCCCCGCTAAAGCGCTTCCCGTCGTCAACACGCAGACGAAGATAAACCATAGGCACGCTCGGAAGAAGAGTTTTCGCGGCAACAACATCATCCTCGCCCCCGTTTCAACTTTCGTTCAATAAATCACTTTATCCTGTTTGGTCAACCATTGTTCAAACGTTTTCAGACAAGCCTCCCGATCCGTCGGGACCAACCGAAGCTCCGACTGAAACTGCGCAGGATTTTTGATGTATTCATAAATCGCATTGTCGTCAAAACCAATTGCCGCTGCATCCTCTTTGGTGCAACCGAAATAGACCGTCGAAATTCGGGACCAATAAATTGCCGACAAACACATCGGACACGGTTCACAGGAGCTGTGAATCTCGCAGCCGGACAAGTCATAACTGCCCAGGGCTTGCGCAGCTCTTCGGATCGCCACCATTTCCGCGTGGGCGGTCGGATCGTTGGTTTTCAGCACTTCATTGTGGCCACGCGATATCACTTCGCCATCCTTTGTAATTACAGCGCCGAACGGTCCGCCGTCGTTCGCCAGTGCACCATTCAACGCTTCTTCATTGGCAATCTTGATGAATTTGTCCATTCGCTCCGCCACCTTTCCTTTCTTTCGCCGTCGAGGATTTGTCGGTTTCAGCCAAGACCACTATGTTGCAAGATACTCGTCGCTACCGCGTTGACATGATTCGCAAACCGATGTTGCTGCGGAACAATTGCCTGGCATTTAATATCCGGCAGTTGGTCGGCGTCGATTTCCGTCGCAGCGCGCCAGTCACGCAACCGCGATAGAATCGCCATTTCCTCCGCCCAGCCATTTGCCGATTTTACGACAAACAGAGGTTTGTGAGCCAACAACGCTTCTGCAACCGTTGACCAGCCGCATTTTGTAATCACAGCATCGCAAGCCGCGAGATAATTATGCGTATCCGCGGCTTCCGGCGGTATCGAGTGCGCAATGATCCCTGCCGGTGGATTGATTCCTCGCGTATATAAATAGTCAAAATCTCCGCATAAACCGATTCTTTCAAGACTCAACACTCCACCAACGCTGAGAAAAACCAATGGCCGTTCCGGCTGTTTGTAACGGTTGCGAATTTCGGCTATGCGCCTGTCGTTGAACGGCCGGCAAATCAGTCCTACCGGAATCCTCGATCGGATTGGGATCGCATCTCCTGTCGACAGTTCATAGTTCAGCAGCAAGTCAGCCTGTTCATACATTGTCCGCAAGGGTTCGATCTCGTTGATGGCGCAAAATCCCGCGGCCACTTCATACCAAGTATAGTTGGAAACACCGATTCCCGGCAGGCCCGCCTGTTTTGCCACAGCAAACGCTTCCGGCACGATATCCGAAACCACAGCCCGAATCCCGGCAGGAAGCCGCGCCAGTTCAGTCACTGCGCTTTGCGGCAGTTCTGCCACCCATCGCAGTACCGCCTGGCGCGTCAGCACATTATCAATACACCAGTTTGCTTCGTCAAATGCGATTTGAAACTGTGATACAAAGGGCGTCAATTCGACTCGGGCGTTATACCGGCTCAGATACTCGCCGGCAAAGCCAAACTGTCCGGGATGGCAACGCAACACCAGTCGCAAATCGGGCTTCAGCTCCAACAGCGCTTCCAATACCGCCAACGACCTTGTCAGATGCCCAAAACCGAACCCGGAAATATAATAAAGCAGCAAACTTTACTCCCCTTTTGCAATCTTTGTTTCCCCTAGCTTCCAGCCAAGTAGCAACTCCGTTCCTTCATCATTGTAAACCATGCGGTCAGCGGTTGACAGCATGATTGGCAGGCCACGCCCCATCCCTACATCCTCGCCAAAAGAAAAATACTTGTCAGGGGTTGCCCGTAACCGGCGAAGCATCGCATTTCCGGCAAACCCCATCCGCGTCGTCCTGACCCGTACGATAAACCAGCGGCCAATTCGATGAAAGCGCAATCTTACCCTGTGCTGACGAGCAATCCCGTCTCGGCACTCCAATGCATTCGCCAACGCCTCATTGACAGCCACTTCCTGTATCGAATGATTCGTCCCGGTTTCGGCAGCGACAATACAGCTTATTTCGCTGCGAAAACGCTGGTAGTCGCCGTATCCATTGAAATCCATGACTCGCGGCCAAGCATTCCCGGGGTCAGTTCGTTCCGGCAAAGCTTTTACTTTAATGCAAATCGCCGTCGCATCATCGCGACGTTCCGGTGATCTGGCCAATGTCTCGATATATTTTACCATCGCGTTAAACCGATCAAACGGTAAATCGGTCTGCAAACCGATCCGATCCGTCAGTCCGTCTGTCAGGAAGTAAAATGAATCACCTTTCCGCAGCGCCAATTCGTGAACCTCAAAAATCTCCTCGGGTCTTATTCCCAGATACATTCCCGAACGGGCAATGATCCCCCGGACATCGGCTGTTGCAACCCTGATATCGGGAATCCCGGCGCATACCCACCGCAGTTTACGTAGCGTCAGATCGATTTCAAAAACTAGTGCCGCCGCAAACGAGGCTTCATCAAAATACTGGCTGGCGCGACGATTGAGCCAGGCGACTTGTTCAGACAACGGTAAATCCTGTTCGTTGATTTCCCTGAGCAACAGATGCAATGCCGAAGTATGCAACGCCGTTCCCAGCCCATGTCCGGCGGTATCCATCAAAAATCCCCGCAATAATGACCCGTTATATCGCCAATCCAGAAAATACAAATCGCCGCCGACAAATCCCTGTGGTTGATAGATCGTCACAACCTCGAGCCAGGGCGACTTTGCCGGATTTTGCAGCAATGCCGATTGAACCCGGGAAGCCAGTTGCGCTTCGCGAATAAAGGACTGCTCCCTCCGGACCTCTTCGGATACATCCCGTATCGTCACCAGCAGTAATTGTCGTTTACCATAGCGCACCAAAGACGCCGAACGCTCCAGATGGACCAGCGATCCATTTCGATGCCGGGCCAACCGCCGTTGCACCGGCACAATTCCGGTTTTTATCGCCGCGTCCATGGTTTCACGAATCTCAGTCCTAGGCGCTTCCAACAGATTATACGCATTTAGCGGACCATCCCGCCCGATATCATAGCCAAACTGTTCAGTAAACCGGGCATTGGCTTCAACAATCTCGCCAGTATGGGGATCGCAGAGCAACAGTGCCTCTGGTGCCTGATGGACCAGCGCCCGATAGCGCGCTTCGCTTTCGAACAGTTCTTCAGCGGCTTTTCTCCGCTGCATTGCCAGGGAAAACTGTGCCGCAATGATTATTAAGACTTCCAGGTCCTCCGAAGCAAAGCGACCAATTTGCTCCATCTGATAAACAACAACCAGCCCGAATATTTTCCCATTCAGGTCAACAAGCGGCGCCCCCAGCCATTCCATCGGCGGCGACTGTTCCGGATCAAGTTGCCCTTCCATTTGCAGTTGCTCAATTTCCAGCGGGGTCAAATGAACAGCCCGACCAGTACGGGCGATGTATTCGGTCAGTCCATTTCCGGTCGGTCGTTCGGTCGGCAAAACACTTGCCTTGCCGACACAGTAGGGGAACCTGACCAACGACAGCTCTTCATCAAGCATCGAAATATAAAAGTTTTCCGCCGGTAAAACCCTGGAAATCAACCGATGCACCAAAACATAAATTTCTTGCATTTCCAGAGGCGACACCGTTGTCTCGGAAATCTCCCGCAATACGGCCTGAACTTCGCCGCGCCGCTGTGCTTCACGTTCCAGTCGTTTCTGTTCGGTAATATCGACGATCACACCGATCATTCCGGCTACTATGCCATCATCCGCATAAAACGGCACTTTGTGGAAAACCACATCATGCAGCACGCCTTGGACATTTTTTAAATTCGCCTCATAGATTTGCAGACCGGGATTAATAAAGAACTCCTGGTCTTTTGCATGGTATATCTCAGCAAATTCCGGAGGCGCCACATCGAACACCGTTTTACCGACCATTTCCTGGTCGGTTTTTCCATAAAACCGCTCAAATGCCTGATTTACGCCGAGATACCGCCCAAGTCTGTCTTTGTAGAAGATTGGCATGGGGATAGCGTTCAGCAACGAACGGACAAACGGAGTTCCCTGTTGAACTGCGAATTTAGGATCAGGGGTGTCGCTTAACACTTGATCACCATCCCCGTTCGTTGCCATCAGGCTAACTCGATCACTTTCACCAGCAACACTTCGTTTCCCTTGCGATTGTATATGACCTCGTCCATCCATGCCAACATGATTAAAATGCCGCGACCGCCTTCCGAGTAAAGTCGATCCATAAATTCCGTTTCCATGTCAGCCGCCTGAAATGCAGCCACCCGCTGCCTCCCGTCAAAACCGCCGCCGCCATCACTGATACGGACCATCAATCGCCGCCCGCACAAACTTAATTTTACCCGCACATCCATCGATTCGCGCAAGGCGTTCGCCAACGCTTCGCCAATCGCGATTTCAATCCGGGGAGCATGTTCGGGTGAAACACTCTGCAACAAATCGCGAATCCGGCTGCGAATTCGATTATACTCGCCGTAACGATGAAACTCGAGACGCACCGGAAACCGCGGTTGATCGTTGATACGTACGCAAACCGCCGAACAATCGTCGCGCCGACTCGGACTTGCCGCAATATCACGCAACATTCTGAGAGTCTGTGAATATTGGCCGCTCGGCAATTCCGCGTCACGCGACACGACGTCAAACAGCCCGTCGCTCATGAAGTAAAAGGTATCACCGGCTTGTATCGGCACAGTCCATTCGGTATATTCGGGATCATCCAAAATTCCCAGCAGCGATCCCGGTCGTTTCACCAACTGGGGCAACGCCTGGGCCGACGTCAGAAAACCGTAAATCCCGGCAGTGGCAAACGTCAGCGTGCGGCGACTGAAATCAAACTCGAACCCCAATGCGGCAGCAAATGTCTCATGGGTAAAATAACGCAGAACATGGCGATTAACCCATTTCAACCTGGCGTCAAGGCTCATCGGTGAGTTCAGAATATCACGGAAATAGGTGCTGACGGCAATACATTGCAAGGCGCTGGAAACCCCATGACCGGAAACATCCAGAATAAACCCAGAAAGACGCTTGTGGTCTTCGCTCCAGACAAAGTCATAGAAATCGCCACTAACCAGATGATGCGGTTCATAAATCGTATCCACCGATACCAGCAAGTCGTCAAATCCTCGCGGCAACAAATCCTTCTGGACGCCTGCCGCCATCGCGACATCTCGCAGTATCAACGCCTGCAGTTTGCGTTCGGCCGAAATATCGCGGTTTGCAAACATAAATACATGCTTGCCGCCATATTGGATAACCGTTGCCGACCGCTCGACATCAAGAATTTTTCCATTTTTGCAACGTATATGAATCAGTTGTTCGTTGACGCCATGTCCATGACTGATTTCATATGAACGGCGATCGATGTTTTCCCGCGTATCCGCCACCAGATCGTACGTCGTCATAGTCAGCAATTCCGCTTCACTATAGCCAAACGTCTCCACACAGTGCGGATTGACTTCCAAAATCCTTCTTGTTTCTATATCCACAAGCAAAATCGATTCATTCGATTGTTGCATCACCGCCCGGTAACGTTCTTCATTCTCCCGCAGTGTCTGTTCCATTCGCCTACGGGCGGTGCAGTCGTGGAACACTCCCATAATGTATTTTCTGTCGTTCCGAAGAATCGGCACCCCGGTTGATTCAACCCAGACAACATTTCCGTTCAGACTCACCAGACGATGCTCGCGTCTGCTGGCGACAGTACCGAGTTGGTTTGACTGGATCCGGCGCAGACTCTCTTCGCGGTCTTCCGGATGAACGAAATCAATATAACATAGTCCGAGCAATTGATTGGGATCAACCGCTTCCAGCATCGTTGCCATTGTCTTGTTGACATAAGTAAAACGCCCGGTTTCATCGCGTAGTCCGATCCCTGCCGTCGACGACTCGGCCAGCGCCTGATAAAGCTGTTGGCTGTTTCGCAGTTGCTCGGCAGCATCATTGCCCGCTTCCAGCTCGACAATCAATCGACCATACAGCATGGTAGCAATCGGATACACCAGCAATACCGGCAGAGAAATATCCGCCAGCACTTTCCAGCGTATTGACTCTGGCAAAAAAACCGTACAAGACAGCATCATGACGTGAATCAATAATCCAAAAACATAAAGCGGCCCCATATTGGTCAGCCAAACATATCTTGGCCGCAAATAGTGAAAAATAACTCCGATGGCCGCAGCAGAAACAATGGTTGCCAGGCCCATCGGCAACCCGACACCGCCTTGCCAAATCCTTAGCAGGCCTGTCATAACAACGGCAACTGCCGCCGCCAGCCCGCCGCCGAACAAACCGACCGTGCCAAGCAAAATGGTGCGTCCGTCGAAAATAAGTCCGTCAGAATAATTCACCGGCACAACCATACCGATCATCGCCACCAGGCCGAACAGCAGTCCTGCCACGCACTGTCCCTTGAACGTCCGAATGTCCCAGCGTCGAATGCTCACGGAATACAGGAAACCCAAAACAAGCAGCAATGTGATGTTATTCACGATGCCGATAAAAAAAGTCGATTTCATCATGGCCTCCTTCTTGCATGCGGACGCACAAGGAAAAAAAGAGACACAGGGTATACCCCTGCATCTCTTTTCGCCATTTGTTAATATTATTCCTGTTTTTTGTCAAAAACTGCTTATGGCTTGACTGTTGCTTTATAAATCTGTTTTCCGTCTTTCATCTCGATGATAACAGCACTTTTTACTGCATCATGCGTGGCGTTCAGCGTGGTGGCGCCGGTAATCGCCGGAAACGCTTTGGTGGCTGCCAAGGCTGCCTGTATCTTGGCCTTGTCGAGGCTGTTTGCCCGTTTGATTGCATCAATCAACAGATTGGCCGCATCATAACCCAATACTGCAAGTGCATCCGGCGTCTGGCCATATTCCTTTTTGTAAGCGTCGACAAACGCCTTCGATGCCGGACTATTGTCCTCCACCGAATAATGGTTGGTAAAATAGGTATTGTTCAGTGATGCCGCGCCGCCAATCTCAACCAGTTTGGGCGAATCCCATCCGTCGCCGCCGACTACCGGCGCATTGATTCCCATTTCTCTGGCCTGCTTGACGATCTTGCCTACTTCTTCATAATAACCGGGTACGTAAAGCACTTCGGCATTCATCGATTTAAGTTTGGTCAGCACCGATTTGAAGTCCTGGTCTTTCTGCAGATAAGCTTCCTCAGCAACGATCGCACCGCCGCCTTTGACAAAAGCTTCACGGAAGAAGGCAGCCAAGCCCTTGCTGTAATCGCTGCTGCTGTCGACCATGATCGCAGCCTTTTTCAGTTTCAGCGTGTTCAGGACAAAGTTTGCGCCGACTGTTCCCTGAAACGGGTCGATAAAGCAAACCCGGAACGTATAGTCCTTCACTTTTTTCGTCTTGTCGTCCACCGTCACTTTCGGATTGGTCGCGCCAACCACCAGGAACGGAACTTTGGCCGACTCCGCCACACTGGAAGCGGCAATCGCGTTGGAACTGGCAAAACCGCCGGTTACTGCGACCACGCCATCTTGCATCGCCAGTTTGGTCATTGCATTGGCAGCTTCCGATGGTTCGCTTTTATTATCGGCGATTACGGCAACAATTTGTTTTCCCAATACGCCACCTTTGGCATTAGCTTCTTTAAACGCCATTTTTGCGCCATTGGCTGAAGAGGTGCCAAACGTTGCATTGCCGCCGGTCATTTCGTTCAGTAGTCCAATTTTCACAGTATTGGTATCGGCGCTTTTGCCGCAGCCTGACAATACCGCCCCCATCAATAGCATAACCATAACTACCGCCAGAATCATTCCTTTTCTGTTCATCGTAAAATCCCCTCTCTCTTCCCTTTTGTCGGCCACTCAACAACCCAAAATAAAAAGAGTCAAATCAAATGATCTGACTCTGGCGACAAAACAATAGCATGGCAAGAAAAGCCATACCTTCTGCTCTGTCCTTTTGCCTGAGAGTTTCACCGGTCAAACGACCGGTTTGCCCCTTCGGCGCCCTGCTCATTCGGCAGGGGCTCTCCAGAGTTCCATTCATTTACGGTTCCGTTTCGGCAATACGCCTACTGTTCCGCAAACTTCACATGGACTGACTGTATTCAGTTCGGGTCGGTAGAGATCCAACGCTATTGATTATAGTGAAAACTTGAACGTATTGTCAAGTGTTCCGTTTCAATGTAATCAAACTGACTTCCGGCGGACAATTCAGCCGGAAGGGCAGCCAATGACCAGCGCCGCTACTGACGAAACCAAAACTCTGCCGCTGCTGGTAAACGCCGCGCATGTATGGGTAAAGAAAATCGAACATCGAGCGCCCGCCCCAACCGACTTGCCCGCCATGCGTATGCCCTGCCAGCGTCAAGTCAACCTGCCGCCGGAAAGCGCCTGGCAAAAAATCGGGATGATGCGCCAGCAGCAACGTGAATTCATCCGCTGCAATCGGGGCGCAGGCCGCATCGAGATATTTTTCGGCCATGCTGCGTCGGGCCGCTGCATCGACATTCATCGGGTAATCGACTCCGGCAACAAAAAACTTGCTGCCGTTAAAGGCTAGCTGGCGGTGTTGATTATCCAGTATGTTGATGCCATATTGCTGCAAAATGTTGCGGATAGGCGCTGCGCCGCGCAGATGCTCGTGATTTCCCATGCAAAACCAGGTGCCGAGCGGCAAGTCAGCAATCATCGGTTTCATCACAGCCAGCGCAGCCGGCAGTTTTTTGACGTCATCGACCAGATCGCCTGTAATCGCGAGCAAATCTGGCTCTGCCTGCCGCAACAAGGCGGTCATCTTGCCGATATCACGTTCCGATATATAGGGCCCGATATGAACATCGGTCATATGGGCGATTTTCAGGCCATCCAATTGGGGCGGCAGACCGGCGTAAGCAAACTCCATCCGGCGCAATACTACGCTGACCTCTGCATCGACCAGCCCCAGCGTATTGATCCCGGTCATGGCGATCGGCGGCGCCATCGCGGCATACGACAAAAACGCCCGACGGGTCAACAACGGTTGGTCCGTTTCTTTTCCAAGCGAAGTTGGCGTTTTGTCGGTTGGATGATCCAGCGTGCTCCAACGCCGCAGTATCATGGTCAATAGTTTTGAAACCGGCCAGGCCAACAGTAACAGCAACTGCAATACTGTCCAGAACGGTCCGAAATAAAATAATAGGGAGAACGCACTGGCTCCGTCAAACTGACCGGCGACCCGGATTCCCAGATATGCGGCGGCGCTTGTCACGGTTAACAAGGCATATACCCACCGGAAACCGCGACGGCGTTCTGTGCGCAACAGACGACTGAGCCAATAGCCGTTGAGAGACGCCAGCAGCAACAATAAAGCGACTACTGTCATTGTAAATACGCCAATACGCATCAGTTTTGCCTCACTGTAATCTTCACCCGGTTCCTCCTAGGACTTCTTTTCCGCCGCCTTGATCTTTAGTTCTTCGCCGCGCAGCAACCGCTCGATATTGGGCCGATGCCGAACGATGACAAAGGTTGCCGCCGCCACGCCAAACAACAGAATTTCGGTCCCTGCGCCAAAAAACCACATCAAGGGCGGCACCAGCGCCGCCGCGATAATTGAAGCCAATGACACATACTTGGTCAAAAATACTACAATCGCCCAAACTGCAAAAACAATCACCGTCACCTTAGGCGCCAGCAGGGCTATCACGCCCAAACCGGTGGCAACGCCGCGACCGCCTTTGAAACCAAGCAGAACAGACCAGTTATGACCGCTGATCGCAGCAATTCCGCCCATGACTTCGGCAAACGGATTGCCGAGCAAGACTGTGCCAAGATAGACACCGGCCATCCCTTTGGCCGTGTCACAGAGAAACACCAACAACGCCGGCCAGCGTCCCAACACGCGGTAAGCATTGGTCGCGCCGGTATTTTTGCTGCCATGTTCACGCAGGTCGACATTGTACAGCCATTGGCCGATCCAAAGACCAAACGGCAACGAACCAAGCAGATAACTTGCCAGAATGACTCCAGCCAGTTCCATTTACTATTCCTCCTGCTGCCGCGGCCGTACAACCAGCTTCAGCGGTGTACCTTCAAAGCCGAACGCTTCTCTGAGTTTATTTTCCAAGAATCGCAAATAGGAAAAATGCATCAGTTCCTGATCGTTGACAAAAAATACGATCGTTGGCGGGCGAACCGCTGCCTGTGTCGCATAGAATATCTTCAGTTTGCGGCCGCGGTCAGACGGCGGCGGGTTGATGCCGACCGCATCCCGCACCACTTGATTCAGCAGGCTGGTCGAAACGCGCATCGCGTGCTGTTCGGCAACAAATTTCACGACCTCGGGAATCCGGGTGACTCGTTGTTTCGTCAACGCCGATAAGAACACCACTGGCGCATATTGCATGAAACCAAGCTCATGCCGTAGCGTTTCGGTGTAGCGCAGCGATGTTTTACCGTCTTTGGGCAACAGATCCCATTTATTCACCACCAGCACCGAAGCGCGGCCCGATTCATGGACATAACCGGCAATTTTCTTGTCTTGCTCGGTAACCCCATCCACTGCATCAATCAGCATCAACACCACATCGGCCCGGTCGATCGCCCGCAAACTGCGGATTACGCTGTAACGTTCCAGCGCCGCGTCAATCCTGCCGCGCCGCCGCATACCGGCGGTATCGACAAAGATAAAGGTAACCCCGTCTTGTTTGAAATAGGTATCGACCGCATCGCGGGTCGTACCGGGAATATTGCTTACCACAACGCGTTCCTGCCCAAGTAGTGCGTTGACCAGTGATGACTTGCCGACGTTCGGTCGTCCGACGACCGCCACGCGGATGGTGTCGGGTTCATCTTCAACCGGCGCTTCCTCCGGCAAAGCTTGAACGATCGCATCCAGCAAATCGCCTAGATTCAGCGCGTTGATAGCGGACACGGCAAACGGCTCGCCGAGTCCCAGCCCGTAAAACTCGTAACTGTCAGTCACGCCTTTGAGATTGTCGACTTTGTTAACAGCTAACACTACCGGCTTTTTGGTTGTCCGCAGCATCGACACGATCATTTGGTCGACATCGGTAATTCCCACTTTTCCGTCCACAACAAACAAAATGACGTCGGCTTCCTCCATCGCCAGCTTTGCCTGATTCCGCATAGCCGGTAACAGTTCGTCGGCCTCGTTGAAGTCAATGCCTCCGGTATCAACCAAGGCAAATTCATGCCCGGTCCATTCGGCATCGGCATAAATTCGGTCGCGGGTTACACCGGGAGTATCGTCGACGATCGAAACCCGTTTCTCAGCAATCCGGTTGAATAAGGTCGACTTGCCCACGTTGGGGCGTCCGACAATGGCTACGATTGGTTTTGCCATTTAATGATCAATCCCTTCACGACTATCGACACCCTTGGAATAAGGATGCCGTATGTTCTTCATTTCCGTCACCAGGTCAGCAACATCGATTAATTCCTGCGGCGCCCAGCAGCCTGTCGCCACCACTTCGACGACTCCCTTGCCTGTCGACAAGAATGGCACCACAGCAGCTTTGTCCAACACCCCGCAAGACAAGGCGACATTAATTTCATCAAGTATTACTATATCATATTGTTTCGATCCAATAATATGCTTTGCTTTTTCCCAGCCTGCCGCAGCCAGCTCGATATCAATCGGTTCAGGATTTTTCAAATTGACAAAATCATGCCGGCCGACCGGAATAATCGTCAAGCCGGGCATTTTTTCAGCCAGACGGACTTCACCGTAAATATCGCTATTCTTCATGAACTGGATCATACAGACTTTCATGCCATGCCCGATCGCCCGCAAGGCCAGTCCGAGGCTGGCCGTGGTCTTGCCTTTGCCATCTCCGGTATACACTTGCAGCAATCCCATTTTTTTAGTCAACTTCATCCCTCCATCGCCAAGCTTTGCCTCAGCGCCGATCCGCCATCCACGACCAGTACCGGGACATCCACGATCCGTTCAAGTTCTTCCAGTGTCATCCCGTCAAGAAATACCGCCGCACCTTTTCGCAATGTCGTGGACGGTATGATCAGTCGCTGCGGCGACTCGTCCAATGCACGGACATGCGCGGCGATATCGCCGCCTGTCAACAAACCGCTGACATTTACCGCCGGACCGAAAAACCGGTTGACTACGGCTTCCACCCGGGCTGCAGGCGCCCAGGATCGCAATAGTTCGGCTAATGTCGGAGCAAAAGCAGTACCGCTGATAATTACAGTGCGGCCTGATGGACGATCCGAAGAAGACTCCAGAGCGCCGCATCCGCCAGTTGCATCCCAATCTGACAAAAAACTGCGAACCAGACCGATGCCATTTTCCAGCTGTGGATACCCGTCATAGATTTCTTCGGCAGGAATCGGCAGTCCCGCTTTCAAGTAAAACTCATCTGAAAGATAGACGAAAGAGTTCTCAGTTTCGGCCCGGAATTTTTGTTGCCAACCATTCACTTCTCTGACAATAGCCGCCGCCTCAGTTGCTGTAAAGCTGCGTAGCGGTTGACAACTTGTCCGAAAGCGGGTCAAGCCGACCGGTACGATTGCCAGCGACAAGATTTCCGGTCGCAACTCCGCCAGTTCGAGGATTGTCTTTGTCAGCTGTTCGCCATCATTGTGATCCGGGCATAGCACCACTTGCGTATGCATCTCTATGCCTGCTTCAGCGAACCGACGAAGTTGTTCCATTATCTTTGCGGCGCGCGGCGTACCGAGCAGGCGCTCGCGCAACGTTCCATCCGTCGTATGCACCGAAATATAGAGCGGCGACAAGTGCAGTCGTCGAATCCGCTGAAAGTCGGCTTCCGTCAGGTTGGTGAGCGTGACAAAGTTGCTATACAAAAAGGACAACCGGTAATCGTCATCTTTGACATACAAAGTATCGCGCAAGCCTGACGGCATTTGGTCGACAAAACAAAAAAGGCACTTGTTTGCGCAGGTTCGCACCCGGTCAAACACGGCGCTCTCAAACTCGAATCCCAAGGCTTCATCCAATTTCTTTTTTATCTGCATACGGACGATTTCACCAGAATGTTTCTTTACTTCGAGCTCAATTTTTTCCTCGGCCAGCGCAAAACTTAAGTCAATCAAATCCTGAACCGTTTCGCCGTTGATCCGCAATATCTCATCGCCGGGGACGAGTCCGGCCCGCTCAGCTTTGCCTGCCGGTTGAACCGCCGATATGATCGCTCCTGCCGACATGTTCATCTCTCCCCTGCCGGATTTCTCCGCGCGTATTTATCAACCAAGATGCCTCGCGCCGACAGCCAGTCAGATGCTTTACCGCCGATCACCATCGGCTGGCTCCGCAACTCCGCCACCGAACGTCGTCCCAACAGCAACGACAGTTTTTTCAACGTCTTCAAATACTGCTCCAACCAAAGAACCGCCGCCGCAACACCGGACTGCTCGGTCAACCGCAACAGCGGAGCTGCAATGCCGACTGCCGCTGCGCCGATTGCCAGCGCCTTTGCTGCGTCAAGCGGCGTACGCACGCCACCTGAAACGATCAGATCCGTTGTCGGCGGCAAAACTTCACTCGCCTCCAACGCGCTGATTGCGGTGGGAATGCCCCAGGCTAGCAAATCCTGCGACAGTTTTTGACCGGTCCGGGAGTTTTCAATCGCCAGGAAGTTGGTGCCGCCTGCTCCGCCGATATCGACTGCTGCAACGCCGAGAGACGACAACATGCGGATTTGCTCCATGCCCATGCCGCAACCGGTTTCTTTCACAATGACCGGTACCGACAGTTGGCGGACCATTTGCTCTATGCGCCGCAACCAACCGCAAAAATCGGCGTCCCCCTCCAGCATACTGATTTCCTGCGCCGCATTCAAATGCACCTGCAACGCATCGGCCCGAATCATGTCCACGACCTGCCGCGCCTGGTCCACGGTAGCATAAGCGCCGATATTTGCCCAAATCAATCCGTCTGGATTGACCTGGCGCACGATACGAAACGACTCGGCCACCTCCGGTTGCTGCAAGGCCACAAACTGAGACCCCACCGCCATGACCGCCCCGGTCCGGAACGCCACTTCGGCCAGACGCGCATTGACTGCGGTCAGACCGGCAGCGCCGCCGGTCATCGCATTGATAATCACGGGATGCGACAAGCGCATCCCGGCGCAATCGGTTTCCAGGGAAACCTCCTCCAGTTTCAGCTCCGGCAGGCAATTGTGGATCAGCGTGATATCGGAAAAACCGCTGTCCGCCGGTCCATCCGCCAATTCCAGCGTGTGCCTCAAATGGTCGAGTTTTCGTGATTGTCGAGTCGTCAACTTGCTTACTCCCTATTTTTGAACAGATGTCCCAGTTTATCGCCAATCGTCGCGCCAAGCGAAGCAGATCCACCGAGGAACGGCGCGTATTCCTGACGGTCAGCGTCTTCCTGCGCTTTGACCATACTCAGGCTGATCCGTTTGGCAACCGGATCTACACTGAGAATCTTAACCGACACCTTCTGCCCGACTTGCACGATTTCCTCAGCATTAGCCACCCGGCGATCAGACAACTCGGAAATGTGAACCAGACCCTCCACGCCGGCAGCCAATTCAACAAAGGCGCCGAACTTAGAGGTCCGGGTCACTTTGCCGGCGACTGTCGTCCCTTCGGCAAATTCACTGACAGCTTTATGCCAGGGATCTTGCTGCAACTGTTTCATGCCCAGCGATACTTTGCGCAGCTCATCGTCGACCTTCAAGACCTGAACGCGCACTTCATCGCCAACTTTCAGCAGATCTGCGGCGTCTTTGACCCGATGCCAGGCCATCTCGGAAACATGAACCAGACCCTCGATACCGCCCACATCGACAAACGCACCGAACGAAGCCAGTCGACGCACTACCCCGTCAAGGACTTGTCCCGGCGCCAATTTTTTGATCGCTTCCAATTCCGCTTTTTGCCGTTGTTGGTCCAGCAATGCCCGGCGGGAAAAAACTGCCCGTTGCTTGTCCCTGTCGACCTCGATCGGCAGCGCCGTCAGCGTCTGACCGACAAACGGCGTCAAGTCTTCGACAAAAGCCGTATCGATCTGAGAAGCAGGCATAAAGCAGCGAATGCCGAAGGCGCTTACCGAAAGACCACCCTTTACAGCTCCGCTGACAACAACATCGAGCGGTTCGCCATCTTTCAGGGATTCTTCCATGCGATCCCAAGCCAGCAGACGATCCGCCTGCAGCTTTGACAAACGAACAGAACCTTCCGCCGTTTCGGGTTCCACAACCAATACATTCAGCAATTGACCGATTTTGACGACTTCATTCGCATCAGTCGGCGTAGGCCAGGCGAGTTCAGCCAAGGTGATAAAGCCTTCCGATTTTTGTCCGATATCGACAAATACGAGATCCTTATTGATCCCGACTACTTTTCCAGCCAATACCGCCCCCTGCGATAACCGATCCTGCTTTTCCAGAGTCACTTGTTCCATGTTTTCCATTCTTTGCTTAACCTCCTCAATTATCCAGTCCGGTGTCGAAGCGCCGGCTGTTATCCCTGCTCTTGTCACACCGGAAAACCAGGCCAAATCCAACTCCCCGGCAGTTTCAACATGATAAGTTCGCACGCCGGCCTTGCGGCAGACGTCCGCCAAATGCCTGGTATTGGCGCTGTTTCGACCGCCGACCACTACGACGACTTCAACAGTTTCCGCCAATAAACGGGCTGCTTGCTGCCGCTCTTCGGTAGCTGTGCAAATGGTCGGCGCCACTTCAAATACTGTCGCTTTGGGAGCCAACTCCGCCTTGATCGCCTCAAAAGTTTCCCGCTCCAGTGTTGTCTGCGACACAAGCCCGATTTTATCGACAGCCGGGTAGTCGGCAATGTCTTGCGGGGTTTCCGCCGCGATTGCGTCCGGACCGGCCCAGGCTAAAATACTCTTAACCTCCTGGTGGTTCTTTTCGCCGGCTACCACTACCCGAAAACCGCGGTCAGCAAATTGGCGCGCGGCCTGCTGCGCTTTTTTCACATGGGGACAGGTCGCATCCTGCAGTGCAATCTCACAGCGGGCTGCCTCGGCATAGACTTCCGGCCCTACGCCATGTGAACGGATCAAAACGGTTCTGCCCGCAGCTTCCGATAGGGAATCAATGACAGTCACTCCACGGGTTGCCAGTTTTGCAATCATTTGCGGATTGTGAATCAAAGGGCCCAGTGTGGCCAGTTTTTTATCCGTCGATCCGGTTTCAGCCGCAAAAGCCATATCGACAGCCCTACGGACGCCATAACAAAAACCCATGTTCCGGGCAAGCAAGACTTCCATGCAAACCTCCCAAAGTGAGTCTTTGTATATTATAGCGATTTTCGGCCTGAAACGCAAAAGAGTGCGCCCCGTAGCGGGACACACTCTTGTTGATTCAGGTCGTGACGGTCAGGGTTTTAAATGATCGGCAAAAACATAGAGTTCGGCGCCTTTATATTTCACTTTGACGATATTGGCCTGTTGCGATACTACAGTAACTTTGGCGCCATCGTCCATCCCATCGATTACCTTGTCCATAGTCATCTTGCCAAGCACCGAGTCATTCTCCGAACGGATCAGTTCCACCATTTTTTTCGCGGTTGCTTCGTCTTTTGCGGCATAAGAAGAAACTTTAAAAGTGTACTCTTTGCCGGCTGTCAGTTTGTTTGCTTCCTGTTTCGCTGCGGAATCGCCGCAACCAGTCAACAGAAGCGCCAGGGAAAACACCAGGACCAGAAACAGGGACATTTTCTTTCGCATAGACCATTCCTCCAGGTTCTTTTTTTCAAACGGTGTTATCTTACCACTTGAAAATGCCCCTGGCAAGATTAAAAAAGATACTAAAGTCTGTTCAGGCAACGAATTGTATGGTTCAGCGACGTGCAAACCTCCATGCTGCAATGACGGCGCAGTTCCCCAACGACCGCCTTGTTCCAGAGACCTCGACGCTGGGTGTTCAGCCAAAGCACTTTACGGACACGACCGGCAAGCCGTTTCAGCGTCCTGACACATTCGTCCGGTTCGATCGTTTCCGCATCGCTTACAACAATCAGACAGGTTGACGAAGTAAGTCGGAGGTCAGGTTGTTGCAACAACTGTTGAAACGAACGGGCCAATTGAGTGCCGCGTCCGACTTGTCTGGTTTCTTGCAACAATCGGTCAACGGCTACCGAAAAATCCTGCGTGTGTTTGAAATAGGAAGTGACTGGTTCCAGATCGCCGGCACAAACAAACGCATTGATTTTGGCAGTGCTGTGGGAAAGCGCAAACAGCAGCGGAACCGTAAACCCAACGTGCTGTATCATCGAGGCCGAAACATCACATAAGACGACCAGATTGGGCTGGCGCAGCTTGCGACGGCGGAAAGCAAACGGAATCCAGTCTCCACCATAACGCAGGCTGCGCAAGATACTCTTCCTGACATCAAGCACTTGCGCTGCCGGATCTGTTTTGCTGCGCCGCGACGGAACTACCCGCAAATTGCGAAACACCCGCCGCAATCTGCGGATGATGCCAGGCAAGTCGGCTGGATTAATCCTTTCCAGTTCAGTCGGTGTCGCAGGTCGCTGCGTTCGCTCCTCGTGCGTTCCTTCCCCCCCGCTCTGGGGCGCTCCTTGCTGCAGCTGCAAGGCGAAGTCGCGACAGGCAATACCGAAAATCGCTTTATGATTGGGTTTGGCGACAGCCACTCGCTTGAGAAACTGCCAAGGGGTCCGCAAGAATGCAGTTACGGCAGAAGGCTCTTTTTTTTTATTGCCCGGGCCAGCAAAGAATCGCCTTTGGCGGCAAGGTCGGCGCCGTCCCAGGCGCTGCGCAACATGGCGCACAATCCTTCAACGCCTATTTTATGATGGAAGGTTGTCATATCCTGATGGTTTTTCAGCAATATTCCCAGCGTTTGGCGAACCGTCTGCGGGTCTAGTTTTTCAATCTTCCATTCGGCAAGAATCTTGGCCCAATCCAATGTTTCCGAAGTGGAGGGCGGCTTCTCCAAATCAAGCTCATAACGCAAATAATGAACTGTCGTTGCAATTTCCCATATCAGCCGATGCCCTGCGGCGGGAATCTTGCAGCGCAATATCTCCTGCTCTTTTTCCGGCGATGGATAATCAATGTACAGATAGACGCAGCGTCGCCTCAGTCCATCCGACAACTCGCGTTCCTGGTTGCTGGTCAGTACGACGACAGGCAAATGACGAGCCCTGACGGTGCCAAGTTCCGGGATTGAAACCTGGAAATCGGACAGGACTTCGAAGAGAAACGCTTCAAACTCCTGATCTGTTTTGTCGATCTCATCAATCAACAGCACAACCTGTCGCTCCGCGCGGATTGCTTTGAGCAGCGGGCGTTCCAGCAGGTATTTCGCAGAAAAAATCTCTTCTTCTTTTAACGGATTGCCGCTTGCTTCACGCATCATCTGGATCTTGAGCAGTTGTCCCTGATAATTCCATTCATACAAAGCTTTGCTTTCATCAAGACCCTCATAGCACTGTAAACGGATCAACTCAGTCTCGAGCACCCGGGCCAAGACTTTGGCAATCTCAGTTTTGCCAACACCGGGCGCGCCCTCGATCAACAAGGGACGACCGAGTTTTAAGGCAAGGGAAACTGTAATCAACAACTCGTCCTCGCAGATATAATTCTCCGCTTCAAAAGCCTGCCGCCAAAAAGCAAGATCTACGTCACGCATGCTAACCCAACCTTTGATTCACACGTTTGATTTTCTATATGATGAAATTCGCCTATATTATCAAACTCTCCTGCCGAACAACACAAAGAAAAATCCGGAAAGGGCAAGCCCTTTCCGGATTTTTGCGTCAGCAAACGATCGTTAGTCTACTTTGCAGAGATTGTCGGTCGGTTTGTTGATCGCAGCCCAGGCCATTTTGACCAGGAAAAATGCCATGATCAACAAGACTGCCGATATGATTGCCAATAGCGGTTGTTTGGTCAGGTTATCCTTGATCAAAAGACCCAGACCGGCAAACGTAGTAACCAGCATGAACAACATCGGGATCATGATGAAATTCGCCGGTTTGTGCAGGCAACGGATAACCCAGGTGCCGATGGCAAGCAGAGCCATGGCTGCAACCAATTGGTTCGCTGCGCCGAATACCGGCCAGATGAGCAGCCAGGCCGGGGTGTTGCCGGTTTTCCAGAACAGCAATACCAACGCAATTGCCACGCCGACTGCAGTCGCAGTATAACGGTCAACCCGATTTCCGGTCAGTTCCTGGAACTGATAGCGGGCAATACGGGTTGCGGTGTCAAGCGAGGTCAGAATGAACGAATTGAGGGCCAACAAACCGATCGATGTTCCAACTTTGGGGTCGATTCCGATCAAGCCGGCCATTTTGCCGATGCCTGCGCCGTAAACGACGGTCGGGCCGCCTTTCATCATGCCGCCGGCCAAAATCAGAGTTCCGAGTGCGATAACTGCAACAACGCCTTCGATCAACATCGCGCCGTAACCAACCGGCAGAGCATCGGTTTCTTTACGCATCTGCTTGGAGGTCGTACCGCTGCCGACCAGAGAGTGGAAACCGGAAATCGCGCCGCAGGCGACCGTGATAAACAGCAGAGGCCACAGATACAGACCTTCTTTGGGGCTAAAGCTGGTGAACATCGGGAATTTAGCGGTATCCACGCCAGTCATGAACAGCATGCCGATCGTGCCGATACCTACCGAGAAGTACAGCAGGAAGGATGCCAGGTAGTCGCGCGGTTGCAGCAGCAACCATACCGGCAGAACCGAAGCGGCGAAGATATAGAATACCAACGCGATCCGCCAGAACTCTACGCTGAATTTGAAGGAAGACATAACCCAGGGCGAAGCGTTTGCATAGAATACCGCGCCGATAACGACCGGCAGCATGATAATCGTGCTATACAAAAGATTCAGGCCCATCCGGTAAACCAGCCAGCCAAAAATCATTGCAATGACGATATAGATCAGGCCGGAAAACGCTACGGCCGGGTCGGCGGCAAACGTCTGCGCCGACAGCTCGAGGAATACGGCGATAACCAGGGTCAACGCCAACCAGGTGAACACAAGGAACAATTTTTTGGCGGCAGGTCCGATCCATTCGAAAACGACTTCGCCGACCGACAGGCCCTTATGGCGCAGTGAAGCGACCAAGGCGCCCATATCGTGTACGCCGCCGAAGAACACCGAGCCGATCAGAATCCAGATGTAGGCAGGCAACCAACCGAAGATGGATGCCGCGGCAATCGGTCCGACAATCGGTCCGGCGCCGGCGATCGAGGCAAAGTGGTGGCCCATCAGAACGGCCGGGTGAGTCGGGCAATAATCAATCCCGTCATAAAGGCAGGTAGCAGGAGTTTCCTTATTGGGATCCAGGGCAAAGGTTTTTTTCAGCCATTGGCCATAGGTCATGTACGCCACGCCGAAGAAAACAATGGCCACAATAAACATCGTTGCTAACACAGATAAACACCTCCAACCAAATTAAATAAAAATAAAACTGCGTAAACTTTGGTCAAGAAACAACTATAACGCAACTTCGCCTCCCCTCTCAGTTCCTTCTGGCACGCCACCCTCCTTTGCTGCATATTCGAGACCTTTGTCGACTAGAAACGCCAGGTCCCGGAATTTTGCCGGAACCGGCGACCCTGCGCGATAGCGCAGGACCTCGACAAATCCCCCCAAGCCGAGCCAGATGCTCCTGGTTCTGGGAGACTGCGCTGATTCCGCCGACAAAAGCAGAAAACGGTGTTTCATGACATCCGTCTCCGCTTTCCACTGTTTTAGTATCCGTTCTTCATCCTGCACACCACGATGAGACCATAGAATGTAATCATCAGAAAAAAACTCGGCGACTTTGCCCAAAAAGCCGTCCTTGACAAACGTCACCCGCCTGTAAACGCCTTCCATCCCATGACCTTGCCAAGGTTTGAATCCGGCGTAGTCCCAAAACGCATCCATTTTTTGCAATCGTTCCATATGCTCAGACAACGATAGACCAACCTCTTCCTGTATATAAATACAATTATTCAAAAATTAGGCCAATAAGTTTTCCATCTGTTATATACTCCACGACCAAAGAGAATTCCTGCAGTTAACAAACAATTTTTTCTATTTCTTCATTTCTTTATTTTGCGCTAATACCGCTGAAATTTTTTCCATGACAACAATACCGACATCAACTTTCGCGCCTGCTGCCGAACCCTGAAGTGCGCCGAGCAAAATCGGTTCGGCGAAATGAATATTAATCTGAGGAAATAAGCAGGCACTACTGAATATTTCACGGGTTCCGCTGATCGCAACCGGCACGACGGGAACGTCAGCTTTTGCCGCAATCAGCGACAATCCTGGTTCGGGCGCCCCTAGAATACCTGTCTTGCTGCGGGTTCCTTCCGGAAAAATCGTTACCAAATCGCCAACCTGCAATTTTTCGATCGCATGGCGGATGGCCGAGCGATCCGGTGCGCCGCGTTTGACCGGAAACGCCAACAGAGTCCGAATGACCCAGGCGAAAAACGGATTCTGAAACAGCTCACTTTTGGCCATGAAATGAACCCGTCGCTGCCGCAGGGCGATTCCCACCAGCGGAATATCCCAGAAACTCTGATGATTTGGCGCGATAATCGCGCCGCCTGCCGGCACGTTTTCTAATCCACTGACCTGCCAGCGCAATAATACACGGAACAAAAACCAACAGGGAATCCAGACAATAAAGTAAATAATGCTATACATGCCCGCACCGCGTTTGATAAATTGTCACAATCCCTGACACGACGGCTTCGATCGGCATTCCGGTAGTATCCAGCAACACAGCGTCCTCTGCCTGGATAAGCGGCGCCAGCTCACGCTCCTGGTCCTGCCGGTCACGCTGCTCTATCTCCTGTTGCAACGCAACCAGATCCTGTTCATAACCTTTTTGTTTCATTTCCTGCCAGCGTCGCCGCGCCCGTTCGGCGACAGAAGCCGTCAGGAATATTTTTGCGCATGCATCCGGCACAACAACGCTGCCGATATCGCGTCCATCGAGAACCACCGCCCCCGTCGCCGCCATTTCCTGCTGCAATCTCACCATCGCTTGCCTGACAGCGGCGACTTGGGAAACGAGAGGAACCGCCGCCGTGACTTCCGGCGTCCGGATCGCTTCCGTCACATCATCCCCGTCAGCCAAAACCTGAAGTCCTGCTTCATCCCGATTGAACCGGACGTTAATCCGCCCCGCCAACTCTGAAATTGCGGCATGGTTGGTCAGTTCAATCCCTTCGGCGAGGGCCCTGCAGGTCACCGCCCGGTACATGGCGCCTGTGTCTATATAAACAAAGCCTAATTTTTCCGCCACCATTTTAGCGACGGTACTTTTTCCGGCGCCAGCCGGCCCATCAATGGCAATGACATTTTGCTTCATTTACAACAACCTTTCATGACTTCAAAGAAACCGGGGAACGATATATTGACACAATTTGCATCGTCCAGCGTCGCTCCGGCATGGGCCATGCCGGCCACCGCCAGAGACATCGCCACCCGATGATCGCCATAGGTCCGACATTCCGCCGGGTTCAACCTTCCATTTCCCTGAATCAGCAGCCCATCGGGCCGTTCTTCAATAACGCCGCCCATTCGGTTCAGCTCGGTAGCCATCGCCAGCAGGCGGTCCGTTTCCTTGACCCGCAACTCTTCCGCACCCTGGATCAATGTCTCGCCTGTGGCAAACAAGGCGGCAACCGCCAGAATCGGAATTTCATCAATCAATCTGGGAATCTGCTCCCTGCCGATCGATACGCCTTGAAGCTTGGCCGAACGTACCCGTAGGTCCGCCACCGGTTCTTCACCACTGAACCGCTGGTTCATTAATTCGATGTTTGCCCCCATCTGGCGCAGAACATCCAACAAACCCGTACGGGTCGGGTTGACGCCGACATTGGTCAGGGTAAGTTCACTGTCAGGAATGATCGTCGCCGCAACCAACAGAAACGCCGCTGAACTGAAATCTCCCGGCACTTCGACAATTTGGGGCGCATTGAGCGAGTTAACAGGGTTTACGGTAACTGACAGATCCTGCCGCCGAATCTGGATGCCAAACTGGGCAAACATCCTTTCGGTATGGTCGCGCGACAAATACGGCTCACTGATCGTCGTCGGCGAACCGGCATAAAGGGCGGCGAACATCAGCGCAGATTTGACCTGGGCGCTAGCCACCGGCATCCTATATTCAATTCCCTGCAAACTGCCCGTTCCTTCAATAGCAATCGGCGCATAACGCGATTTTTCACGTCCCATCAACCGCGCGCCCATCTGGGACAATGGCGTGATAATTCGCGCCATCGGTCGACGCCTGAGCGAATCATCACCAGTCAGCACTGAAAAAAATGATTGTCCGGCAAGCAGTCCGCTGAGCAGGCGAATCGTTGTCCCCGAATTCCCGGCATCCAGTACATCGTCCGGTTCACTCAGGCCATACAACCCCTTGCCTTTTACCAGCACCGTGCCATTCGGTTCAATTTCAACCGATACGCCCATTGCCCGCATACACGAAACAGTGGACAGACAATCCTCGGCGGCCAAAAAATTGTGTACCTCAACCGGTGTATCCGCCAATCCTGCCAGCATGATACTCCGATGCGACAGCGATTTGTCGCCAGGCACCGCAACCGTGCCAGCCAAACGCCCTGCTTTTTCGATGCCGAATGCTGCTGCCATATCCGATCCACTCCTTCATTGCTACATTGCTACAATAATATCGTCTTTACAGTAAAAAAAGATTATTCGCGTTGGTTTCGCGCCAATTCCTGCAAGCGAGTCGCTTCTTCTGCCGTCAGATGACGCAATGCGCCCGTCGCCAGACCATTCAGCGTCAAAAACGCGTACCGCACACGTTTCAGCCGTCGGACCACCAGCCCGACCGATTCGGCCATCCGCCTGACCTGACGGTTCCGACCTTCATGAATGACGATTCGAAATCGCCAGAAACCGTTTTCGGCCAACACCGGCGCAAAAGCCTTCGCTGCAGCCGTCATTCCGTCAGCCAACATCACGCCCTGCTCCAGTTTTTTCAGCACGTCAGGCGAGGGTTTCTGCTCAACATCCAGCTGATATTCCTTTTCGATTTCAAACTTCGGATGAGACAGACCCTGGGTCAGTTCTCCATCATTGGTCAGTAACAGCAAACCTTCCGTATCATAATCAAGTCTTCCCACCGGATAAACCCGGTCAGAGATCCCGGCAAGAGTGACCAAATCGGCAACGGTTTTGCGTCCTTGCGGATCACTCAACGATGTGATCACGCCATAAGGCTTGTTCAGCAACAGATAAACCGGAGCCGCCCGCAGCAGAGGTTCACCGTCCAGCTCAATCCGGTCGGTCTGCCAGTCTGCTTTGGCGCCAAGTTCGGAGACAATTTTTCCGTTTACAGTAACCCGGCCAGCCTGAATCATCGTTTCTGCCTGACGGCGCGAAGCAGCTCCGGCAGCACTGATGATTTTTTGCAGGCGCTCGCTGCTCATGCCTCACCCAGTCCGGCTTCTTCCGCCGCCGCTTCCGGCAATGCCGGCAACTCATCCAGACTATTCAGGCCGAAGCAACTAAGAAACTCCTCGCTTGTGCCAAATAAAATCGGTCGCCCGATCGTCTCCTTACGTCCCACTTCTTTAATCAACTTGCGTTCGATCAGTGTGTTGATCACCCCATCTGACTGGACGCCGCGGATATACTCGACATCCTGACGGGTGACCGGCTGCCGGAAAGCGATGATCGATAACGTCTCCATCGCCGCCGGCGAAAGCTTCGGGTCCTGGTGAACAGCCAGTTTTTCAACGACTGAGGAAAATTCGGGCCGGGTGCAGATCTGGTAGCCGCCGGCCGCTTGCACCAGACAAAGGCCGCGTCCCGGTTGCTCCATATCTTCTTTCAACTCCAGCAACATCGCCTGGACATGTTCGATCGGAATATCCAGCAACGCCGACAACCGTTCGGCAGGCATCGGATCGCCGGACGCAAACAGCATCGCTTCCATCGGCCCTTTTAGATGTTGGTAAAACATGCTCGGCTATTCCCTCCATACCATGATGATCGGTCCGAATTGTTCCGGTTGCTGCACGCGGATCCGGCGCAGACGGATCAGTTCCAGTATCGCCAGAAAAGTGCTGACCATTTCATTTTTCGAACCGGACCGTTTCAACGCCTGACGAAACTCCATCCTACCATGAAATGATTCCAACAGGCCCAGGATATCGTTCATCTTGTCCTGCACGGTGACTTCTTCTCGGGCAATGGTGCGAAACTCATCGGCAACGCTTTCCCATATCGCGGCAAAAGCCGCCAGCAGATCGTCAATGGTCAGTCCTTGCGGCAAAGCCCTGGCAACAGTGAAAACTTGCGGCGGCCTGCGATAGTACCTCTGCCGGCGACGCAGCAGCTGTTGCAGCAATTCCGCCGCTTCCCGGTAGCGCCGGTATTCGATCAGTCGTTCCACCAGGGCCGCTCGCGGGTCTTCTTCTTCCAATTCGGAAGCTTCCTCGATTTTTGCCGGTTTCGGCAACAACATCCGCGACTTGATCAGCAACAAGGTCGACGCCATGGTCAAAAACTCGGTGGCAACTTCCATGTTGTATTCGCTCCAGGCCCGCAGATAGGCGATATACTGTTCTGCCACCACTGCGACCGGGATATCGTAAATATCGATCCGGTTCTTTTCAATCAGATGGAGCAGAAGGGCCAACGGCCCCTCAAATCCCTCCAATTTAATTTTGTACTCTTCCGCACTCATCCCATGTGCATGACGGAGCGAACCTGTTCCATCGTCTCACGGGCTGTTTCGCGAGCCCGGTTTGCCCCGTCGGTCAGAATGTCCCGCACGTCATCCGGTCGGGCGGCCCAGTCCTGCCGGCGGTGGTGAATATCGGCCAGGGCTTCGACCATATGCTCAGCCAGCTTTTTTTTGCAATCGACGCAGCCGATTCCCGCCGAGTGGCAATCAGAGTCGATCGTGGTCAACTCGTTCTGGCTGTAGAGTTTGTGGAAGGTAAACACCGGACAGACCTCCGGCCGACCGGGGTCGGTACGTTTGATCCGCTGCGGATCGGTCACCATCAGACGCACTCGCGCCCGCAGATCGTCGGGACTGGCCGCAAATGCGATCTCGTTGCCATAGGATTTGCTCATCTTGCGGCCGTCGATGCCCGGCACCACTGGCGCCGCACCGATATAGCCCTTCGGCTCGGGGAACACTTCCTGCTTGTAGATGTAATTGAAGCGCCGGACTATTTCGCGCGCCAATTCCAGGTGCGGCAGCTGGTCTTCGCCGACCGGCACCGTATCGGCCCGGTACAGGATGATATCAGCCGTCATCAGCACCGGATAGCCAAGAAATCCGTAGGTATTGATATCTTTGCCCTGGTCGCCCAGTTGTTGCAACTTGTCCTTGTAGGTCGGCACCCGTTCCAGCCAGGACAGCGGCGTCATCATCGAGAGTAGCAGATGCAGCTCCGCATGCTCCTTGACATGAGACTGGATGAATATCCTGTTTTTGGCCGGATCCAGACCGGCGCTCAGCCAGTCCAGCGCCATGTTGTGCGTATAGTCCGGCAGACGGGACGGGTCTTCAAAAGAAGAGGTCAGTGCATGCCAGTCTACGATGCAAAAGAAACACTCATATTCGTGCTGAAGTTTTACCCAATTGGACAAGGCTCCGAGGTAATTGCCCAGGTGAAAATTGCCCGAAGGCTGCATGCCGCTGAAAATACGTCCTTTAACCATCTGTTGTTTCGCTCCTTAAAATACAATTCCCAAAATCAAACTCGCGGTTCCGCGGATAAAAAACTCTATGATCCGATAAAACGGCGTCACGAGTGTGCCGAGCAAACCGGGGATGAGTACCAACGCGATCAGGATATAGTTTCCGTACGGTTCCAGTTTCTGATACTGATAGGCCAAGTGTCCCGGCAACAGGCTCATCAGTACTTTTGATCCATCGAGCGGTGGAACCGGCAACAGATTGAACACTGCAAACATCAGATTGTAGCGGTACAATTGCCAAAGTGTCTTTTGCCAGACCATGCCGATCAAATTCAGTTCTCCCAGCAACATCAAGAAAAACCAGGCGACAAAACCCAATGCGATATTGGCGCCGGCTCCGGCCAGTGAAACGACAAACATTCCCTTGCGCCCATCGCGGAAATTGCGGTGATTGACTTCCACCGGCTTGGCCCAGCCAAACCCGGCGATAAACAATAGAATCAAACCGATCGGATCAATATGAGGAATTGGGTTAAGCGTCACCCGGCCCAAAAATTTGGGTGTTGGGTCGCCCATCGCCACAGCAGCGCGGGCATGTGCATATTCGTGAATTGTCAGCGCTGCAATCAACGCCGGAATTCGGAACAACATATCTGAATCAAATCCGAACACGAAGGACCTCCTTTTATTTTGCCGCTGAACCGGCACTATTCCCCGTTTATTATAACCGGAAACCCGCCTGAACGCAAAGAAAGTCCCGGTTTATCATGTCGCGCCGCTTTGTTCTTTGGCGATGATTCCGGCAATCAATGCAGGGCATGGTTGCGGTTGTTCCGACAATTGAATGCTATCCAGCACAAGGGTTTTTGCTTGCCTCGGATCGACCCCTTTACCGTAATATAGAGTCGCCAACCGTTGTCCGCTCGCCACCGCATCGCCGCAGCGCACATGCAATTTGATTCCCGCGTGCAGGTCAATCGGATCGCCCTTCTTCTCTCTGCCGGCGCCAAGCAAGATCGAACCCCGGCCCAGTTCGGCCGATTGCATCGAACAGACGAAGCCGGCTTGGTTTGACAAAATTTCCAGGCAGTTTGCAGCAGTTCCCAGCAAGCCGGGGTCTGTGACAACGCTTCCGTCGCCGCCCTGCGCCTCAATAAATTCGCGGAACTTTGCCAACGCGGCGCCGCTGGTTAGTAGTTGCCTGATTGTTTCTGTCGCCGCCGGTTGCGAAAGATCAGGCTGCGCCATCCGCAGCATCTGTGCTGCCATTTCAATGCAAAACTCACATAAACGCGGGTCGCCGCTGCCTGACAATATCTCGATTGCTTCGGCGATTTCCAGGCTGTTGCCGATGCCAGTCCCGAGCGGTTCTTCCATGCTGCTGAGCATCGCCAGCGTTTCCCTGCCCGCACCATTGCCGATATCGACCATCACCCGGGCCAGCGCCTCTGCTTCCGGCAGCGTTTTCATAAACGCGCCGCTGCCATACTTTACATCAAGCAGGATTTTGTCAGCCCCGGCAGCAATTTTCTTGCTCATCACCGATGCGGCGATCAACGGCAGACTATCAACAGTTGCCGTAACATCACGCAGCGCATAAATTTTGCCGTCAGCCGGCGCAATATCCGGCGTCTGACTGGTGATGGCCAGACCGATCCGTTGAACCTGACAGATGAATTCATCGGTTGTCAGCGCCGAACGAAAACCGGGAATCGATTCCAGTTTGTCGATGGTTCCGCCGGTAAAACCGAGTCCTCTGCCCGACATCTTGGCGACCTTCACTCCGGCGGCGGCAACCAGCGGCGTCACGATCAACGTCGTCGTGTCAGCCACTCCGCCGGTACTGTGTTTATCGACTTTGGTCCCGGCAATCTGCGACAGGTCGAGCTGACGTCCCGATTCAGCCATCGCCAGCGTCAATTCGACTGTTTCTTGCCGGTTGAGCGAGCGAAACCGGACCGCCATCAGCCAGGCCGCCATCTGATAATCGGGAATTGCGCCAGCGGTATAACCTTCGATAATAAACCGCAGTTCCGCCGCATCATGCACACCAGCCAGTTTTTTCTTTTCGATCAAATCGACCATTCGCATTGCCAGTGCTCCTCTCCTAAGCTCTTATGCCCTTGGATGGGTCTTGTCATAGACTTCCTTGAGCCGGGTCCGGGTGACATGCGTATAGATCTGGGTCGTCGATATGTCGGCGTGACCCAGCATTTCCTGCACCGCCCGCAGATCGGCCCCATGTTCGAGCAGGTGTGTGGCGAAAGAATGCCGCAGCATATGCGGTGTGACTGTTATTTTTATATCAACCCGCCTGGCAGCGGCCTGGATAATCTGCCAAAAACCCTGCCGGGTCAGCTTGCGACCGTGATGGTTGAGAAAAAGCGTGTCTTCTGCCGCCCGTCGGACGATTTTCGGCCTGGCCCGGTTCAGGTAGTTCTGCAAAGCCAGCTGCGCCGATGACCCCATCGGCACGATGCGTTCTTTTGAACCTTTGCCAAAACAACGGATATAACCCATATCCATGTTGATATCGCCAACTTTCAAAGAAACTAGTTCCGATACGCGCACACCGGTGGCATACATCAGTTCCAACATCGCTTTGTCGCGCAGATTGGCCGGCGTGGCGGCGCCTGGTTGCTCGAGCAGCCTGACCATTTCTTTTTCACTCAGCACTTTCGGCAGTCGTTGCGGAGTCTTCAGCGAATCGATCGTCTCTGATGGATCGGCCTTGAGCTGACGTTCCCGCAACAGATATTGAAAAAAACTGCGAATCGCCGCCAATTTACGAGTGACAGAAGTCGGTTTCATCCCTTGCTGTTGTAGCTTGCGCAAATAATCGACCAACGTGTGAGAATGGACTTCCGACACAGAGTCATAACCGGTCTGCGTCAAAAATGCCACGAACTGTCGCAGGTCACGACTGTAGGCATCAATGGTATTGCGCGATAAGCCGCGTTCCACCGAAATATAGTTGAGAAACTCTTCAATCAATGACTGCATGAAAACCTCCCGGTCACGGCAATCCGACCTTGCCGTAAATGCCGCCACCGCCGCTTTGCACAGTCGCCGTTCCGTTTCGTACGGCGGCCATCGCCGCAGCGACCCGCCGTCCGCCCACCCGCTGGATCTCAGCTAGCGAAACCGCATGGATCAGTTCCATCTCCGTGCCCAATTCCTCGACCAGTTTTGCCAGCGTTTTTCCACCCAGACCGGGCAACATATATAGTGGAGCCTGATAGCGATATTGCGGTCGCGTCGCCGGATGCAGCCCGTCTGGCGCATCTGCGATCTCTTCGATACGGTCCGCCACCCCTTTGACCAGTTTTGTGCAGCCGCAACTTGGGCAGGTCGGCTGGATTGGTGAAGCCGAAAAAATCGTTTCACACTGCCCGCAACAACTTTGATGATATTTTCCCAGCCGCGGGTCCATACCGAAGTTTTCCAGCACCCGTCTCCCCGCTTGCCGTTTGAAGGCCAGCACGCACTCTCCATAGCTCGGCGCGGCCAGTTCCAGCAGATTATATTCGCGGCCGATTTTTTCCGGTGAATGGGCATCGGAATTGGTCAAAAACTCAAAGCCCCACAATTCCCGAATCCGGTCCGCCATGACCGTATCTGCCGACAAGCCCAGTTCGACGGCGGAAACCACAGCAAGATCCGCTTCGTTCAGCAATGAAGACATGCGCGGGCTACAGGCGCCATATAGACTCTTGTGCGGCGTGAACACATGGGCAGGCACAAACAACGCCTGATGGATTCGTGCGATGCTGGCCAATTGACGCAACGGCATATGCGCATTTTGTGAGCTGAGTCCGATGTTGCGAATGTGCCGTGACATTTCTTTCGTCAATTCCTGCATCGCAGGCAGATCGGGCAGGTAGAGCAAAGAATGGCACATGCCGCCAGATTCTTCGCAGGTTTCAATCTCCGCGCCAAGCAGCAGCGTCACGCCATTATGGTAACGGTAGCCGCCGCCAGCCTGTGCGACCAGGCGGCCTTCTTCCAGCAACCGCCCGATATCCTGCTGTACCCAGGGCGACATCGCATCGACGATCGCCACAATCTGAAGGCCTTTTCGCTGCAGGGCGGTATCGAGAATCGTCCGGACGGTCAGCTGGCGAGAAGTCGGGATTTTTACCCATTTGCCGCTTTCACTGATGCCGACATGAATGTGGAAATCGGCAAAATAGCGGTTCATCGCGTTTCCTGCAACAGATAAAAGCCGGCAATCGTTTTCGCATCGCAAATGTCGCCAGAGAGAATCATCCGGGCAATCTCCTGCGGTTCATGGGCAACAACCGCGAGAAATTCGTCTTCATCCGGGTTGACGGTCGTCTTTTTCAAATCACCGGCCAGATAAATATGAATCACTTCATCCGTGAAACCGGGGGCGGTAAATATCGAGGCCACACGTACCAACTTGCCGGCAAGGTGGCCCGTCTCTTCCTCCAGTTCACGCAGCGCGCATTCATCGGGATTTTCACCAGACGCCAGCTTTCCTGCCGGGATTTCCAGCAGAATTCGGCCGACCGGGTGGCGAAACTGTCTGACCATTAGTAGCCTGCCGTCCGGCAGCACAGGAACGACCGCCACTGCGCCCGGGTGCTCGACGACTTCCCGCGACGCCTGATTGCCATTAGGCAACAACACCATATCGCGGCGAAGGTTGATCATTTTTCCTTCATACAGGCGCTCGGCCGATACAAATGTTTCTGTTAGATTTTCATCCATCAATCTCTTCCCTTTCACCAATCGCATAGAAAGACACGACCCCCGAGGGTCGCGTCTTTACGTCAATCGTTATCGTCCCACGGATATTGCGTCATCGGTTGAAGCGGCAACAGTGGCGCAGCAACATCGATTTTGCCGAACAACCAGTCCGGCAACACCAGCCAGCGTAGCGGCAATCCCTTGCGGTCGGCAACCTGCTGCGTCAAACGCAGCCCTTCCAGCACCTGCTGCGCCGTGGTTTCCGCCCCCAGGTTCGTATTACTGACAAGACCGGTCACTGCCAGTCCTGATGCCGCCTCGATATTGGCAATCGCCGTGATGATCTCGTCCACCGTCGCCGAAAACGGCCGGCAGACATTTACCACCATCAACACTTCGGCCCCGTTCTCGCGAATCAGGTTGCGAATCTGCCCCAGAACAATCGCGGCTTTCGCACCGCCGACATCCATGACCACCCGATACTCGGGACTGGCGAGAACCCGGGTCAGATCCGGCGGCATGATTGGCAAATCCGCATGCGCCAGTTTCAATGGCGGCGCTACAACCGTGACCCCTTGCGCTTCCAGTCGCGTTCTGTGCTCGCGCGTCCGGAAATAAGGTTTGACCAGATCCATGTCAATCACGGCGGCGGTCATGCCGGCGCGTTGCATATAAGAAGCCAAATTCACAGTCAATTCGGTCTTGCCGCTGCCAAATTCGCCAACCAACACTTTGATCCGGGGTTTTGTCTCCTCTGCCTTGCGAAACTCCTGAAGGTCAAACAACACAATGCACTCCCCTATTCGTAGACCATTGCCGTCTCTTCTTTGTGCAGCACGCGCAGTGCCCCCTCCGATAAGGCCAGCAGTTCATCTTCACCCGGGTAGACCATGACTTTGCCCAAAAACTTGACCCGCTCATTGATCCAGCCGACCAAACGACGCGAATAGGCCAGTCCGCCAGTCAGAACAATCGCATCGAACTCGCCGTTGACTACTGTCGTCATCGCCGCGATCTCTTTGGCAATCTGATATGCCATCGCCTTATAGACCAGCTCTGCCTGTTCATCGCCTTCATCGATCCGACGTTCGACTTCCCTGGCGTCATCAGTGCCAAGGTGGGCGATCAGACCTCCCTTGCCGATCATTTTACGGATCATTTCCTGCATCGTATACTGTCCGGAATAACACAGTTCAACCAGCGGACTGAGCGGCAGATTGCCGGTACGTTCCGGCGAAAACGCACCGCCGTCCATCGGATTGGTGATATCGATCATCCGGCCGTTCTGCTGGACTGCAAAAGAAATGCCGCCGCCCAAATGGCCCATGACAAGCGTCACGTCAATGAAATCCTTGCCCAGCTCTTTGGCGGCTTTACGCGCCGTCGCTTTAAGATTCAACGCGTGAAACAGACTGCGGCGCGGCATTTCCGGCCAGCCGCTCAATCGGGCGATTGGTTCCATTTCATCGACGCAGACCGGATCGACGATAAACGCCGGCAGGCCAAAATGATCGGCAATTCCCTTGGCAATCAGCCCACCGAGGTTGGAAGCATGATGGGTTTGCACATTATGCTGCAGGTCATGCACCATGGCCTCATTCACTGTATAGGTGCCGCCGGGAATCGGTTTCAGCGCGCCGCCCCGACCAACGACGGCATTGAGGTCAGCCAGTTTGAACCCATGGCGTTCTACCGCCTGTTCGACCAGATCCCGTCGATAGTCATACTGGGCGTATATATCGGCAAAAGAAACGAGTTCTTCCTTGCTGTGCCGAATCACTTCTTCAAACAGGCAGTGAGTTTCTTCATAAAGCGCGATTTTAGTTGATGTAGAACCTGGATTGATTGCCAAAACCCGATATTTTTTTTTCAAATTTTCCGCCTCCGTCCCATTGCAATGTTTTTCTTATTCACAGTTAAGTCAGTTGTATCGTTTGCTTGAAAACTGCCGCTGTTTGCACCATCTCTGCCGCATTGTCCAGTCCCGCCGGAGTGATTGGATCACCGCCGATCATCCGGGCCAGCTCCCGCAAACGCTCCGGTTCCGGCAACACCCTGACAAAAGTCTGGGTGCGTTCTGCCACCGGTTTCTTTTCGATATGAATGTGTCGGTCCGCCATCGAAGCGATCTGCGGCAAATGCGTAATGCAAAGAACCTGTTTTTTCCAGGCAACCCGGGCAATGTTTTCGGCCACTTTACGCGCCGTATGACCGCCCACCCCGGCGTCGATCTCGTCAAATACCATGACCTGCGCCCCGTCATTGCGCGAGCAGACGGTCTTGATCGCCAGCGCCACCCGCGAAAGCTCGCCTCCGGAGGCGACTTTGGCCAGCGGCCGCAGTTCCTCTCCCGGATTGGCGGAAAAAGCAAATTGAATCGAATCGCAACCGTTTGCGGTAAAACTCTCCCCACTTGTCAGTTGCACGACGAATTTTCCGCCCGGCATGCCCAGTTCCTGCAAATGGGATTCGACCGACCACCCCATCGCCGCTGCGGAATCAGCCCTTTGTCTGCTAAGCGCCAGTGCCTTGATTTTCAGTTCTGACTCCTGCTGCTGCAGCTTTTTCTGCATTTCCCTCAGCACATCGTCGTGACAAACCAGCTCGTTCATCTCATCCCTGGCAGCTTGCGCATACGCAAGCACTTCAACCAGCGATCCGCCGTACTTTTGCTTTAACCGGTAAATCAGATCCATGCGTTCCTGCAAACGCGACAGCTTTAGCGGGTCATACTCCACCTGATCCAAATAATCACGCAGCTCCGGCGCCATGTCGTCAAGCAGGACCACGATCTGGGCGATTTGTTCGGCATATTGACCAAGCGTCGCATCAAACCGGGCCGCAACATCCAGTTGCCGCCGACATTCCTGCAAGATCGAGATTGCGCCTTTGCTCCGCTCATCGCCATCAGACAAGCCTGCCCAGGCCGCCCCCACCGTCGCGCTGATTTTCTCGGCATGCGCCAGCAGGGAAATCTGCTGCGGCAATTCGGTCTCTTCCGACAACTTCAGACGAGCCGCCTCGATTTCACCGACCTGCCACTGCAACATATCGATTCTTTGGGCTCGCTCACGATCATCCCGATTTAGTTCAGAGATTTTATCCCTGGTTTTTCGCCAATCGGCAAAAGCCAGCTGATAATCTGCCAGCAACGGAGCACTGGCGCTATCCGAGCCGTCCAGCAGACCCAGGTAAGATTCCGGTCGCAACAAAGCCTGGTTTTCATGTTGTCCGTGCATGTCAAGCAACATACTGCCGATTGTCCGCAATAGCGACAACGGCGCCGGTGTCCCGTTGACAAGCACCGTGTTTTTGCCTTGGCGTGAAACCGACCGACTGAGAAACAACAGCCCGTCCTCTTCCTGGGGAATCGCCTGTTCCTCCAAGAGCGCCCGCAAAGGTTCATGCGCCTGCAACTCAAACACCGCATCGATCCGGAACTGTTCGCAACCGCTACGCAGCATCTCGACCGATGAGCGTCCGCCAAGCACCACGTTCAGCGCATCGACCACCATCGATTTTCCTGCGCCGGTCTCACCGGTCAATACGTTAAACCCATTGTCAAATTCAATTTCGGCCTGTTCGATCAGGGCGAAGTTGAACACCTTCAATACTTGCAACAACTGAATCGCCTCTACATCATGGATTCAAAGCGTTCCACCACTTTGGGGACATCTTTTTCCGGTTTGACCACGATAAAGATCGTGTCGTCGCCTGCCACCGTGCCGATGATTTCAGTCCATCGGATATTATCCAGCACGTATGCCACGGCCTGTGCCGTTCCCGGCAAGGTACGAAGCACTACTATATTGCCGCTGCTGTTGATCGAAAGAACCGAATCCTGAAATGTCTTTTCCAGACGTCCCACGGATATTGTGATACTGTTCTCGGAAGGAAATGCGTAGCGGTGACCGCCATCGCCGGTCGGAACCTTGACCAGCAGCATTTCCTTGATATCACGCGACACCGTGGCCTGCGTCACATCGATTCCTTCGCCGCGCAACGCCTCGGCTAGCTCATCCTGCGTCCGGATAACCAGGCGTTCCACCAATTCCTTGACCTTGATTTGCCGATGCATTTTCATGTGGTTTCCTCCTCGTTTCGCCAATCATATAGAGGATGGCTGGATTGTTTTTTTGATTGATAAAAGTCAGTCGTGATACGACAAACCTTGACTGTGGGCATTGAGGCAGCCATTCTTCCAGGAACTCTATTTCAGCTCGCCCCGGTGCATGACCGGGGTAAGCGACCACAGTGATTCGCCCGCCCGGAGCCAATCGTTCCAGCAGGTCTTTCAATGCCCGCTCCAGCGAATCTGGAGTCGTGGTCAGGCAATGATCCTGCCCGGGCAGATAACCCAGATTGAACATCGCTGCATCAAGCGGCATTGTGACATGCTCAGCCAGTGTTGCATGATCGTCGTGAATCCAGCAAACCTTATCGCCATAACCGTGTTGCGCGATTCGACCGCTAGCGCCCTGGATTGCAGCCAGTTGGATGTCAAAGGCAAAGACCCGGCACTCAGGCGGTGTCTGCTGGCAGAGAAACAAAGTGTCGTTGCCGTTACCGGCAGTCGCATCCAGCACACAACGCGCCCTCTGCAAGGCGGGAGCCAAGTATTGATGCGCCGCGATCAGTGCATTAGACGGAATCATCCGGATCGCTCCGTCGCAATTTGGTCCAAAGCGAATCATAGTAACTACTACCGACAAACTTGGCAAACCGGGCCCGGAATGGTGAACGGGTCACCACTACCTTATCGCCGCGCTTCAAATGGTAAAGAGTCTGTCCGTCCACGGTCAGCACGATATCGTCATGGGTGGCCTGAGGCTCGATTCGTACTTCTTCCTTGTCGGATACGATCAATGAACGGGTATTTAAACTATGCGGACAAATCGGCGTTATGACGGTCACCCGCAGTGCCGGACTGACAATCGGTCCGCCCGCCGACAACGAATAGCCGGTCGAACCGGTCGAGGTCGCGACAATCAACCCGTCCGCCGGATAATTGGCGGTGAGGTGTCCGTCAATATAGAGCTTTAAGCGAATCATCCGGGAAAAGCCGCCTTTGGCCACCACGACATCATTTAGCGACGACGCGGCAATGATCTGCGCTCCGTCACGCAGGATCGCAGCATCAAGCATCTGTCGCTCTTCGATATAGTATTCACCGCGAATCAGCTTTTCCAGCGATGGCGTCAGGTCAGCCAGTTCAATTTCTGTGAGAAACCCCAGTTGCCCCAGATTGATGCCGCACACAGCGATCCCGTGCGGCGCCAGCTCCCGCGTCGTATTCAGCAAAGTTCCGTCGCCGCCCAATGTCAGTGCAAGCGTCGCCGATTCCGCCAGCCGCTCCCGGCTGCAGCCAAGCTCAGGACAATTCATCGCCGCCGCAGTTTCTTCGAGCATCAATACCGGAACCTGCTTATCCTGCAAATAGCGGACAATCCAGTCAAATATCGGAGCAACGCTGGGCTTTTTCGTGTTGGGAAACAATCCGATCGTGAACAAGCTACTACCTCCGTACTGGCTGCAAGTTGGCGTGAGCCGCCGCCACTGTCTGAACCACCCGCTCGGCGAAATCAGGCTGCGCTTCGGCTCTGTTGGCAAGGTGCAACAAATATTCGATATTGCCTTCCGGCCCGGTGATTGGCGAATAACTTACATTGACCGGCTGCAGCCCAAGCCCCTTGGCCACTTCGGTCACTTGGTTTATGACTGCTTCGTGCACGGCCGGGTCCTTGACGACGCCTTTTTTGCCGACCTGACCGCGTCCTGCTTCAAACTGGGGTTTCACCAGCACAACGGCTTCAGCGGTTTCGCTGATCAATGGCGGCAGAATCGGCAACACCTTGGTAAGGGAAATGAATGCCAAATCGGCGGTAACAAAATCGACCGGACCATCAATCGCTTCTACAGTCAGATAACGGGCATTGGTCCGCTCCATCACTTTTACCCGACTGTCATTGCGCAGCGACCAGGCCAGTTGTCCATACCCGACATCCACGGCTACCACTTCGATCGCGCCATTTTGCAAAGCGCAATCCGTGAATCCGCCGGTAGAGGCCCCCAGATCCAAAACCCGGCGACCGGCAAGCTCAATTGCGAACTCGGTCAGCGCCTTGGCCAGCTTCAGTCCGCCCCGGCTGACAAACGGATTGGTTTTGCCGGCAAACACGATTTGCGCCGTATCAGGCACCATCGCACCGGCTTTGTCGACCCGCTGCCCATCCACCTGCACCTGCCCCGACAAAATGAACGCCTTGGCCTGATCCCGCCCGGAAGCGATCCCTTGTTGCACCAACAGCGCGTCAAGCCTCTGCTGGGCCATGGTACTCCACTCCGATAAAAGCGGCAACCTGCTCGGCGATTCCTGGCGGATCGAGCCGCAAGCATTCCAGCAATTCGGCCCGCGTTCCCTGTTCGACAAAACAGTCCGGCAGACCAAGTCGCAGCAGTTTTGGACCAGTCAGTCCGGCGGCGTTGATTGTCTCCCACACGGCTGAGCCAAAGCCGCCCATCAGGCAGTTCTCTTCCAATGTAACCAAATAACGGGCTGTTTTTGCCAACTCCAATATCAGCTCCGTATCAAGCGGCTTGACAAACCGTGCATTGATCACACCGGCCTGTACGCCACTTTGTTTTAACATTTCGGCTGCTTTCAGCGCCGACTGGACCATGGTCCCGGCCGCCAGCAGCACCACTTCGTCGCCCGGCGCCAGCCGCTCGGCCTTGCCGACCGGCAGCCGGTTCGGCTGCTCCGGCATCGTGAATCCATCGTCGCTGCGTCCCCGTGGATAGCGAAGCACCACCGGTCCATCCAGCTGCAGCGCCGTAAAGAGCATATCGCGCAACTCCGCTTCATCCTTCGGCGTCATGATGGTAAGGTTGGGGATGATCCGGCAGAACGCCAAATCAAACGTGCCGTGATGCGTCGGGCCGTCCTCGCCAACTAAACCGGCCCGGTCCAGTGCAATGATGACCGGCAGGTTTTGCAGGCAGACATCATGAATCAAGCTGTCATAAGCGCGCTGGGAAAAAGTCGAGTACACGGCAACCACCGGTCGTTTACCCTGTGAAGCCAGTCCGGCAGCCATCGTCACGGCATGCTGCTCCGCAATCCCGACATCAAAAAAACGATCCGGATACTTGGCGGCAAACCGGTCGAGCCCGGTTCCGTCCGACATCGCGGCGGTGATTCCCACCAACTGCGGTACTTTTTCCGCCATTTCGATCATTGCATCGCCAAAAACCGACGTATAGGTCGGCGCTTGGGCAGCTTTGATGGTTTTACCGGATTCCACGCAAAACGGCCCCACCCCGTGGAACTTGTCCGCCCTGCACTCAGCCGGCGCATAGCCTTTGCCTTTTTGCGTCAATACATGGACCAGCACCGGAGTGTGCAGGCTTTTTGCCTTTTCCATCACTTCTACCAACAGCGGCAGGTCATGCCCGTCAATCGGCCCCAGATAAGTAAAGCCAAGTTCCTCAAAGAACATGCCCGGCACCAGCAGATACTTGACGCTGCTTTTCATCCGCTCCGCCGTATTTGCCACACTGTCGCCGATCGCCGGAATCCGCCGCAGGAAAAACTCGATATTATGCTTGGCCCAGGAGTAGGTGGGGGTCAACCGCATTTTCGCCAGATAATGCGACACCGCACCGACATTTTTGCTGATCGACATCTCGTTGTCATTGAGGACCACAATCAGATCCCGTTTCAGATGTCCGGCATGGTTCAGCCCTTCGAACGCCAGTCCGCCGGTCAATGAACCATCACCGATCACCGCGATCACTTTGTGCTTCTCGCCTCGCATATCGCGGGCCAGCGCCATCCCCAACGCAGCCGACACCGAAGTGCTGGAATGACCGGCGCCAAAAGCGTCATGCGCGCTTTCATCGCGACGGGGAAAGCCGCAGATGCCCTTATACGTCCGCAAGCTTTCAAACTGGTCGCGGCGACCGGTCAATATCTTGTGGGCATAGGATTGATGACCGACATCGAAGACGAATTTGTCACGCGGACTGTCAAATACTTTATGCAAGGCCAAAGTAAGCTCGACAACCCCAAGATTGGAGGCGAGGTGGCCACCTGTCCGCGAAACGGTCTGAATCATCAATTCGCGGATTTCTTCGGCCAGCGCCGCCAGTTGATCAAAATCAAGCTTGTCGAGATCATCGGGCGAACACAGGTTTTTCAAATAGCAAGTCAAGCGAAGAGCCCCTTTCAGGTATAAATGATGCGGCAGACAAACCAGCCGACAAACAGCCCCTGCAATGCACCGACCAGAACCTCCATCGGCGAATGACCGATCAGTTCTTTCAGTCGGATATTTTTCAACGGATGTTCTCCTTTGAGTTCCTGGATGATCCGGTTCAGCGCCCGGGCATGCCGTCCTGCATGACGCCGCACGCCTGCCGCATCATACATAACGATGCCGGACAATACGAAAGAAATAGCAAAAAAAGGGCTGTCGAAGCCAAGGGCCAAGCCGGAGGACACTGTCGTCGCCACGACCATCGCCGCATGGGCGCTGGGCATGCCGCCCGCCCCGGTGATCCGTTCCCAGCGAAAGGATCCGTTCAGGATATCCCGCAATATTTTGGTACACTGCGCCACCGTCCAGGCGGCAATCGCCGCCATGAAAACCTGGTTGCGCAACAGGGCAAAAAACCAGTCATACATCAGCAAATCCCTCAGCTATCACGAGTCAGCAGGTATTCCGCCAAACTGCGAAGAACCCAGGCTTTTTCGCCGAATTGCTCGAGCGAAGCCAATGCTTCAGTCACTGCCTGTTGCGCCATTTTTTGCGCTTCCGGCAGGGAGTAGACCGTCACATAGGTCGCCTTTTGATTGCGTTCATCGCTGCCGACCGGTTTGCCCAAGGTCGCATCGGAACCTGTCACATCCAGGATGTCGTCGGTGATCTGGAACGCCAGGCCAAATTTTTCAGCAAACTCGGTCAGGCTGGCCAGTTCCGCCTCGGTCGCCTCGGCCAGGATTGCACCGGAGCGGATGCTGGCGCGAAATAACGCGCCGGTTTTAAGACTATGCATCAGCGCCATGGTTTGCGGCGAAGGAAACTTTCCTTCCGACGACAGATCGATCGCCTGACCGCCGACCATGCCGGCCGGTCCGGCAGCAGCCGCCACTTCACGCGCGACCCGGTTCAGAGTGGCTGGCGGGGAATCAGGCTGCGACAGCAAAACTTCAAACGCCAGCGTCAGCAGGCCATCGCCTGCCAAAATTGCCATCCCTTCGCCAAACACCTTATGATTCGTCAGCATGCCGCGCCGATAATCATCATCGTCCATCGCCGGCAAATCGTCATGAATCAGCGAATAGGTATGGATCATCTCCAGCGCGCAGGCGGCATGCAGGAACGAGCCTCCATCCTTGCCCACCGCGTCGGCCGCCGCCATCAGTAAAATCGGCCGCAACCGTTTGCCGCCGGCAAACAGACTGTAGCGCATCGCTTTCATCATTTCGGCCAGCGGTTCGTCGGCGCGAGCAGGGACCAGAGTCTCCATCGCCGCTTCCACCTGCACCTGTCTCTGTTTCAGATAGTTACGCCACATTACTCTTCCTCCGGTAATATCAGTTCCATTTCAGACAAAACGCCGCCCGATTCCTTCAGTACCTTATTGACCGCTTTCTCGGAAGCTTTCAGCTGCTGCAGGCAAAATGCCGCCAGTTCGACCCCTTCGGCATGTTTCTGCATTGCTGCCTCCAAAGTCAGTTCGCCACGCTCCATTTCTTCCACCAGCGCTTCCAGTCTGGTCAGCGATTCATCAAAGCCCTCTCCGGCGACAGCGTTCTTTTGCGCCGCTTTTCTCATGATTTTCTCACCCTCTCCGCGCTAGTGACAGTTACGGCAAGTTTTCCCCTGTGCAGCCAGATATCGAGCGATTCACCGGTTTCCACAGCTTCAGCCGAGCAGATGACTGCGCCGTCCGGTCGCCGTACTACACTATAGCCCCGTTGCAGCACTCCCCAGGGATTGAGCAGGTTCAATTTTTCATTGGTGATTCGCAGGCGTTGCTGGCGCTCATCCAGTGCGGTTTTCAGCGCGTTCGTCAATCGTTCGGACAGCTGGTCAAGCAGTTGACTCCGATCACGCAGCAGTTCCTGCGGCCGGCGGAACAAGGCAGACTGCAGGCAACGCTCCAATCGCAGCCGCCACTCGATCAGTAGGTGCCGCAAAGCCTGATTGATCCTGCGTTTGGTCGAAGACAAACGACGAAGCAACTCCAACCGGTCCGGCACGACCAGTTCCGCAGCCTGTGAAGGAGTTGCCGCCCGCAAATCAGCTGCAAAGTCACTGAGCGTAAAATCCGTCTGATGGCCCACCGCCGAGACAATCGGCGCCACAGCCGCCGCCACCGCCCGAACCACGCGCTCATCATTGAAGGCCCACAATTCTTCGATACTACCGCCGCCACGACCAATCACGATCACATCGACCCGGCCCGATCTATCGAGGAGTTCAATACCGCGCACAATTTGCTCCGGCGCCTCCTCGCCCTGTACCTGGGCCGGGACCAGAATAATCGGAATCCCGCCGTGTCGCCGCCTAGCCACCGTCACAATATCCCTCAGTGCTGCCCCGGTTGGCGAAGTCACTACACCAATGGCCTTGGGCAGAAAAGGAATCGGCTGCTTACGGCTCTCGTCAAACAGTCCTTCCGCCAATAGTTTTTCCCGCAGTTTGGCGAATGCCGCGCTGAGATCGCCTAAGCCATCCGGCAGCATCGATTCCACATAAAGCTGATAATTGCCGTCACGTTCGTAAACCGACACATTGCCGGTCAAACGGACCCGCAATCCGTCCCGGGGAACGAACTTCAACCCGATTGCCTTGCTGCGGAACATCACACAACGCAGCGCTGCCCCGGCATCCTTCAGCGTGAAATAGCAATGCCCCGAATGGTGACGACGGAAATTCGACAATTCACCCCAGACGCGCACGCGTCCCAGCAAATTGTCCCGTTCAAACAAATGCCGGATATAGGCGGTCAATTCGCTCACACTGAGTGCGGTTGGCTGCGTTTGAAACTCCAGAAACTACACCGTCCTTTGCCGCAGCGCCCACCAGGCCGTGCCGGCGGCATTATCGCCGCTGAATTCCGCTTTCGGCCAACGCACCTCGGCCTGCCAAGGTTTTTGCAAAACCCCTGAAACATGGTTACGGATAAAAAGATTCGCTGCCACGCCGCCGACAAGCAAAATCCGCGTAATACCCGTCTGCTTGATTGCGGCCGCCAAAGCCCGGCTCAAAGATTCTGCGACACAGTGCTGAACGGATGCGGCAACCGCAGCTGGATCGGGGCGGCTTGCCAACCAGCGCTTCACATGACTCTCGGGACCGGAAAAACTGATCTGCAAACCGTTAACAGCCGGCGAGGTCACTGGATAGTCGGCTTCGGCTTGTTCCGCCAACTTTTCCAGCGCCGGACCGGCCGGAAAAGACAACCCCAGAGCCACGCCAATCCGGTCGATGAATTGTCCGGCGTTCAAATCACCAGAACCGCCAAGCAGTTCAATCGCCAAACCGCCCGAATGTTGACCGACTTTTAATATCTCGGTCGTACCGCCTGAAGCGTGAACGGCCAGAAAGGGAACAGCCTCAACCATCTGGGCAGACCATAAGCCGGCCAGCAAATGGTTCTCCTGATGACTGATTTCATATACCGGGCAAGCAAGCGCCGCAGCAACAGATTTTGCCACTCCAAGCCCGGCAAGAAAAACGGGCATGTACGAAGAATCCACCGGCCGCGGTCTCACTGAAACGCCTACGCCGACAATCCGGGCCTGCTGGCCCGCAGCCCGACGAAACCGCTCCATCACCACCGGCAGATTGCGTACATGCTGAAAAACCATTTCCGATTGAGCCAGTCCTTTGCCGCCCGGCTTGACTTGCAAGGGAATCCGGGCATCCGCCAATAACCGGCCCGCACCATCCATTGCTGCGACCGATGTCGTATAACAACTGGTGTCAATTCCGATTGTCAGCTCCATTTAAGACTGAACGCCCCGCACCAAAGACCCCAGGATTCCGTTGACAAACCGGCCCGATTCATCGGATCCGAAGTGTTTGGCCAATTCAACCGCCTCATTGACTGCGGCGCGCGGCGGAACCTTCTCTTCGCCATATTTTATTTCAAAAATCGCCATCCGGGTAATCGCCCGGTCCACGCCGCCCATGCGCTCCAGCTTCCAGTCCTTGGCCAGTTCGGAAATCTGCCGGTCGATTTCGTCCCGATGCGCTAATGTTCCGGCAACGATCCATTCCACATATTCATTGACCGACTCGGAAAACTCGATTTCCTGCATGGAATAAACGGCCGGAATGATCTCTTCCGGCGATCCCCCGGTAAAATCAATATGGAATAATACCTGCAATGCAATTTCCCGGGCTTTTCTTCGACTCATTGTATTTTTGACGCTCCTATTCTATCGATGCGTTCCCGGCGGCAACAGCTTGTCCAGGATCTCCATCAGGTCTTCTTTATCATCAATCCGTTTGCCGATCACATAGCCGACAATCATGCAAATCAGTACGAACAGGGCCTGGAAAAAGCCGATGGCAAGAATCAGCAACCCCAGCACAAAGCCGATTAAAACCCCCATGATTTTCCCGCTGTGAGCCCGCCAGATCTCTTGAAACAAAAGCGGATCCATGTCCGTTACCTCCCTTGCACTCAGTCCACACGCGTCTTGCTTTTGAACTCGTTGGAAATATCATTGACTAGTATCCGGACTTCGGTCATCGAAACACCGACTGTATTTTTCAGGTATTCCTGGGTCCGTTGCTGAATTTCCGCCGCCACTTGGGGAATATTATACTCCGGTCCGACCACGATCCGCATATCTACTTTAACTTCATGGCCCAACTGCCGGATATGGACCTTGGCGTTACGGACGCCGCGGGTATGCCGGGCAGTTTTGGCAATCAACTCTTCGACGGCGCCGATCGAAATCTCGACCACGCCCATCTCGGTCTGGTGAACGATTTTGTTCGGCCCGCGCCGCGAACGCAGCCCCGCCAGCAGCAAGCGTATACTGACAAGAAAAAACACACCGCCGATCAGCGCGGCCTCCCAACGTCCATAAATCAGCGAAAGCCCCTGCTGCCAATATTCTTGCGGCAAGACTTTCAATGACAGCAAAATAGAGGTTAACGACAGCAGCATCAGCAATATTGTGTAAATCGAAAGGATTATCCGGTCAATTATGCTCATCGTTCATCCCCCTATCGCACCCTGAGATCTTCATCCGTATCACCGCGGGAAAAACCGACGCCCTGAACATGCACGTTGATTTCCAATACTGTCAGGCCGGTTGCGGTTTCCACAGCCTCCTTCACCTTTTCCTGCACTTGCAACGCAACATCGGGAATCCGCAGGCCATATTCCACGACAATATACAGGTCGACCGCCACTTCCCGCGCGCCCACCTGAACCTTGACCCCTTTTGAGGTGCTCTTTTTACCCATCATTTCGGCCATCCCGCCGATCAGTCCGCTACTCATCCCGACCACGCCGGGAACATCCATCGTGGCAATCCCCGCAATGGACGCAATCACTTCATCGGCAATCCGGACACTGCCCAGATCCATCAGTTCATCGCCGGTCTGGCCACTCTTCCTGGAGTTGTCCATTTCGCCCCTCCTCTGCCAAAGGCTGAAAGCCTGTATATTATACAATTCTATTATTCAACCCGGCGAGTGAATATCCCTGCTTTTTTATGCATTTTCAGCAAGAGCGTCCGTCATCTTCCCAACATCGTAAAAAAATCCCGCCGAAACGGGATTTTTCAAGCAGTCGCTGCAACAAATTTTCCGCCGGTTTATGCCCGTTCGAGATAATCGCCGGTCCGGGTGTCAACGCGCAACACATCGCCAACGTTGATAAAGAATGGGACTTTTACCACATGGCCCGTTTCCAGTTTGGCCGGTTTGGTACCGCCAGTCGCAGTATCGCCGCGAATCCCCGGATCGGTCTCAACCACGCGCAACTCGACAGCCACCGGCAGTTCGACACCCATGATCGCGCCCTGATAAAACTGCACGCCGATGTTCATGTTCTCCTTGAGGAAGTTCTTGGCGCTACCGAGCTGCTCGGCAGTCATCGAAGTCTGTTCAAAGTTTTCGTTATCCATGAAATTGTATGCGCCATCAGATTCATAGAGGAATTGCATCTGACGGTTGTCCAGATGGGCCCGGGCCATCTTTTCACCCGGATTGAAGGTTTTTTCCACGACCGAGCCGGTTCTGATGTTCTTCATTTTAGCCCGTACGAACGCAGCGCCCTTACCGGGTTTGACATGCTGGAAATCAATGACCTGCCAGGCATCCCCATCCATCTCCACCGTCACGCCGTTACGAAAATCATTACTCGAAATCATCTACACTCCACCCTTTCATTCTAATGAAAATTTCAGATCACCGAAATGATCGTCATGTCAGTTCAAGCAATTGTTTGGTCGTATGGCTCAGAATACGGCAACCGTCAGCGGTTACCACAACCAAGTCTTCGATCCTGACGCCGCCCCATTCCGGCAGGTAGATTCCCGGTTCCACCGTAACCACCATGCCCGTCTCCAGGCGAGCCTCGCCGGCCAGCGGCGACAACCGGGGACTCTCATGAATGGCCAATCCAACGCTATGGCCCAGTCCGTGGCCGAAAAAATCGCCAAATCCCGCTTCGGCAATGATGCCGCGAGCGACGCCATCAACCTCCCTGCAGAGAGCGCCGGGACGGACTGCCGCCAGCCCAGCCATTTGGGCCGACAAAACCGTGTCATAAATCTGCCGCTGACGGTCGCTGGCCGGGCCCAGGCAAACCGTACGCGTCATATCCGAGTGATAGCCGTCAAACACCGCGCCAAAATCAAACACGACCAGATCGCCGGTCGCCAGTAACCGATCGCCGGCAACGCCATGCGGCAGTGCCGAACGGGGACCGCTGGCTACGATCGTGGCAAAACCGGTCCGCTCGGAACCCAGTTGGCGCATTTCATATTCCAAAATAGCCGCCAGAGAGTTTTCGGCGATTCCCGGCCGAATCTGCGGCAGGATTTTTGCAAACGCCTGGTCCAAAATCTGGGCTGCAGTTTGTATTTTTGCGATTTCTTCCGCTGACTTCACTACCCGCAAAGAGTCGAGAACTGAGGGAATCCAGCGATGCTCGGCAACCACCGACGTAATCCGCCGAAAATCGGCAACCGTCAAATCCTCCGCTTCAAAACCGATCCGGTCAAGATTCTGCTGTTGCAGATATTCAACCGCGGCATCCAGCGGGTTCGACTGACATTTTACGGTTTCATATTCAGGCGCGGTTTGCCGGGCCTGTTCGACATAACGAAAATCAACAAACAATTTTCGTATCGTTGGCGAAACCACCAACACACCGGCCGAACCGGCAAATCCACTGAAATAACGGACATTGATCCGTTTGGAAACCAATACCGCAGGCAACGTCTGTTGCTGTAACCAGTTGGTTAATCTTTCATACTGGACTGACAATTATTTTTTGCCTCCACGCATGATAATGTCAACAGCCGCATACAAGGCCAAAATATAGCCCTGCGAGCCAAAACCGGCAATCTGTCCGACTGTGACCGGCGCAGTGACTGAGTGATGGCGAAACTCTTCGCGTCGATAGATATTGGACAAATGAACTTCGATAGCCGGCGTTGAAATCGCCGCCAGCGCATCCCGGACCGCAATGCTGTAATGCGTGAAAGCCGCCGGATTGATGATGATGCAATCATACTCACCGTCAGCCGTCTGGATCATATCGACCAGCACGCCTTCATGATTGGACTGACGGCATTCGACAGCAACGCCCAGCTTTGCAGCCTGCGCAGCCAGTTCGGCATTCAGCTGTTCCAGCGTCAACGAGCCGTACACCTCAGGCTCCCGTTTGCCCAGCATATTCAGATTCGGTCCATGCAGAACCAGAATTCGCTTTTCGCTCGTTTTCATATCCTCAAAACCATATTATTTATTTTAGTTTTCTAATTTTATCACAGGCTGCTGCCTTTTGGCTACTCACGGCGGCGTCTTCGCAGCATGGCAAATTCATCGGCCGGCGCGTCGAGCTGGACCAACAGCATTTGTTGCGGATGCGGCGCAGTGGTCAGCGGCGCCCCCTCGACATCGGTCATCAGGCAGAGTCTCTGTCGAGTTACCGATCCCGCCGGCCTAAGCACCTCGATCTCATCGCCCAGCTGCATATGGTTGCGCTGTTCCACCAACGCCATTCCGTCAAGAGCATTCCAGCCCTTGACCAAACCGGCGTATTCCCATTCCGGCAGGGTACGCACCGTTTCATATTCCTGTGAGTCGTCGGCTAGCTGGCCGGAATAGAATCCAGTCGTATAACCGCGACTGCCGGCTTTTTCGATTTCTTCCAGCCACTCCCGCCGGCTCTGCGTCGGGTCTGCTTTCGGGTTTGCCAAGGCGTCCAGTGCTTCACGATAAACCCGGACCACGGTCGCCAGGTAATGGACGCTTTTCATCCTGCCTTCGATCTTGAAACTTTGTACGCCGGCGGCGGCCAGCTCCGGCAGCTGCCCCAGCAGGCACAAATCGCGCGAGTTTAGGATGTAGGTTCCCCGTTCATCTTCCTCCACCGGAAAATACTGTCCCGGCCGTTTCTCTTCCACGAGCGCGTAACGCCAACGGCAAGGCTGGGCGCATTCGCCCCGGTTGGCGGATCGCCCGGTCATAAATGCGCTCATCAGGCAGCGGCCCGAATAGGAAACGCACATCGCGCCATGCACGAAGCATTCCAGTTCCAAAGATACTTTTTGGCGGATTTCCTGGATTTCCGCAAGTGACAGTTCCCGGGCCAGCACGACCCGCTCTGCTCCCTGATCCTGCCAAAACTTTGCCGACCGCCAGTTGGTGGTATTGGCCTGGGTGCTGATATGCACCGGGATTTGCGGGATTAGCTCGCGCGCCAGACTAAACACGCCGGGATCGGCAACCAGGATTGCATCGCAACCGGCCTGGGCCAGCTGTTTCAAATAACCCGGCAGTTCGGTGATCTCCGCGTTGTGGGGAAAAATATTCACAGTAACGTATACCTTGCGGCCGCGCTCATGAGCGTACGCACAGGCCTGCGTCAGTTCCTGCGGCGAAAAGTTGCCGGAGAAAGCACGCAAGCCAAAATTTTTGCCGCCCAGATAGACGGCATCGGCGCCATAGGCCAGCGCTACTTTCAGTCGTTCCATGTCGCCGGCCGGAGCCAGCAGTTCCGGTATTTTCACAAACATCCTCATTTCCCGATCTGTTGAATTGCCGCTTCGTGCTCGGCCAGGCTGCGGCTAAAGCGATGCCCGCCGGTTTTGCCGTCGACGACAAAATAAAGCCAGTCACCCTCGGCCGGATTGAGTGCCGCCTGGATCGACGACAAGCCGGGATTTGCCACCGGTCCCGGCGGCATTCCCTGGTGCAGATAAGTATTGTAAGGTGAAGGTAGCTGCGTATCGGCGATCGTCAATTCTTCCTTGGCATAACCAAGGATATATTGGATTGTCGCACAGGATTGCAACGGCATCTCTATTTTGATCCGATTCAGAAACACGCGGGCGACCATCGGTCGTTCCTTCGCCAGCTGAACTTCCCGTTCGATCAGCGAAGCCAGCACAATGACCTCATAAGTGGACAAGCCGATTGACTGGGCCTTTGCCTGCAACTCCGGCGTAAATTTTTCGGCAAATTCATTCGCCATGGTTTGCAGAATCATTTCTTCACTAGCGCCGCGGCTGATCCGGTACGTGTCGGGAAACAAAAAACCTTCGGCCCGATACTTCACGTTCGGTCGCTCGGTCTTGTCAAACGGCGAATAGGTCTTGGCCAGAGCCAAGAAACGCTCCTTACGCGCCAGCCCTTTTTCCTCAAGTAAACCGGCGATCTGCTCCACGGTAAACCCTTCGGGAATCGTGAACTCCGAATATACCGTAATTCCCTTGGCCATGATTTCGATAATCTGTCCGACGTTCATCGAGCGTGAAAATGCGTATTCACCGGCTTGCAAAGATTTATCGAGACCTGCCTGGCGCGCCGCCAGCAAAAATGCCGTCCGGTTGCGGATCAGGCCTTTATCCAGCAATGCATCGGCAATCGCGCCGGTTGTCATACCGGATTTCACTTTGATCGTCTGTTGCTTGGCATCGGCCGGCGCCACCGGCTTCATTTGTTCGCCGTACCAAAAGGCGCCGCCTGCCAGCGCCGCCAAAATCAACCCGATCGCACAGAAAAAAAGAAGCCGGTTAGGCTTCATAAGGTTCGGAATCCATCAGCTTCTCGTAAGCCTCGCACACTTTATCATATTCAGGGTCCTCCGGGTCAATGAAAACAAACGCCTGTTCCCCATCGGCCATCGTTTCCACCCTGGCGATTTCGACTTCACAATCGTCGTCGCATTCGCAAGACTCATCGCCGCAACCGCATTCTTCGGCGCTCTCGTCATATTCCTCCGAATCGTCGATATAAACCAGAATCGCGTACTTCTTGTTGCCGACATCTACATAGCGATGAACATAGTACTCGTTGCCTTCTTCATCGGTAAAAATATCTACTTCTTCCGCTTCATCATGTTCAAAATCTGCCATAGTGCACCTCACAAAAAAAATTACTATGAATTAATCGTATACTATAAATTCGACCCTGTCAATGCCGCATCAGCGCGAGACAGCAGCGGCCCGACGCGCCCGCAGATCCATATATCCCTGCAGAATCAGTCCGGCGGCAACCTTGTCCACTACCTTGCGACGTCGCGAACGGCTCATGTCCGCGTCGACCAATACTCTTTGCGCCGCAGTCGTTGTCAGGCGTTCATCCCAATACTCCAGTTTCAGTTCCGGTTTACGATCGGCAAGCTGACGACCGAACTCACGGACTTTTTCAACCATTGGGCCGCAACTGCCATCCATGTTGCGCGGCAAGCCAATGACCAACTCTGTCACCGCATGGGATTCAATCAATTCGACCACCTGCGCCAGGTCATTAACGATTCCCCGACTGTTGATCACGCAGAGTCCCTGCGCCGTCAATAGCAGTTCATCGCTGAGCGCCACGCCGATCCGGGTTTCTCCCAGGTCCAGCCCCATGATTCTCATTGCAACCCTCCTCGTTTTTTTTCTACGGATAAGGAATGGAAAACGCCGCCGCGACGTTTCGTCACAGCGGCGACATACGTATTTCTCAGCGGTCTTTCAGGTAGAACCGTACCAGTTCTTCCAGCAATTCATCGCGTTCGACCCGGCGAATCTGGCTGCGGGCTTCCTTGAAATTGGTAATATAGGTGGGGTCGCCTGACAACAGATACCCTACCAGTTGATTGATCGGATTATAGCCTTTTTCCGTCAGCGCCGCATACACGGCGTCAAAAATCTTGCCGGCCTCGGTCTTTTCTTTATCCACGACGAACTTCATCGTTTCTTCAAAAGTATTGGCGGAAGAATCCCCTGCGAGGATTTCACCGACCTCCAGCGGTTTATGAATCGTATCATCGGCTGAAAAGCTCACGTTTGCCATCTCCCATCATCCATCGTCACGACCATGCGGACCTAATGATAATTATTCGACTTGTTCACGCAAGGTTCCTGCCATGATTGTTTTGTTTTATCGCTTAGCGCAACTGCTTTTCCAAAATCGAACCGACCAGGCCCAAGGCTTCGGCCAGCTTTTCCGGATTCTTGCCGCCGGCCTGCGCCATTTCCGGACGACCGCCGCCGCCGCCGCCGGCGGCCGCTGAAACTTCCTTGACGATATTGCCGGCATGCGCGCCGCGAGCGACAGCTTCTTTGCCAGCCATCGCAACAAAATTGACTTTGTCGCCAACCACGGCGCCAAGCACAACAACGCCTGTTTTCAGGCTGTCGCGGACCATATCGGCCATCGAGCGCAGCGTATCCATATCCGGCGCCTCGACCGCAGCAGCAACCAGCGGGACGGCTTTGACTTCGGCGACTTGCTGCAACAGTCCCTGCACTACGCCTTTTGCCTGCTGCAACTGCACCGCGGCCAATTCCTTTTCCAGTTCCTTGCTGTGATTCAACGCCTGTTCCAACCGGCTGACCAGTTCTTCGGGACGGGTTTTCAGCAATTGGGCTGCAGCTTCCAGCATCGCTTCCCGTAGATTGGCATAATCAAGCGCCGCTAAACCGGTCACCGCTTCGATCCGGCGCAGACCGGACCCGATGCTGGATTCGGCGACGATTTTGAACAGGCCGATCTCACCGGTAGCTGCCACATGGGTACCGCCGCACAACTCTTTGGATATGTCGCCGACAACGACAACTCGGACTTTTTCACCGTATTTTTCGCCAAACAGCGCCATCGCGCCCATTTGTTTGGCCATTTCCTGACTTGTTTCCAATACGCCGATCGACGCATTGAGCAAAATCGACCGATTGACTGCTTGCTCTACGGTAGCCAGTTCCTGCGGACTCATGGCGGCGAAGTGGGAAAAATCGAACCGCAGCCGGTCCGGACCGACATAGGAGCCAGCCTGGTTGACATGGCTGCCGAGCGTTTCGCGCAAGGCCGCATGCAACAGATGCGTCGCCGTGTGGTTGCGGGTAATGGCGGCTTTGCGTTCCTGCCCGAGTTCCAGTTGGACCTTGTCACCCTGTTTGAGGAAACCTTCGGTCACCGTTCCCAGGTGATATACGGTACCGTCAGGCAATTTGCGGGTCGTCGCGACTTCCAGTTTGCCCAGCGGGCCGGTCAAAACGCCAGTATCACCGACTTGTCCGCCGCCTTCGGCATAGAACGAGGTCACATCGAGAATCACCGCCACTTCTTCGCCGTCGCGGGTCTCTTCGACAATACGACCTTCACGGAACAGACAGACTACCGTCGCGGCAGTCGCCGAATAATCGACGATGAGTTTTTGGTTGGCCAACCCCGACAGATCAGGAATGCTGACCGCCGCATCTGCTTCGTGCCTTGCCGCCCGAGCGCGTTCGCGCTGCTCGGTCATCGCCTGGTCAAAACCTGCTTTATCCAGTTTCAAACCATGTTCTTCCAGGATTTCCGCAGTCAGTTCCCAGGGAAAGCCAAAGGTGTCATACAGTTTGAACGTAATCGCGCCATCCAGGATTTCGCCGCCGGCCGCCTTGACGGTTTCGATATGCTGGGTCAACAGTTCTGTGCCCTGGGCCAGCGTTTCGCCGAAGCGGGCCTCTTCCAGCTGAATCACTTTTTTGATATAATCGCGTTTTTCGCCGATATCCGGGTATGGTTGACGGAAAATCTCCGCCACCACATCGACAATATCGACCAGGAACGGCTTTTCGATCCCCAAAAGTCGTCCATGCCGAACCGCCCGGCGCAGCAAACGGCGCATCACATAACCGCGGCCTTCGTTCGACGGCAAGATGCCATCCGAAATCATCACGGTGACGCTACGGGCGTGGTCGGCAATCACTTTCAGCGAAATATCGGTGCGAACCGCCTGACCGTATTCAACACCGGCCACTTTCATCGCATGCTCGATAATCGGGAAAAGCAGGTCCGTTTCAAAGTTGGATTTTTTATTCTGCAACACCGATGCGATCCGTTCCAGACCTGCGCCGGTATCGATGTTCTTTTTGGCCAGCGGCGTGTAGTTGCCTGCTTCATCGCGGTCAAACTGGGTAAACACCAGATTCCAGATTTCCAGATAGCGGTCGCAGTTGCAGCCGACTGCGCAATCCGGTTTGCCGCAACCACGCTCTTCGCCCAAATCGACATAGAGTTCTGAGCAGGGACCGCAAGGACCTGTACCGATTTCCCAGAAATTGTCCGCCATCCGGATAATCCGCTCCGGTGGCAGACCGATATCCTTGTTCCATATTTCAAACGCTTCGTCGTCATCGGTATAAATCGTAATCCAGAGCTTGTCCGGCGCCAGACCCAATTCTTTGGTGACAAACTCCCAGGCCCAGGCTATCGCTTCTTTTTTGAAATAATCGCCAAACGAGAAATTACCCAGCATCTCAAAGAAAGTATGATGACGGGCAGTCCGGCCGACATTTTCGATATCGCCGGTGCGGATGCAACGCTGCGAGGTAGCGATCCGCAGTTGGGGCGGTTTCATCTTGCCGGTAAAAAACGGCTTGAAGGGAGCCATGCCGGCGCCAATCAACAACAGACTCGGGTCATTATCGGGGATGAGCGGATAACTGGGCAGAATCAGATGTTCTTTCCCAGCAAAGAACTGCAGGTATTTTTGTCTCAATTCATTTCCGGTCATTCTTTTAACCTCCAATTGGCCTACAGGGCGCATTCTCAAGGAATTATACCTAATTTTACGAACCCTTGTCAATTTGCCTCCGGCAACAACCGGCGACAAAAAAAGAACCGGGACTGCACGCAATCCCGATTCGCCAAGTATGTTGCCAACACGCGCCAGTCAGGCAGGATGTTTGGCGATGTAATCCTTAATCGCTGCATGCACGGCATCGGCCGCCAAGTTGGAACAGTGCATCTTCACCGGCGGTAGTCCATCCAACGCCTCTGCAACCGCCTCATTAGAAATCCGCAGTGCGTCTTCCAGAGTTTTCCCTTTGACCATTTCGGTCACCATGCTGCTGGTGGCGATGGCTGCGCCGCAGCCAAAGGTCTGGAATTTGACATCTTCTATGATGCCGTTCTCCACCTTGAGAAAAATCTTCATGATATCGCCGCATTTTGCGTTACCGACTTCGCCGACGCCGTCTGCATCTTTCAATTCACCGACATTGCGCGGATTGGAGAAATGATCCATTACTTTTTCCGTATACATCACTTACGACCCCCTGATTTCACATTCTGATTCTTTGCATGACGCCGATTCACAGCGCTGGGCAGCCTGGCTGCCACGGGTGGCATATAGGGGAGACATGCTCCTCAGTCTCGCCACGATGGCGGGAAACTCGGCCAGAAAATAATCTACGTCCTCATCCGTGTTCATTTTGCTGAGACTCAACCGCAGCGACCCGTGCGCGGTAGCGTGGTCTAGCCCCATCGCCAGCAAAACATGCGACGGATCCAGCGAACCCGAAGTACAGGCCGAACCGCTCGAAGCGGCAATTCCCTTCATATCGAGATTCAGCAGCAACGACTCGCCTTCGATATAAATCACGCTGACATTCACATTGCCAGGCAGGCGCAGTGTGGGATGACCATTCAACTTGATTTCCGGCACATTTTCCATGATCCCGGCCAACAATCGGTCGCGCAGCTTTTGAATCCGGTCGATTTTTTCCGGCATCTCTGCCAATGATTTTTCGGCCGCCATACCGAGGCCAACAATGCCAGGCACATTTTCCGTGCCGGGACGCATGTGCCGCTCCTGACCACCGCCCTGTTGCAGCGAACGAATCCGTACCCCTTTGCGGACATACAGGGCGCCAATTCCCTTCGGGGCATGAAATTTGTGACCGGACATCGTCAACAGGTCGATATTCATTGCTTTCACATCAATCGGCCAGTTTCCCACCGCCTGAACCGCATCGGTGTGGAAGTAAATCCCGCGTTCACGGGCGATAGCGCCGATTTCGGCAATCGGTTGCATCGTGCCGACTTCATTGTTGGCAAACATGACGCTGATCAGAATCGTATCTGGCCGAATCGCCGCTTTTAAAGTTTCCACACTTACCCGGCCAAATTCGTCAACCGGCAGAATTGTCAGGTCGAAGCCTTCTTTCTTCAACGCTTCACAAGGTTCCAGCACCGCGTGGTGCTCAATCGCCGAAGTGATGATGTGCTTGCCGCGGTTACGATTAGCATAAGCGACGCCTTTCAGGGAGATGTTGTCGCTTTCGGTGCCGCCGGAAGTAAAAAAGATTTCGCTCGACTGCGCACCAATCAGCTTAGCCACCTGTTCACGGGCGATGTCAACCGCTTTTCGCGCCTCCCGGCCAAAAGCATGAACACTGCCTGGATTGCCGAATGTGTTCGTCATATATTCGAGCACAGTCGCTGCAACATCCTTGTCTGTCTGCGTTGTCGCCGCGTTGTCAAAATAAACCTTTTTCATACGTTGCTTTCGCCTCTTTCCTTCTCATTCGTTCCTGATCCTTCTCTACAGAGCGAAGCCAATGAAATGGAGTCCAAGGTATCATTGATGCTGTCGCCCATCTTCTGCCAGATATTACGCCGAATGCAATCGCAGGTTTTGTCGCAATAGGGATTTTGCTCGCCCCGCTCCGCCAGCAGACAATCGACTGGAGCAATCGGCCCTTCCATAGCGCGCACGATTTCACCCACGCTGATTGTGTTCGGTTCTTTGGCCAAAACATATCCGCCCTGCGCACCGCGAACGCTACGGACAAACCCCGCTCGGCGCAAGCTTGACATCAATTGCTCCAGATAATGTTCGGACACCTGTTGTCTGGCTGCCACGCTACGTAGCGCAACCGGACCCTTGCCATACTGTTCGGCCAGATCGACCATCGCCGCCAAGCCATATCTGCTTTTGGTTGATACTTTCATATGGGCTCCCTTTATTCCGACTAAATTAATCGGATTTGTGTTTTAAATATACCATACCCATATAAAATAGTCAAAGCAGTTTGGCAAATTAATTTTTTTCAGACTGCGCCACCGGCAGCCTCCAAGCTAGCAAGACTTCCGTACCCTCACTGTTGTATGTCATCCGATGCGCCAATGACAACATGAGGGGAATGCCCCGCCCCATCGTCGCGTCTTCACCAAATTCAAACATATCTGACGGATGCAGCCGTAATAAACGCAACAAAGCATTGCCGGCAAACCCTAGCCGCGAGGTCCTTACTCGCACTACAAACCAGCGACCGAGCATGTTGAACCGCAGTCTGGCATGATGTTGGCGCGGCGCAGCGTCCCTGCACTCCATTGCATTAGCCAACGCTTCATTGACGGCGACTTCTTGCAGCGAATGCGGCGATCCGGTCACTTCAGCTACAACCCGGCTCACTTCTCCCTTGAGACGCAGATAATCGCCGTATCCGCTGAAATAAAAGTTGCGGGGCCATGAATTATTAGAAGGTTCGATTTCCGGCATCGACTTCACCAAAATGCAGACCGCAGTCGCATCATCCCGCCGCTCTGACGACTCAGCCATGCGTCGCAATTCGGCAAGCGCGTCCGTATAAGTCTGCGGCAATTCTTGCTTATCCTGTTTGCTGATCATGTCTGACAATCCATCTGTCAAAAAATAGAAGGCATCCGCTTGAGCAATCGGCAGTTCATGCATTTCAAAATGCTCATCGAGTTTCATGCCGAGAAACATCCCCGCCCGCCGGACGCGTCCTCGCAGCGCATGCGTCGATACCCATATTTCCGGGATTCCGGCATGAGCCCATCGCAGCGTTTTAGTCTGCAAGTCCAGTTCAAAAATCAACGCACCGGCAAACGTGCCTTCGTCAAAATACTCGTGCGCCTTCTGATTTAGCCAGCGCAGCTGCTCGGAAATCGGCAGATCCATTTCGTTGACTTCCCTCAGCAGAACATGCATGGCCGAAGTGTGGAGCGCAGTGCTCAGGCCGTGTCCGGAAGTATCAACCAAAAAGCCTCGCAGCACTTTGCTATTGTAGCGCCAGTCCAAAAAATACAAATCGCCGCCGACGTAACTCTGCGGTTGGTACACAAGTCCGATTTCAACATGTTGCGAAGAATCCGGCGCCGCAAGCATCGCATTCTGCACGCGCGTTGCCATTTGTGCATCGCGATGAATCTCACGCTCACGCCGGATTTCATCCGATACATCCCTCAACGTGACAGTAAGCAGACTGCGGTTTCGGTACCTGACGACCGTAGCCGAACGCTCCACTTCAACCAAAAATCCTTTTCGATGCCGAACCACCCTGCGCTGCATAGGCAACGACCCAATCCGTTGCGACCGTTCCAGCAGAGCTTCCACGTTTTCAGTCGAATCGAGCGTAATGTCCTGCGCCCGCAACGGGCCATCGTGACGCAAATCATAACCAAACCGTTCGGTGAAACGGGTATTTGTCTCCAATATCCTGCCGCTTTGCGGTTCGATTACCAGGATTGCTTCCGGCGCCTGCTCGACTAAAGCCCGGTAACGCGCCTCACTTTCGGCCAGCGCATCTTCTCCCTGCTTACGGATGATTGCCAGGGAAACCTGCGCGGCAACCGCAGCAAGGATTTCCACCTGCTCATTGGAAAATTCGTCATGCCCTGCAGGCAGATTCATCGCCAGCACGCCGATCGGTTTGCCCTGTGGCGTCAACAGCGGCGCCCCCAGATAATCGAGCTGCTTGGCGAATCGCAACGTTATTTCGCCGGCAACCATCAATTTTTCAATTGCTTCCGCAGTGATATGGACCGCCCGTCCCAGTCGCATCACATATTCCGTCAAGCCTCGCCCAACCGGTCTGCCGCGCGGCACATAATCCATTTCATCGGAACAATAAGGCACATGAACACGTTTTGTCGCTTCGTCGACAAAAGCAAAATAAAAAATCCGCGCCGGCAAAACCCGGGAAATCAGTCGATGAACCGTGGCATAGAGTTCTTCAATGCTGGGACAGATTGCCGCCGCGTGGGCAATTTCACGCAGAACGGTCTGGACTTCGAAACTTTTTCGCAAAGCGTCCATTCCCTGAAGTCGCTCAAGCTCGCCAGCAGCGCGAACGGAAACCATCCGCAGCAATGTTTCCGCCAACCGGCTATCCTTCATCGGCTTGCGGTCCAGCAAGGCAATCAGACCGATCGGCTTGCCATCAAACCCAAGCAGCATTGTTCCGATGTAACTGTCTGCCTGAAGTTCTCTTAACGCAGGATCACCGGGGAACAACTCGGCCACCCTATGGGGAAAAAAGCAGAAGGACTGGTCCAGCAGCATCCCGCAGGGAGTATCCGCTAGTGTATACTCCAGGTTGTCTTCAAAATGACCGTCACAGTAAACTGCCACGGTCTGGGCAGTCAAACGGTCGCCGGACAGACGGTCGATGCAAACATAATATACGCCTAGGGTATCGCCCAAGTGACGCGCCAACGCGGCAAAAAAATCTTCCTCCGGCCTGCCATATCCCGATTGCAGCAAAAAGCTTTGCGTTGCCTCAATCATTTTTCGTTCGGTAATATCCCTGGAAAAGCCAAGAAAACGAGTATCCGTCAATTTTACCGCATCCACCGACCACCAGCGGTAGGAGCCGTCACGGTGAACGAAACGAAACTCCGCCTGCAGCTCGCCATTCCGTTGCAATTCGGCAAAACGGGCCAGGCCGTCCGCCACAGACTCCGGAGCCAGGACGTCGGCAATCGTCATGGTTAACAGTTCCTGCTCCGAATAGCCGGTGATTCGGCAACCTGCCGGGTTCACCTCAAGATAACGGCCTGTTTCATCAACGACAAAAACGCCGTCTGGCGCATGATCGATGTATTGCCGAAATTTTCCCCGGTTGGCGTGCAGTTTCTGTCGCATACCTCGTTCCGGCTTCCGGGTCAGCATGGCAGAGCACCCCCGTTATTACTTTACTTCTTCTGCGGGCCTTGTCGCCGCTGTTTCATCAAGACTGCCAAACGCTGTTCCGCGCCATGCTCCGTCGGTTGGTAGTATCGACTGTCTGCCAGTTGCTCCGGCAAATATTGTTGGTTGACAAAACCTTCCGGATAATCATGCGGATACTTATAACCTTTGCCATGCCCCAACAGCTGAGCGCCCCGGTAATGGCTGTCTCGCAAATGCAGCGGCACCGGGCCGCATTCACGATCCCGCACATCGGCCATGGCCCTGTCGATCGCCAGATAAGCCGCATTGCTCTTTGGCGCGGCCGCGATGTAGGTCACCGCCTGTGCAATCGGGATTCTCGCCTCTGGCCAGCCGATCATCTCGGCCGCCTGCATGGCGGCTACAGCCAGCATCAGCGCAGTCGGGTCGGCGTTCCCGACATCTTCGGCCGCGCAGATGATGATTCTACGCGCAATGAACCGTGGGTCTTCGCCGCCTTCGATCATCCGGGCCAGATAGTGCAGGGCTGCGTCGGGGTCGGAACCGCGCATGCTTTTAATAAATGCGGACGTGACATCATAGTGATTGTCGCCTTTTTTATCGTAGGCCTGAAATTTTTCTATGGCGACGGTTTCGACAATTTCACGGGTCAACTCGATCGGCTGTGCCGGTTCCGCCTGTTCCGCAGCCAGCATCAGCACCATCTGTTCCAATAAATTCAGCGCCACCCGGGCATCGCCGCCGGCCCGGTCGGAGAGCAGTCCCAGCACCTCATCCGCCGCCCTGGCCTGAAACGTTGCCAGTCCTCGCGCTTCATCATTTAACGCCCGCTGCAAAATGCCGACGATTTCCTGGCGTGACAAAGCCTGCAGCCGCAACACCCGCATGCGCGATAACAGCGGCGAGTTCACTTCAAAGTAGGGGTTTTCCGTCGTCGCGCCAATCAACGTGATCGTTCCGTTCTCCACATGCGGCAGCAATGCGTCCTGCTGCGACTTGTTGAAACGATGGATCTCGTCGATGAACAGGATCGTGCGGCGATTAGCCCGTAGCAAGCGATCGCGCGCCTTGTCGACCGCTTTGCGGATGTCGGCCACACCGGCGGACACCGCGTTCATCTCTTCAAACTGCGCGCCGGTCGAATGGGCCACGATATTGGCCAGCGTCGTTTTGCCGGTGCCCGGCGGGCCAAAAAACAACAGAGACGGCAAAGAATCGGCTTCAATCACCCGGCGCAAAAACCGCCCCGGTCCTACCAAATCCGACTGTCCGACAAAATCATCCAGCGTCCGCGGACGCATCCGTAGCGCGAGCGGTTCACGATTGAGCCGCCGGCTCTCCATCTGGTCGGCAAACAAGTCCACGGTTCAGCCTTTCTTCGGCAGATGCTGCAATACATCCACCACTTTTGCGATTTCAGCCGCGGTTATACCATGATGCGTCACCATGCGGACCCGGTATTCGCCAACTGCGCCGGCCAGCACGCCGGCTTTCTTCAGTCGTGCGACGAAATCCGCCGCCTTTAGGCCTGTTCGCGATACATCAAAGATCACGATATTAGTCTGGACTGTCGATAAATCGATGGCAAAGCCGCTTGTAGCCAGTTCATTCGCCAACAACTTCGCATTGGCATGGTCTTCCGCCAGACGCTCCACCATGCTTTGCAAACCGACAATCCCGGTTGCCGCAATGACGCCCGCCTGTCTCATGCCGCCACCGAGCATCTTGCGATAACGGCGGGCTTTGGCGATGAATTCTTCGCTGCCGACCAGCAAGCTGCCGACAGGCGCGCACAAACCTTTCGACAGACAAAACTGGACCGAATCGGCATACTGAGCAATCTTATCAACTTTTACCCCTTGCGCGACCGCTGCGTTGAACAATCGGGCGCCGTCAATATGCACCGGGATTTTGCACCGGTCAGCCAGTTTGCGGATCGCTGCCAAGGTTTCCAACGGATAGCAGGTGCCGCCAGCCCGGTTGTGGGTATCTTCCAGACAAATCAGCGCACTGCGCGGTTGGTGGACATCCAGCGGGCGTATTGCCGCTTCGATGGTTTCCGCACTGAGAACTCCCTTCACCGAGGGCAGCGTCCTGGCTTGCACTCCAGACAAAACCGACATGCCTGCCACTTCATAATAATAAATGTGCGATTCGGCTTCGCAAATGACTTCATCGCCCCGCTGGGTATGCGACAAGACAGCGACCTGATTGCCCATCGTGCCGCTGGCGACGAACAGGCCCGCGGCCTTGCCGGTCATTCGGGCGCCCAGTTTCTCCAGTTCGATCACGGTCGGGTCTTCGCCGTATACGTCATCGCCCACTTCCGCTCTCAGCATCGCCTCACGCATCTCGTTCGTCGGCTTTGTCACGGTATCGCTGCGCAGATCAATATACTCCATCGTTCACAATCCTCTCCGCCGAATCAACTGCCTGATTCGGGACAAAAAAATACTACTCTTTTATATTTCGGTTACTTTGTCAGCATTCCTGCCAGGCAAGCACACGAAAAAAGAGTAGAAAAATCCCCGCGATGCCGTTTGACCCGTGTTTTGAATCCTGCCTAAGCAGGTGGGTGCGCGCCTGTCCGTATAATGAGTCCCTGAAACAAGCAGGGCTTTCACGCAGCGACCAGAGTCTGAGCTCCCAATGTGAAAGTGTTGGATCAAAACAATGGGTTTATACGCACACAGCAGGGACAAGGATGATTTATGCAACTATTCTTACTATGAGTGTACCAGACTGCCGCCTTACTGGCAACAGTTGAAGCAACATTACTTCTGAGTCTTTTTGGCAGCCACTTCAGTCCGGATCGAGAGTTCCTTCAGTTGGCGCAGCGAAACCTCCGACGGCGCCTGAGACATCAGGTCGGTAGCGCTTTGCGTCTTGGGGAAAGCAATCACATCGCGGATCGAAGAACGCTTTGCCATCAGCATAATCAGACGGTCGAGACCGAAAGCGATCCCGCCGTGCGGCGGCGTGCCAAATTCAAAGGCCTCCAGCAAATAGCCGAACTTTTCGTTTGCTTCTTCTTCCGTCAGTCCGATTGCCTTAAATACCTTTTCCTGTACATCGCGCTGGAATATCCGGATACTGCCGCCGCCGATCTCAGTGCCATTCAGCACCATGTCATAGGCCTTGGCTTTGATCCGGCCAGGTTCTGTCTCAAGATACTGGATGTCTTCGTCACGCGGCGAAGTGAACGGATGGTGCATCGCCACATAGCGTTTTTCTTCCTCGTCGTATTCGAACATCGGGAAGTCAAGCACCCAGGCGAACGCCAGTTTGTCAGGGTCGATCAGGTTCATCCGCCGTGCCATCTCCAGCCGCAACTGCCCCATCGCGTTGACCGCGACCGCCGGTTTGTCGGCAATGATAAGCACCAGATCGCCTTCTTCGGCTTGCGCCGTCAGGCGGATTTTATCCAATTGCTCATCCGAGAAAAACTTTGAAATCTGCGATTTAAGCCCTTCCGCCGTGTAACCGATCCAAGCCAGGCCTTTGGCGCCATACTGGCCGACATAATTGACCAGACCGTCCAGCTCGCGGCGGGGAATCGCCGCATTGCCTTTGACATTGATGCCCTTGATTTTGCCGCCGGCAGCCAGCACCGATTCGAACACCTTGAAATCTGAACCCCGCATCGCCTCAGACAAATCAAAAATCTCCATATCGAAGCGCAGATCCGGCTTATCCGAACCGAACTTTTCCATCGCCTCATCATAAGACAGACGCCGCATCGGCAGTGACAGTTCCGCGCCGATCGCCACCTTGAACACTTCGGCGATCATCTTTTCCATAATTGCCAGCACATCGTCCCGCTCGACAAACGACATCTCGACATCCAGCTGGGTAAACTCAGGCTGGCGGTCGGCCCGCAGATCTTCGTCGCGGAAACAGCGAACGATCTGGAAGTAACGCTCGTAACCGGCCACCATCAGGATTTGTTTGAAGATTTGCGGCGATTGCGGCAAGGCATAAAACTTGCCAGGATTGACCCGGCTGGGAACCAGATAGTCGCGCGCGCCTTCCGGCGTGCTTTTGGTCAGCATCGGCGTTTCGACTTCGATGAAGTCGCGACTGTCAAAGAAGTCGCGCATCGTCTTGGCGACGCGGTGGCGTAATATCAGATTGTGCTGCATTTCCGGCCGACGCAGGTCCAGATAGCGGTATTTCAGTCGAACGGTTTCATCGACGTCCACATTGTCCTGAATGTAGAACGGCGGTGTCTTAGCTGGATTGAGAATGCGGATCTCTTCGCCGCACACTTCGATCGCACCGGTTTCCATCGCCGGATTCACGGTTTCCGGCGAACGCAAACGAACCGCGCCACGCACGCTGAGGACATATTCGGTTCGGACGCCGTCCGCTTTGAGTAGCGCCGCCTGATTGATTTCCGGTGAGAATACCAGTTGTACGGTGCCTGACCGGTCGCGCAGATCAATAAAAATCAATCCGCCGTGGTCCCGCTGGCGCGAAACCCAGCCGCACAAGATGACTTCCGTACCGGCATCCGCAGCTGTGAGCGCGCCGCACGAGTGAGTCCGTTTCATTCCTGCCAATGTATCCATTTACCCGTTCAACTCCTGTTTCAATTGATTGAGGGCCGTTGCTAACGGCAGCATCGTCTGTTCGCCGATCGTCATATTCTTTAGCGTCACCTGATTGGTCTGGAGCTCTGTTTCACCAAATATCGCCACATATTTCGCATTGACCCGATTGGCCTGCTTCATCTGCGACTTCATGCTGCGCCCGCTGTGGTCCATATCGGCGCAAATCCCCAGTCCGCGCAGTTGGTTCAGCAAACCGAACGCCGGCAGCGTCGCTTCCGGCGCCATCGGAATCACCCATACCGGCACTTCATCCTGCGCCGGCGGTAACAGTTGCTGTTTTTCCATCGCCAACAGCACACGTTCCATGCCGATGGCAAAACCGATGCCCGGGGTAGCTGGGCCGCCGCATTCCTCAATCAGTCCGTCATAGCGACCGCCGCCGCAGACGGCGCTTTGCGCACCAAGCAACGGATACTGGATTTCGAAGGCGGTCTTGGTGTAATAGTCAAGTCCGCGCACCAAGCGAGGATTCAGCGTGTACTCAATGCCGGCAGCCTGCAGAAATTGCTGCAAGCCGGAAAAATGAGCGGCGCATTCTTCGCAAAGGCAATCCACCATTTGCGGCGCATCTGCTGACAGTCGGTTGCATTTTTCTTCTTTGCAGTCGAGAATCCGCATCGGATTGCGCTCAAACCTTGACTGACAATCATGGCATAAGTCCGGTTGTTTGTCCCGCAAAAAGTCCTGCAGCACCACTCGATACTGCGGTCTGCATTTCGGACAGCCGACCGAATTGATCATCAGCTTCAAGCTCGACAGTCCCAAGCTTTCGAAATAGCGTACAGCCACTGCAATAATCTCTGCATCGACTGACGGGCCAGTCGGGCCGATCGCCTCGATGCCGAACTGATGAAACTGGCGCAGGCGGCCGGCCTGCGGCCGATCATAGCGGAACATCGGTCCAATATAAAACAGTTTGGCCGTTTGTCCGTCAGCGCCCAATTTTTGCTCCAGATAGGAACGCACGACAGCAGCCGTGTTTTCCGGCCTTAGCGTCACACTGCGGCCGCCGCGGTCGGTAAAAGTATACATCTCTTTTTGCACTACGTCAGTGGTTTCGCCGATGCCGCGCAAAAACAACTCCGTATGTTCAAAAATCGGCGTGCGGATCTCACCGTAATGATAGAGACTGCAGATCGTCCGCGCTGCCGCCTCAATCCGTAGCCAGTTTTTCGCCTCATTCGGCGTGATGTCGTGTGTACCGCGAGGTCCAGAAGTCAACATGCGGTTCCCTCCGTTTTATTCGGCGCTATTCGGCCGAAAACAGCGTCTTGATCAATTGTTCACGTTTACCGGCAAGTTCTGTGATCCTGCGGATGTAGGTCGCAATATCCTTAGGAAAAAAGCAGCTGTCCAATCGCCAGTCAGGCATGCGAACCGCCTTGCTGGTTGCCGATGGTCCCATCCCGAGGATGGTTCGACGTTCTTCAATAATATCAACATTATAAATGCACTCGGCGCCCGGTTTGGCATAGCCGACATTTTCCCGGTTACCGGGTGAATTCTTCTGCCGGTAAATGTAGTATGGCAACAGACCGGCTGAGCGAATCTCGCGAGCAGCAGCGTCGACCATCTGGCAGACAACCGAATTGTCCTGCCAGGTTGAGGCATCGGAGGTATCCCTCAGCGCCGCCCCCCGTTTCAAGGCCAGCGTGTGCACGGTGATATTCTCCGGTCCCGCGGCCAAAACTTGAACCAGCGACTGCTGCATATCCAACAGAGTTTCGCCAGGCAACCCGGCGATCAGGTCCATGTTGATCCGGGAAAACCTCGCCGCACGAGCCATGGCAAACGCGTGCAACGTCTGTTCAGCTGAATGATTGCGCCCGATCCGGTCAAGCGTAAGTTGTCGCATCGTCTGCGGATTGACGCTGACCCGCGTGACTCCCGCCTGTCGCAGCAAGCGGAGTTTTTCCGGCGTAATGCTGTCCGGACGGCCTGCTTCTACCGTGAACTCTTGCATGGCCGGAATATCAAACGCACTCGACAGCCACCCCAGCAAACGGGCCAAAAATTCTTCCGGCAGGCAGGTCGGCGTACCGCCGCCAATATAGAGCGCTCGCACCGTCAGGCCATAAGCACTCAACAATTTTACCACAGCTTGTATATCCTGTCCAATCGCCGCGAGCAGGCAAACAATCTGCTCCTTGTCCGTCGGCAGCAAGGCCGAGGGAAAGGAGCAGTAAACGCAACGCGAAGCGCAGTAAGGGATTCCCAGATACAATGAAACCGACCGTTTTTCCTGTTCCGCCGTCTCCGGCGTCGGTATCAGGCAGCGGTTGCGCTTGGCAACTTCCACCAATAAACCGGCATTCTCGACCGCGACCCCGTAGCGTTCAGTCAAAAACCGTGCGATATCTTGCGTCGATTCGCCTAAATCGAGCCGACGATGCACGATTTTGGTCGGACGCACACCGGTCAGGCTGCCCCAAGGCCTGTCGCTATTCATCCCGTTTGCGGCACTCGCTGCAATAGCCATAAAATTTGACCTGGTGATCGGTAATCTCAAAATCCGCCGTGCGGGAAACAAAGCTTTCCAGCGTTTCCATCAGGTCATCGCCAAATTCAAGCACTGCGCCGCAGGAAAGGCAGATCAGATGGTGATGCGCATGGCTCGAGTCGCCGGTCGCCAATTCATAACGGCTCTTGCCGTCACCAAACTCGATCCGGTGCAAAAATCCGAGTTTTTCCAGCATCTCCAGGCTGCGATATACCGTCGCCAGGCCGATGTCGGGCGAATCCACCTGCAGCAGCGAATAGACGTCTTCCGCGCTGAGGTGCTTTTCCTGATTGTCGATAAAGGTCTGCAGAATCTTTTGCCGCTGCGGCGTCACTTTATACTGCTTTTCACGAAATCTGCGCCGCAAGTCAGCCATATCGATGGACATTTCACTTCACCTGACTTTCCTGTCGTCGTTTTGCCTGCTATTGGATAAACGGATTTTGCCGCCGTTCCCAACCGATCGTTGTGGCCGGTCCGTGACCGGGATACGCTTTGACTTCGTCATCCAACACCATCAATTTTTGTTTGATGCTTTTGATTAGCTGACTGTAGGACCCGCCAGGGAAATCGGTGCGACCGATCGATTCGGCAAACAACGTATCGCCGACAAACACCGTCTTACCGGCCAGCAGGCTGATGCCGCCCGGCGTGTGTCCTGGAGTATGAAGCACAGTCAAAGCAAAATCGCCCACCGGCAAAACTTCGCCGTCGGACAGCAACCGATCGGCCTTGCCACAGCTGGTGGCCCCGCCGAGAAAAGCCGACAGGTTGCGTGAACCGCTGCCCAGCATATCTGCATCGCCACTGTGAATCCACAGCGGAGCGCCTGTTGCCTCCTGCACTTTGACATTGGCCAGCACATGATCCGCATGCCCATGCGTATTGATAATCGCTTCCACCGATAAGCCTTCGCGCGAAACCGCCGCCAGAATTCTCGCCGCATCACCGCCTGGATCGATGATCACCGCCTTCTTCGTGTTTTCACAATAGGCGATATAACAATTCGTCCCCAGGCTGCCAACTTCCATTTGAATAATCTTCATCTTTGATCCCCCTGCTAAAAGCTTTTTCCGCTATCGATCAACAACGTTACCGGTCCCTGGTTTTCCAGCGTCACTTTCATTTCGGCCTGAAACTGTCCGCAGGCAACCACGATCCCTTTAGCACGAAGTTGCTCGACAAATTTTTCATAAAGAATTTTGGCCTGTTCCGCCGGCGCCGCCTGATCAAATCCCGGCCGCCTGCCCTTGCGACAGTCTCCATACAAAGTGAACTGCGATATCGCCAAAATCTGACCGGACACATCAAGCACCGAGCGGTTCATTTTTCCTGCTTCATCTTCAAATATCCGCAGGTTGGCAATTTTGTCCACCATATATATGACATCGTCATCATTGTCGGCGCGACCTACTCCCAGCAAGACTGTCAGGCCCGCTGTCGCGCGCCCCACGCATTCGTCGTGTACGCTCACTTCCGACCAACCGGTCCTTTGCACTACCGCCCGCATCAGTTCAGCCCCGTAGATGCAGCGCGGTGAACGGCGTAAACATCACGCACCCGTTTCATTTTTGCCATGATATTCTCCAGTTGGTTGGTATTGCGCGTATCAATGCACAGACTGATCGTAGCCCTTTTGTCCTTGAACGTCTTGGCATTGACCGTGCTGGCGTTGATCTTGTGCTCCGACAACACCATCATGATATCGGTCAACATACCTGGTCGATCCATCGCCGTAATCTCGATCGTCACTTTGTATAAATCGTCGGTGGATGTATCCCACTCGACCTCTATCATCCGTTCATATTCGTCCGGTTCGGCCGAAATATTGGGGCAATCGACCCGGTGCACCGAAACGCCGCGGCCACGCGTGATATAACCGACAATCACATCGCCCGGCACCGGGTTGCAACAACGGGCCAACCGGACCATCAGCCCGCCCTCGCCTTTGACCAAAATCCCATGACTGCCTTTACTTTTCGACCGCTTCGGCTTCAGTTCGGCCAGTAGCTGGTTCATGTCCGGCGGGGTCGTAAGTTTTTGTTCTTTTTTGTATTGCTCGATCAATTTTACCATGATCGCATGCACGGTGATGCCGCCGAATCCCAACGACGCGTACAAATCTTCTTCATTGGTAAAATTCATCCGCCGGGTTATCTCTTCCAGCCTGCCGCCTTTGGCCAGTTCTTTCCACTCGTAGCCGAGACGCTTGCTGTCTTTTTCCAGGGCTTCGCGGCCTTTGACGATATTTTCGTCGCGTTTTTCCTTCTTGAACCAGTTGCGAATCTTGTTGCGGGTTTCCGGCGACGCTACGATATTCAGCCAATCACGGCTGGGCGTTCCCTGTTTGGAAGTGATGACCTCTACAATATCACCGTTGGACAGTTTCGTTTCGAGAGGCACCATCCGGCCGTTTACCCGGGCGCCTACACAGCGGTGTCCGACATCGGTATGGACCCGGTAGGCAAAGTCAAGCGGCACCGAACCGGCCGGCAAATCGATCACATCGCCCTTCGGCGTAAATACAAACACTTCATCGGCAAACACGTCGAGTTTCACTGACTCGACAAATTCATGCGGATCGCGCAAATCCTGATGCCATTCCAGAAGCTGCCGCATCCAGGACAATTTCTGGTCAAACCCCTTGTTCGGCCCCTTGGTGCCTTCCTTGTACTTCCAATGCGCCGCAATTCCGACTTCGGCGATACGGTGCATCTCATAGGTTCGAATCTGGATTTCCAGCGGTTGCCCCTGCGTACCGATCACCGTCGTATGCAGCGACTGATACATGTTGGATTTCGGTACGGCGATAAAATCCTTGAATCGGTTCGGAATCGGCTTCCATAGCGTGTGCACGATGCCCAGGGCTCCATAGCAGTCCTTGACCGAATCGACCAAAATGCGGACAGCCGACAGATCATAGATTTCACTCAGTTCTTTGCGGTCTTTCTGCATTTTCTTGTAGATGCTGTAAAAATGCTTGGGACGGCCGTCGATTTCGGCACGAATGTCGACTTCCTGCAACTTGTCCCGCAATATAATCATAGCTTCGGCGATGATCGCCTCGCGTTCCTGTCTTTTCTGGCGGACCTGGTCCACCAGTTCGTAGTAGCGCTCCGGCTCCAGGTAGCGGAAAGACAAGTCTTCCAACTCCCATTTGATATTCGATATCCCCAGCCGGTTCGCTAGTGGCGCAAAGATCTCCAACGTCTCGCGAGCGATTCGCTTTTGCTTTTCCGGCGCCATCGGTTTCAGCGTGCGCATATTGTGTAGTCGGTCAGCCAGTTTGATCAATACCACCCGAATGTCCTTGGCCATCGCCAGGAACATCTTGCGATAGTTTTCCATCTGCTGCTCTTCTTTGGACTTATACTCAATCCGGCTCAGCTTGGTGACGCCATCGACCAGAATCGCGATTTCTTTGCCGAATTCCTTTTCCAGTTGTTCCAGGGTGATCGTCGTGTCTTCAACAACATCATGCAATAACGCAGCGGCGATCGAGTCCGCGTCAATCTGGAGGTCGGCCAGAATCCGGGCCACCCCAAGCGGATGGTGAATATAATCCTCGCCGGAAATCCGGTGCTGCCCATCATGCGCCTTTACCGCCGTGGCAAAAGCTTTTTCCAACAACGGAACCACGGATTCGGACTGATAGCTGCGAACCCGCTCGATAATATCCGTAATGTTGGGAATCTTGTCACTGGTCATGCGCGGCCCTCACCCTGTCCTGTTTTTTGTCTCGCCAATTTTTGTTCACGCCAGCCCGATCGCCCGGAACTGCATTGCCCGCTGATAGTCGTTGTATTCCCAGCAACCGATGAAATTCCTTTCTTCACCGATTTCAACCTGGTCGGCATTGTCCCACATCGCAAACGGATAATGGCGCCCGCCAACTGTCAGCGTCCCCACTTTGGGGCTGCCCGGACGTTCCAAAACCCGTCCTTTGGTCAAAGTTCCCGTCAGCTCCCAGACAAAGGGCGGGAATTTCTCACCATGCGGTTCCAGCGCCATCAGATTGGCAAAGAAGGATTCCGTCAGCTCTTGCGGCGTCAGTCTTCCGTCAACCCAGCGGACTTTCTCCCAGGTTTGCTCCGGCATGGCAGCAAGCTCGGCATCAATCGCCCGGAAAAACCGGTCCATGTTCTCTTGTTCGATATTGAGTCCCGCCGCCATCGCATGGCCACCCCACTGAACCAGTAAATGCTGGTGCCTTTCAATCAACGAAAACAGGTCGACACCGGGAATACTGCGGGCGGAACCGCGCATCACTCCCGTTGCTGATGTTTCTTCGGTGTTGGCCATGACAAAGGCTGGTCGATAGAACTTTTCCGCCAGTTTGGAGGCAACAATGCCAACGACGCCTTCGTGAAAATCGCCTCGCACCACCGACAGTCGCTCATATATCGCTTCAGCCTGGTCCGCCAACTGGCCCAGCCCTGCCTGAATCGACTCCTCTTGTTCCCGGCGGCGCTCGCTATTGAACTGTTCCAGTTGTGCGGCAATTTCCGCACAGCGCTGTTTATCCTGGGCCAACAGCCATTCCACCACCGGATCCGCGCCGTTCGCCTTGTTCATCCGACCGGCGGCATTGATTCGTGGCCCAATGACAAATCCCAACGTATACGTATTGACCCTGCGCCAACCGCAAGCCTGCCGCATCACTTGAAAAGCCGTTCTGCCGCCCTGCTCAATCTGTCGCATGCCTTCGCGGACAAAATAACGGTTTTCCGGCTCATTGAGCGGCATGATATCACACACGGCACCGAGTGCAACCAGGTCAAGCGAATCCTGCATCAGCCAGTCGGGGCTTTTCTTACCATTGATTTCCCACAGTCCGCGCATCAGTTGCCAAGCAACGCAACAGCCTGACACCGTAGCGAGCGGCCCTTGCGAGGATAGCCCGGGATGCACGACAGCGACCGCAGCATCAGGATAGTCGCCTTTTAGTCCGTGGTGGTCGGTAATGATCACGTCGATGCCCAAGTTTTTTAGCCGGGCAATCTCCGCACCGCTTGACACGCCACAATCGACGGTGACGACCAGGTTTGGCTGCATGGCAATCAAGCGGTCGAGATTTTTCATATTCAGTCCGTAGCCCTCGGTGAAACGGTCAGACAACATCACAGCCGACGAAAAACCGTAATGGGCGGCCAACCGCTGGAATACTTCCTGCATCAAGGCAGCGCCGCTCGTTCCGTCGACATCGTAATCGCCAAAAATGACGATTTTTTCTTGCCGTTCGAAAGCCTGCCGCAAACGGGACACCGCTTTTTCCATTTCACTGCCCAGCATGGCCGGAGCCAACAAACTGCCAGGATCGGCGCAAAAAAAGCGCTCCAACCGCTCTTTGCTGCACAGACCGCGACTCCACAAGCCGGCGGCGAACAACGGGGAAAATCCTATCTGATCAAGCCATTGGTCGATGTTTGGTTCGGCAGGCGATTCACGATAAAGCCATTTCATAAAAGATATATATTCTCGCTAAACCAGCAATATTCCTTTTCCTTTTCAACACAAAACAGCGTTCTTTCCGGCAGGTTATAAAAAACTCCGGCAGAAACTGCCGGAGTCAAAATAGTTGAACAGACTATTTGCGTTTCATCCATTCCGGGATTTCCAGTGTAGGTCCCTTGAATTTGGGGATGGGAGCGATTTCCGGCTGGATCACCGCGTTGCGGGTCGCCGGTTTGGCGCGTTTAGGTTCAAAGCCGGTTGCAATGATCGTCACCCGGATTTCATCGGTCATCTTGTCGTCAATAACGGCGCCAAAGATGATATTTGCTTCCGGGTCTGCCATATCGGCCACCATGCTGGCGGCTTCGTTGACTTCCAGCAGTCCCATGTCCGGACCACCGCAAAAACTGAGCAACACACCCTTGGCCCCTTCGATCGAAGCATCGAGCAACGGGCTTTTGACAGCCTGTTCCGTCGCCATCATCGCACGATTTTCGCCCCGACCGACACCAACTCCCATCAGTGCTGATCCGGCGTCTTCCATAATCGTCTTTACATCGGCAAAGTCAAGGTTGATCAAACCGGGAATAACGATAAGGTCGGACATCCCCTGAACACCTTGACGCAAAACATCATCGGCAATCCGGAACGCATCCATGATCGATGCGCTCTTCTGCACGATCTGCAACAAACGGTCATTGGAAATCGTTATCAAAGCATCCACCTGGTCACGCATGCGACCTACGCCCCATTCGGACTGGCTTTGCCGCCGCCGCGCCTCAAACATGAACGGACGGGTAACCACGCCTACGGTCAATGCGCCCAATTCCTTGGCAATCTCTGCAACCACCGGCGCCGCACCGGTACCGGTTCCGCCGCCCATTCCCGCAGTAATGAACACCATATCGGCGCCGCGCAACGCTTTCATAATTTCGTCGCGGCTTTCTTCAGCAGCTTTCTGGCCGACTTCCGGATTCGCACCGGCGCCCAGGCCTTTGGTCAATTTTTCGCCGATTTGAATGCGGTAAGGCGCCAAAGAAGATAGCAACGCCTGGGCATCCGTATTGATCGCGATAAATTCGACCCCTTTGACCGATGAATTAATCATCCGATTCACCGCATTATTACCGGCGCCACCGACGCCAACAACTTTAATTGCGGCAAATGGCTCCGTATCGATTTCCAGTTCGAGTCCCGGCATAAACATAGCCCCTCCTGTATCCTTGGCATTTTAAAACTATATTCCACACAAAACGGATTATTCCTGCAGCAAAAACTAATCCGAGGCTATTTTTGTCGTAAAGACAAATTGGCCGCCACGTATTTCCTGCACAACTGCGCTGCGATTCTGGGGACTGTTCGTCAATGGGTCGATGCTCAGTTTCCCTGTCAGGACAGGCGTATCCCTCAGCGCCGCCAATTGCCTGGCAATCTTCACAGGATCGGCGCTATCGGCTTGCTTGACCGCTTCTACCAACATCAGCAGACTGTCGACTGCCAAGGCGGCATTCGGCAATACCGGATCCTGGCCAAATTTGCCGCGATATTCCGCGATAAAAGACTGAATCGCCGGGTCGCCCATTCCGGTCTGGGCGACAAAATATGTCCCTTCGAGCGCTGCGCCTCCCAAAGCAAGGATTTCCGGGTTGCTCCAGCCGTCGCCTCCGATGATTTTAGCTTTTATGCCAAGGTCACGGGCTTGCTTGACCAACAGCGCCGCTTCCTTATGAAAGGTCGGGACAAATATCACCGCCGGTTCATCCTGGTCCACTTTGGTCAACAACGGCCGGAAGTCAGTCTCATTGGCCCGAAAAGCTTCTTTGGCCAAAACCTTGCCTCCCTGCTTGGCAAACTTTTTGGCAAAATACGCCGCTAAAACTGTCGAATACTCCGAACCGGCGTCATATAAAACCGCTGCCGTTTTCGCCTTGAGGTCCCGTCCGGCAAAATGCGCCGCAACGCTTCCCTGATAAGAATCGATAAAGCCGGCGCGGAAAGCATAGCCACGCACAGTATTGGCAACCGGATCGAACGTCGCTTTGGGACTGGTCGCGGCGGTGGCGATAAACGGTGTCTTAGCAGGCTCCGTCACCGCGCTCATCACGATGGCGTTACTGCTCTGGGCCGGACCGAGGATTGCGACAACCCGATCGTGCACCAGCAGGCGCTGAGCAGCTTTGGCAGTTTCCGCCGCATCGCCGCGTGTATCATAACTGATGATTTTCAGTTGTTTTCCTGCCACTCCGCCAGCAGCATTGATTTTTTCCACCGCCAACGACAGCGCGTTCTTTTCCGCCTGACCCCATAACGCCAAATCACCGCTCAGAGCCGCCACGTGGCCGACGACAAGGAACTGGTCCGTATGCGGTTTAGCACCGGAACAGCCTGAGACAAGCAAAGTCAGCAACAAGGCAATCGTCCAGAAAACGCCGGTTTTTTTCATGTCAGCCCTCACTTTTCAGCACTAATATATCCTCAGCTCATTTTTTCAGGAAAAACCGCCGGATAATCGCCAGATTCTGAAAGATACGCAAGCCAAAAGCCAAAGATGCAACATAATAAAGATCGATTCCCAGTCGATCGCCAACAAAAACCAGCACGACCGCCAGTAGCGCATTGACAAAGAAACCACTGATGAATACGGCATTATCGAATTTTTCTTCCAGCGCCGACCGCAATCCGCCGAATACCGAATCCAGCGAAGCCAACAGCGCAACCGCCATGAATTTACCATATTCCACCGGCATGCTTACAGGAAACAATAATCCTATCGCAATCCCGATCAATACCCCGATAATCGGCAACATCATTTTGCAGCTTCCTCCTTGAGCGGCTTGGCAAACTGATATTTATGCGCTCCTTTAAAGGAAACAATCTTCACTTTAGGCTGTGTCTTTACCGAGACCTGTATCCCCCAGAACTGCAGGGTCTCAATCACGCCGCCCCGCATTTTCAAAGAAGCTTCGAGCGTTTTGGGGTCGCCGATCGCCCTGATTTCATAGGGCGGGGTATGGCGCATATTATTCACTGAGATCGTCGGTCCGGTACAGCGTATCTCCGAACCTACCACCAGGCGCTGGTCGTTGATTGAGATCGCTTCGGCGCCGGCCGCCCACAGTTCATTAATCACTTTAAGCATATCATCATCATGAATTAAATATAAGTTCGGGTTCTCGCCTGGTTTCATCGGTCTTTTGCTGTCATCGATCGTCACGACCACACCCGGGCCTTCGACAGTAAGATATCCGGCAGCCATGCGGAACAGCTCCGCTTCCTTGGCCACCGATTCGCTGATGGTCGAATTCTGCAATTCCTGTAGTTGACGCAGTGCGGTGTCGCGCTCCTTCTCGGCCTGTCGCAGCCGCAGCGACAGATCTTCGGCGCGCTGGAACGGGATTGTCGAGCGGATATCCTGGGTTGTCCGAAACTGTACGGCCAGCATGATCCCCAATACCACACAGACAAACGCCAGGGCCACTCGCCCCTGTTTCAGGGCACTCAAACGAACTCCCCCTTTTATTTGCTTTTATTACAAGCGAAACCGCAATACCGGTTTTTCGTGCACAAGGTCGATTGATTCCACAGGCACTCCCTTAACCAGGACTTCCTGCAATATATCCTGGGTTAGTCTGGCCTTTTCTCGCAACCGTTCCAACGGCCCAAGACGAATCTTGATATTGTCAAGCGTTATCACGGTGACGCCTTGTTGGGGATTTATGTTGACTTCGGAAATTTTATCACGGGTTTCCTTATTTAGTGAAACCAGATATTCCAGCACGCCGTGCACGCCGGAATCGCCGAGCTGCATTCCCGGGTAGACGCGTCCAGCCTTGAAACCGGTAATGAGAGGAGCTTCCATGCTCTTAAGGTTGCGTGAAATGCCAATCACCGTACCGGTAGCATCAATGTCGAGAAAGCCGTGCCGACTGGCTAGGTAAGCCAACGAACGGCGTTCCTTGATCTGAATCGCCAATGTTGCCGGCCACTCAAAAGTCGAGCTCACTTCTTCAACCCGCAGGTCGTCGCGCAACAACGCAAAAAACCGTTTGGCGTCCCAAAACCAAAGCGATCCCTGATCGGAAGCAACGCCGGCCATCTGGTGGATTTCTTCCGTCGTGATTTTTTGATTGCCGACCACTGTTACTGTCTGCAGGTAGATGTAAATCGGCCGACTGTAGCACTGCCAGACAAAAATCACGCCGACAATCAGAAAAAACAGCATCCATTCAAAAAACCAGCGGGAATGTTTCCTTTTCCGCGGACTGCTTTCCATCGGTTACTGCTCCAGAGTCAGCAGCAATATCCGTTCGCACAGCTCCGGAAACGACATACCGACAGCGGCAGCTGCCTTGGGTACCAGACTGGTCGCAGTCATGCCGGGAATCGTGTTGACCTCCAGCACGTACGGGTGGTTGGAGGGGTCAAGTCGTACATCGACACGGGCGATTCCTGAACAGCCGAGGATTTTGAAAGCAGCCAGCGCCACTTGCTGGGTCAGGCGGGTTGTCGCCTCATCGATACGGGCCGGCGTAAAGTATTCAGTCGCGCCTTTGGTGTACTTGGCGTGGTAATCGTAAATCCCGGAGTAAGGAACGATTTCCACAACCGGCAACGCTTCCGGCTGAAGTCCGCCGAGAATGCCCACGGTCAATTCGCTGCCGTCGATGAATTCCTCGACCAAAACTTCCGTATCGTAATTAAACGCTTTTTCCAATGCTGCCGCCAATTCCTCCGGTTCCTGCACGATGGTCAGGCCGATTGTGGAACCTTGGGTGGACGGTTTGACGACAAACGGCGCTTCAAATTCGTCCAGAATCGAGTTCAGTACCTCTTCGCCCATCCCCTCCCGCTTCTTTAGCAGCTGATAACGCGGTGTCGGAATCCCGGCTGATTGAAACAACCGCTTCGATACCGCTTTGTCCATCGCCATCGCGCTTGCCAACACGCCGGAACCGGTATAGGGAATCCCCAGCAATTCGAGTGCGCCTTGCAATTTTCCGTCTTCACCGTACAAGCCATGCAAGGCATTGAATACGATGTCGATTTGGTTCTCCTGCAATTGTTGGACAAAACGGGCCGGGTCCAGGTCAATTCCGACCACGTTGTAGTTTTTTTCCTGCAACGCCGCGACAATTGCCTTGCCGGTATTCAGCGAAACCTCCCGCTCCGCCGACGGTCCGCCCATCAACACACCGATTTTTTTCCGCTGCATATGGATCACCTCCAATGAATGCTTGGTCAAGCGTTCGACAATCCGTTCGCCTGTCTGATATATATTGCCGGCGCCCATTGTAATCAGCAAGTCGCCAGCCCTGAGCAATGGGAAAATACACTCTTCCAGCGACTGTTGCGACTGGCAGTAGTGAACAATCTGTCCGGGACGGACCTGCAGTTCGCGCAGGATCGTTTCTCCGTCGACTCCGGGAATCGGCGCTTCGCCGGCAGCATAGACATCGGTCAGCACGATGACATCGGCCGGAGTAAAGGCCGTACCGAACTCACGGGCCAAGAGCTGCGTGCGGGAAAACCGGTGCGGCTGAAAAACACAGACAACCCGACCATCGGTCGCAGCTTTGGCGCCATGCAGGGTGGTCAGAATTTCTGTCGGATGATGCCCATAGTCGTCAACAACCCAGATGCCATGCGCTCTGCCCTTGGTCTGAAATCGACGTTTTACGCCGCCAAAACCCGGCATGATCGCGGCGATCTGCTCAAACGGAATCCCCAGCTGCATGCCTACGACAACACAGGCCAGGCAGTTCATCACATTATGGCGGCCAGGCACGCTGATCCGCATTGTTCCCAGCGCTTCACCATACCGATACACTTCAAAGGAGGTCTCCATTCCTTGCGAAACCAGCTGGCGCGCCGTAAAGTCGGCAACCTGGTCCACGGCGTAAGTGATGCATTGGTTGCCGGTTTCCGCCGCCAGCGTCCGCACTGCAGCGCTGTCAATACCGAGCACAGCCGTCCCGCCTGTTTTGACCTGGTTGACAAACTGGACAAACGCCCGATAGATTTCCGCTTCATTGCCATAATGGTCCAGATGGTCGTTCTCGATATTTGTGACTACAGCAATTTGCGGCAGAAACTTCAGGAATGAACCGTCACTTTCGTCGGCCTCGGCAACCATCCAAGAACTGGAGCCGACTTTGGCGTTGCCGCCGATCGCATCCAGGTCACCGCCGATCAGTACATGCGGATCCTTGCCTGCACGCTCCAGCAAAAAAGCAATCATCGAAGTCGTGGTGGTTTTGCCATGCGATCCGGCCACGGCAATCCCGTCGCAACCGTTCAGCAACGCCGCCAGCAAGTCTGAACGGTGAAATATCGGCAGACCACGCCGCTGCGCTTCCAACACTTCCGGATTTTCGCTGCGGATGGCGCTGGAAACTACGATCGCCTTTACGTCGGTGAGGTTCGCTGCCGCATGGCCGAGAAAAATCGTCGCGCCGCTGTTGGCCAGACGGGCCGTAACCTCCGAAGCATGCAAGTCGGAGCCGGAAACCCGGCAGCCCTTTTTCAGCAGGATATATGCGATCGCGCTCATTCCCACGCCGCCGACTCCGACAAAATGGAATGAATCGATTTCATCAAATAACACTTGACCCTTCCCCCTCAAAACTGAAACTATTTGACCCGCTCTTGACATGCCAGCTGCCGCACCAATCCGGCAATCGCCGCCGTTGCCTCAGGATGCGCCGCCTCAACCGCCGCTGCTGCCATCTCCTGCAGTCGCGCCGGATCGCCAAGCAACCTGTCCACTATCTCAAACAGTACTTCACCGGTCAATTCAGCATCGCGCACCATGATAGCCGCTCCGCGCTTTTCCAGCGAGCGGGCGTTGATTTCCTGATGATTTTCCGCCGCATACGGATAGGGGACCAAAATTGCCGGCACTCCTCGCAGGGATAGCTCGGCAAGCCCGATCGCACCGGCGCGGGAAATCGCCAGAGTCGCCGCTGCCAACGCTTTCGGCATTTCATGCACATACGGCAACACCCGGAATATCGCTGCCGGATCGTTCGGCGCAAGGCCAGCAGATTCCAACAAACGTATTGTATTATTATAATCTGTTTGCCCTGTAATATGAAGTATTTGTACTGGTTTATTTTCTTTGACGCAGCGCAGCAGCATCGACATTGCGGCCTGATTGAGGCTGCGAGCGCCCTGACTGCCGCCGGTTACCAAAACAACCGGCAGTTCGGGATTCAGGCCAAAAAAACGGCAGGCCGCCGCACGTTCTTCGCAGAGCAGATCCGGCCTCACCGGATTGCCTGTCACGACGCTCCTCGCCTTGCGCCCGGCAAAACTTGCCGCCGCTTCGGCGTAGCCCAGCGCCACCACGTCAACCATCCGGCCCAGAATCTTGTTGGTAACGCCTGGCAGTGCATTCTGCTCTTGAATCAGAGTGGGGATGCCTAAGCGCGCCGCCTGTGCAACCACCGGACCGCAGACGTACCCGCCGGTTCCCACGACGACATCCGGACGGAATTCACGCAGAATCCGCCGTACCTGCCACAAGCTGGCAGCCAGCAAATATAGGTTTTTTACATTGCGCCAGGAAAGACGGCGCTGGAAACCATACAATTCGACTTTTTCCAGCGGATAGCCTGCCCGCGGCACCAATTCGGCCTCCAGCCCGTGACCGGTGCCGATAAACAGGAAACGGGCCGCCGGATCCTGTTCGCGCAGTGCGCCGGCAATCGCCAGCGCCGGGTAAATATGCCCGCCGGTACCGCCGCCGGCTATCAGGTATTTCATCCCTGACGCTCCTCTTTTCTCACCAATTGCTTGAAAATGCGGCCACGTTGCTCATAATTGTCGAACATATCATAGCTGGCGCAGGCCGGAGACAGTAACACGACTTGCGGCGGCTGCGCCAGTTGGCGCGCCGTTTCCACCGCTTCTTCCAGCGAGCCGACCTGAACGATATTTTTCACACAGGACGCCTGCGCCGCCGCTGCAAAACGCGCCGCCGCTTCGCCAATCAGAATCAACTGATCGACTTTTTGTTTCACCAAATTCATAAATTCAGCCAGATCGGTATTTTTGTCACGCCCGCCGGCAATCAGGATAACATGACCCGGGAATGCTTCCAACGCCTTGATTGAGGATTCGGGATTGGTTGCTTTGGAATCGTTGAACCAACGAACTCCCTCCAGCGTCGCCACCGGTTCGATTCGATGTTCGACTCCGCAGAACTGCCGCAATACATTCGCCATCTGTGACGGCGCCACACCGGCCAGGCAAGCTGCGCTGCAAGCCGCCAAAGCATTTTCCACGTTATGACCGCCAAACAGTTTCATTTCATCGATTCGGCATACCTGCTGCGCCTTGCCCTGCCAACGCAGCCAAATAGCGTCTGCAGATACAAAGGCCCCTGTCTCCAGTTCGATCTGACGACTGAAGAAAAAGGCCTGAGAACGACAACGTTTCGCCATGTCGCGGACACGTTCATCATCATGGTTCAGCACCAGATAATCCTGCGACGTCTGGTTGGCAAAAATCTGTTCCTTGACTGCGGCATACCCCTCCAGTGAGCCGTGTCGATCCAGATGATCCGGTGTCAGGTTAAGCATCACCGCGATATGCGGATGAAAAGTACCGGCCGCTTCCAGCTGAAAACTGGAGATTTCCGCAACTACGTAGCCGTCCGCAGCGACCTGGCCTACCGCCTGGGCCAATCCAACGCCGATATTGCCGCCGATTACCACTTGTTCAAACCGTGTTTTCATCATTTCTCCCAGCAGGGTCGTCGTCGTCGTCTTGCCGTTGGTGCCGGTCACCGCGACAATCGGGGCCTGACACAGTCGACCGGCCAGCTCCACTTCACCCCAGACAGGGATTTTTCGTCGCAACGCCGCCTGCGGCAATGCATGATGAATCGAAATTCCCGGTGAAATAATCAGCAAATCCATTCCATCAAGCAATTCTTCGTCCTGCCGTCCCAGCGCCAGCATTGCCCTGCATTCCAGCCCTGACAATGCATCAGCCTGCTTGAGCTTATCCCGTTCTTTTCCATCGGCCAACGTCACCCTGGCGCCTGCGCCAAGCAGTGTTTCAGCCGCCGAAATCCCACTGATCGCTGCACCAAAAACCAATACGTTCTTTCCGGCCAATTCCATTTAACGTAACCCTCCAACCGTTGATGACAATACCACCGACAACCCCAGTAGGCCGCAAATCAGGCCAAACAGCCAGAATACACCGACCACCTTGGTCTCAGACCAGCCGCCCAGTTCAAAATGATGATGCAGCGGACTCATGCGAAACACTCGCCGTCCGGTCGATTTAAATGAAATAACCTGGATAATCACCGATAATGCCTCCGCGACAAAAATCGCCCCGACAAGCGGCAGCACCAACTCGGTCCGGGTCAGCACCGCGCCGGCTGCCAGCGCACCGCCAAGCGCCAGGGAACCGGTATCACCCATGAAAATGCGGGCCGGATGACGGTTATAGACAAGAAAACCCAGACAAGCGCCGACGACTGCGGCAAAAAAACCGGCTACCGCTGGTTGGCCCAAGAAAAAAGCGATACCGGCATAAACTGCCGCCGCGGCAACCGAAGTCCCTGCCGCCAGTCCATCCAGTCCATCAGTCAGGTTGACCGCATTCGTCGTACCGACAATGATGAAAAACACCAGTACATGAAACAAAAAACCAGCGTCCCAGGTCTGATCGAGGCCGGGAATCCACAATTGCGTTCCCCTCCCCATGGTCTGGGTAACCAGCCAGGAAAATAGCAGGGCAATCACAATCTGCCCCAACAGTTTTTGTTTGGCTTTCAATCCCAAGTTGCGCTTCAAAACCACCTTGATATAGTCATCAAGAAAGCCGAGGCCGCCGCAGGCCAGAGTCACGAAAAGCAGCAACCATACCGGCGCTGAATCGTAATAGGCTATCGCACCAGCCACCGCAATACCAGCCAGCATCATCAGTCCGCCCATCGTCGGCGTGCCGGTCTTGGCCTTATGCGCCGCCGGTCCGTCTTCGCGGACGACCTGTCCGAACTTCAAACGCCGCAATAGCGGGATGGCCAGCGGGCCGAGCAGCACAACCACACCGAAAGAACAAACCAGAGCCAATACAATTTTTTCCACGAAAACTCATTCCTCCGACGATGGTGTAAATACAGCCAGCAATTTTTCCATCTGCATGCCGCGGGAGCCTTTGATCAGCAGCGTATCCCCTGGTTGCAACAGTTTTTTCAGTTCCGATACCGCCTGCCCGTGGTCCTGGCAGGCAACTACCTTGGCCACACCGTTCTGCGTCGCTGCGGTAGCCGCATGACTTGCCATTTCACCCACAGTAATGACAATCGCAGCCCCGGCAGTTGCCAGATGAACGCCCACTTTTTGATGGGCAACCGCTGCAACCGTTCCCAGTTCCAACATATCGCCGATGGCAGCTATTTTCCGGCCTTTGGCTATTTCGGCCAGCACGTTAATCGCCGCCGCCATCGATAACGGACTCGCGTTATAGGTATCGTCAATCACGGTGATCTGTCCGTATTGGCGGATATTCAACCGCATTTTCCCCGGTTGGTAGCCAGCCAGCCCGGCAGCAATCTTCTCCTCCGTCAGGCCGAGCAAGCGTCCGACCGCAATTGCCGCCAGCGCATTGTAAACCGTATGCAGACCCGGCAGTGGAACAGTGACAGCAAAACGGCCACTGTCGGCAGCACACCGAAACGAAACTTGCTGCGCCGTCTGTTCGATATCCGATGCCGAGACTTCGGCGCTGCTCCGCACAGCATAAGTTACCACCCGCGCGGCCGTTTTCGTCCGCATCGCCATAACCAGCTCATCATCGGCATTGAGCACGGCAATGCCGCTTGATGGCAAGGCTTCGACCAGTTCAGCCTTGGCTGCGGCAATGTTCGCTACCGTGCCTAATCTTTCCAGATGCGTTTCACCGACATTCGTCACCACGCCGACCGTCGGCAGGGCAATCGAAGCCAGTTCGGCGATCTCACCGCGCCCCCGCATCCCCATCTCGACGACCACGGCTTGATGCGAAGCATCGAGTCGCAGCAAAGTTTGCGACAGTCCAATTTCATTGTTGAAGTTCGCCTCGGTCTTCAGTACATTGAGCGAAGTTGACAATACGGCGGCAATCATGTCCTTGGTCGATGTCTTGCCATTGGAGCCTGTCACCGCAATCAGCGGACCCTGGAACCTACAGCGGTGGAACCGAGCCAAATCCTGCAAAGCCTTACGACAGTCTTCCACCAATATTACCGGTACTCCAACAGTCAGCGGCAGCACTCTCGACACAACAATACCCGCGGCGCCTTTGGCAATCGCTTCTGATGCGTAGTCATGCCCGTCAAATTTTTCTCCTGATAAAGCGACATACAGCGTTCCCGCTTGCAGCGTCCTGCTGTCAGTCGATACGCCGGAAAAAGTCTGTTGTCCGGTTGGCGATATACAACGGCCTTGGGTCGCCGTCAGCACTTCCTGCAGCGTAAAGCAAGCTGTCATGATTTCCCTCCCGCCAACTCCTGTACGACTTCCCGGTCGTCAAAATGAATCGTCCGATCAGCCAGAATCTGATAATTTTCGTGGCCTTTGCCTGCCACCAGGATTACATCGCCGGCTTCGGCAATTTCCATCGCCCGCTGAATCGCCTGTCGTCTGTCTGCGATGGTTTCCGTCCGTCGCTGCGCCTCGGGCGTCACAATGCCTGCCATAATCTGGCCGATGATGAAATCCGGATTCTCAGAACGTGGATTGTCCGAGGTCACGATCACCCGGTCGGCGTAGCGCGTCGCCAGCTCACCCATGATCGGTCGTTTGGTCCGGTCCCGATCGCCGCCGCAACCAAACACTGCAATCAATCGACCGGTCACAAACTGTTTTGCCGTACGCAACACATTTTCCAAGCCATCCGGCGTATGGGCGTAATCGACGATCACGCTGAACGGTTTGTCGATTTCAACCCGTTCAAACCGCCCCGGCACATTTGAAAAACTTGCCAGCGCAGCCTGAATATCGGCAACGCTGATGCCTTCCGCCAATGCCACGCCAATTGCCGCAAGCAGGTTGTAGACATTGAAACGTCCGGTCAACCTGGACTGCACGACAAACTCGCCAAATTTACCGACAACCCGGAACCGGCAGCCTTCCGGCCGGATGCCAATATCTACCGCCTGAAGGTCAGCGGCCTGTTCTATCCCATAAGTGACGGGCCGAGCCAGTGTTTGTTCCAGCATGAACCGACCGGCGGGGTCATCGATGTTGACAATCGCGTTTTTGTTCGGTTTCAGTGCATCGGTAGCGTCAAGCAAGCGGAACAGGTTTGCCTTGGCATCCCGATATGCCGTCAAATCACCGTGAAAATCGAGATGGTCCTGGGTCATGTTGGTGAACACTGCGGTGTCAAACTCGCAGCCAGTCACCCGACCCAGCGCCAATGCGTGCGAAGAGACTTCCATCGCAACCGCCGACATCCCGCCGGCAACCATCGCCGCCAAGGAGGATTGCAAGTCAAGCACATCCGGCGTGGTATTCTTCACCGGAATCACCTGATCGCCAATCAGTGTGTGCAAGGTGCCGATCACGCCGCAGGGACGCCCGGCCCGGTTGAAAATGTCCCGGATAATATGAGTCGTAGTCGTCTTCCCATTGGTTCCGGTCACGCCGATCATCCGTAACTGTCTGGCCGGTTCGCCAAAAAACCAGGCAGAAATCACTTCCAATGCTTTTCGCACGTCCGGCGTCACCAATACCGCCACAGGCAACGAAACCGGCAGCGGGCGTTCGGCCAAAACCGCCACGGCGCCTTTTCGCACCGCCGCTTCGGCAAAGTCATGCCCGTCCACCGTGGCGCCGGGAATGCAAACAAACAGAGTCCCTGGTTCCACCTTGCGCGAATCGTGGGCCAGGGTCAAAATCAACGGATTATCTTGCTGCCCGCCTTGCCGGCGGAGTTGGGGAATTTTCCCCGCAATATCCTGCAATGTAAAGCTCATGGGAACCTCCCGTCAATCATTCCATGGCAATTATTTTATCACTTTTTGCCGTAACCGCCAAACAAAGAAGCAGGTTCTCACCTGCCTCTTCACTACCTTGCTTTATGCGCCTCGGCCCGGGCATTGCCGAACAAGATTGAGCTACGCGCCGCCACGATTTCTTCTCGATCCTTTGCCGGCCTTGCGGCTTTCGCCACATTGCTTTCTTTGGCTACGACATACACTGCCTGCGGCTTGATCATCCCCAATTGGTTGACCGCGATTTCCTGAATCCGTTGCGGCGATTTCAACCGAGCCATCTCCAAGCGCAGCAACTCGTTCTGTTTTTCCACCTTGGTCAGGCAAGCCCTGGTCTGGACCAATTCATAGCCAGCCTTTACGATCGAGGAGCTGCCCCAGGTCACAAACATCGCCAGCAAACCCAGTACAACCGCCGATATCACGCATTCGGTGCGCAGGCACCGACGAGGTTTTGCCAGAGAACAACGCTCTGTCTTTTCCGGCAACAACACTTCTTTTCGTTCATGGATTCGCGGCATCATTCTGGCCTCCCTGTCCAATTTTCTCGGCAACTCGCAGCTTCGCACTACGTGAGCGGGGGTTTCGTTCCACTTCTTCATCCGAAGGCGCCAACGCTTTGCCGCGCAACGCAAGCACAGCTCTGGCATTACAAGTGCAAATCGGCGCCCGTGGCGGGCAAGTGCAACGCCCGAGCAAACCAGCAAAAACATTCTTTACGATTCTGTCTTCCAACGAATGGAATGAAATAACACCGATCCTGCCGCCGGGCGCAAGACGCTCGATTGCGCTATGCAGGGCGCCGGCCAGAATCCGCAATTCACCGTTCACTTCAATCCGGATTGCCTGAAATGTCCTTTTGGCAGGATGCGGTCCCTGTCTGCGGGCTGCTGCGGGGATGGCCGCCGTAATGACCTCGACCAGTTCGGCTGTATTCTGCAACGGTTTCATCTGGCGGACTTCCACGATGAATTTCGCAATGCGGCGAGCCCAGCGTTCTTCACCATATTCAAAGATTACCCGGTTCAGTTCATCTTCGGAATACTCGTTCACTACCTGCAGGGCCGACAGCGGTTGGGCAGGGTCCATCCGCATATCCAGCGGACCTTCCTTCATGTAAGAAAAACCGCGTTGCGGCAAATCAAGTTGATGCGAAGACACCCCTAGGTCAAACAAGACTCCATTGACCTGCCCAATGCCCAAACGAGTAAGCAGCGTGTCAATCTCGGCAAAGTTTCCCGGAACCAGTCGAACCTGTGAAGAGAACCGGACCAGTTTCGCCGTAGCCGCCATCAAAGCCGCAGGATCCCGATCAAAGCCGACCAGCATCCCCTGCGGACTCAACCGTTCCAGAATCGCAGCGGAATGACCTCCGCCGCCAAGCGTACAGTCAACGTAAATCCCATCCGGGTCTGTCACGATCGCGTCGATGCTTTCTTGCAACAATACCGTTTCGTGTTGAAAATTCTCCGGCATCATCAAATACCGAAGTCGATCAGCTGTTCAGAAAGCTGTTCCACTGTCGGACCCATCCGTTCATTGTATTTTTGCCAGGCTTCCTTATCCCATATTTCAACGCGGCTAGCCACGCCGATGACCACGACATCCTTTTCCAGTTTGGCGTATTCCCTGAGGTTCGGCGGCAACAGCACCCTACCCTGTTTATCGGCTTCCAGTTCGGCTGCACCGGAAAAAATATAACGTGAAAAAGCCCGTGCTTCGGGCTTTACCAGCGATAACTGTTTCAGTTTTCCTTCCAGTGCGGCCCATTCTTCCCTGGTATAAATGAACAAGCAGTCATCCAGACCGCGGGTTGCGATAAATGTCTCACCGAGTCCTTCGCGGATCTTTGCCGGCAAAATCAGCCGACCTTTTCCGTCCAGCGTGTGCTGGTATTCCCCCATGAACACATCTATCCACCCCCTTTCCGAATCGCTTTCACCACATTACACCACATCAAACCACTTTACGGTATTATAATTCTAAAAACATAAAAAAAATCCTTCAAAAAATTGAAGGATTTGAAAAAATATTTTAAATCAGGACTTAAGTCCTATTGGGCTACATCAACAACTCGGGCCGCCAAAATTTCGCGTAGTCGTTCCGGCGCCACCGGCAACGCCGAGTTCGCTGTTCCGGCCGCGGCATAGACGACCTCGTAATCGTAAAGACTGCGATCCAGACAAATCGTAATCGAATCATCCAGACCGAACGGACAAACGCCGCCCGGCGCAAAGCCTGTAATCTGCAAAACACTGTCCGCATCGGCAAAACGAACTTTTTTCGCGTTCAACTCTTTGCCGAGTTTTTTGGTATTGATTTTGCGGTCACCGCAGGCAACAACCAACACCGGTGTTCCATCGGCCAAAAACATCAGGGTCTTGGCGATCTGCGCCACGGCGACCCCTACTGCCGCGGCAGCCAGTTCAGAAGTATGCGTGCTTTCGTCAAACAGCACGATCTGCAAATCAGGATAGGGGGCCAGGGCCCGTTTCACTTTTTCCAGTGCAGCAGTCATGTTTTCCTCCCGTCATCGTTCATCAACTCAATATGGATATTTTACTGCAGCAAAATCAAAAAATCCAGCAAGACAGGGTCAAGTCCAAAATTATGTGTAAAATACCCGGCAGATATTTTGCTGTTATCGAAGTCGGACCACTTTAGCAGAAGGAGTTCCAGAAACTGTCCGCCAGGCATGGTATTCCTCCATGCAGAGATATCGTTTGCCACTAAGC
>JAHDPL010000003.1 GCA_018434355.1 Sporomusaceae bacterium | reverse complement strand
TTTCATAGTTTTCGAAAATATGGGCGATAGCGGCTGCATTTGCAGGATTGCGTTTCTTTTTTGCCATGCTGTAAGCCTCCATTTTGTATAAAGTGATTTTACCAATTTTTCCACTTTACACAAAATATCTTACAGGCCCCATTAACCCAGATAAAAGCAGTTATGGATCGGAAGATGCCCCCTTTGTTGGCATGGCTTCTCCTTTGCTTGCACTGATGCCCGGCCCTGTCTTTTGCGACGAGCTGATTTTTAGGACTCTCTTGCGACAGTGGAATAAGAAGTTTTTATCTCAGCGCGGTACTAACAAATATTCAAGTATTTTGTTTCGCTCTTTAGAACTTGCTTATCAAGCACTTTCAATCCCTATCAAAAACCAGACTTCCATCCATGATTTTGGAGTTTCTGCGGCCTGTTGGGTAAGTGCTTTTGAAATATTAGTTAAAACAAATAATGATGAAGCGAATAGTCGGACAGTCCGGGAAAAATTGCTAAAAACAGAGTATCCATTATGCGAAAGAAAACTATCACGGCACTATATAACAAAAGTTGGGAAAAATGAGAAAAAAGTAAAGCTTCCCTTTATACAAAAAACGTATGAAGAACTATATAGAGTTCGCAATAATTTTATGCACGGAAATAAAGTATCAACGCGAACACTTTTCCCTTTCGGCACAAATAAACCTTCGATCATTCGTCTTGCGCCCACTATCTACAGAATTGCATTATGGCATTATATGCATCCACATTTTTACCAAAAGGATCGCGATATTACCGACTTCATTGTTTGGCTTCGAGATTATGAAGTATATGAAAGCTCGCTAATGCAGGTATTTTCTTCTAACACCACTCCTGTAGAAAGCTAGTCTTAGTAAATCAATAGCAAAGCCTTAACCAGTTTCCGGTTATTACTTCTTCGGATTACCCGCCACTACAAAGAAAACTCAATATCATTCTTCTCTGTTAACAAATCCATAAACCAGTCTTAACACAAAGCCGCCGGCAATATGACACAATATACTCAAAGCCTGCAAAAGCAGAAATCATGGGAGGGGTATAGTGTGGCATATGGCAATATTCTGTTCGTAATATCCGATACAGGCGGCGGACATCGCAGCGCAGCAGACGCGATGATCGAAGCGGTCCGACGATTGGACGGCGACAGGGCCAGGTGTTCCATTACCGACTTATTGCGCGAAACTGCCGTGCCTTTAGTAAGAAGCGCTCCTGAAATTTACGGTTATTGCTCCACCCGCCAAGTTTGGCTGCACGATTTATTTTTCCGCTTCACCAATGAACCGCAACGTATCGATCTGCTTTCCAAATTGGTTTATGCCAAGGCTAGAGAAAATATCAAACAGGTGATTCGCACAAACCGCCCCGATCTGGTCGTCGTTGCTCACCCGTTGGCGCTTCGCCTTATGTGCATTGCCCGCCGGGAAATGCGGGCCCAGTTCCCTTTGATTACCGTCGTTACCGATCTGGCCACGATTCACGCATCCTGGGCCTATAACGAATCGGATCTTTATCTGGTTCCGACCTGGGAAGCCCATCAAGCTCTGTTGAATCATGGATTGCCGGCCCACAAACTGATCTATACCGGATTCCCGGTGCATCCGAAATTCTTTGACAGCCAGGACAACCAGCGAGCGATTCGCGACAAACTGGCCATCGATCCGCACAAAAAAACCGTGCTGCTGACAAGCGGCGGCGCTGGAGGCGGAAAAATCAAAGATTTTGTTGAAAGCATCGAAACGCAACGCCCCGATTGGCAGTCGCTTGTAGTTACCGGCAACAACCGAGAACTATTCGCCAGTTTGAAAAATCGCCCAGACGCTCCATCGCAAACCCATGTGTTCGGTTTTGTGCACAATATGGAACGATTGATGCTGGCGGCTGATGTTGTTGCAACCAAAGCTGGGCCGGGTACGATCATGGAAGCCCGGGCGCTGCAGCGGCCGTTAGTCGTGACGGGCGCTGTCGGACTGCAGGAAACCGGCAATATCGACTATGTTTCCAAAAGTCGCTACGGGTTGTTCGCACCGAATTCGATCTCACTGATAAAGGCGCTGGATTCACTGGGCAATGGCTCAAATGCGGACCGGCAGCAAGATCGCGTCGAAGACGGAGCAACCCGGATCGCCGGGGTTATTCTGGAGAAGATGCAATGGGCAAGAGATTTACCCGCATAAGAACCAGCGCCCCCTATCGGCACATATAAAACAAACGACCGGGAAATTTCCCGGTCGTTTGTTTTATATGAAAGCCATCGCACCCAAGGAGGGGCTCAGGCGACGATGGTCGCACCGGTTGCGAGCGGGATATTGATAATCGTCAACGGATTCAATGCCAGGCGATGGAAATTCTCAAACAATCCTGCGGTCGAGCGCTGGGCCAGCGGCAGCGCCACGCGCGTTACCGAATCATATTCGGCGTTTCCCTTGTCCGCATCTACTGCGTCCAGCAACTCGGCGGTTACACAGGCGTTTTTCATAATGAAGTCGGCCGTTTTATTGCCTTGGCGATACACGCCGCCTTCTTCAACGGCAAATTCGCTAAAATGCTTCATCGCCCAGATTTCGTAATCCTGATGACCGCTAAACATCCGCCCCCTTGCATGGTGCGGCACACACATATCCTGCACCAGATGCGAGGCTGCTCCCAAAAAGAAAGCCGCCTTGCAGCGGTTTCCCTGGCGCGCTTCCTTGACCGCGCGAGAAAAATATTGTTGAAAAGTGTCCAGTGCATTGCCGAAAGGCCAGATACCACGTCCCGTCTTCGGCTCCAGGTAATGGTCGATATTTTTCCACTGGCTATCAGCCCAGAAACCACCTTGATTGATCTCCTTGATATATGCGCTGAAAAAATCGGCGCAAGGCAAGAACGCTTCCCGCGCCAAAATATCGATCGCCCGTGCATTGCAAAACGAATGCGTCAATGGCGGTTTGTCGATAAACCGCTGAAACGGCGATGCCGTAACTAACAACAGATGCGCTAACCGCTGCATGCTTCACCTCCGCAGCTCCCTATGCTCTCATTATAGCGACGCTAAAACGATTTGCGGTTAAGGGAGTATTATGCGAAGTTAAAGGATTGTAAAAATTAGGTTACGTTGCATCGATAAAATCACCTGTATAGGCAGGATTTTGCTGCTCGCACAGGGAAGTTTTTAGTATATGACATAGAACGGGAGTGTTTTTCATGATTCGAGCCGCCATTTTAGAAAAGCCCTTGACGCCGATCGGCATCCAAACTCTGCCTGATCCGGTGCTGGAACCGGGAGCCGCTTTGCTGGAAACCGTCTACAGCGAAGTCTGCGGCACCGATGTCCATCTTTATCACGGTCGGCTGGCCGGCGTGCCTTATCCAATCATCCCCGGCCATATCAATGTCGGTCGAGTCGAAAAGATGAACGGCGACCTGCGGGATGCCGATGGACAGCCGTTGCAAATCGGCGATGTCGTGACGTTTCTCGATGTGCACGAAACCTGTCACGACTGTTGGTTCTGCCTCGTCGCCAAAGCCTCGACCCGCTGTCCCAGTCGCAAGGTTTATGGGATCACCTATGGCCTGCAGGATGGGCTTCTCGGCGGCTGGAGCGAGAAGATTTATCTGAAACCTGGCGTCAAGGTTGTCAAATTACCACCGACAGTTAAACCCGAAGCCTTTATCGGCGCCGGTTGCGGGTTGCCCACAGCCTACCACGCGATTGAACAGGCCTGCATCAAGCTGGGCGATACCGTGGTCGTTCAGGGCAGCGGTCCGGTTGGCCTGAATTCGGCGATTTTGGCGCAACTTGCCGGAGCTGTCAATGTCATCGTAGTCGGCGGTCCGTCGCACCGGTTGGAACTTGCCAAGCAGTTTGGCGTAGATGCTGTGGTAAACATTGAAAACACGACCGCCGAGGAACGAGTCGCTGCCATCAAGGCAATGACCGCAGGACGCGGCGCAGATGTGGTCATCGAGGCAACCGGCTTCCCTGCCGCTGTCAAAGAAGGCATGGCGATGGCCCGCGACGCCGGAACTTATGTTGTTGTCGGGCAATACACCAATAACGGCGACATTTCGATGAATCCGCACCTCGACATCAACAAAAAGCATCTGACCATCAAGGGGACTTGGGGAATCGATCTCAGTCACTTTTACCGCTCGATTCAAATCATGGCCAAGCATCACAACCGCTTTGCCTGGGAAAAATTCATCTCCGGCCATTACGGCCTGCACGAAGTCAACCAGGCGATAGCGGATGTCGAGCACCACCGGGTGATGAAAGCCGTCATCGATCCACACAAAAAAATAACAAGTACCTGAAACCGGACGTACCAAGATAAGAACCCGCAGGATGTCAGCATCATGCGGGTTCTTCATCTCGATGTTTCGACAAACTTTCCTCCGACCATCACCCGTTCTGCTGCAAGAGACTGCATTGCCACCAGCGGCATGGCATACAGGTCGTGGGACCACACCACCATATCCGCCAATTTTCCTTCTTCCAGCGATCCAACAGCCCGCTCTTCAAATCCGGCGTAAGCCGCCCCCATCGTATGCATCCGAAGCGCTTCCTTTATTGTTAAACATTCCGCCGGATTCGGCGAATACCCGTTGTGGGTCGTTCGTCCCACGGCCCCGATAAAAGCCCAGCGTGGCTCCAACAGAATTGTAGCAGGCACGTCACATCCGAAAGCAACTGGAATCCCCATGTCTAACATGGTTTTCAAAGGTAAGAATCTTTGCATCGCACTCTCATTCGTCATCGCTTTATATCCATCCGAGTGAAACCGTATCCATTGCGGCGACACCGATACCACAATTCCCAGTTGCTTTATTCGTGAAAGCGCTTTTTCTGTTGGGAATAGGCAATGTTCAATTCGATGGCGATGATTTTCCCGTGGCTTTGCCTGCATTGCATCTTCGATGGCGTTGATTGCCATGTCGATTGCCCTGTCGCCAACTGCATGGAACGCCACCTGGTGTCCGGTGGCGTGTATCATTCGCGTCATCCGGTTCAAAGTCGCTTGATCGTGATAGACATAAGAAGACTTTGAGGATTCCAAATTGGCATCATACATCAGCGCAGTTTTGGCAGCTACACCCCCGTCAACTGCCAACTTATATCCGCCGTTTTCCAACATCGGATTCGAACTGGTATCACGGTTGCGTAGCAGTTGTTCCAATTCTTTTTCATGACTAACATACTCCATCAACCTGATTCTCATCTTTAATCGGTTTTCCTTGGCGGCAGCAAAATACCCGCCTATTTTCTGCGGAGCGACAATAACATCGTGGCCACTGGCATAGCCTGCAGCTAGACATCGCAATTGCCCCCTTTCCACATCTTCGGCAAGGCTTGCCATGTCACGATCAGAAATTCCCGGCGCCACTCTGTTCACCAAATTCTCAGCCGGATAATGAAATAGCAAGCCATTAGGTTCCATACTCCCGGCCCTTCGTCCGATTTTCCCCGAATATGGATTGGGCGTTGCGGCAGTTATCCCAGCCAGTTTTAGAGCCATACTGTTGGCTGTCGAGTGTTGACCCGAGTTATGCCGCAAAAGGACCGGATTTTGCGGTGCGACTTCATCGAGCTCCCAACGGGTAGGCGTCTGATCGACGCTTAAGGTAAACCCTTGATTCCCAACGATCCATTCTCCGGGTTTTGTTGTTTTCGACCGTTCAGCCACCAATTTCAACAAAGCCGCTTTGTTTGGCGTTAGTGGAAACCGTATGTTCAAAAACAGAGGACGAAATTGCATGCCGTATCCCATTATATGCAAATGAGAATCCACCAATCCCGGAGTTACCGTTTTTCCCTTTAAATCAATCCGTTCTGTTCCATTCCCGCTCCACGACTGTACTTCTTGGTTACTGCCGACTTTAAGAATCTTGCCATTTCTTATGGCCACAGCTTGGACTATCGTGTCTTTAGCATCTACCGTTATTATATTACCGTTAAATAGCACTGTGTCTGCGGCCTCAAATGCCAGAACTTCTCGTGGGATAGCGTCCAACGCAGCCAGCGATCCCAGTCCGACTGCCGTAGTCTTAATGAATTCCCTGCGCGATATCTGTTTCATCACAGACTCCTCCCAGCCATTTTTCATTATGACGTAGAGCTATGCAGCTATCCAAAAAACAAACTCGAGTAAACTCAAACAGCAACTTTGCAGACAATAACAGCTGTTGCTGGCACAGTTCACAAACAATGCTCGCCACCGCTACGAGCCTGGCGCACTAAAGAATCGAACGACTCGACCGCGAATCCAACTGACAACATCCGGTTGATCAGGCCGTCACGATTGCGTTCCCATTGGGATACTGCCCAATCATTGCTCTTTTTGCCGGGAAACGCAACAAGTATTACCTTAATTTCCTTGCCCGCACAGTCCTTAGCCAAAACTGCCGCCACCGACGGCCTGGAAAAATCGAATTCCGAAAGTGATTGTTGCGGCATCATCAGCGCGGCGAAATCTTCAAGTGCGGCCCGTGCATGCGTCACTGCCACAGCCCGGTTATAGGCAAATTCGGTTAGTTCCTGCGGCGCCGACTCTGCCTGCCCGCATCTCAGAATTACAGCAACAAAACAAAGCATCAGCAACAATTGTTTCAGATGGGTTCGCACTAAATCCACCCCCTAAACATATTATCAACCCGATAGAACGCAAACTCCCTCTGCCCACAATATAATAGTTCTGCATGTCAGTCGGTATCCCTGTTCCCAAAATCATTTTGCTTAATGACAGGGTTACCGGGTTTGTTTGTCGAAATGAATACATAACAGTTTGTTGAAAAACAAATTACGGAAAAGCGAGGTGATTCTCATGGCAAAAATCAAAGCCCACGCCAAGCGTCTTCGGATCTATATCGGCGAAGCAGATTCCTGGGAAGGCAAGTCGCTTTACAAGGCGTTGGTGCTGAAAGCCAAGGAGCTGGATCTAGCGGGTGCAACCGTTTTTCAGGGTTGTATGGGCTATGGCGCCAACAGCCGGATTCACACCGCCAGTCTGATCGATCTATCGGCTGACTTGCCAATCATGATCGAAATCATTGACAGCACCGAATACATCGAAAAATTCCTGCCGCACCTGGATAAAATGGTCAAAGAAGGCATGGTGACCGTGGACGATATCCAAGTCATCAAATACGGAAAAAAACCGCCGGTGCGTTAGCACCGACGGATTTGGAACTACGAGCCGCGATTTGCCTGTTCCACGGCGCGCCGCTTAAATAGGGGAAAATGCATCAATATATCAAGAAATGGTACGTTAAGCAGCGGTTTGGCCGCTGCTTTTTCTGTGCTGCGACTGATCGCTCCGCCAAGCGCCAGTTCGCGTCCCGCCTGCACAAAGCTCGACAACACTTCCCGAACCAACGGTTCATCAGTTTTCTCCAGCTGCATCGCCATTTTGCGCACCAAAGTTCCGACAATCGGCGCATCGGTATAACGGGCAAAGGTTTTGAAATATGTCAACGTATTTTTCACCGTTTCCTGTTCAATATTGGCGCAGAGGGTCATCACCACGATAGGTTTTCCGATGACCTTTTTATCGACATGGTGAAAAATCAGGCCGCTTTTCGTCATGCACAGACCTGGCGCCGTGCCGGTACAATTAAAACGATCCATAAAAGTCTTCAGCAAACCGGTCACGCCAAACACATAGACCGGCGACCCGTAGACAATGATATCCGCCGCACGCATCCGTTCAAAGATTGCCTTTACATCGTCTTTCCCATCGTGGACGCAGCGGCCGAAAGTCGTCGGTTTGTTGCAAAAATCACAGGCCAGACAACGGTTGATTTTTTGCTCTGCCAACACGACAGTTTCAAATTCAGCGCCGCAGGTTGTCGCGCCCTCGGCCAGCTTGTCGAGCAATATTTGGGTGCAGCCGTTCCGCCCCCGATGACTGCCATTGATCGCCAGGATTTTCATGTTTATCGCCCCTTGTTTCGTTTGATTTGATTGCCTGAGCAATCAAATCAAACATCCGTGATGCGTCTGCCAAAACCTCTTCTGGTTGACGTTTCACAATGAGCGGCGGCGACCAGTATTCGGTAAACGCGTCGATAATCAATCCTGCCGTCGCCTCGATTTCAATCGACTCAGCAATCTCTGCCTGTTGTACTCCCCGCATCAGTAGTTGTCCCGTTTTCTGCCGCAAAATCTGACGAATCTCCTGCCGCATGTTTAGGTTTTTTTTGCCAATATAGCGAAACGTGTTAACGTCGCCGATGATCTCCAACGCGCCGCGATTTTTCCGCATCAACAAATTTACACGATCCACATGGTTCAGCAGTAGCTCTCGAAGTTGCGCCAACGGAGGAACTGTCGGATCAATTACCGCTTCTGCCGAAGCTTTGGCCAAATCCAAAATATAGCTGGCATATGCATCAATCAGAGCTTCTTTATTGGCAAATTCATTATAAATCGTACCAACACTGCAACCCATTTCTCGCGCTATATCCTGCATTGTTGTCCGGTTAATCCCGTTTCGATCGATTAAGTCGATGAAAGCCTTGAGAATCTCTTGCTGCCTCGGATTCATTTTTTCACCCCGACATGAATTTTTGAGTATTTTTATTTTATATTCAAATCTTAATGCGTTACATTTTCTTTGTCAATAAAAATATCTGCATCGTGCCAATCAATGGAATGCGTTGCAGATAAATCGTCTTTTATTGCGTATTATTTTGTTGAAAATCTAATCGCTTACGTCATCCAAAGATTTGCAGCCACAACGTTCCAATAGCCGTAATTACGATCGTTAGTGGAAAGCCAACGACAAAATAGTCTCTCGCGCTGATTTCCACATGCTGCCGTCGGGCAATTTCAACCACAATCAGGTTGGCAATCGAGCCGGTGATAGTCAAATTCCCCGCCAGTGTGGAAAACAAGGCCAGTGCTTTCCACCAGAGCTCCGGCTGCGTCGCCGGAATGAAAAATTTGAGCAGCAATACTGCCGGCACATTACTAACGATATTGGAGACAATCGTCGTCACGACGGCAAAAACACTCAGGCTGCCAAATCCACTGAACGAGAATAATTGTAGGATATGATCCATCAAACGGCTTTTTTCCACGCCGGCTACGATAACAAACAATCCGATAAACACAATCAGTAGGTTAAAGTCGATGCTTGTATAAACCTTGTTCGGCTTGACCCGACGGGTAACCAGCAAAAAAGCCGCTCCTACCGCCGAGGCCATGGCCAGTTCGACACCGGAAATATAGGCCAGTAAAATCGCCGCCAAAGTCAGCAGACTTTTACGCACCAAATAGGAGTGCACAACCGCAACGACCGGGTCCTGGCCATTCCATGCGACCGCCATTTCCCTGCGATAGAACCAGGCCAGCGTCAGATAGGTGCAGGCAAGCCCGACCACGGCCACCGGCGCAGCTGCTGAAAAATAACTGAGAAACGAAAGGCCTGACAAGCCACCGACCAAAATGTTCTGTGGATTGCCCACAAGCGTCGCCGCACTGCCGATGTTCGAAGCCATCGCCACTCCCAGCAAATGCGGCGCCGGGTTGCAGCGGGTCCTCTCGCAAATCAATAGTACAACCGGCGTGAACAGCAGACAGACGATATCGTTGATCGCCACCGCCGAGGCAGCTCCGCTCACCAGAATCGTCGCCGCCAAGAGTTGCCGCCGCGACTTGACAGCACTCGCAACCATATTGCCCAACAAATCAAAGAAGCCGGCCAGTTTCAGATTTGCAACCACCACCATCATCGAAAACAATATGATGATGGTGCGAAAATCCACCGCCTGCCCGGCTTCCTCAAAAGACAACACCCCAGCGGCGATCATCGCCACCGAACCGATAATCGCCGCGCCGGCCCGGTCGACTCTAAACAGCGGGCTTTTTCCGAGTGTAAAGATGACCAGCACGGCCGACATAATGATGCCGGCCCAAATCATTTGCGTTGTAAAGCCCATCATTTCAAGACTAATCTATACAGACATCTTCGCCGCTAAGGATTTTCTTCATGTTCTTCATCGGACACATTTTACCGCACATGGTGCAGGTATCTTCGTGTTCCGGTTTGGACGAATCGCGGTATCGCTGCGCTTTTTCCGGGTCAATCGATAGTTCAATCATCTTAGGAAAATCAACTGCAGCCCTGGCCGTACTCATCGCATTGTCCCAATCCCGTGCGCCGGGAATGCCTTTGGCGATATCCGCCGCATGAGCGGCGATCCGGGAAGCGATGATCCCCTCTTTCATATCGTCGAGATCCGGCAGCCGCAAATGCTCGGCCGGCGTCACATAGCAAAGGAAATCGGCGCCATTTGCCGCAGCGATCGCTCCGCCGATTGCGCTGGTAATATGGTCATAGCCGGGGGCCACGTCGGTTACGAGCGGCCCAAGCACATAAAACGGCGCGCCATGACAGAGCCGTTTCTGCATCATCATATTGCCAGCAATCTCATTGATCGCCATGTGTCCGGGGCCTTCAATCATGACTTGGACATTGCGAGCCCAGGCACGTTTGGTCAGCTCGCCTAGAGTAATCAGTTCCTCGACCTGCGCTGCATCCGTTGCGTCATGAATCGAGCCGGGACGACAGGCATCACCCAGGCTAAGCGTCACATCATATTCCACACAGATATCCAGCAACCGGTCGTAGTATTGATAAAACGGGTTTTCTTGTTGGTTCATCTCCATCCAGGCAAACAATAACGATCCACCGCGCGACACGATATTAGTCAGGCGTTTATTGCGTTTCACACGTTCTGCCGTCGCCAGGTTCATACCGCAGTGGATCGTCATGAAATCGACGCCGTCCTGCGCATGGGTTTCGACAACTTTGAAGAATTCATCAACCGTGATATCCTTCAAGTCTTTATCAAGCAGACCGACTGCATCATACATCGGCACCGTGCCGATCATCGCCGTAGAAGCATCAAGCAAACGACGACGGAACGTCTGGGTCTTGCCGAAACAGCTAAGATCCATGATTGCTTCCGCTTTCAGTTCAATCGCCTTAAGCGCCTTGGCCAATTCCAGGTCGAGATCGCAGCAGTCCTTGGAAACGCCGAGATTGACATTGATTTTTGTCCGCAGGCCCGTCCCTACCCCTTCGGCGTCCAGATTCCGGTGGTTCTTATTGGCCGGTATCACGACCTGTCCGGCAGCCACCAATTCACACAACCGCTGCGGGTCCATCTTTTCCTTGGCAGCGACAGTCTGCATCTGCGGCGTAATAATTCCTTGTTTTGCCGCATCCATTTGAGTTGAATAGCTCATCTCGTCATCCTCAACTTTCATTTTTTTCGCACAAAAACAAAGAGAGCAGTGCAGAAAAGCTTGCTCTCCGGTATCCTTTGCACTCGCTTCCCTACGGTGGTCTTAACCACATCAGGTTCCAAGGGTCGGAATCTTCCTCTCAGCCTTGCGGCCCCCCCAGCTTACTGCCCTATTCACTTCATTTGTATTGTATTCCTCATGCGGCAAAAAGTAAAGTGTTGGTTGGTCAACAGGCCGGCGCACTAAATGCTTTTAAAAAACAACAAGCACTAAATAGATAATTTTATATTTTTGTTGATTTTAAATAGATAATATATCATTATATCTATAAATCATATCGAATTAGGAGTTGATATTCATGCAGCGTAACCAGTTACTATCGCAAGCTTCCGTCGCCGATCTCAAGCGCGGTTATATTTTCGATGCAACACAAGACCGTTTTTTCTGTCTATGTTGTGGATTTAAGACCGAGCCGGGCCAAATCTATCGCAACGCCGACAATTTTTATGACGCGGAAAAATTTATCCGCATCCACATCGAAACCGATCATGGCTCGCCGCTGCAAATCCTGCTGCAGCTCGACAAACGCTGGACCGGCCTCACCGAACTGCAAACGCAGCTCATCGGTTTATTCGCAGACGGAATCAGTGACCAGGAAATTGCCAGCCAACTTGGCGCAGGCAGCGTGTCGACAATCCGTAACCACCGGTTTTTGTTGCGGGAAAAGCTAAAGCAGGCAAAGTGTTTTCTGGCGATCGGCGAATTGCTGGAAACGCAGTCGCAAAGAAAAATTGCTGTCTTAACGACGCAAACATCTGTCGACGTTCCTGTTGCAGAACAAAAAATCCTTGCGACTTACTTCCCGCAAGGAATTGAAGGGCCGCTGGCAACTTATCCCGGTCGGGAAAAGCGCCGTTTGATTGTCCTGCGGCAACTCGCCGAACGTTTTGCGCCCCACCGCGCTTATAACGAAAAAGAAGTCAACGCTATTTTATCCGCGGCTTTCGAAGACCACGTTCTATTGCGCCGTCATTTGATCGATTATGGATTTTTGTCGCGCCGACCCGATGGCAGCGAGTATCGTCGCAACGTCGAGACTGAGCTGGCACGTCAGAATAATAATATTGAGGAGGCCGAAACAATGGACCCCGAACGAAAAAAAACTCTGCTGCGCGAATACAAGGAGACTCCGCTACCGATGGGAGTGTTCCAAATCAAAAACAATGTCACTCAAAAGCTATTGCTGCTGAAGGCGCTTAATCTTCCCGGCATTATCAACCGCCATCAGCTGGAGTTGCGACGCGGCATGCACCGCAACACCCAGCTGCAGGCTGATTGGAATCAATACGGCGAAACCGCCTTTTCGTTCGACATTCTCGCCACATTGAAACCAGAAGAGTATCTGCCGGAATACTATACGACCGCAGTCAACGATCTGTTTGAAGCATGGCTGGAAAAACTGCACCCATTCGGGGCTGCCGGCTACAACAAGCCCAAATAGCCCGATATCAGTCAAGATAATGGTGCGGCGAACACGAACCTTTCATGATATCCATCCACTGCCGATAATTTTGCTCCAACGCCGGACTGATCGCAAACATTTCACGCACTTTTTCGACCGCCTGCGCCTGGCGTCCGTTTTCAAACTCTTCGGCGCACCCCATCGCCAGTAAATTGGAATAGGCGATCTTACGCGACAGGTCGTCGTCAAATATTGCGCACTCTTCTTCCAGGGCGTCGGGACAGGCTTGCTTTCGCCAGTTCACGACGCCTGTTTCTTGCGAGAATATATCCATCATCTTGATTTCCGGCAAGCCTAAACTTCCGTCCGCCGTCGCCACCCAATACGCCAGATGCATGAAAGACTCTTTTTGATCGGTATTTTTCAACAGTTCCAGAAACATAATTCCACCCCTTATCTTTTTCATTGATTTGCGTCCAATTTTTCTTGCCATCGGTCCCGGTTTCATTTATCATTGTAATCACTGCATATTCATATTTCAAATATCAATATTTCAAACTTTATATATTATTAAAATATATATTAGCAGGTGATTGCATGGACATCCGCCAACTAAAGTATTTTCAGGCCATAGCCGAAGAAGGCCAGATTTCTAAGGCAGCCAAGCGTCTCAATATGGCCCAGCCACCTTTGAGTCAGCAATTGAAACTGATCGAGAGCGAACTGGGCGTACAGCTTGTCGAACGCGGCCCCCGGCAAATCAAGCTGACCGAGGCCGGTCGTTTGCTTCAAGACCGCGCCGGTCAAATCATCGAACTGCTTAATGCCACGACTGTTGAACTGCAGGACCTCAATTCCGGCTCACGCGGAACATTATCCATTGGCGCCGTAGCCTCCGCCGGTGCCACCTTTTTACCGGAACGCATCCGTAATTTTCATGCCCAATATCCCGGAATCACTTTTCAATTTTGGGAAGGCAGCACCATGCGAATTCTCGAGCTATTGCAAAATGGCGTGATTGAGATCGGAATCGCCCGCGCCATCTACGACCCCGATTTATTCCAGGCCTACGATTTGCCGGCCGAACCAATGATTGCCGCGCAAAAACTCACCGGTTCAGCGAAGCCCCCTGCAACCCGCCTGCAAATCACGGAGCTTCGCGAAAAACCACTACTGATCCACCGCAGCAACGAAGCAATGATTAGTGAAGTTTGTCGCAAAAATGGCTTTCAACCGTTTATTCTTTGTCGCGGCGACGATGTTCGCTCCTTGTTGGCCTGGGCCGATGCCGGACTCGGCGTAGCGATCGTGCTAAAATCAGCCACCGGCCTGGTCCCCAGCAATCATCTGACCTTCCAGGAAATCGCCGACCCGGCTCTTTCAATAAAAAAAGCAATCATTTGGAACCGCAACCGCTATCTTTCCAGTGTGGCAAGAAATTTTCTGGCCTGTTTACTTACGGCCAGAACCTGATCTAGTCGGTTGTATCATATTTTTTCCGTATAGAACATCAATGTTTTCCATATTGGTTTGTCGCGATAAGTTTTGGCATAATTATTGAACATAATGAACGAGGAGGCCCCATGGTTTTTTTTCAGGCGCTTGAAGGACTTTTTGCCATCATGCTGATGGTCTCGACCGGCTATTTTCTCACCGCCAGAAAATTCTTTACGGCGGAAAACTCAAACCTTTTGCCATTATTGGTTAATTACGTATCCCTGCCAACCTTCATGATCTGGAGCATGCTGAATACGTTTGACCGGGCCAAACTGCTCCCGCTACTGGCCGGTGTATTCGTCCCTGCCATCTCGATGCTGATCAGTTTTTCAATCAGTTATGTCATCTCCAATCTGCTTAGCCTTCCTGACAATCGTCGGGGGACCTTTCGCTCAGCATTTTTCTGTTCCAGCGCAATTTTTGTCGGACTACCGGTAAATTTGGCGTTGTACGGCGAGGGAAGCGTTCCGTTCGTGCTGGTTTATTTTTTGGCCAACGCTTTTCTGTTCTGGACGATCGGCAACTATTCGATCAGTCTCAGCGGCAAGTCCGCGCCTGCCAAATTGATTAGCCGCGCTTCGCTCAAGCAAGTATTTTCACCACCGTTCATCGGCTTCACCATCGCAATCACGCTGGTCATGCTGGGCGTGAGATTACCCAACTTCCTGATGGTAACCTTTAAATACCTCGGCAACATGACTACCCCCTTGTCGATGTTGTTTATCGGCATCGTCATGTTCGGCGTAAAGTTCAGTGAAATCAAATTAACCAAAGATTTATTGGTTCTACTGGCCGGTCGGTTCGTCATTTCCCCGCTGATTGTCATAGCAGTAGCCTCTTTCTTTCCGATTCCCGAGCTAATGAAAAAAGTTTTCGTGATCCAGTCCGCACTGCCGGCCATGACCCAAACGACGTTGATGGCTCGCCTTTATGGGGCCGACACTGAATACGCCGCCGTATTGGTCAGCACCACGACCATTGCCGCCTTGTTCGCCATCCCGATCTATATGATTATGCTGTAGGGCATTGGCCGCGTCATTAAGAATAAAGAGACCGTGAAAACTTGCTGCAGCAAGTTTTCACGGTCTCTTTTGCACTAGCGATATGGTCGCTAATGGTTTCCTCAGGGACGAGCCGCCAATATCTGACTGATTTCCAACAATTTGATGAATTCTGTCCGGTAACCGTTTTCATCGCTGCCCCGCGCGCCCCGGGCCAGCGCTAGCGCCTGGGCGTAGGAGGATTGTCCCTGGAACTCGGAGTTTCGCAGCAACATCCCGTATTCTGCCACCGCCGCGGCAAAGCGGAAGTTTTCCGATGGGGTTGCAGCCAAATTAGCCTGTCCGTCTACCCGTTGCGTAATCAGCGAACTGGTTTCCTCGTTCGGCTTTTTATAGCGAATTTTCACCTGCAGTAGATCATTGCTGCCTGCAGCTTGCGACTGTTGGTAGACAAGCGGGTCAACCGTTGCGACTTTTTCGGGCGAATCTGCCGGTACAATCTCATATAGCGCCGTTACGGAATGACCTGCGCCCATATCTCCGGCATCCTTTTTGTCATCATTAAAATCGCGGTCGGCCAATTTGCGGTTTTCATAGCCGATCAAGCGATATGCCTTGACCTTGGCCGGATTGAACTCGACCTGGATCTTCACATCTTTGGCGATGGTGAACAAGGTTCCCGCCATCTGAGAAACCAGTACTTTTTTCGCTTCCAACGCATTGTCGATATAGGCATAGTTGCCGTTTCCTTTGTCGGCCAGCATTTCCATCTTATTATCCTTGATGTTTCCCATGCCAAAACCAAGCACGGTTAGGTAAATTCCTTGATCGCGCCGTTCCTCAATCAATCTTGCCAGTTCGCCCTCACTGGACGCTCCGACATTAAAATCGCCGTCGGTTGCCAAAATGACCCGGTTGTTTCCGCCTTCAATAAATTTGTCTTTGGCAATCTTGTAAGCCAGCTTGATTCCTTCGCCGCCGGCGGTGGAACCGCCTGCCTGCAGTCCGTCTATTTTGGCGTTGATCACTGCTTTTTCATTGCCGGGAGTAGAGTCCAGCACCAACCCGGCAGCCCCGGCATAAACCACGATTGCAACTCGGTCCTCAGCCCGCAATTGCTGCACCAACAGTTTAAATGCCTTTTTCAGCAGCGGCAATTTATTTTCGGCAAACATCGAACCTGATACATCAATCAGGAACACGAGATTGCTCGGCGGCAAATGTTCCGTCTTGATGCTTTTTCCCTGCAACCCGAGCAAGACCAGGCGGCGGTTGCTGTTCCAGGGACTCGCGCCGACTTCGGTTGTCAGCGATATCGGTTGATCGCCAGTCGGTTGCGGATAATCATAAGAGAAATAATTTAGCAGTTCTTCCGTGCGGACGGCGTCGGCCGGCGGCAGATTGCCACTGTTGAGAAAACGCCGCACATTGCTGTAGGAAGCGGTATCGACATCGATCGAAAAGGTGGACAGTGGACTACTGTTGACGTTCTGAAATCCATTGTCGGTAATCGCCTTGTATTCTTCCGTGTTCCAGGCAACCGGCGACGACGGTGGAATTACGCCTGATGCAGGTCGCGCCACTGACGGTTGAACGTTCTCTTTTGCAGCCAGCATGATTCCTTTGCCGCCAAACATGCGCTCCGTCACATAATCGCCTTTGACGATAATCACCGCAGTTTTGGCAGTATTAAGTTTGCTCATCAAACCATACTTTTCTTGCAGCGCCGCGAGTACCGATGCAACCGTCTGGTCGGCTCGCACACTCAAGTCCACGTTCAAGTCGGCGACTTCCGGAACGGCGGCCAGTTCTATTCCGCTAGAGCGGCTGAGCAGATCCAGCAGTTCCTGCAGCGGCATGCCGACGGCTTTGATTTCCGCAGCCGCCGTTGTTGATTTTATCAGCCCTTCCACATTGATCGCACCCACACTGGTAATCAGTGACATGATGACAAGTAAAAAAATCGCGCTTCTTTTTCTCATCTTGCTCATTCCTTTCTGTTTGTCCGGCAACGTCAGTCGGACTGCTTACAACCTGATAAACGCACGACCCACAAAAAGGTAACGCCTGTGAGAAAAATTTTTTGTTACTTTTTCGGTGTTAGACCGTTGAACTATATGAAAAGACTGTTGCGTCATGTTGACGCCAGGCATCTGCTACCCCTACAATGAACCTGGGACAACAATGTTGCCAGGTGGTGAGCGGATGGCGTCAGAATGGGATTTGATTGAAAAGGCGAAAACCGGCGATCAAGCGGCGCTGAACCAACTGGTCGGCGATTGCTGGCAACCGCTGTTCCGTTTCATCGCGCATAAATTGGGCAGTGCCGACGAAGCGCAGGATGTCGTGCAAGAAACCTTTTTCCGGGCATTTCGTTCACTGGCGAGCTACAAACAGACCGACAGCCGATTTACCACTTACCTTGGTCGCATCGCCAGCAACCTGATCACCGACATATGGCGAAAAAAAGGCCGTAGCCCGATCAATAGCAATGTCACAGATATACAGGACCGGCTGGCCGGCGGCGAAAATCCTGCTGACGCACTGCTTGCGACGGAAAAAAAGCAAGCGCTTGCTGCTGCGTTAAATGACCTGCCGCCAGAGCAGCGCCAGGTCATCGAATATCGTATCTTGGCCGGTTTACCGGTCAGGGATGTGGCCCTCGCCATGGATAAAAGCGAGGCCGCCATAAAAATGTTGCAGCAACGCGCGTTGAAAAACCTGCGGGAAAAACTGCTGGCGAAAGGAGGTTGGCAGGAAGATGAGCAATAAAACAGAAGAACTATCCGCTGCCCTCGACCGGCTAAACAGCGGACAGCCAACGCAATCAAGCGACAAGGAGCTGGATGAATTGCTCGAAGTCGCCGCTCTCCTGCGCAACTCTGACTTGCCGGCCAAACCGCCGGAGCATATCTTGTCGGCAAGCGTCGAACAGGCGACCGCCGGTCTACACGCACAAACAAAAAGCCGCCGCATGCCCTGGGTTTACTCCGGGCTATTGGGCGCCGCAGCCGCCTTGCTTGTATTCTTCGGTTTGCATGGAACGCCTGAGATTCAGGACATCGCACAGCAAACCATGCCTGCAACTGTTCCGCAAGCAAATCCATCCGAAAAAACTGCACCGGCCAACACGACTTCTTCGTCTGATACAAAATCTGATACAAAAAGCGTAGCCCCAGTCGCTCCGACGGTAAAGCCTCGCTCCGGTCCGCTACAAACCCAGCCGGCTTCTCCCGCCGCGCCTTCAGCGCCTCCTGCGGTAGCTCCTCCGACCACTCCTCCTACAGCGAAACCGCCTGCCCCTGTCCAACCTGTCCCGATTGAGGCAAGAGCCGAACGGGCTGCACCATCCCTGAAATCAGCCATTCCGCCTGTAGCACCAAAAGAAAAGGCAACCGCAGACAGTCTGGTTCCATTAAAGCTTCCTGGTCGTACGCCTGATTCGATTACCCAGGATTCCGCCGACAACATCCGCCAGGTGTTCAATACCGGAACGCCGCAAGAACTGGCCATCAGCCAGCGCAAACTGCCGACCGGGCAAAAAAATACCGCCGTGCAGTCCGAGCAGGCGGCGACAAGAGATACCAAGAACTATTCCGTCGGGCCGCTCGGCCCGAACAAACTGACAGTAACCATCCACGGCCAGGAAGTGACGCTGGAAGGACGGCAAAGCCTTGAAGAACTAGCGGAACTGGCAAAAAAGCTTTCGCCTTAAATCAGCCTGCCGCAGCGACCTTTTCGATAAACAAAGGTGCAGGCGGCAAATGCGGCAAACTCCACCAAGGTTCATGGGACGCCAGTTCCGGTTCACTGAAGGTTCCTGTCGCCACACTAATGGTGTACGCGCCGATCATTTTGCCGCAGCGGATATCGTTGGGAGTGTCGCCGATTACAAACAAGCGGGACGAACCAGCTTCAAACCGATTAAGGATCTTTTGCAGAGCCCGGGTTGCTACGTCATCCCGATTGGGGGAATGTTCGCAGAAGGCGCTGTGCTCAAAATCAAAAAAAACTTCCAGACCAAACTTGCGCATTTTCATTTCGGCGCCTTTTCGGCTATTGCCAGTCAGTAGCAGAGAAAGAGCGCCTTTTTCTTGCAGCGCGGCTAATATTTCGCGCACCGAAGGCATCACCTTGCCTTCTCGCTGCGCCAAGTGCTCCTGTAACAGCTCTTCGTAACGCCTGGTCAGATCTTTCACTTCCTGGTGCGAAGCCGGTCTGGCCGAAATTCTTTCGATAATCTGCCTGGCAATCGAGTAGTCGGTCATGCCGGCGGAATGAACCTGACGAAAATCAACCGGACTGTCCCACAGTTCGCGCACCGCCTGCTCAAAAGCATACAACCCGGCTTTATCCGTACGGATCAGCGTGCCGTCAATGTCCCAGAAAAAGATATCCATCGTCAGTTTCATCCACCCCTTCTGCGTCTGGAATAGACCCTATGGTTTCAACTTATTTTACCGGCGTGCCGACATTCTTAAGTTTTGCCTGCATTTGCGGGTTCAGTTGCACCACCAGTTCGGCATTGTAGGAACCTGTGGGCAAAAACGGCATATCGTTTTTAAAAATCTGCTGAGCCGCCACGGCATTCGTGCGGGATTTTGCCGCCAGCGAACCTTCTTTGACAATCGGATCCACACAGGTAGCTAAAATTGAAACCGTAGCATCGCTGTTGCGAACTAGTTCGAAAATACGCAATTGCTGCGGGAAATCGCGCAACGATGCGGTTTCAACCTGCCAAAAACCGAGTTCCGGGCGATTCGGGTCCGGTGACTTGAACGCGGTGACGGTATTGATATGCCGATGACCGGCGGCCCAGAGGATGAAATTCGGATACTCATGAAGCTTGGCAATCAGTTGCGATTCAGTGACCGGCGCAAGCTCATGCCACCCCATCATCGACGGGAACGGTTCAACGCCAATTGGGATATGCGCGGCAATCATCATCAGTTTGCCTTCGGCCTGACCCAGCTCCAACTCCTGCACCAACCAGTCATACCGTTCCTGATCCAGTGAACCATGGCCATAGCCAAGCGAGTTCGGATTATTCACATCATCGTTGCGCTGGGTGTCGTCAAGCACGATCACCTTGAGCGGCAGATTCGACTTCGGTTCAAAACTATAGCAGGCAAAATCATTGTCGACATTTGCTTGCGAAAATCCGTGCCCGATCGGCCAGGTTGAAGTTTTAAAGAATTCGTTCATCCATTCTTGACGATACAACGAACGCCGGTCAGGGTCTGCAGCTCTCACTTTCGGCGGAGTGGCAAAATTCTTTTCGGGGCCGACGCCAATCAAATCGCCATAGGGAGTGGCTCCGTCAATCGCCCCCATATAAAAGCCTCGGCTGTCCAGTCCTTTGACATCGGTAAATACGTCGCCCAGATTGATGATCTGATCACTGATCAGGGTTTTGCGGCTATACTCATTGGGTGGCAGGAAACCGATGAAGAAGTGATCGTGGTTGCCCATTGTCTGATACCAGGGAATCGTTTTGTCGAGTCCGGCCGCCTGGTATGGTTTTTGATAGTCAATCGTGTCCGCACCTGCGTGATTGCCGGAACTTGGTTCAATCCGCTTGCCATCGATCACATCAATGTACCAGCGCAGTTCATTGTATTGGGTATTATTGCATGTGTCGCCGAGCGAAAGGCCGAAATCGATCGGCATCTCTTTATGCAATTCATTGACGGTTCGGATGGCTGCATCCAGCACATGTGTCGTATACAGCATTACGCCGGAATAGGCTGACGAAACCCCGCCCCGATATCCGTAAAAAATCGCCTGAGCCGGGGTCTCCTTGTCCGAGATATGAATATCGGTGATCGTAAAAAACCGTAGCAGATTTGCAGCTGGAACCGCTTTGGCCGCGCTGTAGCCGGTCGGCATCAAATCCAGCCGTTTCTCATAGGCGACACCTTCTCCGGTTTGCCATTTGCCATAGCCGTACTGAGAATACTTTGCGATCTCTGTCGGCAATAATTTTGGCGAAGCTACCGGGACCGGCACGGGCAATACCGTACTGGCGGCTGTAGTGCGTGCTCTAGCAGCAGCGGCAGCGCATCGAGACAGCCATTTTTTCGGCAGCGTTCCGCTTGCGGCCAGCGCTGCGCCGGTCAAACCGGTTTTGAGAAAAGTGCGTCGCGTGAAAGTCATCCTTTTCATTTCCCCTTTAAAAATTTATCCGTCCGATTGGCGGCATTGTCCCTGAGATTGAAGTAGTAAAACAGATAGTCGTAATGATGGTAAATTCCTTTTGGAAAAACCTGATTGCCGGGCGACAATTTATCCACGTCCACCGTGCTGCAGATTAGCACTCCTTTTGTTTTATCGATCCGGGCATCGGCATAGGCTTTTTGAAAGATCATCAATCCATCCGGTCCCATATCAATCGAGCCGAGATTATCTTCAGCCGGCGCCAGTTTTTCGCTACGGGTCCAGCTGATCGGATTGATTACCAGGGCTCCAGGCAATACCACCGGGTTTTTGCCATTCATTTGCGGCGCTTCCGTGTTATAGGAAACGATTACGCCGGTATCGTCAGGCCCCTTGGCAAATTTCAGATGCGGATTTTGCGCCAGGTATTCCGGTGTAATCGAATAGCCGATCACGTAGGCGGCGATCATGCGGGCATAAACCTGGGGGTTCTGCTTCATATAGTCGGACAACAGATACAGCAGAATATTGGAACCCTGTGAATGTCCGGCCAGAATAAAAGGACGCCCCTGATTGTAATTTTTGATGTAATAATCAAAAGCTGCCAATCCATCCGTTGCCGGAATACCGCCGACCACTTTTCGCTGTTCTGCCAGTGGCAATGTCAGCGTGTAGGCTGCGTCGGCCTGACGATAATAGGGTGCATACAAATTGGCAGTTGGCGCAAACGCCGAAGCTTGGTAGGCAAAAGCCATCTGAGAACGCTGAAGCATGTCCGGATTATCGACATTACAGATATTAGCGTCCGCTGGAGTCTTTTTTTGATATACCGTAGGATAGAGGTAAAAAACATCAACCGACTTGGTTGGCGTGGTTGGCAACGACAGCCAATGCGCCGGTTTTGCATAGTCGGTGGCCGGTTCGGCCAAGACTTGCCCACCCAGCAGCAAACTGATCCAAAGCACCAGAACGATTCCCACGATTTTTTTACAAATCATTTTGTTTTTCCCCCTCTTCGTCACAAGATGTTCAACTTCGATTCTCATCCAGCCAAAACAAAGATACGCTTGATTTAGTAAGTACTCCAACGGGTGTCGGTTATTTGGGTGAGTAAGTGCCACAAAAACAAAGTGGTTGCAGAAATCTATCTTATAGTTGAAAAGGTTTTATCGGCTTCTGCCCAATTCATTCCATATCTACTTTCGCCAAACTGCGCTTTATTCCTGCGCATTTCCAATGTTTATGGCCGTTCTTTTCGCAACAGCTAGCTTTCAACACAGCAAACCGGCGGGAAAAACGCTGATTTCTCCCGCCGGTTTACTGTGTTCCCTAAAATTAATTGCCGATCTGCTTTTATTTTGCGATCAGCGCTTCAGTGTCACGACCGTATTTGAGCATATATTCGGTGGGCATCCAGAGACCGGTGTTTTCATTACGTCCTTGCAACAGAACACGGGCATCGGGTTTGCCGATGGTCGCAGCCGCTTCAGCGGAAAGCGCACCGATTTTCTTGCCGCTACGCAGCCGATTGACAACCAGGATTCTTTTAATTCCTTTAAAGTCAACCATCATGTTCCAGTCACCATTGCTATCGCCAGCGATGAAAATTGGGTCATAGCCTTTTTTGTCCGCCAACAACATTTTCAACACGACGGTTTTACCACCTTCAGCAGTTTGCGGATAATCCTTCTTGTAAGTGTCCTGATAAACATCATTGACCTTTTCCAGCCGCATGCCGATTACGTTGGCGCGGGGCAGCTTATATCCATACTTGGGATTGGAGGCAAATACACCGACTACATCTTCCAGTGATGCAGTACAGATGTATACATCAATTCCGTTGTCACGGAAAGTATGCATCAGGTCGGCGATTTCTTCGGTCAAACGCAGCCCCGTCCAGCGAGACACGCCTACAACACCGGCTTTACCGGGCAGCGACGCCGGGCTGACCCATTTTGCGCGGCTAATTGCCTGGCCAAGTGCATAATCATTAGATTTTTCGGCTAACGCTTCCACTTCGCCTGTTGTCATGTTCTTGAAGAAGAACAATACCCAGGTGTAGCTGACCTTCGTGCCATAGGTATCGCCAATCGCTTCATACGCATACCACATTTTTGCGCGGAAATCTTGATACTCATCGGTTTTCTTAATATCTTCCAGACTCATCAACCCTTTGAAACCAATGTAGTTATCATAGATAAACTTATAACTGCTGACGATGTCAGCGACCAATGCATCCAGCGTGACCGGTTGTCCGGCGGCATTGTTGTAGTCTTTCAGGAAAGCGCCCGCCGGAACATTTTTGGCAACCAAAGCACCCATTTCTTCCGGTGTCAGTTTGAAGGCCAGGTTTTCGATTTGGTATTGATAAAGGGCTTCTTCCGTATCGTTCATAATCGCGGTATTGTCCCAGTCAAAAACAACGTAGGGCTTTTTCGACGAGTTGTAGTTGGGACTTTTTGCGCCATTTTCATCAATCAGTTTTTGCATTGATTTGTAAGTATTGGGGGCCCATTTCCCTGGAGTCAGGACCTGCCCTGCCGCACTGACCACCGCAACATTGGCAATCAGGAACATGGCGAGGACCAGCAACGCGACTAAACTTTTTTTGCTCTTGAACATCTGCCGTATCACTCCTTCTTTTTTATTGGCCATGGATTTCATGATATCCGCGCTCGGCGACCACCTCCTTAGGTTTTGATTTGTGATCGGGAGGCATTATGGTTAAAGATCCGCCCAATTGGCAGGATAGGTCACATAAAAGACCCTTGCCTGCGCAGGGGACCCGAACACCACCTTGGTGTCTTTGGGAATGTACAGTACATCGCCGGCTTTGCAGGTGTAGGTAGTCCCGCCTGACTGCAGCGTAAATGTTCCTTCCACGACATAATCCACTTCATCATAGGTCAAGTGCCAGGGGAGCTCGCTGCGGTCAAACTCCATAAATCCAGCGCCCAAGTTCGCTTCCCGAGAAGTGATGACATCTTTCAGTTTGATCTTCTGGCCGGGCGGCGCCTGATCAAACGGCTCCAGTACGATTCCTGCCGCTTTGACATGAGTCAGGCGGGGATTGGCGCAGGCCGGCTTGGTCATTTTGTCCACCACACGGCGAACAATCTCCTGCACTTCGCTGACGCAAGGTTTTTGGCCAGATCTTGCCTTGTCTGCCGGCTGTTCGGCTTCTGACTGTCGGATGATTGTCAGGTTCATTTCTTTGGCCAGATCATAGGCTGACGGAGTTAATATCGCACCAGTCGGCACCGCAACCTGTTTGCTGTCCCCGGCCAGTTCGCGCAGTTCCGCTGCCGAAATCAGTTTTGCCATGATCATTCCCCTCTCTTCCCGTTTAGAGCAACCCTTCCAAAACCTGCTTATGCGGCCGTGGAATCACCAGTTGATGAACAAGCAGTCCTTTTTCCCCCGCCAATTCGCTGCCGACTTCGACAGCAGCCTTAACAGACGCGACTTCGCCCGTGAGCACACAATAACTTTTGCCGCCGATGCCAAACGCCAGATGCAGCCTTAGCGGTTCGACGTTCGCCGCCTTGACAGCCGCATCGGTCGCTTCGATCGCTGATGCCACACTATAGGTTTCAATCACGCCGATCGCCCGAATTTCCGGTAGCGGGATGTCGTTGCCGCCACCGATCGCCGGCAGGATTGAATGATGCACATTGGGAATCACAAACTGATCGACCAACGTATCGGCGCCCAGCTCCGCTCCGGCCGATACCGCCTGTTGCACGGAGGAAACATCGCCGCTGACCAGCACCATGAATTTACCGGGACAGAGCGTTTTCATCACCAGGATTTCCACTTCGGCGGTCTTTGACATGATATCCGCCGCATCAATTCCCTTGGCAATGCTCGTGAACTCAACCATTCCAATCGCGTGAATCATCGACCGGCACCTCTATTTCCTATCGTTATCGCACAAGACGACACTTCTTCCACCGTCCCGTCAATGCTCGCATGCACATTTGCTCCCAGCGCGCCGCTTGGCATTTCAGCAATCAGCTGCCCCCGGCTCACCTTGTCTCCGGCTTTCACCAAAGGCGCAGCCGGCGCGCCAATGTGTTGCTTAAGCGGTATCTGCACCCGGGACGCCGCGCAAGTGTCTTGTTGCAACGGAGCTTCCGGCGGATACCAGGCAGCGAGATTGAGCCGCGTTACCATCCGCGAGGTTGGTACCAACCTGTTCTCGGCCATCGGGTCTGCTTTGCCCAGACCTCCCTCGTAGCGCACGCCTGCTTTTCGCAGTTTGTCCTTTAATGCAATATTGACCCGCATCGGCGAAATCCCGACCGGGCAGGCATAAGCCTCACAGACGCCGCACTCGGAGCAGGTCAGCGCGCTGGTAACCACCGAGGGACTGCCGAGATAATTGTGGTTGGCGGCGCGAATAATCAGATGTGGCGGCAATTCATGCCCGATAATATGGCGCGGGCAGAGTTCGGTGCAATAGCAACACTGTTCGCAGACTGTCTTGGCAATCCGCAGCACTGATTCCATCGTCTGCTTTTTTCGTTTGATCAGCAGGTGATCTGCCGGCAGAGCAATCAATCCGCCAGTCGTTTTGGTCACCGGTTGTTCCAAGTCGGTCAGCAACTTACCCATCAGCGGTCCGCCATCGATGAACGCCACCGGATCAACAGTCGGACCCCCGGCCAGCGCCAATACTTCCGACAGCGGCATTCCTATCGGCACGGTCACGGTTAACGGGCTTTTCACTGCGCCGGTGACTGTGAATGTCCGGGTCGTAACAGGCAGTCCGTCCACGGCGCGCGCCACATTAATCAAGGTCTGCACATTGTTGACCACCGCACCGACATGCAGCGGCAAACCGCCTGGCGGTACCCGCCGTCCAGTCGTCAGCCAAAGTGTAATCACTTCATCGCCTGCCGGGTAAACGTCCCGCAGCATTTCAATCCGAACATTGGCAGGCAGAATCGGCTGCAAAGCCGCAATCGCGTCCTTATATTTCGGTTTCAGCGCAATGATTCCTTCGCTGGCGCCAGTTGACTGCATTCCCAGTTCCAGCCCCCGCAATAAAAGGTCTGGTTGCACCGCCATCAATTGTTGGTCGGTACGCAGCATCGGTTCGCATTCCGCCGCATTGACAAGAAATATATCCGCTTTGGCTTCCAGCTTGACATGGGTGGGAAAACCGGCCCCGCCAGCCCCCACGACCCCTGCCGCTTTCACTTTCTCACTGATGTTGCTCATCATGTCAACCTCATCAGGCTTCAAACGTTTCTTTGTCGATAATTCCCACGACCATCGCATCGACGGGAACATGGGTGTCCGGCAGACTCTGTCGGGCAGACGAACCACTGGCAATCATCACGATTTCCGTTTCACCGGCGCCTATTTTATCAGCCGCCACCAGGGTCGGGCCGTAATCTTCCAGCTTGCTGTTTCCCTCGACCGAATATTGGACAACTACCGGCTGTACGATTAAAAACTTCAGACCTCGCAACGATTCTTCCTTGCGGGTCGACCAGACGCTTCCGATCACACGCGCCAGAATCACAGGAATCGCACCCCTTCCTTATAAACCTGCACTTTTTGCCGTTTCAACGTGTCGATCGCCGAAGGCGTAAGCACCACCGCTTTGTTCAACATGAGCACCGCATATTCCGGCAACAGGATCGCTTCTTTTTCCGTCATGAGATTTTTTTCATAACGAATCGCGGCTCGTGTTTCCGGCTCCGGTGCATTCACAGGCTCGCCACAACTCCAGGGCAGCTCCGGGGCTGATTGCATCGGAGGCGCCGGCAGTGGATCTGAACAAAACGACCCCTTACTAATAGTAACCCCATAGGCGGCAGCCTGCTCCACATATCCTTCTAAAAGTTGCCGATAAGCTACTGGCGTTTTCTCGCTGAAACCATAGTCGACATAGCCAATCTCCACCGGAATCCCCTGCAAGATTGCCCAAGCGATCAGATCCGTGACCTTGTCGCGGCGAAATCCGAGTACAACTTCGCCCAGTTGTTGCGCCGTACACACCGGCAACAGGATCTTGCTCCAGTCAGTGCGTGCGGTCGCATTTTCACAGGAAACTTGCGGCAAACTCGCCGAAGGAACGCTAATCGGACCTGCCAGGCATAGCTGCAGTTCCGCACAGTTGCCCCACTGTTTTTGTATTTCCGGCAACTTGCGCAGTCCTGCCTCATTTTCGATCACAACCAGGCAGTTTGGTTTTTGCAGGGATGATTTGGCGGCAGCAGCCGCCAATAAAGGTTGCAGCCGGGGGTCCGCCATGATACGGGCTATCACTTCCCGCAAGATATTCTCGTCCATCCTTATCCTCCCACAATCACGGCCAGACTATTTTTATCAACCATCGCCGCGTTGGCCTCATCAGTATCCAGATGCATTTCGCCCTGATACTGCGGATTGACCCGAACCAGCACGTCTTCAAAGTATACCGGCCGGGCGCTGTCAACCCGGACCCGGACCTTCTGCCCATCCTGAAGATTCCACTGTTTGGCTTGATCCGGATGCATATGGATATGACGCGCCGCCACAATTACGCCGCTTGCCAGGTCAACAGAGCCATTCGGGCCAATCAGGCGAAGTCCTTCACTGCCTTCCAGCTGCCCGGAATCGCGCACGACCGGTTTCACCCCCAGTTGGAAGGAGTCGGTGGCGCTGATTTCTACCTGCGTCTGTTTGCGCACTGGACCCAGAATCCGCACATTGTCAATGGAACCTTTCGGACCGGCAATTTTGACCGTTTCTACGGCGGCGAACTGTCCCGGTTGGGAAAGGTCTTTCCACTTCGACAAACTGTGTCCGCTGCCGAACAAACTGGTCAAGTCCGCTGCTGACAAATGCACATGACGGTTGGAAACCCCGATCGGCAGTTTCTTTTCCTGAACAGTTTCGCTGCGGGTCCGGCAAACCAGAATATACAATACACTAGATAAGCGGTTGAGCGCCTGCACGATGTCTGTGCGTCGGCAATTGCCCTGAGAATCGATAAAGGCCCGATTGGCAGACAACTCGACCTCGCGAACCTTGGCGCGCAAAATGTTCAGCCGGGCCACTACCGGACCATCCAGATAAGACATTGTCGAATGGGTCACGCCAAAATAACGATCCGGGTGATGGGACATCTCGCGGATCTGCTCTGGCGTCCAGCCAAGCAACGTCTTGAATTCAAACGGAGTCTCCCGCACTTCTGCCGCCATGATCCGCTGGGCAAACCGCAGGATTTCTTCCAGCTGCGCCGCCAATGCATCATGACCATAGCGAACCAGCTGTACCTGCGATTCCACCACCGCGCAATCGAACTGGTCCAGCTGACCGCGCCAGGCGATGACCGGGTGCGTCTTGTCGACAAGCTGACTGCCATGCAGGTGGGTCTGGTGCTCTGGTTTACCGGCAGTTGCGGCAACCGGCGCAGGGTTCTTCGCCGTGGACATCGGTCGCCGATCCAAGTCCTGCACACCCTCGCCCTCAACGACTACACGAATCCCGTTGCCCCGCAGAAAGTCACGCGCCGACGGCGTCAAAACGCTGCCGCGGGGCACCGTAATCACATCTGTTTTTGTCTTATGCCACTGGCTGCGGAGTTCGGCTTCGTTGATCAGCATCGCTTATTTCGCGCCGCGATCCTTGTTGTCGCCTTCCGGCAGGATATATTCGACATCCCCATGCGGCCGGGGAATTACGTGCACGCTAAGCAATTCGCCGACTCGTTGGGCCGCCGCGCCCCCCGCATCAACTGCTGCCTTCACCGCGCCGACATCGCCGCGTACCATCACAGCCACATAGCCGCCTGAGACATGTTCTTTGCCGGATAGCGTAACATTGGCCGCCTTGAGCATCTGGTCCGCAGCTTCAATGGCCGGGATCAGCCCCTTTGTTTCAATCATTCCCAATGCGATTACACTTCTTTCTGCCACCATGTTCATATCCTCCTTCAATACTGTTTGTCAGTGTCGTTATTCTTTATTGACCCGCTTTGATTGCTTTCAGCACCTGTTCGACAACTTGTTGCACCAGTTTTGCGTCAACTCCGGGTTGAACCGGTGCGGCGGCGGCTGCCGCGCTAATCGGCTTGACATCCGGTCCTGCCGGCATTCCCATATGCCAGGCCACTCGTTTCGTATTGATCAAGTGCATCGGGGTTACATTCTCGGAAACGCTTGAACCGCCCCAAGTACCGCAACCTAATGTAAATGAAGGCGCCAGGGATGTTGTTGCCCCCACGCCGCCAAGGGCAGCCGGCGTATTGACCAAAATCCGGAAGATTGGCTTTTTCAGGGCAAATTCTTCAATGATTTTTTCATCATTGGAATGAATCGCCAGACTATGACCAATACCGCCCAGTTCCAACAACTGAATGCAGCGTTCGCAGCCTTCATGCCAATCCTTGACCTGATAAAAACCCAGAACGGTGCACAGTTTTTCATAGGACAACGGCCACTGCGGCCCAACGCCCTCCAGTGGCGCAACCAGAATTTTTGCATGCGTCGGCACGTTGATTCCAGCCAGCTTGCCGATGAAGGCCGGGTCTTTACCGACCACTTTCGGGTTCACGCCATTATTCGGCAGCATGACGACTCGGGACACTTTCTCCACTTCTCCCGACTCGAGGAAATGCGCGCCGTATCTGACCAGTTGTTCTTTCAGCTCTTTGACGATGCAACTCTCGGCGACAATCGCCTGTTCAGAAGCGCAAATCGTCCCGTTATCAAAGGATTTTCCGGCAATGATAAATTCCGCCGCCTTGGCAAGATCGGCGCTTCGTTCAACAAAGGCCGGTACATTGCCCGGTCCAACGCCAAGAGCCGGTTTGCCGCTGCTGTAGGCCGCCCTGACTAGAGCGCTGCCGCCGGTAGCCAGAATAATCGAGGTCAGCGGATTCTTCATCAGCTCCTGGGTTGCTTCCAGCGATACTGTGGTCAGGCAACCGATCGATCCTTCGGGCGCTCCGACAGCAACTGCCGCCTGATGCATGACCCGGGCCGCTTCCGCCGTACAACGGACTGCCGACGGATGCGGCGAAAACACAATAGCATTGCGCGATTTCAGTGCAACCATTGATTTATAAATCACCGTGGAAGTCGGATTGGTCGTCGGAACAATCCCGGCAATCACGCCAACCGGCTCAGCGATTTCCCAGGTCTTGGTCGCTGCATCCTTTTTCACGATGCCTACGGTTTTCATGTCTTTGATAAACTCATGCACATAGTGAGCCGCGAAATAGTTTTTGAAACACTTGTCCTCGTATTTGCCCATCCCGGTTTCCTGCACCGCCATGGCGCCAAGCCGGCAAGCTTCCGCTTCGCCAGCCGCCCTGAGCGCATCGATGATTGCATCGACCTGCGACTGGGAAAACGATTTCAGTGCATCCTGCGCTTTTCGGGCTGCTTTCAGCAGATTGCGCGTCTCCTGAATCGAAGACAGATCGCGATCCAGCTCCATAAATGCCGCCTCGCTTTCCGATCAGAGTTTGAGCGCCGTGGTCGCCACTTCGACGACCGCCCGTTGAAAGGCTTCACATGCCGCCCTGCAGGCGCTCTGGCTGCCAGTCAACAACGCGCCGCCAAAGTTGGTTTCCGTCGGCGGGCCATAAAATACCTTCATCGACACTTCTGCCGCTTTTAAGGCGGCATCGATGCCATACACCGCTTCCAGCGGCGGCGCAATCAGGTAGGCCAGCGGATCGCCTTCGGGAATACCGGCTAGTTTCGACAGATAGCTGCCGGTACGGGATATCGTGTGTGGATACCAAGCTGTGGCGCCACCATCACAGGTGTAAAAAAACGCTTCTGTTTCCAGATAATCGATACAGGCGTCAATTCCTGCCCTTACTTCAGCCGGCGTCGGTCCGGCCAGTATCCCTAGGATCTCGCCGGAACGGGGGCCGGATGCGTGGGCGGAGCCGGCATAAAAGCTCTTTGCATACACGACTTCCACTTCCGCTTTTTTCGTCGCTTCATCTAACGATGTATAGGTCGCGTCATCGATCGTGCAGGTAATCATTCCGATCGATCGCTGACCCGGCTGCAAATTCAGCTGCTCGATCAAATCAGAGGCAACGTTGGGAATCATCCGTACTGCCAACACTTTCGGTTTAATCGGTTCAATCATGATCTTATCCTCCTCCCCTGTGGTCACATATTGACGCCGGATGCCCGGGCGTCGAGGATTCGCTTGAGCAGGCTCGCAAGATGTGCACCGGCTTCGGCCGCCGGCGTACCTCCTTTATGAATGTTGCTGACGACGGTTCGTTCGCTTTCCACCATGCCCACCCGCGGATTGTATCCCATGTAGGCGCTCATGCTCTCGGCCGTCCCTAGTCCCGGTCGCTCGCCGATCAATACGATCGCCGCCTCCGGTTTCAATTCTTCGCCAATCACGTCCATTATCGCCACTCGGGCGTATTTGACAAAAATCGTCGTCCCCAGCTGAATCCCCATACCTTCCAGTCCCTGAATCATCGCCGGCAGGAGGTTTGGGATGTTTGCTTCAACCGCTTTGCTCGACAGTCCATCGGCAACGATGATTTGAAGTTTCGGCCCTTTTTTGCAATGCTGCCGCAAAATGGCCAGATTTTCATCGTCGAGCTTCCGCCCCAGATCGGGCCGGGTCAGATATTCGTCCTTGCTGCTACACATGGTTTTTACACAAACCATGTTGTATTTGGCAGGAAAATCTTCCGGCACGTCGCCGAGCACCGAATCCTGTGCAACCGCATGGTCGGCGCGGAACCGCAGCCAGGTATCGGTCAGCGGGCGCGAACCCGAGCGCCAGACGCCGATACGGGCCGGCGTAGCCAGTTTCATTTCCTGGTACAACTCTGCATTCACCGGATGCGGCACTTGCAAATAACGTTGCAGATCGACCTTGGCCAGATCGGTCAGCGCGTCCTCTTCACTGGCGCTCACAACAGTTTGCGCCGGCAAATTCGCCCCGGAGTTGCCCTGCGTTCCATGCTTCATTTCCAGTAGCACTTGCTCCACTATCGAGCGGATATCCATTTCCAGGCCCATGGCTGTTGCCCCCTTACCTCGTAAAGATCGTGGCGTCGCCGGCCCGAGCGGTCAGCTTGCCGTTTTCCATGATCCCCATGCATTCCAGCCAGGCTTCAAATGCCGGTAGCGGACGAAGGTTGAATATGCTTCGCAGTGTCGGGATATCATGGAAGCTGGTGCATTGATAGTTCAACATCACATCATCGCCCATCGGAATGCCCATGAAATAGGTACATCCGGCAGCTGTCAGCAGTGTGGCCAGATTTTCAATATCATTCTGGTCCGCTTTCATGTGATTGGTGTAGCAGGCGTCAACACCCATCGGCAGGCCGGTCAGTTTCCCCATGAAATGATCTTCCAGACCGGCCCGGGTTACCTGGCGGGTATCGTAGAGATACTCCGGCCCGATGAAGCCGACCACCGTATTGACCAGATAGGGTTTGTAGTGCCTGGCGAATCCGTAGCATCGGGCTTCCAGCGTCAGTTGGTCCGCCCCGTTATGGGCTTCCGCCGATAATTCCGAACCCTGTCCTGTTTCAAAATACATAATGTTGGGACCGGTGGCCCGCCCTTGCTTCAACCCGGCTTCATAAGCCTCCTGCAGGATGGCACCGCTGATGCCGAATGCCGTGTTTCCGGCTTCGGTGCCAGCCACCGATTGGAATAGCAGATGCACCGGAGCGCCTTTCTGCAACGCTTTGAGCTGGGTTGTGATATGCGCGAGAACACAGATCTGGGTGGGAATCTTCCATTCCTCGACAAAATCATACAGAGTTTCCAGACTGCGAATGACTGCCGGCAGCGTATCGTCGACCGGGTTCAGTCCGATTACCGCATCACCCACCCCATAGGACAAACCCTCCCGCAGACTGGCCAAGATCCCTTCGACATTGTCGGTCGGATGGTTGGGTTGCAAACGGGCGGCGAGACAGCCCGGCTGACCGATCATCGTATTGCAGTGGGCAATATTCTTGATTTTACTTGCGCCCAGCACCAAATCGAGATTGCTCATCAACTTGGTCGTGGCAGCAACCATCTCAGCGGTCAGGCCGCGACTCAATCGCTGCAGTTCGTCATTGGTCGTTTCCGTTTTCAGGATGAATTCGCGCAGCTCTGCCACCGACCAGTTCTTTACCGAACGGTAGATCGCTTCATTCACATCGCCGTCAATAATTCGCGACACTTCATCGGTTTCCAACGGCACGACCGGATTGTTGCGCAAATCTTCCAGCGTCAGTTGCGACAACACCCGTTTGGCGGCAATCCGCTCGGCGGCATTTTCCGCGCCAATTCCGGCCAGAATGTCGCCTGATTTGATTTCATTGGCCTTGGCCAAAACTTCCTTGATGTTTTTAAAAGCAAAGGTTTGCCCAAACAATCTTGTTTTTAGCTTCACTCTTATTCACTACCCTTCGCGCTGCCTGGTCCGACTCCGCCGGAAAATACCAGAGTCTTCACAATGACCGGCACGGCTTCTTCATACGGGAGCGGTTTGGCGATATCGATGAAGTCGCCCAATTTTAGTTCAACTCCATCCAGACATACCAGTTCATACTCGGGAGCAATTCTTTGCAAACTTTGCCCCAATACCTTAGCGATATCTTGCTGCGCAATCACAACTTTGGGCGACCCCGCAATTTGTCCGAACTCCGCCGCCAGCTGACGGGCCACATCCGTAATCGTGGAAAAATCCGTATCGCCGAGCACCGGAACGATTAGCGCCACTGTTCGGTAAAGTCCGTCTTGAAAGTGTCCGGCCGGTTCAACCCAGCTCCATTCTCCGTCCGTTTTGGGATTCGGATACACTGCCGGCAAATTGCGTAGTGGCAGAACATTTTTATCAACCGTCACTGTCGAGCCGGAAACATTCACCGTGTGCGCACCGGCGCCAAGCACCGTGGCGTGCAGGGTTTCCGCCCCCTGATAAACCTTCAGGTTTTGAAACGCCCGACCTCGTCGGAACGCTTCTGCCAACAACGGGCCTACATCGCCATGAATCCACCACGATTGCAACCCCGGTTGGTAGATATAGCGGGCCACTCCGCCGGAAAAAACGACTGCTTGCGGCGGCTCCGCAGGAAGACGGTCACTCATCACCAGGGATTGATCAACTGCTGCAAGCAAATCTCGAAATAGCATCCGGTCCACCGACTCGACCATCCGGTCCAGGCAGGCATTTATCCCTGCCAGTTCGGCTTCAGGTGTTGCGGCCGGAAACAAATCCTGTCCCCACTTTTTCGCCAGACAATCCGCAACATTTTGCGCCGGAGCGGTTACGTAGGAAAGCCGCTGGGTCAGTGCATCGACCTCAAACAGGCGCCCGCCGACATTCACGCAGGCAGTTCCAATACAGACGCCTTTATCAAAAAGGGCGATATTCGATGTTCCGCCGCCAATATCGATATTGGCGATTCGGCTACGAAAGCGTTTCGACAGTTCCTCTGCGCCGGATCCTTTACCGGCAATCAGGCTTTCCAGATCGGGGCCGGCGGTCGCCACGACAAAATCACCGGCGTAATCTGCAAGGGAATGGATAATCTCCGCTGCGTTTTCTTTCTTGGCCGCCTCGCCGGTGATGATGATCGCACCTGTATCGATATCGGCGGGACCGATGCCAGCCAGTTCATATTCCCGCGCAATCAGCTTGCGCAGCGTCGGGCCATCGACATGCCGACGATCAAGAAACGGCGTGAAATGAACAGTTCCCATGTAAATTACGCTTTTGTGAGAGATTTCAATCCGTGGCACCTGTGAACCCGGCATGACATTAACCAGCGTCAGACGCGACAACACCAACTGGGTTGTCGTCGTGCCAATATCAATGCCTACGCTGGTCAGTGTCAGTTCCTTGCCCATCGGTTACTTTGCGTCGCCTTTACCCGCCTTGACGGCTTTTTCTTCGATCGGCGCCAATTTGGGCAAAATCGCTTCCAGATCAGGATGCGGACGAGGAATCACATGACAGCTCATCAGCTCTCCCACTCGGGAGGCTGCCGCCGCTCCGGCATCGACCGAAGCCTTCACCGCACCGACATCGCCGCGCACCATCACGGTGACCAGCGCTCCACCCACTTTGACTTTGCCGATCAGCGTGACATTGGCCGCCTTAACCATGGCATCCGCCGCTTCAACCGCTCCCACGACGCCTTTTGTTTCCACCATGCCCAGAGCAATCAAGCCATCTTTGTTGGACATTTTGATATCCCCTTTCCCTCAATGTATATTTCTACCGCGCTTCTTTCGGTATGAGTTAATTTTATGCATCCAATTCATCCAGCACGCCGAACTCCTCTTCAAACGGCCGGATATTCTTGTTGCCCCAGATGAAATAATAGGCAATGGCGACTCCGTAAACCAACGCAACCCACTTCAACGCTTCGGCAGAAGCCATAAACAAGCTGACTAAGCAAAACAGAGCGATCACAAAGCTGATTGCCGGAACCACCGGATACCATACTTTGAATGGCCGCTTGAGGTCCGGTTCCTTGGAACGAAGCACAAACAAACTGACCAAACTGACCAGATACATCGCAACAGAGCCAAATACGGAAATCGTAATGACGATGTCTGTCAATCCTGTCAGTGCTGCGCCCAGACCGACCAGGCCCGGCAAAATCAGCGCCCAGACGGGAGTATGATGTTTGGGATGAACATAGGCCAGGAATTTCGGCAAATATCCGGTACGAGCCATTGCGTAAGTCTGGCGCGAATAGCCGACGATAATTCCATGCAAGGAGGCAATCAAGCCAAACAAGCCGATAAAGTTGACCAAAGCGACGCCGACCGCACCGACTCCAGCTTCACTCAGCGCCATCGGCAGCGGGAAGTCAACCGCCTGGACGGTTTTATAGTCTGCGATACCTGCTGTCAGAAACAGGGTCAAAAATGCCATGACCATCAATGTCGCCATGCCAGTCAGGAACCCTGTGGAAATATCTTTTTGCGGATTGACGCATTCCTCAGCCGCCATAGCGCCGCCCTCGATCGCCAGATAGAACCAGATGGCAAAGGGTACGGCAGCCATAACCCCTTCAAATCCGTTTGGCAGCAACGGTTGCGCCATCAAACGGGACATTTCAAAGTGCGGTACAGCCAAGATCCAGTAAATCACCAGGCCGACCAGCGCCACCACGGTGACCACCAGTTCGACCATTGCCGAGGTTTTCATGCCCCAGTAGTTGACTAAAATAAAGAACAGGAAGGCAACTATCGTCGCTTGCATTTGGGGGATCGCCGGCATCATGTTGTGGATGTATCCACCAACTGCCAAGGCGATGGCTGGAGGCGCGAAGACAAACTCAATCAGACAACTGACGCCATTCATATAGCCCCAGAATTTTCCGAGCGCGCGACGTGCGTAGGCCGAAGGTCCTCCGGCATGGGGAATGGCGGTGGCCAATTCCGAATAGGATAGAATAAAGGTTACATAAAAAATGGTGACGGGAACCAGGGCGATGGCGAGACCGATCGGACCGCCGGCGGCGAACCCATAACTCCAGCCGAAGTAGTTGCCCGAGATAACCAATCCCACTGCCAGAGCCCATAGGTGAATCGGTTTGAGAACTCTCTGCAAATGGGGCGCGCCGTTTGCGGCCGGAATCTTGTTCGTGTCTGCCGGATTGCTCATAAAATAAGTCCTCCTTTATTTTTGGTGATGTATCTTCATCGTGAAATCGGGCGGCAAGACACAAGAAACGCCCTTTACAACCGCCCGGCAATGCCGGCGGTTGTAAAGGGCGTTGTTGCCCGTATTTCATTGTTCCCGGAGAAAAGACAAATGGGTGATCTAGCAGGAACACCAAACTACTATTTCCCTATTTCGAGCGAATCAGCAAAATTCCTGCAAGCAAAAGCAAACTTCTCAATCTTTTTTCATCAACGCTTCCAGACGCAAAATCAACGGTTCCAAACCAATCCCTTCTTTGGCGGAAATGATGTGCAAAGGGTCGGCGAATCCTGCCTGCTGCAAATATCTTTCAGCAACCGATGTGTCGGCGTCCTCGCGGTCCAGCTTTGTAACAATGCCCACTACAGTCTTTTTATTGAATACATTGGCGAATTTCGGCGGATATGGCGACCGTTTGTTGGTCGCATCCTGCAAAGCCCACACTTCCGACACCCGATGGCTAGCATCGATCAACACCCGGTAATAGGTGGGAATTTGAATGTATTCACCGGGACAGTCGATAAACAAACCCTTGAAATCAATTACCTGGGTCTTGCGATATGTTAAAGACTCCTGAAGCAACCGTTGTTTCAACGTCGTCTTTCCTGCGCCAACCCCGCCAATCAACAAGATTTTGTTCTTCAACTGCGGGTCACTTCCGTCGCGGTAAAACCAAGCACGCTAACCAGCGTATTGACGGCCGCACGAACTGCAGCCTCCACATCGGCAACATCGCCGGTAACTACCAATGAGCCGGTAAACCGATCGACAAAGCCGATTTCAATATTGCCTGCTTTTGTTGCGGCATCCGCCGCAATGATCGCCGCTTCGCTGGGAGTAATCGTCATGATGCCGATCGCCCCTTTGCCGTCGAGTCCCAGCCGTTCATGCAAATCGCCCTGAGGATTAGGAATGATATGGGCCATTGTCACCTGCTTGCCGGGAACATATTCCTGAATGACCCTTTGTTTTTCCGTTGCCATCACGCTTCACCGCCATCATTTCTTCGAATTTGATTGCCAATAACTTAACAGGAGGGCGCCACCTGCGCCTCTTCAAAAGTCGCCATTTCATTGATAATTTTTACTGCGGCGTCAAGCAGCGTCATCCCCAACGCAGCCCCGGTCCCTTCCCCCAATCTCATATTCAAATGAAGACAGGGTTTCACTCCCAATACTTCAAGAATAGCCGCATGCCCAGGTTCTTCAGACAAATGAGAAGCCATCAGATAGGGCCGAACCGCAACACTGATCCGGTAAGCCGCCAACACAGCAGCCGATGCAATAAATCCATCCAACATCACCAGCATGCCGCGCGAGGCTGCTCCCAGCACCACCCCGGCCAATCCGGCAATTTCCAGGCCGCCGACTTTTGCCAATACGTCTAGAGCGTCTTTGGGGTTGGGGTTGTTGCAGGCAATCGCCTCGGCAATCACCTGAATCTTATGATTTACAAAATCCGGCGCAATCCCGGTTCCTTTACCAACTACCGGCGATACCGGCCGACCTGTCAAGACACTTGTAATCGCCGAACTGGCTGTCGTATTGCCAATCCCCATTTCACCCAGCGCTACCACGCGGATTCCTTCGTCCGCCAATTCATTGGCGATGTCAATCCCTACGCCAATCGCAGCAATCGCTTCCTGTTTGCTCATGGCCGGACCCAAACGCATATTGTCTGTTCCGTGTTTTACTTTGCAGTGTCGAATCGGAACACTCGGCGAAAGTTGGTTTTTCACGCCAACATCAACCAAAATCAGCCGCGCATTGGCATGACGGGCCAACACATTGATCCCGGCGCCGCCGCGGACAAAATTGTACACCATTTGCTCGGTCACTTCCGGTGGAAAAGCACTGACACCCTCACTCGCCACTCCATGGTCAGCCGCCATCAACACAATGGCTTTTTCCGGCAGCGCCGGCCTGGGGTTTCCTACGACTCCGGCAAACTGCCTGGCCATGCTTTCCAGTACAGCCAAACTTCCCACCGGCTTTGTCAAACCATCCAAGCGAAGCTGCGCTTCCTTCATGGCTAATTCGCTTAACGGTTTGATTTTTTGAATTGTGGCAACGATTTTTTCCAATTTGAGACCTCCCCCAAAAATAAACCCTTTAATGCCACTACGGTTACGTAGTGACATTAAAGGGCGCTACTGCCCATATTCCATTGTTGAAATAGCTAATTCGCGCTGTCGTGTGCAAAATCCTGCTGAGAAAAAAATTATTTTGCGGCGCGTGCGCTGATAATCTGACGCGACAATTCAACCAGGGTAATCCGGTGCTGCATTGCATCCTGAATCATCTGTTGATGGGCCGCATGCTCGGATATACACTGTGCATTGGCAAATAAGGCTTTCGCTCGGGCGATTGTTTTTTGTTGCTTCAGTAGTTCTTTCGTTTCGGCCAGTTCCTGGCGCATAGATTGCATGTCTCTCCACCGCGCATAGGCAATTCGCAGTGTAGCCATCAAATTCTGTTCTGACACCGGCTTGACCAAATAGCCGCAGACATAAACATTTTCCGCCCGCTTCACAATGTTGGGCTGACTATATGCCGTCAACATCACCACAGGTATATTGAGCGAATATAGGGCCCGCGCCGTTTCAATCCCATCCAATTCAGGCATCATCACGTCAAGGATCGCCATGTCCGGCAACATTTGGCGTGCTAATTCAATGGCGCGCTTTCCATTGCCGCATTCACCGCAGACAATGTGTCCGGCTCTTTCCACCATGGCTCTTATATCAGCCCTTGTCAGCACTTCATCTTCAGCAATCAGCAACGATAACGATTTCATCCGTTTTCCTCCGCATTGCAAAGCGCAAATGATACTTTGGCGACCGTGGATCCGCCTTGTCGCTCCAGTCGAAAACTGCCTTCTAATTGATCGCAAATTAACAAGTTGACAATATAAAGTCCCAGATGGCCACTTTTACCACGATTGTGCGGCAGCACCAACTTATCACCGCTATCTGCGACCATGATATGCACAATCCCCGCTGATTCTTCGACCAAAATGCTTATTTCACCATAGCTGGCATGGCCAATGCCATGCTTCAGGCTATTGGTCACCAGTTCATTGATCACCAAAGCCATTGGCACCGCCTGTGAGGCGGGAATTCGCACTGACTGACCCTGCACGGCGGTCTTGATTTCTTGATCCGGCAAAACAGAGGATTCCACAAGTTTCGTTAAAATCCCTTCCGTCAATTCCAATAAATCGATGGAATCCCAATTCTGTTGCGCAAACATGTCATGCACCTGAGTAATCGAAAACACCCGGTTTATACAGGCGGAAAACTCGTCTTGCACTGCCGGCGACTGTGAACGATGCATCTGCAGCCTCAAAAGGGATACTACATTTTGCAGATTATTTTTGACACGGTGATGAATTTCCCGAATTATTGCGCTCTGCATGTTCAACTGTTTTTCCTTGCGCCGCAATTCCGTCACATCTTGCAACGAAACCACACAACCGCTAAGGTCGCCATATGTCACCAACGGATGCGCCTGGAACAGAAAAACTTGTTGCCCAAAGCTGAATTCCATCGGATTTTTCATTGCCTCCAGCAAGCTCTGCACGGACTGGTAGCCGAAAATAGCCATCAGATCGCTGCTGAGCGGTTCACAACCGCGAGCCATTCGGTACATTCTGGCGGCGTTTCGGTTGGCATAAGTAATTTCGCCTTTTAAGTTCAGCACGAATATCCCGTTGCCAAGCCAGTCTTCCCAGGTCGAGTTTGTCATCGAAAACGACATCAACGTGCTACTGAGCCGCTCTGCCGTCTGGCTTAGAAACTCTACCTGCTCCGCCTGACGAACTTCTGCCGTGATATCTTTTTCCATGATTAACACACCGATAATCCGGCGATCGACATTTCGCAGCGGCACCACCGTTTGGGCAATCGGAACCCCTTCCTGACTAACTCCCCTTACATTGCGCACCATTTCTCCGGCCGAAAAAACCTGGTAAACAGCCGGTTCGCGGGTTGCGTAGGCCAACTCGCCAACCACACTATGCCGGTAAAGCGAGTTTTGACGTGGTGGGGCCCATGCCAACACAATCGCATCGACACCATTACTGGTTAGTGCGTCGATAAAGATGTCTGTCTGGGTCAGTTCAGAAACGAAAGAAATCTGTCCAGCCATCGTTTCCAGCTGGCAGACGTCCTCCATTGCCAAATTAGTGTATTGCAGGCATAACTCCCGTAGGGACGGCGGTAGGTGTTTACTCATGATATTTATAGTTTCTATCTCTTGCTTTGAAACCCTTTTTCAGATAGATATAAACTGAATAACATACTATGAAAGAGGTTCATTCCCTGTCTTCTTTTGTACACGGCGCATTGCATCTTCCACGCTTATTTGCTATACTGATTTTGTTGCCCAGCAACGCAAAAACCTGTGGAACGTTATTTGTTCCGCAGGTTTTTTAGGTAAAGCAAGAAAAATCGGAGGAATGTTGATGTCGGAAAGAATGGACCTGGCAGATGTGCTACGAGAGTATGGCGTGCCCCTAGTTACGCTGAATGTGACAGCAGATCAGCAAAACTGTCTCGCGCTACGCGAAAAACTGCTGGCCATCCGCAATGCCAGTCAGGGCAAGGAACAAGGCTATCTGGAAGTTGGATGCACCTTTTATATTGACGTTCATGACATTGATCGCTATCTGGCGGGCGAATTGCCCAACCTGGCCGAAATTTACGCTTTTGACGAAGATGTCAAACCCCACCGGGAGGAATAGAATTTCACGATGAAAAGAATCCTATTGCTCACTTTTCTGCTGATTTTTGCCCTGAACAGCCTTGCCCTTGCGGCAAAAAGCAGTTCCCGCCCATCAAGTCCGTCGCGTCCGTCAACCAGCACGCCCGCTGCAAAAACGGCTCCGGCGCAAACAGCGCCAAACAGCGGCTATAAACCTTCAGCCCCGGCCAACAGCTACAGCGACAAGGCACCAGCCGTGAAACCTCCGGCGCCGCCCCAAGCCGCAGCTCAATCCGGCGGCAGCAGCTGGCTGCGTAACGCTGGAATGATTGCCGGCGGCATGATGCTGGGTGGAATGCTGAGCAACATGTTCGGTCACGGCAGCACTGGTTGGTTGGCCGATATCCTCGGCATCCTGATTTCGCTCATTCCGATTGTCGCCATTTTCATGCTTGGCCGCTTCTTGTGGCTGCGGCATAAAGAAAAGCAACAGACTCAGACCAGCAACCGATATTAGTCACGATGCAGCGGAGTCATCGAACCGACCGCTGCAAGTTGGAAACAATAAGAACAGGGAGTGCGACAGACAATAATGTCGCACTCCCTGTTCTTTACTATTGACTACTCGATCTCGCCGCGTAGCCAGCGCAGTCCTATTTGCCGAAATTGCGCTTCCGGCGAACCCGGCAGGATCTGTCGCCAATCGGTTTCCGTCGCAAACGCCATCGGCACTCCATGCTGATTGTGGTCGGAATTTAATAATACAAGCATTTTTTCGGCATTGGTGCGGAACCGGTAGGTCGTGACCATGTACTCCAACCCGGCGTAGGCATGACGCAACGGTTCGCTTTGCATCAATTGCGCCCGACGCGCCGCAGCCGCCTGCTCGGTCCAAATCCGTTTTACCGTCATTTCAAACTGAGCCGGAACTTCTGTTGCCGCGACTTTGGGCACGGCTTTTATCGAGCGCACGTCAACCAACAGTTCATACTCCTTGAAATCTGCTCCTGTAGAGTACCACCGCGGCGGAGATACGTTTAGATCCAGCGGCTTTTCCGTCAGCAGACTGCCGTCTTGCCGGGCATACTGCACGGCGCGCCTTGCGGCGTAATTATCCGCCAGCGGCGAATACATCGTCGGCTTCAGATACTGGAACACTTCTTCTCCCGACTGGTCGTAATGGTAATATTCCAGTCCTCGCACCCGCCCTGGCCCATCCAACAGCGCTTCTTTTTTCCATAAAATCTGTCGTACTTGCTGTTTGCCAAACGGTTTCTCATAAAGCCATATTGTCCAATAAACAATTTGGTCGCCGCGTCTGACGACCGACTCTTCATCGATGTATTCATTGCAAACGCCCATCCGGGTTCCTTCCAGACGCTGCACAAACAGCCAATTCGCTGCAGCTGCAACGCCCTGTAAGGTGAATGTGAAAAACAACAGGATGATCAGGCTAGCCATCTTTTTCATGACGCAGCCTCCTCATATTTAGTTTCTTATGTTATTACGGACCCGCGCCAATTTTTCCTGCCGGCAGTCATTCCCACTTCAACTGACTAAACATAGGATTGGCAATTTTCTCCCAGAACCGCCGGTCGCTGTCCGGCACGAAATAGCCCAACGCATACAACCGTTCTTTATGCATGAACACATATACAGTAGCCGCCATCGGCAGCGGCACTTTATCGGTCATGGTCAATCTGGCAGAAATCGTCGGCGCCCCGCGACCACCGAGCGAAGTTTTGCGGGCTGGCGACCATTCGAGAATTTTGCCGCCATTTTCCGCCAGACTCTTTTCCAATAATGGGCGGGCCAGTTCGCCGAGCGTAGCCGGGCTGGCTTCAACAATGCCAAATAGCAAAGCAGCTGGGCCCAGATTTTGTTCCAGACGATAAACTACAATTCGCGCATAGCGCCAAGCATCGCCGGACAGTCCGGTCAAATCGTATTGTTGCCCGGCATGGGCTTGGTTTTCCAATCCCTTGGCTGCACTCGCCGTCAGCCAGTCCGGCAGCACGACCCCGCCAATGCCAGGTAGGTTTAATTGCCCTGTTTCAGCTGGCATTGCAACAGCTGGCTGCAATGGGGCAAACAGACACAAACCAACAATCAACACAATGGTTGCAATCCGGTGCGCGAAACTTTTTTTCAATTTCACTCCCCCTATCAGTCTGCAGGTAAGTCGAGAATATATCCATATTATCTCACATTAGTAAACTGATAATGAAACAATCATGAAATATAATAATAGAAACAGCAGGAATCCATACAAATGTCAGAGAATTGAAAATTAATCAGACACTTTGCTGCTTTGCAAAAATATGCTCCGGTAAATAGCGTGTGAAAACCAAACGAAGGGGAGGGTATGATGGAAACGCGCATGACGATGTGGGATTCATTCTCCAAACGGGGTCTCAGCCGACGCACCTTTCTTAAAACCTGTACAGCTTTAACCGCCATGATGGGGCTTCCGCTCACCGATCGCAAAAAGGTCGTCGAGGCCGCGACCAAACAGCCTCTACCTGTCGTGGTTTGGTTGCATGGTCACGAATGTACCGGCTGCGACGAGGCGTTCATCCGCTCGCAGTCGCCATTGGCCTCAGACCTGGTCCTGAACATGATTTCGCTCGAATACTCCGACACTCTGGCCGCCGCCGCCGGCGAACCGTTTGAAAAACATCTGGAAACCGTGATCAAAAAATACGACGGCAAATTCATCCTGGCGGTGGAAGGCGGCGTCCCGCTGGCTGATCAGGGAATTTCCTGCATGGTCGGCGGCAAGCCGTTCGTGGATGTGCTGAAGGAAGTCGCCAAACATGCCGCCGCGATTATCGAGTACGGTTCCTGCGCTGCCTGGGGCGGCGTGCAAGCCGCCAAACCGAATCCGACCGGCTCCGTTTCCGTCAGCAAGGTGATCAGCGGTAAACCGATCATCAAAGTTCCGGGCTGTCCGCCAATCCCGGAAGTCATGACCGGAGTGGTGATGCATCTGGCCCTGTTCGGCCAAATCCCGCCGCTTGATGCGCAGGGACGACCGAAACAATTCTATGGCAACCGGATTCACGATACCTGTTATCGTCGCTCTTTCTTCGACGCCGGAATGTTTGCCGAACGGTTCGACGATGCAGGCTCCAAGGCCGGTTGGTGTCTTTACAAGCTGGGCTGTCGAGGTCCGGAAGCCTATAACGCCTGTGGCAACCTGCGCTGGTGGAACGGTCTTTCTTATCCGATCCAGTCCGGGTCGCCCTGCTTTGCTTGCGGCAGCGACGGGTTCTGGGACAACGGTCCCTTCCATGAGCGGCTGCCTAATGTCGTTCTGCCGAACACGCTGACCAACGCAGACAAGATCGGCGCCGGATTGACAGTCGCCGCGATGGCCGGAGTAACGGTCCACGCCGTAATTTCTTCGGTTCAAAAGGCAAGACACGCGAAAAACGAATCCGAACATGACGAAGAATAGCTGAGAGGGAGGAACGAGCACTGATGAAACGAGTAGTAGTCGACCCTGTAACTCGGATCGAAGGCCATCTGCGGGTGGAAGTCACCGTGGACGAAGCCACCGGAAAGGTGCAGGACGCCCTCTCCAGCGGTACGGCCTGGCGGGGCATCGAAATCATCCTGAAAGATCGCGACCCGCGTGACGCCTGGGCCTTTACCCAGCGGTTCTGCGGCGTATGTACGACAACCCACGCCCTGGCCTCGGTTCGCACCGTCGAAGATGCGCTGGGCATCGAAATCCCCAAAAACGCCAACTATATCCGCAATCAGATGGCTTCATCGCTGGCGGTGCAGGACCACCTGATCCACTTCTATCACCTGCACGCTCTGGACTGGGTCAGCCCGGTCGAGGCGCTCAAGGCCGATCCCGGCGCAACCGCATCGCTGCAAAATGCGATCCTGGCAAAATATGACCTGGGCCTGTCCGGTCCGTTCGACTTCAATACCGATGCCTATCCCAAGGAATTCCCCCGCGCGACCCCTGCCTATTTCAAAGCGATCCAGGCCAAAGTCAAGGCATTGGTCGAAAGCGGTCAGCTAGGCATCTTCGCCGCCCATTGGTGGGATCACCCCGACTATTCGTTGTTGCCGCCGGAAGTACATTTAATGGCAGTAACCCACTATCTGACGATGCTGGACCGTCAACGCGAACTGGTGACCGGACATGTCGTCTATGGAGGGAAAAATCCCCATCCGCAGTATATTGTTGGCGGCATGCCCTGCGCCATTTCGATGAATGACATGAATGCCCCGATTAACACCGCACGGCTGGGAGTCGTCGATGTCGCAGTCAATCTCGGCATTTCCGCCGTCAATTATTTCTACCTGCCGGACCTGCTGGCAATCGGCGACATCTACGTCACCAAACACAAAATGGTGGACGGTGGCGGCCTGGCCGGAAAATGCGTGCTCGGCTACGGAGATTACCCGGAAGACAGCTATACCGGCATTGCCAACGGCGATTTTCACAAACGCCTCCTACTGCGCTGCCAGGGAGTGGTGGAAAACTTCGCCGCCGGGGTGATGGCCGCCAAATTCACCAACCTGGAAGGCAAAGACTATGTCGACCCAGAAATCATCACCGAAAACATCGAGCATTCCTGGTACAGTTACCCGCAGGCCGGCAAAGCCTTGCATCCGCTGGCCGGCGTCACCGCACCCAATTACACCGGTCCCAAGGAAGGCACGAAAACGAATTGGAAATATCTTGATGAAAAAGGCAAGTATTCCTGGATCAAGACTCCGATGTGGCGTGGCAAGATGGCCGAGGTCGGACCTTTGGCCCGCTATATCGTCACCTATGTAAAAGTCAAGCAAGGCTTGATGCAACCGACTTGGGCGGAAAAAATGATCGTCGACCAAATCGACGGTGTATCGAAAGTGCTTGGCGCACCGGCCCATGTCTGGATGTGCTCGACTGTCGGCCGAACGGCCTGCCGCGGTCTGGAAGCCCAAGTGATGGCTTACATTAACAAGTATTTCTTTGATAAGATGATCAAGAACATTCGTAATGGCGATACCGCCACAGCCAACATGAGCAAGTTCGAGCCGGCCAGTTGGCCGAAAGAAGCCAAGGGAGTCGGTCTGCACGAAGCGCCGCGCGGCGCGCTCGGGCACTGGATCCAGATCAAGAACGGACTGACCGCCAATTACCAAGCAGTTGTGCCGAGCACCTGGAATGCCTGTCCGCGCGATTCCAAGGCCGGCAGTGGCGCTTACGAGTCCAGCATGATCGAAACCAAGATCAAGGTTGCCGACAAACCGCTCGAGGTGTTGCGGGTCATCCATTCTTTCGATCCTTGCATCGCCTGCGCCACCCACCTGTACGACACGGAAGGCAACAAAAAAGCAGTCATTAACAGCGACCCCTATATCAATGCCTGCGGGGGGTGTGGCAGTTGAAAAACAAGCGGGTTGACGGCATCTACATCTTCAGTCCGTTCCTGCGGCTGTTCCACTGGATCATGGCGGCGGCGGTCCTGATGTTGTTTTTGACGGGCCGCTACATTGCCAATCCGTTCTTTCATGGTTCGATCGGCGTCGATCCGACGATATCCGTCGGCAACCTGATGTCGATGGAAACGATCCGGTTCTGGCATTTCTTCTGGGCCTATGTTCTGGTCGCCTCGTTCATTCTGCGGATTTACGGCTGGGTGATGTACAAGGGAGACCGGTTGTTGCCGAAGTTCTGGACGAAACTCTACTGGACAGGCCTTAGTGAGGTGCTTCAACATTACCTGTTCCTGAAAAGCGACCATCAGCCGTATTTGCGCAACTCACTGGCCCGAACCACTTATCTGATTTGGTATATCGTAACATTTGTTCTAATGGCCACCGGCTTTGCCATGTACGGCATGATCAACCCCGCCAGCTGGACGGCAAAATTTTTCTCACCGGTGATTAGTCTGCTCGGCAACGAGTATAATGTGCATGTCGTGCACAACTATGCCGCTTGGTTCTTCCCCCTGTTCCTGACGTTCCACACCTATTTCGCCTATCGTTCGGACATGATGCATGGCGACGGCGAAATTTCCAGCATCTTCTCGGGCATCAAGTATCTTCCCGGCAAACCGGCGGATGCGGAGGACCTCAAATAGTGGCAAAAACGGTAGTTTTAGGAGTTGGCAACATCTTATTGTCTGACGAAGGGTTCGGCGTAAGAGTAGCGGAAGCGCTGTCACAGCGCTTCCGCTTTCCCGATGCTGTAGACGTTCTCGACGGCGGTACGCTCGGCATCGAACTGATGCGCTTTCTGGACGGAGCCGAGCGCCTGATTCTGATTGACGCGATCCACGGGCCGGAACCTGGTTCTTTTCGCATCATTCAGGGCGATGACGTCCGGCTCTATTTCCAGGAAAAAGTCTCATTGCATGAAATGGGGATTCAGGAAGTATTGGCGTCATTGGTGGTAATGGAAAAGCCGATCAGTGAAATCGTAGTGATCGGTGTCGTACCGCAAAGTCTGGAAATAGGTCTGGACTTGACGCCCTTGGTCGCCTCACGCATTGACGAAGCAGTGACTAGCGTCATCCGCCAGTTGCACGACTGGGGCCTCGAGTGTACCGCTCGCTAGCAATAACTGCCTGACCCAACGACAGGCCGCCGTCATTGGTCGGAACCCGACAATGCCGGTATACCTGGAACTGTTCTGCCTTCAGTTGTTGTTCGACGGCAGTCAGCAGCCGCAGATTTTGAAACACACCGCCGCTTAGCGCAACTTTTCTGAGCGCGGTTTCTTTTTTTATCTGACGGACTGTCGTGACAATCGCCGCAGCGACTGTATTATGAAAAGACGCCGCCAAATCAGCCGGATCATCGCCGCGTTCCAACAATTCGCTCATGACCGCGAACGTCGGCAAAAAATCGAGTTGCCCGGGAGCCCCTTCGCGAATCGCAAACGGCAACAATCTGCCTGTTCTGTTGCCTGCCGCCAGTTCCAGTTCCACAGCCGCCTGTCCCTCATAATGGATGGAACCACGAATGCCAAGCAAAGCCGAAGCAGCATCAAATAGTCGACCGGCGCTCGACGTAAGCGGGGTGTTAATGCGTTTTTCTGCCGCTTTGAGCACTGTCGGCCATTCCGGCGGCAGCGAACGGACAAATCGAAGCGGCAGCGTCTCCATCCGTTCACCGAACAGTTCCGACAAAATCCAGGCTGCAAGCCGCCAGGGCTGCTTGATCGCCTGCGTACCGCCTGGCAGCGGCAAGTAGCTGCAATGGGCAACCCGACGAAAATCGAAGCAATCAGCGATCAGAAACTCCCCGCCCCAGATCGCGCCGTCAGAACCGTAGCCGGTTCCGTCGAAGGCCACGCCGATTACCGGTTCATCCAGGCCGTGTTCGGCCATGACCGAAACGATATGGGCATGGTGATGTTGCACGCCGATCTGCGACAACGGCAGTTCTTTGGCGTATTTTGTCGCCAGATACTCCGGATGCAGGTCGTAAGCCACGACTTCCGGCGTGATATTAAAAAGGGATTTGTAAAATTGGATGGAATCTGTATAGTATTGATAGGTTGACAGGTTCTCCAGGTCGCCGATATGGGCGCTGAGAAACGCCTGTTGCCCATGGGTCAGACAGAACGTGTTCTTTAGTTCGCCGCCGCAGGCCAGCAGCCGAACTGTTGGTTTCGCCAACCGGATCGGCAGCGGTGTATAGCCCCGGCTGCGTCGCAACAGATAAGGCTGCTCACCGATCAGTCGCACTACCGAATCATCGGCGCGGCGATGGATATCGCGGTTGTGCAGCAGAAAAAAGTCGGCTATCGAATTTAAACGTTCCAAGGCGTCTTCGTTGCTGTAGGCTATCGGTTCATCGCTGGTATTGCCGCTGGTCATCACCCAGATATCCTCATCCGCAAGCAAAATCTCGTGCAGCGGCGTATAGGGCAGCATCACGCCGATTCGCGGATTTCCTGGCGCGACGCTGTCGGCCAAATCATAGGGTTCGGCCTTGTCAAGCAGCAGAATCGGCCGTACCGTACCTGCCAAGAGTTTCTGCTCAGCCGCCGATACATTGCAAAATTGCCGGACCGCTGCCAGCGAACCGGCCATGACGGCAAACGGCTTGTCTTCACGGATTTTTCGCTGACGCAGCGTCGCCACTGCTGTTTCATTCTTTGCATCACAGGCCAGATGAAAGCCGCCCAGTCCCTTGATGGTCACTATCTTTCCCGACTGCAGCAACTTCCGTGTTTGGACGAAAACATTCTGTCCGCTTTCCAAAGGCAACGCAGCTCCCTGCCGGTTCACCAGATAATACTTTGGCCCGCACACCGGACAGGCGTTGGGTTGGGCGTGGAACCGCCGGTTGGCAGGATCGTCAAATTCACTCCTGCAAGCCTCGCACATCGGAAACGCATCCATCGTCGTCGACTGCCGATCATAAGGCGTCTGCCGGATGATCGTATAACGGGGGCCGCAATTCGTGCAATTGGTGAATGGATATTGATACCGTCGGTCAGCCGGATCCCGGATCTCGCAGCGACAGTCCTCACAGGTCGCAATATCGGCGGAAACAAACGGCACTGCTGCCGAAGGCGCCTCGCTTTCGGCAATAATGAACAGCTTCTCGTGACGATCAGGAATCTCATACGCAGTCAACGAATAGATTTCCGCCTGTTGCGGCTTTTCCTGCCGGAGATTGCGGATAAATGCATCAATCTCGGTCGCTGTCCCCTCGACCTCGATATGAACGCCGTCAGTCGCGTTGTTTACCCATCCGGTCAGCCCATGTCGCGTCGCCAGTCGGTAGACGAATGGACGAAACCCGACGCCCTGGACGATGCCGCCAATGACCAAATGCCTGCGCATTGCGTTGCCTCCCGCATATTACTGCCTGAAATATATTACGACGGACATCGAAGCAAACCCTTTAAGGAGCTAGTAACAAACCATGCATGAAGTATCGATCATCCAAAGCCTGATGGATCAGGTGGAACGATATGCCGCAGAATATGCCATGACCAAAGTCAGCCGGGTCGTGATACGGGTCGGTGACCAGACCGGAGTCTGCAAGGATTCTCTGCAGTTCGCCTTTTCCGCAATCAGTCAGGGCACGCTGGTGGAGGGGGCCGAATTCGTTATTGAGCACACCCCTGGTCGTGAGCTGGACTTGCAGACAATCGAGGGAGAGCAGGAGGAATCAGTCGGTGAAAATTGACATCAACCAAAGGATCCTCAGCGCGCATGAGGCAAAAACCGCACAAAACAAACAACTTCTGGCAGCCAAACGGATCGTGACGATCAATCTGATGGGATCGCCTGGCGCTGGAAAAACCTCGTTGCTGGAAGGTGTAATGGCGCTGCTGCGCCCTGATCTGCGGGTAGCTGTCATCGAAGGCGACCTGTTCACATCCAAAGATGCTAAAAGAGTCGCCGCACTAGGGATTCCGGCCGTGCAGATCAATACCCGCGGCGCCTGCCACCTCGACGGCAACATGATGGAAGGCGCATTGGACCAGCTCGCATTGGATGAAATCGACCTGCTGATCATTGAAAACATCGGCAATCTGGTTTGCCCGGCCGAATTCGATCTGGGCGAAGATTTCCGTCTCTGCCTACTCAGCGTCACCGAGGGTGAAGATAAAATAACCAAATATCCGTTGATGTTCAAAGACGCCGACGCGGTAGTGCTGAATAAAGTGGACCTGCTGCCGTATGTCGATTTCGGCCTGAAACAGTTCTACCAGGATCTAACTTTGTTGAATCCGCAGGCAACCATCCTCGAAGTGTCCTGCCGAACCGCTGCGGGACTGGCTGAACTGGCCGAATGGATCAAGCAATGCGTAACCGCGAAGCGGCAGGAACTGGCCCGGACCGCAATGCAAGAGAAGGGATGAACCATCATGTGTATAGGAGTTCCTTTGAAATTATTGGAGCGCGATGAATATAGCGGCATCGGCGAAATCGAAGGCGTGCAGCGGCGAATTTCGCTGGCGCTGGTACCCGAAGCCAAGGTTGGCGATTATGTGCTGATCCATGCCGGTAGCGGCATGAAAGTGATTGACGAACAGGCGGCGACGGAAACGATTGCGCTGTTGAATAGAATCCACGATGAAACAGACTGAGGCCTTTCGCAGTAAGGACCTGGTCAGTTCGCTGACAGCCAGACTGGCGCAGGCTGTCACTCGCCCCATCAAGATCATGGAAGTCTGCGGCAGTCACACCATGTCGATTTTCCATCACGGCATCCGCGACCTGCTGCCAGCCGACATGCAGCTGCTGTCCGGGCCCGGCTGCCCAGTCTGCGTTACGCCGCAAGGCTATATTGATAGCGCTATCGAGCTGGCGCGGAGCCAAGATGTTATCCTGGCCAGTTTCGGCGATATGCTGCGGGTGCCGGGAACCCAAAGCAGTCTGCTGAAAGAAAAAGCCGCCGGTCACGATATCCGGGTGCTTTATTCGCCGCTGGACGCCCTGGAAATTGCAGCGGCCACCCCTGCGCGGCAGGTTGTATTTCTTGGCGTAGGCTTTGAAACGACCGCCCCGGTAGTGGCAGTAACGATCCTTGATGCCGCCAAACGTGGCCTGAACAACTTTAGCGTTTTTTCCGCCCACAAACTGGTGCCGCCTGCCATGGAAGCCTTGTGTGCCGACAGCGGCCTGCAGGTTGACGGGTTCCTCTGCCCAGGTCATGTCAGCACCGTAATCGGACTGGAACCCTATCGGTTTCTGGCGGAACAACATCATAAACCGGCGGTGATCGCCGGTTTTGAAATCGTCGATATCCTGCATGCACTGCTGTTGATTGCCGAAATGCTGCGCCTGGACAAGCCTGCCGCCGTGAACGCATACCCGCGTGCGGTATCCGATGCTGGAAATCCGACCGCGCGGGAAATCCTGCAGCGGGTCTTTATGCCATCCGACAGTGTCTGGCGAGGCCTCGGCCTGATTCGCAAGTCCGGACTGCAAATTCGTCCAGAGTTTGCCCGCTTTGACGCCGCAGTGCGGTTCGGCCTGAAAGAAACCGAAACTCAAACACCAAATGGCTGTAGTTGCGGCGATATCCTGCGCGGCTTGAAAACACCGCCGCAGTGCCCCTTGTATAAAAAGGTCTGCACACCGCAAACACCGATGGGGGCTTGCATGGTTTCCAGCGAAGGCACCTGCGCCGCCTATTATAAATATATCGTCGATTAAAAAAGAAACGGAGATTTTTTATGGATGTCGTCAGCCTGGCCCACGGATCCGGCGGCAGCCTGACCGGTGCGTTGATTAACGATCTGTTTCGCCGTCACTTTGAAAACCCTTACCTGACTGAAGCGCATGACGCCGCCCGCTTGCCGATACTCTCCGGCAAAACCGCCTTTACCACCGATTCCTATGTAATCAGTCCGCTTCAGTTTCCCGGCGGCAACATCGGCAAACTGGCGGTCTGCGGCACGGTGAACGACCTGGCGATGAGCGGCGCTCGGCCGCTATATCTAAGCTGCGGCTTCATCATCGAAGACGGGCTGCCGCTGTCGCTGTTGGAAACGATAGTTCGTTCGATGGCCGATGCCGCCAGGGAAGCCGGCGTGCTGGTCGTGACCGGCGATACCAAAGTCGTCAACCGGGGAGCAGCCGACAAGTTGTTTATCAATACGGCCGGTATCGGTGAAATTCCCCCCGGCATCGACATCTGCGGAAGCAACGCAACGCCTGGCGATGTGGTGATTGTCAGCGGCAGCCTCGGCGACCACGGCGCGACGATCTTGCTGGAACGTGAGCAGCTAGGCCTTGCCGCCAACCTAGCCAGCGACTGTGGGCCGCTCGGCGGCCTGGTCGCCGCCATGCTGAGTGTCTGCCCACAAATCAGGGTCCTGCGCGACCCGACCCGCGGCGGTCTGGCCACGGCACTGAATGAAATCGCCAGCCAGAGCCGGGTCGGCATTGAACTGGATGAAGCCAGCATCCCGATCAAACCCGCTGTACGAGGCGTCTGTGAAATGTTGGGGCTCGATCCGCTATACTTGGCCAACGAAGGCAAATTGGCAGCGATTGTCCCCGCCGAGATGGCAGAGCAGATTCTGGCCGCGATGAAAAACCACGTTTATGGCAAAGAAGCCGCGATCATCGGTCGGGTACTTGCTCAACCGGTCGGTCGGTTGTTTATGCGCACGCCTTATGGCAGTCGCCGAATTCTCGACGTGATGGTTTCCGACCCGTTACCGCGTATTTGTTGAACAGGAGGGATGAACCAAATGTGCAAGACATGCGGCTGTGCAGCAGGTACACAGCAACTCCGGTTTCAAGTCAGTAAAAATGAGCAACCGTTAGAAATTCAGGCGCTTTACCAAGATTTAATTGGCGCACCCGGTGTATTACAAGTGACAATCGATGAAAAAAACGGTCAGATTTCGGTCGACTTCAATCCGCAACGTGCGACGCAACAAGAACTTGAGCAACGGATTACCGGGTCGGGCTATACAATCGAATCCGTCGAATTGACTGAAGCGCCTCACCAACACAGTATCAGCGGGTTCATTAAAAAGCTTTTGGGGCAATAGCTAAAATCAATTGAAACATTATCACAAAAAGAATCTCCTCATGGGGATTCTTTTTATTGTCAAAGAAGGCAACTTTTTCTGTTGAATTATTGTTCGCACCCCCAAGTATTGCAAAAGAATGCCGGAAAGCCTTCGTTTCGCTTTAGAATCTCTATGAATACTTCGGCAGCTTTCGTCGAGAATGGCGTCGCCTGCCGAACATATGAGAACTTGCGAAAGAACGGGGTAAAATTTAATTTGAGAACCTTTAATGTCCCAAACGAAATGTCTTTTTGCAGCGTACAGTGGGAAAGCAATGATATCCCCAATCCTGCTTCTACGGATTCTTTGATGATCTGAGTACTACCAAACTCCATGATCCGTTCCGGATAAAACCCCAACTGAGTAAATAATTGTTCTGTGGCTTGCCTGGACCCCGATGTCGCTTCTCTTACTATCCATGTCTCGTTTTGCAGATCACTAACTTTAACGTCGCTTCTGTCAGCCAAAGCATGTCTATGCGAGACAACGACATACATTTTATCCTCGGCAAATGGCTCAACTTTAAGATTTTTGTGCTTAACTTCTCCATCCACTATTCCAATATCCAGCTGACGAATTGCCACCCATTCAGAGATTCTGGTTGTGTTCGCAATCGTAATTTTGGGTTTTATTAACGGATACCTGCTTTTTAAAAAAGCGACAATATGCGGCAAGATATATTCACCGAAGGTATAGCTTGCTCCGATAGCCAACCTGCCGCCCGCTTTGTTCATCAGATCATCTACCAATTTCTGCATCTGTGAATACGAGCCCATAATTTCCTTCGCATAATGAAAGACGATTTCTCCAGCTTTGTTCATTACAACCTGTTTGTTGTTCCTTTCCAGCAGTCTGGTTCCCATCGTGCGCTCCAACGTCTGAATGTACTGACTGACGGCGGGTTGTGTCATGTGAAGAGCTTCAGCTGCGCGAGTAAAGTTTTCTTTTTCTACAACTGTGATATAAACGGTGAGTAATTGCTCCATTGCTTTTCCTCCAGCATAAAAGTCTTTTCCAGACAATACACTATATGTTTTTACTTATCGTATCAATAATTATAAATTATTTTTCTTATTTTGCATAATGAGTTATTCTGTGAATATAGTGTGTTGACGCAATTTTCATTCATTATCGAAGAATAATCGGAGAAAAGTTGTAAGTGAACACACATTAAAATACTTTGTCCGACATGCAGCGAATAGACACAACCCCCGGCGGCAAACCTGATCTTGGGCAGAAGGGATGGTGAAAGAAGAATCAATATTGGCATACCAAAATCACTCCTTCTAAATTCCGTATAAATCTCAGCTACTTCGGCAAACAAATGACAGGTGTATTTGACCTACATTAAAAGTTTGGACGAAAAAAGTCGGGCCAGAGAGACATAATAATGGAAAAGGAAGTGTTGTAGATGTTGAGAAAAAGCCGGTTTCTATTTCTGTTGATTGTCTGCTTGCTTACTGTTGCACTCATTGCTGGGTGCGGATCTTCTTCAAAACCTGCCGATGGGGCAAAAACCGATACGAAAAAACCAGCTGCCGTAGTGATCAAACTGGCACATGAGAATGTCCCCAAGCATCCGATGGGGATGGCGTTCATTAAATTTAAGGAATTGGTGGAAAGCCGCAGTAATGGCGAAATCAAGGTCGATCTTTACGACAGCGGCAAGTTTGGCGGCGGACGTGAAATCGTAGAGGGGCTGCAGTCCGGCATGCTCCAGATGGGTTCTTCATCCACACCCAACCTCCAGCCTTTTTCCAATGCGTTTTTGCTATTTGACATGCCATTCTTGTTCCCGGACTATCCGTCAACCGACAAGATCACCGATGGACCGATGGGCAAAAAGATGGCCAGTGCTCTGGAAAAGCACAATGTATTGGGGCTGGGCTACATCGAGATCGGCTTCCGCAATATCTACAACAACAAGCGGCCTGTGGAAAAAATGGAAGATATGCAGGGCCTGAAAATCCGTTCCACTGCCAGCAAGGCGCATATCGCCACGCTGAAAGCCTTGGGCGCAAGTCCGACTCCGGTGGCCTGGGGCGAGGTTTATACGGCAATGCAACAGAAAACTGTTGATGGCATCGATATCGACCTCAATCTTGCCTGGTTCAACAACTTCCATGAAGTTCAGACCCAGATGACAATTGTCAACAGCATCTACAGTCCCCACTTGGTGATGATCAACAAACCCTTCTATGATAAACTGTCGCCAGCGCACAAAAAAATCGTTGATGAAACATTCAATGAAATTAAACTGTACCAGAGAAAATTGATTCGTGATAATGAAAAGATGATCATGGACGAGTACAAGAAAAAAGGTTTGAAAATAGTAGTTTTGTCTGCGGCGGAAAGAGCCCGTTGGGCCAAACAATGCGAGGCGATCTACCAAGAGTTTGAGAAAGAAATCGGCAAAGACGTGCTGGATGAAGCCAGAAAAACACTAACGGCAAAATAACGGGCGCAACATAGTTCCGGAGCGAGGGAGAAAGAACACTTGGCCTTCCTCCGGAACATTTTATCTCGAAGAGAGACGGAGGGATAAATATCATGAAAAAACTGCTTGATAGAGCCGATGAACTGCTATCTTGTTTTTTCTTGCTTGGAATGTGCACGATTATTGCAGTTCAGGTTTTTACAAGATATGTTTTAGGTTTTTCGCTCGACTGGTCCGAAGAGTTGGGTCGGTATCTGTTCATCTGGTCTGTATATATCGGCTGTAGTTTTGCCATGAAAGCCGATCGTCACCTGGAAATCACTTTTGTGCGACATTTCTGGGGCGGAAGATTTGCCAGGCCTGCAACATTGATCGCCTATTCGCTCTCTGTCATTTTCAACATCGTTTGCGTGTGGTTTGGCGTAAAAATGATCCTATTCTTAATGAAAACCGGACAGAACAGCGCTGCGATGGAAGTAAAAATGTACTGGGTGTACCTGGCGATTCCGCTTGGCATGGGAATGATGGCATTCCGAACCGTAGAGCGGATGATCACTATCTATAAACAAAATGACGGAACGGACACCGACGATGCGTCTAAACTATTCAGTTGAGCTATTTAATTTAGGTAGGTGGTGTCAATTATGGAAATGACCATCGGAGCCATCTTTCTTTCACTGGCCATTTGTCTTGGGCTGAGCATACCGATCGGTATCGCAATCGGACTGAGTGTTCTTGTGGGAATGTTTATCGGTGAACAGCAAATGCAATCCGCTTTTCTCATGCAAAAAATGATCTCATCGCTCGATCTGTTCCCGTTAATGGCTGTCCCCTTCTTTATCTTGGCCGGCGAAATAATGCAAAAAGGTGAGATGGCGCAGCGTTTACTGGCAGTATCCCGCTGCTTGGTCGGACACATTACCGGAGGCATGGCGCATATTTCTATTCTGACTTGTATGTTTTATGGCGCGTTGAGCGGATCTTCCCCCGCTACTGTCGCAGCAGTGGGTGGGGTCATGATTCCCTCGATGGAAAAAGAAGGCTACGACAAACCGTTTTCAACAGCTGTTAATACGGCTGCCGGCTGTTTAGGGGTAATGATTCCGCCCAGCGTACCGTTGATTATCTACGGTACGGTCGCAGGCGTGTCGGTTGGCGATTTATTTATGGCCGGGGTAATTCCAGGAGTTTTTGTTGGACTTTGTCTTATGCTCACCAGCTACATCATTGCCAAACGAAAGGGCTATGCCGCTGGTAAACGCGCCAGCTTGAAAGAACTTTTTCACTCACTTAATGAAGCCAAATATGCACTATTTGTGCCCGTGATTGTGTTGGGTGGCATTTACGGCGGTTTAACGACGCCAACCGAGGCTGGCGTGATTGCGGTCATCTATGCGCTGCTGGCGGAAGGGTTGATCCACAAGTCGCTGAACTGGGATAAAGGCTACGAAATCATCAGAGGCACTGTGCTAACCAACTCATCGATTTTTCTTGTGGTGGCAACGGCAACCGCTTTTGGTCAGATCCTGATGTTTTACAATGTTCCTGACCTTATGGTGAGTACGTTGACGGAGTTTTCAACCAACAAATATGTCTTCATCACCATCATCATCGTTCTGTTGCTGATTATGGGCACTTTTATGGATGCGTTGGCGAACATTCTGATCCTGACGCCATTGCTGCTACCGGTAGTGCAAAAGTTCGATTTTAACTTGGTGCATTTCGGCATTATCATGATTGTCACAGTATCGATTGGATTCTTAACCCCGCCGGTCGGCGTCAACCTTTTTGTCGGTTGTGGAATAAGCAAACTTCGCATTGAAACATTGAGTTATGCGGTACTCCCTTTCGTTTTTGCAATGAGCCTGGCTGCATTAGTGTTGGCCTTTGTTCCTCAAATCAGCCTTTGGTTGCCTACCCTGATGACAAAATAGGTGACGCATGAAGATTTCATTGAGCAAGCAAGACAAAGGAATCCTCGGCGTCGTTGGGCATGTCGGCTGCGGACATTGCCACAGTCATTCCAATCAGGTGCAGGATGACTCTGCCGGATTGGCCGTTGCGCTGGCGCTGTTTCAGGCAGCGACAGGGGTTTCTCTGGTGATCAAGGATATCCGCTTCCAGGCCGGTGTCGGCGGTTTTTTTGAAGTCGAGACAGAAGCAGGCGGCGTGGGCAGAGCGTATCCCAGGCGCGGGATCACCTTGCAGGAGGCGCGGGCGGCCAAGGGCCTTATCGGTCAGGAAGCCGTTCTTACTCAGGCGCTGGTGTTTGACGCTTTCGGTCGCTGCTATGGGCAAGGAATCCACGAGGCCCCTGTATCGCTGCAGACTGCGATTGCCAATGCTGCATTGGATTCGTTCGTGAAAAATTTTCCGCAACATTTCCAGTTCGGAATCGAAGACGTCCCCGGTTCATGCGGTCTAATCGCCGGAGCCGTGCTTGATATTGACGGCATCCCCGTTTCGGTGCTGGGAACCGTCAACGCGTCCGAAGGAGGAATCGGACCGAATGAAGATCTGGAAGGAAACGTGGCGCTGGGGATAAAGAAACTCCTTATGGACCGGCTGGGCTTGCTGGATCTGCCAACGATTGTAATCGAAGGAAAAATTTATAACGAAAAATATTTGAGCGATATCGACGGTTGTTCCTTTATGGTTCGTGCCGATAATGAACTTGACAACCTCGTTGTCGCGCAGAGTATCGTGAATGCTGGCGCCTCGATCGATGTTCCGGTGCTTTTTAAAGAAAATGCCGTGCCGCGCATCGCAAACGGAATGGCAAATACGACGCAGGCACTGGGCACCAAAATTGCTGAGCTTGGCGAACAATTGAAGTCGGCTGGATCTTCCCAGGAAAAAGTGGCCATTTTGGCCGATTTGGCCGTGCTTATCAGTCAAGACGGCGGCGGCAGCAGTTTTATGTCGAACAAATTGAATGAAATCGTTGGCGGGGCCGGTATGATGCCCGGGACCAGCGCCGTATTCAACTATGTTGTGACGAAAGATTATATTGCTGAAGTTGTGGTTCCCTTTCTAACGGCAGACGATTTACAAAAATATGTTCAACTCACCTTACTTTCCATCAAAGAGTTGGCAAAATTGTTGCCTGAAGCCAAGGATTCTTTGCATAGGCGAGGATTAACCTTACCAATTGTCAATTTGATTGCACCTTTGTAATAGTTTCCGGCATTGGGGAGAATTAAAGTGGCTTTTGACATCAGGATCATTTTTAATTTTCCGATTATGGTCTATACTTGATATCAGATTAAGAAAAAAATAAATGGAGAGGTGGAACTAAAATGAATCTGGCACAATTTCCTCGTCGACGTTACACTGAAGGACAGACTCCCCTGGAGTTTCTGCCCCGTCTCACCAAGGAACTGAACGGACCAAACATCTGGATCAAGCGGGATGATATGCTTGGTCTGGCCGGAGGCGGCAACAAGACCCGCAAACTTGAATTCCTGGTCGCCGATGCCTTTGCGCAGGGCGCCGATACCTTGATTACCTGCGGCGCGGTACAATCGAACCACTGCCGGTTGACGCTGGCGGCCGCTTGCAAGGAAGGCCTGCCCTGTCATTTCATCATTGAGGAACGCGTTCCTGGCAGTTATAACGAGCAAGCTTCCGGCAACAATTTTCTGTTTCATCTGATGGGAATCGCCAGCGTCACTGTAGTTCCTGGCGGATCCAATATGATGGAAGCAATGGAAAAACTGGCCGATTCCATTCGCCAAAAAGGCGGCAAACCCTATATCATTCCCGGCGGCGGCTCCAATGCGGTCGGCACGCTCGGCTACGTCGCCTGCGCCGAAGAAATCATCGCTCAAGCATTTGACAAAGGGCTGAATATCGATTATGTCGTGTGCACCAGCGGCAGCGGCGGAACCCATGCAGGACTGGCTGTAGGCTTCTGGGGCAACAACACCAACATTCCGGTGGTAGGCATTAATATCAGCCGCCCGAACGAAACCCAGCGCCCTGTCATTATCAAGGACGCAGTGGCAACCGCCAAACGGTTCGGCCTTGACTTCCCTGAAGCGATGGTCGATTGTGTGGAAGGTTATGTAGGCCCCGGTTACTCGCTACCAACACCGGAAATGGTAGAGGCTGTAAAACTGATGGCCCGTACCGAAGCGATCCTGCTGGACCCTGTCTATACCGGAAAATCGTTTGCCGGTTTGCTCGGCCTGATTCGCCAGGGACGTTTCAAAAAAGGCGAAAACGTCGTCTTTGTCCACACCGGCGGTTCTCCCGCGCTCTACCACTACAAAGACTACTTTGCTCAATCCTAATTCTGGCAGAGGAAAAGGCAATAACATGCGAACGTTGAGTTTTCGGACTGATCGAAAGCGCATAAAATAATGATGCAAAAGAGGCTCAAATTTGTTTCAACGAATTTGAGCCTCTTTTGCCATACTCCAATTATAAGGGAAAATACGCAAACGAACTGAATCCGGAGGTGCTCTCAGCAATGGTTCTATCTAAATATAGTCAGCTCGATACCCCTGCCCTGCTGATCGACATGGACCTGGTCCACGAAAATATCTCACGGATGCAGGAAAAAGCCGACAAATATGGCGTTGCCCTGCGGCCGCATACCAAAACGCACAAAATGCCGGAGCTGGCCAAACTGCAGATTGCAGCCGGCGCACGCGGCATCACAGTGGCAAAAGTCGGTGAAGCCGAGGTCATGGCTGCGGCAGGACTATCGGACATCTTCATCGCCAACCAGATTGTCGGTATTAGAAAACTGGAGCGAATCCGCCAGCTGGCTCGCCAGATCAAAATCCGGCTGGGCGTTGACAATCCGGTTCAGATTGACCAGCTGGCAACCGTTTTTCGCGACGAACCGCAGCCGGTCGAAGTGCTGATCGAGATCGAAACCGGCGAAAACCGTTCCGGTGTCATTGAGGAAGCGCAATTGATTCAACTCGTCAAACATATCCAAGCGCAAACCAAGGTTGTACTAAAAGGTGTTTTTTCGCATGAGGGCCATACTTACAAAGCAAAGAGCAGCGAAGATTGCCGCAGGCTTTGCCTGGACAGCCAGAACCGTACGCTGTGGGCTGCCAAATTGGTCCGCGAGCTGGGAGCGGACATCGATACGGTCAGCATCGGCGCCACCCCTTCCTTGATGCATTCGGAGGTCCTGCCAGGCATCAGCGAAATCCGGCCCGGAACTTACATCTTCATGGATGTCGGTCAGGGAACCGCCATCGCCGATTACAGCCGCTGCGCCGCTAGCGTGCTGGCAAGCGTCATCAGTCTGCCCACCGCCGAGCGGATCGTGCTGGATACCGGCGCCAAGGCGCTTACCCTCCAAACCCGCAGCGAAGGCATCTGCGCCACTCAAGGCTACGGCCTGGTCAAAAACTCTGCCAACGTCCGCCTCAGCGGCATGTTTGACGAACACGGCCTGATTTATGATGCGGCCTTGCGAGCCGAACTCAAGCTGGGCGACAAACTGGAAATCATCCCGAATCATATCTGTCCGGTCTGTAATTTATATGACAGCGCCTATGCGGTTTCTCAGGGAAATGTCCTCGGCGAGCTAGCGATCTCCGCCCGCGGCAAAACCCGTTGAAAAAAAGGAGGAGTTTGACATGGCCTATAAGTATGACATCCTGCTCCGGAGCGGAACCGTCGTCGACTATGCCACCGACCGGGAAGAATTGCTGGATGTGGCAATTGCGGACGGACAGATCGTCGAAATCGCCGCTGGCCTGAACCCAAGCCTGGCCCGCGAAGTCTTCGACCTGACCGGTCAGCATGTCGTCCCTGGGATTATTGACATCCACACACACTTTTCCAACTGGATCGGCGGGCGCTATGGGCACAAGATGCTGGCATTGGCTGGCGTAACCACCGCGCTCGACATGGCAGGGCCGGTGGAAGGGGTCTGGGACCTTGCCCGCGACTATGGCGCTGGATTGAATATTGCCAGTATTGAGTACGTGCGACCGGAGCACACAGTCAAAACCCCTGACCCCGACCGGGCCGAACTACAATCCCTGCTCGACCGCTGCCTCAGTCAGGGCGCGATCGGTCTAAAACTGCTGGGCGGTCATTATCCGCTGACCTCAGAAGCAACGGCCCGGGCAATCGAACTGGTTAATCAGAACAAAGCTTACATTGCTTTCCATTGTGGCACCGCCAGCAACGGTTCCAACATCGACGGGCTTCTGGAAGCAGTGAAACTGGCCAACGGTCATGCCCTGCACATCGCCCACATCAACAGTTACACACGAGGACTCAAGCGCCCCTATATGACGGAAGCCGAAGAAGCAATCAGCGCGCTTGTCAATAATCCAGCCATCCGCTCCGAATCGTACCTGTCACCGATGAACGGCACCAGCGCCAAATGCAGCCAAGGCGTTCCGGAAAGCCTGCAGACTCAAACCAATCTGGCCATGGGCGGCTTTGCCAAAACCGAGTCAGGTTTTGAAGAAGCGATCCGAGCTGGCTGGGCCAACATCAACATGGAGGAAGGCGGTCGGATGGTGCTGGCCACCGGTGAACGAGCCGTCGCTTATTGGCGGGATCTGGGCACGGATACCACCGTAAGTTTCAAAGTCAATCCGCCGGAACCGCGGCTGCGGCTTGCGGTTGCCAAGCGGCCGGACGGCAGGTTTGTGGTTGACTGTATCAGTACCGATGGCGGTGGTATTCCTCGCAATGTCATCGTGCAAATGGGCCTGGCCCTAGTAAAACTGCAAGCGCTGACCCTTAAAGAGTTTGTCCAGAAAACCAGTTACAATCCAGCGCGGATTCTTGGCCTGACCCAAAAAGGACACTTCCGACCGGGCGCCGATGCCGATATCACCGTGCTAAACCTTAATAATCAGCAGCCGGTGATGAGCCTGGTCAACGGAAAAGTCATCATGCACAAGGGTTATGTCTGCGGCAAAGGCGCTCAGGCGATCACAACCGCAGCCGGGGCTAGCTTCGTCAAGGACAAAGGGTTGTCGCCAATCATTGTCGACCTGGCCCAAAGCGGTTTCTATCAACCGCTCTGAAACAAAATTAAAAGGAGGCTTCGTTCATGGTCTACGTAGGCGCGTTAATTGTCTGTATCACAATCTATCTGCTTGTCAAACAGTACGAAACCAGAATGGTTCTGTTCGGTTCGGGTCTGTTAATGGCCTCCCTGGCGCTGAAGCCGCTGGCCGCATTTGATGCTTTCGCCAAGACAATGGTGACAAGCGGATTGATCCAAGCCATCTGTTCGGTCATGGGCTTTGCCCTGGTCATGAAAGCAACCGAATGTGACAGGCACTTGATTAATCTGGTCGCCAACGGCCTGAAAAAAGTTCGGCCGATCCTGATTCCCGGCGCAACCCTCGGCACCTTCGCAATCAACATCGCATTGCCCAGCGCAGCCGGCGTATCAGCCGCCGTCGGCGCGATCTTCATCCCGATCCTCATCGCGTCGGGCGTCCATCCCGCTACCGCCGGAGCCGCAGTATTCGCCGGAACCTTCGGCAGCATGCTTAATCCTGGCCTGGCTCACAACCCGTTCGTGGCAAAAATCGCCAAAGTGGATGTGATGCAGGTAATTGCCGTCCACTCGACTGCCGATATCGTGGCAGGAATTATTGCCGCTATCTCGATCACGGTTGTCGCGTATATCCTGAAAGAAGACCGTGGCTATGTCGCCCCGGAATCGACCGCCAAATCAGCGACCCAGGAACTTCAGGCCAACTTCCTGTTCGCGATCGTGCCGATCATTCCGGTTGTTCTGCTGGTGCTGGGCGCTACAGGTCTAGTGCCGATGCTGAAAAAGCTGGGGGTATCTCATGCGATGATCATTGGCGCCATTCTGGCGATTATCGTGACCCGCAAAAACCCGGCCGATGTAACCAAAGCGTTTTTTGACGGTATGGGAACGGCCTATGGTCAAATCATGGGCATCATCATCGCTGCCGGCGTTTTTGTAAGCGGAATGCAGGAGATTGGTCTGGTCAAGGCGTTCATCGACATGATGATCAGCTCGACCGGCATCGCCAAATATGCAGCGACATTCGGTCCTTTTTCCCTGGCGATCATCGCCGGTTCCGGCGATGCGGCGGCATTTGCCTTCAATGAGGCGGTCACGCCGCATGCCATGCAGTTTGGTATCGAACCGATCCGGATGGGCAGTATCGCAACGCTAGGCGGCGCACTGGGCCGGACCATGTCACCGATCACCGGCGCTTGCATCATCTGTGCCACCATCGCCCAGGTGAATCCGATGGAGCTGGCCAAACGCAACGCACCCGGCATGATTTTGGCGATTATCGCCGCGATGTTCATTCTGCTTTAGCATTCAATAAATTCAATGAATATATTAGTTTAAGGAGTTGTTTGCCGTGAATGACCTGATTCGACAAAAATCACAGGCGATGCAAGCCGAACTGGTCCGCCTGCGCCGTGACATCCACCGGCACGCGGAGGTCGGCTGGACCGAGTTTCGCACCGCCGCGGTGATCGCCGCCCGGTTGAAAGAACTAGGTTATGAAGTTAAAATGGGCGAAGCAGCGGTAAAAAAAGCCGATATGCTCGGCGTACCTGCGCCTGACGAATTGAGCGCACATATGGAACGCGCGGTCAAGCAGGGCGCGGATCCGGCGCTGGTAAAAGCGATGGAAGGCGGCCTGACTGGCTTGGTCGCCGAGCTGGACAGCGGCAAACCTGGCCCGCTGATTGCCCTGCGGTTTGACATTGACGCCAATGACATCAATGAGGCAAGCACTGCAGAACACTTTCCCCGCAAAGAAAGTTTCGCCTCGGTCAACCCCGGCGCAGCCCACGCCTGTGGTCACGATGGACATGTGGCGATGGGACTGGGTGTTGCCAGCCTGTTGACAGAGATGAAATCGGAGCTGAAAGGCAAAATCCGACTGATTTTTGAGCCGGGCGAAGAAGGTAGCCGCGGCGCCCGGGCCATGGTTGGCGCAGGTGCGGTGGACGGAGTCGACCATATCCTCGGCGTGCATATCGGGTTCCAAGCCACCAAAACCGGCCAGTTGATCTGCAGCACCGGGAAATTCCTCGCCACCACCAAGCTGGATGTCACTTATACTGGTAAACCGGCCCACGCAGGCGCCGCGCCGCAGGAAGGCAAAAACGCCCTGCTGGCGGCCGCTTCTGCCTCGCTCAACCTACATGCGATCGCCCGACACGGGCAAGGCGCCACCCGCATCACCGTCGGTACGTTGGTAGCTGGCGAAGGCCGCAACGTGATACCAGCCCATGCCGTTTTCAAAATGGAAACCCGCGGTGAAACCAGTGAGATCGATGAATTCATGGCCGGCGAAGCCCGCCGGATCATCGAAGGGTCAGCCCTCACCTACGGCGTGGATTACCACATTGAGATGGTAGGCGGCACCAAAAGCGGCGAAAGTAGCCCCGCCACCCGCGACGTTCTGAAAAAAGTCGCCATCGAAATGGGCTGCTTCAACGACATTCGCGACTACATAGGGTTTGGCGCCACTGAAGACTTTTCTCACCTGATGACGGTGGTTCAGGAAAACGGCGGTCTCGGCACCTATTTCATGCTGGGCGCCAATCTATCCGCCGGACATCACAATGACAAGTTTGATTTTGACGAATCAGTCCTGTCCACCGGCGTGGAATTAATTGTCAAGACAGTAGTGACCTTGCAGGCGGAATAGAAAGTCTCGCTACAAGAATTATTTTTTGATAAAATGAATGGTATAACCCACTGCTGATCCCTTGATCAGCGCGAGGAGTTCATGGCTATCAAAAAATTTATTAGCGGCAAAAACTTTTGGCGACGCCTCCTGCTTATATTGCTCTTTTTCGCATTTTTTGCTGTCAATGCGGTCGGCTTGTTCATGGGCAACATCATATATAACGAAATGTGCGTCCGTCATTCCCGTTTACATGCGAACAACACCGGCCGCTGGCAGCAAATTCTCGAAAACGGTAAAACGTCACGCAACTGGCAAGATATCCGGATGCCGTCGCGTTTTGGCTATTCATTGACCGGCACCTTTATTCCCAATCCGCAAACGACTGATAAGACCTTGATCTTCTTGCATGGCTTCAGCGAAAGCCGCTTGGCCGGGCTTAGTTATGTAAACATCTATTTGAATGCCGGCTACAACCTGCTGCTGGTCGATTCGCGGGCGCATGGCGACAGCGGCGGCGATTCGGTCACCTGGGGAGTGTATGAAAAACATGATGTAGACCAGTGGGTCGATTGGCTACGCCACCGCTACCCCGCAGGAATCATCGGCATGCACGGCATTTCGATGGGCGCGGCGACGGCTCTGCTGCATGCCGGCTTGAACGAATCCAATAAACGGGTGGCGTTTTACATTGCAGACAGCGCCTACTCCGACCTGGAGTCTTTGCTGGCCGATCAGATGAACCAGCGCTTGCAGCTACCAGGCAACATTCCGCCGCAGGTCCTGTTGCCCTACGCCAACGCAGTCACCTTCTTGCGCTCGCGGTTCACTTTTGGCGATGCTGCGCCGCTCAGGGTCGTGAAACAAGTGACCACACCGGTGCTGTATATCCATGGCGAAGCAGACCGATTGGTACCTGCCAACATGTCACAGCAGCTGTTCAGCGCCACCAAGGGACAGCGGCAGATTCAACTGTTTCCCCGCGCCGACCACGTCAGCTCAATTTTCACCGACCGGTCTCGTTACCGGACAATCGTGCAGGGATTTGCCCGTTCGATACAGGAACCACAGACCTTTGCCACGAACTGGCCCTGAACAAACCGAGCAACTCAATTGCTGCAAATAAAGAACCTCGCGCGAGGTTCTTTTGTTTTGTCCGGAGGACATTTCTGCGTTTGTAGTGCGAAAGTGGTATAATAATTAAATCGTCAAAAAAACTCTTCACAGGAAAACTCAGGAGGATTCATGGACAAGTCAACCGCACTGGGCGAGGAGAAAGTCGCGACTTTGTTGCGACGCTATTCCGGCCCGGCGATCATCGGCATGGTCGTAAATGCTTTATATAACGTAGTTGATAGCATTTTTGTCGGACAGGGCGTCGGCGAGATCGGCCTGGTGGCTGTCACGCTGGTATTCCCGCTGATGTTGATTCTGATGGGAGTAGGCATGTTTGTCGGCCTGGGGGCCGGTTCGCTGATTTCGATCCGTCTCGGCCAAAAGGACAAAGCCGGCGCGGAACTGATTCTGGGCAACGCCCTTTCATTGGTAATTATTCTGGTGCTGCTCACCACCGCCGTGTCGTTGTGGTTTCTTGATCCGCTGTTGCTGTTTCTCGGCGCGACGCCGGAAGTAATGCCTTATGCCCGTGATTTTTCGCTGATCATCCTTGGCGGCAGCATTTTCATGCATGTGAGTTTTGGCCTGAACAACCTGATCCGGGCCCAGGGCGACCCTCACACCGCACTGAAAACGATGTTGATCGCCGCGCTGCTCAATGCGGCGCTCAATCCGCTGTTCATCTTCGGTTTCGACATGGGTATCAAGGGTTCGGCCTGGGCCACCGTCGCCGCCCAGATCGTAGCGACCGTCTGGGTGTTGGTTTACTTCATCAAAGGCACCGGCACGATGCAACTAAAAGTGCAAAACCTGCGCTTGCAACGCAAGATCTTCAGCGAAATCGCCCGCATCGGCATGGCGCCTTTTTTACTTCAGATCGGAGCAGGGCTGGTGATGGTGGTGCTCAATTTCAATCTGCTGGCTTACGGCGGAGGTCTGGCGGTAGCGGCATTCGGCGTCGTCAACCGGGTGATGATGCTGATCCTGATGCCGGTAATGGGCATCAGTCAGGGGGCGCAGCCGATTATCGGTTACAATTTCGGCGCAGGAAAATTTCAGCGGGTGATCGAAGTCGTCCGACTGGCCGTACTGGCAGCGACCGGGTTCTGTCTGCTCGGATTCGCCGGCGTCCAGCTTTTTGCCGAGCAGATTGTGCGATTGTTTAACGGTCACGCCGAGTTGGTGCAACTGGGCGCGGACGGCTTGCGTTTTTATCTGCTGTTGTTGCCAATCATCGGCTTTCAGCTGATCGGCGCCAATTATTATCAGGCCGTAGGCAAGGCCGGCTATGCGATTGTCTTCAACCTGCTGCGGCAAATCATCCTGTTAATCCCGTTGGTTTATCTGCTGCCGCATTTCTTTGGCCTGAACGGCATCTGGCTGGCTGGACCGCTGTCGGACCTGGGGGCCTCCATTGTGACCGGTTGGTTCATGCTACGGGAAATGAAAACACTGGCAATGCGAAGCAAAAGGGTTCACGACATTCCGCCGCAAACCCAATAAGAAATAACTATTCAGATTCCCTATCCGCCTGAAATCAGGCGGATTATTTTTGCAAAGCAGCCAATCAGGGGCTTATTCTTGTGCAACTACTACACCGTCGCCGCCAGAATAAGCAGCGCCGACAAAGAGGATTTTGCGAAAAAAGGGGGAATATGTAAAACTAGTTTATGCACTTTTACTGAAAGGATGATCCTTATCCTCATAGAAAAAATTATGGGCGACAGAACAACCTTTTCGGTTCGACATCGGTTGCTAAACAGCATCTTGTTTCTTGGCGTGCTACTGTCTTTTCTGGGCGCTGGCGCCAATTATATTCTCGCTTTGCCTTTAATCGCAATTGTTCCTACTCTGGCATCGGGGTCTTACCTGACCGGCCTTTATTATCTGTCCCGCTTTCATTGTCATTACAACATCCCGATATTCGCCGCCCTGTGCCTAACCATGCTGATCTTGCCTGTGGCCTGGCTGAATACAGGTGGTAGTCTAAGCCGTTCACCGCTATATATTGTTCTATTTGTACCCATGATATCGATCCTGCTAGACGGCGGGAGAAGAAACCTGACAATTCTACTGCTGCTTTTACTGAGCAACGGCCTGATTTATTGGGAGTACCTGCATCCCCAGGCAATCCATCTCCCCTTGCATTCAGCCGCGCGATATTGGGACCTCGGCCTGTCGCTGTCCCTGACGATTATTGCCAGCAGCATCGTGTTTAGTAAAATTTTCGGTTACTATCTGGAAGAATGTCAACGGGCCAATTATTTTTTGGCAGAAACTCAACAAGCAAATAATCATATGCGGTATTTGAGCTACCACGATAAATTGACCAACACCTTCAACCGAACCTGTTTTGATGAAGAATTGTTACGGTTGGAGCAGGGGCAAAGCCAACAAGTCGGCGTATTCTTTTTTGATGTTGACGGACTGAAATTTGTTAACGACACGTTGGGCCACGCGCAAGGCGACCGCCTATTGGTTCGCGCTGTGGAAATTCTAAATTCTGTTTTCGTGACTGGCGAACCGATTTTTCGTATTGGCGGCGATGAATTTGTAATCTTGCTGCAACAGGCGCAACGGGATCGGCTCGAATCACTCTACGCTAAAGTCGAACAGGCATTGAAAATAGCCAACCGGCAATGCCCTGAAACAGAGCTCCCGCTGAATCTTTCTTTTGCGTTTGCGCTCGGTCATAATCAAGCGCTGCGCGATTTGCTTAAAGACGCCGAAGGAAAGATGTATCGGGAAAAACTATTGCACCACGCAAACGACAATTGGACAATCATGCAAACAGTCAAACAAATGCTGTCTGCCCGCGATTTCGACACCGGCGAACATAGCGAACGACTGGAGGCGCTGATTTGCGAGCTGGCGCAGCTATCCGGCATGCCTCCCTCCAGCATGGCCGATCTTCGTTTATTCGCCCGATTTCACGATATCGGCAAAGTTGGCATTCCGGATCACATCCTGTTGAAACCAGGTGCTCTAAGCACCGAAGAATGGCAAACATTGAAAAAACATAGTGAAATTGGCTACCGCATCGCTTATGCTTCGCATGAATTGCGACCAATTGCGAATTGGATTTTAAAACACCATGAGCATTGGAATGGGCAGGGTTATCCATTGGGACTGGCAGGCCCAGACATCCCTTTCGAGTGCCGTTTGTTGGCAATTGTCGACAGTTATGACGCAATGATCAGCGACCGGCCATATCGCAAAGGAATGCCGCACCAAACCGCGCTTGAAGAACTGGAGCGCTGCGCAGGCAGTCAGTTCGACCCTTCTCTGACACTGTTATTCCTAGAAATGATGCACCGTATCACATCGGAACATGCGTCGACAAAGCCGTCCTAAATAGAGTGCAACAAGTTTTTTCAGCGCTTTGTCGCAGCGGCCAACTTCGGCTGATGTTTGGCGCTAAAGATGCCGAACACACTCACCAGGACCAGCGCCGCGCCGAGAATCGTCCAAATGCCGATCGGTTCATTGAGCAGCAGCCAACCCAAAAATAGCGCCAATACTGGGTTTACATAGGCGTAGGTCATCGCAATGTTAATCGGTAACAGCTTCAACGAATAGATGTACGATGTGAAGGCAAACACCGAACCGAAGCTAACCAGGTACAGCCAGGCCAGCCAGGCCGACAGATTGGGCTGCGGCGACGGTTCGCCCAGCAGCTGGGAGCACAGTAAAAACCCGACGCTGGCAAACAGCTGATGATAAGCCGACATCACCTGCGGTGGCAAGTTAACCGGTCTGCGGGTCTGAATCACCGACCCCAGCGCCCAGCTGACAGCGGCGACCAACAAGGCGACCACGGCAAAAGCCTGGGCGCTGCCTTTGCCCAAAGAGGGGGCGCTCAATGCCGCAACACCAATAAAACCGACAAATAACGCAATTAGTAAAACCGTCGAGGGCTTTTTCTTGTACAGCACCAACTCAATCATGGTTGCCCAGATAGGCGCCGACGCGACAATCAACGAGGCAAACCCCGAATCAGCGAACTGCAACGCCCAGAGAACCAGGCCGTTGCCGCCCATCCAGAGCAAATTGCCGACCAGCGCCAGCGACACCAGTTCCTGCCGGGTCGGTTTTATCGTAAAATGCTGCAACCGGGCCAGTGCAAATAGGATCAGCGCAGCCGCCCCCAGTCGCAACGCGCCGAACAGGAATGGAGGAAAGCCATTGGCCGGATCGACGCCGACCCGCATCCCCAGATAAGTGGTACTCCAGACCGTATAAACAATGAACAGATGGAAAAGGCCTTTTTTTGACAAATTTTCGAGCATCGCGACTCCCTTAAATCAACATATTGTCCTTATTCTACACCTTAGCCGGCCGATCAACCAGCCCCCGCTGCCAAATCAACAACACATCCGCGATGATTTTCATCGTCAGTCCCCTTCACGCGGTCTGACCCGGTGGGTCGGCACGGCGGTCAGCGGATCATCCGGCCAGTAATGTTTGGGATAGCGGCCTTTCAGGTCTTTTTTTACAGCAAAATATCCCTGCCGCCAAAAGCTGGCCAAATCCCGGGTTACCTGGATCGGCCTCCCTGCCGGCGACAGCAGCTGCAGGGTCACTGGCGACCGGCCGCCGGCAATGTTCGGCGTCTCGGTTACGCCGAACATTTCCTGCAACTTGACTGCCAAAACCGGCGCGGCCGCATCCGAATAATCCACAGCAATCCGTCGTCCGCTGGGTACTGCCAGATGCGTCGGGGCCCATTGGTTCAGCGTTTGTTGTTGCTGCCAGGTCAGTCGCGCCAGCAGCGCTTCGCCAAGTTTTATCCGGTCCAGTTGCTGCGCATTCCTGATGCCGTCCAGATAGGGGGCCAGCCAGATTTCCAGCTCGCTCAAGAGACTAACGTCCCCGAAGTCCGGCCAATCCGGCGCCAACCGCTGGATAAACCGCAGCCGGTTGAGCAGCGCTTTGCTACCCGGGGTCCAGGGCAAAATAGCCAACCCTTCCAGACGAATTCCCTGCAACAGGGCGGTCATCACTTGCTCTCGGCCCTGAACCGCCACGATCTCTTCTTTGAGCACCAACGCACCCAGTCGTTCAGATTTTACTGCCCTGACGGCTTTGGCCCGACTATCCCAGTTTACCGTCAGCGTCTCTGTGATCTGCGCAGCCAAATGCTGGCGCAAAGCTTGTTCGGTTACCGGGGCCGCCGCAAAAATCCGACTGTCCGCACCGCCATCCGCCAGATCAGCCGCCACAATATACGGTTCGGCTGCCAGCGGTTGCTGCTCCTTTAGTACCGCGCCCCGGCCATTGCGCAGCAAAAACCGCCCTTTGCCCCTGCCCTGTCCAATCCGGTCCGGGTAGGCCAGTGCCAGCAGCATCCCGCAACAGTCGCTGTCAAACTCGTTTTTTCCGGCAATGCCAAAGGTTTTCTGCCAATAGGCGATTTCCTGCCGCAATCGCACCAGACGGTTCCTGTCCACGATATACGCCGATTGGCCGACCTCGTCAAGACCTGCCTGACCCTGCCGGATAATCGCCAGCCGCAGCCGCAAATCGACATCTTCCGAGCGATCGGTGCTGCGCAGCACATCCCGTTCAGTCAAAAGCGCCGCCAGACAGCACGCCTCCTGCCCCAGCCCCAGCGGAACCGCCGTCAGCAGCATGTGGGCCAGCCTAGGATGCAGCCCTGTTCGATTCATCTGCTGTCCATGCGCGGTAATTTTTCCGTCTGCGCCGACCGCCCCCAGCTCCTGCAGCAGTTCGACCGCCTGACACCAGGCAGCCTGCGGCGGCAGATCGATCCAGCGGAGCCGCTGCGGTTCGCTCACGCCCCACGCCGCCAGTTCAAGGACCAGCGGGGCCAAGTCGCTTTCAAGAATTTCCGGCGTATTGCGCAGGATCAGCCTGGCATCCTCCTGTTCGGTCCAAAGGCGATAGCAGCTGCCTGGTCCCAAACGCCCCGCCCGGCCCCGGCGTTGATCCGCTGACGAACGCGACACCTGGACCGTTTCCAGTCGGGACATTCCCGTACGGGGCGAAAACCGCGGCACCCGCATCAGTCCGCTGTCAATCACCACCCCGATGCCTTCCACCGTGAGACTCGTTTCGGCGATGGCGCTCGACAGCACGATTTTTCGCTGACCGAACCGCGAAGGCAGCAGTGCCTCATCCTGTCGCTCAGGCGATAGGTCTCCGTACAGACAACTGATTTTGACCGATTCGTCAATGGCTCTAGCTTCAAGCAATCGTTCCACGCGGCGAATCTCGCCGGCGCCAGGCAAAAAAACCAGAATATCGCCGGTTTGTTGGCGCAACGCGACCTGCACCCGGTCGGCAATACTTTTTTCCAGCCTTTCCTCTGAGGGAGCCGAAAAATAGAACGTCTGGACCGGAAACAGCTTCCCCTCGCTGCGGATGACCGGCGCGTCGCCCAGCAGCGCCGCAACCGTCTGCGTTTCCAGCGTGGCCGACATCACAATCAGCTTCAAATCTTGCCGTAGCACCGCCTGGCACTCCAGCGCCAGCGCCAGGCCCAAGTCCGCCTGCAGGCTGCGCTCATGAAATTCATCGAAAATCACCAGGCCCACATCTTCCAACGCCGGATCGCTTTGCAGCAGCCTCGTCAGTACGCCTTCCGTCACCACTTCGATCCGTGTGTGCACCGAAACACAAGTATCTCGGTGCACCCGGTAGCCGACGGTCCTACCCACCGGTTCGCCCAGCAGCATCGCCATGTACCTAGCGACGGCCCGGGCCGCCAAGCGGCGCGGCTCCAGCACAACGATCTTGCGACCGGCCAGCCAGGACTCGCCAAGTAACGCCAGGGGAACCCGGGTGGTTTTTCCCGCCCCCGGCGGCGCAACCAGCACCAAATTGGCCTGCTCTTTCAGCGTTTCTTTCAGTTCCGGCAGGATTGCATCGATCGGCAGCTCGCCCATGTTACCCGCCTGCCCGCGCTGACTGCAGCGGCATATCCGGCGCACCGTCTTTATCGTTGCAGCTGTTCCGGCATGCCGGGTACTGTGAGCAGCCCCAGAACTTACCGTTCTTGCCGTTTCTTGGTTGCATAACCCCGTTGCCGCATCGAGGGCAGGGATAGTCGCCCTTCAGCGCAAAGCGCAGGTCGGTCGCCTGTGCGCATATTTCCGCCGTATACTCCGCCTGACGCCGCAGAAACTCCTCCAAGCTTTGGCTGCCTTCAGCCATCTGCCTGAGAATGTTTTCCCATAGCGCCGTGGAGTCGGGATACGTCAGTTCCTCCGGCAACGCATCGATCAGCAGATAAGCCGATGCAGTCGGCACCAGGAACTTTTTCTTTTTTTCTTCCCGCAAGAAGCCACGTGTCAACAACTCTGTGATGATCGTGGCCCGCGTTGCTTCGGTGCCGATCCCGCTCACATCCTTGAGCTGCTTTTTCAGCTCTTGGTTCTTGACGTATTTATGGATTTCTTTCATCGCCGCCAGCAGTGTGGCCGCGGTAAACCGCCCGGGCGGCCTTGTGCTTTTCTTTTCGGCGGCAGCCTGGACAAAGTCGACTTTGTCACCCGATTCCATCGGCGGCAGCGTACCTTCGTCCTCCTCTTTCTTCTCATCGGCGTCCGTGCCGTATAGTTCCTTCCAGCCCAGCTCACGGACGATGCGCCCGCCTGCGGTAAAATTTTCTGCGGCATGGCGAACTGCCACCTTGGTCTGACTATAGGCATGGACAGGAAAAAATTGCGCGATATAGGCCTGCGCAATCAGAAAGTACACATTTTGCTCTGTCTCACTTAGCCCTGCCCCGCTACACTTTTCCACCGTGGGAATGATCGCGTGGTGGGCTGTTATTTTTTTGTCATTCCAGGCCCGGCTGCGAATCCGGGCATCGGCCCTGCCAGCCCAATCCGCCAGAACTGCTACCTTGTTACCGCGCAAATTACCCAGAATCACGGCGGCGTCCGCTAGCTGGGACTCCGGCAGAAAATCGCAATCCGAACGCGGATAGGTGGCGAGTTTCTTTTCATACAATTTTTGCGCCGTATCCAGCACCAGTTGCGGATCATAGCCAAACTTTCTGCCTGCCAACACCTGCAGCGAAGAAAGCGACAGCGGCAACCGCTGTGGCTCTTTCTTCTCGGTGGTCTCGCACTGGACAACCTCGGCAGTCTGCGGCGGCGCCGTCAGTTTCGCCAGCAGCGCCTGAGCCACCGCGTTGTCCGCCAGGCGCCCCTCGGCATCGAGTCCCGCCTGATTCTCCGCCGGTTTCCAGTACGCGGTGAACAGGCCGTTTTCATGCTGAAAATCGGCCTTGACGGTGAAGTAATCCACCAGTTGAAAACTCTCAATCTCGCGTTCCCGTCTGACGACCAGCGCCAGTGTCGGCGTTTTTACCCTGCCCACCGGCAGGGTGGTCCGGTGCCCGGCCCGCTGCGCAGCCAGTGTAAAGGCCCGCGAAAAGTTCATGCCGATCAGCCAGTCGGCACGCGCCCTGGCTAGCGCCGATTGCTTGAGATTCTGAAAATCCTGGTTATCGCGCAGCCCGGCCAGCGCCTGCCTGATGCTTTTTTCATCCAGCGCATTGAGCAAAACCCGCTTGACCGGCTTTTGATTGCCGACATACTCCAGCACTTCATCAATCAGCAGCTGTCCTTCACGGTCAGGGTCACCGGCATGGACGATTTCCGTCGCCTCGTCGATCAGGTTCTTAATCACGTCGAATTGTTTTTGACAGGAAGGTGATACCACCAGTTTCCAAGTTTCCGGGATAATTGGCAAATCTTCCATCCGCCACTTTTCATACTTCGGATCATACTCGCCCGGTTCCGCCTGGCGCAGGATGTGACCAAACCCCCAGGTCACCACGCCGTCGCCTGTAGTGATATAGCCATCCCGGCGAGTGAGCGGCCCCGGCAGATATTTGGCGATTTCCGCCCCCAGGCTGGGTTTTTCCGCGATAAATAACTTCAATTGCTAATTCTCCTATTTATTCCCCTGCCTGCTTTGCCAACCGCGGCCCGATGAACGGCATTCGCTCCAGGTCCCGCCGGGTCAGTCCGCCGCAACAGAGCATCGCCCCAACATAGACAAGTCCGCCAAACGCCGAGATCATCCCCATGGCAAAAAAACGATTGCCAAGCAATTGCTGCAGCGGCGGATAGCCCAGATACAATATCGCCGCCAGGATCAATGCCGCGCCGCAATTCTTCAGCAGATCGGCAAAGCAGAATACATAACCAGTGTAGCGGTAAATAAAGAACAGATTCAGCAGCGCCGCCAGCCCGATATCGGCCAAAGTGGCGATTGCTGCACCCTGTATCCCCAACGCCGGCATTGCGGTCAGCAGCCAGTTGAGAACGACTTTGAGTGCAGCAGCCAGTCCCATGGTGACCAGCGGAATACTGGTGCGTCCCAGTCCCTGCAATACGCCGGTCGATACCTGATGCAGCCCCAGCAGGAAGATGCTGCCGGCCATGATGCGGGTGACCGCCGCCGCCCCCGGCGCACGGTATAGCACTTCCACCACCGGTTCCGCCAGCACCGCCAACATCACCGCGAGCGGAATCGTGGTAAAACAGGCGAGCCGCATCGCCAAACCGGTCTGCTGCAATATCGTCGGGTTGTCGCCCAAGGCCTTGGACTGCGAAATCGCCGGTACCAGGCTGACTGCCAACGAAGCGGTGACGATCGTAGCCAGATTGACCAGCGGCACCGCCATGCCGGTCAGGTAACCGAACCGTTCTGTCGCCTGACTGACGGAAAAGCCGGCGACTTCCAGTCGCAGCGGCACGATGAACAGGTCAAGGTTTGCCACCACCGGCAGCATCAAGCTGGATAGCGCCACCGGCAAGGCCAGCGCGCCGATCCGTTTCATGATCGCGCCGTTTGCTTCCCGGACCAACCCCGTTTGTGGCGCTTCCGCTTGCTGCGGCAGACTTCTCTGCAAACAGCCATAATACCAGACAAGTACGGCCAGCGCAGCCAAAGCACCTACCGCGGCCCCCAAGCTGGCGCCGCCGGCTGCGAACGCCAAGCCACGTGGCAGCAGGTAATACGCCAAAGCCAGCATCGTGACGACTCGCAGCAATTGTTCGACAATCTGTGACACCGCAGTCGGCGTCATCATCTGCCAGCCTTGCAGGTAGCCGCGCAGGCTGGAGATCAGCGAAACCAGAAAAATCGCCGGCGCCAGGGCAACAATCGAGTAATATGCCCGCGGCTCGCGGATAATCTTCAGATCAATCAGCCAACCGGCGCCGAAATACAATAGCAGACTGAGCAGCAAGCCGGTAACGGCCATCAGCAGAAACGACAGTTTGAAAATCCGCGCCGCGCCTGCATAGTCTTTCAGCGCCGCCTTCTCCGCCGTAAGGATTGAGACCGCGACCGGAATCCCGGCGTCAGATAGGCAAAGCGCCAGCAGGTAGAGCGGAAACGCGATCTGATAAATGCCGATCCCTTCACCGCCGAGCACCCAGGATAGCAAAATCCAGTTCACGCTGCCGATCAGTTTTACCACGACCCCGGCCACACTAAGGATCAACGCGCCTTTGAAAAAATGACAACGGGCATCCCCGACCCGATCATTCAGCTTTGTTTCTTCCGACATTGCTTGCCCCTTTTGTTGGTATTATCCAGATAAAGGCTGGAAAACTCGCGGAGAAAATTGCGGGCTGCCGCAGATAGCACCCGGGTTTTCAGCCAAATGACCGCCGCAGTCGTTTCCAATCCCGGATCGACAATCGTCAAATAGTCGAGATTGGCGCTGGGAATCAACCCGTTTGCGGCTCTGGGCACGATTGCCAGGCCTATGTCGGCATCCGCCCAGGTCAGTATCGAGGTCACATCATCACTCATGCAGACGATTGTCGGAGTAAAGCCCACAGCTTCACACTGCTCGCGAATCATCGTCTCATACTTGCGATGAATCAGTAGCGGCAGAGAAGTCAATTCCCGCAGGCTGATCTGACCCGCTTTGCTAGCTATGGTTTTTCTGCGGCTACGATGAACCGCAACGACCAGGGGCTCATTGGGCAGGGGGAGCGCATCATACTGGGAGAGGTCGAACGGGTACCTCACCATGCCGATCTCAACAGATCGATCGCCAAGCAATTCGAGAATCCGGCTGGTTTCGCCTTCCCATAGTTGGAAAGTCACACCCGGGTAGCGCAGCCGAAATAGTCGGGCAACTTGTGGCAACAGAGTCGCACCGGAAGAAGTCACCGTACCGATAGACAGTTTACCCTGCGAACCGGCATCGATTTCCCGCATTTCCTGTATTGTGTTGCCGAGTAGCCCTAGCAGTTGCGATGCCCGGCTATGCAGCAATTTTCCCGCCTCTGTCAGCCTGACCGCGCGCTTGCCCCGGTCAAACAGCCTAACCCCCAGACGAAGTTCAAGTTGCTTCATCTGGCGACTCAGCGGCGGCTGGGCAATATGCAGTCGCTGGGCAGCGGCATTGATGCTGCCTGTTTCGACGATGGTCAAAAAACGTCTGATCGCACTCAATTCGATGTCATCAAATTCCATCGTTGCCTCGTCTGTTCGTATATTGCTTTATATTGCTTTTATTATACCTTGCAAGATATATCAATCGCCAGAAACAAGTATTATAAGTATTGTTTGCGCCTTGCTATAATCGTAATGGATAGACGAAACCTCGTCAAGTTACTTGATTTGCGGAGGCGAATCCCTCAATGCAGCTTAACGGCGAACATCTGCTCAGTCTTGTCATTACCCTGATTCTCTTTTTGCTGCCGAGCCTGCTTGCAGCTCGTAAAATCGGCGGGGCCGAAGACTACAGTTTGGGCAATCGCGCATCTGGCGCACCGATTGTATCCGGCGCGATTGTCGGCACGATCATCGGCGGGGCGGCAACGCTGGGAACCGCGCAACTGGCGTTTTGCGTCGGCCTGTCCGCCTGGTGGTTCACGCTGGGATCTGGTATCGGCCTTTTTCTACTGGCCCTTTTCTATGCCTACCCGCTGCGGCAAACCGGCCTGTCGACCATCCCGCAGTTTCTGGTCGCCCACTACGGAAAATCCGCCGGCCCAATCACTAGTCTGGCCTCCTCGGCAGGAATCTTCTTCAGCATTATCGCCAGCATGCTTTCCTGTTTCGGCCTGATCAGCGCGATACTTGGCGTGTCTTCGCTCGCCGCAGCGTTCGTAACCGTAGGGTTGGTCTGCCTGTATGTGTTTTGGGGCGGCATCAGAGGCGCGGCCTGGTCCGGTTTGTGCAAGACCGGTTTATTGTACCTGACGCTGGTCGTTGCCGGAACTACCGCCTTGGCAAGCCTTGGCGGCATCAACGGCCTGCATTCCACTTTTAGTTCGGGGCCCTGGCTAAGCCTGCTTGGCCAGGGCGGCGGTTTGGCGCTCAGCAATGCCGGTTCTCTGATTATCGGAATCATCTCGACCCAGACCTATGCGCAGGCAATTTTTGCCGCACGCAACCCGCATACTGCGATGGTCGGGTCGTTAACGGCCGCAAGCCTGACAATCCCCATCGGCCTGCCCTCGGTCCTTGTCGGCCTGTTCATGCGGGCCAATCATCCCGACATTTTGCCGCTTCATGCCCTGCCGCTTTATCTGGTGAATTATCTCCCGGCCTGGCTCGGCGGCATTGCCCTGGCTGCGCTTTTACTTTCGGCCATCGGCTCGATTGCCGGACTGTCGCTGGGCATCGGCTCGATGTTTTCCGGCGACATCCTGCATGAGCTTTGCGGTCTGCACAACAATCGGCTTCAATTATGGGCGAACCGCGGCAGCATTCTGTTTGTCTGCCTATTTGCAGCGCATTTTGTCCTGCATAACCTTAACAGCCTGGTGCTGGATTGGAATTTCTTATCGATGGCCCTACGCGGAACAGGAATTTTCATCCCGTTAACGCTGGCAATCCTCTGTCCGGGGAAACTCCGCCCTGCCATCGCGGTCTGCTCAATGCTGGCGGGACTGTTTGCCTCGCTGGCCTGGTTGCTGCTGTATCCCGGCTATGGCAATCCACTGCTGCCAGGTCTGGCCGGCAGCCTGGTCGTGGTACTGACCGGCTTTCTCTTGACACCGGCGTCGATAATTGATTAAATTATATCTATCCATTCATCCTGAAGGGGAGTAGCTGCCCGGGTACGGTCAACATACTGGCAGAAATGCCTGGCCGCACCGTTGACATCCGTCAATCAGCGAGACCTTCGGCGTAACCGTCATGGTTGGGCCGAAGCGTCTCGTTTTTTTGTACGCTGCGCCGGCCGAAATGCAAAGGAGGCTCTTTTTTATGACCGCTTTTCTCGCGTCGCTCGCTTTTGTCGTCCTGGCGGAAATGGGCGACAAAACACAACTCTTGGCAATGGCGTTCGCCTGCCGTTTTCGCTGGCAGACCGTCATGTGGGGCGTCCTGGTCGCCACCATTCTCAATCACCTGTTTGCCGTGCTGGTGGGCAACTACCTCACCGCATTGATCCCGCTGTCGACAATCCAGATCGGCGCGGCGCTTTCCTTCATTCTGTTCGGCGTTTGGACCATCCGCGGCGATGAACTGGGGGATGAAGCAAAAAAAGACAAGTTCAGCCCGTTCTGGACCGTCGCCATCGCTTTTTTCATCGCAGAAATGGGCGACAAAACACAACTGGCCACAATCGCTCTCGCCGCCAAATATCAGACCATCCTTCCCGTTTGGCTGGGTACTACGGCAGGCATGATGATCGCCGATGGAATCGGCATTGTGTTTGGCATCGTGCTGGGTCACAAAATCCCCGAACGAACGATGAAATGGGTCGCGGCGCTGCTGTTCATCGGCTTTGGCATTGCCGGACTGTATGAAAATGTTCCGGCCGACTTCTGGACCTTGCCGATTGTGCTGGTCGGCACTGTGGCGCTACTCGGCTGTATGTGGCTGGCGGCGCGCAATGCAACGCCGTCAGCTGCGGAACAAACCTGTCCGGTTGACGCTTCACTAACGCAACCGGAAAAACACAAAAACTAACTTTTCTTCAGCGCGAACAGCACCGCCTGCCAGTTCGCGCTAATTTTTTCACCACTGCGCGATCGGCCTCAAACGGCGAAGTTTCGCCAACAATCATTATCGGTTAGGTAAAAAGCATCGCCAGAATTATCAAAAAATCTCGGATTTTTTACAATATATTGCGCTAAAAACTATTTACAAACACTATATATAGTGTTAGCATTTATATTGCACCTGATATTTTTCTGTGAAGGAGTGTGAACAGGCTGGGTCTCTAACCAGGCAGCAGCCGGCGATTATGATTTCGACCATCACCAAACGCGACGGACGCACCGTAACATTCAATCTGGAGAAGATCACCAACGCGATTGCCAAAGCGCTGCGAGTCACTGGCGAAGCAGACGAGGCCAAGGCGCTTTCACTGGCAATTCTGGTAGCGGAGAAAACCGAGCGCAGTCTCGCGACTGGCAATGCCCCAACCGTTGAAGAAATTCAGGACATCGTCGAAACGGTTCTGATTGACGCCGGTCTGCCGAAGACCGCCAAGGCATATATCCTGTACCGGGCCGAGCGGACGCGGGCCCGCGAAATGAACACCCGTTTGATGAAAACCTATGAAGAGATCGCCAACAGCGATTCGAAGAACAGCGACCTGAAGCGGGACAACGCCAATATCGACGGCGATACCGCCATGGGATCGATGTTGAAATACGGTGCGGAAGGCGCCAAAATTTTCAACGAGATGTACATTTTGAAACCGGAACATGCCAAAGCGCACAATGACGGCGATATTCACATCCACGACTTCGATTTTTACACCCTGACCACCACCTGTTGCCAAATCGACCTGCAAAAGTTGTTTAAAGACGGGTTTAATACCGGACACGGATTCCTGCGCGAACCGAATGACATTGCCAGTTATTCTGCCCTCGCCTGCATCGCCATCCAGTCTAACCAAAATGACCAGCATGGCGGCCAGAGCATCCCGTCTTTCGATTACGGTCTGGCTGATGGCGTTCGCAAAACCTTTGCCCGCCGTTACTGGGACAACCTGACCAAGACGCTGGAGTTCTCCACCGATAATCAGGAAGGACTTGCCGAAAAAGTCAGGCTGTCCGGCCGCGAAATCAGCGAGCGGCTGCAACTGAAACCGGAAATCAGCGGCAGTAACGGTTATCTGGAAGAAGAATTCCGCGTGTTGTCGGCAGTGGTAAATCCCGAATTGCTTAAAAAGGCGCAGGCGTACTCGCTGAAGCAGTCGCTGAAAGAAACCGAAAAAGCCACCTATCAGGCGATGGAAGCACTGATCCACAACCTGAACACCATGCACAGCCGGGCCGGCGCCCAGGTTCCGTTCAGCTCGATCAATTACGGCACAGACATTTCACCCGAAGGCCGGATGGTCACCCGCAACATCCTGTTGGCGACCGAAGCCGGTCTCGGTTACGGTGAAACGCCGATCTTCCCGATTCAGATCTTCAAGGTGAAGGAAGGCGTCAACTACAATCCTACCGACCCGAACTACGATCTGTTCCAGCTGTCCTGCCGGGTAAGCGCCAAGCGGCTGTTCCCCAACTTCTCGTTCCTGGACGCTCCGTTCAACCTGCAGTTTTATCAGCCTGGCCGACCGGAGACCGAGGTGGTCTACATGGGCTGCCGCACCCGGGTCATCGCGAACGTCAACGACCCGACGCGGCAAATCGTCACCGGACGCGGCAACCTCAGCTTCACTTCATTCAACCTGCCCCGCCTGGCGCTGCTCAGCAACGGCAACCTCGGCGATTTTTACCAGCGGCTCGATGACATCATCGCCCTGTGCATCGACCAGATTCTTGACCGGTTCGAGATCCAGTGCCGCAAAAAAATCCGCAACTTCCCGTTCCTGATGGGCAACGGCATCTGGCTGGATTCGGAAAAATTGGGACCTGACGATGAACTGCGCGAAGTCCTGCGACACGGCACCCTGTCGATCGGCTTCATCGGTCTGGCTGAAACCTTGAAAGCGCTGACCGGACGTCATCATGGCGAGTCGGCGGATTCGCAGAAGCTTGGCCTGGAAATCGTCGGCCACATCCGCAAGCGCCTCGATGAAGCCGCGCAAAAATACAAGCTCAATTTCACCTTGCTCGCCACTCCGGCCGAAGGCCTCGCCGGCAGATTCGTCAACATCGACCGCAAACGGTTCGGCGTGATTCCCGAAATCACCGACAAGGAATACTACACCAACTCGTTCCACATTCCTGTCTACTTCCCAATCGGCGCTTATGAAAAAATCCAAATTGAAGCACCGTATCACGCCATGACCAACGCCGGTCACATCACTTACGTCGAACTGGATGGCGATCCGGCAAAAAACCCGTCTTCGATGGAAGCGATCATCCGCTGCATGAAAGACAGCGGTGTCGGCTATGGCTCGATCAACCACCCGGTCGACCGCGACCCTGTTTGCGGCTACACCGGCATCATCAACGGCAGTTGCCCCAAATGCAGCCGCAAGGAGACCGATGGCGGGCCGCAGTTCGAACGGATTCGCCGCATCACCGGTTACCTGGTGGGTACGCTGGACCGGTTCAACAATGCCAAACGGGCCGAGGAACGCGACCGCTTCAAACATATGTCGGTTTCTAAAGTCTAAGCAGCAAAGAATCGCATAATAACGCCCCTGCCGAATCCGTCATGGAATCGTCAGGGGCTTCTTCTATACCACCCTGTTTTCACATTGCGCGATGGCCCGCAGTGACAACATCAGATCGGCGAAGCGAGCCGGGGTAATTGACTGCGGTCCGTCGCATTTGGCGTTGGCCGGATCATTGTGCACCTCAATGATCAGTCCGTCGGCACCAACCGCCACCGCCGCCTTGGACAGCGACTCCACCATCCAGGACAGGCCTGCCGCATGGCTGGGGTCGACCAGAACCGGCAAATGGCTCTGCATTTTCAGTGCCAACACTGCGCTGAGGTCCAGCGTGTTGCGAGTATAGGTTTCGAAGGTGCGAATCCCTCTTTCGCAGAGGATTACATTTTCGTTTCCTTCCACCATGATGTATTCGGCGGACATCAGGAACTCTTCGATCGTGGCGCTCATGCCGCGCTTGAGCAGCACCGGTTTGCGAATCTGCCCCACCGCTTTCAGCAAGTCGAAATTCTGCATGTTGCGCGCGCCGATCTGCAACACGTCGACCTCCTGTTCAAACCGGTCCAGCATCGAAACCGACATGATTTCACTGACAATCGGCAAGCCTGTGGCGGCCCGGGCGATTTTCAGCAATTCCAGACCCTCTTCCTTCAGGCCCTGAAAGCTGTAAGGCGAGCTGCGCGGCTTGAACGCACCGCCGCGCAAAAATCCCGCTCCGGCCGCCTTTACTGCCGCGGCGATACTGACAATTTGCGATTCACTTTCCACCGAACAGGGCCCGGCGATCACCGTCAGTTGGTCGCCGCCAATCTGCCGTCCCGCCGTCTGCACCAGCGTGTTCGTCGCACGAAACAGTCGGTTGGCTTTTTTGTAGGGTTCTTTCAGTCGCACCACCTTTTCAACGCCGGGCTTGCTCTTCAGCTGCTCCGGGTCCAGCTTCGCCACATCACCGGTCAGGCCGAAAATGGTCCGAAGTCCATCGGCGCTGCGATTGACAACGCAGCCTGCCTGCTCAATCTCCTGTTGCAACTGCGCCAGTTGCCGTTCGTTCGTCGACGGATTGATGATGATGATCATGCCGCCATCTCCTCTCGCATTAAAACGCTGTCCAATAAAAAAAGAAGGCCCGAACGAGCCTTCTTCTGTCGCCTATGATTTTGCTGCCGCCAATGTATGCGGTCAACTCACCGGCAAGAACTCCTTCGCAAACCCGCTATGTTGTTTACCCCGATAAAAAAAGCCAACGCTAAAAAAGTAGCGCCAGCCAAAAGAGGTAAAATATCGGGTTTGCCGGGTCGATGCCGTTGCAACGTTCACTTTGGATACAACCTCGCTTTTCCCTACGGGAATGATTGTTGTCATTTTATCAGGCAACAATCCACGTGTCAACCTTTTGTCAAAAAATCCGCACTTTTATCACTTAGTGTAACATTTTTTGATTACCACGCCCTGCCCCTGATGTCAAAATCGGTGCTGCAACTGCAACATCGCCCGCGGCGGCGTGATGTTAATCCCGTTAAACGGATACTGGACCTCCGAAATAATCAGGATATTGCTCCAGATCATCGCCGAAACGAAAAAGATCAGCAACGCCTGCGCCCGGGTACTTTGCATCGAAAAGAACAAGGTAAAACCAATCGTGATGACTCCGCCGAAAATTACGGAGAACCAGATCGGAAACGGCAGTTCGTAACGCTTGCCGTAGAGACGGGTATAGCGGAACTCCCGTAGCGCAGTGAACCGCTGCAGCATCTCGCTATAGGCCGCCTGCTGGGCGGCGGTTTCCGGTTTGATCGCCTTGAGGGATGCAGATAGGGCTAGTATTGCCGCTTCCGCTTCCGGCGCCGGACGGTGAACCGCCCGGGCCATGCCAGCCCATTCCGGCCCGACGACCGCATTCACATAGTCTCGCAGATTGAGTTGCAGCGTTTTGCCGCCACTATCAGGAAACCAATCCGCCAGATGGTAGATCGTGCCTGCGGCGATTGCTTCGGATGACGCGCAGCGTTCGCTGGCAATATATTCATCATGCACGGTATCGACCATCAAGGCCACCGTCACGGCAAAAATCGCGCCAACCACCGAGTAGACAAATCCGGCCACCTCATGGTTGCGTCGCAGCGTTTCGCCGCCAATGCGCCTTCTCAGCCACAACATTACTGCGACCGCCAGTGAGGACAGTAAGATCACTATCGCTACATACAGGAAAAACACGCTCATCCCGTCGCCTCCCGCTCGGCTTCACTCAGCCCTTTACAAACTGTTTTGCAATCGACACCGCCATCACCGCGTCGGGCGCATAAGCATCGGCGCCAGCTTTTTCAGCATATTCCGCCGTCAAGACCGCCCCGCCGACAATCGTCCGGGCAGCTACACCCGCCTGCTTCAGCGCGGCGATCGAGCGGTCGATCTGCGGCAACGTGGTGGTCATCAGCGCGCAAAGACCGATAATATCAGGTTTGTGTTCTTGGGCAGCCGTCAGGATTTTCTCCAGCGGCACATCCTTGCCGAGGTCGATGATTTCAAATCCGTTGTTTTCCAGCAGCGCTGCGACGATGTTCTTGCCGAGATCATGAATATCGCCGGCCACCGTAGCGAGCACCACTTTTCCCAGGGTTTCGGTCTTTTCCGCCGGCAACGCGTCGCGCAACACCGCAAACCCCTGTTTAAGCGCTTCCGCCGACAACAGCACCTGCGGCAGGAAACAGCGCCCGGCGCCGAAGTCTTCGCCCAAGGCATTCATGCCGGCTGTCAAGCCGTGATCGATGATATAGGCTGCATTTCGCCCCTCGGCCACCGCTGCCAGAACCAGTCCTTTGACCGCTTCCTTTTCGCCCTGGATGATCGCCTGGCGCAGCTGTGCGACCGGGTCCGGCTTTTCGCCGGATATTTCCCGGGAAATACTCGGGGACGCCTGTGCGGCAAACCGCTTGCTGTATTCAAGCCCTTGCCGGTCGTGACCAAGCAGCGCCTGCACCGCACTGATCGCTTCGTTCATCATCGGATCGAGCGGGTTGAGGATGGGCGCATGCATGCCGGCAGACGCCGCCATGGCGAAAAACTGCGAGTTCATCAGGTCCCGTCGCGGCAGACCATGCGACACGTTGCTCAGGCCCATCGACACCGGCAGGCCGAACTCTTTGCCATAGAGCCGGATCGTCTGCAAAATATCGAGCGCTGAGTCCGGATTGGCCGCCAATGTGGTCGCCAGAGCATCCAGCAACAGATCTTTTTGTTTGAAACCGATTGCCGTTGCGGCAGCAATGATCCGGCGCACCGTTTCCACCCGTTCGCGGGCATTGGCCGGCAAACCGCCGGGGGCAAGCGGCAGACACAGCACTGCCGCGCCGTACTTTTTGGCGATCGGCAAAAACTTTTCCAGCCGTTCCGGCTCCGCCGATACGGAATTGACCAGCGCCCGGCCGGGATAGACGCGCAATCCGGCCTCCAGCGTGTCGGGATCGGTGGTATCGATCGCCAGCGGCAATGTGACCAGTTGCGACAGCTCATTCACCAGCCGCACCATCAGCGCAGGCTGGTCGATACCGGGAACGCCGGCGTTCACATCGAGAATCGCCGCACCTGCCGCCTGTTGGGCCAGCGCGTCATGCTTCACCGTCGCCAGGTTGCCTTCACGCAGTTCGGCGGCCATCAGTTTGCGACCGGTCGGATTGATCCGTTCGCCGATGATCCGGACAGGGAATCCATTGCCGAGATATACTGTCGCCGAGCGGCTGGTCAAGCTGTGCGCCTCACGCAAGGGCGATTCGATCGCCACGGGACCCAAGCCGGACAACGCGGCCTTGGCGGCAGCGATATGGGCCGGGGTGGTGCCGCAGCAACCGCCGATTGTCGTTACCCCGGCGTCAATGATTTTCGGGATCCAGCTGGCGAACTGCTCCGGACTAAGCGGGAATGTGGTACGCCCGTCCGCCTGCAGCACCGGCATGCCGGCGTTAGGGCGCAGAGTGACAGGCAGCGAGGTGGCCGCCACCATTTTGGCGATCACCGGCAACAGTTGGTCTGGACCCAGCGAGCAATTGGCGCCGATCATGTCGGCCCCCAGCGCTTCCAGCGTAATCGCCGCCGTAGTTGGGTCTGTGCCGGTCACCGTCCGCCCCGACGCTTCGAACGTCATCTGGCAGACCACCGGGACCCGGCCGTATTGTTTGGCGGCAAGCAGCGCCGCCCGCATCTCCTGGATGTCGATCATCGTCTGAATGATGAAATAGTCGACGCCGGCTTCTGTCAACGCTTGCACCTGTTCGGCGTAAACGTCGAACACTTCGTCGAACGACAACTCGCCGAGCGGTCTGATCAACTTGCCGGTCGGCCCGAGGTTTCCTCCCACCCGCACATTCGCTCCGCCAGCCTGCCGAGCCAGTTTGACGGCGGCGTGGTTCAGCTCGAAGACCTCGCTGGACAATCCATAGTGGGACAGTTTGATCCGGTTCGCGCCAAAAGTGCAGGCGGTCAGCATTTCGGCCCCGGCCTCCACGTAACCTCGGTGCACGGCGAGAATCGGCTCGGGATTCTTTATCGCCCAGGAGTCCGGCGACTCTCCCGGCTTCAGCCCCATTGTCTGCAGCATCGTTCCCATTGCGCCGTCGGCCAGACTGATTCTTTTCATGAAACGAACCCCTTCCGTCATTGATATTGCTATCGCCAAAGCATGGCAACTTTTCATTTCGTCTGTATTATACTTGATTTACGCGTCTTCGCGCAAAATATACTTGTTTTCTCAGCGTCCTACCGGTTGAAATCCGCGCGCCAGCCGAGTATAATAAAAGAGCGTTAAATTTGGGGTATTAGCTCAGCGGGAGAGCGCTTGACTCACATTCAAGAGGTCACTGGTTCGAAACCAGTATGCCCCACCAAGTAAATCAAGGCTTCGAGGCACTTCGCCTCGAAGCCTTTTTCGTGCTTTCTAAAAACTTTTCTAAAACGGACTCCGCAAAACCATGATCAATCAAGCGGTCATTTGACTACCTGCTTGACTCCTGCCTTCAATCAAAGTATCCTTGCTTACACTCTCTCACTTATATTCTGTTGCAGGAATACCTGCACCGTTGTTGAAATCATCTTTAGTTTAAACTAATACTGGAGGCTGTCTAATGAATTACGTTTTCACGCTATTTCTGATCGGATTTGCCATCCTTTTTCATGAGTTCGGACACTATCTGGCCGCCCGTATCGCCAACGTCCCAATACAAACGTTTTCCGTAGGATTTGGGCCTGCCGTCTGGAAACGGCAAATCGGTGAAACGGAGTATCGAATTTCGTGGATCCCGCTGGGCGGATATGTTTTGCCGGCCATTGAAGATGAACACCAGTTCTTCAAAATCCCTGTTTATAAAAGGATTGTCATGACAATCGGCGGTCCGCTGGCCAGCGCCCTGCTGACGGTGATTTGCATTTCCATCATTAACACTTGTAGTTCGGGTTTCTCCTTCTTTGGCACGCTGATTCAACCATTCCAAAAATCCTGGGCAATCGGATATCAGATGACGGCTTCGCTTCCCCAACTTTTCTCTGCGCAGAGCCAGATCATGGGGATTGTCGGCATAGTGGCGCAGGGCGGAAACTATGTCAGCGGCAGTATTTTGAAATCGCTCCAGTTTCTTGCCATGATGAGCATGAATCTTTGCATCATCAACCTGCTGCCGATTCCGGCTTTAGATGGAGGAAAATTGTTAATGTATCTTGGCGAAAAGGTTCATCCGCGCTTTGTTAAACTCCACATTCCCTTTTCTATTGCCGGCTGGATCGTCATTATCGGGATTACCATATACACCGTGATTTTGGACGTGGTCAAGCTGACTGTCTGATCGGGCTGAACGCAAACGGCTCCGGTTTCCACTAGCAATGAACCAATCCAAACGGGATATTTCCCCCTGCAAGACGTGTCCCAAAACTCTGACATAAGCTGGTGATATTTTGCGCCGCGGATTCTTATTGACGATTTGTTCAACATTTCTGCTTGTTCTGTCAGTACCAGCGCTTGCCAACGCATGCACACTTTGGGCGGCTGCAGGAGAGAGAGTCGCCGGCGGCGGTACGCTGATTCACAAAAATCGCGATTGGAATCCAGATCATCAGCAAGATCTTCGACTCGTGATTCCCAAAAGCGGATTTCGCTATCTGAGCTTATATACGACAGGAAATGAGTGGATTGGAACCAAAGCGGGCGTTAATAGCGAAGGCTTGGTGATCGTAACGGCTTCGGCTCCCGCTCACCTTGATAAAAGGATCAATTTCCAAGGAAAAACAAACACCGCGACCCTGTTGTCGCGGTATGAAAGTGTCGACCAGGCGCTTAAGGCGCTTGAATCTGAACAATGGAAAAGCGGCCCCCAGTTTATCATCATGGCTGACAAAACTGAAATCGCCACCATTGAGTTTGGCCTGAACGGGCAACACGCAGTGATATCTCGGGTATCAAACGGGATAACATTTCATACGAATCACTATCTCAGCGATGAACTGAGCAGACTTAACCCAGAGAAGATTAACACCAGCAGCTTGAAAAGGTATGCAAAAATCAACGAATTGCTCGATTCGAAGCATGTCCTCGATATGGAGGAATCGATTTCTATCAGCCAAAACCCCGTGTTATGGCGAGTTGGTTCAACGCCCACATCAGTGAGAACTCTGTCGGCATGGACAGTTCGCCATTACAAAAACGGCCATTCTACTCTGCACTTAATTATGGCGAATCCCGGAATGCCGGAAACGTCTTATGAAATTCCGCTAGCCGATGCATTTTCGGGAAAATATGACGTTACAGCGGTAAGATAAAGGAGTGTTTCAGCATGGTGGAACTCTGGCGAAGACTGTTGTTCTTCGGTTGTGTGTGCGGCGCTGTGTTGCTTGCGCTTACCGCATCGCTGTCACCGCTTGTGCTTGTCTCTCCTGTCGACTTTGCGCGGGAACACGCCAAAGAAGGCTCTTACATGGGCATCCGCGTTCCTTCGGAGGAAGCACGACGTCTGCGGAGCTTGCCGCTGGAAGCTTATGTCGCTGAAAAGACTCGAGGCAAACTGGTGACAGTGAGCGGCCAAGCATGGCAAGAGCTATTCGCGGCCGTTTCATCTGTTGACCAGTCAAAACCGGTTGCCGAAAAATGGCAGCAACGCCTGCCTGCGGACAAATATCCGTCTAAATCCATGTTTTTCCGTCCAGACGAACTGCCGATCAATTCGATTTCAACCCAGTTTTCGAAAAATCACGACGCCCTGTATCTCGTTCTCGCCGATGGCGCCACGGGCCAGTATATCAAAACAGAATACCGGCGTTATTCGGACGAAGACTTTCAGCTGGGCAGCGGCTTTAATAGCCGCCCCACCCCGCCGACTTCGCTGCTGTTCCCCTATCGTACTGCCAGCTATTGGCTGCTGCTCTGCGGTTTTCTGCTCTATGTGTTCCTGCCAGCTCAGCAACCCCCGCCTGATGCCATCCGCTATCCCCGCTGGCGGATGGTGCTGGGCGACCTCGTGGCTTTCCTGCTGAGCGTGCCATTCTTTGCCTTTCCGTTTTTCATCACCGGCGGAGCGTGGCAGGCGTTTACTCAGGGTTGGCCCTTGTTCTTCTTTTTCTGGCCTGTCTTGTTCCTGGGAGTATGGCTGTGGTTCATCTCTGCCTGGTTTGCTAGCTTTTCACTGCGCATCGGCCAAGACCAGCTGATACTGTCGACCTACAAAGGAACTGGCGAGTACCGCTATCAGGACATGGCCTATTTTCAGCCCGTCGTCTTCAAGCCGCCGAAATGGCTGATTGCAGCGTCTTGGCTGGCCGCAGCCGCCGGCAAAGGTTCCGCCCAGATCGGCGCTGCCGGCAGAGCGATGATCCTCAGCAGTTCGGCCTGGGGTAGCATCGGCATCCGGATGCAAGATGGCTCGGATGTCTTTATCAATATCACGGACCAGATGGGCAGCACTGCTCTAAAAGGTTGGCCCTTGCTCCTCAAACGGCTGCAGGAAAACGGAGTTGAGGAAAAGGCCGAAGTCAGGGAAATACGAAGTTTGGGACTTGAAACGATGCGAGGCTAGCTAGGTAACGAGGTAACGAGGTAACGAAGGTAATGAAATATATATTTATTCCATAAATCTTCGTCATACCAACAGATCCAGCCGTTATTTCTAAAATTAATGCAAATCTCGTTACCGTCGTTACCTCGTTACCTGATAACCTGCCAGCAGGTCCGGCAGGATTCTGGAGCCTCCGGGTCACGCACTCAGCGTGGTCCTGCTCCAGACGGTCGTCATCCGCGATCACAACGACCTTGGCGCCAGCCGCAAAGTGCCGGGAGCACGCGGGAGTAAATTTGCCCGCGCCGCCTTGGTTTGTGGTGTTTGTTGTCCTACACCACAAACACCGTTTCATTTAACAGGGGAAACGGTTCGCAATCAGTCAGGACCTTGCCATTTCACGGTGCACTCGGAAGTAGGCAGCCTGACGCAAAAACAGAAGATGAGTGGTTATCTCTTTGTTAAAACACAACCAAGCATCTGTGTTAATATTAAATCAAGCAGCTGTCTTTGTCAATCACGCCTTACTACCAAGCTACGGCTGTGATAAACTTCAGGATTATTTCAGGAAATGAGGGAGAAACATGGATTCAGATCACGCGCCGGAGGAGCAAACAGCCAAGCACCAGCGTCGCATTCGTTACAAAGGCACTCATCCGAAGAATTTCAAGGAAAAGTACAAGGAGTTGCAGCCGGAGCACTATGCCGAGACAGTGGCAAAGGTTATCCAAAAAGGCAGTACCCCTGCCGGCATGCATCTTTCGATTTGCGTTAGAGAAATCCTCGATTTTCTTCAGATCGCGCCTGGTCAGACCGGGTTGGATGCAACGCTGGGCTATGGCGGTCATACGCTGGAAATGCTGAAGTGTCTAAAATCCGAGGGGCGACTGTTTGCAATCGATGTGGACCCGCTTGAATTGCCGCGCACCCAGGAACGGTTGGCCCGGCTGGGTTATGGCGAGGAGATTTTGGAAGTCCGGCAACTCAACTTTGCCCAGATTGATCAGCTTGCTGCTGATGCAGGACCCTTCCATTTCGTATTGGCTGACCTGGGCGTCTCCTCGATGCAAATTGACAATCCCGACCGAGGGTTTTCATTTCGGACGGAGGGCCCTTTAGATCTCAGGCTGAATCCGACAATCGGCAGCTCGGCCGCCAATCGACTGAAAAAAATGTCGTTGGAAAAATTGCAGGCAATGCTGGTCGAAAATGCCGACGAACCGCACGCGTCAGTCATCGCACGCGCCATTGTCGCAAGTACAAAAGCCGGCGCGGACCTGTCGACCACAACGCAACTGCGCAATCTAATCAAAGACGCGCTGAAAGCTGTGCCGAAAATCAGCGACGAGGAGGTCAAGAAATCCTGCCAGCGTTGTTTTCAGGCCTTGCGCATCGACATCAACCGGGAGTTTGAAGTGCTTGATGAATTCCTGGAGAAATTGCCAGATGCGCTAGCTCCCGGCGGGCGGGTTGCCATCCTGACGTTTCATTCCGGCGAGGATCGCCGGGTGAAAAAATCGTTCAAGCATTTTTTACGTGAAGGCGTTTATCGCGATATTGCGTCCGAGCCGATCCGCCCCTCCGCCGAAGAATGTCACACCAATAGTCGTGCGAAATCCGCCAAGCTTCGCTGGGCGATCAGAGCCTGATATTATGCCGTTGGCTTTTGAAAATCGACTTGCAGCGCTGTTCCCGCCTGATAAATCAGCGTTTCACTCGGCCTAGTCTCAGCAATCAGATTCCCGCGTCGAATCGAAAACCGCACCGGAGTTTGCCGCCGAACCGCATCGTAGCCATCCGCCGCCGCCAGCACGATCAGATTGGCGGGCTTGCCTGTCATGATGCCGTAACGTTCCGCTATGCCGAGCGCGCGGGCGCTGTTGGTCGTGATCAGGTCGAGTGACTGTCGTATTTGCTCATAGCCCATGATTTGGCAGACATGCAGCCCCATGTGCAGCACTTGCAGCATGTTGCCGGTCCCCAGCGGATACCAGGGGTCGAAAATATCGTCATGTCCGAAACAGACATTGATGCCTTGCGCCAGCATTTCTTTTACGCGGGTCACGCCGCGACGTTTGGGGTAGGTATCGTATCGCCCCTGCAAATGGATATTGACCAAGGGATTGGCAACAAAACTGATCCCTGAGAGTTTAATCAAGCGGAATAGCTTGTCAGCATAGGCGTTGTTGTAAGAGTGCATCGCCGTGGTATGGCTGGCGGTAACCTTTGCGCCCAATCGGCGACGCCAGGCTTCCGCCGCGACGACTTCAACGAATCGCGACTGATCATCATCGATTTCATCGCAATGAATATCAATGAGACGGTCATATTTTTCGGCCAGGTCAAACACAGCTTGAATCGACTCCACGCCATATTCTCGGGTAAATTCGAAATGGGGAATTCCGCCTACTACGTCGGCGCCCATTTTCAGCGCTTCCTCCAGCAGTTCAAGCCCGCTGGGATAGGATTTGATTCCCTCCTGGGGAAATGCGACAATTTGCAGATCAACCAGCGGTGCGATTTCGCTGCGGACCTCCAGCATCGCCTTTAGCGCCACCAACTGCGGGTCCGTTACGTCGACATGGGTCCGTACGTGTTGTATTCCCTGCGCAACTTGCCATCTGAGCGCAGTAATCGCCCTGTCCTTGACATCGGAAATCGATAGCGTTTGCTTTCGCTGTGACCATCTTTCGATTCCTTCGAACAGAGTTCCGCTCAGGTTCCAGGCCGGTTCGCCGGCCGTCAGCGCGGTATCAAGATGGATATGCGGCTCCACGAAAGGTGGCAAAGCCAAGCCGCCTGCTCCGTCCAGCACCTGCCCTTCAAATCCACTGCGTGTTTCCGGTTCGATCCGGGCAATCAGGCCGTCTTGCATCGCAATCTGCCACAGGCCTTGCCGATCTGCCAATCTGATGTTTCGCAGCAACATTTTTACATCCTCCCGCTTCCCCTATTGTTTAAATAATTTCAAAATCAAAAAACCAGCCATAAATCCTGTAGTATGGGGTAAATGCAACTATTTGTTGTATTAGGCCGAGACAAAAACAGGAGCGTGCGACAGGCAATGGCTGGAAGTCTACGGGTTGGCATCGATATCGGATCTACCACCATCAAACTGGTGGTTCTTGACGAACACAGCAGCATTGTGTTCCAACAATACGCGCGACATTTTTCCGACATCACGGCAGCGTTGCAAAGTGTCGTCGGAAAAGCGCACCGGGTGCTGAAACAAAAGCTGATGTCGGTCATGTTGACCGGATCGGCTGGCATCGGCCTGTCCCAGTCGCTGGGGCTGCCGTTTGTTCAGGAGGTCATCGCCGCATCCACGGCGATTCGCAACATCATGCCCTTTGCCGATACCGCGATCGAGTTGGGCGGCGAAGATGCAAAAATCACCTATTTCAAAGGCACGGTCGAGCAACGGATGAACGGAATCTGCGCAGGCGGAACCGGCGCCTTCATCGATCACATGGCGGGGCTGCTGAATACCGACCCGCAGGGATTGAATGAGTTGGCCAAAGGCTACAAAACGATTCATCCCATCGCCTCCCGCTGCGGCGTGTTCGCCAAAACGGACGTTCAGGCACTGCTGAACGAGGGGGCCGCCAAAGCAGACATTGCCGCATCGATCCTGCAGGCAGTTGTCAATCAGACAATCGGCGGTCTAGCCCAGGGAAGGCCAATCAACGGAAAAGTCGCGATGCTTGGCGGGCCGCTGCATTTTTTGTCGGAGCTGCGCCGCCGGTTTATTGAAACTCTGCATTTAGCGCCCGATCAGGTGCTGACCCCGGACTGCGCCCCCTATTTCGTTGCCATCGGCGCCGCCATGGCGCTGCAATCCGAGCCGGTCCCCTACGAAAACTTGCGCAGAAAGGCATTCCCTCAGTTGACGGATTCCCGTCAGGATCGCGAAGAGCCTCTCAAACCGTTGTTTCAGGATGCGGACGAACTTAACGCATTTTCCCTGCGGCATCAGGCCAGCCGCGTCGCGCGCGGCGATTTGGCAACCTATGCCGGTGACGCTTTCCTCGGCATTGACGCCGGATCAACCACCACCAAACTGGCACTGACCGATAGCCAAGGCCGCCTGCTGTATTCCCACTACGGCAGCAATCAGGGCAATCCGCTTGATACCGTTATCGCTGCCCTGAAACAGCTGTATGCACAGTTGCCGGACCCGATTCGCATTGCCGGTTCGGCAGTCACCGGTTACGGGGAACACTATATCAGGGCCGCTTTAGACGTGGACAGCGGTGAAGTCGAAACGATGGCCCACCTGAAGGCGGCCAGGCATTTTGCTCCGTCCGTCACTGCGGTGCTGGACATCGGCGGTCAGGACATGAAAAGCTTCTGCGTCAAAAATGGCGTAATTGATTCCATCGTGCTCAACGAAGCCTGCTCTTCCGGTTGCGGTTCGTTTATCGAAACCTTTGCCCATGCCCTGGGCATGAACGTCGCCGAATTCGCCCGGCTCGGCCTGCAGGCGAAACAGCCTGTCAATCTGGGCACCCGCTGCACCGTCTTTATGAACTCCAAAGTTAAGCAGGCCCAAAAGGAAGGCTCTTCCGTCAGCGACATCTCAGCGGGCATCTCGGTTTCGATCGTAAAAAATGCGTTGTTTAAGGTAATTCGCTTGAAAACCGCTGCCGAACTCGGTGACACTATCGTTGTTCAGGGCGGCACATTTTACAACGATTCAGTTTTGCGAGCCACCGAACAGATTTTGGGGCGCTCGGTGATCCGGCCGGATATCGCCGGACTGATGGGAGCGTTCGGCGCGGCGCTGATCGCCCGCGACAGGACGGTCGACGGTAAGAATAGTTCGTTGATCACTGCGGCCGCGCTGGACAAATTCACGGCGCAGAGCAGCAGCCACCGCTGCAAATCCTGCGGCAACCAGTGCCTGATCAGCACGCAACGGTTTTCCAACGGCAAAACGTTCCATTCCGGCAATCGCTGCGAACGAGGTATCGGCAAGGTTCAGGCAACAGAGCCATTACCGAACCTCTACGCCTATAAATTGCAGCGGTTGTTCCAATACGAACCGCTGGACGAAACCGCCGCCCGGCGCGGCGTGGTCGGGTTGCCACGTGTGCTTAACATGTATGAGGACTACCCTTTCTGGTTCACGTTTTTTAGCCGGTTGGGCTATCGCGTTGTTTTGTCTGCCCCGTCTTCCCGCCGTCTGTATGAGCAAGGCATGGATTCGATCCCGTCCGACTCGATCTGCTATCCGGCCAAGCTGGTGCACGGGCATATCGCAGACTTGCTGCAGCGCGGCGTGACCAAGATTTTCTTCCCCAGTATTCCTTACAACCGGCAGGAACAGTCGCAAGCGGACAATTGTTACAACTGTCCGGTCGTCACTTCCTACCCGGACACAGTCAAAACCAATATGGACGGGCTGCGCAATCCGGCGGTGACGTTTTATCATCCATTTCTGCCACTGCCGCATCGTGCGCCGCTGATCGACAGACTGCTGCAGGAGCTTGCTGCCGAGCGGATATCGCGGCAGGAGATGACAGATGCCGTCGATGCCGCCTATGCCGAGCTGGACCGTTACAAGGCGGATGTCCGGCAGGCCGGTCAGGCGGCGCTTGCGCATCTGCGGCTTAGCGGCGGCGTTGGCGTCATATTGGCGGGCCGCCCTTACCACCTTGACCCGGAAATCAACCACGGGCTGCCGGAACTGATTCAGGCGCAGGGCCTTGTCATCCTGTCGGAGGATTCGATCTGCCAGCTCGGCGAAGTCGAGCGCCCATTGCGCGTGGTCGACCAGTGGGTGTACCATTCCCGGCTGTATGCGGCCGCCGATTATTGCGCCAGCGAACCTAACCTCGAATTCATCCAGATCAATTCATTCGGTTGCGGCCTGGACGCTGTCACAATCGACCAAGTCAAGGAAATCCTCGAAACCAAGCAAAAAATCTATACCGCGATCAAGCTCGATGAAATCAGCAATCTCGGCGCCGCCCGCATCCGGCTTCGCTCGCTGCTAGCCACCCGCAACGAACGGCAAGTTCCGCCGGCGATTCCGCGCAGCCAGCGGCCGGTTCGCTCTGCTCGCCGCGCTCAGCCGGCCTTGCTGCCGGGGCGCACACTGTTGGTTCCTCAGCTATCGCCGGTCCATTTCCAGTTCCTGTCGGCCGCATTCCGGCAAATCGGCTTGCAATTGGCTGTGCCGCCGCTGCCTGACCGGCAGGCCATCGACGAAGGCTTGAAATACGTTAACAATGACGCCTGTTACCCTGCTATCCTGGCGATTGGCCAGCTGCTGCAGTCTTTGCAGTCGGGCCAGTACCCGCTTGACCGCACTTCCGTGATGCTTTCACAGACCGGCGGCTGTTGCCGCGCCAGCAACTATGCCGCCATGGCTCGCAAAGCGCTGGCAGACGCAGGTTTCCCCGAGGTTCCGGTCTTGGTGTTCGGCCAGAGCAACCCGGCAAACCTCCGCGGACGCTTGTCGTTACTACGCAATCTGATTGTCGGCACACTGTATGGCGATCTGCTGATGCGGCTATTGTACCGGGTCCGTCCCTACGAAGAGCAGAGCGGCGCAGCGCAGGCGCTGTATGACAGATGGTCGGCCAAATGTTGCCACGACATGGCCGTAGGCGGCGACAGCGGCTTCAGCGAGAATGTGCGGGCGATGGTCCGCGAATTTGATCAGTTGCCGATTTTTGACCGCCGCAAGCCGCGAGTCGGACTGGTGGGAGAAATCCTGGTCAAATATCATCCGGTGGCCAACAACCGCCTCATCGAGTTGTTGGAAGCTGAAGGGGCGGAAGTCGTCGTCCCCGATCTGATGGACTTCTTTCTCTACTGCGCCTATGACGGCAAAATCGAACACGATTTGCTGGCCGCGTCCTTATTCGCCAAATGGAAGGGCGCCCTGTTCATCAAACTTGCCGAGTTCTATCGCCGACCGCTGCGTCAGGCGCTGGCAAACAGCCGGCGCTTTGCCCCGCCGCTGACAATCGACCAGCTGGCCGGGCTGGCCGCCAGGCACATTTCCCTCGGCAATCTCGCCGGGGAAGGTTGGTTATTGACAGCGGAAATGGTCGAACTGATCGAATCCGGCGCCACGAATATCATCTGCATGCAGCCTTTCGCCTGCCTGCCCAACCACATCACCGGCAAAGGCGTATTGGGCGAACTGCGCCGCTGCTATCCCGATGCCAATATCGTGCCGATCGACTACGATCCCGGCGCCAGTGAAGTGAATCAGCTCAACCGGATCAAACTGATGCTTGCTGTTGCCGCGGAAAACCTGCCGCAGCCCAGCTAGCCGCCGCTTCAGTTTGGCCAGAAATAGACAAAACCGCCGCCGAGAGCCGTCGTATCGAGCCAGCAGGCCAGATCGACGGTTTTCATTTTTCCTTCATCCAGCGTGTTCAGCAATGCCTGCGATCCGTCAGCGGCAAATTCCATGCCGACCACCGTCACCCAGTGCCAGCGGTGCAGGTTTGTCTCCGCGCCGTTGCAGAGGTTCAAAAAGGCAATCGGTGCATCCTGGGTCAGCCCGCTGCGCAAAAAGTCGAGGACCTCGGTCAACATCGGCCTGTCGGCTTTTTCTTCCGTCACGTCGCAGCAGGCATGGCCTATTTTTTGCTGCTTTGCCGCCGCATAGGACAGCACCGATTCCAAAAACAGCCTGGTTGTCGGCATGCCTCGTTCGGTTGGCGTCACATACTGCCAGACCTCTTCCATTCTGGCTAACCATTCCGCCTGATTAAAGCAGCGGTTATCCGGTCGAAACAGGTAGTAATAAAGCGTCGCCGCCACTGTCGGGCCACAGCCGGCCCGCCGCTGCCAATCGGTGCCGTACCACTCCTGATTGCAACCATAACAGGGTTCTGCCCCGGTTTCCGCAGCTATTTGCAAGCACTCCATTTGTCTGACGAATAATTTGATTATCCTTCACACCCCGCTTTTTCTGGCAAACCGCTAATTCCTCAAACAATTCTCCGCCTACCGGCAGGAGAAATTCCCTTGTCAAACGAAAGATTATTTTATAGCGGATTCTGTAATCCTATTCCACGTCCAATGACAAAATCCTGCGCCAATATCAAGACCCGACGAAGCAAGGAGGGGGTTCCTATCAACAAGATTTTCGCATTGATCGGCCCGGCCGGATCCGGCAAGTCTGCGCTGGTAAAAGAGCTGCGCAAACATGGCATTCCGATGCTGGTCAGCCACACCACGCGCCCGCCAAAAGCCGGCGAACAGCACGGCGTGGATTATTATTTCGTCAACGGCGAACAGTTTTCCCAGGCCCGTCCGTTCGAACGGGTCAGTTATAAAGGCTACCTTTTCGGCATGACCAAGGAAGAAGTCACGCAAAAACTGAACCAGTATCCTGCCAGCACCGTCGATATCGACCGTGGCGGCTTCGAACAGTTGAAGAAATTGATTGGCGACCGGCTGGAGTCGATTTTCATTCTGGTTGACAAGGAAACGATCTTCAGTCGGTTCATGATGAACGGTGAAAAGCTGGAAGATGTCAAAGCCCGGATCGATTACGCCGAGGCCAATGGCGAATATGACAACTGGCAAATCGCCGACCATGTCGTGAAAAACACCGGCGAAGTTGACCGTGCAGTACTGCAGCTCCTGGCAATCATGGGAAGGGTCAAGCCGATTGACTGAGGGGGAAAACATATGCCATGGACAAAGCCAGCCCGGATAGCCTTTTTATTGATCCTCCTACTGCTTGGCGGCAGTTGTGAAGCAGCCAGCTGGACCAAATTGGGGCAAGTGAATGAAGGCGGCGTCATCACCGGTTACATCGACAAAGCCTCCTTACAGGAAGTCCAGTCGCTGTTCACTTCACTTGACAAATTTGAAATCTGGGAAAAATGGACCTACTCGCCGCCGCGAATGGTGCATCACAAAGAAGTTCCGGAAATGCTCTATTTTACCCAGTACCGCAAAAACAAGCAGTATTGCGTCAAAGAAATCTGGTATGTCTTCAGCGATGGTTCTCGTATGCGCAACACCTTCGCCTGCGAAACGCAGCGGGTCGCACCGGACTCAATCAACGAACTGGTCTGGAACTATATCTTCAAGACCTATGTGCCCACGCTACAATAACTAATGGGGCGTGAACAGTTTGTTCGCAGGAAAAAGCCTGAAGTTCAGCCTGATATCGTTGCTTATCCTATTTTCTCTGCTGCCAGCGTTGATTGCCGGTTTGACAAGTATGCTGCTGAGCACGGCTACGGCTCGGACGAAACTGATTGAAGGCAATGTGCAAATCTCACGCCAGTTGGCCAACCAACTGGAATTGTATCTTGATGATACCTGTGAGTTGCTGAATGCGATCAGTGAATTCCCTGCCACAAAAACGTTGGACCCGCTTCCTGTGCAAAATCTGCTGATTGCCACCGCAAAAACAAACTCCCGCTTTGAGAGCCTGTTCGCCATGGATGCCTCCGGCATTCAATTCGCCCGGGAAATCCCCAGCGACCGGCGATTCAGCCATGCCGAGCGGGAATATTTCCGCAATGCGTTAAGCGGCGCGACCTATATTAGTGACGTCTATGAGACGAGGCGCGGGCCTCGTCTCACTATTTCGCTGCCGATTCGCAGCGTTAACGATAAGGTGGTCGGCGTCTTGGCCGCCAATCTGGACCTTGGCCGGGCCGCCGATATCGTCAAAAAAATCAATGTCGGCCAAAACGGCTACGTCCTGATTGTCGACAACCAGGGCGCGCCGATTATTTCCAGCCGAAAAGACGATGAGCCTGCGAATCGCACTCCGCTTTCCCCGGCACTGTTGTCAATCGTAAAATCCAGCAGCAGCGGTCAGCTGGAAACGCCGACCGTACGGGGCGAGCCTGCCTTGGCCACCTTTGCGAGCGTCGACAAGTATCGCTGGAGCGTAATTGTGTACCAGCCAATGGCCGAGGTGTTGGCCGTTCAGAGGGCCGGCCTCGGAACTTTGTTGCTGATTATCCTTGTGTCGGTTCTGTTGGCTGCCTTCACTGCCAATTACTTTGCCGGTCGCCTGATTAACCCTGTACAGCAGCTGACGCTGGCAGCCCAGCGCATCGCTGCGGAAGACCTGTCGGAACTACCCGAAATCCGCGGACCGCGTGAAGTCGGTCAACTCGGCGAAGCGTTTGCGGTCATGCGTGCTTCCCTGGTGAAGTACCGCAACGAATTGACGGCCTGGAGCGACTATCTGGATGCCGAGATACAAAAACGCACGGCCAATTTGCGGCAAGCCAATCAAGAACTGACGCTGGCCAAAGAACAAGCCGAATCTGCCACCAAAGCCAAAAGCGAGTTCCTTGCCAACATGAGTCATGAGATCCGCACCCCGATGAACGCGGTCCTCGGCTATACCGAACTGCTAAAGCCATTGATCAACGAACCGCGGCCAAAGAGTTACCTGGAAGCAATCCGGGTCAGTGGGCAAAGTCTGCTACGCCTGATCGAGGACATCCTGGACCTGTCAAAAATCGAAGCCGGACGCATGGAAATCCATTTAAGCCCCGTTGATCCCCAGGAAATCTTTCAGGAGATCATTCAGGTCTTTTCACTGAAGATGAGCGAGAAAAATCTTGATTTTTTGGTCGAAATCGATCCAACCCTGCCTCCCAGTTTGGCACTGGACGAAATCAGGGTGCGGCAGATCTTGTTCAACCTTGTCGGCAATGCCGTTAAGTTCACAGAGAGCGGCTATATTCGATTAGCAGTGACCAGCGTCCCCCGACAGAATGATTCCAGCAAGATCGATATGGCGATAGTGGTCGAAGATACGGGTGTCGGAATCGCCGATACCGCGACCGATCAGATTTTCGAATCTTTTCGGCAGCAAGATGGCCAAAGCGCCAAAAAATATGGAGGAACCGGCCTGGGTCTGACAATCACCAAGCGACTGGTCGAAATGATGGGAGGCAAAATATCGGTGCGCAGTGTACTGGGCAAAGGCAGCGAATTCTCGGTGACGCTGCATGATGTCGCAGTTGCAGTCGCCAGTGAAAAGCCGCAGGCCAGCACAACCGATATCGCGAAGAAGGCAGCCTTCGCCCCTGCTACGATCCTGGTCGTTGATGATGTCAGTATGAATCGCAAATTGCTGCGGGAAATGTTTCTCGAAACTCCCATCAGCATCCTGGAAGCCGAAAACGGCGAAGATGCCCTGGAAAAGGCCCGACAGCACCAACCGGCACTGATACTGATGGACATCCGCATGCCGGTGCTGGACGGATACGAAGCCACCCGAATTCTGAAAGACGATACGGAGTTGCGGTCGATTCCGGTCATTGCCCTGACTGCCTCGGTAATGGACCACGAGAAACAGAGAATTCAACAAAGTGGCTTTGACGGTTATATGACGAAACCGGTCAAAACGGAGCAGTTGGTGAACGAACTGGCCCGTTTTCTGCCAACCGTGGCTTCACTGCCGACAGAAGCAGCCGTACATGCCGGCGCGGCGGTCGATACAGGCGAACTGGCGCAGCAACTCCAATCGATCCTGCCGCAACTGGCGACCGAATGCCTGAGCGAATGGGAATCCGTCAAAAAATCCGGCCTGATTGATGCCATTGAAGCCTGGGGGAGAAAAATCGCGCGACTAGGCCAAGCTGCCGGAGCGACCGCGGTGGAAGCCTACGGCCTTGAGTTGGCTGCACGGGCTGATGAGTTTGACATCGAACAGGTGGAAGCGTTGCTCGACAAATACCCTGGCCTGCTGGCGTATTGGCAGTCCCTACCCGGAGGTGACGCAGGTTGATGAAACATGACTCAGGCACTGATAAAATCCTGATTGTTGATGATGTCCCGCTCAACCTCAAGTTATTGGGCAACATCCTAAAAGAGGCCGGATTTGACGTAGCCTTCGCCAAAAATGGCGAGGACGCGTTGAACAAGGTAAAGGAAACCGCCTTCGACCTCATTTTGCTGGACATCATGATGCCCGGCCTGACTGGTTTTGAAGTCTGCGAGAGGTTGAAAGCCTCCCCGGAAACGGAAAAAATACCGGTGATTTTCCTCTCGGCAATGAACGACGCGCTGGATGTAGTACAGGGACTGGAAGCCGGCGGGGTCGATTATGTCACCAAACCGTTCAATCAAACGGAACTGTTGGCGCGGGTCAAGACCCACCTTAAACTGAAGCATTACGCTGCGAAAATTGAGCAGCAAAATCTGCTGCTATCCGACAGGGAAATCCATCTGACTAGCCTGGTGGACGAAAAGACCCGCAGCATCGAACGCCTGACCATGGCGATGGTCAATTCGCTGGAAAACGCCTCACTATTCCGCGATGAACTGACCGGCAAACACAATCGCCGGGTCGGTGACTATGCCGAACTGCTGGCCAGGCTGTATGGCTGCGAGCATCGCTTCGCGCAATTACTGCGGTTGTACGCGCCTTTGCACGACATCGGCAAAATCGGCATTTCACAGGATATTCTCTGGAAACCGGGCCGACTCGATGAACAGGAGTATGCAACAATGAAACTGCACGTAGCGATTGGCCACCAAATGATCGCCGATGAAGAAATTGAGCCCGTTGCCAAGCGAATCGTCCTCTACCATCACGAAAAATGGAATGGTGACGGGTACCTGGAAGGACTGACCGGCGAATCGATTCCGCTCGAGGCCCGCATCACCGCTATTGCCGATGTGTTTGATGCATTGCTGAGTAAACGGCCTTATAAGGAACCTCTCCCCTATGAGCTGACCCGGCAAATCATGGCCAACGAGTCAGGCATCAGTTTTCAGCCAGACTTGTTGCAGATCTTTCTGCAACAATACGATCAGTTTGTTTCCATCCACCAGAAATGGTCATGAGAGCGAAATATGCCTGCGCGGTTTCGCTTTTTCATATTATTCGAATTATTTTTTGGTTGTTTGCAGGAAGTATCCAAAAATTGGCGAAAAATAATATTATTAACTTATTAAATTAAAGGCGGGCTACTATGAGCAACCCGTCCCTGCCGGAATCGACCTGTTGCGCTCCGGATTCATGCATCGACATCCTGCGAACCTTTTCACAAACTGATAATGGCGAAGCAACAGTCCAGCTGATGCTCCGCCATATTGCACTGAAGTCCGGCGCGACTTGCGCTGCTGTCTTTTCGCCGCCCAATGAAAGCGGCGAAAGCCGTCGGTTGACTGCACTGCCCGATTATGACCTTTTTCAGGCCCGTGGACACTTCATCAAGTTACCGATCCATTCAGAGGGGATCGTACTGGCCTTTCTGCATCTTATCGTCGATTCACAGCTTGGTCAAGAATTCGCTGCAAGGCATTTGCTTGATGAAGAATTGGATCTGCTGTCCATGTCGCTGCTCAAATGGCGGATAGAAAGAAAACAAAAACTTCAGTTACGTCGGCACGAAAAAATCGCCCGCCGCCTGGAAAGGCAAAACAGTTTTCTCAACAGTCTGCACAAAATCTCACTGGATATGGTCAAACAAAAAGACTATGCCCGATTGATGAACACGATCCTGATTCATGCCCAGAATATACTGGAAGCGAATTTTGCCAGCATCTACCTGTTAAATGAGAGCCTGAACCTGATGGAGATGAAATTCATCGGGCCCAATGTCGATCCCAGTGTCCTCGGCATCGCAGTCAGACGGGGCGAAGGCGGCGCCGGGCTCGTCTGGACCACCGGCAAATTTCTCGTAATCCATGACTATCCCAACTGGGGCAACCGGGTTCGACTGTCTTGGCTGAACAATCTTGGAACCATCGCCTTTCTGCCGCTTTATTACCTGAACAAAATGATCGGCATCATTTGTCTGGGTTTTGCCGATTCCGACCGCAACATCTCCAGTTTGGAAAAATCGATGCTGCAGCAGTTCGCCAATCTGGCTGCAATGGTCTCGGAAAACGTCCAACTGCTGAATGCCTTGATAAAACGGGATGAAGACTTCACCCGCGACATCGACCTGGCTGCCGAAGTGCAACAGGCTTATTTACCGTTTCATTACGATGACCCGCGGCTAAAAATCAAAACGTTTTTTCAGCCGCTACACACGGTGAGCGGTGACTTGTACGACTATTTTTGGGGCCTTAAGGGAGATGTTCTGTTCGGATATGTGGCCGATGTGACCGGTCACGGCGTAACCGCAGGGTTGCGCACTTCAGCCTTGTCGGCGTTATTCCGCGAAGCTGCCCTGCTCTCCTTGCCGCTGGTCGAAAAAATGAAATGGGTCCATGGCCACTCCCTGGGATATTTTTCTGAAGGCGCCTATTTCGCCGCCATCTGTTTCGAACTGGACTTGCGGCACAATGAACTGAAAGTCGTCTGCGGCGGCCTTTATGAATTCTTCATCAAAACCCGCTACTATGCAGGGCGGGTCCAGTTGACCGGTTCTTTGATGGGTTTGAAGCGAACTCCGATCTTTGAGGAACGGATCTACCCCGCACGCGCAGGAGATTGTTTTTATTTCCTGACCGATGGGTTTGCCGAGCAGTTGACGCCGGACAACTTCCCCTGCCAGACCTTTGTCGAATCCTGCGACATGCTGGAAAACATGCGGCTGTCGTCTCTTGCCTGGGACGATATGGCCGGTCTCTGCATCGAGCTAAAATCCGACAAGCGGGCTGCGCCGAATTTGCGGCCTGAACTGCAACTGCATTTTGTTGGATTTGAAGAATTCCATTCCGCCCGGCTGCAGGTGACCGAATTTGTTGAACGCCATTTTGCCGAAGCAGCCGACGACATCTTGCTAGCCTTTCATGAGGCTGCCGGAAATGCACTGCGTCACGGCTCGGATACCCGTCCGGTTTTCGTGCGGATTCAAAAATATAACGGCTACATGTCGATCCGGATCAAAGACTCCGGTCGCGGCTTTGACAGCCAGCGTTTTCTGGGGAAAGAACATCTGGAAAGCTTCAACCCCCATGCGCATAGCGGGCGTGGCATAGCAATCATGCGGGATTGTATGGACAAAGTCTACTATAGCCTGACCGGCAATGAAGTGTTGTTGCTGAAACGGCTGCAAAAATGAAATAACGAATGAAAGGGGAGACCAAAGGTGTTGCAGGAAATACAGACAACCGGAAGCCAGGTCACCGTGAAACTGGGCGGCAGCATGTATGCGGTGGACGCCGCAGCATTGCGCGATGCAATTCAGGAACTGATCAAAAAGGACAACAAAAACTTCCTGTTCGATCTTTCGGGCATTGACTACATGGACAGCACCGGATTGGGTCTATTCATTTATCTGGACGAAGAGTTAAAGGGAAAAAACGGCAAACTGGTCCTAAAAGGCCTATCCGGCAGGGTCAAGACCTTGTTCGAACGCACCCGGCTCTATGACGTGTTTACCATACAATCCTAGCAGCGCAATACGCAGGGAGGTGCAATAGCCATGTTCACATTCAAATCCCTGATGGCCAAATTATTGGCGGGTTTTCTGCTGGTCTGCCTGATCGGCCTGGTGTCTTCCGGCATCACGTTCTTCCTGGTGCGCGGCATGAACCAGAGCATACAGTCCTTGGAAGACACCAACATTCCGATGTTGCTCAGTATGGCGGACATGAACGCAAAAGCCTTGGAACAGGTGGCGCAATTGCGGGGCTATCTGTTGACAGGCGACAACGCTGCACTTGAGAACTTCCGCAATCTCTACAAACAGAACGCCGAACTGATCGCCGCGCTCGAAGCAAAAACCACCAACGAGCAGATTCGTAAAACCACCCAGGAAGTGCAAGCACTGAACAAGCGTTATTCCGAAATCGGCGATGCAGTAATTGCTCTGAAACAGGCAGGCAAAGACAAGGAAGCCGTCGATTATGCCCGCCGGCCAGATGTGGTCCGTGATGTCGGCGCTTTTCTTAAGAAGCTGAATGAACTGCGCGACCTGCAAAAGAACGATATCTCCCGGGCAATGAAAGCAACGGCCGATATGGGTGACAAAACAATCATGATGGTCATTGTCGCCAGCCTCGTTTCCCTGCTGGTCGGCATTTTGGCCGGCGTGTTCGTCGCCCGCGGCATCACCCGGCCGGTCAAGGAAATGCAGGCACTGATGCAACGCATGGCCAGCGGCGATCTGACAGTCAGGGGCCAGGTCAACACCCAGGATGAAATCGGTCAGATGGTGGGCGAGTTTAACGATATGGCCAAAGAACAAAGCCGCATCATGTCGATCGTCCGCAGCTCTTCCGACGAGTTGGCAGCTGCCGCCCAGCAAATGGCGGCTTCCTCGCAAGAGGTCACCTCCACCACCGAGGAGGTGGCGACCAACATGACCCACTTGGCGGCCAACACCGTCCACGGCAAAGAGTCTGTCATCAACACCTCCAAAGTTCTGGTGCAACTTTCTTCGTTGATCCAGATCGCCAAAGAACGGGCGGTCACTGCCCAGGCCAACTCGGCGCTGGCACTGGAAGCAGCCAAGCAAGGCGAGAACACAGTCAACGAAACGATCCGGCGTATGGATAACATCCGTGAACAAACCGCACTAACCGAGAAAGGCATCAACGAGCTGGAGGCTTACTCCAAACAGATCGAACTGATTGCCGATACCATCACGAATATTGCCGGCCAAACCAACTTGTTGGCGCTAAATGCAGCGATTGAAGCGGCGCGGGCCGGCGAGGCGGGCCGCGGCTTCGCCGTGGTAGCCGAGGAAGTACGCAAACTGGCGGAACAATCAAACCAAGGCGCCGAAGAAGTCGCGGGCCTGATTCGCAAGGTCTCGGCCAGCACCGCGGCAGCCGTCGCCACGACGCAACAAAGCCGCGGCGAAGTGGAGCAAGGGGTCTCGTTGGTCAAAGAAGCCGGCACGGCCTTGAATAAGATCGTACAATCGGTCACAGAAACAGTCGCCGATTCCGACCGGATTCTCGACATCACAAAGTCTGAGGTAGCTACCTCCGAGCAAATCGTGACCCTGATTGAAAGCATTGCCGATATCAACGACAGCAATGCCGCCAATGCAGAAGAAGTCGCTGCGGCAGCCGAACAGATGTCCGCCACCATGCACACCGTTGCTTCCGGCGCCGGGGAAACCGCAGCCAAAGGTCAGGAACTGAAAGAGCTGGTCGAGAAATTCAAACTGGCGCCGCACGGCATGTAACCAGTTACAGGCGCGAACCTGACCGCGACAAATCGAAAGGACCTGGACCAACCCGGCAAAGGGTTGTCCAGGTCCTCTTTTATTGATTCACGGCCCTTGCTATACCAGGCCTTGCGCTTTCATCGCTTCTGCCACTTTTATGAAGCCCGCGATATTCGCTCCGACCACCAAATTGTCCTTGTGGCCGTAATCTTCAGCCGCCTGGCTGGAGTTGGTGTAGATGTCGCTCATGATCGTTTTCAGTCTCGTGTCAACCTCTTCGAACGTCCAGGCAAGCCGCATGCTGTTCTGCGACATTTCCAGCGCGGAAGTGGCTACCCCACCGGCATTGGCCGCCTTGGAAGGACCGACGTAGACGCCGTGTTCAAGGAAGTGTTCCACCGCTTCATTCGTGCAGGGCATGTTGGCGCCTTCACAAACGAATTTCACGCCATTGGCAATGATTTTTTCGGCGTCTTCCACAAGGATGTCATTTTGCGTTGCGCAAGGAATCACGACATCCACTTTTACACCCCAGGGTTTTTCGCCCGGGAAAAACTTGACCCCGTATTGGTCTGCATAATCCTGCACCCGGTCACGGCAGGAAGCTCTCATTTCCAGCATATACTCAATTTTTTCGCCGCTGACGCCGTCCGGGTCATAGATATAGCCGTCAGGACCGGAAAGCGTGACAACCTTGCCACCCAGCTCGTTGACCTTCGTAACAACACCCCAGGAAACATTGCCGAAACCAGATACGGCAACGGTTTTGCCTTCCAGCGACGTCCCTTTGGATTGCAGCATCGCCTGACAGAAGTAAGTGATGCCGAAACCTGTCGCTTCCGGCCGTGCCAAGCTGCCGCCATAAGGCAGGCCTTTGCCTGTCAGAACGCCATTTTCATAGCTGCCTTTGATCCGTTTGTATTGGCCGAACAGATAGCCGATTTCCCGACCGCCCACTCCAAGGTCGCCTGCCGGCACGTCTGCGTCAGGACCGATATGACGATACAGTTCGGTCATAAAGCTCTGGCAGAACCGCATCATTTCCGCATCGGACTTGCCGCGCGGATCGAAATCGGAACCGCCTTTGCCGCCGCCGATCGGCAGGCCGGTCAGCGAATTCTTGAAAATCTGCTCGAAACCAAGGAACTTCATGATACTAAGGTTTACCGACGGATGAAACCGCAAACCACCTTTATATGGACCGATAGCACTATTGAACTGCACACGGAAACCGCGATTCATTCTGGCCTTGCCGGAATCATCCTGCCAAGGCACGCGGAAAATGATCTGACGTTCCGGTTCGACAATCCGTTCAAGGATTCCCAGTTCGATGTATTCAGGGTGTTTTTCCACCACACCTTCCAAAGAATCGAGTACTTCCTTGACCGTCTGGTGAAACTCCGGCTCGTTCGGATTTCGATCGACTACACGTTTAAAAAGATCGTTCAAAAACTGTTTTGACTTGGTCATTTTGTTCCCTCCCCTATTATTGTTGCCGCATTCGAGGGGCGAACCCGGTTTCCCCGGATTGTTCCCTGCTTCTATGTAACATTTTATCAGAAAGGGCGTATTTTGTATACAGAATTTGTCCGAATATTTTATAAGTTGTAAACCATCATTTGTATATGGCCCCTTTGAAGTGGCGACCGTCAATTTTCACTTGATACGCTTCGTCACGACGAACCAACGTCGCGTATTTTGTTCGTTGAATGACCGGTTGGGACTGCAGCCATTCCCAGTCGAGCCAAGAACCGCTGTCTTTTCCGTATTGGATATGGAAATAACCCATATTGGTCGCCGTCATATTGTGAAAGAAGTGACTGCCCATCGATGGTTCCGGATGCAAATCCTTACGATCGACTTCAACAATCACATGTGCCTGCGACATCTGGGCCCAAGTCAGCGGAATTCCCAACCAGCGGTCCGTCGTACCCATCCGGCCAAACCCGATCAGGATGCAGCGACGCCCTTCCTTAAACAGGCTGCGGTTCAGTTCGGCGATTTCCGCGGCGATTTGCATGCTCTGGCTCAGGTCGAAGCTGTCAGGATTTACATAGATGATATCGTGGATGTTCTGATAAACGCCGTTGCCGATTGTTCGATCGCTGGCGCACCAGAGCTCCTTGCCGATTTCCATTTCGATCTGAATCGCTTCCTTGCCGGCCACCATCGGCCGGATCTGCAAAAAGTAGAACTCCTTGGGTTTGCTGGGATCTTTGGGCAGGTTGACGGCAAACTCGATTTCGACATGCGCCCCAAACGACTGTTGGCCGAGTCGCAGAAAATCTTTGACGATCTCCGTCAGCGGCAACCGGTTATATTTTAAGATCGGTGCGAAGGTGGCGACTTTGGGCCCCGGCAGATGGATATTGTCGTCGATATAGTCGTTATCTGCCGAATAAGTGCTGCCGACGTATTCCAGGACGCCGTCTTTGTGAGCGCGCGAGATCGGCAGTTGTTTGTAGTTGCAGTTATCGTCGATCTGCATCTGGGCCGAAGCGGACTCCACAAGGTCCAGCGCATAGAAGGTGCGCTGCGACTTTTTCAGGTATTCGGTTGCGCTAGATATCATCGGGTTCATTTTCGGATGAGCCGGACAGTACCGATAGACCTGCTCGCCATCGACGATGACTTTGCCAAACCCAAGCGCCAGACTGATCGTACCTTCTTCCGGCAACATCGGATAGTAGGGATAGTAATTGTAAGACTGCGCCACGCCGGAAATCACCGGATAATAGAGATCACCGAACCGGTCGCCGACCAGTTCCTGAATCAGCACCGCCATCTTCTCCTCTTCGATGCGGATGTCGGCGTTTTTGGCGTATTTCACCGGCGATTCATAAAATACCGAGGCATAGACCAGCTTGACCGCGTCAGCCAGTTGCCGCAGGCGGACTTGCGGATCTTCATGGCTGTTGGGCACGATGTAAGTTTTGTAGATTCCGGCGAACGGCAACACGCGGGAATCTTCCAGAATACTGGAGGAACGGACCGCTAGCGGCGTTTTGATGCACTGGGTCAGAACCCGCAGATTTTCCTGGATCACCGGCGGCAACTCACCAGTCAGAAAATGCCTGGCAATTTCCGCTTCGTCAGAAGTTTGGGCGATAAACTCATACATCCCATTATCGGCAATGAATTTTTCAAACACATCGCTGCAGACGACAAACGACCGCGGCACTTTCACCTTGATATCCTCGTACTTCTCACTAAGAAAGGCTCTGGCGATCATCGTGTTCATAAACGCGATGCCGCGCGCTTTGCCGCCCATCGATCCGGTACCGAGCTTGATAAAGGCATTCTCCATGTCTTTTTTGGCCAGTCCTTCAAAGTCAAGGATCACACCGGATTGATAACGCTGGAAGTAGGCGTTGAGCACGTCGAGAATATAGGTGCGGATATCATCGACATTAAAAATGTCTTCCGCATCGATAAACCGCAGCTTGTCCGCCACGTCAAACTCGGTGCGAGCCCGGAACCAGCGGGAAAAATGGTTGTTCACGGCATGGTAATGCAGGCTTTCCGCCGGCAGGTCGCGTACAATCCGCTCCAGATTGGTAATGTCGGTCGCTTCGCCGATCACCCGGCCGTCCGGGTATTTGAAGACAAATGAGCCGAACCCGTAGTTTTCCAGGATAAACGTCCGCAACTCATGCAACAGATTGGGCGAGTTCTTGTTGAGGAAATGCACCTTCAGCGCCTGGGCCTTGGCGGCATTGTCGGTTTCCTCCGATTGCAACAAGAACGGAAAATCGGTGATCATGTCGCGCACCCGCTGCGCCAGTTCAAAACCTGCTGCCGCATCGAGCTGTCCGGCTTTGGGAAACCGCACGTCTGAAATGACACCGAGCAGATTGTAACGATAGCGGTGGATAATCTCCATTGCTTCCTCGTAAGTCTCCGCCAACAGGATTTTCGGTCGCAGACGCACCCGCAGCAAACCGTGACTCATGTTCATCGCGTGCTGCACCAGATAACGGGTCTGGGTCAGTATCTCCGTATAAATGATCGGCAGAATCCGCGAATAGTAGATCGGCGAATCCTCGACCAGCAGGATAGCCTGCACTCCCTGCCGGCTATCGGCTTCAACATTGTACTGGTCTTCGACATATTTGATAATCGCCAACAATATCTTGCTGTCGCCGGACCAGTGGAACACGCGGTTGATACAGGAATTTTGCCGAATCTGGACAATCATTTCCGGTGTCAGTCGGTCATAGGACAACATCACGATCGGAATCGACGGATAGGCTTCGTTGATCGATTTTTCCAAAACGAACGACTCCATGTCGCTGATCCGCGACATGGTGATGATCAGGTGGACGGTTCGGCTCGCCAACACATCCAGCGCTTCGTCCTGGCGGGAAACCCGATGAATCCTCGGGATATAGGGAATACTGAGGTCAGCGAACTGATTGTAGATCTGTTCCGTCAACTGACCGTCCTCTTCCAGAACGAATCCGTCATAGGCGGTGGAAATCAGCAAAATTTCCGTCACGCGGAATTTGATCAGATCATGTACGCCGGAAAAACGGGTCTTCAAGTCGGTAAATCTCGTCATCATGCTCCAACCACCTTGTTTCTTCCTTCGTTCTTGGCACGATACAACGCCTTGTCTGCCCGGTTCATCAGTTCTGACAGCGACTCCTTATCTTTCTGGTACTGCGCCACACCGACGCTTACGCGCAGCAGAATCGGCGTTCCGTCAGGATGAATGAACTGCGTATCGAAAACGCTTTGCCGCAACCGCTCCGCCACCGTCATCGCACCAGTAGAGTCAGTTTCCAGCAGCATGATTGCAAATTCCTCTCCCCCGACACGACCGAACAGATCGGTGTCTCTAATGACTTCACGGCAGAGTCGGGTAATCCAGCGCAGTACGCTATCTCCCGTAGCATGACCATAGGTGTCATTGACCAGCTTGAAGTGATCGATATCCACCATCAGCAAGCTGCATTCTCCCCCGTACCGCTCTATCCTGTGCAGTTCTTCATTGGCTCTCACCCAGAAATGACTCCGGTTAAAAATGCCGGTCAAGCCATCTATTGTAGCTTGTCTCTGCAACTCTTGCTCCAGTCGTTTGCGCTCAGTGATATCTCGCGTAACCCCGTGCAAGCCGATCAAATTTCCAAAGGTATCATAATGGGGTTCTGCACTAACCTCAACCCAGACCCAACTGCCGTTTTTACAGCTTATCTCCAGTTCATAGCGAGTCGTGCCGGTTTTTTGCCCTTTTTGTTCAGCAATTAATCGTTCCGCATGCCTTTGTTTGACATGCTCGATCCCTGCCGGTTTCAAATGACTCCAAAGTGTCGTGCCGATTACTTCATCCAACCTGTAACCGGTCAGTCTTTCATTAGCCGAACTGACATAGTCAAACCGGAAATCCTGATCCAAATGCCAGATGACATCACTGGCGTTCTCGGTCATATAGCGAAATTTTTCTTCGCTTTCGCGCAACCTGTCAATGGCCCGTTTTCGCTCAATGACCATGGAAACCTGCGACGCAATGATCGACAGCAGCTCGACATCCTCCGGTTGGATCACTTGCTCGTCTCCCATCAGGATCAGCGCAATCGTACCAAACGGCTTGCCTTGCGAGTCAAGCAAAGGGGCTCCCAGGTAATGGCGGATCTGAACTCTGCCCAGCGCATACTCGCCAGTCTCGCGCAACCGCTCCATTTCCACCGGTGTAACATGAACCGCTTTGCCCTGCCGCATCACATACTCCGTCATCCCTTTGCCGATCGGGCGACGCTCCGGAATGAAATTCACTTCATCCGCACGATAAGGCACCACGATTTCGTTGGACGTTTCATCCAGCAGATTGATATGAAACAAGCTGGCCGGCAACACACGCCCGACCAATCGATGCACCATCCGATACAGCTCATCAACCGATACTGCCAAAATTGCCGCCTCAGTAATTTCCCGCAGAACGTTCTGAACGTCGACACTGCGATGCATGGCCGCTTCTGCTTGCTTGCGTTCGGTGATGTCCTGCAAAACGCCGACGATTTTTACCGGTTTTCCCCGGTCGTCCCGCTCTAGTCGGGCAAGGGAATGCATCCAGCGTTGCAGACCCGTATCCTTCCGATTGATCCGATATTCCACATCATAAGTTGCATTGCGCGTCAGCAGTTCCTGCAAGGATAAATCCATCCGGCTCCGGTCCTGTTTATCAACCACTTGCTGAATGTCCGACAGGGAAAAATACGGCGTCACCCGCTCAATTCCATAAATTTCAAACGCCTCCGCCGACCCCCACACCTGCTCGCTTGCCAAATCGATTTCCCAATTGCCGACCCGGGCGATCTGCTGCGCCTGATTCAGACGACTTTCGCTCTCCCGCAGAGAGTTCTCGATTTCATATTGTTTGCGCAGCTGCCACCAAAGCGCCAGAAACAGGCACCCAACGACGGCGGAAAAAATTCCTGCCCAACTGCGGTAACTCTGTTGCCGTGCATAAACTGCCCGAAACATTTCAGGTTTGGCGTATCCCACCAAAACAACAGCCGGGTAGTCCATCAACTTCCAATAGGCGCCGATGCGAGGAATTCCATCGCCCTTGCCCGGAGATTCAAACACTCCCGAGTTCAGCTCTTGCTGCAGCATTGCCACTACCGGATGCTGCAAGAAAGTCGCCATCACTTCCGGCGAGTCGATCGCAGGAAAACGGGCCAAAAAAGTCCCATCTGGTTTCAACAGCACAAACGAACTGTGCGGCTGCGGCTGCAGCTGTGAAATCAGATTGGCAAAATAATCCGGCGCTATCGCCACAGACACGATGCCGGCAAATTGACTCTGTGCATCGCTCAACCGACGGGTCAGGAAAATCGACCGGGTACCGGTTACTTGCGTGATTACGGGCTTTGCTATGTACACCTGCGCGGAATCATTGCCTCGGTGGAATAAAAACTGCTCGCGATCCGCGATATTGATCGGCGCATTCTGTGAAACGGCCGCAAACACTATATTGCCGGCTGCATCCGCCACCGCCACCTGATTGATCAGGTCATCCTCACTAAACTGCCGCAACAGTTTAGTTTTTGCCTGTTTCAATGCCCCGCCGTTGTTCAACTCCACCTGCAAAAAACGCAATATCGTGTCGGTCTGGGCGAATGACCGGTTCAAATTGTGCGCCAAAAACAAGGCTTGGTCCAGGTTTTGAGAGTTCACCTCCTTGAACCGTACCTCCAGTTCGCGTTGCGCTTGGGCTTCAGCCAGCACAAAGGAGAGGGTGCACAACACGGCCCCCATGCCAAGCAGAAATAGGGAGATTGCCCAGAATGTTCTTACCGACCTGATTTTTTGCACGATATTCCTGCTCCCTTTGACGAATCATTAATAGATATTGTTCTCTACAAGTTTTTCAATCTCCTTCCGATAAACAAGAACCGGACACCCGATGTTCCTGTCGGTTGTCCGGTTCTTGGGTTCAAACAGCAAGTTTAACAGTAGTTCTTCAGTCAGCCTGCCGCTTGGGCGGCAGCAGACCGCGAATGGCCGACGGTGTCCATTGATGAACCAATCGCTGGATCGAGTCATATTTCCGGTGATAGAGCCAACCGGCGTAAACCACCAACAAGCCCAAAGCCGTAAGCACAAAAGGAAACACAAAAGAGTTGGCAAACACGCTCCAGGACAGATGGCCCAAATAGCCAAAGAATCCTATGCCGCCAAGCACGACGAACACCCGGCGCCCAATTAGCACACCGACAAACATGAACCCAACATTGATCAGACAGTAAATGAACTTGCTTAACTCGGAGTCCGACCGCAGCGTGGTCAGACCGCCCCAAAACGTAAGCGCACCAAAAATATAGAGCCATTTTGCATAATCAATCCTAATCCGGCGATCCAGCCAAAGCGCAGCGGCAATCATGCAGAGGCCGAACCCAATCGATACTTTTTGGCGCAGATCTACAGTTTTCACCGTAGCGGCAAGCACCGGAGCAATATCCATCGACATGAACCAAAGTGTAAAGGCAATCGGCGCCATGGCAAAGGGAATCTTGCTAAACCGCAGGGAAATAATCCCTGCGGTTAGCGTGGCAATTTCCATCGGGAACCAGCCGCCGCGGATATAATGATAAAACCCGCGATAGCGGCCCGGTTCGTCAAACGGCCAAACCCCCATTTCCGATTGTACCCCGAACACTGCCAGCGGCGTCATGCATACCGCCATTACTACGAACAGGCCACTGAGGACCGGCGACCTCTCGCGCCAGTACCTTGCGACAAAAATGAACATCGTTGCGTAACCGGCCGCAATCAAAAACAGCCCTATCCCGCGAAAAGATTCCCAAGCCGTATTCATCAACCAGCCCATCGCGCCAATTACGATGAGCGTGCCTAAATAATAGAGAAATTTGCTAAACCCAGCCCCTTTTGCTTCAACGGGATCTGTGGATTTTAGCCGACTGTCCTGCCAGAACAGCTTCAACTGTTCAGCCTGGGCAGCCGTGATAATGCCGGCATTTACTGCCGATCGCAACTCGTCTTCCATCAACTGCAGGCAACCTCCCTGCTCGAATAGCAACGATAACCACTGCCGCGCTGGGCTTTGGCGCGGTACATCGCCGTATCCGCCTTGCGCATCAAATCCATGGCCTCGTTACCGTCAATAGGAAAAAAACTGACACCGATACTTACTCCGACCTCTATACAGGTTCCCCCGCAACAAACCGGCGCTTCGCAACTTTGCACCAGTTTGCGCAGCAGCGGCGCCACACAAGTCTCTGCCCCGCTCCCGGAGAAAATCATCATGAATTCATCGCCGCCCAGTCGTGATATAAATGCATCGGCGCCAAGCACCGTCTCAAATCGACGCGCGATCTCCTGCAAGACCATATCGCCGGTGGCATGTCCCCAATAATCGTTCACTTGTTTGAATTTATCCAGATCAAGAAAGGCCACTGCCAATGTTGCTTCTGCCCTGGCTGCCTGCAACAAACGCCGCTCCAGCTCTTCCTGGAACATGCGGCGATTGGGCAGTCCTGTCAGCGGGTCGCGATATGCAAGATCACGCACCAGCGCATCGGTCTCCTGCGCCTTGAGGATGCGACCGATACGTCGGTGTAACAGCGCAACATTCACGGGTTTGACGATATAGTCTTCGGCGCCGGAATCAAAAGCGCGATCAATCGAAGCTGCATCTTCGCAGCCTGTCACCATCAGCACCGGCACTGCCGATTCCAGCGGCAGGCTGCGAATTGCCTGACAGGCTGCAAAACCATCCATGACCGGCATCACTGCATCCATCAGAACAATCGAAGGCTTGGCGCAATCTTGCCGACACATCCGTTCCAACGCAGATTTCCCGTCAGTGACCGCTTCCACAGCATAGCCGCACGCAATCAAACGGTCTTGCAGCCAATGCCTGTCGAATGCGGAATCATCGACCAATAAAACCAGAGGTTTTGGCTCCATTCTTCCCCCACCTGTATTATGTAATCGCAATAAGCATATTTTTATTCTCTGCACCAAGACGCAATTCCTGCTTCCCCTTTTTCTGTCATGCTCGCTGTCGGCCAAAAAAGAAAGGAACCGCTCCGGCAATCCCGAAGAAGCTCCTCTGTCGTGTTTTATCTGTATTCGTCCCTGATCAGTTCAAATCGTTCTTTGAGTACTTTGCCCCTTTTAGCGTGATCTCAAGCGCCAGTCCCTTGTCAGTCAGTTCATACATCCACACGCCCGGCGAAACCGAAAAAGCCCCCTGATAAGCAGCGCCGGACACGCTATCGGTGGCGGCGGCCGTAACCTGCCCGCCAAACTGCCAGCCATTGGTGGTAAAATCATGTAATGCTTTTTCATTCTCAAAAATAAACACGACGTTATACGTTTTGGCGCCCAAACCAAACCCGGCAGTACCTGTGATCATATCCATGAATACTTCATGATTGTTGCTGTTGTTCACCGCCATTCCCTTCCCGGTTCCCCCGCCGATAAACACCAGCTTCACGCCCCAGTTGCCGAACACAGCGTAGCCTGCGGCGTTTTCGACATAGCCGCGGGCAGCGGGTTGCAGGCTATAGAGTTTCAACAGCGTCTTGTTGGAAATATCCCGGATGTGTTGACGTTTTTCTTCCTGACTGGCGGCGCTGACAACCGACAGGGATAATCCGAGCAGCATGATCAATCCCAAAGATACAAATTTTATCATCCAGTTCTTTTTCATTTTCATCGCAAACCCTCCTTGCGTTTTAAGATAAACGGATTCGTTGGCTTCATTATTACACGCTGCAATATCTTTCTGCAAGTCAAACTGGTCGTCGAAGGATAAAACCAACGATTGGCGAATATTAGGAAGTGGATATTATAAGGTTACTGATAAAGCAGGATGAATTAGTAAGGAGTTGTTTCACGATGAAAAACCAAAGGCAAGTACTGATCATCGGATTACTGGTTCTATGGATTTCAACAGGACTGCTGGGCGGTTGCGGCGGCGACAAAAAAGCAGCCGACAAACCAGCCGCACCGGCGGCATCCACACCGGCCAAACCGGCTCCAGCCGCGGAAGAAACGATTGCGGCAATCATGATGAAAGCGAAAAACGCCCCCGGCGTTTCGTACGACATGGTCATGACCGCGCCCGGTTTTTCCAACACAAGCAGACTTTGGAGCAGCAAAGACAAAATGCGGGTGGAAAACACATTCGAAGGCAAAAAGATGATTACGATCGTTGACGGCGACATCACTTATATGTACAATCCAGCTGAGAATACTGCGATGAAGTTTTCCGGCAAAGACCTGCCGACCGGCATGGAAGGAAAACCGGAGCATCCATCTGATTATCAGGATAATATGGTCAAGGATTCGCTGAAGTCGCTTGAAACGGTCGTCTACGAAGGAATTAAATGCCGCGTCATCACGTTTGTCGACAAAGAAGACGGCGCCACGGCAAAAATGTGGTTGCGGGAAGATTACGGCCTGCCGATGAAGCAGGAACTTGTCAGCAAAAAAGGCGAAAAAATGATGATAGAGTTCAAGAACATGAAAATCGGCGCCCAGTCAGCCGACCTGTTCAAACTGCCGGCCGGCGTGAAAATCCAGGACATGAATGAAATGATGAAAAACATGCCAAAAAGCAAGCACTAGCATAAACGGTTACAACTTAACGAATCCAACCTTGTCAGAGCGTACAACCGGCAAAAGGGCTGTCTCGCAATAGGTTTTTAACCTACTTGAGACAGCCCTTTTCTCTGCATTTTCACGCTGTTATCGCAGCAGTTTCCCTACCATCCACTCAAGTATCTCCACCCCGTTGATCATAGCCGACCGATCGAACTTCATCGCCGGGTCGTGCAATCCGGGAGTCAGATTACAACCGAGTCCGATATAACCTGCTTTCAGCGAGGGTTTGGCCTGGACAAAGTTGTGGAAATCTTCGCCGCCCGGCGTCACGATCGGATCCAGCAGACCAGCTTCACCAAGAACTGCCTGAATCGCCTGACGCGCCAGGGCAATGATTTCAGGGTGATATTCCGCTGCCGGAACGCCGCCCTTGACAACCGTCGTCGCTGTGGCGCCAACCGTTGCCGCGCCAGCTTTGATTGCATTTTCCGCCTTTACCAGCAATGCCTTCATCGCATCATTTTGCTGCGCCCGCAAGTCCAGCGCCAGTTCTGCGCGGTCCGGAATCTGATTGAGAGTCGCACCGCCGGCCTGCATTCTGGTGACTTTGCAAGTTGCCGGTATCACCGGATTGATATGGATCGCATTGATCGCATTGATCGCGGCCGCCGCTGCGTCGATCGCGTTAACGCCGAGGTGCGGCCGGGCGCCATGTGCGGTCTGCCCGCTGATCGTCGCTTCCATGATATAACTGGACCCGTGGTACAAGGCCGGTGTAGCCTGTCCCGTCTTTGCTTCCTGAATCGGCCGCAGGTGAATCCCCAGCACGATGTCCACATCATCCAGCGCACCGGCCTCGATCATCCGGGTAGCGCCAAACAGCTTCTCTTCGGCCGGTTGGAACAGGATTTTCAACGTTCCGCGTTTGATTCCGGCTGCTGCCAGCTCTTCGGCCGCTGTGAGCACCATCGTGCAATGGGAGTCATGGCCGCAGGAATGTACGCACACATCTTTGCCGTCTACGACATGCGCCAGCGCATCCATATCGGCCCGCAGCGCAACCACCGGGCCGGCTTCCTTGCCTTTTAGAACGGCAACGATGCCGGTTCCGCCGACTCCGGTTGTCACGGCAAAACCAGCCGCCTTGATTTTTTCTGCCAGCCATGCCGAAGTTTTGACTTCTTCAAAACCGACTTCCGGCATAGCATGCAATGCATCATAAGTTTCCTGAATTCTTGCCTCTTTGCTACTCATCGCGGCAACCCTCCCTTGTTCTTATGCTCTCTAAGCAAAAATCCGCATGATAATCATCGAGATGATCGCATTCAAAATGCTGATCCCAAACAACATCGGATAATAGCGCCCCTGAATCCCCGCAGTTCCAAGCAAACGACCCATATACTGGATCTGCGCCCCCATCAGAAAGATGGCCGGCAACAAAATCGTGACATGTGTCGGATTGAGGATTTTTGCAGCATACAGACTCGCTGCCACACCAACTCCGCCCCCCATTGACATCCAAGCGCCAACCAACACCATGACCGCCTGCCCCGGCAAGCCAAACAGGCCCATTACAGGGTTGAACACAACACCAAGCATGTCGAGCAGTCCGCTCAACCGCAATGCATGAATCAAAACAAACGCCATCAAGACATTGGGAATGATGCTGCTAATCCCAACATTCCAGCCTTTTTTGGCGCCTTCGACAAAAATATCCGGCAAAGTTTTTTTCTGTTCCGCAGCCATCGTTAGACACTCTCCTTTTCAAACCGGTTCAGATAAAGTCTTACCAAATTGGCGCCAAAGATCTTCAAGACAAAAATCAGCACCAATGGCAACACGATCGGCACGGTGACAAAACTGAACAACGCAGCTCCCGAAGCCAGATAGTTGGTCACGGTGCCGCCGGCGGAAAATTGAAATGCGCAGAATACCGTCTTCTCATTTTCGGTAATGCAACCGGTTTCCCGCAGCATCCGGGTCATACCGGCTCCGGCGTCAGTGCTCTGGAAACTGGTGACCATCGCCAAGCCTGCAATTCCAGGTATCCCGAGCAACGGCCGCAGAATCGGCGTCAAAAGTTTTTCAGCCGCTTTGAGGCCGCCCAGATGGTCAACGATTTCCACCATGCCGAGCGCCAACATGACCGAAGGCAATAAACCGAAACCGAACATGAACCCGTCACGGGCGCCAAAACCGCCTTGACCCTGGAACGTGGCTTTGGCAGCATCTTTCATCACGCCGAATTTCCCGGCTAAGGCATTAAAGTCAAATGCCGTGATCCAGCCTTTCTGACTGGCGAGCAAACCAGAAAAGAACACTACCGCAAACGCCAAAGCAATATATCCTGTCCAGGGAACCTTTACCGATTGTGTCTCACAGGATTCCTTTTTTTCTTCCGACATATACAGAAACCTCCCTCTTCCTTTTCCTTTTTACTTTGTGCTAATAATAGTGCCAATGCCTATAATTTAAGTTTGTGCGAAAGCATCCCTCCTGAATATCTACTCACCCTGCCAACGTTTTTCGTGAAATACACTGTCAATGTACTCACAATCGATTTGATCCGGGCGAAATGATCAATTTTTCTTATTTTCGCTTTGTTGTGACAAAATCCCTGCCAGGTGGAATAACGAGATATTGTGCTTCTCAACGATACTTGCATGAAAACCCACGCTTCTCTCAATTCGCCGGTTGCGCATATCCTTTGTATTTGAAGGATCAAGCAATTATGTCCATCCAACCAAACGAAAGAAAAACCAACGCCACTGTTTTGCAATAAGTAGCGTTGGCGCCAAAAAATTCAGTAGTTATCACAGTTTTAATCCGTTTAATTTTCGAATGAACTTTCATTGCTCATTCTGAGCGCTGCACCTTGAACCAGGCAGCATAGGCCGCCGGCAGATAGATCAATGTCAACACGGTCGCCACCAGCAGCCCCCCCATAATCGCCACTGCCATCGGTCCCCAAAAGGTGCTGCTGATAAGCGGGATCATCGCCAGAATCGCCGCAGCAGCCGTCAGCATGATCGGCCGGAAACGGATGATTGCCGAGTCCACGATGGCATCCCAGGGTTGTTCTCCCTCGGCGATATGTTTTTCAATCTGATCGATCAGGATGACCGAGTTGCGGATGATCATGCCGGACAGGGCAATGATCCCCAGCTGCGTGACAAAGCCAAGTGGACGCTGCAACAGTAGCAGGAAGATGCTTACGCCGATCATGCCAAGCGGCGCTGTCAGCAACACCAATACCATTCGCGAAATGCTCTGCAGTTGGAACATCAACAGCAACATAACCACACCGATTAAAATGGGATAAACCGCCGCCAGCTCCTTGCCGGACTTTTCACTCGCCTCCAAGTCGCCGGCCGCTTCGATCCGGTACCCTGGGGGCAAAGATTCGTTCAGCGGTTCCAGTTCCTTGAGCACCGCCATCGCCACATCATTACCGAGCAATCCTGGCTGTATCGAGGCCTGTACGGTGATCGTCGGCAACACATTGCGCCGCCAGATCAGTTCGTGTTCCTGCGCATAACGCACATGGGCGATTTGTTCGAGCGGGACATACTTGCCGCCATTTGCATCCACATTGACATACAGATTGCGCAGATTATCGACTTGCTTCCAGCGACTGGTGTCATTTCGAATCACGATGGGAATTGTCTTGTCGCGTTCTCGGAACTCAGATACGGCAATTCCCGACAAACTAGCCTGCAAGCTGGTGGCCAGCGTCGCGCTGTCCAATCCCAGCGCCCTTGCTTTGTCCTGATCGACTTCCAGCACTGCCACTGGACTTTTCTCAAACCAGTCAAATACCACGCCGGTCACCGCAGGATTTTTGGTCATCGTCTGCCTGACTTTATCCGCCAGTTCCTGTACCTGTTCATGCTTTTCGCCGACTACCCGCAACATGACCGGGAAGGCGGACGGCGGCCCGTTGGACAGCACCTTTGTATTCAATCGCACGTTGGGAAACTGCGCCACCCACTCGCTCTCCACCTTATTGCGCAGGCGATCGCGCGCCGCCGCCCCATCAGTCAGTACGATCAGTTGGCCATAGTTGTCCGCCGCCATCGAACTGTCCTGCACCAGAACGAACCTTGGTGCGGATTGCGCCACATAACCGGATACATTCAGAACATCGGCTTCTTTTTGCAACAGGTCGGTAATTCGCTTGATTTCCCGGTCAGTTGCGTGAATCGATGCACCTGTCGGCAGAGTTAGTTCCACAATCAGCTCCGGTCGGGTGGATGGAGGGAAAAACTCTTTGCGCACCAAAGCCATCCCCAACAGGGCCACCACAAACACGCCGATAGTTGTGCCAATCACCAACCAGCGATGATGCAGCGATTTGTCAAGCAAAACACGGAAGCTCCTGACAAATTTTGAGTCCGGCGTTTTTTCCTCTCCTTCGGCCAGCGCCTGATGCGGCCGCGCTTTCAGCAGCCACTGCCCGACTAAGGGAATAACCGTGACCGCCACCAGCCAAGACGCAACTAGGGCAATCGTGATGACCCAAAACATCGAACCGCAGTATTCGGAGGCGCCGCCGGCCGAAAAAGCCACCGGCATAAATCCGGCAGCTGTGATCAGCGTGCCGGTCAGCATCGGAAACGCCGTCGCGGTATAGGCGTATTCGGCCGCTTTATCCTTGGCCCAGCCTTCTTCCAACTTGCATTCCATCATTTCAACGGCGATCATCGCATCATCGACCAGCAGGCCAAGCGCAATAATCAAAGCGCCTAGCGATATTTTCTGCAAAGTGATTCCCATTGCTTCCATCGCCAGGAATACGGCGCACAGCACCAGCGGCATACTGACCAGCACCACTAACCCGGCCCGCAGTCCCAGACTGATGAAACAAACGGCTAGTACGATGACAACCGCCTCACCAAGCGACTTGGTAAACTCGCCAATCGATTCTTCCACCACTTTCGGCTGGTCCGACACCTGGCTTAGCTGCATGCCGGCCGGGATTTCCCGGTTGATCCTGTCAATCGCCGTTTTCAGCCCTTCGCCCAGTTCCAGGACATTGCCGCCGGTTTCCATCGAAACAGTGATTGCAATCGCCGGCTGGCCGTTAAAATAAAACATCGGCTGCGGTGGATCCGGATAGCCTCTGGTCACGCTGGCGATATCGCCGAGTCGGAACAGTCGGCCACCTTTTTGAATCGCGATGTTGCGAATGTTTTCGACCGTGGAGAAGATTCCTGTCACCCGCAGATAGATATTGTCACTGCTGGTTTCAATCCTGCCCGAGGCCTGCATCGCATTTTGCCTTTGCAACGTCGCGATGACCGTGTCCGGATCGAGGCCGAGCATCGCCAGTTTACTGTTTTCGACCTCGATGTAAATCCGCTGTGGTTGTACGCCGATCAGATCGACTTTGCTGACTTGCGGCACATTTAGCAGCAACAGGCGGATCGAGTCGGCCTGACGCTCTAGCTGCGCCTGGGAAAAACCATCGCCTGTCAGTGCATAAATCGAGCCAAAGACATCGCCAAACATGTCGTTGAAAAAGGGGCCGACTACGCCCTGTGGCAGCGTTGGCGCCATATCTTTCACCAAATTGCGTACCTTGACCCAGGACGGCCAGACGTCCTTCGATTTCACCTGGTCGCGCAGATTGACAAATATCGTGGCCTTGCCCGGTTGGGAATAACTTGTGACGGTATCCAGACCCGGTAGTTCCTGTATTTTTTTCTCGATTTTATCGGTGACCTGCTCCTCCACTTCCTTGGCTGAGGCGCCTGGCCACTGTGCCTGCACAACCATCGTGCGGATGACATAGCCAGGGTCTTCCTCTCGCCCCAGTCGGAAATAGGACAAAGCGCCGGTAATAAATACCAGCACCATGATAAACAACATCAACGACCGGTGATTCAGCGCCCAGGTGCTGAGATTGAATCCGTCCTCCTTCATAGCTTGGCACCGTCCCAGATTTTCACTTTCTTGCCTTCCTGCAGTTTCTGAACGCCGGCAGTCACTACTACGTCTCCCGGCTTCAAACCCGAACGGATCACCACGCCTTCAGACAAGAAATCGCCTAATTCTACCGGTTGCAGTCGCAACACGCCGTTTTCGACCAACCATAAATTCGGCTTGTTGCCGCTCTGATAGACCGCCGCGATTGGCAGGATAATCCGTGCCTTTGTTTCGCCCGGCCATACCTTGACGGTTGCGGTCATGCCAAACTTAACGACGTCGATTTGCGGAATACTGACTCTCACCATGTAAGTTCGGGTGGCGGAATCCGCTAATGCCGCGACTTCGCGGATCACCCCGTCGACTTCCATTTGCGGCAGCGCCCAGAAATTCACCCGTATTCTGTTTGCATTACGGATTTCCTCAACACGCTGTTCCGGCACATGGATTTGCACTTCCATTTCGCCGGCCCGCACTAGGGTCAATGCGGCCTGGCCGGCAGAAACGACCTGACCGGCCTCCACCTTGATATCGGCAATCACGCCTTCCGCATCGGCGATCAGCGTACCATAGCCGTATTGCTGACCGGCCTGACGATAAGCGGCTTCCGCAGCGCGCAGCTTGGCTGTCGATACCTCAAACTGGGCTGCATAGTTATCAAACTCGCCTTTGCTGATGACTTCCTGGCGCGCCAATTCCTTATAGCGGTTATAGGTCAGTTCGTTCAGGCGATAATCGGCCTGAGCCGCCGCTAAGTCAGCCCGGCTCCGCTCCAGCAGTGTTTTTAGATCCGCCAGATCGACCCGCATCAGTGCCTGTCCGGCTTTCACCGCTTCGCCGTTGCTAACCAGTCGTTCGCTGATCCGGCCACCGGCCTGAAAGGCAAACTGACTCTCATAACGACCCCGTACGTCACCGGCGTAAGTAAATGAGGCTGACTGAAGTCCAGGCTGAATCGTCTCGGCTTGCACAACAATCGGGTGTTCGGCTGGCGGCTGTTTTTTTGCGCAACCCGCGCCGCCCAGGATCAACAAACCAGATAGAGCTGCAACTGTCATACAACGACTCAGCGACTTCATCGATGCTCCTCCTCACAATCTTTCAGTCCGCTATCGGCGCAACATCGGAACTAAGTTTAATGCTTATAAGGTTTCGCAATCAGGACAAAGAATCCTCCTGTCGTCAGCTAGTTTTGCAATTTCTTTTTGCACCGCCAGCCGCCCACTGCTGCAGGATTCCGCCAACTTACAGCGAATCCTGATTATATCATGAAGATTTTCGCCAAGCCTCACCGGCCACGCAGCAAAAATTTCGATTCCAGTTTGTCGTTTCATGGTAGCAGCGTGCCTGTTCCCGGACGCAAGCTGTTGACGCTGGAAACCAAAATCATCCTGCTGGTCTGGGTCGTTGTGGCGTTGTCGCTGTTTACGACATACATTTTGATTTCCAACAAAGTCTACGAGATCGTCGAAGAAGTGATGGGAAAAAACGCGACTCGCATCGCTCAAGTCGTGGCCCAGTCGCCGGCAATCGTCGAATCGCTGACCAGTGACAAACAGTCGCTGGAAATCGCCAACTGGGCGGTTCTGCTCGGCGAGGTCACCAAGGCTGACTTTGTCGTGTATGATAAAAGCGGCGCCGTCCGCTACCGCTCCTCGCCCAAACCATTGGTGGAAGAAGTTAAGGAAGATGAATCATTGCCGCTGGAAGCAAAAGATTACATTTTTGTCCAGCAAGTATCCCAAGGCTATTTTTTGCGGGCGACCAGCCCGATTCTTGGTCCTGACAACAGCCTCATCGGCACGGTTGCCGTCGGTATTTCGGTCGACAGCGCCTCAGAAGCACTCGGCGAAAGTAGGTTTAGCGTCATATTCGCCAGTTACTTTGGCTTGCTGCTCGGCATGATGGGTGCGCTGTTCCTGGCAAAAAACATCAAAGATACCCTATTCGGGCTGGAACCGTTCGCGATTGCCCGTCTGCTGCAGGAACGCGATGCGATGCTGCAGTCGGTGCGCGAGGGGATCGTCGCGATTGATAGCAAAGGAACCGTTACGCTGGTCAACGAAGAAGCGTTGCGCGTACTTGACATGGAAGGTCAGCGCGAAGAGTTGCTCAATCAACCGATCGAATCCGTCGTCCCTCACACTAAGCTGCAAAATGTACTCGAAACCCGAACCGCCGAGTATGACCAGGAAGAAGTGCTGAATGGCACAGCCGTTGTAATGAACCGTGTGCCGGTCAATGTTGACAAAAAAACCGTCGCCGCTATCGCTACATTCCGCGACCGTTCGGAAATCAAACAAATGGCGGAAGAGCTGACTGGCGTTAAAAATTATGTGGAAGCGCTCCGCTCACAGACCCATGATTTCATGAATAAACTGCATGTGATCTTGGGCATGGTTCGCCTCAAGTGTTATGATGAACTAAGCGAATATATCGCCCGGATTTCTTCTGAACAGGAAGAGGAGACCGATTTTGTCGCCCAACGCATCAAAGACCCCGTACTGGCCGGTTTCTGGATCGGCAAACTCAGCCGGGCCCGCGAACTAGGGGTGTATTTGCGACTTCAACCCGATTCATTCGTTCCTAACCTTGACAATATCGACTTTACCAACGATTTGGTGACATTGATCGGCAATCTGGTCGATAATGCGATGGAAGCACTGCAAGATGCGGAACGTAAACGAGTCCGCCTCACGCTGTCCCGCGAAACCGATCACCTTTTCATTGAAGTGCAGGACAGCGGCGGTGGCATTCCGGCCGAGCTGCAAGAGGAAATTTTCACCAAAGGGTTTTCGACCAAAGCATCCAACCGCGGCTTTGGTCTGGCTTTGGTCAAGAAGGTGCTGGAACGGCGAAACGGAGAGCTATCGCTCGATTCTTCGCCGCAAACGGGAACTGCGTTCCGAATCAAAATACCATATTAATGAGGTGAAAATCAGATCATGACCCGCATTTTGATCGTCGAAGATGACCCGATGGTTGCCAATCTCAACAGCCGACTGATTCAGACAATGGAAGGATTCGAACTGGCCGGCATTGCCAGCGATGCCAAGGAAGCCCTGTCCTTTTTAGCCGATAACACAGTCGACCTTATTTTATTGGACATCTACATGCCCGGCATGAATGGGCTGGAGATGCTCAGTCGTGTTCGTGAAATGAAATGTCCGGTCGATGTGCTGGTCGTGTCGGCTGCCCGGGACAGCAACAGTATCCAAAGCGCGCTTCGCAACGGCGCCGTGGACTACTTGATCAAACCGTTCGATTTTGAGAGATTGCGACAAGCTTTGCAAGCTTATGCCAACCGTTCCCGCCTGATTCGTAGTCATGAAAAATTAACTCAGCAGGAACTGGATGGACGCATTTTAAGCAAGGATCATTCCGAAATGGATCCGGCCCAATTGCCCAAAGGGCTGGACCGGCATACCCTGGCCATGATCAGCACTTTTTTGCAGGAAATCAACGAACCGTTTACGACAGAGGAATTGTCACGCCAAGTCGGGATTTCACGGGTCAGTGTCCGCAAGTACCTTGATTACTTTTGCGATGTTGGCTATCTGGAAAAGGAAGCTTCCTATGGCGCGGTGGGCAGACCGGTTTTCCGCTATAGCAAATGCTGATTGCATTAGTTTATTAACTATTTCAACCTACATTAACTTACCTTTTCCTTTCCCTGGTAGTATGCTGTGAGTAAATACACATGCTATCCAGAAAGGAGGAGTTGTTTCTATGGCACAGGCAAAACCCCCGGTGGCGGACGCGTTGAAAATCAAAACCGCGGATATCATCTTTGGCATTATCGCTTTGATCGCCATCGCCGGACTTGTTGTATTTATGAAGTAGCGAACAATCGTCAAAAGACCGTTCCCTTGCGGAACGGTCTTTTTTCTTGCGCGGTTCTTTATATGTTTTACTTATAACTATGCAAACCAGGCAACAGGTAGGTAACGCCGAACAAGGTAAACATCACCGCCAAAAACCCAATGGCCGAGAACCAGGCTGTCGCCTGTCCACGCCAGCCAAACCGGCTGCGCCCATGCAAATAGACCAGATATATCATCCAAGTGATCAGAGCCCAAATTTCTTTGGGGTCCCATCCCCACCAGCGGCCCCATGTCTCCTCCGCCCATACCGCGCCGGTTACCATCAGTACCGACAAAAAGAAAAACCCAAACACGATCAATCCATGAACATAGCGTTCCAGCTCGATCGCAGCCGGCATTTTCCAATAGCGAGCAGCCCAGTCCGATTCCAAGCCTGTCTCTTTGTCCTCGCTACGGGTCAGCATCACGACCGCCAACACCGCGGACACTGCCAACGCTCCATAGGCCAAGATGCCTGACGCGACATGCGACTGTAGCCAGCCGCTGCGCAGGGCCGGCATAAGCGGCCTGATATCTCGCGGCATCATTGCCGCAACCCCGATCAGCAAAGTTACCAGTGACAAGGCCAGCGGCGCTGTGGCGAGTAAACGAAACCGAATGGCGCAGCCAACAAACAGCAGCAATGTCACCCAGCCAAACACCAAAGTGAATTCATACAGATTGCTGAACGGCAGCCGTCCTGCCGCCAGACCGCGCACCAGCAGCAAGCCGCTGTGCAGAGAAAACGCCGCGCCTGTCAGTAGTAGCCCCGCAGCAATCAAGCGGTTGCTTTTCATCCAGTATCTGAGCGAGAAACTGATCGTCGCTCCCACATATACAACAAAAACCAGCAATAGCAGGATCGTTTCCCACTGAATCATATGCTCTTTTTCCCTCCCACCGGCGCATAACGGAGCATCAGGCCGATCAGGGACAAGCTCAAGCCGGCAAAGATTCCGGCAATCCCCGGGTCCTGCTTCAACTGTAGTCCTGAGTAGCGTCGAATCTGGCCCAGCTGGATTTCCTGGTTTCCGATCACTGCCGATGATCCAGGCGATACAACCGCCGCCTGCCGGTCACCGGTTGCACTTAGCAGCAAAAAGGCGACCTCCGGCTTGTAATTCGGATGCTTATCAGGATCAGCCATGATTACTCCGCGCAGTCGATCAGCGCCATTTCCGCCGGCAAGCCAGCCGCCATTGACCATCGAAAAGGTTTGAACCTTGCCATCCGGTAATTGCCTGATCGTTCCTTCCAGCAGCCAACCATAGCTCATCTGAAAAATCTTGGTTCCTTCATAGCCCAGCGGAGAGTTGACTTCCAGACTGCCTCGCCGCAATTCCCGCTCTCCTTGCAGCAAAGTCACTTCGCTGCGGTACTGTCGCACTGACTGGCTGCCAGGATAATAATCGATCAAAAATCGTTCCAGGCGGATGTCAAAAGGCAGTCCCTTTTGGCTCAGTACAACCGTCTTTCCTTCCGGCGCTTCGATCATCAGGCTTTTACCCCACCAAAGGCTTACGGCGGTTGAAATCAGGAAAACCAGCAAGCCGACATGCAACAACACCGATCCTGCCAGCCACAATTTGCTATTGCCGCGCAGCAAGGCAATCCGTTTGCCTGTGCACGCCAGCAACTGGACAAACAACAGCACCCCCAGCAGCAAAAACCCTTTGGTGCGATAAATATCATCCAGTCCCAAAAGCAAAAAAATCCGGCCTGGAGATTCACCGAAGCGATCCAAGTAAGCTTCCGGCGTTAGCCCCTGCGGGATCAGTCCGCCAAACAGAACTGCCGCCAGAATCAGTGAGATTGTCAGGATTGCAGCACGCACGGCGCCACCAGCCTCTCTTGTGGTCTCGTTTGACAAGTTCAAAAACATAGGTGCGCCGCCAAGGCGGAAATGCTCCTCCGATCGACGGCGCACCTATTAATAATGCAATTCTTCGAAATAAACCGGATTCCCTCTTTTTATTCTTTGTCGACCGGCAGTCCGGCGCCTTTCATCCGGTCACGGAACTCGTCTTCATACTCTTCATACGTGTGAGTATGAACCGGGTAGTTCCAGGGATTTACATGACGGTATTCACGGGAATTAGCCCGCTGGTTGCGAGTGGGGCTGAGAAAGACTCCACCCATATGCATCAGTTTGCTAAACGGAAACCAGGCCAGCAGTACTGATACCAGCGTCAGATGAACGAAAAACAGCGGGCTGATGTTAGTCGGCAACACAGGGTTCAGTGTGACCCAGCCCATCGTCATCGATTTGACGGCCACCACGTCGGTCGGCCAGACATACCGCAGCAGAATGCCGGAAAGTGCGATCCCGGCAATTAAAAACAGCGGTACAAAATCAATGCCATGAGATATGTAGCGCACTTGAGGAATCACGATCCGCCGCAGATACAAAGCGGCGATGCCGACCAGCAGCAAAATGCCTGACAGGAACAGCGGCTGCAGATCAAAGAGCAGAAATCCGTCGATTTTTTCCAGACCACGGACAATCGCCGGCGAGGGGACGAAGAAAAACCGCAGATGACGAATCACGACGAACAGGAACGACCAGTGGAACAGCACGGCAAACAACCAGAGCCATTTTTCCACCGAATAACCCAGCCAACCGTTCGGACCGATTTCCGCCTTAACGTTGCGGAACAAAGAGCGGAACAAAAGAATCTCGCCGGCCATCCGCCGAACGACGCTGGCTGTATCGGACGGATTGCCGATCTTATCCTGTTTGATCCAGGGCAGCGATTTCTGCTGACCTACGGTGGTGGCAATACAGAACGGCACCGGCGTTTTGGCCCAGCTCCACACCTTCCAGACGAAACCGACCAAAAAAATCGCGATGGCTAGTAGCGGCAGCACGATAGCGAAGAGAAACTGCAGGGCCGGCATCATCCCGCCGATGTATCCGATAGCGGCAATACCGGCGACAATCGCGAGCGCAATCAGCATTTGCATCAGGCAATCCCCCTTTCGGAGCGACGTTTGACGGTGACGAACAGGCTGTAGAACAGACTCAGCAAAAACGCTCCCAAAGCCCAAATACCGACAACAATTCCCACTTCAACGGCGGTCGGCCAATACTCGGTGACCCGGCCGAACGGGTTGGTGATGAAGCCGCCCACCGTAAAGGAAATCCCTTTTTCAATCGCCAGTGCGATAAAGGTTGAGGCGCAGGCTACCGTCAGCCAGGTTTCATCGCCGCGGGTCTTCGGATTGAGCAGCAGAATCAGCGCCAGCAGACACAGCGTGGCAAAAATCCAGGAGATCAGTACGAACGAATTGCCGCCATACAGACCGACAAAAAAGTATTTCAAGGCATACATGTGACTGGGCACCTGACTGTAGAATGCGGTGAAGAATTCAGCCAGAATCATGAACACGGTGATCGACATCGCATAGGTGACGATGATCGACAATCGACGAACCGCTTCCTGTCCGGCATCAAAGCCGGTGAATCGCCGCAGGGCCAGGCTGATCAGGATCAGCAGCGCTGGACCGGTAGCGAACGCTGACGCCAGAAATTTCGGCGCCGTTAGCGCAGTAAGCCAGAAGTCGCGGCCAGGTATGCCCGAGTAGATAAACGCAGTAACTGTATGAATACTGAAAGCCCAGGGAATCGCGATATAAATTAACGGTTTCACCCAGTCGGGAGCTTTAATGCCTGTATATTCGGCTTCAAGCACCTTCCAGCCTGTCAGTAGATTGAGGAAGAAGTAACCGTTCAATACGACCATATCCCAGAACAGCACTGAACCCGGCGAGGGGTATAACATGATATTCAGCAGGCGCGACGGCATCCCCAAGTCAACCAGAATGAACAGGATGCACATAATGACAGCAGTTACCGCCAAAAATTCACCAACGACCGTAATGCGTCCGAACACTTTGACATCATGCAGATAATAAGGCAGAACGACCATGACCGCCGAGGCGGCCACCCCGACAAAGAAAGTGAACTGTCCGATGTAGAGTCCCCAGGAAACGTCGCGGCTCATCCCGGTCACACCGAGGCCGGTTCCCAGCTGAATGGAGTAGCAAAAGCCGCCGATGCCGATCAGGAGCAGAAGCGCCGCCAACCAGGCTTTGAACCGGGGACCGGTTTCATTCCATGCGTGTTCAAGCATTGCTGTTCTCCTCCCTTCAAACGATGTAGAAGACCTTCGGCCGGGTGCCGAGTTTGGTCTTCCGCTGTAGAGTTACATTCGACGCTAGCGCCTGTCGAACCGGTGAGGCAGGATCGTTTAAGTCGCCGAACAGAATCGCCTTGGCCGGACAAGCCTCCATACAAGCAGGCATCTGGCCTACAGCCAGCCGTTCGTCGCAGAAATTACACTTTTCGACCACGCCGGGCGTACGGGTGGGATAAGCCGGATTCAGCTGCGGAATATGCGGTCTTGGGTCTTTGAAGTTGAAACTGCGGGCGCCGTAAGGACAGGCCGCCATACAGAAGCGGCAACCGATGCAGCGGTGATAATCCATCATCACCACGCCGTCAGGCCGCTGGAATGTCGCTTTGGTCGGACAGACCCGAACACAGGAAGGATTTTCACAATGATTGCACAATACGGGATAAGCACGTTTTTCGTTGGCTTGGTCGGTATAGGGATGCGTTTCATAGGGAAAAGCCGAATTGTATGATTCTGGCCATATCCATTTCACATCCTGCTTGGGGTCAGGCATGTTCGGCACATTGTGAACCTTGTGACAGGCCTCCTGACAGATTCGACAGCCCGGCGGGCACAGCTTGGCATTGATCACCATCGCCCAGTTCTTGGCTTGCAAGGCTTTTGGATGCGGTTTGCCGGCCGCCCTCACCAACAGTGTTCCTGCCGGAATGATACCGAGAGCTGCCGCGCCTGTTGCCTTTAGCAGGGTCCGGCGACTGATGCTGAGTGGTTTTTTCATTTTCCGGCCCCTCCTTTCGGTTCCACATGGCAGGTCCAGCAATTCGGTTTCTCTATCCCCGCATAATCATGGCAGTCATTACAGTATTGCGGCTGGCTGGCCAGGTTTTGCAGGCTGATCGGAATCTCGCGTCCGTCTTTGGTGACATAGACCCTTTTTCCGTCACGCACCACTATGTCCTTCCACTCCGCCAGCACTTGCTTGTGGCGTTCGCGAAATTCGTCGATGTTTTTGACGCCCAGCTTATCGGCCAGTTCCTGCATCGCTTTCTGGTCCTGCAGCATGGCAGGCGGCTGAGTTTTTGCCACCGACTTGCCTAAGTTCATCACTACCGGAAAGGTGAACAGCAGTACAAACAAAATCAAACCCAGCGCTACCAGGCGGTTCTTATTCATTGCCATCCTCCTCTACACCAGGCAAATCTTCAAAACGAAGATTCTGTTTCCGTTTCATTTCGCCCTTCATAATCAGTGCGTTGCCGACCAGTTCATGCACGCCGCATACCGCGACCTTCGGCACCCAGTAATGCATCAGGGGCGGCAGAGTCGCCCGGTCGATCGCGCAAACGCAGGACAGCATGTTCACGCCGAATTTCTCATGCACGTAGCGCACTGCATTGGCCCGCGGCAAACCGCCGCGCATCCGCATCTCCATATTCTCGTCGGCGCCCAGTCCGCTGCCGCCACCGCAGCAGAACGTGTTCTCGCGGATCGTCTCTTCCGGCATCTCGTAAAAGTGGTTGCAGACCTTGTTCAGGATGTAGCGCGGCTCTTCGAGCAGGCCCATGGCCCTCGACGGGTTGCAGGAGTCGTGGAAGGTCACTTTCACATTGTCGTTGCGCGAAGGGTCGAGCTTGATCTTCCCTTCATGGATCAAATCGGCGGTAAACTCGGTAACATGAATCATGCCGGTCGCTTTGGCGTGTTCAAACCGGGTTCCGGTGAGCGGATTCACCGGTGTTTCAAGGAAGTCGCCAGGACCGTTCATCGTATCCATGAACTGGTGGATCACCCGCCACATATGGCCGCACTCGCCGCCAATGATCCATTTCACGCCCAGTCGCTTCGCTTCGGCGTAAATTTTTGCATTCAGCCGCTTGGCCATCTCCATCGAGGTGAAGCTACCGAAATTTCCGCCTTCGGAAGCATACGTGCTCAGCGTGTAGTCGATACCGGTTTCATGGAACAGCATCAACTGTCCCATCAACGCAAAGGTGCCGGGGTCGGCGAAAATGTCACCGGACGGCGGCACATATAGAATCTCCGCTCCCTTGCGATTAAAGGTCGGTTCAATCTTGATCCCGGTGATATCCTGGATATTCTCCACCAAGAAATCCATCGAATCGACCAGCCCATGCGGCTGGATTCCCAAATGATTTCCCTTCATGTAGCAATTGGCGACCGGCGTGACAATCCAGTCGATATTGCAGCCGATCAGGTTCAGAAGCTCCCGACCGATCATCGTAATTTCGGCCGTATCGATCCCGTATGGGCAGAACACCGAGCAACGACGGCATTCGGTGCACTGGTGGAAATAGTAGAACCATTCCTTGATCACGTCCTCCGTCAACTCGCGCGCGCCGGCGAAACGCCCCAGCGTTTTACCGGTGGGTGTAAAGTAATACAGATAGACGGATCGCAGCAGTTCGGCCCGCAGAACCGGCATGTTGCGCGGGTCGCCGGACCCCAGGTAAAAATGGCATTTATCGGCGCAAGCGCCGCAACGCACGCAACTGTCCATGAACACGCGGAACGAACGGTAGCGTTGCAGCCGTTCCCGCATTCCATCCAAAATGATCTCTTTCCAATTGGGCGGCAGCTTCCAGTCGGCATCCTCCGGCGACCATTTGCGCGGGTTCGGCAAGTCGACGGCAATCAGGCTCTCCGCCTTGCCGGGAAACAGCCAGGTTCCTGGCCGGAAATCCACCGGCGTATCCATCCAATGCGTCTGTGGAACCGAGTCAAAACCGGTGTTTTTGAGTAGTTCCGCCGGTTTGGCTATTTTGGCCATCAGGAGGTCCCTCCTCTTTCTTTGGCTACTGAACAGGCTTCCAATTGCTGAATGCGATTTCTCAGTTCGTTGATCCGAAGCTGTGCCAATGTCTCACGGCATTCACACCAGATTTCCACTGACTGCTCAGCCAGCGCGTCCAGCTGCCGCTGCCAGATTTTCTTGTCACTTGCCGGCAGATCGACGTTTTTTTCCAGCAAATCACGCAACACAAACAAAAATCTAATCGCCACGCCGGCCGGCAGCCCCTGCACCGCTAAAACCCGAATGACCCGATCAAGTGGCGCGACAAATTCGGAAGGCGCTGCTTTGTCCATCAATCCGTCAAGAATCTTCGCCATAGATTCCTGAAACGCCTGACCTACCGGATTGGCAAAACCGGTATTGCGGCGAAAGGTTTCGTCGCTGTCGGGAAAATAGCTTTTCAGCGTAGCATCATACCAGGCTTTTAACAAAGCCGTCCGTGCTTTAGAATTCATCTTCCCAGGAAATGTAGGGCTGCGGCAGACCGGGCATGGCGTTTACCATCAGCTCGACGAGCCCTCCGTAGGTCATATTGTATTTATCCTTGAAGTGGAATGCCTCGATCATTGAATCGCGGGCCGATCCCTTGCAATTGGAACAGGGAGCGCAATAATATTTGGCGATCGACGGATCGAGCACGTCCTTGAACGCTTCCAGGACCTGCCGCGCTTTGCGACGGCTTGACAGATTGTTGCGCCATTGCGGGAAGTTCTGTGAATTCATGATCGCGAAACCACTGCCGCCGCCGCAGCAATAGTTCTCTGAACCGGCATTCGGCATCGGATAAATCTGGTTTTGTGGCACGACGGCGTTCAGAATCGTCCATTGCGGCTTCTCAATTCCCATCAAACGGACCATATTGCACGGGTCGTGCATGGTGACCGGAAAATTGTTTTGCTGCGGATTGAATTTGATTTTTCCGCTGGTGACGATGTCAGCCAATATCGGCAGGCAACTCTCACGGGGAATCGCCAGGTCGCCGACACAGATCCGGTCGCCGATCGTCACCGTCGCCTTAGTGGCGTGGCCACATTCCCCCACGACGATCTTGCCTACGCCGAGCCGTTTTGCCGCCTGTACCTGTCCAACCAGGATTTTGGCGAACTGCACATCATCATACCATACTCCGTAGTTGACCCCTTCATAGCCCATCATTTCCGACGACAATGTCCAGCTGATCCCGGCAGCGTCAAACAGAATAGCGAATGCGGCCGGATTTTCCGGCCAGGCGAGGAATTCGCCGGCATTGTGCAAAAGCAAGAAATCAGCGCCCGGTACATCGACCGGAATCTTGATTCGTCGGCCGATTTTTTCTTCAATGATATCTTCCACCATCTCCAGTGTGTCCAAAAACGCCGCGCTGCCCATCCCGGTCGACGAACCGGATTTGAGATGGTTGACTGTGCCGGACTTGTGGACCCCTTCCGGTGCAATTCCCATCTCTTGACTGAACAGCTTGCGGACCTCACGCGCGATCAAGGCATTGTCGACCCCCACCGGGCAGGTCTGGGCGCAGCGACGACAGAGGCTGCAGCGATAGACCAGTTCCGCCAGCCGGTAGACAACACGCCAGTTCAGTTCCAGGTCTGCGCCGGCCCATTTGCCGAGCAATTTACCCGCTGTTGTGAAATACCGCCGATAGATGCGTCTGAGCAGTTCCGCACGGTAATTCGGCCGATAAATGTCCTGGTAACCGCTTTCCGGATAGACCGGACAGGCCTCATTGCAAGTATTGCATTGCACGCAGTAATCGGTCGACAACACCGTCGGTTGCAGGAAGGCCCAGTTATTCTCCTCACTGAACACTTTTTCCAATCCCCGCAGAAAATCGTTGACGATCTTCGCCTCTTCCTCCGGCGTCTGGGGAATCGGCAGATTCAGCGCCGAAAAGCCGTCCAGCGAAAAATCATATTTCTCTTTCATCGCCGGCTTCACATCTTTGAACACGATCTGTTCCTCTCCCGGCAACAGCGGGATATCGGAAGAATCGATCGGGCAAAGCACTGGAGTTTCCTGACCAAAATCACGAATCAACACTTTTTTCTTCATTGTTTTGCCGCCCCTTCCTTTGCCGCCTTGGCTTCATCGGGCGAAACCTGCGCCAGCCAGGACTGATTTTGCTTGATATGGGGCGCCGACCATGACAAGTTGCCGCCCAGCGAATGTGTTACGTCCTTTTCAAGCGAGCTGCCGGCCTTCATCGGCTCGTCATCCCACATGATGTTGTGATAAAAGAAATACTTCGCGGCATAGTGGCTCATCCGGCTAAACGGCAGATAAGCAAGGAATAGCCCGATGAAAAAGATTTCCAGCGTAATCAGCCAGTGGCCGGGAGCCGTCGGTGAAAAAGCAACCAACGAGCCGAGTTGCGACCGCAGCATCGAAAAGTCGCGGTCAGCAAAAAACCAGGCTGCCAGTCCCGAACCGAACATCGCGATAAGCAGCGTCAGATTGGCATAGGCCGGGATGTCCGACATATCGCGCAGCCCTTCATCGCTGAGACGCAAGTACAATAGCCAACAGGCGCCGCAGACGCCGCAGATCATCGCCAGCGCGCCAACTATGGCCGTGCTGTAGTACAACGCAGAGACCCAGAACCAATCATTGATCGGCACCACAGGCAATCCCAGCAGTTTTTCCACGCCAGCGCCCAGTAGCAGCAGCATAAGCAGCAGGATTGCCAGATAAAGTCCCAGATGCATCGGAAACGAACCGACCCACACTTTGGGATTATGGATGAACGCTTTGCGAATGAATAAAATCTCCATGAACATATAGGTGAATTCATTCCACAAGCTGGTTTTTTGCTTAGTCTTATGGAAATCGATCTGTTGATATTTTGAACCGCCGACCCTATGCGGCAGCGGATACAAATCCCAGCGCAGGTGACGGGGCATTGTGGCATAACCGTAAACCTTGCACGCCGTGACCCCGATAAACAGCACTGCACATAAATATAGATATGGACCACCGACAAACCAACCGAATGCGTTCATAATCCACCTCTTGATTTTGAAAATCCAACGGCAGGGAAGCAAGTTGTACTGACCTTGATGACGGCCGGCACGACAAATTCCCTGCCGTTATTGTGTAAGGTTCGGTTAAGAAATCGTGTTAGCGTTTGAACATCAGAAATTACGCGGCGTATGATTCATCGTATCTCTGAATGCAGGTTCTATGTCCTTGATTTTGTCAACAAAGATGTAATACCAGGCGCCTGCTTCGATATTTTCCTCGATTATCAGATTATGAGCTTCCCGAAAACCCAGTGCATCCGATAAGGCCGGCAGTATTACAAACGCCACAACCCCAATCACCAACAGTCCGGCGAACAGCGCCAGCCATTGGCGGGTGCGGTTCGGCATTCCGAAGTAAAGGCCATGCGGAATCTTGACTGATTGCATGATCTGCTATTTCCCCATCAGTTTGGCTGTAATTTCGGGGAACACGATAAAGAACATCAGATAAGCGACTGCCAACGTAAGCACCAGGTTGAACGACTGGCCGCAGACATACAGAATCACCGGCTTGCCGCCTTTGAAATACTTGCCGAGCTCACGGAAGTCTGTGGACAGGCCGATGCTGACGAAGGCCAACGCAAAGAACCAAGCCTGCAAGTGTGCGACAAAACCTCGGATAATCCCGTTGTCAATCACGATACGTGCCGCATCCGGCTGCATGTTGGCATGAATCAGCGAAAAGATGACCGAAGCGCCGATAAAACCAAGCACGAATTTCGGGAACCGGTCCCAGATCTGTCGGATTGCTCCGCCGAAGCTAAGGTCGGCTTCACAGGCCCGGGAGGTATCGACGCGGAGACACCAGTAAGCAGCAATACAGAACGCCATAACACCGATCAGGATGTTCTGGATCATTTTGATCGTGGCCGCCACGTCGCGGGCTACCGGTCCGAGCATTTCGCCGGCTGCGACCACCGCGCCGGTGGAGTCGACCGTGCCGCCGATCCAGGCGCCGCCCAGTACAGGATGCATGCCCATCGCCTTGATTGCCATCGGCATGACGACCATCATGATCGCCGTAAACAGAATCGAAATGCCAACAGACAATGTCAGTTCTTCTTTCTTGGCCCGGCAGGCAGCCGCGGCGGCAATCGCGGCAGACACGCCGCTAACAGACATGTCGGCCGAAACCGTGATGTTCAGTTCTTTCGATTCCATCTTAACGACATTCTGGCCGAACCAGTAAGTACCAATCAGAACAATCGGCGTAACCACCCAGGTTACGACAATACCGGGAATGCCGATCAACAGCATTTTGCCCATCAGGATCGAAGATCCCAGCAACACCAGACCGGTCTTGATGTAATACTCGGTCTGCGCCGCTGCCATGATCCATTTCGGCGTGCCGATCGTGTTACTGATCAGGAAGCCGAGCAGAATCGCCCACAGCACATATTCGAGACCCCATGCCCGCAGGCTGCTGTTAGCAGCCAGGAAATACGACAACGCCGCCAGCAGGAAGACGACCGGGAATCCCATCATAAACTGGGAAACCGATTTGCCCATAACGTACATTCCTACTGAGAAGAACAACCCCAAGCCGATAATCATCACGATCATGCCGGGAATCAAGTTGTACGGTTTGGTCTCTGCCGCACCTTTGGCGCGCGATTCGGCGGTGCGGGCTTTTCGCCAGTTTTCGACCTTGTCGCTGGCAGATTTGTTCAGCGCGGCATCTTTGAATTGAGCTGTCGCTGCAGCGGCTTGCGCCGTCTTGGCATCAGCCAGCGCCGCTACTGTGGCTTTCTTGGCCGTATCATAGCGACCGGCCGCCGCAGCGCTCTTAGCTTTCGCATCGGCCTCGCTCAGGTAAAAGGAAGCCATCGGGTTGTCTGACCAGCCCTTGGGCCTACTGGCATATGCATTGAAAGATTTGATGAGGGGAATGCTTGAAACGCTCAGGCTGCTTTTGGCATCGCTGGCCTGATACCATTCCAGCGTCTTGAACGGCGCTTTCTTGGCTTCTTCGGCCATGACCGCATTATGTTTGGCAATGGTTGCGTCCATATTGGCCGGAGTGGAAGAAAAGAAGACAAAGAGACCGATGATAAGAATTGTTAAGCCCATCCAAATTGCCCAGTAATCCTCGTGTTTCCACAGATAAGAGTAGTCTTTCTTTGCTGGCGAATTTCCATTGGTTGTCATAGGTTGAATACACCTCCTCGAAAATTCTGTCCGTTCATTCAGACCTGGCGGTAGACTTTACTCGCGATTGCAGGAAAAGATTTGATCCGCTTCTTTTTTTCTGCGAAGGATGGTCTCTTCTTCCAGCCTCTTGATAACGTCTCGCCACGTCATGTCTGGCGCAGAATTCAAGGAAGCGGCGGCTTCATTTACGAGATGCTCCCTTTGTGCCAGTTCAACCAAGAATTGCTGGAATTCGTCGGGCCGGTAAGCCTCCCTAACCATAACAGCATAATCAGCGGCCTGTGTTGACAACAACCGCCGATAGTGTTCCGTCAGCAGAGTGATTTCATTTAGCTGAGCCTGATATATCTGCTGTAGCGGAGCGTCGGCATCTGGATTCTTTCGGACCTTTTGGGCTAATTCTTCTTCGACGGTTTGCGCGGATGCTCCTGCAACGAGTCGTGCGGCGGCTTCGAGCGCATGGTTCTTTGTGTACATAAAGCCCCGCTGAAAGGTATCTCCCAACTGCTTGAATTTCTGCTGACGTTGCATAAAAACAATGAACAGGAATGGAATCAGAATCATCCAGACGGACAATTCGGGCTTTTCCAGTACCGCCTCCGTCAATTCACCGGCAAATCGCCGCTCATGACGGGCAACGATTTCCTGTTTTTCCTTTGGCTCCATTTTTATACCCCGTACAATTTATAGCAATTCCGGCAAAGCAGCGGGTATTCCGGTTCTGGTTTTGTAAAGGCGCGCAGCAACTGCCTGGTATGTTCGCTTCGCAATATTTCCAGCAGCGACTGCTGATCGGCTCGCCCCAAAACAACGGGTTCGCCGAGCGAAGGATTCCCGTGAAACCAAAAGTGTTCTACGGAGTCCGGCGGCAGCGCCATTTGATGACAAGGCACTATGCGAGCGTCCGCTGTCACATATAGCGTTCCGCGCAACGGGTCTGCACTGCAGGTGCGCGGATCGGACGAAACGACAACCGGTTCGCAGGAGAAGAGTATTGAGCGTTCCTCGGCAATTCGCCGCGCGTCAGCTACAATGGCGTCATCCGTTTCCTGCGGGTTCAAAAACACCACCTGTTGTTCCAATTGACGAACAGGAATGCAATCCATGTGTTCGACACAGAGCTGGTCGGCGCCGATTTCGGCGGCCAATTTCACTGCAGCCGGCAACTCCGCAAGATTACTTCGCATCAATGTGTAATTTAGACTGATATACGGAGATTGGTGGCCGTTCTTTCTTCTTTCACGCAACTGACGGACCCGTTGACACACCAGATCGAAATCCGTTCCTGAGCGATGGTGCAGGTGCGTTGCCGCAGAAGCGCCGGTCAAAGTAAACGAGATAAAATCCAGCTCCATGTCCAGGGTCCGTTCAATAGCAGATTCGTGAAATAGCAACGCATTGGTGCGAAAACCGACCTGAGCGCCGGAGCGCTTCGCCAGTGCCGCCATATCCCAAAAACGCGGATGGAGCAGCGGTTCGCCCCAGCCTTGCAGGAAGATCATCTTGAAGCAGCCAAATGCCGGAGCAAGTGATTTTTCGTATACGTCCCACGACAGCATGCTGTCGGTCCAGCTACCTCGCAAGGCAGTGCGCGGACAATAGAAGCACCTGCTTTGGCACGTCGTAGTCAATCCGACCTGGAGGGCAAACACACGCGGCGTCGTTTGCGTCAGCCCACGAATCCCGTTTGCGATTTGCCCGAGCCAGGTCCGGGTTTTCACTGGTTACACGCAGCCGGTCGGTTTTGGCAAGCCGGCGATCTTACAGGCGCCTTTTGCCGGGCCTGTCGGGAACAATGCGTACAGTTCCTGCATACTCACATTATTGTCTTTGCATACTTTGCGGACCATCGGCGCGATTCCGAACTGCTTGAAATAGTCCTTCAGATAATTGATGATTTTCCAGTGCTGCTCGGTCAGCTCTTCGACTTCTTCCTCTTTCGCGAAATACTCGGCGATGTCAGTGCTCCACAAATCAGGCTCAACGATGAACCCGTCCTCATCCAATTCGATTTGTTGCCCTTTGATTTCGACAAATGACATACCCTCATCTCCTCTCGTTTATCATTAGCGCATCGCGCCAGGATTTAATATTTGAACTGTGTTGTGGACCGGAAGGTTGTATTGGCATGGGTAAAATCATCCAAATGCTTATCAGTGAACGGCAGGTCCGCAATTGCAAAGAACCGCTCCCAACCGATTCGCCCAATCCACTCGCCCATGCGTTCGCCCGGGCGCGCATTGCTGGCCCAAACTTCGACCAGATGTTTCACTGCATCAGTGACTTCCGGCCAGAACGGCGGGTTATTGGGAATGAACGGAATCGCCAGTCTTGAGAACATCGGCTTCGATCGTGCGTTGGATACTTTGCCGCCGACCCAGATCGATACGCCGTCATTCTCGGGATCCATGATCTTGATGGCCGGACAGACGACGGTACAGTTACCGCACATCATGCACTTTTCATGATTGATTTCGACGCTCTTGAGTTTCGGATTCGGCCGGATCGCACCGGTCGGGCAGGAAGCGATCGTGTTGGGGATTTCGCAGATCTTTGAAGCCAATTCATGGTTGATCCGCGGAATCGTCCGATGAATACCGACTACTGCGATGTCGGAACAGTGGCAAGCGCCGCACATGTTAACGCAGCAAGCCACGGCAATACGGCAGCGGGACGGCACCGACTTCTTGCCGGTAAAATAATCCACCATCGTATCCATGATGTTCTTGGTCAGGCCGGAAGCGTCAGTAACGGCGCTCTTGCAGTGAATCCAGCCCTGTGTATGCACGATGTTGCTGATGGATAGGCCGACGCCTCCCACCAGATAATCTTTTTCGTCCAGTTCTTTCAGCAACGGTTCGAGCTTCGCCTTGTCAGAAACCAGGAATTCTACATTGTTACGGGTAGTGAAACGCAGGAAACCATCGCAATATTTCTCGGCAATATCAGAAATGTCGCGGATGAATTCACTGCTGACCAAACGGGCCGAAGCAACACGAACCGAGTAGAGTTCTTCGCCGGTTTCGCTTACATGGCGCAACACGCCGGGTTGAGGAACTTCATGATACAGCCACTTGCCGTAATTACGTTTGATGACCGGCGGCAACATGGTTTTATAGTCGGGCGGGCCGAAATCTGTTCTAGCCATTTTTCACGACCTCCTCTTCCTTCCAGAAGATATAGGGATTTGCACGCGGCGCACTGACCATCTGGGGTAATGGCTTCAGTCCGACACCTTCAAGGAATGTTGCCAAACTAAGTCTTTCGACTAATTCGCCGAGTCTTTCGCGATTCTTGCCGTGCTCAGCCCAGAATTCAGTAATCCGGCTTACCAAGTCCTTGATTTCAGTATAAGGCGCCTCTGCCTTCATAAACGGAACCAGAATCCAGCCGATCATCGCGCCTTTGACAACAGGCGCCTTGCCGCCGATCTGTACGGTAATCCCACGTTCTTTGCCAATTCTGAGGGCTTTCGGCATCACATTGATACAGTGCATGCAACGCACACAGTCTTCGGTTTTAATCGACAAAGTCTGATTTTTTTCATCCCAGCCGAGGGCTTCGGTCGGACATTTGCGGCAGACTTGAACCATATTCATGCCGTCGGCCACATACTTGCGGACTTCTTCCTGATTTACTTGGATTGCATCGCGCCAGGTACCGATCAGCGCCATATCGGAGCGGGCTGAGGCAGCTGCGCAATCGTTGGGGCAACCGGAAATCTTGATTTTAAATTTATAGGGCCAAGCCGGACGATGCATCTCATTCTGGTAGTACATCGTGAGGTCATACATCATATCCATCGCATCGATACAGGATTTTTCGCAGCGCGCTTCGCCGCAGCAGCAGCTTAGCGTACGCAGGGCGCCGCCGGAACCGCCGAGGTCGAAATCGATTTCGCCCAGTGCGTCAAAGCAAGGTTGCAGGTTTTCTGTCGTGGTGCCAAGCAAAATAATATCACCGGTGGAGCCATGCATGTTATACAGTCCGCTGCCATACTTGTCCCAGATATCGGCCAGGGCGCGCAGCTTTTCGCTGGTGTAGAAAAAGCCGGGGACCTGGTTTACCCGCATGGTGTGAAATTCGCGCGCATCAGGGAAACGATCGGGATCATCTGTATAACGACCGACTACGCCGCCGCCGTACCCTTTGACGCCTACAATCCCGCCATGTTTCCAGTGGCCGGTTTTTTCCACATAAGATGCCTCAACTTGTTCCAACAAACCTTGCGCCATTTTGCTAGTTTTCGCGGCTTTCTTGATTTCCGTGACAAAACTGGGCCAATCGCCTTTTTCCAGTTCATCCAGTAGTGGAGTTGCAGCTACTTTTTTCTCAACATCCATGAACCTTCCCTGCCTTTCCTTTATTTCGCTGTTGCGCTTAGTATTCTGTAACGGTTATCGCCTCTACCGGGCAAGTCATGACACATGACTGACAGCCCATACATTCGGCGGCATCGCCAGTCACTTCAGCCTTTGCGCCAACCATTCCCAAGATCTGGGCCGGACAGCCCTGTGTACATTGAGCACAGCCGATACATTTTTCGTCGTCGATCGCAACCATGAACATTATCCAATCACCCCTTTCCTTAATGAGATAAGTAAAGTTCCGTCAAATACACTTGTGAAAAATCGCACACACCTTTGCAGAAATTGCATATATCTTCAGTTAATTTTACATCCAAAAACACTATTAGTAAAATTCTAAAAATTGATACCATACATCAAGATAACTAATGGCAGCGCATGCAACGCTGCCATTAGTTATCTTGATAGGTTATCGGTTAATCCTGGCCGTTCATCTGACTCAAAAAGAATGCGCAGAACCGATTAACAGTCTTGGTCTGAAATTTCGCCTTGTTTCGCAGTATCCAGAAGCTGCGATCGATCGTGCCTTCACAAAGCTGAACAACTCTGACTTCACCGCGTTTTATTTCTTCAGTCACCGCCAGACGCGACATGATTCCAAGCCCTGCGCCGGTCATCACCGCACTTTTTATTGCTTCAGTACTGCTAAAACTCATGATTACATTGAGCGCTGCCGGCGAGTAATCATGCCGAACCAGAAAATTTTCAAAAACCCGTCGCGTTCCCGAATCCGTCTCACGCAACACCCAGCGCTCTTCCAATAAAGTGGCGATTGAAACCGGCGCCTCGGTCGCGGTATTGCAGCTCTGATAAGAAGCCGATTTGATAATTACCAAATCATCGCCGCAAAAACATTCGCCTTCCAAGTCGGATACAGGCTTATATACTCCTTCGACAAATCCGATATCCGCATTGCCTTCGACCGTTTTACCGATCACCCGCTCCGTATTTACAATATCCATAGTAATATTTACCTTAGGATATAGTTGATTAAACTGAACCAATATCTTCGGCAATAGATATTCACCGATGGTCATGCTCGCGGCAATCGAGAGCCGTCCGGCCACCAGGTCCAGTTGCCCCGACATGGTATCCCTTGCTTCCTGATAAAGCCTTTCCAGACTAACAGCATAAGGATACAGAGCGCTGCCGGCTTCGGTCAGACAGATGCGCCGATGCAACCTGTCGAACAGCTTGGCGCCAAAATAAATTTCCAACGCTTGAATATGTTGACTTACCGACGATTGTGTCATGTGCAGTTCTTGTGCGGCAAGCGAAAAACTTTTTTTCTCGACTACCGTCTTGAAAATTTGCAGTTGAACGTCAAGCATGATTTCTCACTTTCATCATCCTCAGGCAGATAGATTCCTTCAAGTATTTTCTATCTACTGCGCCGATAATCCTTTTTTTCGCAAAAATCCTTGCTGACGATTATGCCGCCAAATCCCCGATCTCTGCCATTCCCATCCGGCTATGATATAATCGCTGTAGGAGCATTCCTGTAGCGAGTAAAAATAGACTTTGAAAAAAGAGACGCCCGGCAATACAATGGCAATGTGCTGACTCCGGCAAGAAAGGCACAAAACCAAAATATTGAGGAGGCGTCCCAAGATGAAGTTTACCCAAAAC
>JAHDPL010000005.1 GCA_018434355.1 Sporomusaceae bacterium | reverse complement strand
CCACTGGCCAAGATGCCTCGACAGACAGATTCGTTCAAACTGAGCGTTGAAGGCCCATTTAATAACGGTCTCATCGAGCAAGGCCACCTGGACTTCCGGCGGCAGTGGTTCTCCAACAGCAAGATCTACGGTCAATACCGGACCCCTGTCCACCGAATAGCTGAGTAGCAGAATTTCAAAATCCGGCGCTTCCGCATATTTATATACGCCACACTTGGCGAGTTCGGTGCTGCTATACGTTTCAATGTCCAAGCTCAAGTTTTTCATGGATCCTCCATAGTGAAAAAGGCGGCAGTTTGCTTGCCGCCCTTTTGCATTTCTATTTGCTTAGGCCAGAAAATCGTCGCCGTCATAGTCTGAGACAAAATCGTCAGCGGCGCTGGCTTTTCCACCTAGTGGCTCGCCGTCGCGAACCTTCTGGATATTGCCAAGCCCACAGGCGATGCCGCGATTGCCGTTGGAATTGAAGGCATAAAAGTTGATGCTGACCCTCGCGTATACACCGGAGTAAACTTCTGAACGGTTCAGAACGGGATTCAGCGACATATCTACGATTTCCGGTGCGCTGCTGCTATTGGCGTTAACAAAATAGCAGTTTGCGTAGGCTTCATCATCCGGGCGATCGATATCGCCGTCGCGAAGTGGCAGCTTAAGCGCCGCTTTGCTGGGAATCTTGCCACCAAATTTGCCGCGTCCTTCCTCAATAGCCGAATCAATAGCTTTTTGAATCGCTCCGAGAGTCTTTGTGTCTGCTTTCGGGATGATCAGGCTCACGCTGAATTTTTCTGCTCCACCATTAATGGATTTGGGTTCCCACACGTTGGCATAGGACAGTCGCACCACACCGGTGACAACCTTGGTCGGATTGACCCTGTTTCCCGCATTGGCATTGTTGGCTTTGTTTGTCATGTTTCATTCCTCCATAAAATCTGTTTTTGCGCTGAATGCATGGATTGCTGGTCGCTTATCGGATAGCGGCACCAGTGACGGTTTGCCTGGTGGTTTCTCAATCAAACCGCCGAGGATTTCATTGAACTTGGTTTTCCCCATCAACTTTTCCATCTCAGTTACGGTGATTAAACTCTGCCGGAAGATATCTCGGTAGCCGGCCTCCTTGGCTGCGTCGGCAACTGCTTCTTCATTGGCGTATTTGCGGTTAGAACGTCCTGTGACCAGCTTGTAACCAGACCATTGTTTTCCATGGGTTAATGCTGCCTCAAGAGCATAAGCCCTGATGTCATTTGCCCATGCAGTGAGATCATCCAGTTTGGCAAGAATCTCTTCGATTTCCGCATCGGATAGGATGGGTGGCAACGAAAACTCTAGCCGGGTCAGTTTCAGTTTTTCCTCCGCACGGGCGCGGCACTTCACCGCTGCCCGGCAAAACTGGCACCACTCACCGCAGCAGTATTCGCCGCTACCGACAAAAGCAAGTTCTGCTAGCGGTCGCAGGACTTCATCCGCCCACTGGTAGAGGCTTTCCTTCTCTACCGTATGTGTGCTGATATTCTCCCTGCGTGGCTGGTAGATGGTCAGGGACACGGAGGTGATATCATAGATTCCGTCAAATAGTTCCAGAGCGCCGAGTGCGTAGAGCTTCATCTGTGGGTTTTCTTCTGCTTCCACCAAAATGCCTTGACCGTATTTGAAATCCACGATATGGAGTGTCCCGTCGGCAATGACCAGGCAGTCGCCGGTTCCGAAGCCGTCTGGCACGAACCTAGAAAAGTCCAGACGCTGTTCGATCAGCACCTTGGGATCAGCACAGGTTTGCTTGGCCTGCTCTATCAGTTCCAGTACGAATTCCACATAACCATCCGTATGACTGTCCATTTCGTCGGAATCGTATTGGGAAACCGGCTTCTTAGATCGTAGCTTCAGCGCCCGTCTCAGTTTGTGTTCGCAGAGCGCATGGGCGGCTGTGCCTTCGGCTGCGGCTTCTCCACTACTATCCTCAAATTCCCGTTCCAGGCGTGCGGACGGGGTGCAGTTCAGCCAGCGATGCGCGCCAGAAGCGGATAACAAAGCATGTTGTTTCTCTGCATTCATTTAAGTTTCTCTGCATCCGCAAGCAGTGCAGAAAATTGCACCGGATCAATCTGACTGAGTTTTTGCGCTCCGTACTTCTCCAGCAATACTCGGACTTCAGCGGTTAGCCCTTGCTGACTTTTATCGGCCAACACCGCACGAACTTGCTCTAGGGTAACCGGCTTTGTTTTCGGTTCTGGTACTTTTTCCGATGCCGGCGTTTCTGGCTGATACTCTTCAGTAGCACCGCCGCCAGTCACGATGTCTGCAAGAACCTGAAAATTATCTGCCAATGAGCGCAGATTCAGGACAATGTCAAACAGCGGGTGCGTTTTGCTCATCTTCTTCACCTCCTTCCTCCTCGATGGATAGCGCCTTTACGCTTTTTCCCGGGATAATAACCGTTAATCGCCATTTTTCACCGAAAAGCATTCGGAGCAGCTTCTCGCGGACGGTGAAGTGGTGGCAAGAAACGATTCCATCGCCTGGATCTTGGGCAACACTGATTTTGAGCGTGTGTTTCATATAAAGTCCGTTTCCTTTCCGAAGGCGTTTTTTTGTTTTCCTTCTGTTATATGCCACCTGGGAGGGGAAAATCGGACGGGTTAGGACAAAACTTTTTTAAGTCGATCTTTTGCACGTTCAACTGCGTGGCGGATTGCTGATTCATCGACACCTTCTAGAGCTGCTAGGTCGGTGTATGACCAACCTTCAATAAAGCATTTTCGGATCAGATACTGCTGCCGATCCGTCAGGAGTGACATGGCATGGCTCACGGCCTCTGAATCAATAAAATCTGTGAGTATATCTGTGCCGGAATCAAAGAATCGGGCGTCTTCATAGGTGAATGACTCAAGTGAGGTATGCCGATCGCGGCGAGTTTCTTTTCGCGTGTTTTTCTTTTCAGCCTCGACCGACCCCAGATAAAAGCTCCCAACTTCATCGGACACTTCAAGTTCGATAGTTTTGCCGTCTGCGGTTGTATAATTGATTTTCATTACTTGCCTCCTGTGATTTTCAAAATTTGGTTTGAAAATCCGCAGGAGGCCGACGTCTCAAATCCGAAGAAACAAAAGAGACGGGCGGAAACACCAGTGTTTGGTGTCATCCTGCCCGTCTCGCGGTTCTGCGGATTGTCTATATTGACTTGAGTTTTCGGTTAGCCGGTTTCCGTGTTGATGATCGCTGCTGTCCCATCCGGCATAAAGCGAATCAGCGTCTTGCATCCTTTCTGCACAATTTCGATGATATGAGCCTTTTCGTCCAAACGACATACCAGTTTGCCCTTGCTGTTCTTTATGTCTCGCATCTTGCATCCTCCTTCCAAGGTTAATTGATTATGAATAGTGCGTATCAATGTGTTTTCTTTATGGATATATGATTATTTACGTGTAAAAAAGTTGGATTATATGCATTAAGATTGCTATAATAAATTTGTGTGAATTTTGCAGTTTTTGAGGGTCATTGCGAACGGGATGACAGGCTTGAGTCAATAAAAAACCTTCATATATCCTGCTTCCAGAATACATGAAGGTCTCTCAGAAGTATTTCCCTGCCGCTTACCGCTTTATACCTTTGATTTACCACCGTAAATATCTCTTGTTAGGAGGTCACTTTGATGAGCAGACTCTGTTTTGGCACATATGCAAAAGTGTTGCAGAATGTAGTCCAAGAACCAAACGACAATCAATCGATTGCCGCGACGTTATTTGGTCTTCTGGATGAGAATGCATATGTCTTGCCAAAAGTTGTAAGCAAGCTCTTTAACTTCAAGCAGGATGTTCCAAAGGCATTAGTCGCGGAAGCTTCATCAGCCAGAGTAGTTCAAGGAGCTTATAACTACTTCAATGAAAAAATCGTTGCCTTCCTGAATCCTCACAATAAAGATGATCTGTTACCCCTTATGACGCAGCTCATAAAGGATGACGTCTCCATTACAGACGAAAAAAAAGCGGTCCTTCTTGATAAGGCCAGCGTCAGTCCGCTTAACGAGTTTTTAGCGGATACGTTCCTTTATGCAATCCATAGGATAAATAAGGCACCTATTGAAATAGACACGGAAACAGGCAGAGAACGTAACCGTGTATTGGATAATATAGCGAGGTTACAAGATGTGCTGGCAACGCTCCCCAGCCGCCCGGCAAACCTAGCAGTACCAGCGGAAGTAGAAGCAGACGAATTAATTTATGTGACGGAACTGTTGGCAGCTTACGCAAACGCTGAGAAGCTTCCCGATATGTCGAAAGAATCGCTCGATCAGCATCCGAAGTATAAGAACGATTTCGGTCGCCGTAGGAAAGATTATTACGCCGCCGAAACTATCAGAAGAGCTTCGAGGGACATTTTTGGTGATAAAGACCCCGACCAGTTTATCGTTTTAAAGGATGAAACATACAACGGTATTATAGATGTGCACTCACAAGATTTCCCTCACGCCGTTGCGCGTCTAAACGCGGTTATGACACAAGCCGCCACAATCAGAACAGACAAATGCTTATTGAGCCGCATGCCTGATTGGATCGGTGTTAGTGAGAAAAAAGGCGTATGCCATATTCTTGTGAACGACAGAATAATTAAAGGGTGGGTAAGCAATGAATAGCGTTTTCAACACGACGTTTGAAATCTCGCTACGCACACTGATAATGCTAGAGATTGCCGATGAACAGCCAGAGACTGCGGATATGATCGCCGCAGCAGATTTTATAACCGTATACGGTAAGGACTTTGGCGTATCCAAAATAAACCTTCATGGAAATAACAGTTACAAGTTTAGTGAGTTTGCACAATTCCGTGAGCTTGTGAATATGGCAGTAAAATTGCTTGTTAAAAAAGGTCTGATAAATGTTTCGCGCACCAATAACGGCTTTTCCTACTCGATAAACCAGAGGGGGCTGTCTTATTGCGCAAGACTGAAAAGTGATTATGCTGATACATATCGCTGCCTGGCAATACAGACGCGGAAATATATAGCAGATAGATCAGAAGCTGGAGTTTTTAAACTAATCAACCAGCACGCTATATCCTCGCTGAAAAGGAGAGCTGTGAATGACTAAGTTTTATATTGAAAAGCTGATAGTAACAGGCACCGGCAAAGAACCCTCCATTCTGGACTTCAAACCCGGCCTTAATATTGTGTCAGGGCCTTCAGATACTGGCAAAAGCTATGTATTGGAGTGCATCGATTATTTATTTGGCAGTGACAATACCCGTTTAGATAGGAATACAGGATATGACTGGGTGAAATTGATTATTGCCACAAATACTGGCCGTATTACACTTGAACGTCAAGTGGATGCCAATAAAATCAAGGTTAGCAGTACCTCTCGCAACATTGACTCAGGCACCTATGCCATCAGTGGAAAAAACCATAACATTAGTGATTTGTGGTTGCAATTGATCGGCATAACCAAAGACCACCATATTATTAAAAACTCACGATTCGAGCGGCAACGCCTTACATGGAGAACTTTTTCACATATGCTTCTTATTAAAGAAACCAACGTTTTTCAAGAAGCATCCATAATTATGCCAAAACAAAATACGGCTTCGACAGCGGCTCTCTCCGCTCTATACTTTTTGATAACCGGAAAAGATTTTGCCGAAGCTGAAACAAAAGAGGATAAAAAGGTTAAAGAAGCGCGCAAGCATGCTGTAGCTGCCTATATAAACAATAGGCTGGCGGATTTCTCTGTTCGGAAAGCAGAATTAGTAATCAAACCCCATCAAGACGCAATAACTCTTCAAGAGAGGGTTGAAGCCGTTCTTGATGACATTGTCAAAATTGAAAATGCTATTGCAGAATCCATCAAACATAACAAACAGTTATTGAAGGAGATTTTTGATACAAATGCACAGTTGTCTGAATGCAACACCCTGTATAATCGCTATCAGTCGCTTAGGAGCCAGTATGCCGCTGACATAAACAGATTGACCTTCATTGTAGATGGAGACTTGAGCAGAGAAGAACTCGTGGCAACTTCAAAGTGCCCTTTCTGCGAAGGCGATATTTCTATTCAGGACGAAGGTGGCTACGCTGAAGCATCCCGTGCAGAGCTTCATAAAATCAAATTGCAACTGAGCGACTTATTTGAAGCGGAATCTGATCTTGCAAATGAACGGACTGAAATAGAAAAGAATCTCGCCATTTTGAGTGCAAAGAAATCAGCTGTGGAGGATCTTCTCAACGGCGAACTGAAGCCCAAGGTTGAAATTCTCAAAAAAAACCTGTCGGAATACCGTCAAGCCATTGAGATTCAAAATGAGGCAGCCGTTATTCACGAGTATGAAATGACCATGAAAAACGAATTGTATGAAATGTTAAAAGTGGAGGATTCGGAAGCGGAGTTTAAAATAAGAAGCCATTTCAACCAAGACATTATTGATTCTTTGGATGCCTATATAAACAAAATTCTTAAACAATGTAAATATGAAGGGTTCAGTTCAGCATATTTTAGTCCCAATAATTTCGATGTATTTGTTAACGGAAAATCAAAAGGTTCTTTCGGCAAGGGGTATCGCGCATTTTTGAACACAGTGCTTGCCGTTGCGCTTATGGAGTATTTAGCCGAGCAAAGTAAATACTCGCCTGGTCTACTGATTGTGGATTCCCCGATTCTGTCATTAAAAGAACGGGGAGATGAGAAAGCGTCAGACACTATGAAGGCCGCCTTGTTTCAATATTTGCTGGACAACCAGAATGCCGGTCAAATTATTATCATTGAGAACAGCATTCCTAAGTTGGATTATAGCAAAGCGAATGTAATCTCCTTCACCAAGGATGTAGCCCAAGGAAGATATGGATTCTTGTATGACGTATGCTAATTCATTAAATGGAGGCTCCTGATATGGATAAAAATCAAAGCATTGAAAAATGGTCATCAATGGACACTATAACAGATCATCTCGATGTGAGCCGTGAAACTGTATTGCAATGGATAAGTAATCGCGGAATGCCCGCTCATAAGGTTGGCCGCTTATGGAAATTCAAGATTTCTGAAATAGACGACTGGATTCGTTCTGGCGGCGCGGCAGAAAAGGATTAATAGGGGTTAACAATTCTTTGAAATGGGTTTAACGATTGCAAGCATTCGAGCGATGTTGATTGCACATTCAGCGAAAGCGTTCATGCCGGTCTGGCAGAAGCGGTTCGCAGACCCCTGAAAAGAACTGACTATCTACCCAATAAACAAAACCAAACTTTATAGCTGTTGAAACGCCGGCAAATATTTAGTTGATGTTTGTCGCCGAGTTTAGGAGGATTATTTCTATGATTGATTTCACCCGGTTAGGAGTAAAAGCAAGCCCTTCAAGTTTAGAGCCGCGTGATATATTCATGTCATTACCGACAAAGAATAAGTGCTATGAGTATCCTCGTGATGTTCAGAGCGAGGTTTGGAAGCGATGGTTCGTAAACCGAAATCAAAAAAACACTATCATTAAAATGAACACCGGTAGTGGAAAGACCATTGTTGGTCTTACAATACTCAAAAGTTGCATAGACGAGGGAAAGGGACCTGCTGTTTACGTTGTGCCAGACAATTATCTTGTACAGCAGGTATGTTCAGAAGCCGGAAAATTGGGTATAAAAGTAGTTCAAGATGAAAATGACTACGATTTTATGCGAAAGCAAGCAATTCTGGTAATCAATATCCATAAGCTCGTTAACGGAAAAAGTGTCTTTGGAATGCGTTCTTCTAACAATATTAATGTCGGCAGCATTCTGATAGATGACGTTCACGCCTGCTTGGACACAATAGATACACAGTTTGCTATCAGGATTCCTGTCGCTGATGCGGCCTATGATGAGATAGTGGCAATTTTCGAAACAGCGTTAAAGTCATATTCTGATCAGCAATATCAGAAAATCGTTGAACTGCAAGACCCAAGCTCGAATATGCTTGTTCCTTTTTGGGCTTGGCAACGAAAAATCAAAGAAGTTCGAACCCTTTTGCATCAGCACTTAGAAAAGGATTTCATCAAATTTCATCTTCCGCTTATCGACGGTTGTTTAGAAACATGTAACTGTGTAATTTCTGCCCGGCATACGGAAATAACACCGAAATGTACTCCTATTGCTAAAATATCCAGTTTTGAGCAGGCGGAACGCCGAATTTTTATGAGCGCAACATTAGCCGATGACAGTGTTTTCGTTACTGCCATGGGATTGAGACTTAAAGAAGCAAATAATATCATTACACCTGAAAAAGCTAATGATCTTGGTGACAGACTGCTCATTTTTCCACAAGTCATAAATAAAAACATAGCGGATGCAGAGATAAAAATCAAGTTGAAACGGCTTTCAAACCAATACAACGTTGTTATCATAGTTCCCTCTCGGCACCGCGCACTCTTTTGGAGTGATGCAGCTGATTTAACTTTGGATTCTCAAAATATCAATGCCGGCGTTGCTAGGCTAAAAAATGAACATGTTGGTATGGTGATATTAATCAACAAATATGATGGGATAGATTTGCCAGATGATGCCTGTCGAATTCTTGTTATTGATGGACTGCCCAATATGCGAAGCGAATACGACTCATTTGTTCAAAGCGTAAATCCTAGTAGCAAAAGGCTCTTGAGCGAGCAAATACAGAAAGTTGAGCAAGGAATGGGGAGAGGCGTACGCTCCAACAACGATTACTGTGTTGCCGTTTTGATGGGTAAAGGGTTAAGCGATATTATTATCCGTGCTGATGGATATAGATTCTTCAGCAAAGCAACTCAGGTGCAATTTGAGCTTTCGCAACAACTCTGGGATCAACTAAGGGCAAGCAATAGCAATCCGGATATTGATGTCATATTTTCCTTGGCGGATTATTCATTAAATTCGCCAAGAAATGTTGAGTGGATAAAAGCCAGTAAAGATGCCTTGTCATCAGTAACATATGAAACAACCCCAAACATTGATGAAGTTTCGGTGGCTTTGCGCGAAGCTTTTGAAAAAACTGAAGCTCGCCAATACAGAGAAGCTGCAAAAGCTATCGACGAAGTGAAAAATAAGGTTTCGGACGAAAAAACAAAGGGCTTTTTGATGCAAATCATTGCTGAATATGTAAATTTTGCAAACAATGAGGAAGCACAACAAATCCTCTTAGCCGCAATGCAATACAATAAAGGAATCATTCGTCCATTGGCAGGTATCCAACATAAGCGGCTTATTAGCAAACCCGGCACGCAAGCGCAGGCGCTTGTTGACTATATTAATGAAAATGCGCTTAACTCAAACGGATATGTTTTAAAAATAAACGCTTTATTAGAAATTTTAGATTTTTCCCAAGATACTGCAAATCGCTTTGAAGATGCTTTGAAGGACCTCTCATTTATGCTGGGGTTTGTTTCTTCTCGACCAGAATTTGAGCGTGGCAAAGGACCCGATAACCTCTGGGCGATAGGAAATAATTCATATCTTGTGATTGAATGCAAAAATGGAACAACCACAACCACCATAAATAAACATGATTGCAATCAACTTAACGGTTCCATTGTTTGGTTTAATAACGAATATTGTGGAAACGGCTCCACTTGCTTTCCAATAATGATTCACAATAGTAACGTATTTGAACATGCATGTTCACCAGACTCCAGTATACGAATTATCACACCAAACTATCTTGCCGAATTCAGGCGCAAAGTTGCTGTTTTTGCTGAAAGTTTGGCTGATCCAACCGCTTATAGGAATACCGCGCAAACACAGCGCTTGCTAACACAATTTAAGTTGCTAGGAAATCTGCTCATAGATGAATTTACGACTGGGTTTAAAGTAAAATAAAAAATTAGTATTTTCAAAAAACCGTGATGGTAAAAAATATAATTAATGGCGATAATCTCGAAGTATCCCATTACATAAACCAAACCATAGGTTCAGTAAATATGAACACTCTGTCTGGGACGGCATTGACAAAAATTCGTGCCTCGCCCCTATGGATCAATACAATATCCTGCTTTTTCCTTGGCCCCAATTATGAAATAGGCATGCTTGGGTCAATTTATCATCAGCAAAAAACTATCTTATAGATATTTAGTATTGAAACGACATTCATACTCTCACAAGTTGAACAACGGAGGTTACTATGAAAATTGACTTAAATTTTCTTCCGTTTGAAACATTAGCCTTCACAATGCAGGTGTTTCGCAAAAAATTCAATGAAGAAAGGCGCGAAGACGGATACTTCATTGCGAAGTTGCCAGCAAATACATCGGTGGGTAGAGATGAACCCTACAACACTTATTGGATTGCTCTATCTCAGTTTGCAGATTCACAGCCTTATATTTTCTGCGCACACGAAAATCCTCGATTAATGACCTCTATCATATGGCATCAATTCAAGGGTTGGATTCATCATCTTGTGTCCAAAGATGTAATAAAAGCTGATGTTATAGACAGATATGAGAAGTTCGTTTCATTTATTATTGAGGATTTGCCAGAGGGTCAACGAGTCATTAGAGTGTTTCCCTATTATTTAGAAATCACAAAGCAGTATGGGTTACTATTGGATTTTTCTTTTAGAAAAAAGCCATTTGTTCCTTTTAGCAAGAAAATTCAACAGCTTAGCTTCAGTATCGACCGTACCGGAAAGTCTAACGCCAACTCGTATCTCGATAGATTAAATTATATCAGTGCTTTCGTTCAAAACACTTTATTACCACTTGGCACTATACCGATTGGCGATCAACAGCACCAAATATCTGCACATTTCACGAGTCTAGATTCTCAAGAGTTGAGCGGCCGCACCTACATCTTTGGTAACGGTCATGAGGACTATGACAAAATTCGAGGAATCAAGACACAGCCTTACGCACTACCGCCAAAGGAACCATTGTTTGTCTTTGTATTTAAAAACACCGAAAAGGCATCTGGAAACGAACTCTTTCGTGCAATGATAGGTAAAGGCTATCATTCCACTTTTTCGGGCATGAAAGAATGGTTTAGCTGCGATATAAATACAAGCAATGTCTTAAGCATCATGATAGATTTTGATTCTGACGCAAACGCTCCGAAAGCACTTTCGTATGGGCTCACTGATATATTAGCTAAAAATCCAGACAAGCAAATCGTCGGATTATTCATCGATTCGTATTCTCATCTTAATAGCCGTTCGGACAATTACACCAAAGCAAAGCAAGTATTTTTTTCATTGGGCATTCCTTTGCAAGTTGTCCGAAATGACAGAATAATAGCTTCGGATGGTCTGAAGTGGGCCATTTCTGGAATTGGGCTTCAAGTTTTCTCTAAACTGGGTGGAATTCCGTGGTTAGTCAAACCGAGCACCACCAACTGTCTCATTTTTGGTATTGGTAAAGCACACGACATCCAGAAACAACGCGATGGCACAAGCACAGTAAAAAAATTTTTCGCTTATTCAGTTTGCTTTGATTCAACAGGAGTTTATAGGTCAATTGGTGTCTTATGCGATACCGACAGCAAAGCGAAGTACTATTCCGATCTGGAAAACAACATCATCAACCAAATCGAGGAACGGATCCGATCTGGCCATATAGTTACCGACTGTGTCATTCATACACCATTTCGCATGCGCAACGACGAAATGACAACTATCAAAAAGAGCATAAATGAACTTCGACACCGGCACAGTGATATATCCTTTACCGTTATGAGGATCAATGTTAAAAATAAATTTTTTGGCTTTGCACACAATAACCTGAAAGTCCCATATGAATCTTCATATGTGAAATTGTCCGAAAAAGAATATCTCGTTTGGTTTGAAGGGTTACATCACGGGCGAGAATATGTCAACAAGCGAATCGCAAACCCTACATACATTGAGTTTTTCTATACAGAAAGCACCAGTGCCAAAACAATTCGATTATTGCAAGATGCAGTTAATCTTGCTGGCGCAAGTTGGAGGGGATTTAACGCAAAGTTAGAACCAATATCGATATTTTATCCCCAACTTATTGCAGGTTTCATTCGTGATTTCCGCAAATTAGATCCCAACCAAGATGTCGGACAAGCTCTTTCACAGTTCGAAACCCCTTGGTTTCTGTAGTATGGAGGTAAGCTAAATGGGTCTCATAAAAGCAGATTCAATAATCTTCCTTATCGGTGCTGGCTGTAGCATGGATGCGCAGATTAAAACCTCTGGGCAAATGATGGATGAAATCGAAGCACTCATAAAAACAAACTCAGAATGGATGTCGTTTTGCAACTTGTACTATTACGTCAAAAGTGCAATTTTATATGCTGATGGCATTCAAGGAATATTTGACAACAATATAAATATTGAGCGCTTGGTCGGAGTGTTACGTGACCTCAAAAAGAAAGAACGTAATCCGATCTACCCTTTTATTGGCAGTTGGAACGAAAAGCTTATCGAATTGGCTGGCGAAGGTTTTTTGAACATTGATAAGTTTGATAAGCTCCTCAGCAAAAAAATAGTTGATTTTGTCACGTTACATAACAACACAGCATCGAGAGTGGCTTATTACAAAAAATTTTACGAGTTTCAACAGAGCATACAAGCCTCCTTACGAATCTTTTCTCTTAATTATGACCAATGTTTGGAGAAAGCAAAACCAAGCGGCTATGATTTAGAATGTGGTTTTGGTGAAGATAATAAATGGTCATCCGAACGCTTTAATAATACATCAGAAATTAACGCAGGGATTTATCTCTACAAACTTCACGGCTCGATTGACTGGATACGTGATTCAACAACAGGAATATTGGCCCGCTATGATTCGCCACAAGAAAACGCGGACTTGATTTTTGGAACTGATGCCAAACTTCAGTCGGTCGACCCCTTCCTTTTCAATGTTTATGAGCTAAGAAACTATTCATTGCTTTGCAAGTTGGTTATTGTCATCGGATATAGCTTTAATGACTCACATATCAATGGACTGTTAGGGCAAGCATTGCGGGCATCGAATCGAAAACTACTTGTTGTAAACTCAAGTCCCGATTATACAGACTCCATTTTAGAAAAATTGTCTCTTGATACTAGACATCAAAGTCAGGTCACCTATATAAAACTATCTGCAAAACATTTTTTAGAGTCAGAGCTTGTGAAGGAAAAGATCGAAACTCTTATTCCAGATGATGATGCAGTTTTTCAATAAATTTAAAAGACCCGCAACCTGATAAGTTTGGGCATGCATAGAGTTAAGTCATTAATTGATATTGCTTTATTAAACTCCTTCAGTCATAGGAAATACATGCAACCATTGTTTATTCCCGACACTATTATGCAAGATCCTTCCCAATTCTTACCCATTTTGTGATTTTCGCGAAAAAGTTCGACCCCCGGGGGTGCAAAAAATCGCCTGAACCGAAGTCCAGGCGAACATAAAGCAAACTATTCTTTTATTTTCAAATCTCACAAAGCCTATTAAATCAGCTTACTGCTTGTCTATTAACGCAACGCACTCCACGTGATACGTCTGTGGAAACATATCCACGGGTTGCACCGACTGTGTCACATAGCCCAGTTCCGCCAATATTGCCAGATCTCTTGCCAGCGTCGCCGGGTTGCAGGACACATACACCATCCGGTGCGGCCCCATCGCTGCAGCGGTCTGCAACACACTCGCATCACAACCAGCTCGCGGCGGGTCCAGCACGATTACGTCCGGTGCAATTCCTTTGTCGCGCAGGTCGACAATCTTCTCTGCCACATCACCCGCGATGAAGCTGACATTATCCACGCCATTGGCTTGGGCATTTTTTTCCGCGTCTTGCACCGCAGCTCGCGAATATTCGATGCCATACACCTGTCCGGCTTTTTCCGCCAAAAACAGGCTTATAGTACCCGTCCCGCTATACAGATCAAACACCGTTTCACCGCCGCCCAGCCCTGCCGCCTGCACCGCCTGTTCATAGAGAACCTGCGTCTGCAATGAATTCACCTGGAAGAACGACTCCGCCGAAATCTGAAAAGTAAACCGCCCGATCCGGTCCTGAATCACCGGCGCTCCCCAGCGGACGATTGTCTCACGGCCCAAAATCACATTTGTTTTCGCCGCATTGATATTTTGCTGGATCGAGGTCAGTCCCGGCATGGCTTGTTGCAAACGCCGGACCAGTTCGTTATTTCCCGGGAAATCTTTTTGCGTCGTGACCAGCACGGCCATGACTTCGCCGGTAGCAATACCGACCCGCCCCATCACATGCCGCAAAATCCCCTGTCCGGTCTTCTCGTTATACGGCGTCACGCCGATCTCCGTGGCGTTCTGGCTGACCGCTGCCATCAGTCGGTCATTGATTTCCTGCTGAATCAGGCACTCGCTCGTGGGGATGATCGTGTGACTGCCGCTCGAATAACAACCGGTAATGACTTGACTCCCCTGCCAACCCACCGGGAACTGCGCCTTGTTGCGGTAGCGCCAGGGCTGCTCCATTCCCAGCACCGGCTGGACCGATACTTCCATAAGTTTGCCGATCCGGTCCAGTGCATCGCGGACTGACTGCTGTTTGGCCGCCAGCTGTCCGGCATAAGAAAGGTGCTGCAACTGACAGCCGCCACAACTTTCATACACTGGGCAAGGTGGTGTCACCCGTTGCGGATTGGCAGTGTCCACCCGCAACAGCCTGCCCCGGGCAAAATTAGTCCTTACTTCGGTGATTTCAGCTGTTACGGTTTCGCCTGGCAAAGCATGCGGTACAAACACCGTAAATCCATCGCAGCGACCGACCCCTTCGCCTGAATGCCCCAGACCACCAATGGGAAAAGTATAAGTCCGGCCGGCTTGAACCGGTCGGACTTTTTCCTCTAGATTTTGCAGCCTGCGTTTGCTGGCCATCTGTCTGCGCTCCTTTATTTTCCTGTCAGTTTTTCTTTCAGCAAGCGGTTGACCAGTTCCGGATTGGCCCGACCTTTGGTCTGGCGCATAATCTGGCCGACCAGGAAGCCGACGGCTTTTTCCTTGCCGGCGTTAAAATCGGCAACCGACTGGGGATTCGCCGCGATGACTGCTTCCACGATATTACCCAATTCGCCTTCGTCGCTCATCTGCACCAAACCTTGTTCCTTGACGATCACTGGCGCGGTCTTGCCTTCGTTCCACATCGCCTCAAATACTGTCTTGGCAATCTTACCGGAAATAGTGCCCTTTTCGATCAGAGCGATCATCTCCGCCAGATTGGCCGGCGGCACCGGGCAACTGCGGATATCCAGCGAACAGGCGTTCAACAGTTTCGATACTTCGCCCATCAGCCAGTTGGCCGCCGCTTTCGCTTCGGCGCCGGCTGCGATCAGCGCATCAAAATAATCCGCCATCGGCCGGGTCGCAGTGATGACTTCCGCGTCATAGGCCGACAGGCCCTGCTCCTTCATGATCCGGGCTTTGCGGGCATCCGGCAGTTCCGGCAGGCTGCGGCGGATTGCTTCGATTTGTTCGGAGTCGACCACGATCGGCACCAGATCCGGCTCGGGGAAGTAGCGATAATCCTGCGCCTGTTCCTTGTTGCGCATCGAAAGGGTCACGCCGCGCGAGTCGTCCCAGGTCCGGGTCTCCTGAATGATTCGGCCACCTTCGGACAAAACTTCTTCTTGTCTTTCCTGTTCATATTCCAGCGCCCGTTGGACCGCCTTGAACGAGTTAACATTTTTAATCTCGGCTTTGGTACCGAATTGTTCCTGTCCGACCGGTCGCAGCGAAATGTTGGCGTCGCAGCGCAGACTGCCTTCTTCCATCTTGCAGTCCGATACATCAATATAGCTGAGAATGCTTTTGATTTTTTCCAGATAGGCCTTGGCTTCTTCCGGCGTGCGAATGTCCGGCTCGGAAACGATTTCCAGCAGTGGCACCCCGGTCCGGTTGTAGTCGACCAGCGCATATTCCGAGTTGGAAATAGTACCAGAGTGAACCAGCTTGCCGGCATCTTCCTCCATATGGACCCGGGTGATGCCGATCCGTTTGGTTTCGCCGCCCACTTCGATATCCAGATAACCGCCTTCGCAGATCGGCAGGTCATATTGCGAGGTCTGGAAGTTTTTTGGCAGGTCCGGGTAATAGTAGTTCTTGCGGTCAAACTTGCTATAGTGAGAGATTTTGCAATTCAGCGCAAGTCCGGTACGAATCGCAAACTCCAGTACCTTTTCGTTCAGCACAGGCAGCACGCCGGGCAGTCCCAGGCATACCGGGCAGACATGCGTATTCTGGTCGCCACCGAATTCGGTGGTGCAGCCGCAGAAAATCTTGGACGCGGTTTTCAGCTCCGTATGAACTTCCAGGCCGATTACTGTCTCAAACTTCATCTTCAGTCCACCTCCCGGATCGCGGCCAGTTGTTTGTGATAATCATGGGCCTGTTCAAACGTATAGGCTACCTGCAGCAAGGTTGCTTCCGACAGGTGCGGCCCGATGATCTGCATGCCGATCGGCAGTCCGTCGGCGAAGCCGCAGGGCAGCGATAACGCCGGGACTCCGGCCAGATTGCTGGGAATGGTGCAGACATCGACGAGATACATTGCCAATGGGTCTTCGACTTTTTCGCCGATCTTGAACGCAGTCGTCGGCGCAATCGGTGCAATCAACACATCCACCTGGCCAAAGGCCCGGTCAAAATCTTGTTTGATCAAGGTCCGCACTTTCAGCGCCTTGAGATAATAGGCATCGTAGTAGCCTGAGCTGAGCGCATAGGTGCCTAGCATGATCCGGCGCTGGACTTCCGGACCAAACCCTTCGGCCCGCGAGCGCTTGTACATCGACACTATATCGCTGCCTTCGCCGCGATGACCAAAACCGACCCCGTCGTAGCGGCCCAGATTGGAACTGGCTTCCGCCGTGGCGATCAGGTAATAGGTCGCCAGCGCATACTGGGTATGCGGCATCGAAACCTCGACCAGTTCCGCGCCCATGGCAACCAGTTCATCGATTGAGCGGCGGATCGCCGCCTCGACTTCCGGTTGCATCCCGGCCACGAAATATTCACGCGGCAAGCCGATTTTCAAGCCTTTGACACCGGATTCCAGTTTCGCCGTATAGTCGGGAACCGGGGCATTGATCGAAGTCGAGTCCCGCCGGTCGTGACCGCTGATCGCTCCAAGCACCAGTGCGCAGTCGCGCACGTCGCGGGCAAACGGACCGATCTGGTCGAGTGATGATGCATAGGCAACCAAGCCGTAGCGGGACACCCGACCATAGGTCGGTTTCAGCCCGACCACGCCGCAATAAGCTGCAGGCAAACGAATCGAACCGCCGGTATCGGAGCCGAGAGACCAGATCGCTTCGCCTGCCGCCACCGCCGCCCCCGATCCACCGCTGGAACCACCGGGAACCCTATCAGTATCCCACGGGTTACGGGTGACAAAAAAGCCGGAGTTCTCGGTCGAGGAACCCATGGCAAATTCGTCCAGGTTGGCTTTGCCGACGATGACCGCATCCGCCGCCGCCAGTTTTTCGGTGATTGTCGCATCATAAGGCGGCACGAAGTTGGCGAGGATTTTTGAGGCGCAGGTTGTTTTTACCCCTTTGGTGCACATATTATCTTTCAGCGCGCCCGGTATCCCGGCCAGCGGGGAGACCGCCTCGCCGCGCGCCAGTTTTTCATCCACCCGTTTGGCCTGGGCCAGCGCTGCTTCCGGCGTGCGTGTGATAAACGACTGAATAGTCGAATCCACCTTGTCCGCCCGCGCCAGGACCGACTGGGTTATTTCCACCGCCGACACTTCGCGGCGGAACAGTTTCTGCTGCAGTTCATGCGCTTTCAGTCTAAAAAGGTCCATCCCGTTTCCCTCCGCTATTCCACGATTTTGGGCACTTTGAAGAATCCGTCTTCGGCGTCGGGGGCGTTTTGCAGCGCCGCTTCCCTCGGCAGGGAGGGCTGCACTTCGTCCGCCCGCATCACGTTGCGGATGTCCAATACGTGCGCCATTGGCTCGACAGCCGATGTGTCGACCTGGTTCAAAACATCAATGTACTCGAGAATTGCATCGAGTTGCCCGGTGTACTTGTCCAGCTCAGTTTCCGACAGTTCCAGCCGCGACAGCAGCGCTACATGTTCCACATCTTTGCGGTTCAGTTTCATTTTGCCACCACCCAGTTCATGATTTAGATATTATATCACGTTGGTTTCCAGCATGGCTAGAAACTCCGTTTCCGTCAGCACCGGCACGCCTAGTTCCTGCGCCTTGGTCAGCTTGCTGCCGGCTTCCGCTCCGGCAACGACAAAGTCGGTCTTCTTGCTGACCGAGGAGGATGCTTTGCCGCCGCGTTTTTCAATCTCTGCCGCTGCTTCGCTCCGGCCCAGCGTCTCCAACGTTCCGGTCAGGACAAAGGTCTTGCCGGCAAAGATTTGCGCCAGTGGGGTGTCGGGCTTGATTTCTTCCAGCCGCACGCCGGCCTGCCGCAGCTTTTCGATCAACTGCAAATGCTCGGGATCGGCAAAATAGCCGACAACGCTTTCGGCAATCCTCGGACCGATATCGGGGATTTGCACCAGTTCATCCATCGCAGCAGCCGCCACCGCGTCGATCTGTCCATAAGCCTTGGCCAGCGTACCCGCAACTTTGGCGCCAACGAACCGGATTCCCAGTGCAAACAACAGCCGGGCCAAACCTGCTTCTTTGCTGGCCTGAATCGCCTGGACCAGATTACCGGCCGACTTTTCGCCCATCCGCTCCAGCTCCGCCAGCCCCGCAACTGACAGTTTATAGAGGTCCGCCGCATCGGCAATCAGACCGGCATCCAGCAACGTCTCGATGATCGAAGGCCCCAGTCCGTCAATATTCATCGCATCGCGCGATACAAAATGGATCAACCCTTCGCGGGCCATCGCCGGGCAGGCCGGATTGACGCAGCGATGGGCCGCTTCACCGGCCTTGCGGACAACCGACTTGCCGCATTCGGGACACTCGCTCGGCATGATGAACTCCGTTTCAGCGCCAGTGCGTTTTTCGGCCAGCACCGACACCACTTCCGGAATCACTTCGCCGGCTTTATGGATGATGACCGTATCGCCGATCCGCACATCTTTTTCGCGGATAAAATCCTCATTGTGGAGCGTGGCCCGGCTGACGGTCGAACCGGCGACAAAAACCGGTCGCAGAATCGCTGTCGGGGTAAGCACACCGGTCCGTCCGACGCCGATAAAAATATCTTCGACGACGGTAACCGCCTGTTCGGCGGGAAATTTCCAGGCGATGGCCCAGCGCGGCTCTTTGGCCGTGTTGCCGAGCTCTTCCTGCAGCCGCAGGTCGTTCACTTTGATTACCAACCCGTCAATTTCATAATCCAACTCGCGCCGTTTGTCCGCCCAACTGGCGCAGTAGCTAATAACCGCCTCAATATCCTGAAACACCCGGTGTTTCCTGTTAGTATGGAAACCGGCCCGGGCCAGTTCCTCCAGCACTTCGGCATGAGTTTGCACCGGCAGGGCCTGTCGTTGCCCCAAAGCATAGGCAAAAAAGTCCAGTGTCCGGCCCGCCGTGATTTTCGGGTCAAGTTGCCGCAGCGATCCGGCAGCGGCATTACGCGGATTGGCAAACAGAGGCTCGCCTTTTTCAGCCCTCTCCCGGTTCAGTCGTTCAAATGCCGGTTTGGGCATGAACACTTCGCCGCGCACTTCAAAGCTGGCCGGAAACGCGTTGGCATCGTCCTGCAACACTAAAGGGATGGAGCGGATTGTTTTGACATTGCTGGTGACATCTTCGCCCACTTCCCCATCTCCGCGGGTTGCTGCCCTGCTTAGCCGACCCGATTGATAGATCAGATTGACCGCCAGACCGTCAATTTTCAGTTCGACCACGTATTCCACCGCTCTGCCGGCGGCAGACCGCACCCGGTTGTCAAACGCCCGTAGTTCGCCGGCGGAAAACGCGTTGCCCAGGCTGAGCAGCGGCGCCGCATGGGTCACCTTATCAAAGGCGGCCAGAGGCTGTCCGCCTACCCGCTGGGTCGGTGAATCCGGCGTCACCAGGTCCGGATGGTTTTCCTCAATCTCCTTCAGACAACGCAGCAACCTGTCGAACTCCGCGTCACTGACTGACGGGGCATCAAGAGCGTAATACTCATAGTTGTAGCGATGCAGCAGCATCCGCAGCGCAGCGGCTTCCTGCTCGACAGTTTGTGTTTGTACCTGTCTGTCACTCATGGTACGGGCCTCCTACGCCTTTTGAATCGGTGCGAATTTTACCGATAGCGACTTGATTCCCTGTTCAGGAAACGCGATCTGAACTTCCTGATTCTCGCCGCTGCCTTTGACGGCCACGACAGTACCGACGCCCCACTTGCCATGCATCGCCTTGTCACCGGCTTTCCAGTCGACGGATGTTGCCGCGGCAGGAACCGAGGTCGATTTGACCGGAGCCACCGGACGCAGCAGCGAGGACTGTTTTTGTGGAGCACGCTGACCGGGTGCGGAAGAAAGTGGAGTTTTCCCGAGACTGGCCGCCGAGCCGAACATCAGTCGTTGACTGGGCTGCACCTGCGCCGGTTGCCTTTTTTGTTTATTTTCCAGCAACGTTTCCGGGATTTCGCCCAGAAAGCGCGACGGTCGGTTGACCTGCACTTCACCATAGATCATCCGGCTCTGCGCCCGGGTCAGGAATACATTGCGCTGCGCCCGGGTGATTCCCACATAACAGAGGCGGCGTTCCTCCTCCATTTCTTCCACATTGGAGAGTGTCCGCACATGCGGCAGCATGCCTTCTTCCATGCCAATCAGAAATACGGTGGGGAATTCCAGTCCTTTGGCCGAATGCAAAGTCATCAGGGTCACCCGGTCGGTTTCCAGTTCCGCCGTGTCGATATCCGCCACCAATGCGACATGATTCAAAAAGGCTTCCAGCGAATCTTCCTCATCGCTTTCGGTGATAAATTCCCGGGCCACGGTTAAGAGTTCCTGCAAGTTCTCCACCCGGCTCTGCGCTTCCGGCGTCCCTTCCTGCTCCAACTCAGCCAGATATCCCGATTCTTTCATCACGCGGGTAATCAGATCAGCGACGGAGTCTTTGCCGGCAAATTCCCGGAACCGTTCCAAGAGCCGGACCAATTCGACCAACGCGCCTTTGGCTTTGGCGCCGACCGTCGTCACGGTGTGGATGCGCTTTGCCATTTCAAACAGGGACAGCCCCGCCTGATCAGCTGCAGTCTGCAGATAGCCCATTGACGTTTCGCCGATGCCGCGCCGCGGCACATTGACAATCCGCCGGAAGCTGACCGAGTCGGCCGGATTCTGAATCAGGCGCAGGTAAGCCAGCATGTCCTTGATTTCCTTGCGGTCATAGAACTTTACTCCGCCGACAATCGTATAAGGAACGCCTTGTTTCAGGAACGCTTCCTCCACCGCCCGCGACTGGGCATTTGTCCGGTACAGCACCGCCATGCCGCCATATGGCTGGCGTTGCGACAAATGCAGCCGTTCGATCTGCTCGACGATAAACCGGCCCTCGTCATGCTGGTCGCCGGCCACATGCAGCACCAGCGAATCGCCGGTCGGATTTTCCGTCCACATCGTCTTCGGTTTGCGGCCGGTATTGTTGTCGATCAAGGCATTCGCCGCATCGAGAATCACCTGGGTCGAGCGGTAATTCTGCTCCAGTTTGATTACAGAAGCTTCCGGGTAATCTTTTTCAAAGTCCAGGATGTTGCTGATATCGGCGCCGCGCCAGCCGTAAATACTTTGGTCCGCATCGCCGACCACGCAGAGGTTGCGGTGCTTTGCCGCCAGCATCCGGGTCAGCGTGTACTGCGTGTGGTTGGTGTCCTGATATTCATCGACCAGGATATAGCGAAACCGCTGCTGGTATTTTTCCCGCACCTCTGGGAACTCTTCCAGCAACCGCACGGTTACGTTCATCAGGTCGTCAAAATCCATCGCATTGTTTGCCAGCAGTTTCTGCTGATACAGACTATAAACGGAAGCCACCCGCTGCTGGTAGTAATTATCAGCCTGGGCGGAAAAGCGTTCTGGTGTGAGCAGTTGATTCTTGGCGTTGGAAATGGTCCCGATCACACTACCGGCGGAAAACTGACGCTCCGGCAGGTCCAGTTCTTTCAGGCACTGACGGACCAGCAGCTTGATGTCCGCTTCGTCATAAATCGTGAAATGTCGGCTGTACCAACCGGTCACATCGATTTCCATCCGCAGGAAGCGGGCGCAAAAGGAGTGAAAGGTGCTCAGCCAGATGTGGGCCGCCACCGGCCCGACCAGTTTTTGCACCCGTTGCTTCATCTCCGCCGCGGCTTTGTTGGTAAAGGTGATGGCCAGGATTTCCCACGGCTTGACTCCCTGTTCGATCAAATAGGCGATCCGGCTGGTCAGCACGCTGGTCTTGCCTGACCCGGCGCCCGCCACCACCAGCAAGGGGCCGTTGATATGGGTCACTGCCTCTGCCTGGCAGGGATTGAGTTTCTTCATATAATCCTGGTGCACGTTGTTCCTCCCGTTTTCCGACTTCAAATCAAATTCGCTTTCAATAAATTCTCCATTGTTGCTCGTTCTCCTGCTAATTAGAACATATGTTTGATATTTTGCCAAAGGTTTTATATAATGAGGCTGAACAAACAGTGCAACGGGAGGGTTCCACCATGGATAAACTCGCCAAACTGGCTTTGCTGGGTGAAAGCGCCAAATATGACGTCTGCGCCTCGTCTTCGGCAACGCCGAAACGATTCCAGAACGCCGAAATCGGTCGGACTGCTCCCAGCGGGGTGTGTCATTCATTTACGCCGGACGGTCGTTGCGTATCGCTGTTTAAAGTTCTGCTCAGCAACCAGTGTGAAAAGGACTGCCTGTATTGCCCCAACCGCTCCGCCCGCGATGTGCCGCGCAGCAGTTTCACGCCGGAGGAATTGGCCGGCCTGTTTATGGAATTTTACCGCCGCAACTATGTGGAAGGATTGTTCCTCAGTTCCGGCGTGCGGCATTCGACCGGCCGCACGATGCAGGAACTGCTGGAAACGCTGGAGATTCTGCGAACCCGCCATCGGTTTGGCGGTTACATCCATCTGAAAATCCTGCCGGGCGCCGGCGAGGCCGAAGTCGAACGGGCCATCGCCCTGTCCAACCGGGTATCGCTGAACATGGAGGCGCCGACCGCTACCCACCTGGCCCGGCTCAGTCGCACCAAAAACTTTGCCGCAGAAATCATGGGCGGCCTAAGCCGTATTCACCGCCACCTGCGCGATCAGCCCGGCGTCAGTCATTCCACCCAGTTCATCGTCGGCGCGGCGCAGGAATCGGACCGCGACATTCTGGATTCGACGCTGCGGCTGTATTCGTCCTACGGACTCAAACGCGCTTACTTCAGCACCTTCCAGCCTGTCCCCGGCACCCCGCTCGACAGCATCGCCGGCTCGCCGCTTGTCCGTGAACATCGGCTGTATCAGGCGGATTTCTTGTATCGTTATTATGGATTCCAAATGGCTGAAATTCCCTACAATTCTGCCGGCAATCTCGATCTGGACAAAGACCCCAAACAGGCTTTCGCCGAATTGCACCCCGAACGGTTCCCGCTGGAAATCAACCGGGCTTCTCTGCTGGAACTGCTGCGTGTCCCCGGCATCGGACCCCGTTCGGCGAAAAAAATCGTCTGGTTGCGCCGGGAAAACCGCTTCCGCTCGGTCGAAGACCTAGCCCGTATCGGTGTAGTCACCAAGCGGGCGCTGCCATTCATTCTCGTCGCAGGCAAAAAATATTCGTCGATGCTCGGACAGGCCGGTCTCAGTCGCTCCAATTACAGCCAATCCTCGCTCTGGGGTGATGATGCATGATTCGCTGCGATGCCACCCCGGCCAGCATGCTGAAAGCGGTGTTGCTCAGCGAACTGACCGGGCTGTTGCCGGAAATAAGCCAGGCCGAAGCCGAAGCGAATCTGTTCGCCGCCTGCGACCAACTGAGCGCCGATGACTACTCCCTGGAACAACTCACCCGGCAATTGGCCGAAAAAACCGGCGGCGACTATCGCTGGATCGACCAATATCCGGGTAGACGCCTGGCTGTGATGGTCTTGTTCAACTTGCGCAACTCTGCGCGCGACAGCAAACGAGTTATATTTGCCGCCTTGACCGAAGCCGTCAGAAATGGACCTGCCTCCAGCATCTGCGGGCGCAGCCGGGCCAGTGCCGTGTTTCGCCGCCGCAGCCGTGAGGTCGGCAATGAGATCCACCGTCTGCTCGGTCTGATCCGGTTTCAGGAGACCGCTGACGGTGATTTGGTTGCCAAACCGCAATTGGTGCATCAAACCGCGGACTTGTTGCTGCGCAAATTTCAATTGCGCTATCCGAATCGCCGCTTACTGTTCATTTTGCCGCAGGGTGCACTCTGTTGCCAGCAGGGCCAGCTTTCATTTTGCGCACTGCAGGATTTACCGGCGACGGTGTTGAATCCAACAGATGACTTCGCAAATTTGTGGGAAACCTATTACCGTTCGCAATACATCGAAGCACGCAAAAACATCCGGCTGGCCTCGCGGTTCATCCCCAAAAAATACTGGGACTGGCTGCCGGAAGGAAAAATACTGAAACAGGAAGCAGATAAATGAAAGAAATCATCAGCCGGGTCTGGCGCGCCATAATCGAGTTCAGTCTGATCGAAGCCGACGACCGTATCCTAATTGGCTTGTCCGGCGGCAAAGACAGCTTGTTTCTGACTTACATGCTCGCCCATATCCGTAGGCACTCAGCCCGTCCGTTCTCACTCGGCGCCTTCACCATCGACACCCGGTTCGGCGAAACATTTCCGCAACAGGAATTGCAAAATTTTTGCGATCAACTTGATATCCCCTTTGACTCAACGATCGTCGATATCCCCCGCGCCATTGCCCAAGCAAAGGTTCCCGACCCCTGCGCGACCTGCGCCTATTTTCGCCGTGGCGCGCTAAACCGGATTGCCGGCGAACGGGGCTACAATAAAGTCGCTCTGGCCCACCATCATGACGATGCGGTAGAGACTTTCATGATGGGGCTTTTTTATGCGGGCCGTCTTAAGACCTTCCTGCCGAAAACGCCGCAGGAACGCAGTGGCCTGACAATTATCCGCCCTTTGGTCTATTTCCGCGAGCGGGAGATCATTGAAAATGCCAATCAGCTTGGTTTGCAGCCGCTAAAAAACCCCTGCCCCTACAACGGCAACACCAAGCGCCAGGAAATCAAAGAAATGCTCAGCAATTTGGAAGCGAAAGACCCCGAGTATTACCGGCGCTTCTCCGCCGCGATGCGTAGCGGTGAATCCGCCGAACTCTGGCCGGCAGAACCGGACCGCTATACCTTAAAAGGACGTTATCTTGATTTTCGGGGCTATGACAAGAACACTCAACAACGATAATTCTGGAGGCTCTTGATGACCCTGCGGCAAAAAACACTGCTGGCAAGTTGTCTTGCCGTACTGTTGCTCTTATCTGTCGTCGCCTTTTCCGCCAATCAAATTTTGCTTGGCGGTTTTGCCGATGTGGAAATCCGTGAAACACAATCCAGCCTGGGTCGCGCCCGCACCGCAGTCGAAAATGAGTTGGCGTCCTTGAACGCCTTTTTGGCGGACTGGGCCGAATGGGACGATTCTTACGAATTTGTCGCCAACGGGTCACCGGAGTACATCAAAAAAAACCTTACCCTCACGACTTTTCAGACACAACGGCTGCAATTACTGGTTATTATCGACAATCGAAGAAACATCATCTATGGGTCCATATTTGACCCACGCTCCCAAACGTTCACTGCAATACCGGTTGAGCTCCAACAGCACTTCCAACTCGAATCGCCATTACTGTCTGCACCGCGCGCCACTGAAGCAGTTCGCGGCTTGATTGTGCAAAACGGGACTCCCTGGTTGATTGCCTCACGCCCCATCACTGACAGTGAGCGTCGGTTGCCTCCACGCGGCTGGTTGATCGTTGGACGAGCTGTCAACGAAACCTTGCGTCAACAGCTAGAAAGTACAACCCAACTCTCGCTTGCGTTCCACCCCGTGACGGCAGCAACCGATTTACCAACCGACATTCAACAGGCCGCCAAACAACTGTCAACGAATCAACCTGCCCTTGTCGCAGCTATGAGCGAAACCAGAATTGCCGGCTACGCCATGTTAACCGACCTGTACGGTCAGCCAGGAGTCATTCTGCGGACGGATGCGCCACGGGACGCATTCCTGCAGGGAAAACGGACCGTGCAATACTTCGTCCTGCTGATCATCGGGCTTGGCATCTTTTTTACCCTGGTTTATTTGATGATACTGGAGAGAACCGTGTTGGCCCGTCTGTCCAGTCTTGGCCGGCAGGTATCGCAAATCGGGCTGCAAAGCAGGCCTTCCTTGCGCGTGGACGTATCCGGCCAAGATGAGCTTTCCTTGCTGGCCGGTTCCATCAATCGTATGCTGCAATCACTGGAAACTGCGCAGAGCGAGTTGCTTGAAAGCGAGGCGGCGACTAGCGCCTTGTTGGCAGGAATGCCCGACTCTTTGCTTCGGATTGACAAAGACGGATTGCTGCTAGACTACAAGACCGGACGCGACCGGGTCTTTGCCGCGCCGGCAAAAATGTTGGCCGGCAATTCGATTGACGAGGCGTTCCCTCCCCGACTTACCGAAAAGATCATGACCGGCTTGCGTCAGGTGTTGGAGACTGGCGAAACCCATTGGTTTGAACATGAAACCAGTGTCAACAAGCGTCCGCTCTTTCTGGAAGTCCGACTGACCCCATCCGGCAACAACGAAGTATTGGCAGTGATCCGGGATCTGACAGAAAAACGCGAACTGGAAGAATCACTGAAATTTGCCAATGTACGTGATCCACTCACCGGCTTGCTAAACCGCGACGGGTGGGAACAGCAACTGGCCGCGCGAAAAATTCATTCAGACGAGACGGTCGCAGTCATCGTCTGTGCTGTTGACGGACTCCAACTGATCAATGAAAGCCTGGGGCAAGATTGGGGCGACCAAATTCTGAAGTCGTTCGCGGTGGTTCTGCGCTCTTGCTTACCGCTTGACAGCCTAATCGCCAGAACCGGACACGACGAATTCACCACCCTGATGCTGGTTCACGCCGGTACCGACCTGCAACCGCTCTGCCAAACCATACGTGATGAGACCGATAAAATAAGTTTGATGAATGATTCGCTCCGGTTCAGCATCGCCGTAGGTCATGCTGCCGCAATCCCTTCAGTGGTTCCACTCACAAACATCCAAGCTCAGGCTACTGCGCGGATGCGGCGCGACAAACTGCGCCAAAGCCAATTTACCCGTGAGCGCTTCTTTCAATCGTTGCAAGCGGCTCTGGCGACACGCGATTTTGTCACCCACCAACACGCAGCCCGGCTCTGGGCTTTGTGCCAATTGCTGGCTAAACAGGTCAAACTGCCTCAACGTCGCCTGCGCGAGCTCAAGCTGTTGGCTCAGTATCACGATATCGGCAAGGTTGGCATTCCTGATCATTTGTTGTTTAAAGAAAGTAGACTCACAGACGGCGAGATGGATACGATGCGACTGCATGTAGAAATCGGCCATCGAATCGCCCAATCCATTCCCGAACTGATGCCGATGGCCGATCTGCTATTGAAACATCATGAATGGTGGAACGGACAAGGCTATCCACTGGGTCTGCGCGAAACAGAAATCCCGCTTGAATGCCGGATTTTTTCGATCGTCGATGCCTTTGACGCAATGACGCACGACCGCCCCGGCCGCACGGCATGCTCGGCAAAAGAAGCGGCTGCCGAATTGCGAAAATGCGCCGGCAGCCAATTTGATCCCCACTTGGTGACTGAGTTTTTCCGTTTGCTTGGCGAAGAAAGCTAACTAAGCCTGTTGGTCCAGTTGTTTCTTTAGTTGTCGCAGCGCCGCCGCAAACAACATGCTCTCGGTCGCAATGGTCAGGAACTGAGCTCCCGCTTTGCGCCAATACTCAGCGTCAGCTGCATTTAGACAGAATATCCCCGCCCACTTATCCGTGCGGCGGGTTTTTTCTATCACCGAGTGGATTACCCGACGCAGCTCCGGGTTGTCGAACTGACCGGTGCACCCCATCGATTGCGATAAATCGGTAGGGCCGATGAATACGCCGTCGATTCCATCCACCGCCAGGATTTCATCCAGATTGCTTACGGAATCTACATGTTCCACCTGGGTAATTACCAATGTCTCTCGATTTGCGCCGGCAATATATTCTTGCATGGGAACAAAGCCATACCGCGCAGCCCGGACCACCCCGGCAATGCCGCGTTCTCCAAGCGGAGCATAGCGAGCAGCCTTGACGGCAGCGATTGCCTGAGCTGCGGTGTTCACTTGCGGCACCAGGATGCCGCCGGCTCCCATGTCCAGCGCACGCAAAATCAACTCCGGCGTATTGGCAGTAACCCTCATAATTGGTGTGATATTGCCTATTTCGGCGGCCCGGATCAAGTTGCCGGCCTGTTCGGTGGTATTGCCGGAATGTTCGGTATCGATGATCACATAGTCTAGTCCAGCATACCCAATCATCTCAACCAGCGCCGGTTCTCCCAGTACGGCAAAGGTTCCATGTACGGACTTGCCGCCAGCCATCGCCTGTTTAATCGTGTTGACCGGATATTGCGATACAGTCTTCATTTTGTGATTTCCCCTTTCAGTCTTTTGCTCCGGCCTGCGATCAGGCGTGCAGCAACGGCAACAGATCGGTAGGATAATGAATAATCCGCTGCGCTCCATGTTGCTGCAATTCCTCAACCGGTCGGAACCCCCAGGCAACCCCGACTGCCATCATTCCGGCCGCTTTGGCCGTACGCATATCGGTCGCCGTATCGCCTAGATATAGTATTTCATGTGGTGGAACCGCCAAGTGACCGGCGATTTCCAGCGCCGCCTGCGGGTCCGGCTTGACCGGAACGCCGGGACGGGCGCCGAGAATTGGGTCAAAATTCCAGCCAGGCAACAACGCTGGCACCATGATTTTGGTAAACGGGTCCGGCTTGTTGGACAAAACCGCCATTCGCAGGCCAACATCGGTCAGCGCGGCCAACAGTTCCACAATTCCGGGATAAGGCCGGGTTTTCTTGTTCCAGCGTGCTTCATATTCCGCCGACATCCAGCGGATATTATCCGCCACCAGCGAATCTGTCCGCAGCTGTTCCGGCAACACCCGCTTCACAAGTTCACTGATTCCATCGCCGACAAAATAGCGATAACGGTCGACCGCATGCACGGGAAATTGTTGCCGGGCCAAAACGGCGTTCATCGAATCCGCCAGATCTTCCAGCGAATCGAGCAGCGTCCCGTCCAAATCAAAGATTATTGCCCGGTAACTCACGCCAGCGGCCAACTTTCGGTAATCTCGGCCAACAATAGCACCAGCGCCGTGGTACGCGGCACCGCAGTGTTAAGATCGACGTATTCGTGATCGGTATGTTCTTCATAATTTTCCACACCCAACGCATCAATCGTCGGAATGAATTTAGCCGTCCGGTTGCCATCTGTCAAACCGCCGGCCATCCATTCGACGACTTCGGCGCCATACTCGCGACGAACAATGTTCTTATAGACATCGACCAACTTTTGCACCTGGTCGGTTTTTTCCATCGGTCCGGTATGAATGCCGCCAGTCACCGTCACCTTCACGCCAGGCACGACCGTCTGGTTCGGCAGATCTTTGATCGCTCGGTCCAGTCGCTCCTGCTCGGCAACGGTATAGCAACGCACATTCAGTTTGGCGAAAGCATCGCCGGGAATCACGTTGATCCTGTCGTTGCTCGAACCAATCACACCGACATTGATCGCGTTGGCGGTGATAAACTGGCCGTGGTCGACGATCCCTTTCTGTTGCAACGCTTCCCGCGTATACTCATGTGGATTTTGCGGCAGCGGGCTGGCCAGTTTGTAGAGCAAACTGATCTGATTACCGAGCTCCATGATCGCACTGGCGCAGGAGTGGGGCGCATTACCGGCATGACCGGAAATCCCCTCGACTTTGATGTCGTAGTTGGCGCTGCCTTTACGCTGGGTCACGATACCCCAACCGGGACGGGCCGTATCCATGATCACCGCGACATCGGCCTGCGGCGACAATTCGGCGACGATCGCTTCCGCCGTGGGCGATCCGCCCTCTTCTTCCCCGTTGTAGTAGAGGATGATTTCGCCAAAAGCATCAAAGTCATACTCTTTCAACGTTTTTAGCGCGTAAATAGTCTGGATGACTGTCGCCTTGTCATCCCCGACTCCCGGTCCGTAGGCGATGTTTTTCTCATCGAGCCGGAACGGCCGTTTGACCGCTTCGCCCGGCTTGAACACCGTATCGATATGAGCGATCAGCAGCAGACGAAATGTCCCCTTACCCTTCAATCGGGCAATCAGGTGGGTCGAACGGGGATTTTTCCGATACTCGATCGTCGCCCCCAAAGCCTGGAGTTTTTCGCCGACGAACCTAGCCGCTCGATCGGTGCCCTCCGGATCGCCATTGCCAGAATCGATATTTGTCAATGTCTCGAGGTCTTTTACAAAGCTGTCGAACTGTTGCTGCAAATAAGTTTTTACCTTCGTGCCGTCCATAAAACACACTACCTCCTGCCTATTGTCCTTTATAGGAAGATTTGACCTTTCAACCCATTATTCCTGCAATAAAAAGCAAAAACCGGCTGAGCTGGATGCTATTCATCCGCCTCAACCGGTTTAATAAACTCAGTTATCTTTACTTCACTTGCTTTTTGCCGGATCGACCGTCTTGCCGCTACGCCGTTTGGCCAACTCGTCCATCAATGCGGACAAGGAAATATTGTGAGCCGCCAGCAGCACCAAGCAATGGTACCAAAGATCGGCCATTTCATAAATCACTTCGCCCTGGCTGTGATTTTTGGCGGCGATAATCGTCTCAGCTGCTTCTTCGCCGATTTTTTTCAGAATCCGGTCTTCGCCTTTGGCAAATAAACTGCTGGTATAGGATCCCTCCTGCGGATTTTTCCGCCGGTCTTCCAACACCGCGAACAGTTCGGGCAGAACTGCAGCGCCCAATACTTGCGGCCGTTCGGTCAGCGTCGATTCTGTTTCGCCAAACCGACGACTGAAGCAGGAATAGGTTCCTTCGTGACAGGCCGCGCCGGTCTGCTCGACTTTAACCAGCAATGTATCCCCATCGCAGTCATAAAGCAGCTCTTTCACCGTTTGAACATGGCCCGATGTCGCGCCCTTGTTCCAGAGTTCCTGGCGGCTACGGCTATAAAACCAGGTCGTGCCGGTTTCCAGCGTCTTTGCCAATGACTCCCGATTCATATAGGCCAGCATCAATACCGTCCCGTTGGTTGCATCCTGGACGATCGCCGGGACCAGTCCCTGTTGATCAAATTTGATTCGTTCGAGCATTACAGTCGCACCTCAATCCCTTGACTGCGAAGATATTCTTTGGTCTGCCTGATACTGAATTCGCCGTAGTGAAATACCGAAGCCGCCAGTACCGCGTCGGCCTTGCCCTGAACCAGCGCATCGGCAAAATGTTGCAGGGTTCCTGCGCCGCCGGAAGCGATCACCGGCACTTCCACCAGCTCCGACACCGCCCGGTTCAGTTCATTGTCGTAGCCGTCTTTCGTTCCATCGCAATCCATACTGGTCAGCAAGATTTCGCCGGCCCCCAAATCCACGCCGCGCCGGATCCACTCCATCACGTCAAGTCCGGTCGGCGTCCGTCCGCCATTGATATACACTTCCCATTTGCCAGCGCCGCAGCGCTTTGCATCCACCGCGAGCACGATGCACTGACGACCAAAACTCTTTGCCCCTTCGGCAATCAACGCCGGGGCCTTGACCGCCGCCGTATTCAGCGACACTTTGTCCGCTCCGGCATGCAGCATCGTTCGGATATCATCGACTGAACGGATGCCGCCGCCCACCGTGAACGGAATGAATACCTGGCTGGCGGTGCGCCGCACGACATCGACCATCGTATTACGTCCGTCCGAGGATGCGGTGATGTCAAGGAACACCAGTTCATCCGCCAGTTCCCGGTCATAAAAAGCCGCCAGTTCCACCGGATCTCCGGCATCCCGCAACGAAACGAAGTTAGTGCCTTTGACCACCCGGCCGTCTTTCACATCCAGGCAGGGAATGATCCGTTTCGTATGCATCAGACTTCACCTCCGCTGGCAACCCGCAACGCATCCGCCAGCGCAATCGCGCCGGTGTAGAGGGCCTTGCCGATGATTACGCCTTCAACGCCTTCAGGCGTTAACGGTCTCAGCGCCAGAATGTCCTCGATGCCTTTTACGCCGCCGGATGCGATAACTGCCAAACCCGATTGCCGGGCCAGTTGCAGCGTCGAGTCCACATTTACCCCGGTCAGCATGCCGTCGCGGGAAATATCGGTATAAATGATTCGTTTGGCGCCAACCTGCTTCATCCGTAGCGCCAGTTCCTCCACCCGCAGCAATCCGGACTTTTCCCAACCGTCAACCGCTACTTCGCCATCACGGGCATCGATGCCAATTACGATTTTTTCACCATAACGACTGCACAGCTGTTCGACCAGCTCCGGCGAGCGAGCCGCCACCGAACCGAGAATCAGCCGGTTGACGCCTGCGGCCAGAACTTGCTCCGCCGTTTCCAGCGTTCGGATGCCGCCGCCCAGCTGGACTTTCACATCAAAAGTCCGGGCAATCTCACTGATCGCCGGCAAATTGACCGGTTTGCCGGCCCGCGCTCCATCCAGGTCAACGATATGCAACCACTGCGTGCCTGCTTCGACCCAGCGCCGCGCCGCATCGAGCGGATTTTCAGCAAACACCGTCTCGCGGTCAAAGCGTCCTTCTTCCAAACGGACACATTTGCCGCCACGGATATCTATCGCCGGAAATATTATCATATCGACATCTCCTTGAAGTTCGCCAAAATTTTCAGGCCGACCGCACTCGATTTTTCCGGATGGAACTGGACCGCCTGGACCAACCCGCGGCCAACCGCCGCCGTGACCTGCCCGCCGTAATCGGTCACCGCCGTGATGCAGGATTGATCGGTCGGCACAGCATGAAAACTGTGCACAAAATAGACATAAGCAGTCGGCGGCAGTCCCTGAAACAACGGACTCGCAGCCTGAAAAGCCAGGCTGTTCCAGCCCATATGGGGAACCTTCAGTCCCGGCGCCACAATTTTGCGCACCAAACCCTTGAATATCCCCAGGCCCGCTATGCCGGGGTCTTCCTCGCTGCCTTCAAACAACATTTGCAAACCGACGCAGATTCCCAGAAACGGTTTGCCGGCGGCAATCACTTCATGGATGACCGGCGCCAGCCCTCTTTCGTTGAGGTTTTTCATACAGTCGCCAAACGCGCCGACGCCCGGCAAAACTACCTTATCGGCCTGGCGCACCAGTTCGGGATCACGGGTGACCGACACCTGAGCGCCGACTTTTTCCAGCGCCTTGGCGGCGCTGTGCAGATTCCCCATGCCGTAATCAATGATTGCAATGTTCATCATCTTTGTTGCCCCTTATAACATTCCTTTGCTGGACGGCACGCCCTGTACCCGCGGGTCGCGTTCTAGCGACTGGGACAACGCGCGGCCAAGCGCCTTGAAGATCGCTTCCACAATGTGATGGCGGTTTTTGCCGGCCAGCACCTTCACGTGCAGGGTCAGCCCCGCATTCACGGCGACCGCCCGGAGAAATTCTTCAGTCAGCTCCACGTCAAATTCGCCGATTCGCCCCTGCCCCAATTCCGCATCGAACGCCAGGAACGGACGGCCGCTAAAATCGACCACCACCCGCACCAGCGCTTCATCCATCGGCACGTATACATGACCGTAGCGCCTGATCCCTGCTTTGTCGCCAGCCGCTTTGGCCAGCGCCTGTCCCAGCACGATGCCGACATCTTCCACGGTGTGGTGGCCATCGATCACCAAGTCGCCCTGCGCCTTGACCGAAAGCGAAAACAGGCCGTGTTTGGCAAATAGAATCAGCATGTGGTCAAAGAAACCGATGCCGCTGCCAACATTCGCTTCGCCCGCTCCGTCAATATCAAGCGATATTTCCACGTTTGTTTCTTTTGTCGTGCGCTTGAGCGTCGCTATTCGCTTTTCCATCAAGTTTCACTCCCGTTTCGCCAGTTGCGCCGCGTATTGTTTTACACAGGCAAGTATGGCCGCATTTTCCTTTGGCAATCCAATCGTGATCCGCAGGCAGCCGGCAAGACCAACCGTGCGGGAAAAATTTCTTACGCCGATGCCTTGGGCAATCAGCAGTTCATTCAGTTCATCGGGTTTGTCGACCTTGACCAGCAAAAAGTTGGTCGCTGACGGATACACTTGGATCGCGCCGGCTTTTTGCAGCTGGCGCGCCAAACCATCTCTTCTGACTTTCGTCCGTCTCACTTCCTGCAGGATTGTGTCCCGCATTTCATAGCATACTTCGGCCGCCGCCATTGAAAACGCGTTCAAGTGGTACGGCAGCAGAAACTTGCCGATTGCGGCGCTCAATTTTTCCGAAGCCAGCAAATAGCCGGTGCGGGCAGCCGCCAGCCCATACGCCTTGGAAAATGTCCTTGCCACCATCAAATTGGGGAATTCAGCCAGCCAGGGCAGAGCTGTTTCGCCGCAGTACTCATAATATGCTTCGTCGACCAGCACCGGACAGTTCACCTGCTCCAGTATTTTTCGCAGCTCTGTCGCGGCAATCGGTCCGCCGGTCGGATTGTTCGGGTTGCAAAGGATCAGCAGTTTGACGTCGGATTGCCGGACAGCCTGCACCACTCGTTCCACCGACAGTTGATACTGCGCGTCCAGCGGAATCGGCAACGTCGGCGAATCGACCAGCGCCGCATAAATCGGATACATCGAGAAAGACGGCCACTGATAGGCGATTGTCCGACCAGCGCCGCCGAAAGTGGCGCATACGGCGGCAATCAGGTCGCTGGAACCATTGCCGACGCTCACCTGCTCCGGCAATACTCCCAGACGATCCGCCAACAACCGCCTGAGCGGCCTTGCATTCATCTCTGGATAACGATACGTCTCGACCGCGCGCAACCGCCTGGCAATCGCATTGCGAACCGAAACCGGCAGCGGCGCGGACCGTTCATTGGCGTCCAGCTTGATTGCCCATGTCGGCTCTTCGCCGCTTGAATAGGCAGGTAGTTGATCAACTCCGGGTCTAAGCATCTTTCTTCCCCCTGATAGAGATTGCCCTGGCATGGGCCGACAGCCCTTCCGCCTCGGCCAGTCTGATAATCGCTGCGGCTTGCGAAGACAAGTCTCGCTCGCCATAGGCGATGATGCTGGTTGTTTTCATAAAGGTGTCCACGTTTAATACCGAAGCATAACGGGCAGTCCCACCGGTCGGCAAAACATGACTGGGACCGGCGAAATAATCGCCGAGCGGTTCCGGGGTCCAGGCGCCAAGGAAAATGGCCCCGGCATGCCGGATGCCAGGTAGCAGCGCGGCCGGCTCAGTCGTGAGGATTTCCAGATGCTCCGGTGCTGCGGCATTAACGCATTGAACCGCTTGTTCCAAGTCATCGACGAGCAAGATCAATCCCTGTTTTTCCAACGCAGCGCGTGCCGTTGCCGACCTGGGCAAATCAGCCAACTGGAGTTCCAGCTCCTGTTCGACCTGATTCGCCAATACATCGTTATCGGTGACCAATATGCTGGAGGCCAGTTCGTCATGTTCGGCCTGACTCAGCATGTCTGCGGCAATAAATGCAGGCTTCGCGCTGTGATCGGCAACAATCATGATTTCGCTCGGCCCTGCTAGCATATCGATGTCACAGTGTCCATAAACGGCTTTTTTGGCCAGCGTAACAAACAAATTGCCCGGTCCAACGATCTTGTCGACGCGGGGAATCGTCCCGGTACCAAAGGCCAGTGCGGCAATCGCCTGCGCGCCGCCGATCCGGAAGATACGGTGCACCCCGGCCAATTTTGCCGCAGCCAGAACCAATGGGTTGACCGATCCATCTTTCGCCGGCGGGACCATCATGATGACCTCCCGAACTCCGGCAACTACCGCCGGAATCGCAGTCATCAACACAGAGGACGGGTAAGCGGCCGTGCCGCCAGGGACATAAACCCCCGCCCGATCCACCGGCGTACGCCTTTGTCCGACCCAGGAATTTTCGCCACGTGAACTGGACCATGGACGGTCGTTTTCTTTCTGTTCCTGGTGAAACTGTCGCACATTCTCCGCCGCCTGCCTGAGCGCCGCCAGCAGCTCGGGTTCGATAACCGCCATAGCCGACGCTATCTCTGCCATCGACACCTCCATGCCGGCTACAGACAATGTCACACCGTCAATTTTCGCCGTATAGTCAAGTACAGCTTGATCGCCGCCCTGTCTTACATCCTGCACGATCTTTTCGACCAGGGCGGTTGGCGTCAATTCTGCGCCAAAAGTTTGTTCGATCCGTTTGCGGACATTTTCACTGACAATCACTTCATCAAAAGCAGGCTTGGCAAGTAGTCTGGCGATTTCGGCTTCTACAGCGCCGCGCAAATCAATCCGTTTCATCCTATCGCCCCTTCGCTGAGCAGCTTCCGCATCTCTTCCACCATCGGCTGTATCCGGTCAAACTTCATCTTGAAGCTGACCCGGTTGGCGATAAACCGAGCTGTCGCCCGGTGCAGATGGGCAATCTCGATCAAATTGTTTTCTTTCAGTGTCCGACCGGTCTCCACGATATCCACGATCATCTCGGCCAGACCGACCATCGGCGCCAGTTCAATCGAGCCGTTTAGCTTAATGATCTCCATCTGGATTCCATGATCGAGAAAAAACTGCTCTGCCACCCGCGGAAACTTCGTCGCCACCCGCATGTGCGCGTAATCACTAAGTTTCTCACGCTTCAGCGCTGCCGGAACCGCCAGCATCAACCGACAAAGGCCGAAGTTGAGGTCAAGCAACTCATAAACATTGCGGGCTTCTTCCAGCAGCACATCCTTGCCGATAATCCCGATATCTGCCGCGCCATACTCGACATAGGTCGGCAAATCCATCGGCTTAGTAATGACGAACTGGATTTTTTTCGCCTCATTGGCAATCACCAGTTTCCGCGAATTCTCCGACAGCCCTTCCGCCGTATAGCCAAAGCGGGCCAGTAAATCGGCGGATGGTTGGAACAGTTTCCCCTTGGGCAGAGCAATCGTAAGCATATCCTTGTCAGGCGATGTCACGTTATTTCCTCCAGCGCTCATTTATTCTTTAGTTATTTAAAGCATTAACATGTTAATCATGGTACCACAGTTTTTTTTCACCGTCAATTCCTTTTGACTTGCAGTAGGATTTTCTTTACCCGCCCCGAATAATTCCATTAGGATACTACTGCAATACGGGAGGGTTACTATGTCAGCAGCGCCAAAGATTCTGATCCTCAATCCAATCTCAGCTCGTCAAAAAGCCTTGATCCTTGCCGCCGCGCCCCAGGCCGAGATTGTTACCAGCGACCTGAAGCACGCCGCCGAACACATTCATGATACGGAAATCCTGGCAGCCTGGGGTTTCAACAACATCCAGCCATTTTACGCCCAGGCAAAAAACCTAAAATGGATCCATGCGCTGACTGCCGGCGTCGAATTCCTGCTGTTTCCGGAAACACAGCAAAGTCCTGTGCTAATCAGCAACTCCAAGGGCATCCACGGCATCCCGATGGCCGAGCACGTTCTGGGAATGATGCTCAGTTTCACCCGGCGGCTCAACCTGTTGCACAAACAGCAACAGCAACACCTGTGGCAACGGCCGCCGATTGAGGAACTGCAGGAAATCAACGGAAAAACACTTGCCGTACTCGGTCTGGGCGCCATCGGCCGTGAAATCGCCAAAAAGGCCAAACTGATGGATATGCGGGTCATAGCCGCCAAGCGGGAAATGACGCAGGAGCCGTTCGTCGATCATCTGTATCGTCCCGAACAGCTCCTGGAAATGTTGGCTGAAGCCGATTTTGTCGTAGTCGCCCTGCCGCTCACCGACGCCACGACCGGTTTGTTGGGCCGCGACGCTTTTGCCGCAATGAAACCTTCCGCTTACTTTATCAACGTCTCCCGCGGCGCAGTTGTGCAGGAAGATGCATTGCTGGCAGCGCTTCAGGCAGGCCAGCTAGCCGGCGCCGGTCTGGACGTATTCATGGAGGAACCATTGCCGGCTGACAGTCCGTTCTGGGATCTGCCGAACGTAATCATCACGCCGCATTTGTCAGCCATATCACCGGTTTATCTTGACCGTGCGATTAAACTGTTCAGCGACAATCTCGCCAGTTATCTCAGCGGAGCACCGTTGTTAACGCCGATCGACAAAACGCGGGGCTACTAGTCCAGATAAAGCAGCTCCTTGCAGTTGCGCCGCTTGCATTCGGTTTCGGCTTCCAGTCGGGACTGCGCCTGCAGAGCCAGTTCCGATTGCGTTCCTTTCGCCCGCAAACGACGCACTTCGGCAATCGCCGCTGTCAGCTTGCCTGGGGCCCATCCCACGTAAATATTCTGCGGCACCGACTCCACTGCCAGCCCCTGCCGTTCCAACGCCATCAGCACCCGTTCGATGCCAAGGGCAAAGCCGGTCGCCGGTTGTTCCCTGCCAAATGAACCGGCCATCCGGTCATAACGACCGCCGCCGCAGATCGGGTAGCCAAGCCCGCTGGTATAGGCTTCAAACACCATGCCGGTATAGTACTCAAAATCGCGGATAATTCCCAAGTCAAAGGTCACATAGCGGTCGATGCCATAACTTTGCAACAAACCGTATATGTCAGCCAGGTTGTCGATGGCAGCCTGGCTGATTGGATTTTTTACCCGTTCGCGCACCTGTTGCAGCAACTCCAGCTTCCCATGCAGCATCGGCAACTGTTGCAACAGTTGCTTGATATCATCGTCGATCCGGCATTCGTCAAGCAATTCGGCCAAGCCGACCAAGTTGCGTTCCAGCAGCAACCGTTTCACGGCTTGCCCTGTCTGTGCGTCCAGCCCGGCTTCCGTCATGATGCCGCCGATAAAATCGACCTGCCCCAGGCAAACCTGAAATTCGGTCAACCCCGCCGCCATCAGCGCTTCCACCGCCAGAGCCACCACCTCGGCATCGGCGGCGATGCCGCCCGCTCCCAAAAGCTCGACTCCCGCTTGGTAAAACTCGCATTGCCGGCCTGCCTGCGACTCTTCCTGACGAAATACATTGGCTAGGTAAAACAACCGGAACGGCAGCGGATCATCCTTCATCCGCATCACTGCCACCCGGGCGATTGGCGTTGTCATGTCAGGCCTGAGAGCCAGCATCCGTCCGTTGCGGTCGAAAAAGCGGAACGAGCTGTCGTCCGATTCTTCCGGCGCTCCCGCTTTCAAGGTCTCATGGTATTCAAACGTAGGGGTGACAACTTCCTGATAACCCCAGGCCAAAAACAGCCGGGCCAGTTCGTTTTCCACCCGCCTTTTGCGTGCTGCGTCCTGCGGCAGAATATCTTTGGTGCCATAGGGAACCTGGGGGATATATTCCTGTTTCGCCATGTCTTATTTTCCCGCCTTTGTCTTGTCTTTTCGTTCGGGCTTTTCCTGCGCCTCCGTCTCGCCAAACCGAGACAGCACGATCTTGTAGCCGTCAGCGCCATAAATCAGACAACGTTTGACCCGGCTGATCGTCGCCGTGCTTGCGCCGGTTTTGGCAACGATATCGTCATAAATGTAGCCGGTCTGTAACATCCGCGCCACTTCGAGCCGCTGGGCCAGCGCCTTGATTTCTCCGATGGTGCAGATATCTTCAAAAAACTGATAACACTCTTCTTCATTTTCCAGGAGCCGTATCGCCTTGAACAGTTGGTCAGTCAACGGATCTTTCAGTTTTGGATTCGCCGGCATGTGCTCGCCTCCCTGTTATCATCGAGATAGAATTCGGCGTGCGCGAACATAGTTCCTGCTTTTACTCTGCAGTTCTTTATTGCGCGAAAATCTCGCCTTATATTACAAGTCCATTATTATTTCACCAGATTTCCTGGAGAATTGTTTCAAATTTGTCTTGACACGTTTTGCCCGGTTATGGTAGGATACGCTACAACAGAATAAAACACTCTCGTGTTTTTCATCCAGAGTTAGCGGAGGGACTGGCCCGATGATGCTGCGGCAACCATTCGTATTTTTGCGAAACGGTGCCAATTCCTGCAGGGAAGGATCCCGGCAGATGAAGAAAACGGCTTAGCTTTACGGCGTCGCCTCTTCCATCTGCGAAGAGGCGTTTATTTATTCATAAAGGAGTATGCCTGCCATGATTGAACTCAAAAATCTGCACAAAACTTATCACGGCGAAAACGGATCGCTGGATGCGCTCCGCGGGGTCAGCATCCATGTCCAGGAAGGTGAAATCTTCGGTGTCATTGGCAAAAGCGGCGCCGGAAAAAGCACCCTGATCCGTTGCATCAACATGCTGGAACGACCTGGCAGCGGCTCTGTCATTGTCGACGGCGAAGAATTGACAACAATGCCGGAACGACAGCTTCGTGAGATGCGCAAACGAATCGGCATGATCTTTCAACACTTCAACCTGCTGTCCTCCCGCACTGTCTACGACAATATCGCGTTTCCGCTGGAACTAGCCGGACAGTCCGCCGCCGAAATCGCCGCCGCGGTAAATCCGTTGCTCGATTTGGTCGGACTGGCAGATAAACGCAACCAATACCCTGCCCAGCTCTCCGGCGGTCAGAAACAGCGCGTCGGCATCGCCCGGGCCTTGGCCAACCGGCCGAAAGTCCTGCTGTGCGACGAGGCAACTTCGGCGCTCGACCCGCAAACCACCCACTCGATCCTTGAGTTGCTGCGCGACATCAATCAGAAACTGGGCTTAACCATTGTCATCATCACGCATGAAATGCAAGTCATCAAAGAAATTTGCGACCGGGTGGCCGTCATGGAGAATGGTCTGGTGATTGAGGAAGGGTCGGTGATCGACTTGTTTGTCAGGCCCCAGACGCCAACCACAAAAGAATTCATTCGCACGATCGTCAGCCATGACTTGCCGGACGTTTTCGCCGGCCTTCCCTTCACCGACACGCCGCAGCCTGGCAGCAACCTGATGTTGCGACTGTCCTTCATCGGTTCCAGCGCCAACGAACCGGTCATCGCCGGATTGATTCGCCGGTTCAATGTCGATGTGAATATCCTGTTCGGCAATATCGACCATTTAAAGAACACTCCTTTTGGTACGCTGCTGGTGGAAGTATCCGGCGATGATGCTGCGATTCAGTCGGCGCTGCAATACCTGCAAGAAATCGAATTGGGGATCGAGGTGATTGGCTATGTCGCAAGAAATGCTCGCGCTACTGCTTGAAGCGCTAGGAGAAACCCTCTATATGGTTGCCGTGTCCGCTGGCATAGCAACAGTTCTCGGCGTACCGCTCGGCGTGATTCTCGTTTCGACCAGCCGGGGACACATTCTGCAAAACCTCTGGCTCAACCGTATTCTCGGCTATATCGCCAACGCCACCCGCTCCACGCCGTTTATCATCCTGATGGTAGCGATCATCCCGCTGACCCGCGTGTTGGCAGGCACTTCGATCGGCACCAATGCAGCCATCGTACCGTTGTCGATCGCCGCAATCCCGTTTGTCGGCAGGGTGGTTGAGTCCGCTCTGCGCGAAGTCGATTACGGCCTGATTGAGGCCGCCCAGGCCATGGGGGCCTCGCCGATGCAGATTATCCGTCGCGTGCTATTGCCTGAAGCCATGCCCTCGATCGTACTTGGCCTGACCTTGGCCGTAATCAGCCTGATCGGTTATTCGGCAATGGCCGGGGCGATCGGCGGCGGCGGTCTGGGTGACCTGGCCATCCGCTTCGGTTATCAGCGGTTCCGGGTCGATGTGATGATTTCCACCGTTGTCATCCTGATCGCCCTGGTCCAGTTGGTTCAGTCCGCCGGCGATTTGCTCTCGCGGCGGTTGAATAAAAAGTAAAACTACAAATTCAAAACAATAGGAGAGATGAAACATGTCTAATCAGAAAAAATCAACGACCTTGCTTGTCTGCCTGCTGCTCGTCCTTGTACTCGTCTTGTCGGCTGGATGCGGCGGCAAGTCGGAACCGGCCAAACCGGCAGCTGCGCCGGTCGCGGTTAAACCGCTGAAAGTAGGCGTTACCGCCGGACCGCATGCCCAAATCCTTGAAGTCGTGAAAAAAGTGGCCGAAAAAGATGGCCTAAAAATCCAGATCGTCGAATTCAGCGACTACATCCAGCCCAACGTGGCGCTCAACCAGGGAGACATCGATCTCAACAGCTTCCAGCACCTGCCGTATCTGGAAAACATGATCAAGGATCGCAAATACGACTTGGTAATGCTGGCTAAAACCATCACGTTCCCGATGGGCGTTTACTCCAAGAAAATCAAAAACGTCAAAGAGCTAAAAGATGGCGCCCTAATCGCAATCCCCAACGATCCGACCAATGGCGGCAGAGCCCTGGCACTGCTTGAAAAGGCCGGCTTGCTCAAACTGAAGCCCGGCTTGGGCCACAAGGCCTCTGTCGTTGATATCACAGAAAATCCGAAGAAATTGAAAATCCGCGAACTGGATGCGGCTCAGATCCCCCGTTCACTGGACGACCTGGACCTGGCGGCCATCAACACCAACTATGCCATGCCTGCCGGCCTGGTGCCGGTTAAAGACGCGCTGGTCCTCGAAGACTCCAATTCTCCGTATGCTAACATTATCGCAGCCCGCAGCAAGGACAAAGAAAACCCTCAATATAAAAAATTCCTCAAAGCCTATCAGTCTGAAGAGGTTAAGAAATTTGTCAACGACCAATTCAAGGGCTCAATCGTCGTCGCTTGGTAAGTTGTAAAATTTTCGTCAGGAATATTGCAAAAATTCGTTTTCTGTTCTATAATGTAATCAAAGGGTAGCAGGGGATGAAAAAAGAAAAAACAGCCTCGTAAGAAACTACCTGAAGAACGGTTCACTAACCGGAAGGGGTGATTCCATTGAAAGATTCAATGGAAACCGAACCACAACATTATAATAACCAACAACAGTGTATTGAGGCACTGTAAGGTACAAAACGAGTTTGTACCACGGAAGCCAAGCGGTTGCGACCGCCGCTTCTAAAAAAGATTAAGATAAAACGGGTGGATTCTGCGGAATCCACCCGTTGCTATTTTGCGCTACTTCTTTTTCTCACGACATTGTTTGCAATGACCATAGATTTCAAATTGGTGGCTAACCGGCGAAAAATCGCTCTCTGCCATAAAACTGACCACTTCATTGCCTACCGGGCACCAGGGGACTTCCGTCGCGCCACCGCAGTCCAGGCAGATCAAATGATGATGGTGCACATGACCAGCCATTTCATAACGCGCCTTGCCGTCTGCGTACAAAGTCCGTCGCACCACGCCCTGCGTTGAAAACCCCTGCAGGTTGCGGTACACGGTCCCCAAACTGATATTCGGGTGCTTTTCGCGCACTCTGCCATATACCTCTTCAGCGGTCAGCATCCGTTCATCGGCGTGGAGTACATCGATGATCGCCTGTTTCTGCAGCGTCAGTCGTTTGCCGGCTGTCTTATCAATTTCAGGCTTCACGGGCTGTCCCTCCTCTCCTGCGCAGGCCAAACCGAACCAACGACACCAAAGCATAAGCGCCGACCGCCACCATGACGATGGAAGCGCCGGAAGCCAGCCGAACCGTGTAGGAAACCCACAGTCCGGCGAAGCAGAATCCGATGCCCAATAGCACCGAAAGCGCCATGATCTTCTTCATATCATAAGTAAATTGTTTAGCAATCGCCGGCGGTGCTGTCAATAGTGCAATCACCAAGATAATCCCAACCACTCTGATCATTACCACGACGGTCACCGCCACCAGAACATACATCAGGTATTCCAGCGTCCGGACCGGCACACCGGCCACACTGGCGAATTCTTCATCAAAGATATAGGCCTTGAACATCTGGTAAAAAGCCGTAACTGTCGTTAGCACCAGGATATCCAGACCCAAAATCAACCGTAGGTCCGAGCGGGAAACAGCCAGGATATTGCCGAACAGGACCGAAGCGATGTCCGGCGGATAGCCGGGAGTCATCGCGATGAAGACAACGCCAAGCGCCATGCCGAGCGACCAGAACATGCCGATCAGCAAATCCGAATCGGTCATCGCCTTGCGTTTGAGTGCCGCCACCGCCAATGCAGCAATCACCGACACGCCAAGCGCTGTAAAAATCGGTTCGATTTTGAGGAAATAGCCCAATCCGATACCGCCAAATGCGGTATGGGCGATTCCACCGCTCATCATCACCAGTTTTTTTTCCATGATGTACACGCCTATGACGCCACAGGCGATGCTGGCCAAAACCGCCGCCATGATCGCATTCTGCAGGAAATTGTATTTTAGGATTGTTTCAATCACAGGCTCCCCTCCTCATGCCCGCGCAGCACGCGGTGCGGCACGCCGTGGGCGATCAGGTCGACCGGGCAGCCATAGACCTTCTCTACCAGTCCGGCTTCCAACTCGGTCCGGCCATGATAGAAAAGTTGTTGATTCAGGCAGGCAATCTTGTCGATGTTGGACGATACCGCGCTCAAATCATGCGTCACAATCAAAATCGTCATTTCTTGGTTCAGCTCTTTCAACAAGTCATAAATCCGGGTCTTCGACGCAGAATCGACGCTTGCGGTCGGTTCGTCGAGAATCAGGATTTGCGGTTCGACCGCCAGCGCCCTGGCAATCAGCACCCGTTGCAACTGGCCACCGGACAACTGTCCGATCTGACGATTCTTGAGCTCTGCAATTTCCAGCCGTTCCAGCAAAGAGTCGACCAACTGGCGGTCCTGCCGACTAAACCGGCTGAACCAGGGCGAGCGCCCAGCTAATCGTCCAATCAAAACGACTTCTTCCACACTGATCGGAAACCGTCGGTCAAAGCGGGAAAACTGCGGCACATACCCGATGCTGCGCCGAGCAGCTTCACCGCTGCGGCCGAAAATCCGTATTTCCCCCGAGTCCGGCGTCACCAACCCCAAAATAGACTTGAGCAAAGTCGTCTTGCCGCCGCCGTTCGGGCCGATGATCGCCAAAAATTCGCGCTCTTCAACCTGTAGGTTGATATCTTTCAACGCGCAGTCATCACCATAAAACACATTCAGGTTTGCAATATCCAGTGCCAGTTCCATCGGTCGCTCCATCCGTTTTTTACTTCAACACCATCGCAAAGGTTCTGGCCATCCGCAACAGGTTTTCCACATAGTCGGTCGCCATCGGCGAAACTTTTTCCGCCTGTCCGCCCAGTTCTTCAGCAAATGTGCGGGACTGGCGTCCGTCGATGTCTTCCTGGTAGAAGATCACCTTGATTCCTTTTTGCTTGGCCATGTCAATCACTTCTCGGAAACGGCGGGGATCGGCTTCTTTTCCTTCTTCCTCCAACGCCACCATGGTCAGGTTGTAGTCATCGGCAAAGTAACCGAAGGCCGGATGATAGACGATGAACATCCGGTTCCACACAGTCTTGAATGATGCCTGGATTTCCTGGTCCGCCGCCTCGATTCTGGCGATATAGCGTTCGGCGTTGGCCTTGTAAGTCGCACTGTTGGCCGGATCGATCGCGCCAAGTTCCTCAGCAGTCAAACGCACCATCACAATGGCCCGTTTCGGCGAAAGCCAGATGTGCGGATCCTGGTCATTCGGAGCAAAGAGCCTCGGCGCATAGGTCTTCGCCACTTCCATTTGCACATCGACAATCCGCATATTTTTGTTCATCTCCGCCAGCTTCGGCAGCAGGCCTGCTCGCTCCGGCGGCAGCCCCATAGCCAGGTACAGGGCGGCGGCGCTCAGCTTTTCCATATCTTGAGGCGGCGGGGAAAAGGTTTCATGATTGGCTCCCGGCGGCATCATCGTGACCACATTGACCAAATCGCCGGCTACTTCCCGCACAAACGCCGCCTGTGGCGAAATTGTCACCGCAACGGTCGGTTTTGCCTGCGCGCCAACGGAAAATGGGTTTCCTGCCGTAGTCAGCGCGACTGCAGCCAGCACTCCCATCACAAATACAATCAGTCCCCAAGTTCTTTTTTGTTTCATGTTGCTTCCTCCGTTTTAGTAACAATTACTATTATCACTTTATCACCGGAGAAGCAAGCTGTCAATCAGCGGTTGCGAAATATTCTCCGCATGCCGAAAGCAAAAATGTGTACGCAAGCGGGCTACGGTTCAATTCACCCGCCATATTCGTCAACATCAAACGGCTATGTTCCTGATAGCGAGGTTCGCCAGAATACTGGCTCAACCAGACCAACATCCGGGCGGCGACCGAATTTCCGCAAGGAATCGCGGCATCCACCCACTCGCGCATGCGAACCGGCAACACCTCCGCATCGCTGCCGGTGAAATAAAACCCGTTTCCAGTCTCATCCCAGAACAACCGCAGCATTTCTTCGGCCAATTTGATTGCACGGGAAAGATTTTCGTCCGTAGGAGATACCGCTTGCAACTCCAACCGGGCCCACAGCAAAAAGGCGTAGTCGTCGATACAGCCAAGATGCCGGGCCTCGCCGCCACGGTACGCTGCCAGCAACCGTCCCTGCGGGTTGCGCAAATTTTTCTCGACAAAAGCGAGGCATTTCTCGGCTGCCACCCGATAAACCGCCCGTTCAAGCACTTTGGAGGCCTTGACCAGCGCTACGGACATCAGTGCGTTCCAGGCCGTGAGAACCTTGTCATCACGAAACGGCCGTTGCCGTTTATTTCTGCGAACAAACAACTTTTTGCGGCACTCTTCCAGTAGTGCGGCTAACTCGCTCTCACTGCGTTTGGTTTTCGCCGCATAATCTGTGAGCGTAATACCGACAGTATGCAAAATATTGGTTTTGTGCTCAAAATTTCCCTTATCAGTCACATTATAATAGCCGGCAAACAGCGCCGCTTTCTCTGTTCCCAGAACTTCTGCCAGTTCAGACATTGTCCATGTGTAATACCGTCCTTCGCCTGCCTCGGAGTCGGCATCTTCGGCTGAGTAGAACTCGCCGTCAGGCCCTGCCAGATCACGCAAAACATAACCGATGATTTCTTCCGCCAGTCGGCGGTGCTCTGCCGCCCCTGTCAGTTCGGCAGTTTCCAGACAGCAGAGCGCTAAAAGCGCATTATCATAAAGCATTTTTTCAAAATGCGGCACGATCCATTTTTCATCCACCGAATAGCGGGCAAAGCCAAACCCTATATGGTCATAAATGCCGCCGGCATGCATGCTGTCCAGCGTTTTTCGCACCATCGCCAGCGCATTCGGTGTCTGACTGCGCCGATAGTATTGCAATAAAAACAGCATGTTATGCGGTGTTGGAAACTTTGGCGCTTTGCCAAACCCGCCATATTGGGCATCAAAACTTTTTTCCAATTGATTGAATCCCTGTTGCAGAATTTCCGCTGACAATGGAGCCACAGGCAACTGACGTGCCTGCGCCGCCTGAATAAAGCTGACCAGTTTTTCACCATAAGCCAGTAATTCCTGGCGTTTGCCCTGCCATTTTTTTTGCACCGATTCGAGAACCTGCAGCAAACCCGGCCGGCCCCATTTTCCGGATTTCGGCAGATAAGTCGCTGCATAGAACGGTTTGCCGTCCGGCGCCATGATGATCGTCATCGGCCAGCCGCCGCTGCCGGTCGCCGCCTGACAGGCCGCCATATACACATTGTCGATGTCCGGACGTTCTTCGCGGTCGACTTTGACGCTGACAAAGTCAGCATTTAGTTTTGCCGCGACTGTTTCATCTTCAAAACTCTCATGCGCCATCACATGGCACCAGTGACAAGTGCTGTAGCCGATACTCAAAAATATCGGCTTGTCCTCGGTTTTTGCTTTTGCGAAAGCCGACTCTCCCCAAGGATACCAATCCACCGGATTATGAACATGTTGCAACAGGTAGGGCGATTTCTCACCAACCAGATGATTGACGGCCTGATTTGCGTTTTTCACTGCACAACCTCCCGAATGATATAATAACCCTGTAATTCCGTTGCAGTGGTGTATAATAGAACCATTCTGCAAGAATTCACCGCAATAAGACGACAAGGAAGTGTTTGCATGCTCGGAACTTTTGCCAATGTTGCCGCCATCATCGCGGGGGGATTGATTGGCACGCTATTGAAAGGCGGTCTATCTAGCAAAATCAGCGACGCCGTTATCAAGGGGCTGGCGCTTTGCGTGCTGCTCGTCGGTGTCTTGAACGCCCTGAAAGTCAGCAACTTGTTACTGGTCATCATCGCTATGGTTCTTGGCGCGATTGTCGGCGAATGGCTGGATATCGACCAAAAACTTAAAGCGTTCGGCGATGGGCTGGCAGCCAAGCTTAAAGGCCGTGGCGGCAAAGTGTCCGAGGGTTTCGTCACAGGCAGCCTGCTGTATTGCGTGGGCGCGATGGCGATCGTCGGCTCGCTGGAAAGCGGGTTGTCCGGCAACCATCAGACCCTCTACGCAAAATCAGTGCTTGATGGCGTGGTCGCGATCATTTTTGCGTCAACACTTGGCATTGGGATCGTGCTGTCAGCCTTCAGCGTGCTGCTGTATCAGGGCAGCCTCACGTTGGCCGCCGCCTTCCTGCAACCGCTGCTATCCGAAGCGACCAAAGCCGATATGACCTGTCTCGGCGGCTTGCTGATCATCGGCATCGGCCTGAACATGCTGGAACAGCACAATATAAAGGTAGCCAATCTGCTTCCGGCAGTTTTTATCCCCTTGCTTTATCAGATCGTCCTGCACTTCTTGTAGGCAAAGGCTTACTTTTCCAGATAAGCTTCTTTGAGATAGGGCACGCCCAGGATCGAGCGCAACACCCCTTTGACCTGGGACCGGATCATGACGGGATTTGTCTGGAAAAACACCGGGGCAATCACCGCATCATCGATCAAAATCTTTTCCGCCTGATGCAGCGTATTCATACGTGCGGCGGGATCGAGCGCGTTCTGTGCGGTCTCGATTAGCCGGTCATATGCCGGATTTCGGTAGTCCGGCGAATTATTGCTGCCCCCGGAGACAAACAGGTCTAAAAATGTCATTGGATCAGGATAGTCGCCGCTCCAGCTCTCCCGCGCCAGCTGGAACTGGTGTTTGTCCAGCGAATCCCAGTAAACTTTCCATTCCTGGTTGGACAGAGCGACCTGTACGCCGAGATTCTTGCGCCACATTTCCTGTAGCGCTTCGGCCACCATTTTATTGGATTCGCTGGTGTTATAGAGATACGTCACCGAGGGAAACCCGGCGCCATCTTTATAACCGGCTTCTGCCAGCAACTTGCGGGCAGTATCGACATCGTGGTCTTTTAGCAACGCGCCGCCTTTGGTGCGAAAATCTTCATCGGGTTTGGCATCAGCCAGTCCCGGCGGCACGAATGCCAGCGCCGGAACCTGACCGCCACGCAGCAGCGTTTCCGCTATCGCCTGACGGTTGATCGCCAAGGCAAAGGCCTGTCTGACTTTGGCATTGTCGAACGGCGGCTTGGTTACATTGAACGAAACATAAAACGTTCCCAGGAAAGGATGAATCGACACTTTGCCTTCCTTGACCAAGCGTGGCACTTCCGTAGGTGGGATGCTGTCCCCCATATCCAATTGACCGCTATCAAACATCGCCAAGGCCGTTGATGAGTTATCCAGCAAAAACAGCTCAATTTTCGCTGATTTTACTTTTGCTGCATCCCAATAGTGCTCGTTTTTCACCAATTCCATCCGGCTCGACTTGACCCAGGCGCTCAATTTAAACGGACCGTTGCCAATCATCGTCTGTGGCTGATTGGCCCATTTCTCATTGGCTTGCACTGTCTTTTTGTGGATGGGGTAAAAGGCGTGAAATGCCGTCAATGACAAAAAGTAGGCAGTCGGCCGTTCCAGTTCCACTTCCAGGGTCTTCTCATCCTTTGCCCGAACCCCCACCTGTTCTGCTGTCGCCTTTTTTGTTGCATAGGCTTCGCCGTTCTTAAGACAATACAGCATATAGGCATTGGGGCTGGCGAGTTCCGGACTGAGTCCGGTTTTCCATGCATATTCGAAGTCCTGGGCTGTCACCGGCTCGCCGTTAGACCACTTGAGTCCGGCGCGCAACACAAAAGTGATTTTGCGACCATCCGGCGATATCTGCCATCGCTCGGCAGCAGCTGCCACTGGGCGATTATTTGCGTCCAGCGTGGTCAGCCCTTCAAACAACTGCGCTTCTACTGCCGACCCCGACAGGCTGGTCGACATCCTCGGGTCGATCGATTCCGGCTCGGCCGACAAGGCGAGGCGGATATGGTTTCCCGCGGCAGGTTTGTTGCCGGTGGTGCAACCCGCCATCGCGAAGATTGCCACAAATAGCAGACCGATAAAAATTAGAACAATGAACCTATTTTTTTGCAATCAGAGTCACTCCTCTTCACGGGTTGATCGCAGCCCGAAACATTACAGTTGCAAGGATGATGAAGCATGGATATTCTGTTCGGCGAAAAACTGGAACGGCTTGAGGCGGCAGTAGCACGATTGCTCAGGGATGAGCCCGGCTTTTTTGCCATCGCGGTACACGATCTTCATACCAACCAGCTCTGGCAATTTCACTCACAACCGATGCGTTCAGCCAGCTTGATCAAGTTGTTCATCATGGCGGAGGCATTTGGCCAAATCGAGGCCGGTCAGCTGAATCCGTCAGATCGTCTGGCTTTTGCGGAAAGCGACCGGGTTGGCGGCGCCGGTTTGTTGCAGGAGCTACCGGCTGGAACCGACCGGACTGTGTTGGAACTGATTGAACTGATGATTACCGAGAGTGACAACATCGCCACCAATCTGCTGATTGACCGTCTGGGCATGGACAAGATCAATGCACGGATCCGGGCACTCGACTGCCAGGATTCGATCTTGCGCCGCAAAATGATGGACTTTGCCGCTGCGGCTGCCGGATTGGAGAATTTGACCAGTGTCATGGATGTCGCAATCGTTCTGGCAGCTTTACACCGCGGCTGTTGTTTGGACTCCACCAGCGATCGGCAGATGTGCGAAATACTGGGACGCCAGACCGACCGTTGCAAAATCCCCCTCTTATTGCCGCCGGATACCGTCTGCAAGCACAAGACCGGCGAGTTGCCGGGGGCTGAACACGACGCAGGAATCGTCATCGCACCGGGTTGCGCTTATGTCGTGGCAATCATGAGCGACAACCTGCCTGATTCCGCCAGAGGTTGCCAGACTATCGCCGAAATTTCCCGCACGGTTTACGATGTTCTGACTGCCAACCAATAGTAGATTCGACATTTTTCGCCGCTTCCCTTTAACGCAAAGCATTTTGGGCGACAAATCAAACACGAGCGCTGAAAAGGTGGAAGTGCAACCGACAGTCGGTTGCACTTCCACCTTTTCGTCATGCTGTGAAGATTTTAGAATTCCAGCTCCGGCGTCGCTTTGTCCAGCAAGCCTACCGTGACACCGCAGCCAAAGATCTGCACCAGTAGCTTCGCCAGTTCATCCCTCGCCGCAATCACTCGGCTCAGGTTTTGGTCGGCAAATCCATCGATCGGGAAAAACACATTCCGACTGGCCTCGGTGACTTTGCCTTCTTCGCTTTGCCGCCAGATCCAGCGCCGAGTTTTCACTTTTTCACCCGCCGAGTAAATCAGTTCGCCGGCTTCCAGAATCTCCGCCGCCGTTTCGCCGAACGGCGTGAACTCATCGCCCTGACGGGAAAACCGTACCATGATGTCGCCGCTAGCTGCGTCGATATCATGCGCGCCCATCGGCAACAGATATTTGATCGACATCGCGTTGCCAAGGTCAACGACCGGATTAATCGAAGGAAAACCTTTTTTCTTTTCAATCCGCGTGGCAATCGCCTCAATCGAACTCATGAATTTGTTCGGATTCATGCCGAGTTTTTGGAACGCATCCCGGTAGGGAGCGATCTCTGCCGCTTCCTTTGCCTTTGCCGCGGCAAATTTTTCTTCGACCGCCGCGATGCTCTGCTGCAACAAGGCTTGCGGCCGCGGGTCCTGCGACCGGTTGTCCAGGCCCCGCGCCACTACGACGCCAAAACAGGCTGTCGGCAAAATTTTAAACACTTTTTCTTCAATGATAAACTTCATGTTTGCACCATCCATTCTACTTTTCTACAGGCCTTGCTCCGTTTTTCCACTGACGCCGATTCGCTGCGACTTTTACTTTTCCAAAGCGGCAATGCCGGCCCGGAATGCTTCCAGGTTGAGTTTCAGCGTCTCCGGTTTGACGTTCGCCGCAATTTCCGTTTCAAAATCGATATCGGTCAGATTCATCCCCTTGACCAAAGCGCCGAACAAGACCAGGTTCATCGTGCGGGGATTGCCGATTTGTTTGGCGATTTCTCCCGCTTGGATCACGGTTGTATCCGCCTTGGTTTTCAGACTTTCCAACACTTGCTCCGGATAATCGCAGGCGCCGATCAGAATCGGGCCGGAAGGAATCCGAAAATCATTGACGACAATCTTGCCACCCGGTTTCAGATATTCCAGCCAGCGCATCGCTTCCATCATTTCGAACGCCACCAGGATGTCGGCCTGTCCCTTGCCGATAATCGGCGAATAGACCTTTTTGCCGAACCGGACCTGGTTGCTGACACTGCCGCCACGTTGGGCCATGCCGTGCACTTCCGACATTTTCACATCGTACCCGGCCGCCATCAGCCCCATCGAAAGGATCTTGCCGGCCAGGATGGTTCCCTGACCACCCACGCCGACCATCAATATGCTCTTTACGTCCGACATCTTATTCACCCACCTTGCTGATTGCTTTTACCGGGCAGACCTGCAGACAGACCTTGCAACCCACGCACTGCGTGGCGTCGATCGACGCCTTCTTGGCCGCCTTGTCAAACCGCAGCGCCGGACAGCCGGTCTTGATGCACATCTTGCAGCCGATACATTTTGCGCTGTCGATCCGGCAAGTGCCGATATAATTGCCAAATTCTTGCTTATCAGCATCGGAGTGTTTTTTCAGCACGCAGGGCCAGCGGGTGATGATTACGGACGGTTCATCCAATGACAGCGCCCAGGCCAGCGCTTCGCGCGATTCTTTCAGGTCAAGCGGGTTTACCACCCGGATCGCATCGATACCCAGCGCCTTGACAATCGCCGGGATATCGGCGATCTTGGTCGGCATCCCCTGTAATGTGAAGCCGGTGCCGGGGTTTTCCTGATGCCCGGTCATGCCGGTGATCCGATTGTCCATGATCACGCTCACAGTATTGCTGCGATTGTACGCCACATGCAGCAAACTGGTCATGCCGGAATGGAAGAAGGTCGAGTCGCCGATTACCGCAACCACTTTGGTCGCATCGCCAAGCCGGTCGCTGATTTTCTGGACCCCATGCCCCATACTGACGCTGGCGCCCATGCAAATACAGGTGTCTTTGGCATTGAGCGGTTCATTGCCACCGAGTGAATAGCAACCGATATCGCCAGTGATCATCAGGTTTTTGATCTTGCTCAGTTCGTAGAAAAAGCCGCGATGCGGGCAACCGGCGCAAAGCAGCGGCGGCCGGGCAACCACCTGGGAAGGATCAGACTCGACCAGCGGGATGGTTTCGCCTTTCAGCGCTTTGGCAATGATGTCCGGCGTCAGTTCGCCAATCTTTGGCACTTTCGCCTTGCCGATACAGGCGATCCCTGCTGCCTGCAATTGCTCTTCAATGTATGGTTCGAGCTCTTCCACAACGTAGAGGGTCTCCACTTGCGAAGCAAAGTCGCGGATCTTGTTGATCGGCAGCGGATAAGTGAAGCCGAGTTTCAGATAAGACGCCGCTTCGCCAAACACCTCGCGGGCATATTGATAGCCGACGCCTGAGGCGACAATGCCGATTTTTTTATCATGCCATTCAATAGAATTCAGTTCGGTCGTCTCGCTGAATTCCGCCAACCGCTCAACGCGTTTCTCGACTGCAACCCGGCGTTTGCGGGCCGTTGCCGGGACCAGGTCGTACTTGTTGACATCGCGGACATAGGGGCGCTTGCCCACTTCCTGGCGGGGACCGATTTCCACCAGGCTTTTGCTGTGGCAAATCCGGGTCGTGATCCGCATCAAGACCGGCGTATCATAATCTTCGCTGATTTCCATCGCCACCCTGACCATATCCTTGGCTTCCTGGCTGTCGCTCGGCTCAACCATGGCGATCTTGGCAAACTTGGCATAGTAGCGGTTGTCCTGCTCATCCTGCGAGGAATGGCAACCGGGATCATCGGCGCTCACCAGCACCATGCCGCCGTTTACGCCGGAATAAGCGAAGCTGAACAACGGATCGGCCGCCACATTAACGCCGACCATCTTCATTGCGGCCAAGGAACGTGCGCCAAACACTGACGCGCCGGCGGCCGTTTCCAGAGCAACCTTTTCATTCGGCGCCCACTCGGCAATGATATCGGCCTTAAACTCAGCAATGTTCTCGAGAATTTCAGTGCTGGGAGTCCCCGGGTAAGCGCAGGCGTACATTACGCCGGCTTCCCAGGCGCCCTGCGCAATCGCTTCATTTCCCGTCAATAGCTTTTTCATTTCTCTACCCCCATTTTCAACTCGGCTTTATTATTTATTGCGCTGCTGTCTTCTTGCGTTTGGCGTAGGCGAGAATCGCGCCAAGCGCAATCGACAGCGAAGCTGCAACCAGGACCCTGTATTCCGGCGGCAACAAAAAAGTTACCGTATGCGCGGGAATCCAAAAGAACGGTACGGTTTTCAGTACGACAAACCCAATGAACCCCTGCCAGTCAATCCGGGCCAGAACAGCTGACGGATTGACACCGCCATAACCGACTCCTTCGCCGCAGGCCACATCGATACAGGTATCGGTGAAGCGGTGAAACGCCATGAACACCGGGGCAAAACTCAGATTCATAATCGCACTGATAAAAAATGCTTTCATAAACTGCTGGGCGAACCCGCTGCCGGTCGGCAACAAGCCTTTGGCGATCGCACTGGCAACGCCGCCGGAAAAAATCTCAAACATCAGCACGATTCCCATGCCAAGCACGCCCCAGACGAGCGTCCGGTAAATCAGACCCACCGGCGATTTCCATTGTCCGCTCAAAATCCGGATCGCGCACAGTTCACCGATTGTAGCCAGGATGGCAAATTTGATAAACCCCATCAGATACGGATGGGCCAACGTCAGTTCCGCAAACACCTCAGTTGCCTCCCTTGCCTGACGCGATACAACAAGCGAGGGCGATCGAGTTCAGTTTCGCTTCTGCGGTATCGGCCCGCGACACCATGACCACCGGGTGCGTCGCGCCCAGAATCACGCCGGCACTCTTGAACTTGCCATAGTGAATCAACGATTTGCCCAGGATATTGCCGGCCGAAATATCCGGCACCAAGAACAGGTCGACCTGACCGGTAATCTGCGACGACAGATTCTTGTGGGCTGCCGCGGCCGGGCTAAGCGCCACGTCCATCGCAATCGGCCCCTCGACAACGGCCTCAGGCAACTCGCCGCGGCGGCTCATTTCCATCAGCGCCTGGGCATCGACCGTCACTGGCATTTTCGGATTGACCACTTCATTGGCGGCCAACACCGCCACGTTGGGTTTGGCAATCCCCAGAGCATGCAGGGCCAGCAGGGCGTTGATCAGGATTTCCTTTTTCTCGGCCAGGTCCGGGGCGATGTTCATCCCGCCGTCGGTATGATAAGTCAGCTTGTCGCCGCCCGGTTCTTCGAATGCGGCGAAGTGGCTGAGCAGGCGTCCTGTCCGCAGACCACGCTCGCTATTGAGAACCGCCCGCAGAAAATCACTGCTGTTGACCAAGCCTTTGACCAATATGCCCGACTCCGTCTCGCGCACGATCGACACCGCAGTCAATGCCGCTTGGCCCGGCTCCGGTTCGTGCACGATTTTTGTTTCGCCAGGCAGACCAACCACCGGCAGCAATGCCGCAATCTGTGCACTGTCGCCGACCAGTACGGCTTCGGCCAGTCCGGCATCATGCGCGGCTTTCACCGCTCGCAGCGCTTCTTCATCCTGCGCCGCCGCTACAACCAACCGGACCGGTCCGTTGCGTTTGGCGCGTTCTATGACTTCCGTAAAATGACGCAGCATCGGTGCTCGCCTCCCTTATGAATAGCTGCGGGCGGTTTCTTCGCCCCGCAACACTCGACGCGCCCCGGCTGCCAAAGATTCCAGTTCCTCTTCGCCCGGCACGATCGTCACCGGCGCGATGAAACCGACCCGATCCACGATGTCCGCCGTAAAATAGGTGGCATAGGCCATGCCGCCGGTTAAAACGATCCTGTCGATTTTCCCCTTCAATACGGTGGCAAGCGAGCCGATTGACTTAGCCACTTGATAAGCCAGCGCATCAAGCAGCAAAGCAGCTTTGGCATCGCCAGCCTCGGCCATTTTTTTGACCTGACGGATATCCTTGGTGCCAAGATAGGCATGTAGACCGCCCGAACCGAACAAACCGGCCTTGATATCCTGTTCACTATATTTACCGGAGAAACAGAGTTTGACCAGTTGGCTGCAAGGTACATTGCCGCAACGGTCCGGTGCGAACGGCCCCTCATCTTTACCATCGACGATATCAATCATCCGGCCGCCCTGATGCGCCGACAGCGACACTCCAGTCCCCAGATGCGCCACGACCAGATTGGCTTCTTCGTATTTTTTGCCGAGTTCCGCCGCCACTTTCCGGGCAACGGCCTTCATGTTCAGCGCGTGCGTCATGCTAACCCGGTCAAACCAAGGTGATCCGGAGATCCGGGCGACCGGCTCCAGTTCGTCGACGGATACGGGATCGACGATAAACGCCGGAATACCCAGTTCTCGTCCCAATGTATAGGCGATAACCGATCCAAGATTGGATGCGTGCTCGCCGCGTTCCGCCTTCTCCATCTCCTGCACCATGGTTTCATTCACCTGATATGTTCCGCCGTCCAGCGGTTTCATCAAGCCGCCACGGCCAACCACCGCATGCAGGGATGACAATTCAATCCCTGCCTCGGCAAGCTCCCGTCGCAACAAATCGATCCGGTAGGGATATTGGTCAAACACGCGGGAAAAAGCTTTCAGTTCGTCTCCATGATGTTCCACCGTCTTTTTGACCAAGACGGTTTCGCCCTCAAATACGGCGAATTTAGTTGAAGTTGCCCCCGGGTTGACGGCCAGTATCCGTTCCACTGTCTTCCTCCTCATATTCCGGCGACGTTGCGCCTCATGCTATGTATAACAATAAACCCTCCAGCAACAGGAGAGTCAAGATTTAATACATTATACTTCATCACTTTGTCGCTGATTCCTGTTTGATAGGCGGTAGGAAATCGGGCAACAAAAAGAGGCCGCCGCCAACCCCGTTTCAAACAGCCTGGCGAAGCCCCCGCTATTAATTTGATACGATTCGATCAGGCCGGTCGGACCGGAATCTGGATCTCTGTCAGAAAGCGTTGATTGTCCTGAGAAATAAACTCGTCGACAATCGCCCGTTCCAACGCTTCCCCGGCGATGGTGAAGCCCTGGCGGGAAATGAACTCCAATAACGCACGGTAATGTCGCGGTGAATTTCCATGCAGTCCCTGAAACAACAGGCAGGCGTATTCGCCGGCCGGCACGGTCACGGCAAACTCGGTTTCATCGCTGGAATCTTCCACCAGGATAAATACCGAACTATACTCCAAAAAGTTGCCCTGCAACATATTTTCTTCTGAAACGGTCAGACCGACTTTGCCGATAAAAATCGGCGACTGTCTGGCGCCGATCAATTTTTCCAATTTGCGCACCGACATTTCCAGGCTCGGCCCGCTTTGCACGCTTTCCTGCACCCGCAAAACCTGTCGTTCGGAAAAAAAGCGGATTTCCGGCACTTCTATCCGCGTCCCCGACAGCGCCTCCTGCAACTCTTTGATTCGGCTACCGAACTTGCGCCGGGTCATCTCCAATTCGTGAATTTTTTCGTTGATTGAGGCTTCCTGACGTTGCAACAGGTGCAAGAAATATTCCACCCGCCGATGGGTAAAATGCGCCCGGATTTCACTGAGCGGCACTCCCAACAAACGCAAATACTTGATGATATCCAGTTGTTCAAACTGTTCGGTCGAGTAGTAGCGATACCCGGTATGCCGGTTGACCTCATGCGGTTTGAACAGACCGATTTCATCATAGTAACGCAGTGTTTTGACAGGGATATTCATCAATTTGGACATTTCACCGATCGAGAACCTGTTTTGCATCGCACCCATCGCTCCCTGACTGACAGACCCCCTGCAAGTTCCTTACACAAGAACGCACAGGGGGTCCAACAAAACAAAAGATTTGCCGTATTAGTCAACTTTGGTCGTCAGATAAATCCCCAAGGTCATGTGACCGATCTGGTCCTGGTTTTCTTCAATCGCATCAATGTGGGCATCTTCGTCGTTCAGGATATTCTCCAATATTTCCCTTGTAGCATAATCCTTGACTTCGCCGGCCAGCATGATCGCTTCATTGTAAGCGGCAATTGCCCCTGCTTCTGCTTCATGGTCGTACTGGAACATTTTCGGCACATCGCTGCCAATGTGAATCGGACTCGGCTTGCTGACAATTGGCATGCCTTCCAGGAACAGAATCCGCGCGATTAGTTTGCCCGCATGCTTCATCTCGTCAATGGCCCGCTTCTCAAAATGGTCGTGCAGTTTGCCGTAGCCCCAGTTTTCACACATCTCCGCGTGCACGATATACTGGTTGATTGCACCGAGTTCATCCGCCAGCAATGCATTTAACGTGTCGATCAGTTTTGCGTTTCCCTTCATGATTATCTGACCCCTTTCAAATCTTAATCCGGCTGTCACAGCCTTGTTATTGTTTTATTCGACAACAGGCGGGACAATCCTTTTCAGCGCGACGGCAATTTTCCCGCGACTGCCGCGTAAACGGCAAACTGATTTTCCCCGTCGACGCCGATCAGGTTGTTGAGCTTTGCATCATCAAATGCAGCAATGGCGCAAACCCCGCATTGAATCGGCGCTGCCGCCAAATAAAGATTTTGGCACACATGTCCGGCATCGAGAAATACATATCGCCAGGCCCGTTCACTATATCGCCAGGCGCTGCGGTAAGCATCCGCCACCCAGAAAAAGCTGACCGCGGCAGACACCACCATGTCCTGTCCCAAACAGGCTTCCTGCAATAACGGGCCAATTTTCGCATCCAGCCGCAACTGGCCTATTGCGTGTTCCAACGCAACATAGCGGTATAGTCCCGCATTTAGGCCCTTTACCCGGTTGACCAACACATAGGTATCGAGCGGATGCCGGGCGCCTGCCGAAGGCACGGTGCGGATCGTCGAAGGTGGAATGACCTGCTGCACGCCCTGAGTACACCAGAGTAGCCATGACAGTTCCTCGATGCTCAATGGAGCATGAGAAAAACGACGAATGCTGCGCCGACCGGTCAGCGTGTTTTCCATCAAAGCATTTTCCGATTTTGGCTGCAGCGGTTTGCCAAGATGCATCAGCGGCCCACCGCCGCAATACGGCGATTCCAGTGCGGGAGCAGGAACTCCCTGGCTCTGGTCGGATGGAGTAAGGTGTTCATAGTGCGTCAGCCGGATAAAATCCTTGCCTGTATCTTTCATGATGAACTCCTTAATTCTCGCTTATACTATCTGTTCGCCGTGGTAACTCTCTCCACCTGCATTGGGCATAATTCCGTAGCGCTCGGTCCAAAGTGTCTTGTATTTCAATGCCTGGGCATGAATGCTGTCCCAGTCTTCGGGAATCGACCGAACGACCTTGGCCGGTACGCCGACGACCAGCGAATGGGGCGGAATGACCTGGCCTTCGCGCACCAGCGCACCGGCGGCCACGATACTGCCGGTCCCGACCACAGCTCCGGTCAATACAATCGCGCCAATACCGATCAGGCAATGGTCTTCCACCACTGCCCCGTGAACCACGGCGCTATGGCCGACAGTAACAAAATCGCCGATGATGCAGGGGTGATCATCTGCGACATGCAGCACGGCATTATCCTGCACATTGCTATAGCGTCCGACTTCAATGCGCGCCACGTCGCCACGGGCTACGGCATTGCACCAGATACTGCTGAACTCTTTCATTTTTACGGCGCCGATGACTCTTGCCCCATCGGCCAAAAACGTCTTTTCGTCCAAATCCGGTTGGTTTCCTTCAAATTCTTTCATCATCGCAATCGCTCCATCTCTATAATAGTGTTACATTATTAAATTATTAATTCGACATGTTGGTTCTTTTTACCTATCGGTTTAATTGCTGAAACGGTACCGCCCGCGTCAAAACTCCAAAGCTACGGAATTTCGTGTTTCGCTCAAGGACCTGGCTGCCATGCAGCGCAACCTGCCATGCCATTTCATTTTCCTGTGACGCCGACCGTCTTAGTTCAGCCAGCAACAATCGTCCCTGTTCGGTCGGGCCTTCCAGTTCGTTGGCCACCAATCGGCGACCCAAAACAGCCAGCACCAGAACGGTAACACCTAACCCGACCTGCAGCGACCCTTCGTAAAGATTGATGAACCGCAGGCAACCGACTGAAATCAGCACTGGAACTAAGGCAGTCAGAATTTTTTTACTGGCTGTGGCTTTGCGCCACCAGCCTTTTTTAATCACGTCACCCCTCAATTCACCAGTTGCTGCAAACCACTTTTGTCTAGCTTCGTTCCTGCTTGTTTTGTGCTGAATCAGAGCAAAGACATCAACTGCTGTTTGCTCCAGTGCGGTCAAGTCCTGCGAATGGCGCTGCCCCTTGATCCGTAGCAGCAGTTTATGCTCTCCTGGCACCGCAGCCAACTCGACCAGTTCCCGGCAGTAAAGGCCAAACACCACTACTTCCAGTACGCCGCCCGCCTGGTCGCGCAACCAGGCAACCTCCAGCAAGTCCGGCGGGACGGCTGCCACACGGCGACCCGTTCTGCGAACCATTAATATTGCTGCGGCAATCACTGCCGCGACATAAAGCAAATACCACAGATATGCGTTCATGGAGAATAATTTCGCAGCAACCGGAGTATTCTCCTGCTAACCAAAGGTTTTGCTGAACAAAAAAGGCGGCTGTCAGACAACCGCCACAAAACGTTAAATTAGGCAGGTCAGCCTATTTTACATCAAAACTGCCTAGTACCCGGCTCTTCATGCTAGCCGCATGTTTTGCCAATACTTCCGTCAGCGCTTCTCGCCGACCATCTCCTGCCAGCTCGACAACAAACACATACTCTCCCAGCAGTGTTTTGGCTGGACGGTCATGCAGGGAAACCAGTTTGTAACCGGCAGCGTCGATGTCCCTCAGCAACTTGGGCAGTGCAGCGGCAGGTCCTTGTGCCACCAGCGCAGTCCGGGTCTGGCCGAATTTTTGGAACGGCTTTAGCGTAACCACCCAGAAACGGGTTACATTGGTTTTCGTCACTTCGATCTGCTTGGCCAAAACAGCCAGCTTATAAGTTACCGCAGCCTGCGGCGATGCGATGGCGGCAACCGACTTGTCCTGACCGTCCGCCACCCGGCGGGCGCCTTCGGCAGTACTGGGGACTTCAATCAGTTTGGCCTCAGGCAAGTTTGCTTTCAGCCAGTCTTTGCCCTGGGCAATCCCCTGCGGGTGCGACAAGACAGTTTTGATATCGCTGAGCACCGTGCCCGGAACCACCATCAGCGTCTGACGAATCGGCAGATTCACTTCGCCGACCACGACAAACGCCGGATCATTGATCACCGCATCGAGATAATTGAACACCGGCCCGCCGACGGTATTTTCGATCGGCACCACTGCATAGCGGAATTCACCGCTTTTCACGCCGGCCAGGGTTTCCGGCACAGTTTTCATCGGCACAAAGGTTTCTTTGTCACCAAAAAACAGGATCGACGCTTCCTCGGTATACGTGGCCGCCGGGCCCAGATAACCGACATCAGCCGATACCGAACTTGTGAGAGTGACAACCAGAACTGCCAGAACCAGGAACATTCGCATGGACATTTTTTTCATTTAACCATTCCCTCTCTTTGCTACATTTCTACTCTTTTAGCAGGGATCGATTCCTGCCGATAGTCTTATTCGCCTTTGCCTGTTCAATCTCCTTGTTACCGGGATTCCTGCATTTTCATTTGTTATTGCTATTTGCACCAGCGTGATAATATTTCTTGCGTCGCTGCCGCCGGGTCGGCACTGTCCATGATTGCCGAAACAATCGCCACACCATCAACGCTTGTGTTTTTGAGCGTCAACAAATTATCTGCCGTGATTCCGCCAATCGCCACTACAGGAACTTTCACCGACTGCTTGATCTGCGCCAGCACATTCATCGGCAGCACCGGTTTTCCTGGCTTAGTCCGCGTCGGAAACATGGCGCCACTGCCGATATAATCGGCGCCTTCCCGTTCAGCCGTCTGCGCCGCCTCCGGCGTGGCCGCCGTCGCACCAAGAATCTTGTCCGGCCCAATCAATCGTCGCACAACCGCCACCGGCAAATCTTCCTGGCCGACATGCACTCCGTCGGCATCCACCGCCAAGGCAATGTCTAGCCGGTCGTTAATCAGCAGCGGAACATTGTATTGTCTGGCAATCGGTTTGATTCGCAGCGCCAACTGATAAAAATCGCGCGTCGTCGCCGTTTTTTCCCGCAACTGCAACACTGTCGCGCCTGCCTGCAAAGCCTTCTCCACGATGGAGCAAAAAGCAGCGGCGTCACTGCAGTGGTCGGTGACCAGCATCAAAGAATAGTCAATCATTCGTGGTTTCAACCGTCAGTTTCCCCCGTTTCAAAATCTCTTCGCCGCTCAGATTGGATACGGCATCAAGCAGGCGGACCCGGAACGAACCGGTTCCCTCGCCGGGTTGCAGCAGGGATCGGGCGATTTCCCCGGCGACCCCCATTGCGGCGACTCCAGCCGTCACCGCCGCCAATTTCTCTGTCATGGCGCCACAGCAGGCCGCCACCAATGAAGTCGTCATGCAGCCGGTTCCGGTGACCCGCGCCATGAGCGGATCGCCATTATCGATGCGGATTAATGTACGCCCGTCGCTGATATAGTCGGAAACGCCGGTGGCCGCCACGATGCAGCCGAGTTTCTGCGCGGCCCGTTTTACGGTATCGGCGGCATTGTTCTGTGCCGCCAACGCGTCGATGCCCCGCGAGGTGACATCCAGTCCTGCCATTCGGCTGATTTCCGCCAGATTGCCCCGCACAGCCGTCATCCGGACTGATAATAGCAACTGGGCCACGGCACGGGTGCGTACCCGGGTAAAGCCAACGCCGACCGGGTCGAACACGACGGGAATCCCCAGCGCATTGGCTTGTTTGCCGGCCGCTTCCAGCGAGTCCAGCATCCGGGTATTGGGCGTGCCCAGATTCAGCACCAATGCAGCCGATTGCGCCGCCACCTCCGCCACTTCATCCTGGTCATTGGCCATGATCGGCGATCCCCCGATCGCCAGTGTAGCATTGGCGCAGTCATTGATGCTGATGTAGTTGGTGATATGATGGATAATCGGCTGCCTGACCCTCACTTGCCCCAGACCGGCAGCAATTTGCGCCAACCAATCTTGCTCCCTATTCATTGACGAATCCTGCTTTTTGGTATAACTCATAAAAATGGTGCGTTGGGCCGACGCCTTTGCCGATGGACAACGCATGCTCAATCGCAACGGTAATATAGCGCTTTGCTTCGACAACCGCAGCCGCTACCGTCAACCCCTTCGCCAGATTGGCCGCGATGGCCGAGGACAGGGTACAGCCCGTTCCGTGCGTATTTTTTGTCGGCACCCGCGCCGCGGTCAGTCGTTGACAACTCCGACCGTCAAACAGGATATCGGTTGCGTCTTCCTCGCGGTGGCCGCCTTTGAGCAAGACATTCTTCGCCCCCATTGCATGGATGGCACGGGCCGCCTCCTCCATGTCCGTCAGCGTATGGATAGCGCGTTTCACGATCGCTTCCGCCTCGGGGATGTTCGGCGTCACTACGTCAGCCAGCGGCAAAAGTTCCTGGATCAGCACCGTTTCCGCCTCCGGTTGCAACAGATGGTAGCCGCTTTTTGAAACCATCACCGGATCGATGACAACCAGCGGGGCTGCATATTTGCGTAACCCCTCGGCAATGGTCCGGATCGTTTCCGGTTGCGATACCATCCCCACTTTTACAGCATCTGTTCCCATGTCTGCAAAAATCGCTTCAATCTGCTTGGCAATGATATCCGGCCGGATATCCTGCACCGCCAGAACGCCGAGGCTATTTTGCGCGGTTATCGCGGTGATGACGCTCATCCCGAACACACCATGCGCCGCAAACGTCTTTAGGTCAGCCTGTATCCCCGCTCCGCCGCCGGAATCCGACCCGGCAATCGTCAGCGCTTTTTTCATATTTTAATTACCCGATTTTTATTATCGCTGCAACACATTCTTTTTAACCTCCTCGACTATCAGAAAAATTACATTATAGTAATTTTCGCTTAGATTGGCGAAATCCCTGCCCAATAGTCACAATAATGAATTGACACCTGAAGAAGATTAGCTTCGTCCGCTTCTGGTTTGAGCTAAGAAAAGCGGATATATCGGCCGAATAATTACAATTCGACTTTTTTTCGCGAAACCACAGCATAAAATCGTTAATAATTCGCAAAATTGTCTTGACAGGCCGCCAGCAAAGATGGTACCTTGTATACAAAGTTCATCGCGTCTTTGTTTTCTATCTTTGAAAGAGAGTGCGTCTAGGGTTCCGCTGGTAGCAGGACTGGACCGAGCGACGCAGCTCGCGGCAATGGCGCCGCGTTACACCGTGGGTATAAAAGGCCCTGCGGAAGGTTTCTTTCACCAGAAACATCTGCAGGGCCTTTTTGTATCTTTTGCAGTCCCGCTCAGCATTTTAAAATCAAGAATTGAAAGGAAGATGAATGAATGTCCAGATCCAAACGGTATTTCGCTCTTGCAATCGCCTTGGTATTTCTCTTCGTAGCCGCCGGATGCGGTTCTTCCAAGCCGGAAGCCAAACCGGCCGGTGCTCCGGCAACACCGGAAGTCAAGACAATCAAGCTGGCTCATGTTGTTAACGAGAAAGACCCCTACCACATCACCTGTCTCAAGTTCAAGGAAGTCGTCGAAGCCAAGTCGCAGGGAAAAATCAAAGTGGAGATCTTCCCCAACGCGTCGCTAGGTGATGAACGAGCCTTGATCGAAGGCATGCAGATGGGCACCGTCCACGCCGGAGTCATCACCAACGGCCCGATCGGCAACTTCCTGCCAGAGCTGGCCGTGTTTGAAATGCCGTTCCTGTTCGCCTCGGAAGCGGAAGTCTACAAAGTGCTGGACGGCCCGGTCGGCCAAAAAATGCTGGCTCAGTTCGACAAAGTCAACCTGAAAGGCCTAGCGTTCGCTGAGCGGGGATTCCGTAACCTGACCAACTCCAAGCGCCCGGTCCGTACCCCGGCCGATGTCGCCGGCCTGAAGATCCGCGTCATGGAGAACCCGGTCTTTATCGACACCTTCAAAGCGCTGGGCGCCAATGCGGTGCCGATGGCCTGGACGGAAGCGTTGACCGCGTTGCAGCAAAAAACCATCGACGGCCAGGAAAACCCGGTTAACGTCGTCTATGCGTTCAAACTGCAAGAAACCCAAAAATATTTCTCGATGACCAAGCACACCTACTCACCGGCCACTGTCGTGATGAGCAAGAAGTTCTTTGACTCGTTCGACAAACCCAGCCAGGACATCCTGGTCCAGGCAGCGAAAGAATCTGCCCAACATGTCCGCAAATGGGGCGCCGACCAGATGGCTGAACAGTTCAAGGTCGTGCAGGCCGGTGGCATGGAAATCATCCGCGATGTCGATTCCAAAGCCTTCCAGGCGGCTGTCAAGCCGGTATACGACAAATATGGCGGAAAATTCGGCAGCTGGTTGAAGGAAATCGAAGAAGCCAAGAAGAAGTAATAGCATAATCGGATCAGCGGGGTTAAGTTGAAAAGCTTAACCCCTGTCCATGTCAGGAGTGTGAAAATGAATATGAAAAAATACCAGTTTGGCTTTGGCGAAAGCACGATGGAGCTTTCGCTGCCGGTGGAGAGAGTCCTGTACGACATCAAGGGAACCCCTGCCGAAGGAATTGTTGATGTGCCGACAGCAGTCCGTGAAGCGCTGCGCAACCCGGTCGGCGCTCTGCCGCTGTGCCAGACCGTCAAGGCGGGGGACAAGGTTGTCATCACTGTCGGTGACATCACCCGGGCCTGGATCAAACACGATCAATTCTTGCCAACCTTGCTTTCTGAACTGAATGAAGCCGGTGTGCCGGATCAAGACATCTCCATCGTGGTCACCCTCGGTGCGCATCGTCCATTGACCGATGCGGAAAACATTACTGTCTGCGGCGAAGAAGTCTGTCACCGGATCAAGATTTATCAACATGATTGCAAGGACAAGGCGAACCTGGTACAACTTGGCACGACTTCCAATGGCGTGCCGATTATTGTCAACCGCCGGGTGGCGGAAGCCGACAAGGTCATTCTGACCAGCGGCATCGTCTATCACCTGATGGCCGGGTTCGGCGGCGGACGCAAGGCGATAATGCCCGGCGTCAGCGCCTATGAAAGCATCCAGGGCAACCACACCTTCTGCCTGCACAAGGAAATCGGCAAAGGACTCAATGTTAACAGCGTCTCCGGCAAGCTTACCGGCAACGAAATGAACGAAGACATGGTGCAACATGCGGCTGCGCTCAACCCAGCCTTCTTGCTCAACGCGGTCTTTACACCGCAGGGAAAATTCGCCCGCTTCTTCGCCGGACATTGGCACGAAGCCTGGCTGGCCGGTTGCAAGGAAGTGGAACGCATCTACGGAATCGCCATCTCACAGCAGGCCGACCTGACGATCGCCTCGGCCGGAGGGTTCCCCCGCGATATTAATCTTTACCAGGGTTCAAAAACAATCGACAATGCCTACATGGCAACCCGCCCCGGCGGTGTGGCGATCTGTTTCCTGGAGTGCCGCGATATCAAAGAACCGCCGGATTTCAGTGACTGGTTCAAATACAGCGATAAGTACGACCGAGAAATTGCCCTGCGGGCCGGCTTTACCGTGCCTGGGTTCATCGCTCTCAAATTCGCTTACATGGCCGAAGCCGTTTCGCTGATTATCGTGACCAAACCGGAGAATGCCGATTTTGTCCGGGCAGCCGGCCTGATTCCAGCGACCAGCGCCGAACAGGCGATGCAGATTGCCCGCGAAAAACTGGGCAAGGATGACTTCACAATCACCGTCATGACTGAAGCGGCCACCACGGTTCCACTATTTAAATAAAAGGAATACGGCTGTCGTTTACTCTAATAGCCAAGCGGGATTCTTACCTGATATCGGTAAGAATCCCGCTTTATGCTTCCGTCATTACAATTTTCATGCTGCGTTTGGCTTTGCGACTATACCGTTGCAGCCGCTCGGCGCTCCCGATAATCTGACAAAAACTCGACTACCCGTCGTACGGAATCGGTCTGAGGCAATTGCGCCGCCATTTTTTCGAGATAACCCTTTTCACGAACCATCTGAAACGTCCAGGCAAAATTCATATCCAATAGCCAGGACATCCGGAACAGCATCTGGTCCGCTGCGGTTCGGATATGCTCAAACCGGGCCACATGTCCCTGTAGGATAAACTCGACCGTACCGGGAGACACCTGCGCCATCCCGCCAAACTCCGGTGAAGGCAGGATACGAAACAATTCGTCCTCGCTGGTAATCATCGCCAGAATGTCGATTTTATCGGCATCACGGATCATCCTGGCCAGATTTACCGCTTCGACCGAATCGGCTGGCACATCGCGGCCATTATGGTAACGGACCGCTTTTTGCACCAACTCCTGCTGGGACTGAGGCAAGTCGGACAATACACCGGCCTGGCGCAAAATCCGTACCCCCAGGCAGGCATGGTCTTCCGAACGAAAGTCATTGAAGGTGCGATATTGCGTGTATTGCTGGAATCGACCCACGTCGTGGAACAACGCCACCGACTCAGCTAACGTCCGCTGTTCCGTGGTCAGCCGCAACGCGGTTGACAATTCAGCCATCCGGTCGCAGACCCTTGCCGTATGTTCCTCTTTGAGCCTTACATGCGCCTGGATGTCAGCATCAGGCGAATAGAACGATTGGACATACTGTTTGAACCACCGCCGCAACGGACGGATATCCGTTTCTGTCATTACTTCTCCCGTCTAAGACCTCATGTTGATGAACTGAAGATCAATACCGAAATCCTGTGCCCGTAAATGAGCGATCACTTTCTGTAGCTCATCTTTCTTGGGGCTCGATACACGGACCTGATCGCCCATGATCTGCGCCTGGACTTTCAATTTCAGTCCCTTGATCGAAGCCACGATCGTTTTTGCCTTGTCGGCGGCAATTCCACTCTGGATCGCCATCATCTGGCGCACGGTTCCTTTTGAGGCCTGCTCGAGTTTTCCCGGGGTCAGCGCCCGGGCCGAGATGCCTGCCTTCACCATTTTTAACCGCAATACATCCATCATTGCTTCCAGTTTGAATTCATCCTGCGCTGCAAATTTCAGTCCGGCCGCTTCTACGGTGATTTCCGCCAGCGCGCCCTTGAAGTCATAGCGCTGACCGATTTCCTTCATCGCCTGATTTACTGCATTATCCAGGCTCTGCATGTCGACTTGGGACACCACGTCAAACGAACAATCTTGCGCCATTGTCAGTCCTCCTTCAAATATAGCTTGTACTTTTCTATCAAGCGCACGGGGTAGTAGGACTCTTTCGCCTTACGCAGCCCCTCTTCGCCCATATCTTCCTCCCGGTTGAGCCAGACTGCATCGCCCCAGGCCTGTCGGCAACACTCCTGATTGATCATCGGATACAGCCCCTGAATCGACGGGTCGGCCTTTTCCATATGGATGACAACCGTATCCCGGTTGAGCGATTCGCCAAAACTGAATGCCACCGGTCGCCCGGCCAGTCGCAGGATGCCGCCGCGCAGGCCCAGGAAGTCAAAATGTTTCAATGCTTCTTCAATCGCCCGGAACTCATTGCTGAGAACCGCACTTGCTTCGCAGTCGCGTTCCTGGCACCAGACTGCCGCCACTTGCAGACAGTCCTCGACACAGTCGCTGGTCAGGGGGCTATAACTCCAATCCTGATGCGTCGCCCGAAAACGGTTGACAAAATTACGCTTGGCGTGATATTTGCGACCAGCAAGCTCGCGCAGGTCATTTGCCGCATATAGATAATCAAAGTACTCGCGCTGCGGTTCGATAATAAATCTATCCGGTTGGTTCGCTGCCACTTCGTCGCGCATGGCCGGCGATAAACCCTTCATCAAAAAGGAATCGCCCCGTTGGCGGCTTTCGCCAACTACCGCATTGACTGCAACGGCAAAAGATTTTTCCGGCGACGAAAATGGCGGCAAGTAATATGTCAGGCCGTTGGCCTGCAAGCGAACAACCAGCGATTCATCATCAATCGCCCAGGCTGTAGAGTAATTGTCGCGCCAGACGTACAGATTGGTGAAAGTGAACCACGAGTTTTCATAATACTGCCGGGAAAAAGCTTGGTCAAATACAGGTTTGTCAGTAAGTTCAATCGGTTTGAAATTCAAAAAACACTCATCCTTCGATTCACACATTTCTTCCATTGTGATTATTTAACAATATCTTGCCCCGGTATGCAAGTTTTGTAAACGAGTCTGCGTCAGACAGGCGCCGGTTGCAATCCAGGATTGCAACCGGCGGTGATAGCAATTTCATCACTTTATGTTCGTGCAAACAAATTATGCCTGACTCGCCGGGCCGAGTTCGACTCGCCCGGTCATTTCGCAATCCCGTGATGCGAAACTGATTTCTTCGGCCCGCAACCGGAACAGTACAAATTTCGGATCATCCGGACCGCTATAGTAGCGTCCGACCCCAGGCATAGCCGCAAACAATTTGCTGCGAGTAGCGGCAAACAAATCCCGCGTGGCATCAGACACTTCTTCAACCTTGCCGCTGACCCGCAATATTTCCTGCATTTCACCGACAATACACAGATCGACCCGGTTGTCGGCGCTCAGTTCGCCGACTTTTTTCGTTTCCAGGTGACTGAACAGCCAGATTCGGTTTGCTTCATCGACAAACGGTTTCATCGGCCTGACCCTAGGCCGGCTGCCGTCATAATTGGCCATGAACGCCACTTTGCTGCGCAGAAGGGCCAGCGCTTCCTGTTCAAACATACCGGAGGCCTCCTTATTCGTTATAAGTCTGTTACTCTTTCCGTTCGACTGTCAGGCCGATTTTCCCTGCCGAAACCGTCAGATTGACTACGGCGCCTTCCGGCACTTCGCCTTTGACGATGCTCTTGGACAATTCAGTTTCCACTGCCCGACTGATCAGCCGACGCAATGGACGGGCGCCATAATTGGCATCGTAGCCTTCGCTGGCTAGACGCTGCAACACGGATTCATCCCATTTGAGCGTGATATTGATCTGCTTCTGCAAACGTTTTGCCAAGCCAGCCAGCATGATGCCGGCAATCTGGCCGACCTGCCCGGCGGACAGGGCGTTGAACACGATAATATCATCGATCCGGTTGAGAAACTCCGGCCGGAAATGAACCTTCATCAGTTCGAGCACCCGTTCTTTGGCGATGGCAAAATCATTGTTCAATATTTCGTGTGAGCCAATGTTGGAAGTCATGATGATCACGGTATTTTTGAAATCAACGGTTCGTCCCTTGCCGTCGGTCAGCCGGCCATCCTCCAGGATCTGCAGCAAGACATTGAACACATCGCCATGCGCTTTTTCAATTTCATCCAGCAAAATGACGCTATAGGGACGCCGCCGCACCGCCTCGGTCAGCTGGCCGCCCTCGTCATATCCGACATAGCCGGGCGGTGCGCCAATCAGGCGGGATACGGTATGCTTCTCCATGTATTCGCTCATGTCCAGGCGAATCATGCTCCGCTCGTCGTCAAACAGCACTTCGGCCAGTGTTTTGGCCAACTCCGTCTTGCCGACGCCGGTCGGGCCAAGGAATACGAACGATCCGATCGGACGGTTGGGGTCCTTGATGCCAGCCCGGGCGCGAATGATTGCTTCACTCACGGCCTGCACCGCCTCATCCTGACCGACCACCCGCTCATGAAGAACCGCTTCCAGATGAACCAGTTTCTCCCGTTCACCGGTCAGCATCCGCGTCACCGGGATGCCGGTCCAGCGGCTGACTACCTTGGCAATGTCATCTTCGTCGACTTCTTCTTTGAGCAGCATTTTATGGTTGCGTTTTTCTTTCAGCAGTTCCTCTTCGCTTTTCAAGCGTTGTTCCAGTTCCGGCAGCCGGCCATATTTGAGTTCAGCCAGCCGGTTCAGGTCATAAGCCCGCTCGGCGCCTTCCATTTCGTTGCGCATCGATTCGATCTCTTTTTTCAAACCGCGCAGTCGGGTAATTCCCTGTTTTTCCATCTGCCACTGCGCTTTCAGCGAGTCAGACTGCTGCTTGGTTTCTTTCAGTTCTTCCTCAATCCGGGCCAGTCGTTCAACCGAAGCCGGGTCGGTTTCTTTTTTCAGCGCCTGCTGCTCGATCTCCAGCTGCATCACCCGCCGCAACAGTTCATCCAGCTCGATCGGCATCGAGTCGATCTCGGTACGCAATTTTGCCGCCGACTCATCGACCAGGTCGATCGCCTTGTCCGGCAGGAACCGGTCGGCAATGTAACGGTCCGAGAGAACCGCTGCTGCGACCAGCGCCGCATCTTTGATTTTTACGCCGTGGTGAACTTCATAGCGTTCTTTCAGACCCCGCAGGATCGAAATCGTATCCTCCACCGACGGCTGGGCCACCATGACCGGTTGGAACCGGCGTTCCAGCGCCGCGTCTTTTTCAATATGCTTGCGGTATTCGTTCAGTGTGGTTGCGCCGATACAGCGCAGTTCGCCGCGGGCCAGCATCGGTTTCAGGATATTGCCAGCATCCATCGCCCCTTCGGCTGCTCCGGCGCCAACCACCGTGTGCAGCTCATCGATGAACAGGATGATCCGGCCCTCGGATTTGGCAATCTCGTTCAATACGCCTTTCAGCCGTTCTTCAAATTCACCGCGGTATTTTGAACCGGCCACCATTGAGCCGAGGTCAAGCGAGTACACAGTTTTGTTTTTCAACGATTCCGGCACATCACCGGCAACCACCCGCCGGGCCAACCCTTCCACAATGGCGGTTTTGCCAACGCCGGGATCGCCGATCAGCACCGGATTGTTTTTGGTCCGCCGTGACAGGATTTCCACCACCCGACGGATTTCCTCGTCCCTGCCAATTACCGGATCCAGTTTGCCCTGTTTGGCCTGCGCGGTCAAATCACGGCCATACTTGGCCAGCATCTGTTCGCCGCCCTCCGGATTGTCGCTGGTGACATTCTGCCCTTTGCGGAATTCACGCGCCCACTCACGGATTTTGGCGCGGGTCAGGCTGAAATCGCGGCAGGCTTGAACGACATCGCTGTCGCCATCCTCTGCGACTGCCATCAGCAGATGCTCCACGCTGATGTAATCGTCCTGCGCATCTTTGGCCAATTTTTCGGCCAGCGCCATCACCCGGACCATCGCCGTATTCCAGCGCAAGTTGCTTTCCTGGCCGCGGACAGATGGCTGGTTCTTCACCAGTTGGGTCGCTTTTGCTTCAATCAGGCCGGGCTCGACTTTAGCCTGGGCCAAAATATAGTCAACAATCCCGTCTCTGTCTTTCACCAAGGCTTGAAACACATGACGGGAGGTAACTTCCTGATGATAATTCATTGCCGCTGACTGTTGCGCCTCCTGCAACACCGCCGTCACTTTCTGGGTAAATTTTTCTTCGTTCATGTCCTTCCCTCCCCCGCTTTAACGGTTACGTAGTTCAAAAATCTTTCTATACAGTTCAATTTCTTCCGCGCTCTGTTCCAGCGGCGTATCGATTTTCACCCGCACGAACATATCGCCGAAACTGCCATTTTTCCGTTTCAGTCCTTTATCTTTCAACCGCATCTTTTGTCCGTTGTGAATACCGGCCGGAATCTTCAGCTGCACCATGCCGTCCGGTGTGGGTACGGAAACCTTGTCACCCACGACCGCCTGCTCAGGATAAATCGTCAGGTCGGCTTCAATATCGACCTGGTCTTCGATCCGCCAGATCGGATGCGGCAGGTTTTTCAGCTGCAACAGCAGATCACCGGCGGCCCCGCCGCCATTCCCTTCACCGCCGAGACCCTTGAGCCGCAATACGGCGCCGGGATAAATCCGCGGCGGAATCTTCACCTTGACAGTTTTGCTACTGCGTCCCGCCTGGATCTGAATATCTTTTTCGCCGCCATTATATAGTTCTTCCACCAACAGGTTGATATCGGCTTCGATATCCTCGCCCCGCACCGGCCCACGCTGCCGTTCAGCTCTTGCGCCGCCGCGTCGGCCAAATACATCGCCACCGAACATGCTGGCAAAAAAGTCGCTGAAACCATGCAGGTCCTGTCCATTGATATTCACATTGCGAAAATCAAAACCGCCCATATCCGGTCCCGGTTGAAAGTCCTGACCGGATTGCCAGTTCATGCCAAGATGATCATATTTTGCCCGTTTATCCGGGTCACTGAGAACTTCGTATGCTTCATTGATGGTCTTGAATTTTTCTTCAGCCGCCTTCTTGGCATCACCCTGATGCAAGTCAGGGTGATGCTGTCGGGCCAGCTTGCGGTAAGCGGTCTTGATTTCTTTTTCAGTTGCCGACCGGGGCACGCCCAGCGCCTCATAATAATCAATATACTTCATACTGTGCTCACCGCTTTCTTTTCATACTCATCAATGTGGTTCATGTGAATCTAATTATTTTTCTTCGTATTCGGCATCCATGACATCATCGGCTTTTTTCTGTCCGGCCGGTTTCTCCACGGTTGGGCCTTGCGTCTCCGGTTTGCATTGGCAAGCCTGGCCATAAGCCTGTTCCAGTTCTTCCTTGACACTGCGCAGCGTCGCAATATCGGCGTTGCTGTCAATAGCCTTGCGGGCTTTCTCCAGCGCGGCTTCCAGCAAACCTTTGACATGCGCCGGCAGTGTGGCGGCCTGCTCCGACAATAACCGTTTGGATTGGTAAGCCAGCGAGTCTACGTCATTGCGCACTTCCACCAGTTGACGGCGCTGCTTGTCATCCTCGGCATGCTGTTTGGCTGCATTGACCATTTGGTCCACGTCCTGCTTGGGCAGATTGCTGGAGTTGGAAATCGTGATCGTCTGTTCCTTGCCGGTTGCCTTATCTTTTGCGCCTACAGTCAGTATACCATTTGCATCAATATCAAAGGTAACTTCAATCTGCGGCAGGCCGCGCGGCGCAGGAGCTATTCCCGACAGTTTAACCTTGCCGAGAGTCCGGTTGTCAGTCGCCATTTCCCGTTCACCCTGCAGCACATGTACATCCACTTCCGGCTGATTGTCCTCAGCTGTGCTGAACACCTGGCTACGCCGGGCCGGGATGGTGGTGTTGCGATCGATGATCTTGGTCATGACGCCGCCCAGGGTCTCGACACCCAGCGAAAGCGGAGTCACGTCAAGCAGTACGACATCCTTGAGTTCGCCGGTCAGGACGCCGGCCTGGATCGCTGCGCCAACAGCAACCACTTCGTCCGGATTGACACTTTGGTTTGGGTCTTTGCCGGTCAGGGCGCGGACCATTTTCTGCACTGCCGGAATCCGGGTCGAACCACCGACCAGGATGACTTCGGCAATATCCTTGGCAGTCAGCTTGGCATCGGCCATGGCCTGCTCCACCGGCTTGCGGCAACGACTCACCAGTCCGGCGGTCAGATCGTCGAACTGCGCCCGGCCCAGTTTGGCTTCGAGATGCTGCGGCCCGGAAGCATTAGCGGTAATGAACGGCAGACTGATCGTAGTTTCCATCACCGATGACAATTCCACCTTGGCTTTTTCCGCCGCTTCTGTCAACCGCTGCAGCGCCTGTTTGTCGGTACGCAAATCTATCCCATGCGATTTTTTGAATTCATCCGCCAACCAGTCGACGAGTACTTTGTCGAAATCATCGCCACCCAGATGCGTGTCGCCGCTGGTCGATTTCACTTCAAACACGCCATCGCCCACTTCCAGGATCGACACGTCGAAGGTTCCGCCACCAAGGTCAAACACCAGAATCGTTTCATTTTTCTTTTTGTCCAACCCATAGGCCAGCGCCGCCGCGGTCGGCTCGTTGATAATCCGCAGCACATTGAGCCCGGCGATTTTTCCTGCGTCTTTGGTGGCCTGCCGCTGCGCGTCGTTGAAATAGGCCGGTACGGTAATTACCGCGTCGGTGATTTTTTCGCCAAGGTATTTAGCGGCATCATCCACCAACTTCCGCAACACTTGGGCTGATATTTCTTCCGGTGCATATTCTTTGTCATCGACACCGAATTTGACGGTGTTGTTGGGTCCTGTCACGACTTTGTACGGGACCAGTTTCATTTCTTCCGTCACTTCATCATAGCGACGGCCGATGAAACGCTTAACAGAGTAAAAAGTTTTACTTGGGTTCATTACCGACTGGCGTTTGGCCAATTGTCCGACCAGCCGCTCATTATTATCCCGGAACGCAACCACCGACGGAGTCGTTCTGCCGCCTTCGCTGTTGGCGATTACTTCCGGTCGTTCGGCTTCCAGAACGGCAATCACCGAGTTGGTTGTACCGAGATCAATTCCTACTGCTCTTCCCATGATCTATCCCTCCATCTTTTCTAAGCTTAATTTTGATGAAATTGCAATGAGGCCTTTAGTGGAAGAACCGGTCCCCCTTTCAGGAGAGAGACCGGTTCTGAAGATACTTCCCTTCACGATTAATCGATGCTCACCACATGCCCCTTTTCCGGCTTGGTTGCCTTGGGAATCGTAATTGTGAGCACGCCGTCCTGGAACTTGGCAGTTGCTTTTTCGCGGGCTACCAGCGTCGGCAGCGGCAATGTGCGACTATAGGTGCCGTAAAAGCGTTCCGCATGGAAGTAGTTTTCTTTCTTCTCTTCATAGTCGGATTTTGCTTCACCGCGGATCGTGATGCTGTCTTCGGTGACGGTTACGTTGATATCTTCCTTGTTGACGCCTGGCACATCGGCCTTGACCACAACTTCTGTTTCATTCTGGATGATGTCCACCTTGGGTTCGCCGCCTTTGAACAGCACGGGAATGTTGGGCGTCTCAAGCATCCTCGTCATGTCTGCAAAGTCCCGGAAAAGGTGGTCCATCGGCGACCACAATCTGATATTTGCCATCTTGAACCCTCCTCAAAATTTTATTTGGCTTCCGCCTCTGATTTGATTGTAGCAAACCATTTTTTGAAAGTCAATAATTTCGACTTTATCTTTTTGACTTTTTCTTTTCATGAAAATCGAGACAAAAAACAAAGGATACCCTGCATAAACAAGATATCCTTAGTCCCTCATCGAATCATTGCTGCTTTTCAAAATCAGTTGGCTACTATTTAGCGGCTGCGCCGTTTCAGCTTTTCATACCAGATGCTGTGGCGGTGCTTCACATACTCAAGATCAACTTTTCCATGGAACATCGAGCCCAGCAGCTTTAAGTTCGCCGGTACGATGAATGCTCCCAGGTGCGCCACTATGCCGAATACGATCAAGGCTGCGCCGAGATTATGCAGCTGGGTCGACCAGAACACCAATCCTTCCGGTAGAACGAAGCCCATACTTTTCACTGTCTTTATAATGCCGGTCAGAATCAATACCGCAATCGTTCCGGCCATAAACACATAAGCCAGGCGCTGTTCCGCCAGATACTTGTCGGAGGGAGGTTCTTGCCCACCGGTGATGATCGCCTTCATGATTCTCACCGATTCACCGAAATCGCCTTTGCGCGGTACCAGACCATTGTCGCGACGAATTCCATGGTATACCACATGCCAGAAACTGGCGAACACCAAAATCACGGCAGCAACATAATGCATTTTCAGTGTGATGAAATAGTCGGCCGTCCAGGTCAATCCCGGCAGATCGGTAATCATGTAACGCTTGTAAACCGGCATCTGGCCAAATCCGCTAAACACTAAAACAAAACAGGAAAGAGCAATCAGCCAGTGAATGATACGCACGGTTCGGTCGTGACGCAAAACCTTGCCTTCGCTTTCCAGCAACTTTTCCATCAGGATTCACCCCCCTTGTCAGAATCATCACCAGCATTTTTTTCACTGGCCAATGACTTGTAGGCGGCCCGTCCGGCGGCAAACACAGCGGCGACCGGCGCCAACAAAACCCCCGTCGCCCAACCGTCCAGTTGATCGACCTTGTTTTCTACTTTTAACGGCATACCCGAACGGCCCGGCTTGCCATCGACCACTTTTTGTTCTTTTAGCGCCCGATCGATCGCGGCGAAGGAAACCGGCGACACATAGAAAGTCGATGTTCCGCCGTTCTCTGATGCGCCGTAGACATAACCGCCGATTTCCTTGCTGCGGGCTTCTGCCAGCTGTTTCATCGCCGAGCGGTCGCCGAAGGTCATTGCGCCTTGCGGGCAGGCAGTGACGCAGGCGGGATTTTTCCCTTGCTTGACCAGGTCATGACACATGTCGCACTTATACATCACGCCGCCGCCACCCAGTTTCGGCGCCAATTTCAAATATAATCCAACGCCGGCCTGGCGCATAGGAACGCCCCAGGGACAGACGTCCCGGCATTTCGCACCGCCGAAGCAACCGTCGGGATCGATCACCACCGAACCGTCACCGTTTTTGGCGATAACGCCAAACGGACAAAGATAGGCGCAGGTCGGCTCGTCGCAATGCATGCAGCGTCGCGGCGCATAGACCGTTTTTCCGTCGACCGTCACTTTTTGTACATATAGCCAGTTATAAGGGGTCAAGCGATCACGCAGCCCTTTCTTATCAGACCAGTCTTCAAATCCTTTGCGCGGCCAATAGTCCATGATCGGCTTAACCGGTTCGGGAAATCGGGACCGGTTTTTTGACTGACAAGCTGCCACACATAGCGGGGTATTCTGATTGGCGCAGCCATCGCATCGCGTAAGGTCGATGACGGTTGCCATCGGCTGCCCCGCTGCTCCATTTGCTGACGCAGCCCCTTTCGCCATGATAACTGCTCCGGCCGCACCGGCTGCCACAGTCCGGCGAAAAAAGGACCGTCGGGAAATTTTGTCCACGCTGCTCGCCTCCTTCGGAACCTCTTTAACCCCCCCTGACCGGGGAGGGATGTTTTGATTATATGCTACTAGTCTGAAATTGTCCAGCACTCTACTGAAAAAAGTAGCGACGCCATGAAACCGGCGTCGCCTGACTCATTTCACTTATTCAACTGTAACGCTTTTTGCCAGATTACGTGGCTTATCAACGTCGCAACCGCGGGTCACTGCGGCGTAATACGCCAACAGTTGCAGCGGGATCACCGCGAGAATCGGCGCCAAATACTTGTCGGTGGCCGGAATGAATATGGTGTGGTCGACATATTTTTCAATCTGGTCGTCGCCTTCCATCGCCAGACCGATTACCACAGCGTCCCGTGCCTTGACTTCCTTGATATTGCTGAGCGTTTTTTCATAAACATCGCGTTGGGTTGCCAGCGCAATCACCGGAACCCCTTCAATGATCAGCGCCAGTGTACCGTGCTTGAGTTCGCCGGCCGCATACGCCTCGGCATGGATATAGGAAATCTCTTTCAGTTTCAGCGCGCCTTCCATCGCAACCGCATAATCGATCGAGCGGCCGATGAAAAACACATCATCATTGAACCCATACTGCTCTGCGAAGGTCTTGACCGCCTGGCCGTTGGACAGAAACTTTTCCGCCTTTTGCGGCAGTTCTCGCAGTTCATGCACGATGGACTGGAGCCGGTCGGCGCGCAGACTTTCCCGCAACTCAGCCAGATACAGCGCCAGCATCAACATGACCAACAGTTGCGTCGTATAGGCTTTGGTCGAAGCGACGGCTATTTCCGGCCCGGCCCAGGTATATATCACCTGGTCGGCCTCGCGGGCGATCGAGGACCCGACGACATTGGTCACAGCCAATGTCCGGGCGCCGAGACGCTTTGCTTCCTTCATTGCGGCCAGTGAGTCACTGGTTTCACCGGACTGGCTGATCACAATGACCAAGGTGCTGGAATCGACCAGCGGGTTGCGGTAACGGAACTCCGATGCGATGTCCACTTCCACCGGAATCCGCGCCAATTGTTCGATGTAGTATTTGGCGACCAATCCGGCATGATATGCTGTACCGCAGGCGGTGATCATGATTTTTTTCACGGCGGCGACATCTTCACGGGTCCATTTCAGTTCGTCGAATGTGATCCGGTTGGTATCTTTGGCGACACGCGCCGTCATCGTATCGCGGAACGCCTTGGGTTGCTCGATGATCTCCTTGATCATGAAATGGTCGTGGCCGCCCTTTTCAGCGGCTTCGGCATCCCAGTGGACCTCGAACACTTTTTTGGAAACCGGCACGCCCATCCGATTGGTCACCCAGACTGAATCTTTGGTCACGACAGCCATTTCGCCGTCACTGAGGATAAAGGTGCGCCGTGTCCGGTTGATGATGGCCGGAATGTCGGACGCAATGAAGTTTTCGCCCTCACCCAAACCAATGACGAGCGGATTGTCCTGCTTGGTGCAGACAATCTTGTCCGGATCAAACCGCGACATAAATACGAGTGAGTAGGAACCCTGAATCTCGGCCAGTACTTTTGTGACCGCCGCGACAAAATCACCCTGGTAGTATTCCTCGACTAAGTGGGCCACCACTTCGGTGTCGGTTTCCGACAGGAACACATGCCCTTTTGCCAGCAGTCGCTCTTTGATGTGAAGATAGTTTTCGATAATCCCGTTGTGCACAACGACAAAGTCGCCATGACAGTCGGTATGCGGATGCGAGTTGGTGTCCGAAGGACGACCATGCGTCGCCCAGCGGGTATGGCCGATGCCCAGATGCCCCTGCGGCAGATGGCCTTCGATTTTTTTCTCCAGACTGCTGAGCCTGCCGACGCACTTGTCAACCGTGATTTCTTTGCCGTTGTACACAGCGATGCCGGCCGAATCATAGCCGCGATACTCCAGTTTGCGCATGCCTTCCAGCAAAAATGGCGCAGCCTGCTTAGGGCCTACATAGCCCACAATGCCACACATCTATGTTATTCCTCCAATTCATGCAATACAAAGTTGCCGATTACTGCTGCAACAGTTTTGTCCCGCCGGTCGCCCGAAGGTTTTGTCTGTTGCTGCGACTGCAGAAAGCCGAGAGGCATCCGCTGAACACTCGATAAACCTCTTCCTCGTCCACTTGCCTTCCTGGAAAGTGCCAGCGCTATATGAGTCCGGTCGCCTCCGTCCGAGTTTGTCCCGCCTCCTTTACTGTTAGATTGAGGCAAGCCGAAACATATTTGCATTCATTGTATCTGAAACAGCCTGTCGGGTCAATTAAGTTCGCCGCGAATCACTTGCGCCACCTGTTCGGCCAATTGCTCAAGCTCCGCCAATTCCGGCCCTTCAGCCATCACCCGGATCAGTGGCTCGGTGCCGGATGCGCGAACCAACACGCGTCCCATATCGCCTAGTTGTTGCTCTGCCGCTTGCACGGCAGCAGTAATTTTCGCATTCGTTTCCCAGCCGGCCTTGCTGTTTACCCGCACATTGACCAATACTTGAGGAAACCGCGTCATCAATCCGCCCAAATGGGATAACTGTTTTCCGCTGCGTTTCAGCGCCGCTAGCAATTGCAGGGCAGTCATCAGTCCATCGCCGGTTGTGCTGTATTCACCAAAGATGATATGTCCCGATTGTTCGCCACCCAGCGACAGTCCATTTTTTTGCATTGCTTCCAGTACATAACGGTCGCCGACCGACGTGACCATGACTTGACCGCCGGCATTTTTGATTGCTTGATGCAACCCGATGTTGCTCATGACGGTGGTAGCCAGCGTCGCTTGTTTTAGCGCATTGCGTTGCAACAGTTCATTGGCCAGAATCACCATGATCTGATCGCCATCCACCAACTGGCCTGTTTCATCTACTGCCAGACAGCGGTCGGCATCGCCGTCAAAAGCCAGGCCGATATCTGCCTGCCGGGCAAGAACGGCGGCCTGCAATCCCTCCATGTGGGTCGAGCCGCACTGGGCATTGATATTGAATCCGTCAGGCTCTGCATTCAACACGCAAAGCTCCATGCCCAACCGGGTAAGAACCGATTGCGCCGCCGCATAAGCAGCGCCATTGGCGCAATCGATGACTGCCTTTAACCCTGTCAGTTCTGTCTTGACCGTGCTGCAGAGAAAATCTTCGTACTCACGAATCCGCTCTGGTTGGTGCACAATCCCTCCCACAGCCTTGCCGGTGGGACGTGGCAGGGTTTCCATGCCGCGTGCGACCAATTCTTCCAGTTCATCTTCTACTGCGTCCGGCAGTTTATAACCATTGCCGCTGAAAAATTTGATCCCGTTGTCGGCAAAAGGATTATGGGACGCCGAAATCACCACCCCGGCCGCAGATCCCGATGTACTGGTCAGCCAGGCCACACCCGGCGTGGGAATGACTCCCAGTAGCACTGCATGACCGCCGGCTGAACAAATCCCCGCCGCCAGGGCTGCTTCCAGCATCTGACCGGAAACTCGGGTATCGCGGCCGATCATAAACTGCGGATCCGCATGCTCGCGGCCAAAATAATAGGCTGCCGCCCATCCCAACCGAAACGCAAGTTCCGGTGTAAGTTCCGTATTCGCTATGCCACGTACGCCATCCGTACCAAATAATCTCGCCATAATAATTCCTCCTGTAATTGCTGTCATCAGATCTGTGTCAAATCGGCTTAAATTTACTGATCACCGCATATGCCGCATGCATCCCGTCAATTGCCGCGCTCATAATGCCCCCTGCGTAGCCTGCCCCTTCGCCCATCGGATACAGGCCGGCCACATTCAGCGAGCTGCGGTCGTCGCCCCGCAAAATCCTTAGTGGCGCAGAGGTCCGGGTCTCAACTCCGGTCATCACAGCCCCAGGATGGTCGAATCCGCGAATTTTGCGGCCAAAATCGGGTAAGGCCCGCCTAAGTGATGCAGCAACAAACTCCGGCAGACATTCATCCAGGTTTACGGCTTTTACGCCTGGACCATAACTGGGTTGCACCAGCTTTGTCGCACTGGTCTGGTTATGCAAAAATCCGCCGACTGTCTGCATTGGCGCAAAATAAGAACGTCCGGCGATTTCAAACGCCTTCCTTTCGTAGTGACGTTGAAACTCGACTCCGTCCAATACTCCGCCGCCAAAATCATCCGGAGTAACATTGACCGCCAATGCACTGTTCGCCAAACCCGAGGCCCGATTGTAATGACTCATGCCGTTGACTACCACGCCGCCGGATTCCGACGCCGCTCCGATCACCATGCCACCGGGACACATACAAAAAGAATACGCCGTCCGACCGGCCAGACGATCATGATAGACCAGTGAATAGTCAGCCGCGCCTAACGTCGGATGCCCGGCCGCCGCCCCATATTGCGACCGGTCGATCAATTCCTGGGGATGTTCAATCCGCACACCGATCGAAAAAGGTTTCGCTTCCATCGCAACACCCAGTCGCTGCAATTGTCGATAAGTGTCGCGCGCACTATGCCCGATCCCCAGAAGAGCCACAGAACAATCGATGATTGGGCCGCCATTGACAGTTAACCCCGTCAGCACGCCCGCTTCTATGCGCAAATCAGTCACTTGCCGGCCAAATCTGACTTCGCCGCCAAGGCTGATAATCTGTTGGCGAATCTTTTTTACGACCTGCCGCAACCGATCTGTCCCCACGTGCGGTTTATACCAGTATTTGATTTCCGGCGGTGCGCCTGCCTCGACCAAGGCGTCGAGCACTTGGTTCATCATCGGGTCATGAACGCGGGTTGTCAGCTTTCCATCGGAAAAAGTACCGGCGCCACCTTCGCCAAACTGCACATTGGCGGTTTCATCGAGGATGCCCTGTTGCCAAAACTTCTGCACCGCCAACTGCCGTTCGTCCACATCCGGTCCGCGTTCCAGCACTAGCGGCTTGTATCCATAGCGCGCCAACGTCAACGCGGCAAACATGCCTGCCGGACCAAACCCAACCACGACCGGCCGCTCCGTTAGCCGCAGCGAACCTGGAATCGTGTCTTTGGCTATTTGCGGTTCAACAAGCGAAATATTCTTGTCTGTCAGCCAACGGTCCTTCCATTGCTCGGCAACTCCAGCGATCTCTACCTCCGCCGTATAAACAAAGGAAATCTTTCCTTCGCGACGTGCATCAAGCGCCTTGCGCACGATACGCAGGTTTTGCAGTTGGCGTCGACCGATTTTCAAACGCACAGAAATCAGGGTTTCCAACGCCTCCCGTTCATCGATGGAAACCCTGAAATTATTGATGCGAACCGTTGTCAGCTTATTGCCGCCCATATCAGGGTCCCTGACCTACAGTGATCCGCACCATCACCGTTTTCTTTACGACGGTCAGTCCGGGTTGCAGCTGCAGGGGTACTTCCTTCGTAACATCACGGGTGATCCCCTCCAGTGAAATCGGCTCTGTCGCCACCGCAGCGATGCGGTCGACAATTTCTTTCGGACCTTTGATTTCAATTTTAGATGGTTCAGTAAACACCCGCCGCAGTAAGGTTCCTGCCGGCAAATTACCGGACAGAACCGTTTTCACGTCCACTTGCCGGCTGATTGTACCAGTTTCCAAATTGCCTGCTATGGTTACCTGTCCTGGTTCAACTTTCAGGTTTTTGATTTCATTTCCCTCGGCATTAAGCAAAACCAGTCTAGCATCCTGCGAAAAAGCCGGCGTTCGCCCGCGGATCTCTACCGGGGCCACGACTTTTTCTATGGCGTCCAACTGGTTCATTGGTCCGGTAATCGTCACCGCAGCCGGCCGAATTTCTACCTGCCCCAACACCATCTCGCCAACCAGCGGTCCCGACAGTCGCGCCTCAACCGTAAAACGACGGGATCGGACCGCATCCAGTTTTATTGTTGCCTTATCCGGGTTGACTTCCACCACTTCATAGCCACTCGGCGCCGCTACCGTTATCGGCAGGCTGTATTGCCCGGCCGCCAAACCTTTGACATCGACAGTCGCCTTAAAATCCTTGCCGGAAGCTCCGGCAATCGCGTTGCGCAAACCTCGAACCTTGACCCTGACCGTTGTCGGCGCTTCTACGACCAACATATCTTCCGCCAGGTTCCGACTGCTCAAGGCGACTTGAAACGTCCCGTCCAGCGGCGGATTCTGTTCATTCATCACAAATACCCAGATTACCAGTGCAACCAATACTGCCAACAATTTCGGCACCAGGTTGCGTCCCAAAAAATAGTTCATTACCTGTCATTCCTCCGATTGATGTAGTCCGACAGGCCCTGTGCTTTTGAAGCAAACAATTCTTCCAGCCGCGACTGTAACGATGCATAATCGAAACCACGTTCCAACCGCCCGCCAAGCGCCAATGAAATCAGACCGGTTTCTTCGCTGACCACGACGACAATAGCGTCGGATTGCTCGCTGAGTCCGAGCGCTGCCCGGTGGCGAGTCCCCAGCTCTTTATCGAGGCCGGACCGTTCGGTCAGCGGCAACAGACATCCCGCCGCCACAACCCGGTTGCCCCGGATAATCAAGGCGCCATCATGAAGCGGCGTATTCGGGACAAAACAGTTGAGCAGCAATTCGCTGGATACCACTCCGTCGATTCGAATACCGCTTTCCACATAGTCATTCAGCCCGGTATCACGCTCCACGACAATCAAAGCGCCTGTTTTGGTTTTCGCCAGCAAAATCGCCGATTTCGCCAGGTCTTGAAATAGCAGTTGCATCTCTTCTTCATTTAACCGCTTCGATTTGCTGAACAGACGACCGCGCCCGATATGTTCGAGCGCACGACGCAGTTCCGGTTGAAATACGACTGGCAGCGCAACGGCGACCACTGTCAATGTTTTGCCGAGCAACCAGTACAAAGCGTTCAGATGCATCCAGTTACTGATCAGCGCAGCAACCAGAATCACCAGCAATCCCTTTAACAGAGTGACGGCACGGGTGTCCTTGATCAAACCGTACAGTTTGTAAAGAACAAAAGCGACGATCAGGACATCGAGCAGATCGATCAAGCCAAACGGCGGTATGATATTGCGAAACTGCTGCTCCATTCGATGTCCTCCTTAAAAAATTTTCTCTGTGTTTTATTCGCGCCGTCGGCATAAAAATCCTCTTCAAAGCCATTACAGAGAAAAGCCTCCCGCAGCGCTGCGGGAGGCGGGAAACCCTCTAAAATCAGAGTTTCGTAACCGTATTGACCCAGCCGCGGTTATCCGTCATTGTACCGTATTGCATGCCGGTCACGGCATCAAACAATTTTTGCGAAGTCGGACCTGTCTGGTTATTGTTAATCACCAGTTTCTGCCCTTTCCAGGACAATTCGCCGACAGGCGAAATCACGGCAGCCGTGCCGGAACCAAACGCTTCTTGCAGTGTGCCGTTGGCATGCGCCGCGAAAATCTCATCGATCGAAATCTGACGTTCCGAAACCTTCATTCCCCATTCACGGGCAAGCTCCAACACGGTCCGGCGGGTGATACCGCCAAGTATGCTGCCGTTCAGGGCCGGAGTGATCAGTTCATCATTGATTTTGAAGAAGATGTTCATTGTGCCGACTTCTTCCACATATTTGCGTTCCACGCCATCCAGCCACAACACCTGGGCGTAGCCTTCCTTTTTGGCTTCCACCTGGGCGCGCAAGCTTGCCGCATAGTTTCCTGGGGTCTTGGCTTCGCCAATGCCGCCCGGCACCGCCCGGACATACTTGTCCTCGACCCGGATCCCGACCGGATTGAACCCTTGTGCATAATAAGTGCCGGAAGGCGATAAAATAATAAACAGTTTATAGGTATCCGAACACTTCACGCCCACATAGGGGTCGGTAGCAACGATAAACGGCCGGATATAGATCGAAGTTCCCAATTTTCCCGGCAACCAGCGCTTATCGATTTCCAGCAGTTTGAACAAACCGGCCTGCACTGTATCCACATCGATGTTGGGAATGCAGAGAATATCCGCCGAACGATTGAAACGCTGCAAATAGTCGCGGGTCCGGAAAACCACCAACCGATTATCGCAGGTCTTGAACGCCTTCATTCCTTCAAAAATCGCCTGCCCATAGTGCAATACCATCGCCGACGGGAACAAAGAAAACTCTTCGTACGGGACGATTCTCGGCGAGTGCCAACCTTTACCGGTCTGGTAATCCATTACGAACATATGGTCCGTAAAGTACGTGCCAAAACCCAGCTTTTCCTCGTCAGGCATGGTCCCTGGTTTATTGGTCATTTGTACGCTGATTTCCGACATACCTTTCCCCCCTATTTTCTGATTACCCTTTTGTATTTACTGGCGAAAAACACAGTCCGCATTACTCTTCGCCGAAAAACCGCTGAAAATCGACAATACTGCTTGTAGAAACTCTATCACTCTGCCGTAAAATTGTCAATCCGCGCTGCATAATGTATTCTTTTGTTGCGCAAGTGTAATAAGCTGTGACCACTGGTTAGCCCCGCCATTCAATCTCCGTCTTTTAATTTCTCTGCATCATTACCGTATAGGTTGGCTTGTTTGCAGCCTCAGCGCAACAAAAGCCCGAACACGCTGCATGCAACGCATTCGGGCTTTTTCTTTTGTATCACCGACGTAGGCGCCGACCTAGATATTCCCCTGGATATAGGTCTCAATCATCGCCTGCTGCCGCTGCAACGTGTGTCGACATTTTTCCAGCGCCAGATTGACTTGCGCGAAGGATGTTCCACCCGCTGAATTGCGCGCTTCAATGCAGGTTTCGATTCTTAATGCTGCAAGGATATCGGCTTCGAACAGCGGACACAAAGCCAATAGGTCTTCCAGAGCCAGTTCGGCCAGATTACGCTTTGTTTCGATTGCCAGCCTAACAGCTTTTCCCACAACCGAATGCGCCTCGCGGAACGGCAGCCCTTTGCGGACCAGGTAGTCAGCCATATCGGTCGCATTGGAAAAATCGTCGTCAAGCACCTGCCGCATCCGATCTGCGTTTACCTTCATTCCTTTGAGCATCGCCGCATACACCGACAGACTGAATTTCAGGGTGTCAATCGTATCGAACAACCCTTCCTTGTCTTCCTGCATGTCTTTGTTGTACGTCATCGGCAATCCTTTGAGAGTCGTCAACATCGCCATCAGATGGCCGACTACCCGCCCAGTCTTGCCGCGAACCAGTTCGCAAACATCGGGGTTTTTCTTTTGCGGCATGATGCTTGAACCGGTGCAATGTGCATCATCCAGCTCGATGAACGAAAACTCGGTTGACGACCAGAGAATCAGCTCTTCACTCAACCGCGACAGATGGACCATCAGAATCGAGGCAAACGACAGGAACTCTACGATATAATCCCGGTCACTGACCGCATCCATACTGTTCTCATAGATTTTGGCAAACTTCAGTTCATCGGCGACCATCTGACGGTCGATCGGAAACGTCGTGCCTGCCAGCGCGCCGGCGCCCAGCGGCATGATATCACTGCGCTGCCAGACCCCCGCCAAACGGTCAAAATCCCGCGACAACATCTGGAAGTATGCCAGCAGATGATGCGAAAGCAGCACCGGCTGCGCCCGTTGCAAATGCGTATAACCCGGCAGGATAATCTCTTTGTGCGCAGCAGCAACTTCGACGATCGACTGTTCCATGTCATGAATCAACCGGGCAATCGCCAGTATTGCTGTCTTCATGTACATGTGGGTGTCCAGCGCCACCTGGTCATTGCGGCTACGGGCCGTGTGCAGTTTGCCGCCGACCGGGCCGATCCGTTCGGTCAAGCACTTTTCGACATTCATGTGGATATCTTCCAACGCAATTTCAAACGTGAAATTACCTGCTTCGATATCCGTTAGGATTGATTTTAGCCCGTCAAGTATTTGTTCGGTCTCAGCCTGGGTAATGATGCCGCACTTGCCCAGCATCCGGGCGTGCGCCATGCTGCCGAGAATGTCCTGACGATACATGCGTTGGTCAAACGAAATGGAGGAGGTAAACTCCTCCACACTCGCGTCGGTGTCCCGGGTAAACCGGCCACCCCACAACTTTGTCACTTCTTTTTCGCCTCTCTCTGCATCATCAGCGCCCTGATTTTCAGCGGCAGACCAAACAGATTGATAAAGCCTTCGGCGTCTTGCTGGTTATAGACCTCATCACGGCCAAAGGTGACAAATCCTTCATTGTACAGGGAGTACGGCGATTTTGCGCCGGCGCTCATAATGTTGCCTTTGTACAGCTTGAGTCGCACCGTGCCGGTAACGGTTTTCTGCGTTTCGTTGACAAACGCGTCCAGTGCTTCGCGCAGCGGCGCAAACCACATGCCGTCATAAACCAGTTCAGAGTAACGGACCGCCATCTGCTCCTTGTAGTGGAGAGTCGCCCGATCCAAGGTAAGCGCTTCCAGTTCGCGATGCGCGTAATACAGGATCGACCCGCCCGGCGTCTCATATACGCCGCGCGACTTCATGCCGACCAAACGGTTTTCGACCAGGTCGGCTACGCCGACGCCATGAGCTGCGCCGATTTCATTCAGTTTGCTAACCAAAGCAATCGGCTTCATTTTTTTACCGTTGACAGAAACCGGCACGCCCTGCTCAAAGCCGACTTCGACATACTCCGCCTGGTCCGGCGCCGCTTCCGGCGACACCGAAATCATGCACAGGTCCGGTTTCGGCTCATTCCAGGGATCTTCCAGATCGGCGCCTTCGTGGCTCAAATGCCAGAGGTTGGCATCCATGCTATAAGGACGCGCTTTGGTCACCGGCACCGGAATGCCGCGTTTTTCCGCGTAATCGATGGCGTCTTCACGGGAACGGATATCCCACAGCCGCCAAGGAGCAATAATTTTCAGGTGGGGAGCCAGCGCTTTGATCGTCAGTTCGAAGCGAACCTGATCGTTTCCTTTGCCGGTCGCGCCATGCGAAATCGCCTCGGCGCCCTCTTTTTCCGCCACCCTTGCCAGCGCTTGGGCAATGATCGGGCGGGCCATCGAAGTGCCGAGCAGATATTTCCCTTCGTATACGGCGCCGGCTTTGAGGGTCGGCCAGATATATTCGGTGATAAATTCTTCCCGCAAATCTTCCACATACACTTTGCTGGCGCCGGTCTTCAGCGCTTTTTTCTTGATGAACTCGAAATCGTCGCCCTGCCCGACATCGGCGCACATCGCGATGACTTCGTAGCCATAGTTCTCAATCAACCAGGGAATAATAACCGATGTGTCCAGGCCGCCTGAATAGGCGAGTACGACTTTCTTGACCTCTTTTTTTTGCGTCTTGCTCATAGTGAGTCCCCTCCAAACAAATATTACAAATCTATTGTCTATTATATTACGAAATACAACTCTTGCCAAAAGTCAGTGATCAATTAAGTACGGCAAATATGATACTACATTACCAGCGCCATGATTGCTTTTTGGACATGCAAGCGGTTTTCCGCCTCTTCAAAAATTTCGTCAGCATGCGCCTCAAACAACTCATCGCTGATTTCCTCGCCGCGGTGCGCCGGCAAACAGTGCAACACCATCGCCTTTGGCTTGGCGATCGCCATCATTGCGCTGTTCAGGCTGTAGCCGCCGAAGGCCTTGAGCCGGGCACGGTGTTCCGCTTCATGCCCCATGCTTGACCACACGTCGGTCACCAGGACGTCGGCCCCGGCCGCCGCTTCGCGCGGATCATTCAAAACAACGATGCTGCCGCCGGTTTCTTGTGCGGCCTGCTGGGCCCGTGTCACGATCTCGGGTTTCGGTTCATAGCCGGGCGGAGTGGCGATCACGATGTGCATGCCTGTGCGCGCGCCGCCTTCCATCAGCGAGTTGGCCATATTGAACCCATCGCCAAGGAAAGCAAGTTTCAACCCTTTCAAGCTCCCCATCTTCTCACGCACTGTGAATAAGTCGGCCAACACCTGACAAGGATGGTGAGAGTCGGTCAGGCCGTTAATCACCGGGATCGAAGACCATGCGGCCAGTTCTTCGACATCTTTTTGCGCATAGGTCCGGATCATGATTCCGTCGAGATAACGCGACAAAACTCGCCCCGTATCCTTGATCGGCTCGCCGCGGCCCATCTGCAGGTCGTTTGCCGACAGGAACAACGCCATTCCACCAAGTTGGTACATTCCCACTTCAAATGAAACCCGGGTACGGGTCGATGATTTTTGAAAAATCATCCCCAGGGTTTTTCCCTGCAGCAGTGGATGTGCGATCCCCGCCTTTTGTTTTTGCTTCAGATCGGCTGTCAGGCAAAAGATTTCTTCCACTTCCGCCGGAGAAAGACTGAGCAGATCCAGTACATCTTTCCCTTTCATGCTCATAATAACCCTCTTTTCATTTTCGCCGGCCTTAGCCGACAATTATTGCCATTTTCCCAGCACAGCATCCACGATGGCTACGACTTCATCCACCTGGTCACGCGTTGCATTCAGCGGCGGCACAAACCGCAGCACATTGCCGGCTGTGCAATTGATGATCGCCCCCTGCTCCATACACAGATCGACGACTTCACGTCCCGGTCTGGTCAGCTCGGCGCCGACCATTAACCCTTTGCCGCGCACTTCTTTGATCAGAGCCGGATATTTCTGTTGCATCGCTTGCATTTTGCCAATCAGATATCCGCCGACCGCCGCGGCATTTTCCATCAGTCCTTCCTGCTCAATCGCATCCAGCACCGCCAAAGCAGCCGCGCAGGCTAGCGGATTCCCGCCAAAGGTGGAGCCATGGTCGCCAGGCGCAAACGCCGCCGCCGCCTTCTCCGTAGCCAGGAACGCGCCGATCGGCACGCCACCTGCCAAGCCTTTTGCCAAGGTGATGATATCCGGCTTGACGCCATAACCCTGACAGGCAAGAAAACTGCCGGTCCGGCCCATGCCACTCTGGATCTCGTCAAAAATCAACATAGCGCCGTATTGGTCGCACAGCTCTCTGGCATATTGCAGATAGTCGTCGATCGGAACATGAATGCCGCCCTCGCCTTGCACCGGTTCAATCATCACTGCGCAGGTTTTGGCTGATACAACGGCCTTCAGCGCAGCCTTGTCATTGAACGGAACATAACGGAAGCCGCCGGGTAACGGTTCATATCCTTCCTGATACTTAGGCTGTCCGGTCGCGGTCAAGGTCGCTAGTGTCCGTCCGTGGAAGGACTGTTCGGCAGTAACAATCTCGAACTTGTCCGGGCTCTGCATTTTGCCGTATTTGCGGGCGAGCTTTATTGCCCCTTCATTAGCTTCAGCGCCGCTATTGGCGATAAACACCTTGTCCATGCCGGAAAGTTCGGCCAGCTTTTTGATCAATTGAACTTGCGGTTCGGTGTAATAAAGATTGGAACAGTGTATCAATTTTCCGGCCTGCTCGCAGACGGCCTTCACCAGGCCCGGATGGCCGTGTCCCAACACATTGACCGCAATTCCAGCCAAAAAGTCAATATATTTTTTACCGTCCGTGTCATAAACGTACGAGCCCTCACCGTGGGACAAAACCAACTGATACCGGCTGAACACCGGCATAAAATACTTCTTGTCCAATTCGACCACTTGTTGTTTTTGCATGACTCACACTCCCTTTCCCTTGACAACAGCGGTCCCCGCTTTATTGTCCGGCATCAGCGATTCAACGATGCAGTGCGGTCGGCGGCCATCGACCACCCGAGTCAGCTTCGCGCCGCTCTCCAAAGAAGACATGCATGCCTGCAATTTGGGGATCATGCCGCCTTCAACGACTCCTGTCCTAATCATGTCTGTCGCTTCCGCAAATGACAGCTCGCAAATCAGGCTGGATTTGTCATGGTAGTCGCGAAATACCCCTTCGACATCCGTCAGCAACAAAAACACATCCGCCTGCAATTCGGCCGCCACTGCGGCTGCCGCCGTATCAGCGTTGATATTGTAAGTCTGTCCGGCGCTATCTGCGCCGATCGGCGCGATAACCGGCACAAATCCAGCATCAAGCAGCGTATGCAGTAGGTCGGCCTTCACCGCCGCCACCTCGCCAACAAAGCCGATATCGCATTGTTTGGCGACACCATCTTCATATACGGTCGCCAAATGCTTGCGGACCGTAAACAGGTCCGCATCCTTGCCATTCAAACCTACCGCCCGCACGCCGGCGCGATTGATAAAATTGACCAGTTCCGGGTTGGTTTTGCCGACTAATGCCATTTCGGCCAGAGTGGCCGTTTCCGCGTCGGTTACCCGCAGGCCGGCGACAAATTCGGATTTCTTGTTCATTGCTTTTAACAGGCCGGTGATTTCCGGCCCGCCGCCATGCACTATCGCCACTTTGACGCCAGCCTGCCACAAGGCGGCGATATCTTGGGCGACTGCCTGTTTCAGCGTTGCATCCAGCATTGCGTTGCCGCCATATTTGACAACAACTGTCTTTCCCTGCCAGCTTTTCAAATCCGTCGCCATCATGTCGTATACTCCCCATTGATTTTTACATACTCATAGGACATATCGCAGGTGTATACGGTCGTGGCGACATTACCGACACCCAAATTGATCGTGACTTTGATTTCCCGCTCAGCCATGGCCCGTCGCAACTCCTTCTCATCAAACTTGGCGCCCAAACCGGCTTCGACAATCTGCACGCCGCCGATGGACAACGTGGTTTTTTCCGGCGCCAGTTCAGCACCCGAGTAGCCGGCTGCACAAAGAATCCTGCCCCAATTCGGATCCTGCCCGAAAAACGCCGTTTTCACCAGCGGCGAGTTTGCGATCGCCATACCGGCTTTGCGGGCATCCGCCATGTTCAACGCGCCCTGCACTTCAATTTCGATGAACTTGGTCGCGCCTTCACCGTCGCGGGCCACTTTTTTGGCCAAGTTCAGCGCCGCTGCCTTAAGCGTAGCCGCAAACGCTTCATATTCCGGTCCTTCCAGTTGCTTCACCAACGGGTTTCCGGCCATGCCGTTCGCCAGTACTACCAGCATGTCATTCGTACTCATATCCCCGTCCACCGTAATCCGGTTGAACGAAATCTCGACCGCCTCAGTCAGCGCTTTTTGCAATACATCGGGTGTTACTGCCGCATCTGTGGTAATCAGACCAAGCACAGTTGCCATGTTAGGGCAGATCATGCCGGCGCCCTTCGACATTCCGCCGAACCGGACCGGTACGCCGCCGATTTCTTCGACAAAGCCGCAAGTTTTGACAAAAGTATCGGTCGTCATGATCGCTTGGGACGCCTTCTCACCGCCAAACTCCGACAACTCGGCCACCGCTTGGCGTACTCCGGCCGACAGTTTTTCCATCGGCAGCGGCACGCCAATCACGCCGGTCGAAGCAACGACCACCGCATCCGGATTGATATCCAGCAAAGACGCGACTTGCTTCGCCGTGTTCTGTGCATCGATCATCCCCTGTTCGCCCGTACAGGCATTAGCGCAACCGGCGTTAATAATCACCGCTCTGCCGGACACCTTGCCAAGCGCCGCCCGCGATACCAGTACCGGCGCCGCCGGGAATTTATTGGTCGTGAATCTGCCGGCCCAGGTCGCGTCGACCGTACTGAACACCAGCGCCACGTCTTCCTTGCCGTTCTTTTTGATGCCGGCTTTTACGCCGGCTGCTTTAAATCCTTTGGGGAAAGTGATCCCGCCTGCTACTTCTTTCAAATTTTCCTGCCTCCTTATGGATACGATCGCCTTTGCATCAGTCCCATTTTCATTTACACCACCGGCGCTTAACACCGTAGTCTTCACAAGCCATTCACCGCAGCTTCCTTGATGGGAATCGGCTGATCGTGATAGAATTGGAATGGTTATGGCAAGTCCTGAACCGTCAGTGCAAATCGTTAATTATCATTATACAACTTCGCTGCATTTTTTTGCAACCCTTCTTGCTGACTCAACCGACATTTCCCACATAAACATTGTGCAAATATCGCTGTGCCACAGAACGCGCATGAAATAAGCTTTCCGTTGGCGTTGCCGGCAATTCCATACGGTAGCGGGGAAAATAACGGGATAAATGAAGCGGAATCGCTGGATCGACTCCTGCCAACCAGCTGGCCAGTTGCGCGATCTCTTCATCGCCGTCGTTGAGACCCGGCACGATCAATGTCGTCACCTCAACATGACAACTGCCGGCTGCCGTCGCGATTGTTTTTTTTACCGCTTCCAGACCGCCGCCGCAGATATCTTGATAAAATCCCTGCGAAAACGCCTTCAGGTCGATATTCATCGCATCCATTAGCGGCAGCAGTTCTGCCAGCGGCTCGGGATTGATAAAACCATTTGTCACCAATACGTTTTTCAGACCGCGACGTTTCACTGCAGTTGCAGCATCACAAACATATTCGAACCAGACAATCGGCTCGGAGTAGGTATATGCCACGCCGAGATTCAGCGGACCTTGTTGTTCAGCCAATTCCGCCAGTTTTTCCGCACTGGTCGCAACGAAAGCAGGATCGCCATGAGCAATCTCCCAGTTCTGACAAAACCGGCACTGTAAATTGCATCCCCAGGTCCCAACAGATAAAATCATCTGCCCGGGGAAAAAATGATACAGCGGCTTCTTTTCGATCGGGTCCAGCGCAATCGCTGTCACTTCCGCATAGTTCTGCGTATATAGCTCCCCGTCTTCATTCAGTCGAACCCGGCAACGTCCGGTACGCCCCGGCTGAATCAGGCAATAATGCGGGCAAAGAGTGCAACGTAGCGCCGCGCCTTCGCTTTCCCAATAGCTTGCCTTATGCATCGCACACCCCCTACTTGTAGCGGATTACTTCAAACCGATACATTTCCAACCGTTCACCCGGGTGAATGCCGGCCTTGCGGCAGGCGATGTCCACTTGGTCCTCTACGGTATCGACTCCGTCAAGATCAGGCAACAATAGGCCTGATCGGTTGCCTCGCCTGACAATGACCCCATAGCGGCGAAGATCGAGCTCTGCCGATGACTCAATCGGTTCCGGCGGAGTCAGGATGTCGACGGAAACCTCCAGTTCAGCCAATTCCTGCGGTTGCACGCGGGGAAACCGCGGATCGGCGGTGGCGGCGCTCACGGCGTTATGGATAATCTCGCCGGTCGCATCGGGCTGGGTCGGTAAAATAGTGCCAATACAGCCGCGCAACTGTCCCTGCTTTTTCAGCGAAACAAATACACCGGCCGGTTGTTGCAATTCCGCAGGAACGGGTTCATTAAATGCCGGCAAGACTTTGCCATGCTCCATCAGATAACTCAAGCTGGCTTTGGCAATACGTACCGGCAGGCTATGTTGCTTCACATCGTTCCCTCCTTCGGACGCGTCTTTTTGACCGCAAAGGTTGCCACTGCATAGCCCACTCCGAACGGGCCTTCATAAGACAAGATTTCGGACGTCGGTTCCAATCCGTCCATGGCGCCAAGCAAAAAGAAGATCGGCCGCAGGCCGCACTCGCCGGCGGATTCCACCAGTTCTTCGCTTAGATTGAACAGAGATCTCACATCCATCGATTGCAGTGCTTCGACAACCTTGGAATCAAACTGTTCACCTGCCGGATCATAACCGGCAGGGGCGCCAGGTTTCAGTCGATGCGAAAGATCACCGGAAGCGATGACCGCCACCTTCTGACGGGTCGATTCCACCGCAGCCTGCACAGCTTTGCCGCAAGCATACATCTCAGGATAACTGAGAAAGCCGGATGACATGTGAACGACCTGCCCGCGGAAGCCCGCCTTATAAAGATAGCTCAGCGGAATGACCGCGCCATGGTCCAGTTGCAAAGAGAAGCGATACTTCTGAGATAATTCGGTATCAAGCGGCAACAGACTGACGCCTAAGCGCCGGGACTGTTTGATGATATTTTGCACCAACAGGTTGTTGGTTTCAAATGAAACAGACACTTCCGCGGCGCCGAATGCCGACAGGTTTCCTTTTAAAACCGGCGACACGTTTACGCCGACTGCATCACGAAAAGCCGGTCCGTGTGGAGTCATAACCACTATGGTCTGTGGATTCCGTTCCAGCAGAAATCTCGCTGCTGATTCGGCAGCCTCGATGGTTTCTTTGACATGGCGACACTCCGCCCCGCCCACTTCGCTCAGCATGATTGGCGGGTGCGGAAACAGAGCGCAACCAACTAATTGTGTCACCACCTTCACCTCTTTTCATTTGTCGTTTGTTCTGCTTTCCACAACTTTTAGTCTAATTCCTGCTATTCCTGGCAGTAAAGCAAAAAAATCGGAGGAATTCATGCGCCTTATCAAATGGTTACTTATTCTCTGCCTGTTGGGCGGCGTTTATTACGGCTGGAGTCAGTCGGGCGGCAAAAACCCATTGACGCCGACTCTGGACCGGGTCCATTCCGCGTTTTCTTTTCGTGCTCATGTCGAAAGCAAGTTGAACCGAAAAAATTACGTCCCCTTGACGCAAATACCGTTGGTTTTCCAACAGGCGATCATCTCCGTGGAGGACAACCGATTCCACCAACACGGCGGCATCGATCTTGAAGCGGTAATGCGGGCAATGTTGGTCAATCTGCAGTCCGGTGAACTGGTGGAAGGCGGCAGCACCATTACGCAACAACTGGTGAAAAACCTTTTTCTATCGCAGGATCGGACTTGGAGCCGTAAAGCTTTTGAAATTCCGCTGACTTTTCTAATGGAAAGCCAGTTCAGCAAGCAAGAAATCCTTGAAATGTACCTGAACAGTATTTACTTTGGCTCCGGCGCTTATGGAATCGGCGCAGCCAGTCAAACCTATTTCGCCAAAACCCCGACCGCCCTCACGCTGGCTGAATCAGCCCTGATTGCCGGACTGCCTGCAGCACCATCGCTCTATTCGCCGCTGGTTGACCTGACCATGGCGATGCAGCGGCAACGTGTCGTATTATCTGCCATGGTAAAGCATGGTTATATTACGCAACAGCAAGCCGACCAGGCGCGCCGCGCAGCTTTGCAACTGAATCACTAAACATCCCTGTTACCAATCACCGACTGAAATGGAAAAACTGGCGACGTCCTGCAATTGCAGCCGATATCGCCAGTTTTATTATTTCATCAATTGAGCGGTTATTTTTTCGGTTTCTTGCCGCTCGGTTTATCCGGTGCGGTGTTCTGATTACTCATTTCCGGTGCAAAGAAGTTCTTCGTCTGCTTCCATTCGCCATTCAAATTATCTTTCAGTACCGATAGGTAGGTCCTTTCGATGGTAAATTCCCTGATGTAGGTGTTTTCATCGATATATTTGGCATCCTTGATCAAACGACCTTCATCCTGAACATTGAAAGCGAATAACATGAAGTAGCCTTTGCGTTCCGCTGTCAACTCCTTCTTGACCGCAGCCCCCAGCGTAACCGGCGAGTTTTTTTCCATCAGATTGCGGCTTAATTCTTTGTAAGTGGCAAACACGACGGTTTGCGGCGAGGCAATCAATGGATAAATCTCCGGAAACATCGTCTTGAAATCTTTGATCTGGAACGGCATATCAGGGGTGAATCGCTGCATGCGGACAAACGAACCCGGTTTGTCCCCCTCATATTTCACATCCATACCGATCCCGATGTCCTGACGGCGGAAGCGATAGGTGTAAGTGTCGGCCTGAGCTTTTTTGTAGCCGCTTTTTTCCCATTGTTCCTTGGTCCAGGGTTGGTTGTCGCTGTCAATCACCAATCGATAGTCGCCATAGGTCTGGGCAATCGTTTCACGGGTGTCATCCAGACTGGCGAATGCCGGCGCGGCAACTGCGAGAATCACAAGCAACATCAGCAGAGAACAAAGTTTTTTCATCTGTTTTCATTCCTCCAAAGCCCCTAATGGCAGTTATTCCGTTTAGTCATAACCCGTATTCATTTATATTTGACCTTCGCTGCCTGGAATCCTGCTAAAAAAGAAACCCGGAAAATGTTTTCCGGGTTTGTAGCGGTATTGATTAACGTTTTGAGTATTGCGAAGCTTTACGGGCTTTTTTGAGGCCGTATTTGCGACGTTCTTTTTCACGCGGGTCGCGGGTCAGGAAACCTGCCTTTTTCAGCGCCGGACGATACTCGCCGTCAACGCGGAGCAACGCACGGGCGATGCCATGACGGACCGCGCCGGCTTGACCGGAGAATCCGCCGCCATCAACGCGGGCCAACACATCGTATTTTGCCAGGGTTTCCGTCAGAACCAGCGGCTGTTTAATAATCAGCTGCAGAGTTTGCAAACCGAAATACTGATCGTAGGCATGATTATTGATCAGAATCTTGCCGGATCCGGGAATCAAACGAACTCGGGCCGTGGAAGTCTTGCGCCGGCCCGTAGCATAATAGATAATCGGGGTCTTTGCCATCAACAGTTCCTCCTCACCAATCGTTATCGAACGTTAATCTCAAGAATTTCCGGTTGCTGAGCAGCATGCGGATGTTCCGCACCGGCATATACCTTGAGTTTACGATACATATCCGCACCGAGACGGTTTTTGGGCAACATGCCTTTGACAGCCATCTCCATGACCCGTTCCGGACGAGAAGCCAACAGTTTGCCGGCGACGGTAAATTTGCCGCCGCTTTGGTAACCGGAATGACGGAAATAAGTTTTCTGCGTCGCTTTATTGCCGGTGAAAACCAATTGCGAAGCATTGATCACGATGACATGATCGCCTGTATCCATATGAGGGGTAAAGGTAGGTTTGTGTTTACCGCGCAGGACCTTGGCAACTTCCGCCGCCACACGTCCAACTGCTTTCCCGGCTGCATCGACAATATACCATTTCCGGTCGATTTCAGCGGTTTTCGCCATAAATGTATCCATCGGGGTTCCTCCTCGTTCAAAGCATGTTAAGTGGTTGCGGCAGCAAAGCTCCGGGGCTAGTGGATACTTTGGCAAATCTCGCATAGTTCATTCTATTTGATGTCGCCTTGCTTGTCAAGGTTTTTCGTAGAATACCCTGAGCAGGTAAAGACCGGTTCCCGGCGCCGTCGCGCCGGCCTTGCGGCGGTCACGTCCGGAAAATATCGTTTGAAAATCGTCCAGCGAAGTTTTTCCTAGTCCCACATCGATAACTGTGCCTACGATATTGCGCACCATATGATAGAGGAATCCGTTGCCATGAAACTGAAATTCCAACAGATCGCCCTGTTGTCCGCAGGTAGCTTTGTAAAGGGTCCTGACTGGATTCTTTGCCGAACTGCCGGCTGATTGGAACGCACCAAAATGATGCTCACCGACTAAGTGCGACAATGCGGTCTGCATTGCAGTCATATTCAACGGTTTGGCGATTTGCCAGCAGTAATTTCGCCGCAAAGGGTCTGGCCTAGCGGAATTCAGGATGCGATAGCTATACAGCTTCCCGGTCGCACTGAAACGGGCATGAAACGATTCGTCCATCGCCTCGGCTTCCACCACGGCGATATCGCGTGGCAACATACTGCGTAGCGCAGGTGGAATTCGGTCGGTCGGCACCCGACTGTTCGTCCACAGGCTTACCACCTGGCCATATGCATGCACGCCTGCGTCCGTCCGGGCTGCGCCGGCGACCACGATCGGTTCCCCAAGCAGAACGCCCAGCGTCTCTTCCAACACTTGCTGCACTGTCAGCGCATTGGCCTGCCGTTGAAATCCATGGTAAGCACTACCGTCGTATGCAACCGTCAGTTTCAGGTTTTTGCCGGATTTTCTCACGCCGACCAACCCCAGCGTAGCCAAGTCAGTACCAAGACAAGCATAATGATCGTCAGGGTTGCCACCGCATCATTTAGGCCCAAACTCAATTCCTTCATACGGGTCCGGTTGTCGCCGCCGCGATAGCAACGCGCTTCCATCGCGGTCGCCAGTTCATCGGCCCGCCGAAACGCGCTGATAAACAGCGGGACCAGGATCGGCACCAGGTTCTGGGCTCGTTTTATAATGTTACCGGAGCTAAAATCAGCGCCACGCGCCATTTGCGCTTTCATGATCCGGTCGGTTTCTTCCAGCAATGTGGGTACAAACCGCAACGCAATCGTCATCATCATCGCCAGTTCATGAACAGGCAGTTTGAGCCGCTTAAGCGGCGACAACAATCTTTCAATCGCATCAGTCAGCGCGATTGGCGAGGTGGTGAAAGTAAGCAGGGATGAAATTAAAATCAGATAGATGAGCCTGGCTGACATTTGAACTGCCTGTTTGACGCCTTCACCGGTGATCGACAACGGTCCCCATGCCACAAGCGTCGTCCCCGGCGTCATGAACAAATGAATCGCCGCAGTCAACAACAAAATGATCCATAGCGGTTTGATCGACCGCAGGACAATCTTGACGGGAATCCCCGACACCAGGACAATCAGGCAGATATACAACCCTACCGTCAGATACGAGATATAGTTGTTCGCCAGAAAGATACTGGTGATAAAAGTAAGCGTCAGTACAATCTTGCTACGCGGATCAAGTTTATGGACAAAAGAATTTCCCGGGAAATATTGTCCCAGCATGATATCTGTCAGCATGATGAATCACGCTTTCTTTTGAGGGCGGACCGAATCGCTTCGACTACAACCTCTTCATCCTGCAACGTATCATCAATATCCAGGCTATGTGCGCGTAGCGTCTTGAGCAGTGATGTCACATGCGGCAAACTAACGCCAAAATCGCGCAGCTGAATGGTTTCGTCATGAAATAAGTCAACTGGCGGGCCGTCAAATCTTATCCGACAATGATCCATTACCAGCAATCGTTTAGCCATCCGGGCAACATCTTCCATGTTGTGCGTCACCAAGACGACGGCCATGCCGCTAGTTCGGTACAATTGCAATATCTGTGCGTATATCTCGTCGCGACCGCACGGGTCTAGTCCGGCAGACGGTTCATCGAGCACCAGATACTCCGGTCGTAGCGCAATCACGCCGGCAATCGCCACACGCCGCATTTGTCCGCCGCTCAGGCGAAACGGCGACCGCTTCGCAACATCGGCAACACTGAGTCCCACGCACTCCAGCGCCGACTCCACCCGTTGCTGCACATCTTCATCGCTTAAGCCAAGGTTTCGCGGACCAAACGCCACATCATCAAATACCGTTTCTTCAAACAGTTGATGTTCCGGATATTGAAACACCATTCCGACCTTTTGCCGCACCGATTTCAATGCCTGTTTACGTTCATGCATGTTTGCGCCATCTAGGCTAACTGTTCCTGCGGTAGGCCGCAACAAACCGTTCAAATGCTGAACAAGTGTCGACTTGCCTGATCCGGTATGACCGATGATGCCGATGAATTCGCCCCGCTCAATCTTCAGGCTGACATCAAGCAAAGCATCCCGGCAATATGGCGTGCCTGGCATGTAAGTGTAAGATATATTTTGCAGCTCTATCGACACAGCGCCACCGCCAACTCTTCATCACGGATAATATCCGCCGGAATATCGATCCCTTTTTGACGCAGTCTGGCAGCGATATCGGCGGCGACCGGCACATCAAGCCCTAAAGATCGTATGCACTCGACCTGACTGAACACAGTTGCCGGGTCGCCATCCATGATAATCCGGCCTGCATCCATCACTACCACTCTATCGGCCTCGACTGCCTCCTCCATGAAATGGGTGATCAATACAACGGTAATGCCCTGCTGTCGATGCAATTTGCATACAGCTGCCAACACTTCGCTGCGCCCCACCGGATCAAGCATCGCCGTCGATTCGTCCAGCACCAGGCATCTCGGTTTCATCGCCAGCACCCCGGCAATTGCCACCCGTTGTTTTTGCCCGCCAGACAACAAATGCGGCGCATGCAAACGGTACTCGGTCATGCCGACCATCTCCAGCGAATCGGTAACGCGTCGCTGGATTTCCGCGGGTGGTAAGCCAAGATTCTCCGGGCCGAATGCGACATCTTCTTCCACCAATGATGCAACGATTTGATTGTCGGGGTTCTGGAACACCATGCCGACGGTTTGCCTGACATCCCATAACAGCGCCGTGTTACGGGTATCCATTCCGTTGACCAGGCAGCTACCGGCATCGGGGACCAGCAATGCGTTCAGGTGCTTTGCCAGCGTTGACTTGCCAGACCCATTTCGCCCGATTACCGCCAAAAATTGTCCAGCGGCTACATCCAGCGACACATGGTCGAGGGCTGGTAGCGTCTCATTCTGTTCATTTCGGTAACTATGACACAAATCTTTGATTTGCAGCATGATTGTCAAAGCCACGCGTCCTTCCACAGCAAAGATCAGATAAGACTTGGCTTGTGCCAAGTCTTTTGGACGCAGGCAAAGCCATAGTCGTTCTACTCAAAAAATGCAAGCATGGTAAAAAGAAAGGCGACCCTTGCGGTCGCCCCTAAGGCTCGTTACACCAGTTCCAGTATCGCCATCAGCGCTGCATCGCCTTGTCGGGGTCCCAGTTTGAGAACCCGGGTGTATCCACCCTGACGTTCCTTGTACTTCGGCGCAATCGTTTCAAACAATTTCCGCACAACAGTCTCGTCCGTCATGAATGCGAGCGCTTGACGCCGGGCATGCAGATCGCCGCGCTTTGCCAGCGTAATCATCTGATCAGCCAACCCGCTCACTTCTTTTGCCTTTGCTTCGGTTGTTTCAATCCGCTCCTTATCAAAAAGCGCGGTCACAACATCACGCAGCATCGCCTTACGGGCGCTTGAATCTCGTCCAAACTTTCGGTAAGCCATTCTCCACCCTCCTTTATCAGTCCTCGACTTCTCGCAAGAAAAGTCCTAAGTCCACAAGTTTTTTCTTTACTTCTTCCAACGACTTCCGGCCAAGATTTCGAACTTTCATCAATTCGTCTTCAGTCATCTTGGTCAGGTCGGAGACAAAATTGATACCGGCCCGCTTCAGACAATTGTACGAACGCACTGACAAGTCCAACTCTTCAATTGTCATTTCGCCGGGATTCTTGGGAACGTCTTCGCTTTTCTTGCCTTCAATACCAGGTTGATCGGTACTGAGTCGGAAGATCGACAATGACTCCTGGAGGATACGCGCGGCTTCACCAAGCGCTTCGTCAGGCCGGATGCTGCCATCAGTCCAGATTTCCAGTGTCAATTTGTCATAGTCGGTACGATTGCCGACCCGGGTATCTTCTACGGTGAAGTTCACTTTGAGAACCGGCGAGAAAATCGAGTCAACCGGAATTACGCCGATGACATGATCGGCCTTTTTATTACGGTCGGCCGCAATATAGCCCTTGCCAGTCTCTACCGTCATTTCCATCCGCAAAGTATGCTTTTCTTCCACGGTGGCCAAATGCAGTTCGGGATTGAGAATCTCAATATCCGAACTGGCTTCGATATCACCTGCTGTGATTGTTCCGCCGCCTTCAAATTCGATGCGCATCGTCTGCATCTCATCCGCATGGGACTTGAGACACAATTCCTTCAAGTTGAGGATGATGTCGGTGACATCTTCCCTGACACCAGGAATCGTAGCAAACTCATGCAATACACCGTCGATTTTGACGGAAGTGACTGCCGCGCCTTCCAGCGACGACAGCAATACACGCCGCAAGCTATTGCCGAGTGTGGTACCATAACCGCGCTCCAAAGGTTCACAGACAAACTTGCCGTACCGATAGTCCGGACTGAGTTCGACCGTTTCAAGTTTCGGTGCTGGTGGGTTGGTATTATCAATCATCTATTAATGCCCCCTCTCTGCGCAATCTACCCGTGACTCATCGGTCGGGGGAAGTCACTATCTCGAATACAACTCGACGATGAGATGCTCCTGGATCGAAACATCCATTTCTTCTCGACTCGGATAGCGAGTCATACTGCCGCTCAAGTCCTTGACCGATACGTCAAACCATACAGGAATGGTCTTATGAGCCAATTCCTGGGCGATTCCTTGCATCAAGGGCGACTCTTTGCTCTTTTCGCATACTTTGACCACTTCACCGGCACGAAGCAGGTACGAAGGTATGTCGACACGATGATCTCCCACTTCAAAATGCCCATGCATTACCAATTGGCGGGCCTGGGTCCGACTTGAAGCAAACCCCATCCGATATACGACATTGTCGAGACGCCGTTCCAAAAGAACCAGCAAATTTTCACCGGTAATCCCTTTTTGGCGCTCGGCTTTTTCAAAATAAGCCCGGAACTGACGCTCCAGCACGCCGTAAATGCGGCGGGCCTTTTGCTTTTCCCTCAGTTGCAGACCGTATTCCGAAACCTTTTTACGGCCCTGCCCCTGACCATGTTGGCCCGGTGCATAACCGCGGCGGGAAAATGCGCACTTGTCGCTGTAGCAGCGTTCGCCCTTCAAAAACAACTTGACGCCTTCACGACGGCATTGCCGGCAAACCGGCCCTGTATATTTCGCCATTGCTCTTCAACTCCTCCCGAAATGACTATACTCTTCTGCGTTTGGGCGGCCGGCAGCCATTATGCGGAATGGGAGTGACATCTTTAATCATGTCAACTTCAAGTCCTGCAGCCTGCAGCGACCGGATTGCCGCTTCACGACCAGCTCCAGGTCCTTTCACAAATACTTCCACCCGTTTCATGCCGTGATCCATGGCGGCTTTGGCCGCAGTTTCCGCCGCCATCTGCGCTGCAAAGGGAGTGCTTTTGCGGGAGCCTTTGAAACCTTGGATTCCGGCGCTTGACCAGGAAATCGCGTTGCCGCGGACATCAGTGATGGTAACAATTGTATTGTTAAAGGTTGAACGGATATGCGCCACACCCGCTTCAATATTTTTGCGTTCGCGCTTCTTCGGTCTAACAGCAACTTTCTTGGTAGCCAATCTTCAATCCCTCCTTCTTAGCCTTTGCTACGCTTCGCGCCAACCGTTTTGCGGGGGCCTTTGCGAGTTCTGGCATTTGTTTTGGTTCTCTGTCCACGCACAGGCAATCCCTGGCGGTGGCGACGCCCACGGTAGGACCCAATTTCAATCAGCCGCTTGATATTGAGTTGCTCTTCCCGACGCAGATCGCCTTCCACTTTATAGCCTTTGTCAATTGCTTCACGCAATTTGGCCACTTCTTCTTCCGTCAGATCGCGAACCCGGGTATCCGGATTAACGCCGGTCGTCTTGATAATTTCCTGGGACGTCGTGAGTCCAATCCCATAAATGTATGTCAAAGCAATTTCCACTCTTTTATCACGCGGTAAATCAACACTTGCAATACGTGCCATGGTTAATCATACACCCCCTTATCCTTGTTTTTGTTTATGCTTGGGATTTTCACAAATGACCATGACGATCCCTTTGCGTTTTATCACCTTACATTTTTCACAGATAGGCTTTACTGATGGCCTCACCTTCATGATGATCCAATCCTCCTTTATGCTTTGGCTGCCAAACTTCTTCCTCTATTTGAAACGGTAGGTTATGCGTCCGCGTTTTAGGTCATACGGAGTCAATTCCACCGTGACCCGATCACCGGGCAGGATTCGGATAAAATGCATACGAATCTTTCCCGAAACATGAGCCAACACTACGTGCCCATTTTCTAATTGTACCTGAAACATAGCATTTGGTAAAGCCTCAATCACTTTACCTTCAACTTCGATGACATCCTGCTTGGACACGCGATCCCTCCTCGTCCGCTAACCAAAACTTATCTGGACACTCAACTACGGCAGAGTCAAAATTTCCGGTTCTCCTTCTGTTATCGCCACAGTGTGCTCGAAGTGAGCGGATATTTTTCTGTCAACGGTTACTACCGTCCAGTCATCTGCTAAGACTTCTACATCGGGAGTCCCATAATTTATCATCGGTTCAATAGCCAAGGTCATTCCGCTTTTTAACAGAGGACCCCGACCCGGCGGCCCATAATTGGGAATCTGAGGATCTTCATGCATCCGTTGGCCGATGCCGTGGCCGACATAATCGCGAACCACCCCATAACCATATGTTTCTGCATGAAGTTGAACAGCATGGGAAATATCAGATAAACGATTTCCTTTGATTGCCTGTTCAATCCCTTTATTCAGCGCCTGTTCTGTAACTGATAACAATTTCAGTATTTCCGAGTCCACTTCGCCAACAGGAACAGTAATGGCTGCATCTCCATAATATCGGTTCAATTTTACACCGATATCAATGCTGATTACATCGCCATCTCTCAGTTGACGCGGTCCGGGGATACCATGTACGACCTGTTCGTTGATCGATGAACAGATGCTGGCCGGGAACCCGCAGTATCCTTTGAATGCAGGCACGCCGCCGGCGCGACGGATAAACTGTTCGGCGATGTGGTCAAGTTCCTGTGTTGTTATCCCTGGGCTGATGGCTTTTTTAATGACCGCCAGCGTTTGACCGACAATTCGCCCAGCTTCCCGCATATATCCGATTTCTTGTTCCGTCTTAAGAACAATCATGGTTCCTCGCCCGTCAGGCTAACGACGATATCCCGAAAGACCGCCTCTGTGGACTGGGCGCCATTGATTTCAGAGTATAAATCGCGCTCCTGGTAATACTGAATCAAGGGTTGTGTCTGAAGCCTGTACACTTCAAGTCTTTCTCGGACAGTTTCTTCCTGATCGTCTGTGCGTTGATATAATTCGCCGCCACAACGGTCACATATGCTTGGTTGGGCCGGCGGACGAAATTCCATGTGGTAGGTGGCGCCGCATGATTGGCATATGCGACGCCCCGTAAGCCGCGGAATCAATTCCTGATCTGGAACGACGATGTTCACTACCTTGTTTAGACGAATCCCCATTTTCGCGAGCATTTGATCCAGCGAATGCGCTTGTTGCAAAGTCCGGGGGAATCCATCAAGGATGAACCCGCCAATGCAATCGGATTTAGCCAACCGCTCCCGTGTTATCCCCACAGTGACCTGATCGGGGACGAGTGCACCGACATCCATATACCGCTTTGCCTCTAAGCCAAGCGGCGTCCGTTCCTGCAGCGCGCCACGAAAAATATCACCGGTGGAAACGTGGGGAATGTCATACCGTTCAACTAGCTTAGCCGCCTGAGTTCCTTTGCCGGCTCCCGGCGGTCCCATCAACAAGAGATACACGAACAGTCATCCCCTTACTTCATGAAGCCCTGGTAATGCCGCATTAATATCAGCGATTCAATCTGTTTCATCGTATCCAGAGCAACACCGACAACAATCAATAATGCTGTGCCACCAAAATAAACGCCTTCGATCTTAGTGACAACCGCGACGAAATTCGGCAGAATGGCAATCATCGCCAAGAATAATGAACCTGCAAGCGTAATGCGGGTAACAATCCGATCAAGATAGTCCGCCGTCGGCTTGCCTGGCCGTAATCCTGGAATAAAGCCGCCGTATTTTTTCATGTTTTCTGCCATGTCAGGAATATTCATCGTAATGGCAGTATAGAAATAGGTGAAAAACACAATCATTACAGCATACAGAAGGGTTTGGAAAGGAGAGCCCCACTCAAACCAACCAGTCACTGTTTTTACCCAGGCAACATCGACAAATTGGCCGATGGTTACCGGGAACATCAGGACTGACGATGCAAAAATGATCGGAATGACGCCCGCTTGGTTAACCCTTAGCGGAATGTGGGTGGAGTGACCACCGTACATTTTGCGTCCAACCAGCCGTTTTGCATATTGTACGGGAACTTTGCGATGCCCCTGCGAAATTGCGATAACGAATACAATCATCGCAACAGCGATTACGACAAACAAAATAACATTGAAGATCGAAATAGTTCCAGCCTTCAAATATTCGAAAATCACGAACAGGCCATCAGGAAGCCGCGAAACGATACCGGCGAAGATAATGAGCGAAATTCCGTTCCCAATGCCTTTTTCGGTGATCTGTTCGCCAATCCACATCAGAAACACTGTGCCTGCGGTCAACGTCAAAGCTATCAACAGAATCGGCCCGATGCCGGGATTAATGATAGCATGCTTTAAACCAAAAGCCATTCCAAGCGCCTGAATAAAACCCAGAAGCACTGTTCCGTAACGAGTAATCTGAGAAATCTTCTTGCGTCCTTCCTCGCCTTCCTTTGACCACTGCTCAAATTGAGGCACCACGACGGTCAACAATTGCATGATAATCGAAGCATTAATGTATGGAGTAATACTCATGGCAAAGATGGAAAATTTGCTGAGGGCGCCGCCCGAAAACAAATCCAACAAGCCAAGCAGGTTACCTGTATTGAACATCTGCTCAATCACTGCAGCATTGACTCCGGGAGCCGGAATGTGGATACCTATCCGGAAAACGATAAACATCGCCAGGGTAAATACCACTTTTTGACGCAGCTCCGGAATTCTAAGCACATTGGCCAAAGCAGCCAGCACTTAAATCACCTCGACTTTTCCACCGGCCGCCTCGATTTTGGCAATTGCGGCCTTGGTGAAACCATGCGCCCTTACAGTCAGAGCTTTGTCAATTTCTCCATTACCCAGAACCTTCAGGCCGTCATGAACTTTCTTGATAATCCCGACTTCCACCAGAACTACCAGATCGACCACTTCACCGGCCTCAAAGCCGTTAAGTGAACCTACATTGACTTCTGCAAACTGCAGAGCGAACTTATTGTAGAAACCCCGCTTCGGAAGTCTCAGATATAACGGTTTTTGCCCACCTTCAAATCCAGGCCGCTTACCACCACCGGAACGAGCTCCTTGACCTTTATGCCCGCGTCCCGATGTTTTTCCCAAGCCGGAACCCAAACCACGTCCGACACGGGTTCTGGCTTTTTTGCTTCCTGGTGCGGGAGACAATTCATGCAACTTCATCGCTTGCGCCTCCTCGTACTGCTATTGTTCCAGTTCTTCAACCGAAACCAGATGTTCGACTTTGCGGATCATACCCCGGATTGCCGGCGTATCTTCCTGGAGTACCGATTGCTGTATCTTGGTCAGGCCAAGAACACGCACTGTCGACTTTTGATCATCAGGCCGGCCGATTAGGCTTCGCTTCAGAACAATTTTTAATTTCGCAGCCATGTATTTCCCTCCTACCCCAATAGCTCCTGAATGGTCTTGCCACGCATCTGGGCAACGACTTCGACACGCTTCAGCTGTTGAAGACCTGTCAGTGTGGCGCGGACCATGTTGTTGGCATTGGAAGATCCCAGCGATTTGGTCAGAATATCGCGGATTCCGGCCAGTTCAAGCACCGCACGGGCCGGGCCGCCGGCAATAACGCCGGTACCTTCGGAAGCCGGCTTCAGCAATACTTTGCCTGAACCAAAGACCCCGGTAATCTGATGAGGAATCGTGGTTCCGACCAGCGGAACATGAATCAGGTTTTTCTTCGCGTCTTCGACGCCTTTGCGAATTGCTTCCGGCACCTCGGAGGCTTTGCCAAGACCAGCTCCGACATAGCCGTTCGAATCGCCAACAACAACCAACGCACTGAACGAAAAGCGGCGACCGCCTTTGACAACTTTTGCCACACGATTTATGAATACGACTTTTTCTTTTAAATCCAGTTTTGTGGGATCAATTCTTGCCACTGTTTTCCCTCCTCCGCCTTAGAACTCAAGTCCCGCTTCACGGGCTGCAGCGGCCAACGCGGCCACACGACCGTGGTACAGGTAACCGCCCCGATCGAATACGACTTTGCTGATCCCTTTGGCCAGCGCTCTTTCGGCAACCAACTTCCCAACAACCGTGGCAGCATTTACATTACCGCCAAAGTCCATCGTTGCACTGATTTCTTTATCCATTGTGCTGGCAGAAACCAATGTGGTCCCGGTTTCGTCATTGATAATTTGCGCATAAATATGTTTCAGGCTGCGAAACACGTTGAGCCGCGGTCTTTGCTGCGTACCCGACAAGTTCTTGCGAACCCTGGAATGGCGTTTCTTACGGGAAACGTTTTTATCCGGCTTTTGAAGCAAGTCAGTTCACTCCCTTCTGCTAAGCAAATATTACTTCTTGCCTTTGGCGCCAGCTTTACCGACTTTGCGCCGGACAACTTCGCCTTCATACTTGATTCCTTTGCCTTTATAAGGCTCCGGTTCACGATAAGAACGAATCTTGGCCGCAAAAGAACCAACTGCTTCCTTGCTGATGCTGGAAACAACGATCCGATTCGGCTGCGGAACTTCGATGGACACGCCGGCGGGCGGTTCGAGTTCCAGCGGGTGCGAAAAACCTAACGTAAGGTTAAGTTTTGTGCCGGCTTTTGCCGCACGATAACCTACACCGTTAATTTCCAGCGTCCGCGAAAAACCTTGCGTAACACCAGTTACCATATTGGCAATCAATGTCCGGGTCAAACCGTGCATCGCCCGGTGTTCCTTATTGTCCGTAGGACGATCAACTGTCAGTGTTGCATTCTCCAACTTGAGAATCATATCTTTATTGAGCAACCGGCTCGTTTCTCCTTTGGGACCCTTTACCGAAACCAAAGACCCTTCGATCTTTACTTCAACTCCCGCAGGGATAGCGATCGGCTGCCTACCAATCCTTGACATTCTTGCACCTCCTTTGTTCGCAACAACTTAGAATTTACCAGACAAACGCGAGAACTTCGCCGCCCAGATTGCTTTTTCGGGCTTGTTTGTCCGACATTAAACCCTGAGATGTCGAAATGATTGCGATACCCAGGCCACCGAGAACTTTTGGCAACTGCTCCCGCTTTGCATATACCCGGAGTCCCGGTTTTGAAATACGCTTAATGCCGGTGATTACTCGGTCGCGTTCCGGCCCATATTTCAAGCTAACCCGCAGAATACCCTGCTTTCCGTCGGCGAGCACATCAAAATCCTTCACAAAACCTTCGTCTTTGAGAATTTGGACAATTGCCCGTTTGATTTTCGAGGCAGGAATTTCAACCTTATCATGATGTACAAGATTCGCATTTCGGATGCGTGTAAGCAAGTCCGCGATCGGATCCGTCATTACCATTGAATAGTACCTCCTTCCTGATGGACATTACCAGCTTGCCTTCGTAACTCCCGGCACAAAACCTTTGTAGCTGAGTTCACGGAAGCAGATCCTGCAAATTTCGAATTTACGCATATACCCATGCGGACGTCCACAGAGTTTACAACGATTGTGGTGCCGCACTTTAAACTTGGGGCCTTTTTTCCATTGTTCAATCAATGCTTTTTTGGCCATTACACTTTCCTCCCCATCGCTTAAGCGCTGAACGGCATGCCCATCAATTTGAGCAATTCCCGCGCTTCTTCATCGGTTTTCGCTGTCGTCACGATGGTGATGTCCATGCCACGGATCTTATCGATTTTATCATATTCCATTTCTGGAAAAATCAATTGTTCCTTGACTCCGAGCGTATAATTGCCGCGACCGTCAAAGGCTTTCGGCGAAATTCCGCGAAAATCTCTGACTCTGGCCAAAGCAACGTTCAGGAGTTTATCCATGAAATGATACATCCGTTCGCTCCGCAGGGTTACCTTAGTCCCGATCGACATGCCTTCACGAACTTTGAACGCGGAAATCGATTTCTTGGCTTTGGTGACAATCGGCTTCTGGCCGGAAATCATGGTCAGATCAGCGACCGCCGCATCCAATGCCTTCGGGTTTCCCACTGCTTCGCTCACGCCCATGTTGATAACGATTTTCGCAACCTTGGGGATTTGCATTACATTTGTATAACCAAATTTTTTCATCATCGCCGGAGCGACTTCTTGGTTGTAAAACTCTTTTAGCCTCGCCATGCATCATACCTCCCTTCTGAGCGGATTATTTTTCTTTGTCGATGATCTCGCCGCATTTTTTGCAGGTGCGCGCCATCGATCCACTTGCCAGCGCAGTTTTCTTGATCCGGGTCGGTTTGTCGCATGACGGGCAGATCAGCATCAGTTTCGATGAGTTAAGCGCGGCTTCCTTGACCAAAATTCCGCCTTGCGGCATTTTCTGGTTTGCCTTGGTATGACGCTTTACTTTATTGACGCCCTCAACTACGACTTTCCCTTTACGCGGCAGGGCTTCCAGGACTTTGCCCTTTTTCCCTTTGTCTTTGCCGGAAAGTACGACTACAGTGTCGCCTTTTTTAACGTGCAACTTAATGATTTCAGCCAACGTAGGCACCCCTCTCGCTTAAAGTACTTCCGGGGCCAGCGAGATGATCTTCATAAAATCTTTCTCACGAAGTTCTCGCGCGACCGGTCCAAAAATGCGGGTTCCTTTGGGGCTTTTATCATCCTTGATGATAACCGCGGCATTTTCGTCAAAACGGATATGCGATCCGTCTTCGCGACGAAGGCCCTTCACGGAACGAACGATTACGGCCTTTACCACATCGCCCTTCTTCACCACGCCACCGGGTGAAGCGGCTTTTACTGAAGCCACGATGACATCACCGATATTGGCAGTCCGCCGGAACGATCCCCCCATAACACGGATGCAGAGGATCTCTTTTGCGCCTGTATTATCAGCAACGTTGAGTCTTGTTTCCTGTTGAATCATGCCATTACCTCCTTTGGTCCCAGGCGGCTATTTCGCTTTTTCGACGATTTCAATTACGCGCCAACGCTTATCCTTGGAGAGCGGGCGAGTTTCCATAATCTTGACTTTGTCTCCAACGTTGCTTTCATTGTTTTCATCATGAGCTTTAAATTTTACTGTCTGTCGAACAGACTTGGAATAAAGAGAGTGTTGTACAAGACGTTCGACAGCAACAACCACCGTTTTTTCCATTTTATTGCTGACAACTACACCAGTCTTGGTTTTACGTTCATTTCTATCCGTCACTTTTCCGTAGCCTCCTTCCTTTGAGAAGACTCTAAGCCCGTTGGGCTTTGATCTCTGTTTCTCGTTGGATTGTTTTGATCCGGGCTATTGCTTTTTTGACTTCACGAATCCGCATCGGATTTTCCAGTTGACCGGTTGCGATCTGGAAACGCAGATTGAACAGTTCTTCTTTCAATCCAGCGATTTTTTGGTCCATTTCCGCAGCGTTCATATCTCTGATTTCTTTAGCCTTCATCAATCTCGCCACCTGCTTCCACGTCGAGCTGACCGGCTTTCGTGCCTACAACAAACTTCGTTTTAATAGGCAGTTTGTGTGCAGCGAGTCTGAAAGCTTCCCGAGCTACTTCTTCACTGACTCCGGCCATCTCAAACATAATTCTGCCTGGTTTCACAACGGCTACCCAATATTCAGGCGAGCCTTTACCGCTACCCATTCGGGTTTCAGCGGGTTTGGACGTTACAGGCTTGTCCGGGAAGATTTTGATCCAAACCTGACCGCCACGTTTGATATAACGGGTCATCGCGATACGAGCCGCTTCGATCTGGCGATTGGTGATCCAGGATGGTTCCATCGCCGCCAGACCAAACTCACCGAATGCAACGGTGTTGCCTTTGTTCGCTTGCCCTTTCATCCGTCCACGGAACTGTTTGCGATGTTTTACTCTTTTCGGCAATAACATTAGTTTCCAGCCCCCTCACCTTGAGGATTCGGTGCTTGTTGTCTGACTGGTTTGCCGGTCGGAATCACTTCACCGCGGTAAATCCAAACTTTCACGCCAATGCGCCCGAATGTCGTGTGGGCTTCGGCGGTTCCGTAATTGATATCGGCCCGTAGCGTATGCAAGGGAATGCTTCCTTCGCGATAAGCTTCAGTCCGGGCAATTTCAGCCCCACCAAGACGTCCGGCCACCATCACTTTGATCCCTTTGGCGCCGATCCGCATCGTTCGACCAACAGTTTGCTTCATTACCCGGCGGAATGCCATGCGTTTCTCCAATTGCGCAGCTACGTTGGCAGCTACCAAAGTCGCATCCATTTCAGCCTGTTTGATCTCAGCAATGTTGACGTCGATGGTTTTGTCTGTCAGCTTCTTCAATGCTTTTTTCAGTTCTTCTATGCTGGCCCCGCCCCGACCGATAACCATGCCAGGCTTCGCGGTATGCAGCGTAACCTTGATCCGGTTGGCAGCGCGCTCAATTTCGACTTTGGCCAGGCTGGCCGTTGCCAGTTTTGTATTGAGGAATTTTCTGATCTTCATATCTTCATGAAGATTGGTTGCATAGTCTTTGTCTGCGTACCACCGGGCGTCCCAAGTCTTGATGATACCGATGCGAAGACCATGCGGATTGACTTTCTGTCCCACTGCGATTCCCTCCTCCGCCTCGTTATCTTTCCTTAACCACAACAGTCACATGACTGCTGCGCTTAAGGATTTTGAATGCTTGTCCCCGGGAACGGGGATGTACCCTCTTCATCGTCGGCCCTTGATCGACAAAAGCCGCAGAAACGAACAACGCATCCGAATTCATGTCATAATTGTTTTCCGCATTAGCAATCGCTGATTTCAGGACCTTGTAAATAACATCCGATGCGACTTTCGGCGTATTCTTCAATACAGCTAAAGCCTCAACGACATTCTTGCCCCTGATCAGGTCGATTACGATACGAACTTTACGCGGTGCTATCCGCACATATTTGGCAATCGCCTTTGCTTCCACGAATTAACCCCCTTTTTAGCAAGCTGACTATTTCTTGACGCCTGTTGCGCGTTCCGCTTTAGATCCGTGACCGCGGAACGTACGGGTCGGAGCGAATTCACCCAGTTTGTGTCCAACCATATCTTCGGTAATATACACCGGCACATGCTTTCTTCCGTCATGAACAGCAATCGTATGTCCAACGAAAGAAGGCAGGATGGTGGAACTCCGTGACCACGTCTTGACCACTTTCTTCTCGTTTTTCACGTTCATGGCCGAGATTTTTTTCATCACACTGGCATGAACATAAGGTCCTTTTTTGACCGATCTTGACATTATACGGCGACCTCCTTTCTTCCCCCGTTATTTCGTCCGATGACTGAGGATGAGTTTTTCCGAAGCTTTCTTTTTCGAACGGGTCTTCGTACCCATCGCACATTTGCCCCACTTGGTGACCGGGTTCTTGCGGCCGACCGGCGAGCGACCTTCGCCACCACCATGCGGATGATCACAGGGGTTCATCGCAACACCGCGGTTTGCCGGGCGAATCCCCAGCCAGCGCGAACGACCGGCTTTACCAATCGTCATGTTTTCATGCTCGTGATTGCCAATCAGGCCGATGCTGGCGCGGCAATTAACATGCACTTTGCGAACTTCGCCCGAAGGCAGCCTCAACAAGGCTTGCTCATTTTCCTTAGCCATCAGCTGAGCGGAGGTGCCGGCGGAGCGGACCATTTGACCGCCTTTGCCAATCTTCAGCTCAATGTTGTGCACCAAGGTACCGACTGGAATGTTACGCAGCGGCAATGCATTGCCTACTTTAATGTCTGCATCAGGCCCGCTGACCAGCTTGTCGCCGACTTTCAGGCCTTCTGGCGCCAGGATGTAGCGTTTTTCCCCATCAGCATAGAACAACAGTGCAATTCGCGCTGAACGGTTAGGATCATATTCAATCGTAGCTACCGTAGCCGGGATTCCGTCTTTGGTACGTTTGAAATCAATGATCCGGTACAATCGTTTGTGGCCGCCGCCTTTATGGCGTACGGTCAGACGTCCTTGGTCGTTGCGGCCGCCGCTGCGACGTACAATTTCCGTCAAGGACTTTTCCGGCTTGCTAGCGGTGATTTCATCAAAACTTGATACCGTCATTTGCCGTCTGCCGGGCGTGTACGGTTTAAAACTCTTTACTGCCATGAGTTACCCTCCTCATCAACCGCCCGAAGGCTTAGACTCCCTCAAAGAATTCGATTCGTTGTCCCGGCGCTACTTTCACGATGGCTTTTTTGAAATCCGGGCGCTTGCCCGCATGCTTGCCCATTCGCTTGATTTTTCCCATAACCCGGATCGTATTCACATCGACAACTTTGACTTTGAAAATACTTTCCACGGCTTGCCGGATGGAAATTTTCGTTGCATTCAACGGCACAACAAACGTGTACTTGTTGTCCTGCATCCCGTCGTTGCTTTTTTCGGTAATCAGCGGTCTGATCAGTACATCACGCAAGTTAGTCATTATGCCAATACCTCCTCGATTTGGGCGATGGCATCCTTCGTAACGAAAACGCGGTTGTGGTTCAGCAGGTCATATACGTTGATGCCTTGCGAAGTGATTGTGAGCACTCCCTGCAGGTTACCAGCCGATTTCATGACAACTTCGTTTTGCTCCGACAGAACTACCAGCGATTTGCCTTCGGTGGCCTTGAAACCGTCGAGGAATTGTACCATGTTCTTGGTTTTGATCTCGGCAAATTGCAGATCTTCCAAAACCAACAGCTCTCCGGCATTGACTTTTGCCGTCAAAGCCGAGCGCAACGCCAATCGGCGCACTTTGCGCGGTAAGGAAATGGTGTATTTACGGGGATGCGGTCCGAAAACCACTCCGCCTCCCACCCATAGGGGCGAACGGATGGTGCCGGCGCGTGCACGACCAGTTCCTTTTTGTTTCCAAGGTTTCTTGCCGCCTCCACGAACAAACGAACGGGTTTTGGTAGCAGCATTGCCTTGCCGCTGGTTGTTCAACTGCATGGTCACCGCTTGATGCAGGACCGCAGCATTGACTTCACAGCCAAAAACCCAATCATTCAAGTCAATTTCACCGGTTTGTTGTCCGGACATATTATACAGGGCTACTTTTGGCATGAATTATTTCCTCCTTTCAAACAAGGGATGTCGATTCATTTTCCAGCTTTCACTGCAACCGTTCTTGGCGGTTTCACAGTGTTTTTAATTAGTACCATACCATTCTTCGGTCCAGGAATTGCGCCTTTGATCAGGATCAGATTCCGTTCCGCATCAACACGGGCGATGGTGAGGCACTGAACAGTCACTCTTTCGCCACCCATACGACCAGGAAGTTTTTTGCCTTTAAACACTTTGCCGCCGCCGCCGCTGATTCGCGGACCCATTGAGCCCGGTTCGCGGTGAGACTTGGAGCCGTGCGCCATTGGCCCACGCGAGAAATTATGCCGTTTGATCGTGCCGGCAAAGCCTTTGCCTTTTGAGGTTCCGACAACATCGACGATTTCGCCTTCAGCAAAGATATCGACGGTAATTGAGTCTCCGAGTTTTTGCTCCGGCGCATTAGCCAGGCGAACTTCTCTGATGAATCGAACCGGCTTGATATTCGCTTTGGCAAAATGACCCTTTTGCGGCTTGGTTACTTTCTTATCTTTAACAACGCCAACCCCGATTTGAACTGCGTTGTATCCGTCGCTCTCCACACTCTTGACTTGAGCCACAAGATTAGGGCTGGCTTCAACTACCGTAACCGGAACTACTTTGCCGTCTTTGGTGAAAATTTGCGTCATACCGACTTTTTTGCCTAAAATGCCTTTAGCCACGATTGCCCCTCCCTTACAGCTTGATTTCGATATCGACGCCAGCCGGCAGGTCGAGCCGCATCAATGCATCGACTGTCTTTGGCGTAGGTTCGAGAATATCAATTAAACGCTTGTGCGTGCGCATTTCGAATTGTTCGCGAGAATCTTTATTGACATGCGGCGACCGCAGGATGGTGAAAATATTCTTTTCGGTCGGCAGCGGAATCGGTCCCGACACCAGAGCACCGGTGCGTTTTGCGGTTTCCACGATTTTGACCGCGCTTTGATCCAAAGCTTTGTGGTCATACGCTTTTAAGCGGATTCTGATTTTTTGTTGTCTTGCCACTTATTATTCCTCCTCATCGTCCAGTTTCAGGAACGGACTTGCTCTGCGGAAATTCCCCGGCGAAGCTGCCGGCAACCTCCCGTGTCATCGCAGTTGTTCACTACCTAAAAGTCAAGTTAGATAGGGGTGTGGTTCCACACCCCTATCCCCAGGTGTTAGTCGTTGATTGCGGTAACAACGCCGGCGCCAACGGTACGGCCGCCTTCACGGATCGCAAAACGCAAGCCTTCTTCAATCGCAATTGTCGTGATCAGTTCAATATCCATCTGGATATTGTCCCCAGGCATTACCATCT
>JAHDPL010000030.1 GCA_018434355.1 Sporomusaceae bacterium | reverse complement strand
AGTGAGGAGACACGCAAGGAGTTTATTCGGCGGTGGCATGGTGAACCAGTGCGCTCGGTAAATGTTACTGCTGGGAAAATCGTGCCGCAGGGACTGGAGCAGTTGGAACTGTTTTTTGACGGAGCAGAAAAGAAACATGCCGTGGATAGAGTCGTCGATGATCTGCGGGGGCGATTTGGCAAAAAAACGATTTTTTATGCCGGGTCGATGGCTGGCGGAACTTTCCTTGAACGGGCGGATTATGTGGGCGGGCATAAAGGGACAAGTGAATGATTTAGTTGTCTAGCTTTGCTCTAGTTAAGTCCCAAAGAAAAACTTTTCTCCTTGTTATTGATATAATATACTTATTAAGATATAATTCTATTAATTACTAAAAATCAATAAGGATTGATTATACTATGAATAAACGCAACACTATTCAGCGTTCTTTAGTTCTTGAAGCAGTAAAAGAGTTGCGGTGTCATGCCACCACTGACGAGGTCTACGATGCGATCGTGAAGAAATACCCTAATATCAGCAGAGGGACGGTATATAGGAATTTGAACCTGCTGTCCGATATCGGCGAAATCCGTAAACTGGAAATGCCAAACGGAGCCGACCGTTTCGAACATCAATGCCATGAGCATTATCACGCAAGATGCTTAAAGTGTGGCCGAGTCTTTGATGTGGAAATGGAGTTTATCGCGGATTTGGAAATAAACATTAAGGAGACTCACGGGTTCAAGTTTACAGGCCATGATGTTATTTTCAAGGGGACCTGCCGTGAATGTAATACATAAATTCTTACTGTTAGGATCGAATGGCAAACTTGAAAGTGGCAAAATATGGACACAAAATAAACCGAAGAGCTGATATGGCTGATAGCAACGCCGTCAAGAAACATAATCACTTTGCCTGCGCGACTCAGTAGCATCATATAATGAGTACACGCAACCCGGCAAAATCAGCTATGGGCGCATACGGGAGCATAAAATAACCCCGTAAATATAAAACATGAGGAGAATGATTATGAGGAGTTTCACGACATTAGACTTGCAGTATGCCCACAGGTTCTATGGATTCAAAGGCGAAGCACAGTATTTGCACGGACATACGGGAATACTGACGCTTGAAGTTGAAGGTACCGTCAACATGGGAGTCAATATGGTGTTCCCCTGCAATGAAATTAAGAACACTGCCTGGGAAGTTTTACAAAACTTTGATCATGCGCTGATTTTAAGGGAAGACGATCCGTTACTTCCCGCGATTCTCGGCGTTTACGAAGCACAAGGCATTAAGAGCGGAGCACCAACCAATAAGCAAAAAGGCCCTGCTTTCAAAACCGAACTGGCCACAGCGTATCCCGAATGCCGTTTAGTGGTTACGAAAGAAACAATGACCGTTGAAGGTATGATTAAAATAGTTTACGATTTACTAAAAGATAAACTTAATATCGTAAAAATCACGTTTACCAGCGGAGTAAATGGCGCTACAGAAGAATACGCGCCCCACAAGGACATGGACCGTTGCCCGTTATGCGGCATTGCGCTAAACGAAAATGGCGTGTGTCCTAAATGCGGATACAAAAAATAATCTAAGTTGATATTGGAACTCCTATTTTTGTGAACTTAACCTAAAAACAGCGAGGCACTCTACGTCCAATAGACGTGGAGTGCCTCGCTGTTTTTAGACTTATTCTTCCACGTCCTTCGCTGCTAATATCTGCACAGGTCATAGAGATTCCAACTCCTTGGCTGTATTGTCGTCAGTTTGAGGTTCAAATACCACTTTATTGCGTCCAGAGTTCTTTGCCTTATACAAGGCACTGTCGGCGGCCGCGAAGAGACTTTCGGTGTTTCTCTGTGTCCCATTGTGGATTGCAACTCCGAGACTGATTGTGATGAAAACGCTGGCCAAAGATCCGCCATGGAGAATTGCCAAGCCTTCGACGCTCTTCCGACAAGCTTCAGCGATGAGCAGCGCTCCAGGGTAATCTGTATTTGGCAATACGATTGCAAATTCTTCGCCTCCATAGCGGGCTACTAAATCAGTGGGGCGTCGGACAGCTACAGTCAATGCCTGGGCTACTTTTTTGAGACATTCATCACCCGCAGGATGCCCATGGGCATCGTTGTAGGCTTTGAAAAAGTCGATGTCCGCCATAATGACGGCCAGTGGTGTTTTCTCCCGCAGAGAGCGGGCCAGTTCTCGCTGTATAAATTCGTCCATTTGACGGCGATTGGCCACTCCTGTCAACCCATCGATCGATGCCTGACGTTCAAGGTCTTCGTTCAGTTTGATAAGTTCCTCCTTTTCCAGCTCAATAGCGTGGATCATCGGCCGGAAAATATACAATCCCTGTAGAATCAGCACAAATAATATGATAGCCAAAGAACCCTGAGCAATGCGCAGAAGATTTAACGTCTTTTTCTCGCTTTCAAGCTGAAAAAGATAGGTTGTATCTTCGAGTACAGTCAACAGCTCTCCGGAAGCTGAGATAAGCAAAGATTCAACTTTAGGTTTTTGCTGTGCCAAGTCATTCGCAGGCGTATTGGCGAAAGCCAGTCCCACTTCAATATAATGTCGAACCTGATTATCCAGGGCCTTAGGCGAGGAAAAGTATATTTTTCTCACTTCCGGTATTTCAGAGCGGCTCATTTCGGAATGACTTTTTTGCAGTTGAGTTAGTGCAGTCAGCAATTCGCCTTTCAATTTACCTTCGGTGCCAGGCACAGGATTTGATGAGATTTGTAAGCTTTTTAGCGCAATTTCTTTTACAAGCATCCGCTGTTTTCCGCTTTGATTGATCATTAGTGCATTATCTTTTTGCAGCTCTATGTTGTAATGCGTCGTCAAAGTGATAATGACGAGCAGGATCGCAGTTGAACACAAGGCAAGCAGATACTTCTGTGTCCAAGGATTATGAGAAAGGTGAATATTCATCAGATAGTTTGCCCTCTCTTTACAAAAACATAATGTTTAGATGTTTCGTTATTTTGGCGCTATTCCCTGCATGAGTTATGGTTTTACAAGACAACCTGTGAGGGTAATGGATCAGGCGCAAGTTTCAAAATTAAATAAATTTCAGAGTATTCACTGTTGCAATGCTGAAGATGGCGTGTTAAAGTTTAAGTGAAAGTTAATTCACATTCATTATACGGGATTGTGTATCGTAACGCAATGTATGGATATTGGCGTATTGGGAGGGATAAACATGAAAAAGAGACTGAAAATATTGATCCCTATTTTGGTCATTGCAGTGGCGGTAAGCGCCTACTTCTTATACTTCAAAAAGCCAATCAATCCCAACCAGGTCAGGGTGTCCGGCAATATTGAAGTCACCACGGTCGGAGTGGGGTTCAAAGTGGCCGGGCATGTGAACCGGCGATTGGTGGACGAAGGGGAGACTGTCAAAAAGGGACAGATCGTGGCCAAACTGGAAACCGCCGACCTGGAACTGGATGTTGCCAATGCCGGAGCTCAACTGTTGGCGGCCCAGGCAACTCTTGCCCAGCTGGCAAACGGTTCGCGACCGCAGGACGTATCTGTGGCTCAGGCGGCGCTACGCAGCGCGCAGGCCGATAAACAAAACGCGGCAGTCGAGTATGAGCGGATGCGCAGACTTTACTCACAGGGCGCGGTATCGGCGCAGGAGCTCGATCGCAGTCAGACCGCCTTTGCGACGGCAAACGCCCGCGCCGATCAAACGGTGCAGCAACTCAGTCTGGTGGTGGAGGGTCCGCGACGCGAAGAAATCGATCTGGCCGCCGCCCGGGTTGAACAGATGAAACAGGTGCAAAAACTGGCGCAGACACGGCTGGGGTACGCACAAATCACAGCGCCTGTCGACGGAGTGATCCTGTCCAAAAATATCGAAGCAGGCGAGTACGTGTCACCGGGAACGCCGGTGGTGACGATCGGGGACCTGAATCAGGTCTGGCTCAAAGCGTATATCGCCGAGACCGATCTCGGCAGGGTCAAGCTCGGACAAAAAGTGAAGGTTACCACGGATACCTATCCCAACAAGGTCTACGAAGGCACGATCGGCTTTATTGCGTCGGAGGCTGAATTCACCCCAAAGAGCATCCAGACGACGGAAGAACGGGTGAAATTGGTGTACCGCATCAAGATAAACGTTGAGAACACCGCCCGCGAGCTGAAACCCGGCATGCCTGCCGACGCATTGATTCAACTGGGCGGAGAATAGGTCATGGAGGCCATTCGAACCCAGGGACTGACGCAAACCTTTGGCGACAACACAGCGGTAAACAATCTGACGCTTACCCTCAAAGAGGGAGAAGTCTTTGGACTCGTAGGACCGGATGGCGCAGGCAAGACGACCGTGATGCGACTGCTCGCAGGACTAATGCCTCCGACGGATGGAGATGCCTGGGTGTACGGCTGCCATACGGTGAAGGATGCGGAACAGCTCCGGCATCATATCAGCTATATGCCCCAGCGTTTTGGGCTTTATCTGGACCTGACGGTCCAGGAGAATATCGACTTTTACGCCGACCTGTACAACGTGTCCCGTCAGACACGGAAGGAAAAAATTCCCGAACTCCTCGCGTTCAGTAACATGACCGAATTTCGGGACCGACAGGCCCGGAACCTGTCAGGCGGCATGAAACAAAAATTGGCGCTTGCCTGTGCCCTGGTCCATACGCCCCGAGTATTGCTGCTGGATGAACCGACCAATGGCGTCGATCCTTTGTCCCGGCGGGACTTTTGGCGAATCCTGTATCGGCTGCTGGAAGAAAAGGTCACGATTTTCGTCTCCACGGCGTATCTCGACGAAGCGGAACGCTGTGCGAGAATCGGTCTGCTGCATCGGGGACAGATGATCCTCTCCGGCACTCCGGACGAGGTGAAGGAGCACATGCGGGGGGCTTTGGTTGAAATCCGCTGCAGCGATCCGAGAGGCGTACTGTCCTCCCTGGTAGCGGCCATGGCTCCCGTGTCGGCCGGGCTGTTCGGTGCGAAAATCCATCTCGTACTGAAAGGGGACGCGGCGCAGGCGCTGTCCGCAGTGAAAGACAAGTTGGCGGATCTGGGAGTACAGGCGGAAACTGAAATTGTGCTACCGTCGTTGGAAGACGTGTTCATTTCGCAGATCATGGCTTCCGAAGGAAGTGGTTCCGATGTCCGATAACAAGGAAACGTCTGAATACGCAGTTGCGGTTGAAAACCTCGAAAAGCGGTTCGGGGATTTTCAGGCCGTCAACAAGGTGTCTTTCCAGGTGAAACGGGGCGAAATCTTCGGGTTTCTCGGGCCGAACGGCGCCGGGAAGTCGACCACCATCCGGATGCTGTGCGGCATCCTCGCTCCAACGGCCGGAAAAGCCAACGTAATTGGTTTTGACGTGTTCCGGGAGGCAGAGCAGATCAAATCGCATATCGGATATATGTCGCAAAAATTTTCACTGTATGAAGATCTGACAGTGGAAGAAAACATCGATTTTTACAGTGGTATCTACCGGATTCCGAAAGAAGATAAAAAGGCGCGCAAAGACTGGGTCATAAAAATGTCCGGGCTGGAAGAGCACCGGAATAGTCTTACTGCCATTTTGCCAGGTGGGTGGCGGCAGCGGCTGGCCTTGGGATGCGCACTGCTCCATAAACCGCCCGTGATTTTTCTGGATGAACCGACATCAGGCGTCGATCCGATTTCACGCCGCAATTTCTGGGACCTGATTTACCAACTGGCAGCCGAAGGCGTCACTGTGTTCGTGACAACCCACTATATGGACGAAGCCGAATACTGCGACCGGCTGGCCATGATCTACCGGGGCGAACTGGTGGCCATCGGTACTCCTGACGAACTGAAAATCAGGTATATGAACGCCGACATCCTGAATTTGGAGTGTCCCGATCCGTTCAAGATGCTGCAGGTGGTTACCGGTATCTCTGTAATTAAGGAAGCGGCGCTCTTCGGACGTGGCCTGCACCTTACTGTGGAAGACTCGGAAGCGGCAATGCCGATGATCGCCACGGCCCTGCAGTCGCAAAAAGCGGACTATACCCGACTGGAAAAAATCAGGCCCTCACTCGAAGACGTGTTTGTCGCCATCATTGAAGCACGCGACAGCCAGTCGGGACTTCAGGCGGTGAATCTATGAATATCCATCGGATCGTCGCCATTATCCGAAAGGAATTCATCCATATCATCCGGGATAAGCGCAGTTTGGCGATGGCTATCGCGATGCCCCTGCTGTTGATCTTTCTCTTTGGTTCATCCCTGAGCCTGGATGTGGACAATGTGCCATTGGTGATATGGGACCAAAACAGCACCAGTGACAGCCGCGAATTTATCGGCCGCTTTACGGCTTCCCGTTATTTTGGCCTGACCGACTATGTCACTTCATATACAGAGATTGAACAGGCCATCGACAAGCGCGAGGCGGTCTTGGCTCTGGTGATCCCCCGCGACTTCAGCCGAAAGCTGGAAAGCGGCCATGCTTCAGACGTGCAGCTGATCGTCGACGGCAGTGACGCCAATACGGCTACCATAGCCATCGGTTATGCGCAAATGGTGACAGACGGTTATACCAGTTCCCTCTTGATCAAAACGGCACGGCAACGGGGAATGAAAACGGCGGTCATCCCGCTGGAAGTCAAGCCGCGCGTATGGTTCAACCAGAATATGCAGGCAAAGAACTATATCATACCCGGCCTGATCGCGGTCATCATGATGGTCATCGCTGCACTGCTGACGTCTCTGACCATCGCCCGCGAATGGGAGAACGGCACGATGGAGCAGTTGATCACCACGCCGCTGACTCCGGGTGAATTGATCGCAGGAAAGTTGACGCCTTACTTCATCATCGGCATGCTGGATGTCGCGTTGGCGGTGCTGATGGGGCAATATGTATTCGAAGTACCGCTGCGCGGCAATGCGGCCCTGGTTTTTGGGATGGCGGCCTTGTTTCTCCCCGGCGCCCTTACGATGGGACTGCTGATCAGTATTATGACGCGCTCTCAGCTGCTGGCCAGCCAGCTGGCGATGGTATTGACCTTTTTGCCTTCGTTTCTGCTGTCAGGGTTCATGTACTCCATAGCCAATATGCCGTTGGCTATTCAGGGATTGACTTACCTTGTACCTTCCCGCTTTTTTGTCGCGCTATTGAAGAACATTTACCTAAAAGGCGCCGGAATGGCGATTATCGTCTCGGAGGCGGGTGTGCTCCTGGTTTTTGCCGTGGTGCTGATCGTCATCGCCAACCTCAAGCTGAAGAAAAGGCTGGTGTAGGACATGGCGCTGGAACGATTGCTGTGCATGATCAAAAAAGAATTTATCCAGATATTCCGCAATTCCAAAATGAGGGCGATTGTCCTGATCATGCCGCTGGTCCAGAGTATGGTCTTCGGTTATGCGGTGACGACTGACGTGAAGCAGGTAACCACCGCAGTATACGACCAGGCCCGAACACCGGAGAGTCGTGACCTGGTTGACCGGTTCATCCACTCGGGTTACTTTTCGGTCAAGCAGACGATTCACAGCGACCGGGAAATGGACGAACTGATCGACCGGGGAATCGTGGCGGCCATTATTCTTATTCCGCCCGAATTCAGCGGCAAGCTTGCGTCCGGGACAACCGTCGCCGTTCAGATTGTTGTGGACGGCACGGATTCCAACACGGCCGGTGTGGTCCTGAATTATGCAGGCAATATCATCCGAAACGACGCCATCGAAATCCTGCGGAAACGGACGGACAGACCTGGCTGGGAAGCGACAGGGGTCCATCTTCAGACCCGAGCCTGGTTCAACGAAAATCTGACCAGCCGCAATTTTTACGTGCCAGGGGTCATCGCGTCGATCGTAATGCTCGTCACTCTGCTGCTGACCAGCATGTCGGTGGTCCGGGAAAAAGAAATGGGTACCATGGAACAGATCATAGTCACCCCCATCACGTCGGCTGAATTTATCATCGGCAAGACCATGCCGTCGATCATCCTCGGGTTTGTAAATATGATTTTCGTGACCCTGATTAGCGTGTTCTGGTTTGACATTCCAGTTCGGGGCAGTATAGTGACGTTGCTTGTTGCCAACGGATTCTTTCTGATGACGACAATTGGCGCCGGACTTTTCATTTCCACTCTATCGGATACCCAGCAGCAAGCCATGATGTCTGCCTTCTTCTTTTATCTCCCGGCGGTCCTCCTTTCTGGATTCATGTTTCCCATCGCCAACATGCCGGACGTGGTGCAAGCTTTCACTTATTTCAACCCACTGCGTTACTTCCTGATTATTATCAGGGGACTTTTTTTGAAGGGGGTGGGAGTGGCTATATTATGGCCGCAGATACTGGCGCTGTTCATTCTGGGAAGTCTGGTTCTGACCCTGGCTGTCAAGCGGTTCCACAAAAACCTGGCATGAGTACCCTCACACAAAGGGGATTTGCAATCGAATAGGAGGATTTCCATGAGAGTTCGAAAGAGCACCGAGATCCGAAAGGATGAAATTGTGCGGGCCGCGTTAGCCATTGTCGAAAATAGCGGGCTGGACAAGCTGAACATCAATGAAATCGCTGCCAAGGTTGAAATGGTGCCGGCCGCTATATACCGACACTTCAAAGGGCGGGAAGAAATTGTCGCCGCCCTCATAGAGCATATTGACCAACGGCTCCAATATAACCTGAGTCAGGCGAATGCCGTCACAGGCACACCCATGGGCAAATTGAAGGTTCTATTTGAACTGCATGTCACTTTGCTCAAAGAAGAAGCCGCAATCCCGCGCATCCTCTACTTTCTTCTCAGCAGCGACCGCAATCCTGAATTAAAGGCCAGCATGTTGTCAGCGGTTGGTTTCTATGTTCAACAGGTGAAAAAACTGCTTCTCCTGGGACAGGAAAAGGGCGAGATCAGCCCGGACATTGATGCCACAGCCGCTGCCATGATGTTCCTGGGTATGGTTCAGCCGCTGGCCATTCTTGGACAGATCAACAAAAAAATGCTGGATGACTGTCCCGGGAAGCTTTGGCAACAATACCAACGTTCCATAGCCTTGTAACGTGGGCAGTAAGAAATTCCAGACGGTCAGATGAAACCAAAAATATTGGAAAGAAGGTGTCGTTCATGTTCGTATCCATTATTCAGTTCCCCAAAATCAAAGAAGGTCAGGATCAAGCATTTCAAGAATGGTTCAAATGGTCAAACTCGGAGTTCAGCAAGTTCCCGGGGTTTATCCGCAGGAGTCTTTTGGAGCCTGAAAAAGGAGGAACATATGCTGCTGTCGTGGAAATGGAAGGGAAAGAGAACTTTATGACCATGCACTCCAGCCCGATCCACGCGGAAGCAGGAAAAAAAGTAATTGGGCTGTTTGAAGGAAGCCCGACGCCAACTTTTTATAAAATCATCATCCAATGAGTCATACGATTAGCACGGCGATAAAATAATGGGAGGAAGAATCAATGAGTATGTTTTGTTATCAATGTCAGGAAACAGCAAAAGGCACAGGGTGCGAAATCCGGGGAGTATGCGGCAAAACCGAGGAGGTTGCGAAACTTCAGGACTTGCTCATCTACACGCTGAAAGGCATTGCGGAAATTGTGGTCAAAGGAAAAGTCGATGTTGCAGGATTGGGTCAAATCAACCATGAAGTTCTGAGCAGTCTGTTCATGACGATTACAAATGCCAACTTTGATGCAACAGCCTTCGAGGTTGAAATCGAAAAAATGCTTAAGCTCCGAAATGAACTGCGGGCTAAGATTTCGACGCATAAATTGCATGACGCTGCGACTTTTGAAGTTGCGTCCAAAGAATCCATGCAGGAAAAAGGCGCCTCAGTCGGCGTGCTGGCGACGCAGAACGAAGACATTCGCTCGTTGCAGCAAATGATCACGTATGGACTGAAAGGCATGGCGGCTTATACGCACCACGCCCTGAACATCGGCAAGGAAAATGGCGAGATTTATGCGTTTATTTACGAAGCTCTGGCAGCAACACTGAACGACGGACTTTCCGCAGATGAACTGGTTGCATTGACCCTAAAAACGGGCCAGTTCGGCGTTACTGCGATGGCGCTTTTGGATGAGGCCAACACGACAAAATATGGTCATCCTCAGATCACGGAAGTAAATATCGGTGTACGTAAAAACCCTGCCATTCTGATATCGGGGCACGATCTGACAGACCTGGAGCAACTGCTGGAGCAGACCAAAGGTACAGGCGTGGATGTGTATACCCACAGCGAGATGCTGCCGGCCCATTACTATCCATTTTTCAAAAAATATGACAACCTGGCCGGGAACTATGGGAATGCCTGGTGGAAACAGGTCGACGAGTTTGTGTCGTTCAACGGGCCGATCCTGTTCACAACCAACTGCATCGTGCCTCCCCGCAGCGAGGAAGTGCGGGCCCGGATCTTTACCACGAACGCTTCCGGTTATCCCGGGTGTCCGCACATAGAAGCCGATGCAAACGGTAAAAAAGATTTTTCGCCTATCATCGCGATGGCAAAGACCTTGAAAGCGCCGGCAGAAATCGAGACAGGCAAGCTCGTCGGCGGCTTTGCGCATGAGCAGGTCTTTGCGCTGGCGGACAAAGTGGTGGCTGCCGTGAAATCAGGCGCCATCAAGAAATTCTTTGTCATGGCCGGCTGCGATGGGCGCATGAAGTCGCGGGAATATTTCACCGAGTTTGCGCAAAAACTGCCGATGGATACGGTCATCCTGACGGCAGGTTGTGCCAAGTACCGTTACAACAAACTGGCGTTGGGCAATATTGGCGGCATTCCTCGCGTACTGGACGCAGGACAATGTAACGATTCTTATTCATTGGCAGTCATTGCACTGAAACTGAAGGAAGTCTTTGGTGTCGATGACATCAATAAACTGCCCATCGCCTACAATATCGGCTGGTATGAACAAAAGGCGGTGATCGTTCTCCTCGCCTTGCTCTATCTGGGCGTGAAGAATATCCACCTGGGGCCAACCTTGCCGGGTTTTCTGTCTCCCAATGTTGCCAAGGTGCTGGTTGAGACCTTCGGTATTGCGGGAATCGGAACCGTTGACGACGACATCAAGCTGTTCATGGGTGCATAGTCCAAAGCAATAAAGTAGCAGCCCTTGTTGACTAGAGAATATTTTCAGGTCAGTGGGGGCTGCTTTTACGCAAGGAGGATGAGTATGCGGCGAAAAGATTTGGCGATGTCGCAGGAAGCGACCCTTGCCGTGATTGACGCAATAGAATATGCGGTACTGAGTCTCACTGACCCGGACGGAAAGGCTTACGGAGTTCCGCTAGATTATGTGCGTAAGGGAGATTGCCTTTATTTCCACGGAGCCAAGGAAGGAAGAAAAGTCGAGGCCATGAAGATAAATTCCTGGGCCTGTGCGGTTATCGTCGGCAACACGACGATTGTCCCTGAAAAATTCGGCAGAAAATACGAATCTGCCATTATTGAAGGTCCCATTGAGATGATAGACGCCCCGGAGCAAAAGCGCCAAGTGATGACTTGGGTCGGAGAAAGCCGGAGTCCTGGCTATCCTGAAAAGGCGCAAGTCGTCATTGAAAAGATGCTGGACCGTGTCCTAATCTACAAGATGAAGATGGAAATCATATCGGGAAAGCATGGTTTGTGAAAAAATAGCTAATAACAATATGCAGGGAGGGAAGACACAATGAAAGCTACCGAGCAACTTAAAGCTGAACATGAAGCGGTTAAACTAATGATGAAAATCCTGGAAGCGGCATGCGATCGGGTTAAGGTGGGCAATACCCTCCAAATTGCTGATTTCGACGAAATGATCGATTTCTTGAAGATTTTCGTCGATCAGTGTCATCATGGTAAAGAAGAGCAAATTCTCTTTCCGCAGATGGAGAAAGCAGGAATCCCAAAGGAAAATGGACCAATCGGTGTCATGCTAGCCGAACACGAGCAGGGGCGGGGCTATATTCGCGGCATGAGTCTGGCTATTGCAGATTGTAAAACTGGAACAACAGATGCAACTCAACTTTTGATTGAGAACGTTACGCTGTATATTGAACTTCTGGATCAACACATTTACAAAGAGAATAATGTTTTATTCGCTATGGCAGATAAGTTATTCTCCGAAGAAATACAAAATCAGCTATTTGATCGATTTGAAGAACTGGAAGAAAAGGTCATTGGCTCGGGTAAACATGAAGAATTACATCGTCGTTTAGAAAGGCTGAGCGCAGCGTATCTTGTCTGAGAAAAGAGTTATGCCGCCATAAATGGTAATATGTGTAACATCAAGACTGCAAAGATAAACAAAGTTCATGCTCATAAAGCACGTACATGCCGAATCCACAATCAGGCGGAGCGATTGAATTATCTGCTGCAAATCATCAAACTTTTCGGCAGGAAAGGCAATAAGTACGCTGTCAACGCTGGGAGGTACAAACGCAATTTAATCGGATTAAAGCTTATTGCATGAAGAATTAGTCAGTAAAATGAAAACGCCCCCTTCCCCATAAGGGGGTCAAACCTTCCCGCAAAACTCCAATATCGCTAATCAGTATCGCCTGCCGGCCCTACCACACGTGGAGTGTGTGGCAATTTTGAGTGAAGGTTTTGATCGTATTGCCTTTTGCGGACATGAAGAATGGTTGGTACAATACCCAAGGGGGTGTCCAAAATGAAAGGCAAGCGATTTGATCCCGAATTCAAGAAAGATATT
>JAHDPL010000020.1 GCA_018434355.1 Sporomusaceae bacterium | reverse complement strand
TTCAGGTACGGGCTTGCGCCGATACCCTAAGCCTGTTAACGGAGGCAACCGGCCCGGCCTACTATTAGTTCGGCGGGCAGCTCGCGGGGCCATTCGGCATGGACTCTGGACCGGTCATCTCACCTCCGGATCACTCCGGACCCCGGCTCGCTGAAACCAAAGCGGACATGCGTACTCGTCCCGTTCTTCGCTGATTGGCAAAATAAATTGACAACAATATAGCACGAAGCGAAAAGGACTGTCAAGGGCCGTGTGAAAAAATAAAAAATAGTTAAGTGCTGTAAAGTATGTTGCGGTGATATCATTCAGACAGGAAAACGACATACTTCACGCGAACTGATAGAGAGATCTGTGGACGCGACATAACTGCAACACTGCAGCGGGAGGTTTTTTCCATGCCCCACTCGGAACTGGACTTGGTAGCCCATATCGAAGAAAAAAATCTCAAGATCAGTCACTTGATCTCGTCGGAGGAAAAGCAGATTCTGCAGGCGCTGATCGAAGAGATATCGGCGGAATTTGACATCGCGACGACACTATCGGATCCTGATGGTTCACCGGTTTTTCCCTACTGCAATTTCACCGAACTTTGCCAACAACATATCCGTGGCGCAGCGGAGGGGTTGAAGCGCTGCAAACTGGAGGCAAGCCGGCAGGGCCAACTATCTGAAGAACGCGGTGAACCGGTCGTATACCAGTGTCACGCAGGGATTATCGATTTCACGGCACCGATCATGCTGCTGGGACGTCGGATCGGCAATGTATCCGGCGGGCAGGTCTGGACGGAAAAGCCGGATGCGGCGGCAATTGAACGCTTGGACAAATATTTTGAAGAGATTGGCGTTAGGGATAAAACCACAGCGTTGGCGGCTATTGCGACCCAGAAAGTCAACGATCCGGAAAAAATACGCCGTTTGGCTTCGATCTATCACAACATCGGCAAACTTCTTTCCAACTATTTTCACTTTCAGGCGGAATACGGCTACTGGAAGAAATCGCTGCTGGCACTGAACGCTCAGCTGGAAGAGCGAATCCGACAACGGACCAAACTGCTGGAAGAAACGGTACAGGACCTGAATCTGGCGCAGCAACTGTTGAAAAGTCAGAATGAAGAACTGCGGCGCAGCGGGGAAATTCAGTCCGTGCTGCGGGAAATCAGCGAAGCGGCTGTTTTGGCAAAATCACTGGACGAGTTGTACGCTACGGTTCACCGACTGTTGCTACGTGTGTTGCCGGCCAAAAACTTGTATATTTCACTTTTGGACCAAAACACCGGCAAAATCGTACGTCCTTACTGCGTCGATGAAACCAAATCCGTATTGCGGCAGCGGCCGCTCGGCAAAGGCGTGACCGAATATTTCATGACGCTGGGCCGAGCTGAATACATTAATGCCGACGAGTTTTCCCGCTTGGTCGAAGCCGGCGAAATCGATAATGAACTGGACATGGCCTTTGACTGGCTGGGAGTGCCGCTCAGTGATTCGCGCGGGCAAGTATTTGGCGTTATCATCTTGTTCTCCAATGATCGGAACCAGTCGTTCAAACCGGAAGACAGCAGCGTACTGGCGATCATCGCGGCCCAGGTATCGATGGCGATAGAGCGGAAACAGTCCGAAAATGCCTTGCGCGAAAGCGAGGAGAAGTATCGCTTCATAACGGAAAACATGGTCGATACCGTTTGGTTGCTCGATGTGAACTCGATGCGATACCGATATGTCAGTCCGTCGGTGATCAATTTACGAGGTTTTTCACAGCAAGAGGTGATGCAAAGCGAGTTTGCCGCCACCTTTGCCGGCAGTTTCGCCGCTTACCCCTCGGTGTTGTTGCCAGGGCAGATTGCGGCATTTGAAGCAGGCGACGAACGAGAGCGCGTCCGCACTGTCGATGTGGAACAGTCCTGCAAAGACGGCGGAACGGTTTCGACGGAAGTGGTCACCCGTTTGGTAGCCGATGCAAATGGCAAAGTAATCTCGGTCCTCGGCGTGTCGCGGGATATTTCCGAGCGGATTCTGTTCTATACCGATATGGCTGCCAGCCTGTCGCCGGCGAAACGCTCGGAGATCATCGCCAAATATCAGACCCAATTGTTGAATCAACTGCAGGAAGCGATCGTAATCACCAATCGGGAAAATCAGATCATCTACTGGAACAATACGGCGGAAGCTCTGTTCGGTTATACGGCCGACGAGGCGCATGGCCTTGATGCGGCTCTTCTTATCGCCGGCGAAACAAATGAACAGGTAACCAGGCGCAATCAGATCGTTGCTGCGACGATAGCCGGCGGACGCAGCACAACGGAGATCATCGCCTGCCACAAGGGTGGGCAAACTTTTCCGGCGCAAATGTTCACAGTGCTATTGAAAGACATGGAGGGTGAATTTTCCGGCATTGCCACGTTTGCCGTTGACCTTAGCCAATTGAGGGCCGCCGAAGAGGCGATCAACAAAATTAAACGGGATCATGAACGCCAGCTTTTCTTTTCCCAACTGCTGGACAGCGATGAACCTGCAGGCCCCAGACAGATGGAAAAGGCGTCGTCGCTAGACTTGTCTTGGGAGCGTCCGTTTGTTTTATTCGTACTGGAACCGGCGGCGCGAACCGCACTGCATCGTTTGGCCGGCCTGGTTCAGAGCACGACCCCGGAGCTGTTGGTTTGGGAGTACAAGGATGCTTTGGTTGGCGTACTGTATCTCGATTCGCTGCAAGAAGAATTGCCGCAGTTGCTTTCTCAATATCGGTCGTGCTGGGAAAATTCACTGGCAGGCGAAACAGGTCCAGGGCTGTTGATGGGTGTGGCAGGCCGCAACGATTCGCTGATCGGCCTCAAGACAGCCTATGCGCAAGCCAAGCAGGCGGCCTGGGTTTGCAAGGCGCTGGACGGCTTTGGCAATCCCTGTTATTTCAAAGATCTGGGGATTTTTCAGTTGCTGACGCCAATCTGGGATTCGAATCTGGAAGGGTTTTCTCAAAAAATATTGACCCCGTTGCTGTCGCTCAAACAGCCGAAACGTCAGGAGTACTTTGAAACGCTGGAAGCTTTGCTAAGCGCCGGAACGCAGAAAGCGGCCGCCGAAAAGCTTTTCGTCCATGAAAAGACGATCCAGTTTCGCAAACAGCGTATCGAGGCAGCGTTAGGCTGCACATTGGATAATGCCGCACAACGGATGGCGTTATCGATGGCGATGCGTTGCTGGAAGAATAATAATACGGACATTTTTTATCGCAAAAGATAAAAATATGCGTAAAAGATTATCTTATATGTCGCAGGATTTATCGCGCCGCATCGGGTATTTATCAGAAGAAACTTTGAATGGCAAAGTTTCTGAAACCTGAACAGAGGGGTGTGGCGCGCAGATCGATAGAATTCTAAGCTGACGTAATGCAGAGGGGGAAGAAAAATGACAAAATACAATCCGTTGACGGCGGAACTGGTGAAAGAACTGGAATCTATCGTAGGCGCTAAAAACATCACCGTAGATCCGGAAAAAATGGAAACCTATTCACATGATGAGGAAACAGATCCGCGTTATCAGCATATGCCGGAAGCGGTCGTGTTTCCCGAAACCGCCCAACAAATCGCCGATATCATGAAGCTGGCCAATCGTGTGTTGGTTCCCGTAGTTGCCCGGGGCGGCGGCACCGGTCTGGCTGCTGCGGCAGTGCCGTTGTTCGGCGGGATTGTTGTTAGTACCGAACGGATGAACCAGGTTCTGGAAATCAACGAAGATGCCATGTACATGGTGGTGCAGCCGGGTGTTCGCACGGATGACGTTCAGAAGGCGGCGAAAGAAAAGGGACTGTTTTACGCCGGAGATCCCTGCAGTGGCGACAGTTGCGTGATCGGCGGCAATGTCGCGACAAACGCCGGTGGCAACCGCGCCATCAAATACGGCACGACCCGCCATCAGGTCTATGCAATCGAAGTCGTTACGCCGCTGGGGAAAATCGTTAAACTGGGCGGCCGATTGGAAAAGTCGACGACCGGTTACTCGCTGGATCATCTGGTGATGGGCTCGGAAGGAACTCTGGGCATCATCACCGAGATTACGCTGAAACTAAAGCCGTTGCCCAACAAAGTCATTGACCTGCTGGCGATTTTTCCGACGATCGACCAAGCGATTGGCATCGTGACCAAAGTGATCAAAGCAGGCATTACGCCGACTTGCGTCGAGTTCATGGACAACGGCACCGTCAAGAGCGTGGAACATTTTCTGAAAACAAAGCAACCGCATAGCGATGTCGGGAACTATATCATCATCCAGGTTGAAGGCCAGAGCGACGAAGACTTGGAAGACAAGAGCGTGCTACTGGATGAACTGTGCATGCAAAATGGCGCTTTGGAAGTCCTGGTTGCCGATCCGGCCAAAATCTGGCATGCGCGCAAATCCTTCCTGGAGGCGGCCCGCGAAGAGAGCCTGATTCAATCGAAAGAAGACATGGTGGTGCCGGTCAACCAGATCGCCAATCTAATGCACCAAGCGGCGGAAATCAGCACCCGTTACGGCCTGGCCGCCCGGATTGCCAGCCATGCCGGCGACGGAAACGTTCACTTCCATGTGCTGAAGGGCGATTTGTCAGATGAAAAATGGGATGAAACATTGAAGTTATTCCAAAAAGAAGTCTACACGCTGGTGTACAAACTCGGTGGCAAGCTGTCCGGCGAACATGGCATTGGCTACAAACGCCGCCAACTGATGGAAGAGTACACCAATCCCGATGAACTTGAGATGATGCGGGCGATTAAAAAAGCCCTGGATCCCAATCTGATTCTGAATCCGGGTAAAATTTTTACTGTCGAATAGACGAGGGACACGGACCGCGAAAAATGAATATGAGGGGGTTTCCCAATGAAGTGGGTGCAAGTTTACGACCCATTAGGCAATATTTTTTTGTCTGCGTTGATTGCTGCCATTCCGCTGATGATTTTGCTGTACATGTTGGGAGTTCGTCGGGCCAAAGGTCATCATGCCGCCATGATCGGCACCGGTTCGGCGGTGTTGTTGGCCATCGCCGTTTGGGGAATGCCTTCTTCCCTGGCGATTAGCGCCACCCTCAACGGTATGTTGTTCGGGATTTTCCCGATCGTCTGGATCGTCATCACCGCCATCTGGGTCTATAACATGACGGTGGAGTCGGGCGAGTTCGAGATTATCAAGAATTCGCTGGCCTCGGTAACGGATGACCGTCGCCTGCAGGCGGTACTGATCGCTTTCTCCTTCGGTTCGTTCATCGAAGGTACGGCCGGCTTCGGCACGCCGGTGGCGATTACCGCCGCGATGCTGGTTGGTCTGGGCTTCAATCCGATTTATGCCGCAGGGATTTGCCTGATTGCCAATACGGCGCCGGTCGCCTTCGGCGCGATCGGGATTCCGATTGTCGTTGCGGCTCAGGTTTCCGGCCTTGACATGATGCACATCAGTCAGGTCGTGGGTCGACAACTGCCTTTATTGTCCTTTTTCGTGCCGCTTTGGCTGGTGGTGACGATGGCCGGCTGGAAACGCGGCATGGAAGTGTTGCCGGCAGTGCTGGTCGCCGGTGGGCTGTTTGCCGGCACCCAGTTTGTTACCGCGAACTATGTGAATCCTTATCTGCCTGATATCACCGCCGCTATCGTGACCATCGTCGGCTTCCTGATGTTCCTCAAAGTATGGAAACCGAAAAACACCTGGCATTTCCCGGATGAAAAACCCAGCGCCGGCGGCAAGGCTGTGTTGCAATACTCAACTGGTGAAGTGATTCGCGCCTGGTCGCCCTATCTGATTCTGGCCGTGTTGGTATTCCTCTGGGCCGATGACAAGTACATCCAGTTCAAGCAGGTTGTAGTCGCGATCGACAAAATGTTCCCCTTCTTCCTCAACAGCTGGCCCGGACTGGATGGGTTGGTCGTCAAAACTGCACCGGTCGTGGCCAAGAACACACCATATGCCGCAAAATATACGCTGAATCTGTTATCGGCGGCCGGTACGGCGCTGCTCATTTCTGGCATCCTTTCGCTGCTGGTGATTCCCAACTACGGTGTCGGCAGGGCAGTGACCTGTTTTGGCAAAACACTGAAGCAGCTCAAGTTTCCGATCGTTACTATTTCATTGATTTTAGGTTTGGCCTATATCATGAATTATTCCGGCATGAGTTCGACGCTGGGCTTGGCATTTACGGCGACCGGCGGGCTGTTTCCTTTCTTCTCGCCGATTCTTGGTTGGCTGGGCGTGTTCCTGACCGGTTCCGACACTTCCTCCAACGCTTTGTTCGGCTCGATGCAAAAGACCGCTGCCGAACAGATCGGCGTCGACCCCAATCTGACCGTGGCTGCCAATACCACCGGCGGCGTTTGCGGCAAGATGATTTCGCCGCAGAGCATATCGGTCGCGACAGCTGCTTCGGGCCTGGTCGGCCGGGAAGGAGACCTGTTCCGTTTCACGCTCTGGCATAGTATCGCGATGGTGCTGGTGATTTCGGCAATCACCTACCTGCAGGCCTATTGGCTGAAGTGGATGTTGCCCTAACGAAAGCGAGAGCGGGACAATACTTCGATAACACATAACAAATATGAAGAGGCGGCGCAGCGATGCGCCGCCTCTTTGCGTCTGGCAGAAACTGCAGAGAAAAGGTAGAATAGAAACTACAGAAAGTTAAGGTTTTAACGTATTTCCGCAAAATATACGCTAAGGATGGGTTTGCCGCCGTGACGCAAAATACGAGGGTTGCCGCCGTAAGCGCGGTCGATTATTCGCCGGAACTGATTGGCCAGAAAATCGATCAGGCGCTGGAATTGTTGGGAGGACTTGGTCAGTTTGTCCAGCCCGGCGATCGGGTGCTGCTAAAACCCAATATGCTGGAAGGACTGCTCAGCGAATGTGCGGTGACGACCCACCCGGAAGTGGTGCGGTCGATGATCCGGCAGGTGCGACAGAGTGGGGCGACGCCTGTGGTCGGCGATTCGCCCGGCGTGTCCGGAACGCTGAAAACAGCCGAAAAATGCGGCATATTTGCGGTTTGTCAACAGGAAAACGCCGAACTGGTTCCGTTTGAACATAGCGTCGAGTATCCTTACCCTGACGGACGGGTGCTGAAGAAGTTCTACCTGACCGACGTGTTGGGCCGCGTCGATAAAGTCATTTCATTGGCCAAAATGAAGACACACAGCTTCATGGGGATGACCGGCGCGACTAAAAATCTGTTCGGCTGCATCGTCGGCGTCCAGAAAGCGCAGTTTCATCTGCGGACGCAACAGCGTCGCGATTTTGCGGGCATGTTGGTAGATTTGGCGCTGCTGGTCAAGCCGGTATTGTCGATTGTCGACGGAGTGACCGGCATGGAGGGCAACGGTCCGCGAAATGGGCGACCGATCCATTCTGGCGTCATTCTGGCCGGGGCCAATCCTTTTGCCGTCGATATCGTGATGGCGGAAATGATGGGATTCAGGCTGGAAGAATTGCCGGTGGCGTCGCTGAGTTTGGAGCTAGGTCTGACTCCTGCGTTCGATGCGATTGAACTGGTTGGCGAGGCGCGGCATGTCCGTCATCAATTTATCTCGCCACGCAGCATGCAGTCACTGGAAGATCGGGTGCCGGCCTGGTTTGCCAAAGGCGCCCGCAGTCAACTGACCGCCCGGCCATTGGTCCAGCCGAATTGTAACGGTTGCGGCCGTTGCGTTGCGCATTGTCCGCCGCAGGCGATGCATCTGGCGGCAGGTGTTGCTCAAATTGATGATGCAAGGTGCATTCGCTGCTATTGTTGCCAGGAGCTTTGCCCAGCCAACGCCATTCGGTTGCAGCGCGGATGGTTGCTGAAACTGGCGCAGCGATTTATGAAATAACAATAGGCTTTACAGTTTTTGCAGGTCGCTACGGCGGGCTCGCTTGACCAGCGTCGAGGAACACTCGCCCTTGCCGCAGATTTCGGTTGACGGCACAGCCAGTTCCCGACTAAGCAATTCGCGGACCCGCGGCCCGCAAAATGCGCCCTGACAGCGGCCCATACCAGCGCGGGTGCGAAACTTGACCGCGTCGAGCGAGCGGACGGGAATACCACGAGACAGGCAATCGAGAATCTCCGCTTCGGTGACTTGCTCACAACGACAGATGATATGCAGCGACGGATCCGTGGCGTTCAGATCGCCGGCGAAATCCGCCGCTTTTTTGCGGATAATCGGCAGGCGCTGCGGCTGAAAGTCGGGTTTGGGCTCCATCGTCAAGCCGTGCTGCTGCAAAATAGCGAAGACTTTGCAGGCGATGGCCGGCGCTGCGGTCAGGCCGGGCGAGTCGATTCCGATCAGGTTGATGAAGCCAGGTATGCGACTGTCGTCAATCACCCAGTCTTTTTGGTTTGAGACCGGTCGGTTGCCGGCAAAGGAAGTCAGCGCCTTGCGCATGTCAAAACCAGGAACCGAGCGACGCGCTTGCGTCACCATATTGGCCAACGTTTCGGCATCGGTCCCAACGTCGGTTTTGTCGTCGATTTCCTCAGCATTGGGTCCGATCATCAGATTGCCGTGGAGGGTAGGGGTGACGAGGATTCCCTTGCCCAGTCGACTGGGTACCTGGAAAATCACCGACTGGACCAGATGATTTTGGTCTTTGTCCAAGATTACATACTGCCCCCGCCGCGGCGAGACCCGATACTCATCGATGCCGACCATGGCAGCGATCCGGTCGCTGAAGATTCCGGCGCAGTTGACCACGAATTTTGCCCGTAAACTTTCCTGGCTGGTTTTAAGATGAAACTCTCCGCCAAGCGGCTCGATTGCCAGCACTTCTTCCTGTAGTCGCAGGTCGACGCCGTTGACAAGTGAGTTTTCCGCCAGGGCGATGGAAAACTCATAGGGTGAGGTGACACCGGCGGCTTCGCAGAGAAGTGCCGCAAGCACTGCGGGGTTCAGATGCGGTTCACGCAGCAGCAGTTCCTGCCGTTCGATGATTCGCAGTCCGGTCACGCCATTCTTGCGGCCATTTTCAAGTAGTTTTTCCAATGTCGGCAATTCCTCGGCGGCAAACGCCAGCACCAGCGAGCCGGTTTTGCGATATCCAAAATGCAATTCACGATCCAATTGCTCATAAAGACGGTTGCCGGCGACGCAAAGCTCCGCTTTCAGCGTGCCTGGTTCGTCGGAGTAACCGCCGTGGACAATGCCGCTGTTGGCCTTGCTGCAACCACGTCCGACATCTTCCTCTTTTTCAAGCACACAGACATGCAGCCGGTAGCGCGATATTTCCCGGGCAATATTCAGTCCGACCACACCGCCGCCAATGATGCATACGTCAATCAAGTTAACGGTTTCCCTGATCATGGGGTCAGGATTTCTCCGTCCAGCAAATTGAATGAGATGAATTTTGTCGCCGCAATGCGACCGTGCTCTCCCTGATTCAAACCGACCTGCACCTTCAGTAGCCCCAAGGCTTCATCAATTACTGCGGCTTTGCGCCACCAACGAGAACTGACGCTGCGCGGCACCTGTCCCAGTTCCATTGGCGACAGCAACGCTTCCAGCGAGTATTTCTTCAACAGATTACCCTGTTCGTCATAAAAAACGATCACTTCTTCGCCATAGCCGACCGAATAATAGTTGTCAAAGGTAATGACCCGCCAGCCGCCATTGGCAACCAGCGCCGTAACCGGCGATAGCTGGTTTTGCAGCGGTTTTCGCCAAAGCGCCACCCACGCGGCATTGGTGCCATCTTGTTTGACTTCCAGCGTTCCATTGCATGACATCAGGCTGGACGGAATTCGCTTGACGCTGACAGTGAATCGGGCATCCTTGGCTGAAGACTCGTAAGTGACAGATGCTTTGGGAGGAAGCCAGGAGTCGGCATGGGCGATGCCAGACAATCCAAGACATACGGTTAGCAACGTCAGACTGCAGAACAGACGAACAATCCTCATGGCAGCACCTTCTTTCGTTCCTGTCCGCGAAGTCAGTCTAATTCATGAACGGCATCGACATCTTTTTGTAACCGACCGGAACTTCGAACATCGCAGCGGCAGGTTCTTCGAACACCAGGTTTTTGAACACCGTGACCGTATCTTTGGACTCGGTTTTGATCGGGAACAAGTTGTTGTCTTTTAGTAGCCAGATATAATGGGTGCTGCGGTCATTGCCCATCACATGCGTGATTCTATATTTGTCGGCCATGTGTCCCTCGACCATCTCCGTCAGCAGATAGGTCCGTTCCACTTCCGAGGGGGACTTTTCGCCGCTGGCTATAGTATTGGCGCCCATGCCTGGCCGCATCGCCATTTCCATATACATTTTCTCTTTGGTATCGATATTCCAGATGAGCTTCTTATCCATCCGCACAATGATGATCATGCTGGGGTGCGCTGGGGACTCCATTCGCTGCGACCAAAGCGAATAGGACACCCAAATTTTAGACTGAGTGGAGCCTTTTTTGTCGGTGGTCACGATGTCGGCCGAGTAACCGGCGGCGGAAGCCACGGCGGCAACAGCCAGTAAGGTTAGGCAGAGACAGAACATCAACAGCATTCGGTTACGCAGATTTTTCATGGTCAACCTCCCCATCATAGTTTAATAATTTAATAGCGAATTGCCATTTGTATTCTGTGTTTTAGGCGCGAATCCCTTTGTCAGTGCAAAGAATCTTGACGTTATTTGCGAGAATATACCAGCAGAGCCAGCCAGATCAGGCCGAACGAAACGGCGTGCGCGGTTGTGAAGGGTTCATGGTAAAGGAATACGCCGCTAAGTAGTGCGATGGTCGGCGACAGGTACTGGATGAACCCAAGCATCGATAACGGCAGCTGATTGGCGGCATTAGCGAACAGCACCAACGGCAGCGCCGTAACTATACCTGCGCCAACCAGCAGACCGGTTTCAAACGGCATGGTTGAACCGAATACACTGCTGCCGGCAAAATGCAGCCAGGTCAAATAAATCAGCGTCAACGGAGCCAATAGGCCGGTCTCTAGAATGATGCCGGTTGTTGCGCCGAGGCCCAGTTTTTTCTTGCATAACCCGTACAGGGAAAAGCTTACGGCCAGCGACAAGGCGACCCAGGGGAAGCTGCCAAAGTGCAGCACGAGGTTCAATACGCCGCAGGTTGCCAAAAAAACGGCGAAGTATTGCTGACGCGACAGTTTTTCTTTTAGCAAAAGAACGCCGATCAACACGTTGACCAAAGGATTGATATAATAACCCAGACTGGTTTCGACAATCCGGTTGTCGTTGACGGCCCAGATGTAAACCAGCCAATTGACGCTGATCAGTGAGGCGGTGGCCAGTACGCCAAACATTTTGCGGGGTTGGGCCAGGATGGATTGCGTTTCCAGATGAAACAAGCCGATTCGTCGGGTGAAGAACAGTAAGACCAGCAGAAAGAATAATGACCAGAGTACGCGGTGAGACAGAATTTCCAACGCAGACGCTTGTTTTAACAGTTTCCAGTAAATCGGCAACATACCCCAGAGCAGATAAGCGCCGAAAGCGGAGAGAATGCCACGGGTTGGCAGAGATTTCATATTGCGCATCCTTTTCGTATTGCTGTCGAATAACTTTGTCGTTATTGTAATTCCGAGCATAAGAGATGTCAAATTTTGCATCAGGGCATATTTGTTTAATTTGGCGGCGGGGATTACAATAGACTTGAGGGGAGGGAGCTCGTTGCATCATCTGGAACTGAAGAAATTGCTGGTCAGCTTGCTGGCGTGCTTCGGCGCCGCGGCGCTCGGCAGCGCGATTACTCAACCAGCCGTAAGTGGCTGGTACACGACGGTTCAAAGACCCTCCTTTGCACCACCGAATGAAGTCTTTGCGCCGGTGTGGACGTTGCTATATTTCTTGATGGCTGTCGCGCTGTATTTGGTGTGGCGTGAACGGAAAAATGGCGTACGGGATAATCTGGCGCTGAAGCTGTTCGTGGCGCAACTTGCGCTGAACGTGTCTTGGTCTGCGGTTTTCTTTGGCCTGCAGTCAATCGGCGGCGGGCTGGTTGTAATCTTATTGCTCGGAATAACCTTGCTGGCTACAATCTTGCGGTTTTGGCCAATTTCCAGACTTGCTGCAGCTTGTCTTATCCCTTATTTTCTTTGGCTGTCATTTGCTACCGCGTTGAATTTTGCCATCTGGCGTTTGAACCCTTAATTCTTTTACGGGACAATGCAAAGGAGGTTTTATTGATGCTGGGGTCCAATAAGAACCGATTGCTAAAAGCCTTGGTAATGACTCTGACGGTGATTTATCTTGGTATATTTCCGCTGACCGCCATTGCAGCCGTCGAGTCGCCAGTCGCGCCAGCGAGTTTTTCCACGCAGCAGGCGGCTGTCGATTACTATCTGGCTTTGGTGGAGCAACTGGATGTGACAACAGCAATCAATAAATCGGTGTTTTATTCCGGCCCAGGGAACCGCAAACAGGCTGAAGCATATGCAATCGCTGAAGATAAAACAACGCTGGAAATGACGGTCGGCGGAAAGGTTCTGGATGACCTGAAACTGTTCGAACAGGGCAGCCCTCTGACTCCTGCGCAAGCGACCCAGGTATGGTCCCGTTTGTCACAGCGCTACGCGCAGCAGGCAGCTGGTGACGTGTTCTGCTTTGTGACCGGAGCGCGTCCCACAGGTGTTTTTACGACAGTCGAACTGCCCGAACTGAAGAAGAATCGTAAAGTAGGGAATATATACAATGTCTCCCGATTATGAAATCCGGATTCCACATTTTTATTGCTTGGAATATCAGGAGCAAGGCCGCGTAATGGTGTTGGAGATCGATTTTCGTGATCCGGTGCTCTATCTGGACCGAACACTGGTGCGCGGATGGCAGCCACCGGATCGTGATTTGGCAATTACCCCGACTGACCAAGTCAGGATAATTTCCAATGTCTATGACTATCTGGTTCGCCAACGCGGTTTTGACAAAGTAGAACTGGACCTGTCATGACGTTATTTCAGCTTAAACTCTGGGCCTGTTTGTTTATGCTGGTCGACCATGCAGGCGTGGCGTTTTTTGACGACAATCTGTTGATGCGCGGCGTCGGTCGTCTGTCAATGCCGATTTTTGCGTTTGTGTTGGTGGAAGGATTTCGCCGGACGCATAATCTGGCGAATTATTTTGCACGGTTATTTTTGCTGGGGTTGCTGTCGCAACCGATATACATGTATGCATTTCCCGACTATCCCGGACTGGGGCTAAATATACTGTTCACCCTGGCATTGGGGCTTTTGATGTTGCAGGGCTACGCCAAGAGCGGCAGTATCTGGGTTGTGGTGGTAGCGGCGGTTATCGCGGAAATCGCCAATCTCGATTACGGCAGCTTTGCGATACTTCTAATTTTTGTGCTTTATCGCTGGGACGGAAAAACCAAAGGCGATCTGCTAGGGTTATTGTTAGTGCCGATATGTTGGCAGGCAATTCGCCGATTGATTCACACTTTGAGCGTCACCGGATTTGGTAGCCCGGAGCTGTTCCTGCCGTTGCTGCCGACTTTTGTCACCGGCGCACTGGCCTGGCTTGCCGGCTTTTTCATCGCCGCGTACAATCAGCATGCAGGCCGGCAGGGGAAATACTGGTTCTATCTGTTTTATCCAGGTCATCTGCTGGCGATCGGCTGGTTGAAAACGCTTTGGTGACGCTGCAGGATTATATGTTTGTTCGGCAGAATTTTATCGGAAGAAGCAGACACGGAAAGGACGGGGAATGCGATTAACAGCGAGTTTTACCGGCAGTGTCTGCCGTTTGCCAGGGGTGAAGTCGCGGCGGATATGGTGATCCGCAATGCCCGGTTGGCCAATGTGTTCTCACTGGAGTATGAACAGGCGGATGTCGCTGTGGCGCGGGGCATAATCGTTGGCGTAGGAACGGGCTATGTCGGAACGGAGACCGTTGATGCCGCTGGTAAAGTATTGATACCTGGAATGATCGACGGTCATGTGCATGTGGAAAGCTCCATGCTGACGCCGAGGCGCTTTGCCGAGGCGGTGGTTCCGCTCGGAACGGCGGCAGTCATGGCAGATCCGCATGAAATTGCCAATGTATGGGGAATGGCTGGCATTGTGGCAATGCAGCAAAACTCACAAGATTTGCCGATGGATTTTTTCTGGGCGGCGCCTTCCTGTGTGCCGGCATCTGGTTTTGAAACATGCCGTGAACCGTTGGAAGCGCCGCAGATTGGCGAGTTGTTGCAACAGGGAACTTGTCAGCATTTGGGCGAGATGATGAATTTTCCGGCTGTAATTGCCGGGGCGGGCGACGTTTGGGCCAAGATCGCCGCAGCGGGAAGCCATCCGCTGACTGCGCATTTGCCAGGCGTTGCCGGCAAAGACCTCTGTGCATATTTTTTGAGCGGTTGCCTGGCGGATCATGAGACGACCGGTTATGTCGAGGGACTGGAAAAGCTCAGGCGCGGCGGCTGGCTAATGTTGCGGGCGGGAGCTGCAGCAAATGATTTACCGACACTAGCTCGATTGGTAATCGAAAATCCTTTGCGTTCGGCGCGCTGCATGGTGGTCAGCGACGATTTGACGCCTACAGTCATTCTGCGCGATGGTTATATGGATGCGAAGCTGCGCGCCATGTGCAAACTGGGCATCGATCCGTTGGTCGCGCTGCGGATGGTGACACTGGCACCGGCTGAGTATTTTGGTTTGCGGCGTCGCGGCGGAATTGCGCCGGGCTGGCTGGCGGACATGGCCCTGGTTGACAACCTGGAGTCTTGCCGAGTGGACAGCGTCTGGAAATCAGGCAAGCTGGTGGCAACGAACGGGAGACTTTGTCAACGGTTCGAGCGGATGTTTGACGCTGGACCGGCGATATCAACTCAAACCGAACCGGTTGATTCGATTCGGGTTGCTGCACCGGCAGGAACTCCGCAGATTCGTCTGATCGGTTGGCGAAGAGGCTCACTGCTAACTGATTCTCTGACTGCGGCGGCAACAGTCGAGTCTGGTGAGATTGTGGCTGACCCCGCTCGGGATATTGCCAAATTGGTTGTGCAGGAACGAAACCGCAACACTGGTCACGTTGCTGTTGGTTTTGTCAAGGGAATTGGGCTGCGACGAGGCGCTTTGGGGGCTTCGGTGGCTCACGACGCTCACCCTTTTATCGTAGCCGGTGCAGATGACGTGTCAATACTGACGGCACTGAACTGGTTGCGTGAACAAGGTGGCGGACTCGTAGCCTGTGAAGGCAAGAAAATTTTGGCATGCTTGCCGCTATCTGCTGCGGGTCTGATGAGCGATGAGCCGCTGCCAATGGTGGCAGACCGACTGACGGCGGTCGATCAGGCCGCTGCCGGGCTTGGTTTGGTCGGCGATCATCCCTGTATGGCGCTTTCGTTTCTTTCCTTGTCAGTCATCCCTTCATTGAAGTTGACGGACCAGGGCTATGTGGACCTGGGGCGGGGCGGACTTCAAGACTTACTGGTCACAGAAGATCGCGATGGAGAATGTACTAATAATTAACAAACAAACTGAATGGAGCGGAAGCGTAATGAGTGGAGGACGAAAAATACTGATGGGTTTGGGAATATTGGGTGTGCTGTTGAGTTTGTTGGCTGGTTGCGGCGCTGCGCCGGCAGATCCGTCGGTTGATGTATCGGTTGCGGAAGCGTTGCGGCTATGGCAAAGCAAGGAGGCGATCCTGATTGATGTCAGGACGCCGCTGGAATATCGCGACGGCCATATTCCGGGGGTTGCGAATATTCCGTTGGACGAACTGGAACGACGCATGAACGAAGTGCCAAAAGACAAGAAGGTCGTGCTAATCTGCCGCACCGGCAATCGTAGCGCAGAGGGAACGAAAATGTTGCGCAGCAAAGGCATGACCAATGTGTTTAACAGCACAGGCGGTATGTCTACTTGGACAGGTCCGGTGACAAAATAATGAATTTATTTCATTTGCCGGAGAACCTGCCACAGGCAGAGTGGCTGGAAGTGCTCGAAAAAAGGACTGGGGTTCGTATCGAACGAATTATCTCAACAGGGCAGTCTTCGCCGCCCGGATTTTGGTATGAGCAGACGGAAGACGAATGGGTTGCCGTGCTGCAGGGAAATGCGGCGCTTGAGTGGGCGGACGGATCGGTGAAGGAACTGATGGTTGGTGATTATCTGTTGATTCCGGCCGGCAAAAAACACCGGGTGGCGAGGACTTCTGCAGAGCCGCCCTGCATTTGGCTGGCTGCATTTTTGCCTACTGAGTGACTGAAGAATGAAAAGGGGGATTGTTTATGAAGCGACAAAAAATCCTGGCGATTCTGGTTGTTTTAATCACCCTATTTGCAGTTTCTCCAACCTTGCCGGCGGAAGCGGTCGGTTTCGTTCTTTCCGTAGGCGACCAGCGACCGGTTCTGATAGCGCCGACCGCTGAAATTCAAACAGTAACGCCCAAGCTGCAATGGAAAATGGAATGGCGCAAAGAATCGAATCCTCAGCCATCGCCTTCGCCCAATCATCGCATGGAGTTTCGGGTAATTGTATTTCACAATGATTCGCCGATTTGGGAAACCGCCAAACCGATTCCTGCAGTTTCGGGCAGAATGGAATATGAAGTGCAGGTTCCATCGGGGGTACTAGTTCCCGGCAAGGCGTTTTCCTGGCAAGTCATCGGTCAGACGTATACAGATGGCCAGCCTGGAACAATGCGTGTTTCCGCCAAACAGGCGTTTTCGGTTCGCGCCGGTTGCAGCGTCCGGTTGCAGTCAATCTCAAACAAACTGGTCCAGGGGACGGCAATGCTGCCAGGCGTCCGTATTTCCGCCTTTTCGCTGCAAATTCCCAACCTGATGTTGGCGCAAGCGGTGACTGACAAACAAGGCCAAGCAAGCCTGGCATTTCCGATATGCCCGGTCAGTCCAGCGCAAGCTGAATCCGCGGCGATGCAGGGGGCGGTGACATGGCGAGTGGAAAAAAACGGTTATCGTAATGTGTCCGTCAGTTATCAGTCGAACAGCAAGTTGCTGCTTTATGTGATGACGCCGGTCAATTGAATCGCTGGAAAAAGCCTGACTCGTGATTTTTTAACAAGGGAGCATAAGGGAAACCATGTTGCAGGATACCTTTCTGAACAAGAACCAACTCGATGTGCAGCAAGTGGCAGAAGCGATTGCCAGTGTTCTGACGGTGGAAGTGACGATTGCCGATGAACGCTTGCATCGCATTGCCGGAACCGGGCGTTATGCGGGAAAAATTGGTGACCGCCTGGTGAAGGACTCGGCTTTTGCTGCAGTGTTGCGGGAAGGCCGCGGATTTATCATTGCGAATCCGCGCGAACATCAGGTCTGCAATACCTGCGAAGGCAAACAAAGCTGTGAGGAGCGGGCCGAGGTCTGTTGCCCGATCATGCTGGACGGCCAGGTGATCGGCGTGATTGCTCTGATTGCCTGCGATGAGACGCAATATCGGATTCTCTTGGCGAACCCTGAGGGATTATTTGATTTTTTGCAGCGAATGGCGGATTTGTTGGCCGGCAAGATCGCCGGGCGAGAACGGCTGGAACAACTGCATGCCATCCAGCAGCAACTGACGACCTTGTTTGATACGGTGCAGGAAGGAATTGTCGCAGTAGATCGTAACGGACGAATCGTCAATATCAACGCAGCGGCAGCGAAAATGTTGCAAGTTGCGCAGAAGTCGGTGATGGGCAAGGAATTGGCTGCTCTGCTTTCCGGCTTGCCGTTGGCGGACAGTCTGTCAACCGGCCATGATGTTTTTAATCGGGAAGCGTTCCGCTTGATCCGGGGGCAGCGCGTTTATTATGTAGCAACCGTTAAAACCTGGTTGGGCGGGACGGAAGTTTTGGGTGCTGTCGTAACTTTGCGGGAAATGGCCGAAGTAAAAAAAATAGTTTCCAATCTGTCTACCCAGGAACACTGCTTCAGTTTTGAGATGATTCTTGGCGAAAGCCCTGCTTTGGCCAGGGCGAAACAGGAAGCTACGCAGGCGGCGACCGGCAGCGTGACAGTGCTGATACTGGGTGAAAGCGGAACAGGCAAGGAGCTGTTCGCCCGTGCGATTCACAATGCCAGCGCCAGGCGGGAAAAACCGATCATTGCAATCAATTGCGCGGCGATTCCCGAAGCCTTGCTGGAAAGCGAATTGTTTGGCTATGAAGAAGGGGCGTTTACCGGCGCCAGACGCGGCGGCAAACCCGGAAAATTTGAACTGGCTGATGGCGGAACGGTCTTTCTTGATGAAATTGGCGACATGTCGCTGACATTGCAGGCTAAACTTTTGCGCGTGTTGCAGGAAAGACGGATCGAAAGAGTTGGTAGTACGCAAACCACGGAAATTGATGTGCGGATTATCGCGGCTACGCACAAGGATATCGAGGCGATGGTTCGCCAGGGTGAGTTTCGCCAGGACCTGTACTATCGGATCAATGTTTTTCCATTGCAGATTCCTGCCCTGCGTGATCGTCGGCAGGATCTGCCTTTGTTGATCGACCGTTTTTTGGCACGTTATCGCGAAAAAATGGCGAAGAACGTCGAGAGCATCGATTCCGGAGCTTACGCTTGTCTGCTGGAGTACGACTGGCCCGGCAATATTCGCGAATTGGAGAATACAATTGAATATCTGGTCAGTATTGCGGACAGTAAAATTATTGAGCAGCGGCACATCCCGCCGCGGATAATGATAGCCGGCAAACCCGCGCGACCGGGTTCGGCGGTTGAGGCGCAACCGAATCGCCTGCTCACGATCGCCGAACTGGAAAAGAACGCAATCTTGAACGCAATCGAAACATTTGGCCTGAGCATGCGCGGCAAAGCCCAACTGACTAAGGCGCTGGGAATCAGCAAGGCAACTTTGTACCGGAAATTGAAGCAGTATAAAATTTCAATTGATTCGTCTCAAAATGAGAATGATGAATCAAAATGAGAATAGTTAATTTTTAGGCCTGTTGGCGATACTACAAGAAAGCAACTGAATCAAAATGAGAAATTGTGACGAAAAAGCGATTGATTTGTAGCGAATCAACCGCTTTTTTTTGGCATGCATCTTGCAAAAGCATAGAATGTAGTATGCATGTCAGGAGGAAAAAACATGAAATTTCGTGATGAAGTGATTACGTTGATTCAGGCCGGGGTCAAGCCGGCGCTTGGTTGCACTGAACCAGGAGCTGTAGCGCTGGCGGCTGCTTATGCCGGACAGGCGTTAGGGACTGAGATTCCGACAAAAGTCGAAGTCTCTGTGGATTCTAACGTTTATAAAAATGGAGTTGCCGTGGGCATTCCCGGTACCGGCAAGGTCGGGTTGGCGATTGCGGCTGCTTTGGGATCACTGATCAAGGAACCGGCGCTGGAATTGTCGGTGCTCAGCAGGATTACGCCGGAATTGCTGACGATGGCCGATACGATGCTGGCCGGGGATAAGGTCGACATTCGATTGAACGATCATCAGGGACTGCATATCGAGGTCAAGGTCAGCGGTGTCACAAGCTCGGCCCGCGCAGTAATTGATGGTAGCCATACCAATCTGATCCTGCTGGAGCGTGATGGAAAGACCCTTTCCTGCAAAGCGGCTGCTGCCGCGGCAAAAAGCGTGGCAATCATGAATAACGCCGAAGTTACGCTAGCGGGAATAATTGCGGCGGTGGAAGAAATGCCAGACGAGGAGTTTTCCTTTTTTGCCGAGAGCATCCGGATGAATCGGGCGGCAGCGCAGGCGGGGTTGAACGGGCGTCTGGGCATGGCGATCGGCGCAAACTTTCAGGATATGATCAATGAAAAGATCCTCACCGACGACCTGGTGTTGTATGCGAAAATCCTCACCGCAGCAGCGGCGGATGCGAGAATGTCAGGCGAAAATGTTCCGGTGATGAGCGTAGCCGGCAGCGGCAACCATGGTCTGACTGCGATATTGCCGGTAGTGGCGGTGGCGGAACGACTGAACGTGCCGCAGGAAAAGTTGCACCGGGCGCTGGCAATCAGCGCGTTGACGACGCTTTACATCAAAACTTATACCGGCAGCCTGTCCGCCTTATGCGGTTGCGCAGTGGCGGCGGCAACCGGGGCGAGTGCGGCCATTGTCTGGATGCTGGGCGGCAGTCGCGAACAGATTGATGGAACGATTAAAAACATGATTGCCAATCTGACCGGCATGATCTGCGATGGCGGCAAAGTTGGCTGTGCGCTGAAATTGTCTACAGCGGCCGGCGTGGCGGTTGAAACGGCCCTGTTGACGCTGAAAAATGTCCTGGTACCGGACAGCAACGGGATTATCTTTCAGTCAACGGATGATTCAATCCGTAATTTGGGAATGGTAAGCAGCCCGGGCATGCTTGAAACCGACAAAGTGATTCTGGAAATCATGTTGGAAAAGAGTAAAACGCCAGCCGTATCATGAACAGTTTTTGGAAAGCGGCTTGCTTTTTGCTGTTGAATGTGGTAAATTTTCATCCATACAAGACAATTTGGTCTAGAACAGCAATATAATATCAGCGATTTTGCCCGAACAGTCTTCGGATGGCAATGGAGCCTATGCATCACACGATGCGTGGGCTCTTTTTTGTTATATAAAAATAAATGAAAGAGGGATTGTAATGAAAATGCTGAAAAAAAACCTGACTCTGCTGCTCGCCCTGTTAATGCTCGCCCTAGTTGCCGCCGGTTGCGGCAGCGCTCCGGCCAAACCGGAAGCAAAACCCGAGACCAAACCGGCGGCGGTTAGCCGAATCGACCAGATCAAGAAAAATGGCAAACTAATTCTTGCGACCGGCAACTATCGCCCGTTTGAATATCACGACGAAAAAACCAACAAAATCATCGGCTATGATATTGATGTCGCCGAAGCCATCGCAAAAAAAATCGGCGTGCCGCTGGAAATTAAGGAAATGCAGTTCACTGGGCTGATTCCGACGCTGCAAAACGGCCAAGCCGACCTGGTGATCGCTGCGATGTATATCACCCCGGCTCGTAAAGAGGTTGTAGACTTTGCCGACCCCTATATGGATACCGGTATGGTGTTGGCGGTCCGCAAAGATAACACCACGATCAAAAGCACCAAGGACCTCGACGGAAAAGTGGTCGGTGTAAAAACCGGCGCCACCAGCGAAAAAGTAGCCCAGGAAATGAAAGAAAAAGGCGCCAAGATCGAAATCAAGAGCTATAAAGAAACCGTTGATTATTTGCTCGACTTGCAAAATGGTCGTCTGGACGCCGCGATCAATGACTTGCTCAATCAGTTGGAATACAACAAAGCCAACCCGAATGTGAAAATTGTCGGCGAACCGTTCACTAAAGCCCAACTGGGAATCGCCGTGAAAAAAGGCGACAAGGAACTGCTCGACCTGACGAATGCTGTGCTGAAAGAATTGAAACAATCCGGCGAAGCGGAGAAAATGTATAAGAAATGGTTGATCGGAACGAAATAAGGTTTTGGGGAAGAGGGAACGCTGATGAATCTCGACTTTTCAGTTGTATTGACGAAGATTCCGATATTGCTTGAAGGGTGCGTGGTCACCCTTCAAATCTCCTTCTTCGCCCTGTTGTTGGGAATGATCTTCGGCATAGCGGGTGCGCTGTGCCGAATTTCTTCCAACCGGGCGCTGAATTCAATCGCTTTTATGTATGTGTGGGTCATCCGGGGAACACCGGTGATGGTGCAACTATTTATTCTCTACTTTGGCCTGCCGCAGCTGGGCATCAAATTGCCGAGCATGGTGGCCGGCGTACTGGGCTTGGCAATCAATACCGGCGCTTATGTTACCGAAATCATCCGGGCCGGAATCCAGGCAGTTGACAAAGGACAGATGGAAGCGGCGTTGTCGGTGGGAATGAGTTTTCGACAGGCAATGGTGCGGATTATCGGTCCGCAGGCGACAAAAATCTGTATTCCGCCGCTGGTAAATCAATTTATCATGACGTTGAAAAATTCTTCGATCGCTTCGCTGGTGACGATTACCGAATTGTTCCGTACCGGTGAGCAGATCATCTATACGACATTCCGCAGTTTTGAAGTCTACACGGCAGTAGCGGTGCTGTACCTGATCATGAACTCGGTGTTTATGGTCATCGCAGACAGACTGGAAAGGAAGATGGCGCGACAATGAACTATATTGTAGAAATGAAGAACGTCTATAAATCATTCGGTCCGGTGGAAGTGCTGAAAGATTTCAACATACAGTTGCTGGAAGGTGAGAAAGTCGTCATCATCGGCCCAAGTGGCTCGGGTAAAAGCACTGTGCTGCGTTGTATCAACAAACTGGAGCCGATCCAGTCCGGCGAGATTTTTTTTGAAGGCAAGAAAGTCGATGAACAGACCGATCTATGCGACTTGCGAACTCATATCGGCATGGTGTTTCAGCGGTTCAATCTGTTTCCCCACAAAACGGCGTTGGAAAACATTGTCGAAGCGCCGCTGGTGGTAAAAGGAATGTCAAGGGCGGATGCCGAAACAATAGGAGAAGAATTATTGACCCGGGTCGGGCTGGCGGATAAAAGAGACAGTTATCCGCGCGAACTGTCCGGTGGGCAACAGCAACGGGTGGCAATCGCCCGGGCGCTAGCGATGAATCCGAAGATTTTGCTGTTTGACGAACCAACCTCGGCTCTGGACCCGGAGTTGGTGGGGGAAGTACTGGTCGTGATGAAAGATTTGGCGACCGAAGGCATGACGATGGTCGTCGTAACCCATGAAATGGCGTTTGCCAAAGATGTGGCCGACCGCGTCATTTTCATGGATGGCGGCGTAATTGTGGAAGAGGGTACCCCGGCGGATATTTTTGAAACTCCGTCGCAGGAACGGACCCAACAATTTCTGAAACGAATTCGGCACTAAGAAAAGGGGTGGCAGGTTGAGTTATGTGACAGGCTTGCGCTGCATTCATTGCGACCGGCAGTATGCGGTGACGGAAGTGGATTATTATTGTCCTGCCTGCGGCTACGAAGACGGGATTTTGGATGTCGAATACGACTATGCAGCCTTGGCCACAGTGTTCAACCCGGCTGCGCTGTCCGGCAGCCGCACCTTTTCGATGTGGCGCTATCTCCCGTTATTGCCGATCGAGGATACAACAAAAATACAGCATCTGCAGGTCGGCTGGACGCCGCTGTACGATGCGGCGCGACTTGCGGACGAATTAGGTGTGGCTCGCTTGTTTGTCAAAGATGAAGGCCGTAACCCGACGGCTTCATTTAAAGATCGGGCCAGTTCGCTCGGAGTAATCAAAGCGCTGGAAAAAGGCGCCAACAGCATCACCTGCGCGTCTACCGGTAACGCAGCTTCGTCTTTGGCTGGATTTTCGGCCGCGGCTGGATTGCCGGCGACGATTTTTGTGCCGGAACGAGCCCCGCAGGCCAAGGTAGCCCAACTACTGGTATTTGGCGCCCGGGTTTTTGCCGTGAAGGGGACTTATGATCAGGCATGGGAGCTGTGTATGGAAGCGGCAGCGGAATTTGGCTGGTACAACCGGAATTGTGCAATCAATCCCTATTTGATCGAAGGGAAGAAAACGGTCTCGCTGGAGTTGGTTGACCAACTGCGCGGCCAATACGGCGGAGTCTGTCCCGACTGGGTCGTGGTGTCGGTCGGCGACGGTTGCACAGTGGGCGGCGTCTGGAAAGGGTTGGTCGAGATGCACAAGCTCGGCTTCCTGCCGCGGTTGCCGAAAATTCTCGGCGTGCAGGCCGAGGGATGCCAGCCTTTTTTGACTGCCTGGAAAACCGGTGCGCCGCTAGAGCCGACCGAGGATAACACGATCGCCGATTCGATTGCCGTCGGTCATCCGCGAAATTTCCAAAAAGGCATGAAGGCAATTGTCGAGTCCGGCGGGGCGTTTATCAGCGTGCCGGATGCGGAAATTCTTGTTTCAATCACGACGCTGGCCCGCAAAGCGGCCGTATTTGGCGAACCGGCCGGTGTGGCCGGTGTGGCTGGCATCCGCAAAGCGGTGGCACAGGGGATACTTGGCGGCAATGAAACAGTGGCGCTACTAGTTACCGGAAATGGCCTGAAAGATATTCAGTCCGCGGTGAAGGCCGCCGGCTCGCCCAACTTTGTCGAACCGACCCTAGCTGCGGTGAAAGCGGCGCTGGGAGGTTTGCGATGAGCGGTCTACTGATCCAGGGGGCTTCGATTGTTGATGGAACAGGTAAAAAAGCGTTTGTTGCCGATGTGGCGGTTAATGATTGTCTGATCAGCGAAATTGGCCGGATTCCAGCGGAAACCGGCAGTTTTTCCCGGGTGATCGATGCCCGGGGTTTGACGTTGACGCCGGGTTTTATCGATATGCACAGTCATTCCGATTTGTTGCAGATGGTCAAACCGCAGGCCGCCGCAAAGATTTGCCAAGGTATCACGACCGAATTGCTGGGACAGGACGGTCTGGGGTTAGCGCCGCTGACCGATGGGCATATCGACTCTTACCGACGGCATGTGTCGGGTCTGTTGGGCGATCCCGACCTGGCTTGGACCTGGCGCAGTTTTAGTGAGTATCTGGACCGTTTGCAGCGCGACGGTACGGCGACGAATCTGGCGGCGTTGGTCAGCCATGGACCGCTGCGGATTGCCGTAGCTGGAATGGAAGAACGTGCTCTGACATCAGCGGAGTTGGCCCGGATGTGCGATTTATTGCAGCAGAGTTACGATCAGGGGGCGTTCGGCCTTTCTACAGGATTGATTTACCCTCCCTGTATTTTTGCCGCGTCTGACGAACTGGTCGCGTTGACCTCGGTCAGCGCCCGCAACCAAGGACTTTTTGTCGTGCATGTGCGCAACGAACGCGGTCTGGTCGTCGAATCGATCGGTGAAATTTTTGATCTGGCGCGAAAAACCGGCGTGATCCCGCATATTTCCCACCTGAAAGTAATTGGCAAGGAAAACTGGGGTACGGCGGGCCGGATGTTGAAGTTGTTTGATATGGCAATTGACGAGGGGCTGGACGCTTCCTTCGACCAATATCCTTATCCTGCCGGCAGTACGATGTTGAGTATTCTGGTGCCGCCACATGCACATGCCGGTGGATCGGAAAAATTGCTGGAGCGCCTGCGCGACCCGGCGATGCGCGAGCGTCTGGCGGCAGAAATGAGGCAGGGTCTGCCTGGCTGGGAAAATATCGCGACCGCCGCCGGCTGGGACGGCGTGATCGTAACCGGCATCCCCGGCGGCCCGAACAAGGCCTGCGAAGGCAAGTCACTGACCGCAATCGCTGATGAGTGGAAAATTTCGCCGCAGGAAGTCGTGTTCGATTTACTGCTGCAAGAGAATCTGCAGGTTTCGATGGTGAACTTCAGCATGTCTGAGGCGGATGTTGCCGAAATCATCAAGCATTCACGCGGCATGCTCGGCACCGATGGACTCCTGATTGGCAAACCGCACCCACGGGCCTATGCCTCGACGGCGCGGATTTTGTCTCGCTATGTGCGTGAAGAAAAATTGCTGACACTAGAGCAAGCTGTTGAACGGATGACCGGTCGTCCAGTCCGTAGGCTTGGTCTGAGGGATCGCGGCCGGATTGCGCTCGGTGCGAAAGCGGATTTGGTATTGTTTGACGCCGCCAATATTCAGGAAGGCAATTCGTTTATTGATCCGTGTAGGCATCCTTCAGGCATTGAGTACGTGTTTGTGAATGGCGTGGCGGCAGTTAGCCAGGGCCGGGAAACCGGCGCACTAGCCGGACGGGTGTTGCGTAAAAGATAACAGCAAGCGATGATTACCGGGGGAGGGATAGTATGGGACAATCAGAGGCAAAAATAGCGCTGGCGACGCCGGATGAAGCGGGGTTACTCGCGCTGTGTCAGCGGATGATCCAGTTGCAGAGCTATACGGGGGCGGAAGGCGACCTGGCTCAAGAACTGCAAAAGACAATGCTGGCGCTCGGTTATGATCGGGCCTGGATCGACGACTTTGGCAACGTGATCGGCGAAATCAGGGGCGTGTCGGTTGGGCCGGCGATTTTATTCGACGGACACATGGACACGGTGGATGTCAGTGATGCCGAGGACTGGACAGTGCCGCCGTTTGCGGGGATAATCAAAGATGGCCGGATTTATGGACGCGGCGCCAGTGACATGAAATGCGCCCTGGCGGCGATGATTTGCGGCGTTGCCTCACTTGCAGCCTGTCGTGACCAACTGGCCGGTTCGGTGTTTGTGTCCGGTACCGTATGCGAAGAAACGTTCGAAGGGCTGGGCCTGTCCAAGGTCGTGGATGCGATCAAGCCCGATTTTGTCGTGATTGGCGAAGCTTCGGCGCTGAATTTGAAACGCGGCCAACGCGGTCGGGCCGAAATCGTGGTGACCACCAGCGGCAAGGCGGCGCATTCTTCCAATCCCGCAGTCGGCAAAAATGCCGTGTACATGATGCTGGAACTGGTGAGCGCAATTCGCGCCCTGCCAGTTTTGCAGGAAGCGTTCTTGGGCGAGGGGATTCTGGAACTGACCGACATTGTTTCCGCGCCGTATCCAGGTGCGTCAGTCGTGCCGCACAAGTGCCGGGTGACGTTTGACCGCCGATTGTTGGTCGGCGAGACCGAGGAATCAGTTCTGGCCCCATTGAAACAGTGCGTTCAGGACTTAAAACGCCGTGATCCGCAGTTTGAAGCGGAGATTGAAATTGCGGAAGCAAGCCAGGTTTGTCATACCGGGGCTGTCATGGCCGGCAAACGGTTCTTTCCGGCCTGGGTGCTGGCAGAGTCCCATCCACTTGTCGCCGGAGCTCTGGCCGCCACGCGGCGGGCCGGACTGGCGCCGGAAGTGACAAAATACAGTTTTTGCACCAACGGCAGCTATTCCGCTGGTATTGCTGGCATTCCGACGATCGGTTTCGGCCCGGGCGCCGAAGATGGAGCGCATGTCGTGAATGAGAGCATCGAAATCAGCCAGGTCACGCAGGCTGCGCTCGGCTATCAGGCAATTGCCGCCCAGTTTTTGACCAAATAAACCTTGGAGGGAAATTTGATGAATAAGGTTCCGTTCGGACCGACTTACGATGAAATGCTGCATCCTGAAACAATCTCGCCGGATGTGCGTGCGACGGCGCTGAAACAACTGCATGACAATGAAATGGATCCAATCAATCTTTTCAATATCAACTGGAAAGATGCCGACAATAAAGTGCGCAAGATTGTGCTGCCACCGGAGCTGACCGGCGTGGATGCCAATATCGTGGTTATGCTGGGGTGTGGATTCCCGTCCGGCTCGCACAAGGTGGGGCCGGCATACAGCACGTTGATCGAAGGCCTGGTCGATGGCGAGATCTCAGCGGAGCATACGATTCTCGGCCCCTCGACAGGCAACTTCGGTATTGGCACTGCCTATATCTCCAAGCTGCTCGGCCTGAAGGCGGTCGTGATCATGCCGGACAACATGAGCAAGGAACGTTACGAGCGGATTCGCAGATACGGCGGCGAATTGGAGTTGACGCCGGGTTCCGAGTCTGATGTCATCCTGACGCTGGAACGGACCCATGAAATGATGAAGAACCCGAAAAATAAAGCGTTGGCCCAGTTTGAACTGATGGCCAACTATCGTTTCCATCGCCATGTCACCGGCGGCAGTGCCATCGAAGCGGTAAAAGGTGTTGGCAACGGCCGCATCGCCGGATTTACCTCCGCTCCCGGTTCGGCGGGGACCTTGGCGGCTGGCGACCAAATCAAAGTTGCTTTCCCTGAAGCAAAAGTGGCCGCACTGGAGCCGTATGAGTGTTCTACCCTCGCCAATGGCGGACTGGGACAGCACCGGATCGAGGGGATCGGCGACAAGATGTGCACGCTGATCCACAACGTGCTGACCACCGATTTCATTATCCTGATCAAAGACGAAGAAACCGTCCAGGGCGTCAAAGTGTTTCATGACGGGACCGATTTGCTGCTGAAAATGGGTATCGATCCCGCACTGGCCAAAATCCTGACTTATGCTGTCGGACCTTCGGGCATCTGCAACATTATTGGCGCGATCAAACTGGCCAAACACATGCGGTTCGGTCCTGGCGACAATGTGGTGACGATTGCCACCGACGGATTTGACCGCTACGACTCGGTGCTGGAAGAATTAAACGCGCGGTATCTGGAACTGACCGAGAATGTGCTGAGCCGCTGGACCCAGGATATTTTCATCCAGGCCGATGAACAGCACATCTACGATGTGCGTCGTCCCGCCGCAAAACAGCGGTTGTTCCGCCAAAAAGAATCGGACTGGCTGAAGTTCGGTTACACGCAGGCCTATCTGGACAGCATGCAGGACCAGGCGTTCTGGGAAGCAGAGTACGCGAAAGTGGCGCCGTACAACCATAAAATCCTGGCACAGCGAGGGGAATAGCTGTTGCCAAAGTCGAACTAGGTAGACAGTCATAATATCTGTATAATAGAAGGGGTTGGGGAAAACTTTTCATAAGTTTGCCCGCAACCCCTTTTATAAAGTTATGCACAGGCATCCACTGAAATAATAAGGTGATGGTCCGCGACCGATGAACGTTCGTGGTGAAGCGTAGTCGATTTAACGTCGAAATAGCGACGTTTGGAGGACTTTGGCGAACTGGTGGAAACGATTGGGTTGAAGTCCTGGTCTGTGGATTAATCTGTGGATAACTTGCGCATAACATGGGCATAACTTGGGAAAGCTTTATTTTGAGATGGAAATACGAGGGATACTATTCAATGTTGACGGAAAACACGATTCGGCAATTGGCGGCGGGACCGGCATACAGCAAAGGTTGCAGCTATTATCTTGCCGGCAACGTAAAAACACTGCATCAGCGCGACTCCGGCACCTTTGAAGCGGAAGTGCGCGGCGGCGAACTGTATTACGTAGAATTGAAACTCGATACAGCGGGACAGGTGTTGCACAATTTTTGCGATTGTCCGGCTTTTGCCAAATTTGACGGGGCCTGCAAACATATCGTGGCTGTGCTAAAAACGATTCAACGAGACTGGTGGAATTATTACCCGCCGCAAGTAAGCCGCGACAGCGCAATGCCCAGATATTTGCCACCAGCGCCACGGGTTCCCGCGGAAGATCGATCCAACGCCTCGGTGCAGCAATTGCTGGCGCATTTTCGGGTGCGTCCGGCGCCAAGTCTGCGGCAAAAGGAAAAACAAGCGGTGCGGCTGGAACCGACCCTGTTCCATGTGCACGACAGCCATCGTGGTGCAGGGGCGAACTGGCTAGAGTTTTCGCTGGGCAACGACCGACTGTATGTGGTGAAAAATATCCCCGAGTTTTTGCGCGACTGGCAGGCCGATGCGGAAATCGTGCTGGGCAAACAGTGTTCGTTGCGGCGTTCGCAGTCGGAGCTTGACACGGTTTCGCTGCACCTGCTCCACATGTTGCAACTGGCCTATGACGAGGAACAGGAACGGGCCGGTTGGTCCTACTCCGGCGTCGGCGCTTCGGTGTTTGAGACAGGACGACGGTTTCGGCTGACTCGGGCTTCATTGGCGGAGTTTCTGCAGTTGTATCAGAATCAGTCCGTTCTGGCGTCGATTCAGTACCGACCGACCGAACCGACACCAGTTCGATTGGGGCGTCCGTCGGTACGGTTTGCGATTGATGGTGATCCCGGCGGGTTTCGGCTGCGTTACGCCGATCCGGCGGAGCAGCTGTGCGGCCTTGAGGCGGACTGGCGTCATGTTTATCATCAAGGCGTGATTTATCAGGTCGATGCGGAATTTTCCCAGGCAGTTGCGCCGATGAGCCAGGCTTTCCGTGACGGCAGGCAAGGCGAGATTTTGCTGCCGCCAGCCTCGGTGTCCGATTTTGCTTCGGACGTGCTACCGGCGCTGGAGACTGTCGGCGAAGTCGTGTTGGCGGAAACGGTGCGCGACAAACTGTATCGCGAACCGCTGGCGGCTGTGGTATTTTTGGATCGCTACGAAATGGGCGTCAGTGCACGGGTAGAGTTTCGCTATGGCGACATCGTGATCAACCCGGCCCTGTCGACCAGCAGTAAGACCGTAGATGAATCGGGCCGCTATCTGGTGCGCGACTCGCAGGCCGAGGTGCGTCTGTTGCAAATTTTTCTTGACCATCGGTTTATGCCGCAGGGGGAAACGTTGCTGCAACCGGACGAAGAGGCTACCTATGATTTTATTCAGGAAGGATTACCGGAGCTGCTCGACCAGTTTGAAGTGTACCTGTCGGATGAATTCGCCGCGTTGCACTCGAACCGCAAACTGCGGGTGAGGGCGGCGGTTCGGTTGAGTGATGACTTTGACTGGCTGGAACTGACACTGGACTGCGGCGGCCTGCAGCCGGAGGAACTACAGGAACTGCTGGCAGCCTATCGGCTGAAAAAACGCTATCATCGCCTGGGTGACGGCAGATTTTTGGGACTGGACCAACCGGAGTTCGCGGCTGCGGCCCAACTGGTCGAACAGCTGGGACTGGCGGCGGCCGATATGAAACAGGCGGTGATCCGTCTGCCCAAATACCGGGCGCTGACGCTGGACAACCTGGCCCGGATGAATGAAACGTTGGTGGTGGAGCGCAGCGGCGCCGTCCGGCGCATGCTGCAGGAGCTGCGCGAACCGCAGGATAGCGAAGATGAACTACCGGCCGGCATTCAGGCCACGCTGCGCGACTATCAAAAGACCGGCTTTAAATGGTTGAAAGCCTTGGCCCGTCATGGAATGGGCGGGATCTTGGCTGATGATATGGGCCTGGGAAAAACGCTGCAGGTGCTGGCCTACCTGATGTCGGTGCGGCAAGAAGGGAGACCGTCGCTGGTGGTGGCGCCGACTTCGCTCGTCTACAACTGGCAGGAGGAAGCCGCCAAATTTACACCGGAGCTACGCACGTTGGTAGTTACCGGGCAACAAGGGGAACGGCAGGCCGCGCTTGCAGACCTGGAGGCAGTCGATCTGGTCATTACTTCTTATGGGCTGCTGAAACGCGATATCGAACTGTATGAACAACTGGAGTGGAAAACCTGCTTCCTCGACGAAGCGCAAAATATAAAAAATCCGCAGACGCTGAACGCCCAAGCCGTGAAACGGATTCGGGCCGGTTGCTGCTTTGCGCTGACCGGCACGCCGATTGAAAACTCGCTGACCGAGCTGTGGTCGATCTTTGATTATGTCATGCCCGGTTATCTGCGGCATCACGCCTCGTTTGTCAAGCGGTTTGAAGCGCCGGTCGCCAAAGACCCCAACTCGCCGGTGCTGCGCGAACTGTCGCGGCATATCCATCCGTTCCTGCTGCGCCGGATGAAGCATACCGTGCTGCAGGAGCTGCCGGAAAAAATCGAGAGCCAGCTGAGCGCGCCGATGACGGCAGAACAGACCCGGCTCTATACGGCGTGGTTGATGAGTGCGCGGCAGGAATTTGAACAGGAAATCGAAACCAAAGGATTTGACCAGAGCCGAATCGAGATTTTGGCGATCTTGACCCGCCTGCGGCAACTCTGCTGTCACCCGGCGCTGTTTGTCGAAAACTACAGCGGTGGCAGCGGCAAAATGGAACTGATCGCCGATGTGGTCCGCGATGCGGTGGCGGCGGGGCACCGTCTGCTGATCTTTTCGCAGTTCACCGGCATGCTTGATTTGATCAAACCGGTGCTGGATGAACTGGAGGTATCCTGGCATTATCTGGACGGCGGGACCTCGGCCCAGGACCGGATTCAGCGGGTCAACGCATTTAACCGCGGCGAGCGGGACGCCTTTCTGATTTCGTTGAAGGCGGGCGGGGCAGGGCTGAATCTGACCGGTGCCGATATGGTGATCCACTGCGACCCGTGGTGGAATCCGGCGGTCGAGGATCAGGCGACGGATCGGGCGTATCGCATCGGCCAGAAAAATGTGGTGCAGGTGTTTAAACTGGTAGCCAAAGGCACGATCGAAGAAAAAATCTTGGCGCTGCAGGAACGCAAGCGCGAACTGGTTGACTCGCTGATTCAGCCGGGCGAAAGCTTCATCGGCAAGATGACGGAAGCTGAGATACGAGGGCTGTTCGGGGAGTAGATGGTTGATTAAAATCAGTAGATTGATAGATCACGCTATATTATAATGATAGCAAGATACTCTTAGACCGCAAGGAGACTGTTACATGACCGCAAGGCATACCCACCTCGTTTTTGACAGTAAAATCGGCGGGACCAAACCGGTGACGGTTGTAGATGTTGGACATAAATGCCCCTTTTGCAATCGCGACGAACTGACCGGCATTATCGCCGCAGACGGACCGCTCTTGCTCATTGCCAACAAATATCCGGTGTTGCAGGAAACATATCAGACGGTCCTTATCGAAACCGAGGACTGTGCCGGCGAGCTGTCGTTGTATCCGAAGGACCACTTGTATCGCCTGGTTCGCTTTGGTATCAGGAATTGGCTGGATATGATCGCCGGCGGGGAATTCACCTCGGTGTTGTTCTTCAAAAATCACGGCCCCAATTCGGGCGGCACCATATGTCACCCGCACATGCAGATCGTCGGTCTGCGACATATCGACTACACCGCCAACATACCGCCGGACAGTCTGGCCGGCAGCGTGATCAGTTCTAATGGTGGCGTCACGCTCTCCATTGCCGACAAACCGCTGATCGGCTTCGTGGAACTCAACGTCAGGCTAAACGATCTTTCGCAAATCGACTACATGGCTGATTATTTGCAGATTTGCTCCCACTATTTGCTCAACCACTTCAATCGATATTGCAACAGTTACAATATCTTCTTCTACAATATAAACGGTCAAATTACCGCCAAGGTTATGCCGCGGTTCGTCACATCGCCAATTTTTGTTGGCTATGCGATTCCTCAGCTGTCTACCCGCATTCCCGCTGTGGTCGCTGATCTAAAGAAGCTATACGGACTGTAACTTCAAGAAGTGCAAAACCGGCCAGCCGATTGTATCGATCGGACTGACCGGTTTTTTCATGAAAACCAGGCTTCTTTCAGCAACTGAATCGCAGGGATCATCTCTGCAGTAGGAATCCGGGAAAAATACAGGATGATTTGAGACGGCGCCGCCGGCGCTTCACCCAGGTAATAGTCCTGCAAAAGCGCAATCCGGCAGCCTTTGGCCAGCGCCCTATCGTACAGTTCCTTAGGTGTCAGGTCTGATTTCACGGTCAGCACCATGTGCAGGCCCGACTCTGTTTCGTTGATTTCCACCTGTTGGCCGAGGATGCTGCGAATGCTGTCCAAAAATAACGCGTGCTTCTCATTGTATAGTTTTCTCAGTCGGCGGATTTGCCGCTCCAGATGACCGTCGGCCATGTAGCGGGCCAGCGCCAGTTGTTCGATGGTCGATGCTGCCTGATTATATAGTCGCACTCGTTGCTGGTAAGTTTCCAGCAACCGGTCCGGCAATACCATATAACTGATCCGAATCGAGGGCGGAATCACTTTGGAAAAGGAGCCCATATAAATGACGGTTCCCTCGCTATCCAGCGCTTTTAATGCGGGAAGCGGTCGGCCGAAGTAGCGGAACTCGCTGTCATAATCGTCTTCGATGATTGTGGCGCCGGTTTCGCGGGCCCATTTCAGCAGCCGGATCCTCTCGCCGATCGGCATGATGTAACCGGTGGGAAACTGATGGGACGGGGTGACATAAACCAGCCGCGCGCCACTGGCGGCCAGCTCGTCGGTATCGATGCCGCCCTGTCGAAGCCGAACGGGAATGATCCTGTAATCGCGATCTTCCCAGATGCGCCTGCCGATTTTAAATCCCGGCTCTTCGAAGGCGATGCCGTTATGGGATGGTTTCAACATGCTGACCAGCACGTTGAGCAAGCTTTGCACGCCGGGTCCGACGATGACCTGTTCGTGACGGCAATTGACGCCGCGCGAGCGGACATAACCGGCGATCTGTCGGCGCAATTCCAGTTCGCCTTGCAAGTCGCCATAGCGCATCAGGCGGTCTTGATCGCTAAACGCCTTGTTGATGTATCGTTTCCACAGGGGAAAATCGAAACCGTCCATGTCCATTTCGCCGCTGGCCAGGTCATAGCGGATCGGCGGCAGCGGACTAGGCTGCGGCAATGTTGTGGCAGGCGAAGCAGGAGCGGGCCAGGCGTTTTCGCTGAAGCGGTTGACCTCGTACCGCGTTCGGTTTCCATTATTCAAATAGCCTTCGCACAAGAGTTGCTGGTAGGCTTTTTCGACGGTGATCTTACTGATGGATAAGCTGCGGGCAAGCCAGCGGATCGAGGGCAGTTTTTGCCCTTCCTTCAGCTGGTTTTGTTCTATTTCGCGACGAAAGTGCTGGTACAGCTGCAAATATAGCGGCTGCTTGCTGGCCGGATCAAGCAGAATCAGGTTCGGCATGCTCATGTAAATCTGTCCACCTTTTACAACTGTCATTGTTTAAAAATTAAATTCTGTACATTTCAATAGTACCAGATTTATTTTATAATACAACCATGTTTCGCCGAGTAGCGATGCAAAAAATATTATTCGGTTGACAGGAGGATTTTTAGAAATGAATGTACCAAAGGCTCTCACGATAGCGGGGTCGGACACCAGCGGCGGCGCCGGCTTGCAGGCGGATATCAAAACCTTTCAGGAATATGGCGTATACGGCATGACGGCCATTACTGTGCTGGTTGCGCAGAATCCAACCAACAACTGGGCCCATGATGTTTATCCGTTGCCGCTGAATGCGCTGGAAGCACAGATTGATACCGTGCTGGGCGGTATTGGTGTAGATGCGATGAAGACCGGCATGCTCGGTACGGTGGAGATCATTGCGCTGGTTGCCAGAAAACTGAAACAGTATCAAGTAAAAAACATCGTGATTGACCCGGTTATGATCTGCAAAGGCACCGATGAAGTGCTGCATCCGGAATCGGCGGTGGCGATCAGTGAGCAGCTTGCTCCGTTGGCGACCGTGATTACGCCGAATGTGTTTGAGGCCAGCCAATTGAGCGGGATTCGTATTCAGTCGGTCGAGACGATGAAGCAGGCGGCGATCAAGATTTTCGCGCTCGGACCCAAGTATGTGCTGATCAAGGGCGGCGCCAAACTGGGGACGGAGAGTGCGGTTGACCTGCTGTATGACGGAAAGGAATTTACTATGTTTGAATCACCGAAAATCAATACCGAGTATACGCATGGCGCCGGTTGCACCTATGCCGCGGCGATTTCGGCCGGATTGGCCCAGGGCCTCGGCGTGCCGGATGCTGTCGCCAAAGCGAAAAAGTTTGTAACTCAAGCCATTCAGCATGGATTCCCAATCAATTCCTACGTGGGTCCGACATACCATGCTGCCCACCGCTTGGCGAAAGCGTGACGGCGATGGATCAGCACAATTTTAGTCCAACCCGGCAAATTGTTACTGCAGCCTTGGGGATTGCGCTCGTCTTTGCCTTTACGTCCTTTGTCAATGTGCGGCTGCCGATTGCCGCTAATGGCGGATTGATTCATCTGGGCAATGTGCCGCTGTTTATTATCGCGATTCTTTACGGGCGCCGGCTGGGTGCTCTGGCTGGCGGCCTGGGCATGGCTTTGTTTGACGTGGTAGGCGGCTGGCTGTTGTGGGCGCCGTTTACGCTGGTCATCGTCGGCCTGATGGGCTATAGCGTCGGCACGATTTGTGAGAACCGCCGCAGCCTGACGGCGTATGCCGTGGCTTTAACAGTAGCGTGCCTGATCAAAGTGGTCGGCTATTATGCTGCCGAAGGGCTTATTTACGGCAACTGGCTGGCTCCGCTGACGTCGATTCCCGGCAATCTGGTTCAGATCGGCGTGGCGTCGGCAGTTGTGCTGCCCGTCGTCGGCAAGTTGCGCAAGCATGTTGGTGTGTTATCTTTGGTGGAGAGTCGCAAATAACAGTCACGGCGACAGTGTGTTGACAACACCGGCAAACCCGGGCAAAATGAGGAGGTAGGATACGCAAAGGGGGAGCGCCGGATGGACAATTCGACCCGGATGCTGCTGGAGGCATTGCCAATTATTGCCCGCATCACCGGCGGCTACGCGACGCTAACCGACCGCTGCGGTGTAAGGATCAAAACAGTTGATTCCGAAGGGGAAGAGATCGCCGAATTGAAGGGGCTGGTATTTGACTTGGCCCGGCAGGCTTCTGAGAGCGGGACTTTGACGGCGGGTCCTTCGCAAATTGTTGAAAGCGCCGAAGCGTGGAGTTTACCGATTGGCGACTATGTATTGTCGGCCAGCAATTTGGAACGGGTGTTGCGGGACGATCAGCTACAGGAATCTTTGAAACAGGCATTGCCGTTCATTGCCAGGGTGGCCGGCGGCGAAGCGGTCATTTTTGATGCGGAAGGCCAGCGTTTAGCTAGCTATGACCCGACCGGCGAAGAAAACAAATTCATTGGCAAAGTCAGCGTGGCGGCGAGGGAAGCGATGCAAACGCAACGACCGGTTATCGGCCAGTCAATGTCCGATATCGGCGCAGTGGCGGTTAGGATTCCAATCACCAAGCGCTTTGGTTTTGGCTTCAACAACCTTCACGGCGTCCAGCGCCAGCAGAAACTGATTGAGGAGTTCAAAAAGTTCCAGTACGCCCGTTACAGCTTTTCTGATATTGTCGGTAGCAGCGAGGCGATAAAAAAAGTCAGCAATATGGCTTCCTATGTTTCCAAGGGCGTTTCGTCCGTACTGATCACCGGCGAGACTGGAACCGGCAAGGAGCTTTTCGCCCAAAGCATCCACAACGCCAGTGACCGGGCCAGCAAGCCGTTTGTTGCGATTAATTGCGGTGCGATTCCCGCAACTATTATCGAGAGCTATCTATTCGGTTATGATGAGGGCGCGTTCACCGGCGCGAAAAAAAGCGGCAATCCCGGCGCGTTTGAACAAGCCGATGGCGGAACGATCTTTCTCGATGAACTAGGAGAAACGGATTTCACATTGCAAAGCAAATTGCTGCGGGTGTTGCAGGAACGCGAAGTGACCCGTATCGGTGGGTCGAAGCCGATTCAGGTCGATGTCCGGGTGATTGCCTCGACCAATCGTGATTTGCTGGATATGGTCCGCAATGGCAAGTTTCGTGAAGACCTTTACTACCGGCTCAATGTTGTGCAGATCAAAGTGCCGCCGCTGCGCGACCGACTCGATGATATCCCGGATTTTATCCGCGTGTTTGTCAATCGTTACAATAAGCTGCTGGGCAAGTTTGTCATGGGCGTCTCGGGCGAGTGCCGAAAACGCTTTCAGTTGCATAACTGGCCAGGCAATGTGCGGGAACTGCAAAACTGCATTGAGTATGCGATGAATGTGATCAGTATCAATGAAAATTGCATCGAAATCGAGCATTTGCCGCAGTACTTGCAAGCCGGTCATGGCGGGGCCGGAGCGAAACAAACGATTTTGTCACTGGCTGAGGCGGTGCGGGCAACTGAGCGCGACTGTGTTTTGCGGGCGCTCAAAGCTAGCGGCGGATCGCGGCAGGAAACAGCTCGCCTGTTGGGAATCAGTACAACGACTTTGTGGCGAAAAATGGTGGAAATGGGCCTGGAATCGTCCTAGAACAAAAATATTTTTCCGCATCCGACCGAGCATTTCAATTTTGAAATTGCTGTTGCAAAATTGAAATGTTCGGTCGGACTTGATTTTACTGCATGCCAGTCGATGTAGTGGTAAAACATTGCAAAAATGAAATGGAATGGCCTTGTTGCTTTTAAAGCCGTCCCTCTTGAGCTTTGCGAAAAACTGTTTTATAATGACAACAACCACAAAATTACATCGGGGCGGAAATTGAAGAAACGCTTAAAGACAAAGGCGTCTGGGCTATGTTTGAAACATGTCCGGGCGTTATTTTTTTTCGGACATTGATGTGATGACCCGATTGGCACGCTATTTGCAATATTAACAGAACGAGTCAAAATGGACAAAACAGTAAAAACAAAAAAAGTAGTTGTGGGGTGACAAAATGCAGTTCAATTACCACAGTCCCAAAAGCGAAACTGAATTGGCGGCTCTTTTGAACGGGATGGAAGACTACTGCCTTTTGGCGGGCGGGACCGACGTCATGGTCAAGATGAAGGAGAAGTTGATTTCTCCGCGCAATTTGGTCGACGTCAGCGGGATTGAAAGTCTCAAGGGGATTCGCGAAACAGCCGGCTCTCTTTGGATCGGGCCGCTGGTCACGCACAGGGAATTGATGGATTCGCCTGTGATGAACAAAAAAACAGCCGCGCTCTGCCTGGCGGCTTCGGAAGTGGGATCGCCGCAAATCCGCAATGCAGGAACCGTAGGCGGCAATATCGGCAATGCTTCGCCGGCGGCCGATACTGTACCGGCATTGTTGGCGCTTGACGCAAAAGTACAGCTAAATAGCGCGAATGGCTCAGAAAATCTGCCTTTGGATAAAGTTTTTGTCGGACCTGGCAGGACTTGCCTAAAATCGGGCCAATATATCGCCGGAATCCATGTTTCGCCGGTTGCTGCAGGGGAAGGCGCGGCATTCGCCAAATTTGGCAAACGCAAGGCGCTGGCCTGCTCGATTGTCAATGGAGCGGCCTGGGTACGCGTGCAGGGCGGCGTAATTACTGCAGCGCGCATTGCTTTGGGATCGGTCGGTCCGACGCCGGTTCGTCTGTACGAGACAGAAAAGTGGTTGGTCGGTCGCAAACCGGAACCGGCAGTGTTTGCCGAAGCCGGGTTGCAAGCCGAACAAAGCGTCCGACCGATTGATGACGTCCGTTGTACTGCAACGCACCGGGGAAAATTGGCGCGAGTTACTGTGCAGCGGTGTTTGGAAGCGGCGACGAAGCAGGCTATGGAGGTGTGCGTTTGTGAGTAAACGAATGATTAAATTTGTTTTGAATGGTAAACCGATTGAACTGGAAGTCGAGCCGGAGTTGCTATTTGTCGATTTGCTGCGGGAACGGCTGGGACTGACAGGAACCAAAGTCGGTTGCGGCGAAGGAGACTGTGGCGCCTGCACCGTTTTGGTCGACGGGAAAAATGTGAATTCCTGCCTGATGTTGGCGGTAAAAGCCGACGGGCATGATATCGTAACCGTTGAAGGACTTGGCGACTATGACAAACTGCATCCGCTGCAAGAGGCGTTTATCGCCGAGGGAGCGGTACAGTGCGGCTTTTGTACGCCAGGAATGTTGCTCAGCGCCAAATCGTTGCTGGATGTCAATCCGCATCCAAAACGCGAAGAAATTTCCCGGCATATTTCCGGCAATCTCTGCCGTTGCACCGGTTATACCAAAATCGTCAACGCCATTGAAAAAGTGGCCTGCCAAGGTGGAGGTGAAGACCGTGAGTGATTACAAAGTCATCGGCCATTCCGTCCAAAAACTGGATGCCGTCGAAAAAGTTCTCGGCGTGGCAAAATACGCTGCCGACATTCAGTTCCCCGGCATGATTTACGGCAAGACACTGCGCAGCAAGGTTGCCCACGGCGTTCTGCTGTCGGTCGACACGGGCAAGGCAAAAGCGCTGCCTGGAGTTGTCTCCGTATTGACGGGCGACGATATCCCCGGTTCGAACAGCAGCGGCATCATCATTAAAGATGAGCCGGTCTTGGTGAAAAATGGTCAGAAAATCCGTAAAATCGGTGACCCGATTGCACTGGTCGCTGCGGAAACCGAAGAAATTGCTGAACAAGCTCTGCGTTTGATCGAAGTCAAGGTGGATGAATTGCCGGCGGTGTTTGATCCGGTCGCAGCGATGAAGGATGATGCGCCGAAAATCTATGAAAAAGGCAATGTGCTGGCCGTCCGAAAAATTCGCCGCGGCGACGTGGAAAAAGCCTTTGCCGAGTGTGCGGTCATCGTCGAACAAGACTACCAGACACAAATGGCCGAACATGCCTATATCGAGCCGGAAGCGGGCGTGGCAAAGCTGGATGGCGATATTGTCACAGTTTGGGTCTGTACGCAAAACCCCCATTATGACGCGAAAGAAATCGCCCGCAATCTCAACATCGGCCTTAACCGGGTCCGGGTGATCCAAGCGACGACCGGCGGCGGCTTCGGCGGCAAATTGGATGTTTCGGTTCAGGTGCATCTAGGCTTGTTGGCGGTGGCGACGCGGCGTCCGGTCAAAATGATTTACAGTCGGCACGAGTCGATTGCCAACAGTGTAAAGCGTCATCCCTTCATTATGAAACTGAAGAGCGGCAGCGATGCCAATGGAAAACTGCTGGCGTTCGAAGCAAGCATCATCGGCGACACCGGCGCTTACGCCTCCTACGGTCCAGGTACTTTGACCCGCTCGGCAGTTCACGTGATGGGGCCGTATGAAGTCCCCAACGTGAAAGTCGACGCCTATACCGTCTATACCAACAATCCCCAGGCTGGCGCGATGCGCGGCTTTGGCGTGCCGCAGGTCGCATTCGCCCATGAAAGCCAGATGGATATCCTGGCTGAAAAACTCGGCGTTTCGCCGCTGAAAATTCGTTTGATCAATGCCCTGCGCCCAGGCTCGTTCACTGGAACGGGAACTGAGCTGAAAGACAGTGTGGGCATCGTAGAAACCCTGGAAGCCGCAACCGCAGGTGCGAAGAAGACTATGGAACTGAACTGGTAGGAGGGAGAACATGAAAAAACGAGGAATCGGCATGGCCTCCATGTGGTATGGAATCGGAAACACCGGCTTGCCAAATCCGGCAGGCGCTTATGTGGATTTACTGGATGACGGCACTGTGCTGGTGCTGACAGGGTGCGCCGATATCGGACAAGGTTCGACTACCGCGCTGGCCCAGATTGCCGCCGAAGAGCTAGGCGTCAAAATCGGCGATGTCCGGGTCGTTTCTGCCGATACGGGTGTAACGCCGGATGCGGGGGCATCGTCGGCCAGCCGCCAGACCTATATCTCCGGCAATGCGGTGCGGATGGCAGCGCAACAGGCCAAATCCGTCATAGTGGAAGCTGCAGCCGAGGCGCTCGGCGTTGGTGTAGCCGATATTGTTGCAGCGGATCGGATGTTGACCGTGCGAACCCAGTCCGACAAATCCAAAGATCTGGTCGATTGCCAGGCCGAGTGCCAAATCGCGCTGGGTCTGACGCCGGGGACCGACGCCAAATCGATCAGTATTGTAGATTGCATCGCCAAATGCCGGGCCAAAGGAAAACTATCGCTCGGGCATGGCTGGTTCAACCCCGACACTACCGGTCTTGACATGGAAACAGGTCAAGGCAGGCCGTATGCGACCTATGCTTATGCTACACAGGTGGTGGAAGTGGAAGTCGATACGGAGACCGGAGTTGTTGATGTGATACAAATCGTTGCGGCCCACGATGTGGGCAAGGCCATTCACCCGCAAAACGTGGAAGGCCAAATTGAAGGGGGGTGTGCAATCGGATTAGGTTATGCATTGATGGAAGAAGTCCAGGTCAAGCAGGGGAACGTGGCGACAGCAAACTTTACCACGTATGTTCTGCCCACATCGCTCGACGTGCCGCCGATTCAGTCGATCATTGTGGAAGACCCTGCCGTGACCGGGCCTTTCGGAGCAAAGGGCGTCGGTGAACCGGCTCTGATTCCAACGGCTGCTGCTATTGCCAATGCCGTTTACAATGCAGTCGGTGTCAGAATTACCGACCTCCCCATTACCGCGGACAAAGTATTGGCTAAACTACAACTCCAGGGATAACCAGAGCCAACAGCCACACAAAAAGAGGAGGATGAATCCATGTCAACTACACCTGCGGCAGCTGAAAAGCAAAGTTTCCTTCAGCGGAAGAACATCGTGTTCTCTTTGCATCGGTATGGTATCGAAGCACTTGGCGCAATGGCGCTCGGACTCTTTTCGTCCCTTATCGTCGGCCTTATTCTCAAAGTCATTGGCGATAAGACTGGCATCAAACTTCTGACGGATTACGGTCTGCAAGCCATGGCGATGATGGGACCCGCTATCGGCGTGTCGGTTGCGTTTGGCCTAAAAGCGCCTCCGCTGGTCCTGTTTGCCTCGACCATCACCGGTATGGCCGGCGCCAAGCTCGGCGGACCTGCTGGTTGTTTCGTAGCCGCTGTTATCGGCGCTGAGTTCGGCAAGCTGGTATCCAAAGAAACCAAAGTTGACATCATCGTTACCCCAATGGTCACGATTATCACCGGCGTCGCAACCGGCGTATTCATCGGTCCGACCATTAACACCTTGATGGTTGCCTTGGGTGCGTTGATCATGAAAGCGACCGAACTGCATCCGATTCCGATGGGAATCCTTGTCTCGGTTATGATGGGCCTGATCCTCACCGCGCCGATCTCCAGCGCCGCGTTGGCGATGATGCTGAAATTGGGCGGGCTGGCGGCCGGTGCTGCGACCGTCGGTTGTGCGGCGCAAATGGTTGGTTTTGCTGTGGCCAGTTATCGTGAGAATGGCTGGGGCGGACTGATTTCTCAAGGACTGGGAACTTCGATGCTGCAGGTGCCCAATATAGTGCGTAGTCCGATGATTCTGGTGCCTCCCACTTTGGCTGGGGCGATACTGGGCCCGATTGCCACAACGATCTGGCCGATGAAAAACGTGCCGGCAGGCGCCGGTATGGGGACCAGCGGTCTTGTAGGTCAGTTCGGCACTTTTGAAGCCATGGGTATGGGTGGAGACGTGATATTTAAGGTTGTCATGTTGCACTTTGTTTTACCGGCAATCCTGACTCTGTTGATTTCTGAATTCATGCGGAAAAAAGGCATGATCAAATACGGTGACATGAAACTAGACAACTAATTAAATTCAATGCGATGGTGCGGGTCTGTGGGGACAGACCCGCCCACACTTCGAAGGGGGAAGAAATGATGAGCTCGATGGTTATCACCAATATTGGGACAATTGTAAGTGGAAAAATAGAGTGTCCGGTGCTGGCAGGCAACACAATCGTTGTTGTTGACAAAAAAATCGCCGCTATCGGCGGTGCGGAACTGGTTGCGCAAAATCCCGAGCTGAAAGTGATTGACGCCAATGGCGCCACAGTTACGCCCGGCTTGATTGATTCGCATGTGCATCCGGTGATTGGCGATTTTACACCCCGGCAAAAGACGCTTGATTATATTGACAGTTCTCTACATGGCGGCGTCACGACGATGATTTCCGCAGGGGAAGCCCATTTTCCCGGTCGTCCGAAAGATCCCGCAGGCGTCAAGGCGTTGGCGGTTGTAGCCAGTAAATCGTACTATAATGCGCGCCCGTCCGGTGTCAAGATGCATGCTGGAGCAGTAATTTTGGAACCGGGGCTGACCGAAGCCGATTTTGCTGAAATGGCGGCCAATGGCGTTTGGCTGGTTGGCGAAGTGGGTCTGGGCGGCGTGAAGAAACCGGCTGATGCTGCGCCGATGGTCGAATGGGCCAAAAAGCATGGCTTCAAGGTCCAGATGCACTGCGGCGGGACCTCGATTCCCGGCAGCTCTACCGTTACCGCCGACGATGTAATGAAAACCAAACCGACGGTCGTTTCGCATATCAATGGCGGACCTACGGCGATTGCTCCGTCCGAAGTGGACCGACTGATTAATGAGACCGACTTCATGCTGGAGATTGTCCAGTGCGGCAATCCTAAAGTGGCTGATTATGTGGCGCGGCAATTGAAAGTGAAGAATCAGTTGGGTCGTCTGGTTTTTGGCAATGACTCACCTTCTGGTACCGGCATTATTCCGCTGGGCATCTTGCGCAACATCTGCCAAATTTCCAGCGTTTCCGGCATTGCCGCCGCCGAATGCATTGCGATGGCTACCGGCAATACAGCAAAAGCTTATGGACTAAATACCGCGATGATTGAAGTCGGCAAAGAGGCGGATTTTGTTATTATGGATGCGCCGATGGGTTCGATTGGCACTGATGCGTTGACTGCGATCGAAGCCGGCGATGTTCCTGGCGTCGCGATGGTCATTATCGACGGAGAAATCAAGGTGAAGGTCAGCCGCAATACGCCGCCGGCCGTGCGCAACCCCAAAATGTAAGCGAGCGGAAGAATGAGGTGAACCGTTATGGTGAAAATAAATCTCGCGACCTGCGTCGGTTGCGGCATGTGCGTCCGGGAGTGCCCGGTCGGCGCGCTGAGCCTCATTGAGCGCAAGGCTGTCGCCAGCGATCGTTGCGTCCAATGTAATATCTGCATCCGCGTTTGTAAATTTCAGGCGATTTCCCGCTCCGAACAGGCAACCGGCACGATCAAATGCAGTTCCTGTCCGGTGCAGTGTGAAATCCAGGACGGATTTACCGGCGCATGCCGCCGTTATGAAAACCGTCAGGGAAAACTTGTTCGTAATCGCGCGTTGGTGATCGACTACGTTGGTCAAAAATCTGACGGCACGATTGCCCAACCTTTGATTACGGCGGCAGGGGCCGGAACAGCCTATCCTTGCTGCAAACCGGCGCCGCACATTGTCTCCGGCGTCGTCGACGGGGTTGAGGTCGTGACTGTTGTGACTGAAGCGCCGCTCAGCTATAGCGGCGTTAAGGTCAAAATCGACACCAATTACCATATCGGCGCCGAAGGGGCAAAAATCAAGCGAGACGGCAAGGTTGTCGGCATGGTCGATACCGAGGAATATGGCTCGAAGATGCTTTCCATCGGCGGAGCCAATTTGTTGACCGGCGCTGATGGATTTATCGTGGCCCGTACCATCGTCGACTTTGCCAACGGCGAAAAAGTCAAGTTGACGGTGGTGGACGGCGCGACACTGGAACTGCAGGCTGGAGAACGGCCGGTGATCAATGGCGTTGCCGACACCAAGATGCGGGTCGGCTGCGGCAGTGCGACAATCGGCCTGTTTGCCAAGGATTTCGTCGGTGTGGTGGATGAAGCGATTATACTGGATCACCATGTTGTCGGATTGTTTTCGGAGCATTTGGCCGGCGCGGAAGTCGGCATGAGCTGGAGCGGGGTTGTGCCAAACGCCCGCAAGAGCACCCGCAGTCGCTACTTTGGCGAACACGGTCATGGCTGGGGCGGCACTCATATCGAGCACCCGATCGAAGCAATTAAATCGGTCGATATGACAATTGCCAAAGCGGGGATGAAAATACTGGTCACGGAAACTACCGGACAAAAAGCGGCATTGTTTGAAGTGCAGCCGGACGGAACTGTGGCTTCGCTGGAAATGAGCGATCCGGTAAAACGTCTGGTGAACCGGATTGCCGACAACTGTGAAGAGTCAAGGGTTTCGGTGATTTACACCGGCGGGACCGGCGGTAGCGCACGGGCAGGGGTTACGACCCAGCCGTTGGCGTTGACGCGGGCGGTTCACGCCGGCATAGTAAACCTGACGATTGGCGGCGCACCGACCTATGTGCTGCCAGGCGGCGGCATCAATTTCATGGTTGATGCGGAAAAAGTCGTTTCCAAAGCGTTTACTTGGGTGCCGACCCCGGCAACGGTGGCGCCGGTGGAATACACGCTGCGAAAATCCGATTACGAGGCAATCGGTGGCCATATGAGTCAGATCAGAACCGTGGATCAAATAAGGGAGAAAGCATAATCCCGGTGGATTCGCAGTGGTTGACCGAAGTGGGTCCAGGCAAGCTGTTTTTGGACTACGGACCGATATCGATGGTGATTGCCGCATCACGGGATGGTGAGCCGCTGACTGAGTTGTGTCGCGATGCGAGTCAGATAGCGGTTGATTGCCTGACTGAACTGGGGCCGCAGCTGAAGTTTCTGAAACGGAGCTGGACCCAATGCGAACCGGGAGAACTATCCGGGGTCGCCGTTACGATGTGGCAGGCGGTGCAAGCCACCACAGACAAGGAATTGACGCCGATGGCGGCAGTGGCCGGCGCGTTTGCCGACAAGGTCGCCGATTGGTTGCAACAACAAGGGGCAACCAAAGTGCTGGTGAATAATGGCGGCGATGTCGCCATCCGCCTGCTGGCGGAAGAAACGACAAAAGTCGGGGTAATGCCGGAAATTGGCGGTGAAGGATTCAGCAAACTGGTTCAGCTTTCGTCCGGTGACGGAATCGGCGGAATCGCCACCAGCGGCTTGGGCGGTCGCAGTTTTACCTGCGGCGTCATGGAATCGGTGACGGTGTTGGCAAAATCATGCGCTATTGCCGACGCGTTCGCCACTTCACTGGCAAACGCCAGTTATATCGATAGTTCGGCGGTTGTTCGTGGTTTAGCCCGTTTGATTGATCCGGAAACGGACATCCCCGAGCTGATGGTGACCGAGTCAGTCGGCAGACTGACGCCGCAGGAAGTGCAGCAAAGCATGCAGCAGGTGATGACCAGATTGCGCGACAACGTGGACAAGCGGATCATCAAGGGCGCAACACTGCATCTGCAAGGGGCGAACCGGTCGTATCCGGAAACGTTGTTTAGTTAAATGGATGTGCAAGTGCAATGTCAACAAATAAGGGGGAAGTAAAATGGAAATCAGAAAAGTAGTGGTTGTTGTCGAAGAGGTTCGGGCCGACGGACAGAAATCTCTGGAAAAACCAATCAAGAAATGCTCGGCATCCGCCGTGATAAAGAACCCGTTTGCCGGGCGCTATGTGGAAGACTTGAGCGAACTAACCGATGTCGGAGAGTATCTGGGCGGCTTCCTGGCGCAGAAAGCGGTGGAAGCAATGGGAATCGCTCCGGCGGAAGCGGAAAGCTACGGCAAGGGAGCAATTATTGGTGTTGACGGCGAGCTGGAACACGGCGCAGCCATTCTGCATCCCAAACTTGGCAAACCGATGCGCGATGCAGTGAATGGCGGCAAGGCGATCATTCCTTCGGCGAAGAAGCTTGGCGGACCAGGAACTCCGCTTGATGTACCGGTTCATTTTAAAGACGCTGCATTTGTCCGTTCGCACTATGATGCGATGGAAGTGCGGATGCATGATGCCCCGAAAGCCGACGAGATTGTGGTTTCGGTGGTCGTGACTTCCGGCGGACGCCCGCATCCCCGAATTGGCGGTTTGCAAAAACACGAAATCAAAGGCGAAGACGGACAACGCTGACCCAGTTTTCTGAGTAGACGATTCATCAACAGTTTGTAATAAGAATAATGATGGAGAACAAGTCGGACTATGGCAGTCCGCTCGGAGGCGACCGCGATAGGCGCCTCCTTGTTCACATCAATTTTGGGGAGGGAATCGGGTGCGAATAGGATTTATCGGAATCGGCGCGATGGGAAAACCGATGGCGCTCAACCTGTTAAAAGCCGGACATGATTTATATGTGTTTGACGTTGTCGCCGCAGCGGTAGCCGATATGGTGGCGCAAGGGGCGAAAGCATGTCAGTCGCCGAAAGAATTGGCGCAAGCGGCGGAAGCCATCATCACCATGCTGCCCAACTCCAAAATCGTAGAAGCGACGCTGACCGGCGAGACAGGACTGCTGGCGGGCGGGAACGCCGGACAGGTTATCATCGATATGAGCAGCGTTGCAGCCGGCAGTACCCGGCAAATGGCTAAACTGGCTGCGGCCAAAGGCATCGGCTATGTTGATGCGCCGGTCAGCGGCGGCGTGGTTGGCGCAGCGGCAGGAACCTTGACGATCATGGTTGGCGGCGAACTGGAAAATGTTAAACGGGTTGAACCGATACTGCAATGTATGGGCAAAAAAATCCACCATGTCGGCGGAGTCGGCGCCGGCGACGCAATGAAGGCGGTCAACAATCTGCTGCTTGGCGCGAATATGGCGGCAGTGGCGGAAGCACTGGTGCTGGGAGTAAAATCGGGACTCGACCCGCAAATGATGCTGGAAATCATCAAGGGCAGTTCCGGCAACAGTTATGCGCTGGAAGCCAAAACGGCCAATTTTATTCTGAAGAATCAGTTCGCGGCTGGTTTTGCGATTGACTTACAGTATAAAGACCTCGAACTGGCGACAGAGACGGCGAAGAGCCTGTCAATTCCATTACCGATGGCGACCTTGGCCCAGCAGATTTTTGAAATGGCCCGGGCCAAAGGGTATGGTAGAGAAGATATTTCGGCCGTGATCAAACTGTGGGAAGAAATGGCCGGCGTGGAAGTGCGGGCCGAAGAGAATAAATGAGGTGGAGAATTTGAAAGACGTCCTGGAACTCATGGAAAAACAGGGCCTGAAGCCTGGTCAGCTGACAATCGGCGACTGTATCGGATTGGCGCAGGCGGCGGACTTGAAAGTCAGCGATATTGTCGTGGCGGAAGCGATGGCAGTGAACCAGATGACTCGCGAAGAGGTCATGTCCGCTGTTCTGGCGTCTTTTGCCCATAACCTGTGTGCGGTGGAAATCGGCCATACCAGCGGCTCCAGTTTTCTGATGGGAACTGCCGGCAAAGAATTGGTAGGCGATCAATCTGCCAGGATTGTTGAAGATTCCTTTCTAAACAAGGTATTGGCTTATACGCTGAGCGCGCAGGTCGGCAACCATTCGGTCGGTCTGGAGCCATGCGCAGGCACTGGCGATTCCTGCACCTATACCGGATTTGTCCGGGCGATGCAGGACGAGTTTGGCGATGACCGAGAACTGGTGGCCCGCGTGGCGGCGGTCATGTTGAAGATTGGCACGATATTCCGGGTGGGCAAGACGACCACCGGCTGCAACATGGAAGGTTTTGGAGCTGGAGCGGCGGCCTCGGCGGCGGCATTTACCGAACTGGCCGGCGGTACGCCGGAGGCGATGCGCAAAGCAATTGTGCTGGCCCTGTCGCCGACAATCGGCAACCCCTGTACACCGCGGGTGATGGTGGCTGGACTTTGCGCCACACATATCGGTGGCGGCGTGATGATCGGCAAACTAGCGGCTCAGCTGGCAATGCATACTTCAATCCCGGTGACGGTGCCGGTCGATGTAATGGTGGCGATGGCGGCGGCGGTGCATCCGGTTTCTGCCAAAGCGATCGTGCCGACAGTCATACAATACATGGAGCCTTTCTTTAAAACGAACCAGGCGGTCGAATCCTATATCGGCGATGCAATCAAACATGAAGAAAAGGCCCGGATCGAGACAATCGTGTCGCAGGCGATCGGCGAGGCAAAGGACCTGGCTCGTCGTGCCAATTCGATTATCAAACCGTTTGGCGAAGCGGTAGTCGGCGGTAGCAGCCAGGCGGTCGGTTCGCCTACCAATACCGGCCGTATCGCCCACTTCCTGACGCAGGGCGAAATCAAAAAGGTGAAAATTGAGCTATACCCGGAACTGTTCGCCCGTCGGGGCATCAACGTGCCGGGAATCCTGATGGCGGCTTTGTACGGCGCCGGCACGGATAACAGCAAACTTTACCGCGATGTGATGCAGATGGCCGAAGCGGCCGGAATTGAAGTCGAAATCCTGCAGGTGGATGAGCCGCAGATGCAACGGGTGACGATTGAAGCCGCCGGCGGTGTGGTCCAGGTGGCGGCGCACAATCGCGGCGGCGGCAGGTTGGCACTGAAGAGCGCGATTCCCAGCCGGGAAGAAGCACTGGCAGTTGCCAAACGGTTGCAGATCGAAGTCGTAGATTAGTCGGGCAGGGGTGGGAAGATGAATTTTGTTGAACGGTCTTTGGCTGAGGCAGCCGGACTGCTAACCGTAACCGTAGGGCAGGATGTGCGCTGCCGAGTCGACTTGGCATTAAGCCACGACGTCACGGCGCCGATTGCCATCCAACAATTTGAACAAATCGGCGTCGATCGGGTATTTGACCCGGCCAAGGTGGTGCTGGTGATTGACCATATTTTCCCGGCGGCGACGGTGCAGGCCCGGACTTCGCACTGGATCATGAAGGATTTTGCTGCCAAGTACGGCGTCACGCTGTACAGTAAAAGTGAAGGCGTCTGTCATCAGCTGATTTCGGAGCGGCATCGGCTGCAACCGGGACAGATTTTGGTCGGAGCCGACTCGCACACCTGTACGGCTGGAGGCTATGGCGTGATTGCGATTCCGGTCGGATCAACCGAACTGGCGGCGGCGATGGCCACCGGTACGATCGACCTGGAAGTTCCGGAGACGATTGAAGTCTTTATGACTGGCGAATTGCGGCCTTATGTCAGCGGTAAGGATATCGTGCTGTCGTTGATGCGGCAGTTCGGCGTCGATGGCCTGACCGACAAGGCGGTGCTGTTCACCGGACCTGGTATTGCCCAGTTGCCGGTGGAAGAACGGATGACGGTCTGTAACATGGGAATTGAAATGGGCGCGATGATTGCCTGCTTCGGCGGCGAAGCCAAGGAAGAAGGAGTGGCAGCTTCAATCCCGCTCGATCTGACTCAAATTGAACCGATGGCTGCCTGTCCATTTTCGCCGGCCAATGTCCGACCGGTGGCCGAACTTGGCGACATTGCCGTTACCCAGGTCGTGGTGGGCAGTTGCACCAATGGTCGTTTGAACGACATGGAAAAGGTCGTCAATGTCCTGCGTAGTCACAAAGTTCACCCGGACGTTAACTGCCTGATCATCCCGGCGTCAAAGCAGGTGCTGGATGCGATGGAAGAACGCGGCTGGACCAAGATTTTGCGCGACGCCGGCGCCGTAGTCGCCAATCCCGGTTGCGGCCCCTGTTTTGGCGCGCATCAGGGACTGGGCACAGAACGCGACACGATAGTTACCACGACGAACCGCAACTTCCCTGGTCGCATGGGTCATCGCGCAGCGAAACTTTATCTTGCCTCGCCTGCGACGGCGGCGGAATCGGCTGTGGTCGGCAAAATTACGACGCCGGGCACTTTGCAGCGGGAGGTGGGCTGAAATGGACAAGCTACAGGGAAGGGTATGGATTTTTGACGACAATGTCGATACCGATCAGATCCTGCCGGGATATGCCATGGCCGAAGATGCTTCCAAACTGGCTGCATTTGCCATGGCCGGCAGCAAGGTTGCCGATTTTGCCAAACAGGTTCAAGCGGGGGACATCATCGTGGCCGGCAAGAACTTCGGTTGCGGATCTAGTCGCGAGCAAGCGCCGGTTGCGCTGAAAAGCGCCGGGGTCGGCATGATTATCGCCAACTCGTTCGCGCGGATTTTCCGGCGCAATTCGATCAATATCGGTTTGCCGGTGATGTTGGCGGATGTCGGCGCAAAACTGCAGAATGGCGAAGTCGTGAGCGTAGACCTGGAAACAGGCGAGATTCATACTGCGACCGGTGTGTTAAACGGACAGCCGTTGTCGGAAAACGTTCTGGCGACGATTCGAGCGGGCGGTCTGATTAATCGGGTTCGTCAGGAACTGAACATTAGCAGCGGGAGGAAATCATAATGCAAGAAAGAACAAAGCAGATTATTGTTGAGGATTATGACCGGGTAGCGGCCTATGAAGAAGCGTTCAGCGCACCGATGCCGAAAGTGGGCAAAGACGGTTCGATTGACGGATTGCCGGCGCCGTATCCGCGCGAAGTTTGCGGCGTTACCCGCAGCGGCTACCGGATTTACGAACTGGGCCAGCAGGCGGTAGAGACGGGCATACCGATCCAGAACCCGATTCTTGGTCGGTTGACTGCCGAAGAAACCTACAAAGAGTCTTGCGAAATGTATGAGATGGCCGAAAAACTCGGCACCAAGATCTTTCATTTTGTCCACTCCGAAGCAACCCGCCATATCGACCCGCTGGCCGGCCGGGAGCTGATTGAGCAGTCGCGAGGCAAGGGCGGCATCACTCCGATGGGCGAGCGCAAATTAGTTGAACTAGGCGGCGGTTCAGTACATCCGATGCGGATCAACGCAACCGGCGACACGCCGCACCTGTCGATTATTAACGCTTTGATCGCCGGTTTTGATGGTACGGATATCGGTCCGGTCATCCATGTGCACTTTGGTGGTCGCGGCATCCATGATTACAAGACCAAAGTGGTCAATGGATTCAAGGCGTTGGAAATCTGCGCCGAAAACAAAATGTTTGTCCAGATCGAATCGCACAAGCACTTGAATAATATCGGCGGCACCGACGGCATGGGTCTGGCGATGTGCTTATTGGCTGAAGGACTGGGCGTGCTGTCCGGACTGCCAAAGGAATTGAGTGCGCTGCAGATGAATGTGGCCGGCTACAATTTACTGGCCGACCTGGCGGTGATGAAAGCATTCCGCGAAACGATGTGGAGCAAGAGCCTGATTGTCGTGCCGGAAACCTTCCAGAATCCGCCGCCTGACCTGATTGCCGAAGCCGGTCATTTTGCCAGGATGGCGATTAGCGCCAAACTCGGCAAAGCCAATTTCTATCGACCGAAAGCGGCCGAATCGGTGGGGATCCCGACCGGCGGCTCGATGGCCAAAGCAATCTGGGCGACGCACAATGTGTTTGAAAACACGGTACAGATCGACATCCAAGACCCATATATCGAAGTGCGCAAAAACGAAATCCTCGACGAAGCGATGGCGGTGTTGAAAAGCACGTTGCAGTTCGAGCGCAGTCTGGCCCCGGATGAAATAAACGAGAAGTTCTGGCGGCAATATGGTGTGGACGATTTGGTGAATAAGGTTGTGACGGCAGGCAAGGCGGGAGTGCTCGACTGCCCGCGGGCCGGCGGTTGGGACCTGAAGCGGCATGTGCTGACACATCGCGACAAGGACGGAATCAAGCGCTATGTGCCGGGATTCACGCCGCTCGGCGTCGATGAAACCAAAGTCGCCGTTACCCAAGAGGCTGTCGAAGTGCCGAAAGTCGAGAAACCGACCAAGAAAAACAAGCTGGTCTTGGCAACAGTCGGCGCAGACGCTCATGTGATGGGAGTCAATATCATTAAAGAAGCATTTGAAAAGTCCGGCTTTGAAGTCATTTACCTGCGCGGGATGAATTTGCCGGAAACGGTGGCTGAAGTCGCCGCTGAAGCAAAAGCCGACATGATCGGGATCAGCAACTTGCTCGGCATGGGTATGGTGTTATTCCCGCGGGTGGATCAACGACTTAAAGAACTTGGCCTGCGCGACGACGTGATTTTGATGGCTGGCGGTCGCGTGGCGGAAAAAGAAGAAGAGCATGCGTTCTATGAAACCAAGATGAAGCAGGAAGGGACCGATTTCTTGGGCGTCGATGCTTTCTTCGGCCCCGGCAGCGATCCCAAAGCCTGCGTGAACTGGGCGGAAGCCGAACTGGAAAGGAGAGGACTTCAATGAGAGATTCAAGACGGATTCCTTGCACTCTGATGCGGGGCGGCACCAGCAAAGCGGTTTTTTTGAAACCGAACCACTTGCCGCAGGATATTGCAGAGCGCGACAAAATGATTTTGGAAATTTTCGGTAGCCCGGACGTGCGGCAAATCGACGGACTCGGCGGCGCCGACCCGCTGACAAGCAAACTGGCAATCATCGCCCGCTCGACCCATCCGGACGCCGACGTCGACTATACTTTCGGTCAAGTAAGCATCAATCAGCCTTACATTGATTACTCCGGCAACTGCGGCAACATTTCTTCTGCGGTCGGACCCTATGCGATCGACGAGGGACTGGTGACTGCAACCGGCGCGATGACCCGGGTGCGTATTCACAATGTCAACACCGGAAAACTGCTGATTGCCGACGTTCCGACTGAAGACGGAATGGCGAAAGTCTGCGGCGATTGCAGCATCGATGGCGTACCGGGAACCGGCGCCAAGATCATGATGGATTTTTCCGGCACGGTCGGCGCGGTCAGCGGCAAACTGCTGCCGACAGGCAACCCGATTGATACGATTGAAACCAGCGCCGGCCCGATTCAGGCTTCCTTGGTCGACGTGTCCAATCCTTGCGTGTTCATCCGGGCCAAAGACGTCGGCATGACTGGACGCGAAACGCCGCAGGAAGTCAATGCCAACGCTGCGTTGCTGAAACTGCTGGAGGAGATTCGGGCCAAAGCGGGGGTGCTGTTTGGCATGGCCAAAGATCCTGCGGAAGCTTCACAAAAGAATCCGGCGTTTCCGATGATTGCTTTTGTTGCGCCGCGCGCCAGCTATACCGACTTTACTTCCGGCAAGACCATCGAACAGGACCAGGTTGATTTTCTGTCGCGGATGATGTTCATGCAGGTGCTGCACAAGACATATCCGGGGACCGGCACCGCCTGCACCGGCGCAGCCGCCAAGATTCCCGGCACGATTGTGCATGAGGCGATCCCGCACATTGACTCGATCGATTTGATTCGGATCGGCCATCCAGCCGGCGTAATCGACGTCGAAGCGAAGTTTGCCGATGGCCAGCTGACCAGGGTGGCGTTTTCACGGACTGCCCGCAGATTGATGGAAGGATATGCGTTCGTTCGCAACAGCTAACCGGAGGGCAATGACGATGGAGACAAATCTGCTTGTATTCGATGTCGGCAGCACCTACACGAAAGTAGCCGGTTTTCACATGGCAGGGAACCAACTTTGCCTGGCCGGCAGGGCGCAAGCATCTACGACCGTCGACGATATCGAGCGCGGCATTGCCGCGGCGAAGCAAAATTTGGCCACAACCGGCGTGGCAATCGCAGACGAACCGCAAATATTTTCCACCAGCAGCGCCGCCGGCGGCCTGCGGATGGTAGCGCTCGGCTACATGCCGCGCGTGACGGCCAAAGCTGCCAAAGAAGTGGCGATGAGCGCCGGCGCCAGGGTGCTGGAAATCATCAGCTCCGAAGATCTGCCGGAGTACCGGTTGCAGGTGTTGATGGAAATTCAGCCTGACATTATCTTGCTGGCTGGCGGCACCGATGGCGGCGACCGGGACTCGGTCATCAGCAATGCCCGGATTATCGTGCAGGCGCGGGGCAAAGCGGTAGTGATCCTGGCCGGCAACAAGGAGGCCCAGGCTGAAGCGGCCGAAATCCTTGCTGAGGCAGGAATCGGTCATATCCGGGTCCCCAATGTGATGCCGACGATTCACGAACTGAAAGTCAAGCCGGCCCGTGAAGCGATTCATGAGCAGTTCATCCGGCAAATCACGCGGGCTAAAGGGTTGCACAAGCTGATTGACATCGTTTCCAACCGAAAAGTGACGCCGACGCCGGGCGCTGTGCTGATGGGGGCGGAATTGCTTGCCAAAGGCACTTATGTTCAAGATGGAGTGGGCGATGTCCTGGTCGTCGATATCGGCGGCGCGACTACCGACATTCATTCGGTGTTGCCGGAACTGGAAAACCTGACAATCGAGGAAAAAGGACTGGTTGTGACCAACGAAAAACAACCTTCCTATCGCACGGTGGAAGGCAATCTGGGACTGCGAATCAGCGCCACCGGCATTGTTGAAACAGTAGGACCGGCGGGAGTGCTGGCCAAACTTGGCCGAAAAAGCGAAGAGGAAGCGACGGAACTGACCGAATACGTTGCCTGGCTGGAAAAGAATCCGGAACATATTAGCACCAGTGACCGGGACAAGTCGTTCGACCTGGCGCTGGCAGCCAGCGCGATCGAAGTGGCGCTGAAACGCCACGCAGGTTATATTTCGCAGGAATTCAACCCTGTGATGGGGATTGTGCCGGGAACCCCGATTGGTCGCGATTTGCGTCGAGTTACCCATGTGATTGCAGTCGGCGGCATATTTACTCATAGCTCGGCGGCGGATCGGCAGTTTATTCTGGAACAGGCGTTCAAAAATCCGGGAATTTCTCTGCTGCCGCAAGAGCCACGGTTTATCATGGACAAAGATTACCTGATGTTTGCCGTGGGGGCGTTGTCGCAACAATATCCCGATGCAGCGCTACGGTTTGCCAAACAACAATTTGGATTATTAGCTGGGGGCGAAAAATGACTATGAGAAAAACTACAATGCTGAGACAAATGATGACAGGAAACCGGATCGTCGTCGCGCCAGGCGCGCACGACGCCCTGACAGCGAAAATTATCGAGCAGGTTGGCTTTTCGGCGGTATATATGACCGGTTACGGCCAGGCGGCCAGCCATCTGGGGAAACCGGACGTTGGTCTGCTGACGCTGACGGAGATGGTGGCCCGGGCGTCGAATATCGTTGAAGCCGTGAATGTGCCGGTAATTGCCGACGCGGACACCGGGTTCGGCAACGCCGTCAATGTGATGCGGACGCTGCGCGAATATGAAAAGGCCGGTGTGGCGGCGATACAGCTGGAAGACCAGGTAGCGCCGAAGAAGTGCGGTCACATGACCGGTCGCCAGGTCGTCTCCAAAGAAGAAATGGTCGGCAAAATCAAGGCCGCAGCCGATGTGCGTACAGACCCCGACCTAATGATCATTGCCCGGACTGACGCGCGGACCGTACATGGAATCGGTGAGGCGCTGGAACGGGCCAAAGCTTATGAGGAAGCCGGCGCGGATATCCTGTTCATTGAATCGCCGGAATCTGTTGAAGAAATGAAACAGATCACCACTTCGTTCAAGGTTCCGGTTTTGGCCAACATGGTGGAGGGTGGCCGGACGCCGTTCCTGCCGGTGAAAGAACTCCAAGACCTCGGTTACGATTTGGTGATTTTCCCGACAGCGTCGACGTACCTGGTGACCAAGGCGCTGACCCGCTTGATGACCGTGCTGAAGGAAACCGGTACGACGGCAAGCCTGATTCCGGAAATGATCACGTTCGAACAATTCAATGACCTGATCGGCTTGACAAAAATCCGGGAAATTGAGAACATTTATGTAAAAGGGAATTAGATTCTGGTATTGAGAATACCCCGGCAACGAAGCCAAGGCCACTGCGAAAAGCAGGGCTGGTTTTGTCGCCGGGTATTTTTGCTGATACGAAATAATGAACAGGCAGGTGGAAAAGTTGGCAAAAAAACACTCGGCAGAAGAAATCCTGGACTTGTTTTGTGAAGTGGCGCCTTACCTGAACTCAGTTGTTCCACAGGACATGAGCATTTCGGTGATTAAAGGGGATCGCTATGTTGCCTGCGAGCAGCCCGAACACTACAGCTTGCCGCTCAAAGTCGGCGACCCGGTGACCGGAAAAACTGCCCAGACCTGCATTGCCGACGGGGTGAGGATCATTCGACCGGTAGGCAGTGATATGGCGCTCGGTGGCATTCCATATTTGGTCTGCGGTGTTCCGGTTAAGGAAAACGGCCAGGTCATCGGTTGCATACTGACGACCCAGATGATTTCAAATCAGGAAAAGGTGAACAAGATTGCCCACAGTTTGGCTGCTTCTTCGGAGGAAATGACGGCCGGCATGGAGGAATTGAGTTCCAGCGCATCGACGCTTGCCAGCAGCAGTCGGGATATTGACCGGCTGAGCAAGGAGCTTGACCAGACGACCAAGCAAACCGATGAAATCGTTTCGTTTATCCGCAACGTCGCCAACCAGACCAACTTGCTCGGACTGAATGCGGCGATCGAGGCGGCGCGGGTCGGTGAAATGGGCCGAGGCTTCGGCGTGGTGGCGGATGAAGTTAGAAAGTTGGCGGTTGCCAGTGCCGATTCGGTGAACCGGATTACCAAGTTGCTGCAAAAAATACAGGAATCAGTGGCGCTGGTTTCAACCAAGATTCAGTCGATTGACGTGAATGTGGAGAATCAGGCCAAATCGATTCAGGAAATTGCTGAAGCCAGCCAGGAACTTGCCGAGATGGCCAGCACATTGTCGGTTGTTTCCGAAGAAATGTTGAAGGCTTCGGAAGAAAAAGTATAGCAAAACTCATTTGCCGGCTAAAATTTTAGCCGGCTTTTCTTTTTTGGCCGGCATCAATGGCAAAGTCGGCAGGAGCTGGTCAGGCTATTGTCGAATCAAGCAATAAGTTACATTGAATTTGCGTGATTTTGTTAATACCGGTAGTCCGCGGCAGAGAAATGCTTCATTTCAGGCAAGAGGAGGGGCTTTCATGCAGAACCGCTGGGAACTGCGAAAATTCGTTGCGCCGGAATTTCTGTTCGGGGTCGGCGCCATCGATATGAGCGGGCAATATGCGAAAAACTTGGGTGCGCAAAAGGTATTGCTGGTGACGGATCCCGGGGTGGAAGCCGCCGGCTGGGTGCGGCAAGTGACAGACAGTCTGAACCGGCTGTCGATTCCCTATGTGATTTTCACCGGAGTCACCGAAAATCCCAAGATGCAGGAAGTGCGGGCCGGAGCTAGGCTTTATGCGACAGCCGGGTGTAATATGATTATCGCAGTAGGCGGCGGCAGTCCGATGGACTGCGCTAAAGGCATCGGAATTGAAGTGAGCCATCAACGCGGCATAGAGGAGTTCGAAGGGGTTGATCTGGTCGAATATCCGATACCGCCGCTGGTGTGTGTTCCTACTACCGCAGGCAGTTCGGCCGACGTGTCGCAGTTCGCGATTATTGCCGATACCGAGCGCAAGACAAAAATGGCGATTGTCAGTAAAGCGGTGGTGCCGGACGCGGCGCTGATCGATCCGCAAACCCTGACCACGCTTTCGCCGCATCAGGTTGCCTGCACCGGCATGGATGCACTGACGCATGCGATTGAGGCGTATGTGTCGACAGCCAATTCACCGATTACCGATTTGCACGCGCTGGAGGCAATTCGCCTTATTGCCGCACATTTGCCGGGGGCGGTGGCCAATCCGCAGTCCATTGATCATCAAGGGCCGATGATGCTGGCCAGCCTCGAAGCGGGTCTGGCGTTTTCCAATGCGATTCTTGGCGCGGTGCACGCAATGGCGCATAGCCTGGGCGGTTATTTTGATTTGCCGCACGGCGAATGCAACGCAATATTGTTGCCGGGGGTAGTCGAGTTCAATTATTCCGCCTGCCCGCAGCGCTTCGACCAGGTGGCCGCGGCGATGGGAATCGCAGTCGAACAGGTTCCTGCAGCAGAACGGACCGCAAAACTTGTGGGAAGGATTGCTACTCTGCGCAGTAGTGTGGGAATTGGCGACAATGTGCGCCGGTTCGGCGTGGAAAAATCCGATGTTGCCCGCTTGGCGGGATTTGCCCTGCAAGACGCGTGTATGGCAACGAATCCGAAATTGATGCAGCGCAGTGATGTTGAGGCGATTTATGCAGCAATCATCTGAGCGAGGAGCGGGATTTGTCCGGGACAAACTGATTGGCCTGGGCGAAAATTCGATTCGCAAAAATTACTACCCCGAATTGCAAAAAAGGATCGGCGAGCTGGAAACATTCCGCAATTTGCTGGACAAAGTCACCGACGGCATCCTGATGATTCAGCTGCCGAATTCGCGGATTGTCGATGCGAATGAAGCGGCCTGCCGAATGCTGGGGCTGTCACGCGAATTGCTGTTTTCGGCGAATTTGCCGCAATTGTTTCCACCGGTCGAAGCTGCACTACAGCAACTGGGGCGGACTGCCGAGGCAGCTGGACGGCGGCAGGATTTTTCAACCGAGTTTCGCCGCGTGGATGGCTCGCGGGTGCCGCTTGACGTGGCAATTGATATTGCGGCGTTAGGCGAAAAGATATTTGCTGTCGCGATTTTGCGTGATATTTCGGAGCGGAAAAGGACAAATGCGATGTTGCAGCACGCCAGCACGCATGATTCCTTGACAGGGCTTTACAACCGGACGTATCTGGAGTACGAGTTCCAGCGACGGCGCGACTCGATGCCGCTGCCCTGCGTATTGATCGCCTGCGATATTGATGGCTTGCAAATGACCAATGAAACGCTGGGACATACTGCCGGCGACCAACGATTGATCATGACCGGCGTGTTGCTGAGTGAACGGGTGAAGAGCGGCGACATCTTGGCGCGGGTCGGTGGCGATGAGTTTGTGTTGGTCCGACCCGGCGCCGATCAGGCGCAGGCCGAGCGATTGTGCCGTGAACTGCGCACCAGTGTCGAGCAGTTTAATCAAGAAAACCGCGACCTGTTTCTCAGTTTGTCAGTCGGTTATGCGATAGCCGATAAACAGCCGGTCGAACTGAGTGGGCTGATGCGCGACGCCGATAATATGGTGCGGCGGGAGAAGCTGCTCCGTTCGCAGAGCACCCGCAGCGGCTTGGTCAATACGATGATGACGCTCTTGGAAGCACGTGATTTCATCACCGAAGGTCATGCCGAGAGACTGGAAATGCTGGTCGGCAGTCTGGCCGAGCGCCTTGATTTTCCATCGAATCAGCTGGATGCGATGCGTTTGTTCGCCAAGTTTCATGATATCGGCAAAGTCGGCATCAGCGATGCGATCCTGTTCAAACCCGGTCCTTTAAACGAAGAAGAACGGACGGAGATGCGCCGCCACAGTGAAATTGGCTACCGGATTGCCCTGGCTTCTTCTGACTTGGTTTACATAGCCGAATGGATATTGCGGCATCATGAATGGTGGGACGGTAGCGGCTATCCGATCGGCCTGGTCGGCGAGGCGATTCCGGTCGAATGCCGGATATTGTCGATTGTCGATGCGTTCGATGCAATGACCAGTGACCGGCCTTATCGCAAAGCAATGCCAACCGCTCAGGCGGTGCAAGAACTGCGTAAGTTTGGCGGGATTCAATTTGACCCCGATTTGCTGGAAATTTTCTGTGAGGTGCTGCAGCAGCAGGGATTGTTGACAGAGGGCGAAATCTGAGACCATCATAAAGGACCGTGAGAACATGAAACTGTTGATTCAGCTGGTTGTCCTGCTTTGCCTGCTGACCGGGCAGGCTTCGGCGTCTGCGGTGATGCAGGAATATCTGACAGCCCGCAAATTATATATGGCAGCCGGCGCTTGCATGGCGGCCTACAGCAACCGGGCCGGCAGTTTGGCTATTGCTGCGTTTGAGCAGGAAGGCTGGCGGGTAGAACCATTCCGGGTTTCCGGCGAAAATGCCGATTCACGCTATCTGCTGGCCTGGGACGCCAATTCGATTATCGATCAGGATGTCTATATCATGGCGGTTGCGGGGACAGAGAATGTGCGTGATATCAAAGTTGACCTGCGTGCCAATAAAGTCTATTTTGCCGGCAACACACTGGAACAATTCGCTGCGAACGCCGCACGAAAGGATCTGCCGGCCGATGTGCCTCGCGTGCATGAGGGGTTCAACCAGGCGTCGATGGTTCTGCTAACTGCGCAAACGGCCCAGTCCAACGACCATCACCCGGTGGGCGCCCGCTTCCTCAGCAGCATCCTGCAAGAGGACAAGCAGGATAAGCTGTATCTGGTCGGTCATAGCCTGGGAGGGGCCGTGGTGACGCTGGTAGCCGCTCGGTTGCTGGATATGGGAGTCAATCCTGCGCAGATCGAAGTGATCACATTTGGTGCACCGGCTGTAGGCAACGAAACCTTTGAAAAACTGTACGACGGAAAAATCCGGGTAACCCGGATCGTGGCTCCGGATGATCCGGTGCCAAATGCCTTGCGCAAAGTGTTTGGCGGCTATCGGCATCTTGGCGTTGAACAACGCTGGCCATTGCCGGACGTGCTAAAGAACTATTTTACCCATAATGTGCCGGTTTATTTGGATTTGGCACTGCGCAATTACTATGCGAAGCGACGCCAGGCAATCAATGAGGGGTTTCTTGCGCCGGTGCAACCAATAGCCGGAAAATCGCGGCTCTATGTAGCGTCGATCAAAAATAATTTGCCGCCGGTGCTTCGAACGGAGTTGCCGTTTATGCAAGAGGCGCTCTGGGATGAGTATGAAAGTCTGTTTCCCGGGATTGTCCGCGATCCGGGCGATGGGTCGGTGCAATCGGATATCGCCAAAGCAGTCGCTGCCGGCTGCGAACTGCTGGTAGTGCCGGAAATTCAGGCAACCAGGGTTCGCGATGAGAATACCTGGTATATCTCACTGAACCAGACCGTATACCGGGTGGCGGACGGCAAGGTGCTGAACGTCGGCATTTATGGCAGTAGCACAAAGGAGTTGACGCCGCTGGTGGCATTGATCAACAATGCCCGGTTGATGGGACGGGAGAGCGGCGTTTGGCTGCAAGAGGCGAAATAGAGGCCTGTATACCGCAAACGAAAGGGGCGACGGGCCTTTGAACAATAGTGAAATGGCCGCTAACGGGAAACGAGTCGGCTTTTTGGGGCCACCGGGCACCTATAGCGAAGAAGTGGCAAAGAATCTGTTTGGCGAATCAGCATGCTTGACGCCGTTTGGTTCGATCGATCTGGCCATTCGGGCGGTGGCCGGCGGAGAAATCTCGCAATGCGTCGTGCCGATCGAAAACTCGGTCGAAGGGTCGGTCAATGTTACGCTGGATACCTTGGCGCATGAAGTGGAACTGTTTATTTCACGGGAAATAGTTATGCCGATTCGGCACAATTTGCTGGCCCGGGAGGTTGGCAGGGACATTCGGTTGGTGTTGTCGCATCCGCAAGCGTTGGCGCAGTGCCGGCGCACTTTGTCGCGGCTGTATCCAGCCGCCGAACTGAGGCCGGTCGATAGTACCGCAGAAGCTGCCCGACGGGTCGCCGAGGGCGAAGCGGGCATGGCGGCGATCGGCAGTCGCAGTGCGGCTGCACTCTATAGCCTGGAAATGGTTGCCGCCGATATTCAGGACACCAGTAGCAACTGTACGCGGTTTGTCACGCTGCAAATCCAGCCGCTGGACTCCCGGCTGCCCGGTCGCTGGAAAACATCGATTGTCTGTCAGATTGACGGCTCTCGCCCCGGCAGCCTTTACCACATATTGGCCGAATTTGCCGAACGGGAAGTCAACCTGACCAAGATCGAGTCTCGACCGGCCCGAACCGGACTTGGCGCCTATCTGTTCTTTTTGGACATGGAAGGCGGCTTAGGCGAGGCGAGGATTCAAGCGGTCCTGCAGGCTGTCGAGCAGCGCAGTCTTTGGTTTAAGAATCTTGGGTCATATTTGATGCTGGACTGGAATCGGTGATTGTCTGAGGAGTCGGCGGAAAGAGAGGTTTTGGTTGGCGAAAAATCGTGCGGGGATTTATCTGTTGATGTTATTGGCGCCGCTATTTTGGGGCGGCGCATTTGGTTCGACCAAGCATGTGTTGACCGAGTTGCCGCCGCTGACTGTGGCGGCGGTGCGTTTTTTATTGGCCGGGTTGCTGATGAGCGGTTGGGCCTGCTGGCGCGGCGAGTGGCAGTGGCGGACGATTCGCGAGTCATGGTTTGCTTTGCTGATGCTGGCCGTCTTTGGCATCTTCGGCTATAATGCGTTGTTCAACATCGGTATGCAATACACTTCGGCAATCAATGGCGCACTGGTGATCGTAATCAACCCGGTGACGACCTCGCTTGTCGCGGTGCTGTTTTTTGGCGAACGTTGGAGTTGGCGGCAGGGCATCGGTGCGGCGCTGTCAATGAGCGGCGTGCTGGTCGTGATTACTCGCGGCGACATGGACGTGCTTCGGGGGTTGTCGCTAAACCGCGGCGATTTGCTGTTGCTTGGCGCGGTATTGCTCTGGACGACCTATGCGATTCTGAGCAAGCTAGTGATGCGCAAGGTATCGCCGCTTTTATCTACAGCGGTTTCGATGCTGCTCGGCGCTTTGCTGCTGGCGGCGGCATCGTTGCCGGAGCAGGGCTGGAACCGCTTGCCGGGAGTGTCGCTGCAAGTGATGCTGGAACTGATGTATCTGGCAGTCGGGGCAACATTCATCGCTTTCTTGATTTTCAATATCGGCGTTCGTGAAATCGGCGCCAGCAAGGCCAGCGCCTACATCAACCTGATGCCGGTCAGTGCGGTGCTGATTGCGGTTTTGTTTTACGGCGAACCGGTGACGCTGGTTCACGGCGTAGGGATGCTATGCGTTATGTCGGGCGTACTGCTGACAACACGCGCGGCTGCAACAGGAGGGAAATAAGGTGCAACAAATGGATGACAAGGAATTTTTGGCTGATTTGCAAGCGCATTACGCCGCTGTGCCGTTTTTTCAGTTTCTCGGTGCGCGGGTGGTCCGGCTGGCGCGGGGCGAAGCCGAAGTCAAGCTGAGGATGCGACCGGAATACGCCAACACCTATGGCATCGGCCATGGCGGCGTGGTGGCGGCGCTGGTCGATATGGCGACCGGGGTGGCGCTGAGGACGCTGCAGATTTATTTGGTGACAATCGAGACTTCGACGAATTATTTTGACAAGGTGGCGCTGGATACCGAACTGACAGCCACGGCGCGAGTGGTTTTTCAGGGGAAGCGGATTGCGAACGGATCGGTTGAAGTCCGCAACCGTGAAGGGGCGCTGGTCGCGGCAGGAAAAACGACGTTTTATGTTACCGGCGATGCCCGTAAGAAGGCAAACGGGGCGCAAGAGTAAATGGCTGAATTGCACGCTTTTTCACGGACCGAATTATTGCTTGGCGCGGCGGCGATGGAAAAACTCGTCGGCAGCCGGGTGGCGGTGTTCGGCATCGGCGGCGTCGGCAGTTTTACGGTGGAAGCGCTGGCCCGCGCCGGCGTAGGCGGATTGACCCTGGTTGATGACGACTGCATCTGCCTGACCAATCTCAACCGGCAACTGCATGCTACGACGCGCACGGTGGGGCGAGTGAAGGTCGAGGTGATGCGGGAGCGGGTGCTGGAAATCAATCCGCGGGCTGCGGTCACCACCATTCAAAAGTTCTACTTGCCGGAGAATTCCGCGGAATTCTTCGGCGAAAAATATGACTACATCGTGGACGCGATTGACACGGTCAGCGCCAAGATCGACCTGATCGTGCGAAGCCAGGCAAAAGGCATTCCTGTAATTAGCTGTATGGGCGCCGGCAATAAGCTGGACCCGACTCGGTTCGAGGTGGCGGATATTTATAAAACCAGCATGTGTCCGCTGGCGAAAGTGATGCGTTATGAGCTGCGAGCCCGCGGCGTACAGTCGTTGAAAGTGGTATATTCGCGGGAAAAGCCGCTGGAACCGCTGGCAACGACGGAGCAATTTCCTGCCGGCAGTTCACGTAGGCAGATTCCTGGCAGCATTTCATTTGTGCCGTCGGTGGCGGGCTTGATTTTGGCTGGTGAAGTGATCAAGGACTTGATTGGCTGGCGGAACGAGGCGTAATAACCAGGAATCAGAAGAAGCGTTTAGGTGGGTTACTAATTGTAACCCCTTGATGAAAACGAAAAGGGGCGGTGCGCATGAAACAGTATCATTACAAGTATGGTCATGGGCAGATGGAGTTTTCGCTCGACCCGGCACTCGTCAAGGCGGAACTGGCAATCAAGGATTATCCGGTGCTGGCGGACCCGGTCGCGGCGGTGGAGGCGGCGATCCGCGAACCGATCGGCGCGGCGCCGCTATGGGAGATCGTGAGTCCAGGGCAAACCGTCGCGTTTATTGTCAATGACCCGACCCGGGTGGCAAACACCCATGTCTTTCTGCCTGTCTTGATTGACGAAATCCATGCGGTCGGCGTGCCGTACGATGATATGTGCATCGTGTTTGCGCTCGGCAGCCACCGCTTGATGACGGAAGCCGAGATGATCGAAGAAGTCGGCGCCGATGTCGCGGCGAAAATCAAAATGTTCAACAGCGACTGCAAAGATCCGTCGCAGTTCCAGTATTTTGGCGAGACCTCGCGCGGGACGCCGGTCTATTTCCATAAGAAAGTGGCGGAAGCCGACCACATCATCCTGACCGGCAGCGTAGTGCACCATTTCTTTTCCGGCTTTGGCGGCGGACGCAAGGCGTTGTTTCCCGGCGTGGCGGCTTACGAAACCATCCGCAAGAATCACAGCATGATGTTTGATCCGAACGCGGTGATCGGCAAACTTGACGGCAACCCGATCTATCACGACCAGATCGAGGGGGCCGAGATGTGTCGCCCTTCGTTCTTGCTGAATGTCGTATTGAATGAAGAAAAACAGTTCCTGAAGGTGTTTGCCGGACATTACATCAACGCCCACCGCGAAGCCTGCGCCTTCGTCGATGAGGTTTACGGCGCGCCGATCCGGCAGGAAACCGACTTGGTCATCGCTTCCTGCGGCGGCTATCCGAAAGACATCAACATCTATCAGCTGCAAAAAACAATGGACAACGCTTGGTGCGCTGTCCGAGAAGGCGGCGTAGTGATCATCCTCGGCGAATGTGAGGAAGGATCCGGTTCGGCGCAGTATGAAAAAATGATGCTGCAGTGCGGCACGCCGGAAGCAGTGGAAGCTACGGTGCGGCAAGACTTCCAGATCGGCGCTCACAAGGCGTATGCGGTGACCCGCTTGATGAAAAAGGCTGAATTCATTCTGGTCTCCGGTATGGACCCCGATTTTGCCAGGATGTTGCTGTTTACGCCGGCCAAAGACATGCAGGAAGCGCTGGCGCTGGCGTATGCCAAACTCGGACCGGCGCCGTCGATCACACTGATGCCGATGGGTAGCCTCACTGTGCCGCGGCTGGTCAGCGGCGGCGCGGACTGAGTCCCAGGGTTTTCATTTTTCGCCACAACGTCGAACGACTGACGCCAAGCAACTCGGCTGCGGCCGCCAATCGGCCATGGGTTTGGTCCAGCGCCTGCCGGATCGTTTCGTGTTCGTCGAAAGGCGACCAGGCAGCGGCAGAGGTTTCCGGTTTATCGTCGTCATCCCGCATCACGCGACTGATCAATTCGGCAGAGATGTAATCCTGCTTGCAGACCGCCACGATCCGTTCCACGATATTTTGCAGCTCCCGTACATTGCCTGGCCATTCGTTCCGGACAAGTCGTTCCAGGGCGTCCGGTCCCCAGTGCAGTTTGCGGTGAGCTGCTTTTTCATTGCGACTCAGCAGGTGGCGGGCGAACAGCGGGATATCCTGCCGGCGTTCCCGTAGCGGCGGCAGGTTGAGCCGAAGTACGTTTAGCCGATAATACAGGTCGGCGCGAAATTTCTGCTCGAGAATTAGGGTTTTGAGATTCTTGTTGGTGGCGGCGATAATTCGGACATCTACCGGCAGGACCCGGTCGCTGCCAAGCCGCATCACCCGTTTTTCCTGGATCACCCGCAGCAGTTTGCTTTGGATGCCATAATCCATTTCAGCGATTTCGTCTAGAAACAAACTGCCGCCATGGGCGATTTCAAGCAAACCGGATTTCCCTTTAGGGTTGGCGCCGGTGAAGGCGCCGCCCATGTAACCAAACAACTCGCTTTCAAGGATCTGAGCAGGCAAGGCTGCACAGTTGATTGCCACAAACGGTTTTGGCGCGCGCGGACTAGCGTTGTGGATGCTTTGCGCGAAAACTTCCTTGCCAACGCCGGTTTCACCGGTAATCAGCACCGATGCGTCGGTGATGGCAAATTCGCGGGCCATGCTGATCGCTTCCTGGATTGCCGGGCTGGCGCCGATGATGTCGCTGAACTGAAACGAAGCGATGTGACCACCGGCATAGATTTTTTTGCGGATGGCGGCCTCCCATTGCTGGATCTTACCAGTTTCTTGAAAGGTGGCCACCGCGCCGGCGATGCGACCGCCGACCAGAATCGGAATTTTGTTGCAGAGGATTTGGCTGCCGCCGAGCTCGATGATCTGGCCCAACTCTTGCTGGCCGGTTGCCAGAACTCGCTCCAATTTTAACCGCGGCAACACCTTGTCAATCGGCTGACCGAGCGTTTCCGCCTGCTTGCGACCGCTGAGGTTGCTTGCCGCCGGATTGCAGATGACGACCTGGCGGTCCTGATTGATCGATATGACGCCTTCGTAGGAATAGTCGAGCACGGTGCGGAACAGGCTGCTTTTTACTTTCTCGGCCAGGCGGGCTGCATAAATCCGCTTCGATTCCAGCGCTGCCTGCAGGATTCCTTCGCCGCCGCTCTCGATCAATACGTGCGGCAGATTGTGTTTGCGGGCGGTTTGGCCGGTGATGACACCGCCGATAATGACTTCGGCGCCATCGCGGCGGGCCTGCAGTACTTTGGCTTCGGCTTCGAATTCGTTTTCAATCGGATACTGACATAGCTCAACGCCGAGAATTGACGGCAGGCAGTCGATGCCGGCAACCATCGAAGCAAAGGCGACAACGCCAATCCGTCCGCCAAGCCTGCGAGCCTGGTCGACGGTGCGCAGAATGTCAAAGCCGGTAATCGGCAGTTCGACCACGATAATCGCCGGAAAGGCGTCTTTGATCGCCTTGGCGGTGCCGCCGCGACTGATGATGATTTCTGTTCCGGCGTCAATCAGCTCTCCAGCTTTTTCGACCCCGGCGCTGAGCAGTCCCTGTTCGATCCGAATGTCAGGGTGCGAGGCGGCAAGGGTAGTTTTGGCAGTGGCGAATATTTTTCCGTCAGGGGCAAGAAAGCTAATCATCGGCTACCTCCTGAAACAAAATAAAACATTATAAAACAAAAATACCGCAAAAATTGTTTCAATGCAACAAAAATTTTGCGGAGTATTGCGAAAATAGCCGATTTTGACGATTGGCATTGTTTTTGCATAGATAGTGGTTGAACATTAAGCGGGGAGGTGTGAGTAGACAGGAAAGGAAACGGAACTGCCCGCCCCAATCAGGAAAAAAGTCAGGAGGGATGCTTGTTATGCACGCGATAGAGAAAATCTTAGCCAAAGCCGCCGGCAAAGCGGCGGTGACAACCGGTGAGATTGTCAATTGCAAGGTCGATATGGCCGGAATCAACGATTTGTATCTGCAGACGCTGCGCTCGTTTTTTGAGATGGGCGGCAAGAAAGTCCATGACCCGAACAAGATCGTGGTTTTTCTCGACCACTACGCGCCGGCGTCCACGATCATGCAGGCCGACAACCAGAAGCAGTTCCGCGAATTTTGCTGGGAGCAGGGAATCGACTTGCTGATGGACGTCGATCAGGGCGTCTGCCACCAGGTCATGGTCGACAAAGGGTTGGTCTATCCCGGCCAGGTACTGGTCATCACCGATTCGCACACCACGATTCACGGTGCGTTCGGTGCGTTCGGCACCGGCGTCGGCGCCACCGACCTGGCGATCATCATGGTGACAGGACAGCTATGGTTCCGGATTCCCGAGATTATCCGGATTCATCTCGAAGGAACGTTGCCGCAGGGCGTTTACGCCAAAGACATCATCCTTAAGGTCATCGGCGCGTTGGGCGCGGACTACGGCGTGTATCGCGGGGTCGAATTTACCGGGCCGGTGCTGAAACAACTCAGCGTTTCCGAGCGGATGGCCCTCTGCAACATGACCACCGAACTGGGCGCCAAAACCGCCTATATCCAGCCAGACGAGATCACGCTGCAGTTTTTGCAGGGAAAAGTGCAGCATGAATATGAAATTTTCACGACGGACCCAGGCTATCAATATGCGGCGGAGCACACGTTTGACGTAACCGGCATGACGCCGCAAATCGCCGCGCCGCACAGCGTCGACAACGTAGCGCCGGTGGCCAGATACGCAGGGATTCCCGTCAACCAGGCCTTCCTTGGCACCTGCACCGGCGGCCGCGCCGAAGATCTGGCGATTGCGGCCAAAATCCTGCAGGGAAAAAAAATAAACCCGCGCACCCGGTTCATCGTGGTGCCGGCGTCCAAAGCAGTGCTGCTGGAAGCAATGGCGAACGGCACGATGAAGACGCTGGTGGAAGCGGGGGCGACCTTTGTCACGCCAGGCTGCGCCGCCTGTCTGGGGACGCACGAAGGGATGCTGGCGGCAGGCGAGACCTGTATCACCGCATCAAGCCGCAATTTCCCCGGCCGCATGGGTTCGCCCAAAGCCGAAATCTACCTGGGTTCGCCGGCGGCGGTCGCTGCCGCTGCGCTGACCGGTAAAATCGTTGACCCGACAGAATACTTGAAGCAGGGGTGAAAAGCGTGCAACAGATATTGAAAGGCAAAGCCTTTGTTTACGGAGCGAACATCGATACCGATCAAATTTATCCCGGCCGGTTTCTCGACCTCACTGACCCGGACCAAGTCGGTAAACATGCGATGGAAGGCGCTGACCCAAACTTTGTCAAAGAAGTTCAGCCAGGCGATTTGATCGTTGCCTCCACCAACTTTGGCTGCGGCTCCAGCCGTGAACACGCCGCGGTGACGCTGAAGGCCGCCGGCGTCGGCGCGATCCTGGCCGATTCCTATGGACGGATTTTTTACCGCAATGCGATCAATCTAGGCGTGCCGCTGCTTGTCTGCCCCGGTATCGGTCAAAAAGTCAAACGGGGCGATAGCCTGAGCCTGGACATGACGACAGGGACGGTCACGAACCTGAGTAGCGGCGAAACCATGCAGGCGCAGCCGCTATCCGAGTATGTGATGAATATCCTGGCCAGTGGCGGCATCAAGCCGTTGATTAAACAGCAGTACGGCCAGGGCTGAGTCAGCGGCATTTTTTTAAGGTCAGGGCTTCCTCTGTCTGCGCCGATACCAGATTGATAAAGGCCTTGGCCGAGGGAGAAAGCTGGCGGCCTTTTTTCCAGGCCAGGCCGATGTTTACATGGATCGGCGGATATAGCGAGACGCCGGCGATGCCGGGCTGTCCTTCCAACGCCATCTGCATAAGGAAAGAGATGCCGACGCCGTGGGAAACCAGCGATTTTACCGTTTCGATCTGACTGGAGTTAAATACGATTTCCGGTTCGATTCCTTCGTCCTGGCAGCGCTGCAAAATCGCGTGCCGTTGAAAAAAGTTGCTCTTGAACAGGATGAATTTTTCCTGGCGCAAATCGGCAAACGGCACGGCAGAAGCACTTGCCAGACGATGGTTTTTGGCGACGGCCAGCAGGATTTCCTGCCGGGTGAGGAAAAAGGTTTCCAACGTGCCGGGATTGTGCTGCGGCAAGATGATGATGCCGAGATCAAGCTCCTCCTGCTCGATCATCCGGTGCGCCGAATAGGACCCTTCTTCGCAGACATTTAGCGTCAGATGCGGGTAGCGGGTCTGAAAGCTGGTGAACAGATACGGAAACAGGCAACTGCCGATCATCGGCGGGATGGCCAGGTTGATCGTGCCACGGGCCAGATTGCGCAGTTCATTCATTTCCGTCATCGTGTCGCGCAGTTCATTCAGCAGATTGCAGGCGCGCAGATAGAATCGCCGGCCTTCATCCGTCAACGGTGACTTTTTCTGGCTGCGGTCAAACAGTTCGAAGCCAAGTTCTTCTTCCAGCTTGCGGATGGAGTGAGTGATGCAGGGCTGACTGACATATTGTTTTTCCGCCGCCTTGGTAAAGCTATTGGTTTCCACCACAGAAACAAAGTATTCCAATTGCCGGATTTCCATACGTCCCTCCCTGAAGTTAGCATGGGATCATTACAATTATTTATTATATCATTCTCGTCATCTATTGGATATTTGAACTGACAGAATGTTATAGTAACAGTAGACAGGTGTCTTTACCTCGGGGTTCATTCCAGTTTTTTCTGCAGTTTTTTCCTGTCATGATAAAAAAATATCATGGCAAACGAAGAAACAAAACGGACAAGAAAAAATATAAGGGGGAGAATTCATGAACAAAGACCTGAGAAACGGACTTATTGCGGTTGTTATCGGACTTATCCTATGGTTGTTGCCTGCGCCGGCCGGGCTAAAGCCCCAGGCTTGGCATCTGCTGGCGATTTTTGTCGCCACCATCATCGGTTTCATCCTTCAACCTTTGCCCATTGGCGCGATTGCGTTTATATCCCTCAGCATCGCCGGCTTGACGAAGACGCTGACGCCGGCTGAAGCATTGAATGGCTTTGGTCAGAGCATCATGTGGTTGATCGTGTCGGCGTTTTTGTTTGCGCTCGGCTTTATCAAAACCGGTCTCGGTAAACGGATCGCTTACAAGATCATGGGCGCGATCGGCGACAGCTCGTTGAAACTCGGTTACGCTCTGGTACTTAGCGACCTGGTCATCGCACCGGCTACCCCGTCGAACACGGCCCGTGCCGGCGGCATCATGTATCCGATCGTGCGCAGCCTCTGCTCGGCTTTCGGCTCCGAACCGGGCGATTCGTCGCGCAAAATCGGCGCTTATCTGATGAAGACTGCTTTTCAGGGCAACACCATCACTTCGGCGATGTTTCTAACTTCGGTGGCGCCGAATACGCTGGTTGCGGTCCTGGCGTTGCAAACCGCCAAAGTCCAGATCAGCTGGGGCACCTGGGCGCTGGCTGCCGTGCTGCCAGGCCTGATTTCGCTGGCAATTGTGCCGTATCTGCTTTATAAGATCTATCCGCCGGAAATCGACAAGACGCCGGAAGCGAAAGAAATCGCCCGCAAGGAACTGGAAAAGATGGGACCGATGTCAAGCGGCGAAAAGATCGTCAGTGGCGTGTTCGTGTTGGCGCTGGTCCTTTGGGCCACCGGCAGCATCACCAAAATCGACGCAACCATCGTCGCCATGCTGGGTGTCGGCATCATGCTGATCGGCAAGGCGATCGACTGGAAAGACATCCTGGCCGAAAAAGGCGCCTGGGATACCCTAATCTGGATGGGCGGCCTGATCAGCCTAGCCAGTGCGCTGACCAAGTATGGCGTCATCGCTTGGTTCGCCAAGCTGATTGCCGGTTCACTCGTCGGCATCCCCTGGATGACCGCTCTGGTGATTTTGTTGATCGCCTATATGTATTCGCATTATGCGTTTGCCAGCCTGTCGGCTCATGTCACCGCGATGTACGCCGCGTTCCTGGCGGTAGCGGTGGGCGCCGGCGCGCCGCCGTTTTTGGCTGCGATGAGCCTGGGCGTTATTTCCGCCCTGTTCGGCGGCATCACTCACTACGCGACTGGACCGGCGCCGATTTATTTCGGCTCGGGCTATATTCCGCAAGGGACCTGGTGGAAACTCGGTTTCATCATTTCGCTGGTCAACCTGGTTGTGTTCATCGGCTTCGGCGCATTCTGGTGGAAGATCGTCGGTCTCTGGTAAAATAATATAGACTATGCCTTTGGCTGGTAAAGTTTTTGTTGTGAGTAACCTCCGGTCAAAGGCATAGTCATTTATTATTAAATAAGCAGGAAAGAAGGGAAGCGTATGCGAGAGCTGCAGGTGTCGACAATCACGGAGGCCGTTGCCCAACTGGCCAAACAGGCCAACTGTTATCTGCCGCAGGATGTTTATGAGGCGTTTCAGAAAGCTCGCGCCAATGAACCTTCCCCCAGCGGGCAGGAGATTTTGGGCCAACTGTTGGAGAATGCCGACATTGCCCGAAACGAGGACATGCCGATCTGCCAGGATACCGGTCTGGCCATCGTGTTTGTCGATGTCGGGCAGGAGGTGCACCTGACCGGCGGTGCGCTGGACGAGGCCATCCATGCAGGAGTCGCCAAGGGTTATGTCGAATACTATTTGCGTAAATCGGCCGTGGCGGAGCCGCTGTTTGACCGCACAAACACCAAGAACAACACACCGGCGGTGATTCATACCCGGATCGTGCCCGGCGACAAAGTGAAAATCAAACTGGCTCCCAAAGGGGCTGGCTCGGAAAACAAGAGTGCGCTGAAGATGATGGTGCCGGCTGATGGCGTGGCCGGCGTGAAAAAATTTGTGGTCGATGTAGTCAAGGCGGCCGGTTCGAACTCTTGCCCGCCGATGGTCATCGGCGTCGGTCTTGGCGGCACGATGGAAATGGCGGCGATTTGCGCCAAACGCGCCGCAGCCCGCGACATCGAAAGTCGCAATGCCGACCCGCGTTATGCGGCGCTGGAAGAAGAACTGCTCGAGTTGATCAATAAGACCGGCATCGGTCCGCAAGGCTTGGGCGGCCGGACTACCGCTCTCAAAGTGAATATTGAATGGTACCCCACACATATCGCCAGCTTGCCTGTCGCGGTCAACATCAACTGTCACGCGGCCCGGCACGCCGAAGTAGAGTTGTAGGAGGAGTGGGAGAGATGGCAAAACATCCGATTCGTATCACTGCGCCGTTTGATGAATCCGTCGCCCGCTCGCTGAAAGCCGGCGATAGCGTGTTGATTTCGGGCACGATTATCGCTGCCCGCGACGCTGCGCACAAACTGATGGTGGAAGCACTGGACGCGGGACAGCCGCTGCCTGTCGACTTGAAAAACCAGGTCGTTTATTATGTCGGCCCGTCGCCGGCCAAACCGGGCGAGCCGATCGGCTCCGCCGGACCGACCACTTCCGGTCGGATGGATAGTTACACGCCGCGACTGATTGAACAGGGGCTGCGCGGCATGATTGGCAAAGGCAATCGCAGCCAGGCCGTTATCGACGCAATGAAAAAGCATGGCGTAGTTTACTTTGCCGCGGTCGGCGGCGCCGGTGCCCTGATCGCCAAACGGATCAAGGAATACAAAGTCCTTGCCTACGGCGAGCTGGGACCGGAAGCGGTCGCCAGCATGACGGTGGAAGATTTTCCGGCGATCGTGGTCATGGACTCGGACGGCAAGGATTTCTATCAGGTCGGCCAGGCCCCGTACGTTCAGGAATAGTCGGCCCAAAAACAAGGAGGGGATGCAGCGTTGAATACCAATGAGTTCTATCTGAAACGGATACACTCCCTGCTGGGAGTCGTGCCACTGACCTTTTTCCTGTTGGAGCATGTTTTTACAATCAGCCGGGCCATCGTCGGCCCGAAAGCGTTCGATGCGGCCACGGCTTTTTTGCAAAGCTTGCCGCTGTTGTATGCGCTGGAAATCCTGTTCATCGCCGTGCCGCTGTTGTTTCATGGCTTGTATGGAATTGTGATTGCGTTTGAGTCGAAAAACAATGTATTGGCCTATTCTTATGCTCGTAACTGGAATTTTTACCTGCAACGGATCACGGCCTACATCACGATCGCTTTCGTTTCCTGGCATGTCTGGCTGTTCCGTTTCGGCGGCGCCGGGCTGGGACAGGTAACGACCTTTGACAAGGTGGCCAAGATCTTCGCCGACCCGGTTGTTCTCGGCCTGCACGCGCTGGGTCTGGTCTGTGCGATATTCCACCTGACCAACGGACTGTGGACGTTCCTGATCACCTGGGGAATCACCGTCGGGCCGAGGGCCCAGAGGTTCAGTCAGTATGCTGCGTGGGGCCTGTGTGCGCTGCTTAGTGTCAGCGGACTCGTGGCGCTCACCTATTTCCGGGTATAGGAGGACGGTGCGAAGATGAAATTTATCATAGTTGGCGGCGGTGCAGCCGGCCTGATGGCGGCGGTGCGCATCGCGGAACTGAAACAAAATGTGGAACTGTTCTCGATGGTGCCGGTCAAGCGTTCGCATACGGCCTGCGCCCAGGGCGGCATCAACGGCGCTCTCAACACCAAAGGGCAAAACGACTCGACCCGCCAGCATTTTGAAGATACGGTGCTTGGCGGCGACTTCCTGGCCAACCAGCCGCCGGTTAAGGCGATGTGCGATGCGGCGCCCGGCCTGATTCATCTGCTGGACCGCATGGGCATGATGTTCACCCGTACGCCGGAAGGACTGCTTGACCTGCGACCCTTCGGCGGCACCAAACATACCCGGACCGCGTTCTCCGGCGCCAGTACCGGCCAGCAGCTGCTCTATGTACTGGATGAGCAAGTGCGGCGCTATGAAGAGCAGAAACAGGTCAAAAAGTTCGAGCAGTGGGAATTTGTCCGCCTGATTCTTGACGATAACGGCGAGTGCCGCGGCATCGTGGCCCAAAACATGTACGACATGCGAATGGAAGCCTTTACCGCCGACGCGGTGATTTTGGCGACCGGCGGTCTGGGCATGGTGTTCGGTCGCAGCACCAACGGCACCATTTCGACCGGCTCGGCCGCTTCGATCGCTTATCAGCAAGGATCGATATTTGGTAACGGCGAGTTCATCCAGATTCACCCGACTGCATTGCCAGGCGAAGACAAACGCCGCCTGATGTCGGAATCGGCTCGCGGCGAAGGCGGCCGCATCTGGACTTATAAAGACGGCAAACCCTGGTATTTTCTTGAAGAATGGTACCCTGCCTACGGCAACTTGGTGCCGCGCGACATTGCCGCCCGGGCGATTTTCAAGGTCTGTACCGAAATGGGTCTCGGCTTGAACGGGGAAAACCTTGTCAACCTGGACCTGACGCATCTCGATCCAAAAGAAATCGACCGCAAACTGGGTGCGATCATCGAAATCTACGAAAACTTCGTCGGCGAAGATCCACGTAAAGTGCCGATGAAGATCTTCCCCTCGATGCACTATTCGATGGGCGGCCTGTGGACGGACTATGGCCACATGACCAACATCCCCGGCCTGTTTGCCGCCGGCGAGTGCGATTACATGTACCACGGCGCCAACCGACTCGGTGGTAACTCGCTGCTTTCGGCGACCTACAGCGGCATGGTGGTCGGTCCTTCGGCCGTCAATTTCGCCAAGGAACGCGGTGCACGCAAGGCGATCGAATCCAGTGCGGTGCAGTCGGCCAAACAGCGGGAAGAAGTCGTATACGAAAGCTTGCTCCGCATGGATGGCAAAGAGAATCCGTTCAAGATTCATCGTGAACTGGGCGACTGGATGACCGAAAATGTCACGATTCAGCGCTACAACAACAAGTTGCAGGAAACCGACGACAAACTGCAGGAACTGCAGGAGCGCTGGAAGCATATCGGCATCAGCGATTCGTCGAAACACGCCAACCAGGAAGTGATGTTCACCCGCCAGCTGTGGAACATGCTGGAACTGGCCCGCGTGATCACCCAGGGCGCCCTGCGCCGCAATGAGAGTCGCGGCGGCCACTTCAAGCCGGACTTCCCTGAGCGGGATGACGAGAACTGGCTGAAAACGACCAAGGCTGCCTGGACTCCGGACGGACCGTCGTTCAGTTATGATCCGGTCGACACATCGCTGATTCAGCCGCGGGCCCGTCGCTACGACGTGGACAACACCAAGAAACCTGCCGCTGATCAGGCCGCAAAGGAGGCGAAATAAGATGAGCGAACAACAAAAAACCGTTCATCTGATAGTGCAAAGGCAGGATTCGCCGGACTCCGCCCCGTATACCGAAGAATTCATCGTTCCCTGGTCGCTGGGGATGAATGTGGTATCCGCCTTGATGGAAGTGCAGAAGAACCCGGTGACCAAGGAAGGCAAAAAAACCAAACCGGTGGTCTGGGACTGCAACTGTCTGGAAGAAGTCTGCGGCGCCTGCGCGATGGTGATCAACGGCAAGCCCCGTCAATCCTGTTCCTGCCTGGTCGATAAGATCGAGCAGCCGATTACGCTGGCGCCGCTCAGCAAGTTTCCGGTAGTCAGGGACTTGATTGTCGACCGTCAGAAGATGTTTGACAACCTGAAAAAAGTCCAGGCCTGGGTGGCGGTCGACACGACGGCCGACCTGGGGCCGGGACCGCGTATGTCGCGGGTGCAGCAAGAGGAGGTCTATCCATTGTCACGCTGCATGACCTGTGGTTGCTGCATGGAAGCCTGCCCTAATTTTAATGACAAATCCGAGTTCATCGGACCTGCGCCGGTGGCGCAGGTGCACCTGATGAATATGCATCCGACCGGAGCGATGCAAAAGGAAGGCCGACTGGAAGGCCTGATGGGCCCAGGCGGCATCGCCGGCTGCGGCAATGCGCAGAACTGCGTGGAAGTCTGTCCGAAGAGCATTCCGCTGACCACCTCCATCGCCAAACTCAATCGTCAGGTGAACAAGTTTGCACTGAGCAAGCTGTTCGACAAATAGACGCACGGAAAACATTGCAGATAAAGGACGGAGCCGTTTTGTCGGCTCCGTCCTTTATCTATTGCGCTGACTATTTTGGCGTCAGAATTAATACGCCTGTCGCGGTTGCATTAAGTTATCGGCTGGATTCATCCCTTGCAGTTCAGCGTCAATACGGTCGATAGCGAGGTCGGCAATCTGCCGGGACAGGGGACTTCTGCGGCTCCGCCACCAATAATAAGCAGTTGCATTGACAAGCAGTGCATGAAAACGTTCATTAAGCTGAAGTGATCGCTGTCGCCATGCCCGCAAAAATGGCCCACTTGCCTTTTCTGTTTCATATTGTTGCATGGTCGGCAGATTTGGCAAAATATCCAGCAATTTACCCTGGTTTGGGCGAAACCGGCGGATCAGTCGCTTGATCCGCTCAATTTCTATAGGTGAGTGTTGGGACTGATAACCATACCAACGGGTTGAGTCGAGCATCAGCTTCGACGAGAGTGTCATGTACCGGTTGAAATCTTGACTGTGTTCGGTGAAATAGGGATTGTTAGGATAGATATTGGCAAAAACATCTTGCAACAACTTAAGCGGCATTTTTGAGTGACTTGCTGCATCAGCAGCGTTCCGCAGCAACTCCCCATCAAGCTGAAAAACATGCCGCATTTCCAGCGCTTCCAGATAATCGTGCATCTTCATCGCTGCCGAATCGAAATGGTCTGAATCCTCAACAAAGCCGCCATGCCGGTTAATCAGGTCATGCATGTATGAGTCAGCCGCATAATGCGATAACCAGCCGATGGCGAATGCCTGTTCTTTATCGCTGACTGCAGCACGGATAAGTTGCAGTGCGAAGTGGCGGGGCAGTTTCTGGTGGATGTCTTCGATATGAGAAGTGTGTTCCGGCAGATTGCGCGGAAATTTGACTTCATAGCGCTGCATCAAGCGAGAGCGAACTTCAGGCTGGGTTAGCATATGAGCAATCCAGGCAGAATCCGGTGAAAGCGAGCCAAGCAGAAAAGCGGCGCGGCTGCTGTCATGCCGGTTAATATAACTGCCAGGTTCGGTTCTCAGCATCATTTCAGCAAAATACAGGTGGCCATAAACCTGACTGGCACTTGCGTTTGCAGGGAGCAAAGCATAAATAGCGATCCAAACGATAGTGATAAGGAAACGCTTAATTACACCGAAGCGAAATGGACGGCGCATTGTAATTCATCTCCACAACAATCACATTTCATATTTAAGAATACGATAGCCACTATGGAAATCCTGCCGAAACTTCATTTGATTGCAGGTAAATCGGCGAGCCTGGCGAAACTTACCTGAGTAAGGAAGTGATGGGTTTTGCCGCAAGCGGTTGACATGGGGCAAGGCAAAGTATCGCACGTTTTGGGCCGGTTGGCGCTGCCGCTGATGGTGTCGCTGTTTTTCCAAAACTTGTACGCCTATGCTGATACGGTATTCGTATCCTGGCTGGGAGAATCGCCGTTGGCGGCGATTTCGCTGGCATTGCCATTGACCTATCTGGCGCTGTCTTTAGCCAAGGGCGTGGCGATGGGCAGTGTGATATTGATGAGTTTTTCCCGCGGGTCCGGTGATGAGGACGGCGCCCAACAGACTGCGTCGGCTGTTTTGCCGCTGATGCTGCTGTGTATGGCTTTGTTTTCGCCGTTGATGCTGGCGCCGCTCGGGCAGGCTTTCTACCTGGTGCTGGGCGCTGACCCGGGCACGGCGGTTCATGGCACGGGGTTCATCTTCTGGCTGGCGGCAAGTTTTTTTCCGATGGGCTATGTGATGGCGGTGGAAGCCTTGTTTACGGCACGCGGCGACACAGTGACGCCGATGAAGGCGATGCTGCTGGGGAATATCCTCAATATCGGACTTGATCCGCTGTTCATTTTTGTTCTTGACTGGGGAGTGGCCGGCGCAGCGGCGGCCACCTTGGTCGGTCAATCCATTTCAGCGGTTTATATCGGTTATCGGCTCAAGGCGATGTTTGGCTTGCGTTTGCAATGGCTGCCGACGTCAGGCAATCTGCTGGTCTGGTGGCAAATCCTCAAACAGGGGTTGTTTGTTACGGCGGCGTACCTTATCAGTCCCATCGCGCTGATGTTGTTGAACGGAATTTTGGTCCGCTTCGGCGCGGTGGCGGTCGGCGCTTGGAATCTGATGTCACGCAGCGAAATGATGGTGATGTTGCCGATCATGGGTCTCGGCAATGCGTTGGCGACGTTTACCGGTTTCAATCTGGGCCGGCTTGATTATGAACGGGTGCGGCAGGGGTTGGTGTTTTTTCTGAAAGTCTCCTGGGCCGTGATTATTCCGGCGTCCTTGCTGTTCCTTTTCCTGCCGCAACAGACGATCGGCCTGTTTCGGCCCACTCCGGAACTGAAACTGCTCGGCGGCATCGCGATGCAGGCATCGGCGGTGTCGATCCTGTTCATGCCGCTGCTGTCGGCGGTGGCCGGCATGTCGCAGGGGATGAAACGGCCGGTCTATATGATGGGGCAAATGTTTGTATACCTGGTCTGTTTGCGAGTGCCGCTGGCGGACTGGTTTGCCGACCGCTGGGGCCAGCAAGGCGTTTACTGGAGTCACCCGGTTGCCAGCGCTTTAACCGCTGTTTTGGCGCTGGTTTTACTGCGCCGATTGCTGCGGGATTGCTGTAAACAGGTGGCGACAGGCAATCTTGCGCCGGCCAAGTCGGAGCTAAAAGGAGCGTGAACATCGTTATGGAACCGAGTTGGAAACTCGACCAGTTTCGGCCCGCTGACGCGCCGGGGATCGTCGATTTGTACCGGGAGATTTACGGTGACAATTATCCAGTGAAAGCGGTTTACGAACCGCAGGAGATCATCCGCCAGGAGCAGCAGGGCGATTGCTGGCGGGCGGTGGCCCGGACCGACTGCGGCGAGGTGGTCGGCCATGTGGCTTTTTATCGGTCATCGCCGCCCAATCCCAAACTGTATGAACACGGACAGTTGATGGTGCGTCATGATTACCGGCAGACGGACATCGCAGTTTCGCTGATGAACTATGCGCTGGCGGAAATTCCGCAGCGGCATGGTTTGGAGCAAATCTGGGGCGAGGCGGTCTGCAACCATGTGTTTACCCAGATGATGACCCGGGAAACCGGTTATGTCGAAACCGGGCTGGAAGTCGACCTGATGCCGGCGGAGTCCTACACACAGGCGTTTGGACCGGAAGCGGCTTCGACAAAGCGGGTTTCTACACTGCTGGTGTTCCGTTCGTTCCAAGCCAAAACGCAAACTATTTACCTGCCGCCGGTATACGCGGAACAAATGCGAACCATTTACGAGGCGATCAATGCCGGACACCGCTTTGAACCGGCGAAGGCGCCACTGCCCGACGACTGCGAAACCCAGGCCGAAATCGCGATTTTTGCAGGCGCGGCTGTCAGTCGGATTACCGTGCAGCGAATCGGCGCTGACTTTGAAGCTCGGCTGGCGGCGCTGGAAAGCGAAGCTTCGGCAGCAGGCGTCGTCGTGCAACAGCTGTTTTTGCGACTCAGCGAGCCGGCGGTCGGCGCTGCGGTCGATTTGCTGCGCGCGCGGGGCTATTTCTTCGGCGGCGCATTGCCGCGCTGGTTTGACGAGGACGGGTTGCTGATGCAAAAGACACTGGCGGAACCGGATTTTGACAGCATCTGTCTGCTCACGCGGCGGGCCCGAAAAATCATGGATATGGTGCGGCAAGACCGTCATTCGGTGACGGACCGGACATTGGGAGGGTTTTTGCAGCGGCGGGCCTTGCTGTTCCCGGACAAACCAGCGCTATTGTATCCGCTGCGCAATCTGACGGTCACTTTCGCCGAACTGAATGCACAGGCCGGGCAAGTGGCGGCGGCCATCCTGGCGCTGGGGGTTGGTCGCGGTGAACATGCGGCGATCTGGGCGCCGAATGTGCCGGAATACCTGCCGGTGGAGTTTGGCGCGGCCCTTGTCGGCGTGCCGCTGGTGATGCTGAACACCAACTATAAGGCGTATGAACTGGAATACGCCCTGTGCCAGTCGGATGCGGCGCTGCTGTTTCTAACCGAGGGAGCGGTTCGGCCTGGCGAATACCTTGAGACGCTGGCGCAGATCCGCGACAGGTTGCCCCGGTTGCGGCAGGTGGTTCTACTGGCCGAGACTGCACCGGTTGGAATGCTGAGCTGGCCGGAGTTTCTGGCCGGGGCGGCGCAGGTGAAGGCGGAGGACTTGACGGTAAGGCAGGCGCAGGTCACGTCGGAAGACATTTTCACACTCCAGTACACTTCCGGCACCACCGGCGCACCGAAAGGGGCGATGGTCAGTCACCGGGCCTATCTGCGCAATCCGTTGGCGATGTCCGAGCGCCAGGGGCTGCGGTCCGACGACATCACCTGCGTGCCATTGCCGTTTTTCCACGCCTATGGCTGCCTGGTGATTTTTTCGGCGCTGGTTTTCGGCGGCGCGGTGGCGGTGGTGGAGCGGTTTGTCGCACCGAACTTCCTGCAGGTGCTGGAACAGTCGCGGGCCACGCAGGTGACCGGCACACCGACGATGTTCGTGGCGGCGATGGAAGAACTGCGCAATCGGCGCTATGACTTGACGGCGCTGCGCGGCGGCAACGGGGCCGGCGCGGTCTGTGCGCCGGAGCTGGTTCGGTTTGTGATCGAAACGATGGGAGCGGGCGATTTTTGCATCCTTTACGGATCAACGGAAGTTTTGGGCGCAACTTTCACCGCACCGGGAGACCCGCTGGAACAGCGCCTGACGAGTGTCGGTCGCGCGCTGCCCGGCTATGAAGTGAAAGTGATCGATCCGAAAACCGGCGAATCCCTGCCTGACGGAGTTCAAGGCGAACTTTGCATTCGCGGCGAATCCATCATGACCGGTTACTACAATATGCCGGAACAGACCCGCGCGGCCCTCGACACCGAAGGCTGGCTGCACAGCGGCGACCTGGCCAGCATGGATGGACAGGGTTATGTCAAAATCAGCGGGAGAATCAAAGACCTGATCATCCGCGGCGGGGCCAATATTTATCCGGCGGAGATCGAAGCGTTTTTGCTGACTCATCCGAAAGTCGCCGATGCCCAGGTGGTAGGAGTACCCTGTGAATATTACGGTGAAGAACCGGTGGGATTTATCCGGCTAAAAAGAGGAGAATCGGTCAGTAGTCTGGAACTGAAAAAATATTGCCGCGAGCGGATTGCGATCCACAAAGTACCGGTGAGTTTCTTTTTTGTGGAGGATTATCCGCTGACTGCCAGCGGCAAGGTTCAAAAATTCAAGCTGAGGGAATTGGCAACGCAAAAAATGAAGGAGGCGTAAACATGGACCGGACGCAAATCGAAACCAAACTGAGGGAGATCGTCTGCAAACGGGTCAACGGCGTCAAACCGGAGATGGTCGGACGAGAGGTGGAACTGGCGACGCTGGGCATTGATTCGCTGGCGTTCAGCTGGATCCTGGCCGACATGGAAGAGACCTTCAATTTTGAAATGCGCGGCGCCGATGTGATGAAACTGAAAACACTGGCGGTCGCGGTCGATTTTGTCGAACAGCATGTCAAAAAATGAACCGGAGAAGTCCGGTGTAGTCCGGGAGATCGGCTGCAGCGCGCCACGGCTGGATGCAACAGAAAAAGTGAACGGGTCTGCGGTGTTTGCCGCAGACCTTTATCCGGCAAACCTATTGTGGGCGGGCGTAAAACGGCCGCCTTTCGCGCATGCGCGCGTTCTGTCGATCGATACTGCGGCGGCGCTGGCAATTCCCGGCGTGGTCGCCGTGCTGACGCACAAAGATATCAAGGGCAGCAACCGGCTGGGAATCTTTGAAAAAGACCAGCCGGTCCTGGCGGACGAACGGATCCGCCATTACGGCGACGCAGTTGCGCTGGCGGTGGCGGAAAGCCAGGAAAGCCTGGCGGCGGCATTGGCGACGGTCCGGGTCGAGTACGAAGAATTACCGACCCTGTTCGATCCAAGTCTTGCCCAGCAGGGCGAAGCACCGCTATTGCATCCGCAGCGACCGGACGGAAACCTGCTGATCGGCGGCGAGATTCGACGCGGCGACGTGGCGACTGCTCTCGGCCAGGCGGCATACAAAGCAACATTGAAGGTGGCGACGGGCTGGCAGGAACATGCTTTTTTGGAGACGCAGGCCGGCGTGGCGCAACTGGAGTCTGACGGCACGCTGACGATGACGGTTTCCAGCCAGACACCGTTTCGCGATCGGATGGAACTGGCTGAAGCAATCGGTTTGCCACCGGCCAAAATCCGGGTGGTCGCCCCTTGTCTGGGCGGCGGTTTCGGCGGCAAAGACGGTATCACCGTGCAAGGGTTTTTGGCGTTGGCGGCGCTGCACAGCGGCGGTCGGCCGGTCAAACTCTGGTATTCGCGCGAGGAAAGCATTCTGGCCGGTACTAAGCGGCATCCGCTGCAAGCCGAATATACGCTCGGCTGCGACCGGGACGGCCATTTTCTGGCGTTATCGGCTCGCTTATTGTTTGATACCGGCGCTTATGCCTCGCTCGGCTCGGAAGTGTTCGCACTGGCGATGGAAAACGCCGGTGGACCGTATCGGATTCCCCATGTATCGATTGACGGTGCGGTGGTTTACACGAACAATCCGGTGGCCGGAGCATTTCGCGGCTTTGGCGTGCCGCAGGTTGCGGCGGCGATGGAGCAGACGCTCGACGAACTGGCGCGGGTAGCTGGCTTTGATCCGCTCGAACTGCGACGGAAAAATGCCGTCGTGCGCGGCGACAGCTCGCCGACCGGCGTCAACCTGACCGGTACGGTGGGGATTGGCGAATGCCTCGATATGCTGGCGCGTCATCCGCTCTGGCAACAGCGGCAGAGCTGGCTGGCAGCCGCGCCGCGTTTCAAACGCCGCGGCATCGGCATCGCCGCCGTTGCGCAAAGCATCGGCTATGGGCCGGCGATTGCCGACTGCGGCAATGCAAAACTGGAACTGCTCGCCGACGGACGCCTGCGTGTCTATGTCGGCGTATCAGATATGGGTCAGGGCAATGCCAGCACCTATGCGCAGATTGCCGGCCACATCCTGGGGCAGCCGCAGGAATCGATGGAACTGGTGTTTCCCGATACGGCGCGGACGCTGCCGTCCGGCTCAGCTTCGGCTAGCCGGACCACCTTTACCTACGGCAATGCGATGATTCAGGCGGCGGAGCTGCTGGGGCAGCGGATCAAAGCCCGGGCGGCGCTGATGATTTCGTATCAGCTGCTGCACAGCGTGAAACCGGAGGATATGTCGCTGTTGCCGGGACGACTGTTGCATGTGCCTTCCGGGCGCAGCCTGCCACTGTCCTTGGTGGCGACGCTGATGGATATGGCAGAACGCATGGCAACTGCTTCTTATACTGCGCCGGTCAACGACCAGCCGCTCGCCAGCGGCGAAAATCTCCGCAAGCATGGGTTCCCCCACCGCATCGCCTCCTATGGCGTGCAACTGGCAGCGCTGGAAGTCGATACATTGACCGGCGAAACCGAGGTCTGCGAACTGCTCAGCTGCATCGACGCCGGCCGGGTGTTGAATCCGCAGCTGTACGAACAGCAGGTGCAGGGGGGCGCGACGCAGGGGCTGGGCTATGCGTTGTTCGAAGAGTTTGTCGTCGAACAGGGCCGCATCCGTACCGGTGACTTCAGTACCTACATTTTGCCGACCTCGCTGGACATACCGGATATGCTGACAGTGCCGGTAAGTTCGCATGAACCGACCGGGCCGTTCGGCATGAAAGGCATTGGCGAAATCGGCATTGACGCTGTTTTGCCCGCCGTCGCCAATGCGCTGGCGGCAGCGACGGGTCAGCGGATTGCCGGCGGTGTGCTGATGGCGGAAAAAGTGCTGGCAGCGCTGCGGAAAACCGGACAGGAGGCCATGCCATGAACTTAGAATTTACTTTGAACGGGAATCCGGTGTCGCTCGAAGTCGCGGCGGACCGACGGGTCGTAGATCTGTTGCGACAGGACCTGGGGCTGGTTGGCGCCAAGGAGTGCTGCGGTTCCGGCGAGTGCGGCGCCTGCACGATTCTGGTCGATGGACAGAGCAAGCTGTCTTGTCTGATGCTGGCGGCCCAACTGCAAGGGCGCAAGGTTGTTAGCATCGAAGGCGCGGCAGCAGAGGCCGACGCGGCGGTCGTGCAGCAGGCGTTTGTCGAGCATGGCGCGGTGCAGTGCGGTTTCTGCACGCCGGGGATGATATTGGCGACGCTGGATTTGCTGCAACGGATTCCTCAACCGAGCCGCGCCCAGGTCCGCCGGGAACTGAGCGGCAACCTGTGCCGCTGCACCGGTTATCAGAAAATCGTCGATGCGGTGATGGCGGCTGCGGCAAGACTCCAAGGAGGGGTGCGCTGATGCAGGTGCTGTTTCCGCAGACCTGCAGCCAGTTGCAGGCAATGTTGGCAGAGATTCCCCAAGGACGGATCATGGCCGGCGGCAGCGATCTGCTGGTCAAGTTGCGCCAGACGGGGCGGACGCTCCCAGCCGTGTTTTGTCTGGAGCAACTGTCCGAGCTGCAACAGATCGGCTGGCAGCAAAATGAGTTTTATATCGGCGCGGCGGTAACGCAACAGCAACTGCTGGACCATGCCGTGATTCAAACGCAATATAACGTTCTCTATCAGGCGCTGAACGAGCTGGCGTCGCCGCCGATCCGGCATGCGGCGACGCTGGTCGGCAACCTGTGTTCCGCTTCGCCGGCAGCAGACAGCGTGCCGCCGCTGGTCGTTCTGGAGGCCAACGTCGATATCGAAGGGCCGGATGGTCTGCGCAACTTGCCGGTGGATCGGTTTTTCCTCGGACCGGGCCAGAACTGCCTGCAAACTGGTGAGTTTGTCAGGGCTGTCCGGCTGCCGCATCCGCCACAAGGGCTGGTTTCCAGCTACCATAAAGTTGGCAAACGCAAAGCGTTGGCGATCGCTGTGGCCAGCCTGGCGGCAGCGTACCGGCTGACGGACGGCGGCGAAGTAGCGATGATCCGGCTGGCCTGGGGCAGTGTCGGTCCGACGGTGATTCGCAGCAGCGAAGTCGAAGAATTTATTTGCGGCAAGCCGCTGACGCAAGATGTGCTGCGGCAGGCCGGCGTTTTGGCGCGGCAGGCTGTCAGTCCGATCGACGATATCCGGGCTAGCGCCGATTATCGCCGCAGTCTGACCGGCAATCTGCTATTGCGGCTGCTGCCTGACGCTGTCGCAGGGGAGGAATAAACGATGCCGAATCAACAACGAGTGGAACTGCAGATGCCTTTTCGGCCGGAGTATCTGCCACTGGCGACCGGTTGCGTCGAACAGGCGGTCCAGGCCTACGGCATGGGGCGGGGCGAGGCGATGCATCTGGCGTTGGCTGTCGAAGAGGTTTATTCCTTTTTGGCCAACCGTACGACGCCGGGGCAGCGACTGCGTCTCAGTTGCCGGTTCGCCGGTTACTACGCAGAAGTGGTCTGCCGGTTCCAGCGGGGCGGACTGCCGGTGGAAGCTTTCAATATCACGACGACGGTTTCCTCCGACGACGAAAAGTCACTGGAGGAGATGGGCTTGTTGCTGGCGGCGCGAACGGTCGACCAGCTTAGGATTTCCGCGGAGGCAGCGGAGATGGGCGTTCATTTTATCAAAGAAAAGCTGTATCCGTCGGTCCAGGACGATTTGCCTGATTTTGCCGCGACAGGGCCGTTTCATCTGGCAGAACCGGAAGCCGAGCTGTTGAAGCAGTTTGCCGTGCGGGTCCATTCCCGCTTTGGCGCCAAGACTCCGCCGCCCTTCCAGTGTCCCGGCAAACTTGTTGATATGGTCTGCTGTGGCGAATACGACGCGGTGCTGTTGGTTGATGGCAAAGGAAACGTTGGCGCCGGAATATTGTGGCATTGCCGCAACAAGTTGGCAGAGGCCTATGGCCCGTTCGTTTTTTGCGACCAACCGCGGCTGGCGACGCAGGGTTTGGAAGCCTGTCTGGCGAAGTTAGCCCGGCAGGGATTGCTCTGCCTGGTGGTGCAGCAGCCGCCAGCCGAAATGCCGGATGGTTTTTTTGAGCCGCTTGAAGCTGCCGGTTCGGTCCTGTATCGGCAACTGGAAGAGGACAATGGCAGCGTAGCCTACATTCATCCTGACATCGCCGATTTTTATCGGGCCGAAACCCAGCGGCTCTTTTTGCCGCGCCAGTTGCATCAGGCCCTGCGACAGGGTGAAGCAGGGTCGCCCCGTTCGGCGTTTTCCGCCCGGATGAACCGCCCGGCCGGTCAGGTCGTGCTGACGGCGCTGTGGGTGGGCGAAGATGCGGCTGCCGTTTTGCAACAGCATGTCAAAGCGCTTCGCCAGGCGGGTTTTAACGAAATTATATTTCAACTCGACACCGGCGAAGCAAGCCAGGCCGAACTGAGTCCGGCGTTACTGGCCGGCGGCTTTGTCCCGCGCTATATTCTGCCATGGGGCGGCCGGGGCGACGTTCTGGTCTGGACGCAGCGGGAGGAGGCGTAGGCAGTGGCCGGTTCTTTTCCGCCGCTGGAATCGCTGGTTCCCCGCCACATTCAGCATATCGAGCCTTACATCCCCAGCAAGCCTGACGACGTGTTGCGGCAGATGTTCGGCTGCGAGCGGATTCATCGCCTGAACAACAACGAAAACGCATTGGGGCCTTCGCCAAAAGCGATGGAAGCATTGGCGGCGATCGACCTGTTTCAGGCTTCGGTCTATCCGAGCGGCGACGCCTTTCACCTGCGAACAAAACTGGCTGACCGGTTTGGCCTCACGCCGGATTCGTTCATTGTCGGCAATGGGGCCAATGAAGTGATTGCGTTCGTGATCAAGGCGTTTTGCCAGGAAGGCGACAACATTATCACAGCCGACAAGACCTTTGCCGTGTATGAATGGGTGGCCGAGTTTTCCGGCTATGAGGCGCGGCTGGTTCCGCTGGGCGAGGACTATGGTTTTGATGATGACGCGATGTTGGCGGCGATTGACGCGCGGACAAAAGTGCTGTTCCTCTGCAGTCCCAATAATCCGACCGGCAGCTACTGGAGCGAAGCAAAACTGCGCCGGTTTCTCGACCGAATCGATGGCCGACAGATTGTGGTGCTGGATGAAGCCTACTGCGAGTTTGTCGAGGCTGCCGATTTCCCCGATGGGATGAAGCTCTTGCACGAATACCCCAATTTGCTGGTGTTCCGTACCTTTTCCAAGATGTTCGCGTTGGCGGGGTTGCGGATCGGCTTTATGGCGGGAGCGGAGAAGCTGATCGACGTGGTTCGCCGCACCTGCGTCGTGTATTCGGTGAACAGCTTTGCCCAGCAAGCAGCGATCGGCTCGCTGGAGGACGCGACGGAACATATCGGCAGGACCCGGGCGATGGTGCGGCAGGCCCGTGAATTTCTCGGCCCTGAACTGGATAAACTGGGTTTGTTTCATCTGGCCGGAGAAGCTAATTATATGATGATCCGCCTGCCGATGAGCGACACGCTGGCTTACCGCAAACTGATGGCGCAGGGGTTGATGGTGCGTTCGATGACCGGGTTTCGCTTTCCCAACCATATCCGGGTCACCCTCGGCGAGTTGCCGGTGATGGAGAAGCTGGCGGAGGGACTGAAGAACATATTGCCGGGCTGAATAGAATTTTGAATAAAAAATGGAGCGTGAACAACAATGAATGTGAAAACACAGGAAGAAAAGGGCTATTGGGTAGTGAAATTGGAGGGACGCCTGGATATCAGCAATTCCAGCCAGTTCGAGCAGGACTGCATGAACTGGATCGAGCAGGGGCAGCGCAAATTCATCCTCGACCTCGCCGCGCTCGAATACATCAGCAGCGCCGGCTTGCGCAGCATCCTGGCCGCGACCAAGAAGTTGAAGGCCCAGAACGGTAGCCTGGCGCTGTGTTCGCTAAGCGGATTGGTCGAAGAAGTGGTGACGGTATCGGGATTTGACAACATTCTACAGGTATTTCCTGATTTGGACCAAGCGATGAAGGAGGAATGAGCGGCATGGATACAGTTGAACGGACTTTTGTCGCCAGCCTGGATACTATTCCGGCGATGATTGAATTTGTCTCGTCCACCGCCGAAACCTTCGGCGTTCATCCCAAGCGGGTGATGCATCTGGAGCTGGCGGTGGAAGAAGCGACCGCCAATATCTGCAGTTATGCCTATGAAATCCCGCCCGGCGAAGTCACGATCAAAATCAGCCGCGAGCCGGAGTTGTTCCGGATCGAGCTGATTGATTCGGGCGTGCCGTTTGATCCGATGGCGATGGAAACGCCGGACCTGAAGGCGGAACTGGAAAGCCGCCAGGTCGGAGGACTCGGCGTGTTTTTAATCCGCCGGATGCTGGATGATGTGCATTACAGTCGCAGCGCAGGCCAAAACATCCTGTCGCTGGCTGTCCGCTATGGCGAAAAGTAAATCATTGCGGACGCAACTGGCGCTGGGCTTCTTATGCTTTTGCGCGATTCTCGTCTGCCTGGTCCAACCGGTTTTTGCCGCTGCACCGCAACCGGTGCGGTTGATGCTGCAGTGGAGTCACCAAGCGCAGTTCGCCGGTTACTACGTAGCCAAAGAAAAAGGTTTTTACCAGGAACAGGGACTCGATGTCAGCATCGTTCCCGGCGGACCGGGCTTGGACCCGGCCGACTTCCTGATTCGCGGCGAAGTCGATTTCGCCTCGCTGTGGCTCAGCACGGCGCTGACCCGCAGCGAACAGTCGGGGCGACTGGCCCAGGTGGCGCAGATTGTCAATGCTTCGAATCTGGTGCTGATCACCCGCAACGAAGATCAAATCAACCGACCGGCCGAGTTGTCCGGGCGCAAGATCAGCATCTGGGGCGGCGATTTCCGTGCGCCCTATTTGGCTTGGCTGCAGTCAGTCGGCGCTACGCCGCAGATTTATCCGCAGTATTACTCGGTCAACCTGTTTCTATTGAAGGGTGTGCAAGCTTGCTCGGCTATGTATTACAACGAAGTGCATATGGTGTATCAGACCGGAATCGACATGGAGGAGCTGAAACTGTTTTTTTTGCAGGAAGATGGTTTTGGTTTTCCTGAAGACGGAATCTACACGACAGAGGAACGATTTCGCAAGAACCCCGAGCTGGCAAGGAAGTTCCGCGAAGCGACGCTGCGCGGCTGGCGCTACGCAGCCGAACACCAGACCGAGACGCTCGATATCGTGATGCAGTATGTCACGCGGGACAAGGTGCTGACAAACCGACCGCACATGAAATGGATGCTGGAAAAGATTTTGCGCAGCGTGATTCCTGACGCCCAGGACCGCTGGACGTTCGGCAGCTTGTCGCGTCAGGATTATGTCCGTACGGTCCAGGTGATGACCCAGCAGGGGATGATTCGCAGTGCGCCCAGCTATGAGGAATTCACGGCAGGGGGGCTGGGGTATGTTCCGTAAGTGGAGTATCGCCTGGCGACTTTCGGTGTCGGTTCTGCTGGCGTCAGTGCTGATTTTGTCGGCAGTGATCGGATATGGCTATATCATCGCCCGCCAGATCCTCGAACAGGAATTGGAGGCAAAAGCCCGGCAGATGGCGCGGGCCACGACGGGCCGGATCGAACTGGTCGAGATCGCCGCGCGCAAGATTGTTGACGGCATGGATGGACGGCTGGAAAATTACCCGCCGACTGACAAGGAAGTCCTGTTTACCTTGTTGGAACGGCTGGTGCGGGATAACGAGGAGATTTACGGCGCTACGGTCGCGCTGGAACCGGGCGCGTTCGGCTATAGCAAGGATTATACCGCTCCCTATGTCTACCGATCCTGGAACCAACTGGTGCGGGATGACCGTGGCAAACATGCCACGCCTTACTTTGTGCAGGATTGGTACGCGATTCCCCAGTTGATGCAGCGACCGGTCTGGATTGAGCCGTATCGGGCCGAAGGCCGCGGCAATGTGCTGATGGTGACTTATGCCTCGCCAATGATCAATGCGCAGGGCAAATTTCTCGGCGTGGTCAGCTGCGATATCTCGCTGGAATGGCTGACTGACCTGCTGCATTCGCTGCCGCTCGGCAAGGACGGATTTGCTTTTTTGATTTCCCGTAACGGGACGTTGATCAGCCATCCCAACCGGGCGCTGATTCTTAACGAAAGCATGTTCAGCCTGCTCGATGAAACCGGCAAAGCGATTCTGCGCTCGATTGGGCGGGACATGGTGCAGGGCAAGAGCGGTTTCATTCCCTACAGCACGATGTTTTCCGGCCAGCATGGCTGGTTGTTATATCAACCGATTGCCGCCAATGGTTGGTCGATCGGCATCTTCTTTCCCGAAGCCGAATTGATGGGAAAAGTCGCCGAACTGAGCCGGATCGAAGCGGCGATCGCCATCGTCGGCTTTTTGCTGTTGATTCCGGTGATTTTACTGATTGCCCGTTCGATTACCGGTCCGTTGCGCAAACTGGCCGAATCGACGCGGATTTTGGCTGCTGGTAGTCTGGACGCGCCATTGCCGCAGATTGCCGGCGATGACGAAGTGGCCCGATTGGCAAAATCTTTCGTCGTGATGCGGGATGAACTGAAGACGCACATCACGATGCTGGAAGTGGCGGCAACCTCCAAAGAACGGATCGAGAGCGAACTGCGGATTGCCCAGCGCATCCAGATGGAGCTGGTGCCGAAGACGTTCCCGCCGTTTCCCGACCGCGACGATTTTGAGCTATTTGCGATGATGACGCCGGCCCGTGAAGTCGGCGGCGATTTCTACGATTTCATGATGCCGGACCCGGACCATCTGTGGATTGTTATCGGCGACGTGTCTGGCAAAGGAATTGCGGCGGCGCTGTTCATGGCGGTGACACGGACGTTTTTGCGGGCGTTTTTCCACGAGGAAAAGTCGCCTGGCAAAGTTTTATACCGGGTCAACAATGAACTGTCGCGCAACAACGAGGCCAGCATGTTCGTGACCTTGTTCTGCGGCGTGCTGCATTTGCCGTCCGGCAATTTCCGCTGGGCCAACGCCGGGCACAATCTGCCGCTGCTATTGACGGCGGACGGAGCGGCGACGTTCCTGCCGAAAACGCGCGGCGTGGTGGCAGGCGCAATGGAAGATATCCAGTTCACTGAAGCGGAGCTGACGCTGGCGGCTGGCGACAGTTTGTACCTTTACACAGATGGCGTCAATGAAGCGATGAACGCGGCAGAACAACTGTTTGGCAATGACCGGATGCAGGATGCAATGGTCCGTCATGGTCAGGCCGGATGCGTGGCTATGGTGGAGGGGATTTCCCATGAACTGACTGCGTTTGTTGACGGGGCCGAACAGTCGGACGACATCACGATGTTGGCGCTACGCTATTTCGGACCGAAGGGAGTTTGAACCGCACAATGGAAAAGATCAATGCCGGCATCGTGGGCGTAGGCGTATGTCTGCCGCAGCGAGTGCTGACCAATGATGAACTGGCGCAAATGGTGGACACGAATGACGCCTGGATTCAGGAACGGACCGGTATCCGCGAGCGGCGCATCGCCGCGCCGGACCAGGCTGCCTCCGACCTGGGGGTCGTCGCGGCGCGTCAGGCATTGGCCAATGCCGGTGTCACGCCGCAAGAAATCGACTTGATCATCGTGGCGACGGCGACGCCGGATATGCAGTTTCCGGCGACGGCCTGCCTGATCGCGGAAAAACTAGGGCTGGATACGACGCCGGCCTTTGATGTGGCGGCCGGCTGCACCGGTTTTATCTACGCGCTGACGATCGGCAGCCAATTCATTGTTAACGGATTTTATCGCACTGTATTGGTGATCGGCGCTGAAGTGCTGTCGAAGGTGACCAACTGGACCGATCGCGAAACCTGCATTTTGCTGGCGGATGGCGCCGGCGCCGTAGTGCTGAGGCCGGTGGCGGCGGACCGGGGGATTTTGGCGATGAAGCTGGGGGCCGACGGCGCAGGCGGCAAGGAACTGTCGCTGCCGGCGGGCGGCTCGCGAATGCCGCTGACGGCGGAGGGTCTGGCAGCAAACCTGAACAAGCTGCACATGAACGGTTCGACGGTGTTCAAATTTGCCATGAAAATCTTGCCGGAAGTGACCGGGCAAGCGCTGGAACTGGCCGGGTTGAAACCGGAGGATGTCGCGCTGTTCGTGCCGCATCAGGCCAATCTGCGGATCATTGAAGCGGCGGCGCGGCGGATGGAGTTGCCGCTGGAAAAGTTCATGGTGAATATCGATCGCTATGGCAATACATCTTCGGCCTCGATTCCGATCGCCTTGCACGAGGCGCTGGAAACCGGCCGGATACAGCCAGGGGATGTGCTGGCATTGACCGGGTTTGGCGCCGGACTGACCTGGGGCGCGGTGGTGCTGCGCTGGGTCGGCCAGGATTCTTGAGGAAAGCGGTGAAGCTTAGATAATGGGGAAAATTGGGGTCGGAATTGTAGGCGTTGGCATGTGCGTGCCGGAAAAAATTTTAACAAGCGCGGAAGTGGCCGGCGTCTTGAATGTGAGTGAAGAGTGGATCGAGACGATGTCCGGTATCCGGCAGCGGCATATCGCAGCGCCGGGGCAGTCCGCTTCGGATCTGGGCCTGGTGGCGGCGCAGCGGGCGCTGGAACAGGCCGGAATTGCTGCGGCGGAACTCGACCTGATCATCGTGGCAACGGTGACGCCGGATATGCAGTTTCCTTCGACTGCCTGCCTGATTGGACAACAGCTGGGGCTTGTCGGTACGCCGGCGTTTGACCTGACGGCGGTTTGCTCGGGCTTTGTCTATGGATTGACGGTGGCCGAGCAGTTTATCCGTAGCGGATTCTATCGGACGGTGCTGGTGGTCGGGACTGAGGTGGTATCTTCGGCAACCAACTGGGCCGACCGCGACACCAGCCTGCTGATCGGCGACGGCGCGGGGGCGGCAGTACTGCGACAAGTCCCGGCCGGCTATGGGATTTTGGCGGCGACGCTGGGGGCGGATGGCTCGGGCGGCAAGTACATGATGGTGCCCGCCGGCGGCTCGCGTGAACCGGCCACAGCGGAGGTGCTGGCGCAAAAACGCAACAAGATGCAGATGAACGGTTCGGAAGTATTCAAGTTCGCGATGAAGAAACTGCCGGAAGCGACCGAACAAGCGCTGGCTTTGGCGGGCCTTGCGAAAGACGATTTAAAGTTGATCATCCCGCACCAGGCCAACCGGCGAATCATCGAGTCGGCAGCCCGCTGGATGGATTTGCCGCTGGATAAATTCATGATCAATGTCGAGCGATATGGCAATACCTCTGCGGCTACGATTCCGATCGCACTGCACGAGGCGCTGGAGAGCGGCCGGATCGAATCGGGAGATTTGATTGCACTGACCGGTTTTGGCGGCGGCCTGACCTGGGGCTCGCTGATCATCCGCTGGTTGTAGCGATAATACAAAAAAGAAAGGGTGAATGAAAATGACCACGTTTGAAAAAGTCTGCTCGCTGATTCTGAAACTGAAGAAGAAAAACATCGTTGCCGCCGATTTGAAACCGGAAACCAAGTTGGTTAGCGAATTGAAACTGGATTCGCTGGATTACAGTGAACTGCTGGTGATGGCAGAAGCCGAATTCAACGTCAAACTGACGCACGATGATCTGGGCAAACTCCAGACGATCGCTTCGCTCGCCGAGTTCGTGGAAAAGCATACTGCCGGCGCAAAGTGAATTCAATCGCGACAGTCATGGCGAGGATTCGGGACCAACGAGGCCAAGAGGCTTTGTTTTGGCGCGGCCGTTGGCTTGGTTACCCTGAACTGGCAGCACTGATTGACGCATGGAAACAACGTCTTGTCGATTGGGGAGTTCATCAGGGCACGATTTGCGCCGTGTATGGCGATTATTCGCCCGGGGCCTGCGCCGCGATCTTTGCTCTGATTGAACAACAGGCGATTGTCGTGCCGTTTACCAGGGCCGCTGAGAACGAGGTTCCGGAATTTTGCCGGCTTGCCGGCGTGCAGTGCATGATTCGCCTGTCCGGCGACGATACAGTCGATTTCAAGCAAATGGAACCTGGGCATATGCCGGCGCTGGTGACGGAATTCCTGCCGCGGCGGCATGCGGGACTCATCGTATTCAGTTCCGGTTCCTCTGGGGCGCCCAAAGGAATTCTGCATGACTGTGAAAGTGTGTTCGGCAAATTCATAGAACCGCGACAAGGCTGGCGCACGTTGTTGTTTTTGCTGATGGACCATTTTGGCGGGTTCAATACCTTGCTGGCAACCTTTGCTTATGGCGGCTCGGGAATTTGCCTGCCGGACCGCGAACCGGATACGGTGTGTCGGCTGATTGAACAGGCCAAGGCAGAACTGATGCCTGTCACGCCGACCTTTCTGAATTTTTTGCTGCTGTCCGCTGTTTACCGGGACTATGATTTATCATCGATTCGTCTGATCACCTATGGCACCGAGGTGATGTTGCCGGCAACCTTGCAAAAAGTCAGCAGCGCATTCCCCAATGCTCGCTTAAAACAAACCTATGGTTTGTCGGAACTGGGCGTCTTGCGGTCCACTTCGGCCCGCGACGATTCGGTCTGGGTCAGGGTGGGCGGCGAGGGTTTTGAAACCAAGGTGGTCGATGGGGTATTATGGGTTCGTTCGGCAGCCAATATGGTAGGCTATCTCAATGCCACTACACCGATTGATGCCGACGGCTGGATGTGCACCGAAGATCAGGTGGAGGTGGATGGCGAATATCTACGGTTTTTGGGCCGCCGAACTGATCTGATCAACGTCGGCGGGCAGAAAGTGTATCCCAGCGAAGTGGAAAACGTACTGCTGGAGGCCGATAATATCTGCGAGGCGTCTGTATCAGGCTTGCCGCATGCCTTGATGGGGCAGGTGGTGCAGGCGAAGCTGTCGCTCTGCCAGCCTGAAGAAGAAACGGCACTGCGGGAGCGATTGCGGGAGTTTTGTCTGGCAAGGTTGCCGCGATACAAAGTACCGATGCGCTTTAGCGTTGTTGCACCAACCATGCAGCATAGCAGGCGATATAAAAAGGTCCATGAAAAATAAAACAGAAAGGAAGAATGCAAATGACTACACTGGAAAAAGTACGCGCCGTGATCCTGAAAATGAAAAAGAAAAACATCAGCGAGGCCGACCTGAAACCGGAGGCCCAACTGGTAGGGGACCTCAAGCTGGATTCGATCGATATGGCGGAAATGTTGGTACTAGCCGAAGAAGCGTTTGGCCTGAAAATTTCCGACGATGACGTAAAACATCTGACCACGATTGCTTCGGCTGTCGAATATCTGGACAAACGACTGGCAAAATAGTTTTACAGCGAAACAGAGGAAGAAAAGGGGTTGACGGGTGATGGGAGAAACGGTTCGAATCGTGACGGTGGACGCCGACAATGCCAAGCATGTGGCAACGATCTTTCGCGTTTTATACGGAGGAGATTTTCCGGTGCGCGATGTGTACCAACCGGAAGTTCTCTGGCGGGAGATCGAGGCAGGCAGACTGGCGGCGGCGCTGGCGATCGACGGTGCGGACCGGCCGGTGGGCTATATTTCTTTTTTCACGCCGTCGCCCAATCCTCGCCTGTGGGAAGCGGGAAATTTGCTGGTGGACCCGGCCTATGCCCACACCGATGTCGCCGGAATGCTGACGGGGTTTTACTTTAACCCGCAACACAATGAGTTGCAGAATAGTGACGGGATTTTTAGCCAAGCGGTTTGTTGTCATTACTATACCCAGGTTAGCGGTAACAAAGCGGGGATGGTCGATTGCGCGTTGGAACTGGATTTGCTGGACGGCGCCAGTTTTAAGGATGGCAAAAGCAATAAGGCGGGCATGGCCCGCGTGTCCTGCGTGCTCAGTATCAAGGAATTTTCCGATCCGGCGGCGACGCCGCAATATCTGCCGGCCCGCTATGAGGCGAAACTACGGCAATTAGCCGCACCGCTGCGTCCCAGGACCTTTTTGCAGTCGACGGCGGAATTGCCGCAGACGGGGGATACGCTGCGTACGGAAAAATATTATGAACGGGCAAAAAGCTGGAAGGTGGAGGTGCAGCGCATCGGCGGCGATTGGGCGACGTTCGTGACGGAACTGCTGGCGGAAGCGAAGCGGCGCGGCATTGTCAGTTTGCAACTGGTGATAAGCACTGCCTGTCCGGAGATCGGCGCCGCAACCGAAGTGCTGAGAAAGCAGGGGCTTTTCTTTGGTGGATTGGCGCCGCGCTGGTTTGGCGCGGACGGCGTGGTGTTGCAGCAACTGTTTGACAGCGAGCCGGATTATGAAGAAACAAAGCTGTATTCGCCAGAGGCCAAGGACCTGCTGGCTTTTATCCGGGCGGACAAGCACGCGGTGGCGGCGGAGATGGGACGGCAAGGCGTTTAGAGTTTGCGGCTTTTATCCTTGGCAATTCTGGGGGAATTCATGTTTCGGTTGAGAAGAATAGACCTTGCAAGGTATCTTGTAGCGATTTCCTTATTGATGGTTTGCCAGCTGGCGTCTGCGGAAACGCTGGCGGATATCGACGCGGAGATTCAGACGGATAAGACCATCCAGACGCATCGGCTCGGTCTGGACGCCTATAATATTTATGACGGCGTGACGAATGGAAGGTTGGACCGAAAGATTGCGATCCTGAAGACGACGAGCGTCAACAGTCGTTTTTACCAGCGCTGGGACAGCACACTGGGCGTTTATGTTCCGGTATATGACAACTTTTATTCTTTTACCGGTACTGGTGGGGTGACCGATACCAAACTGGATCTGGTGACTACGTCGGCTACCCAGAGATTATTCCGCAGGGGGTCGGGGGCAACTTCGGAAATTAACCGGGGCTATTTTGGCGCCTGGTGGGGCGAAAAATATCGAGGAATTCAGGCAAGCCGAGATGAACAGGCGATTTTGGCAGCTTGGGGCAGTGATTTGCAGCGGATTTATGTGATCGACATACCGGCAGGCTATACGCTGGTCGGCGGGATTGCCTCGCCGATGGAAAAAGACGGCGAATACCGGGCTGGCGGTGCTTATCAATATTATTACAGCGGAACCTTAAGCACGATGATGGGTTGGTTGGTCTATGCGCTGTATGCTCCGGATTATCTGAAAAGCTATTCGGGTTCGGTAACCAGTGCGCAGCAGGCCGGACACAGTATTGCAACTGACTTGGGCTTGCACTTGAACCAGACGCGTTACTCCGGGGTTCGATTCCTTGAGGGCGGCGATTCTGGCGATGTTGCCAATATGCGTCAGCGGGAGCGGGAAGGCGAATTCTGGCTGCGCGGATTTTCCGGCAACAGCAATTTCGCCGAGATTGACAACAGCAACGTTCACTCGCAAACCGGCGGTATAAGTCTGGGTTGGCAGCGACTGACCAGTGGCGGCAGACCGACAGATAGGTCGCTGGCATATTGGGGTCTGATGATGGGAACGAGCAGCAATCTGCAGAAATACGCCAGTAATGTGGAGAACAAGACCCAGGCCACATTGGGCGGCATCTATGGACTGTATGTGAACCTTCCGAACAGCGGTCGTTCCTGGTACGGCCACTGGTCGCTGCTCTATGGCGGACTGGCCTTTAACAATACGGTGCCGGGCGAACTCGGCTATGGCCTGAAACAGGAGTACACAGGCAATATTACTGTGCTGACGCTGGAAAACGGCGTGACACTTCGCCAGAAGCACGGCTGGATTCTGGAACCGCAGCTGCAGCTGTCCTATACGAAAGTCGGCCAGAATGATTTTACCGACAAACTGGGGGCGCTGGTTTCATTGAAACAGGGCGAGTCGTTCCGGGGTCGTCTAGGGCTGGTAGCGCGCCGGACCATCGAACCGTCGCCGCAACGTCGGTCCAGCTACTGGGCGAAACTAAGCTATATCCAGCAATTTTCCGGTCGCAACGAAGTCGACGTTGCCGGGGACCGGGCGGTCAGCGAGGCGGGCCGCAGCAACTGGCAACTGGGGCTGGGCGCGGATCTGCAGCTTGGTCGCAAATGGCGCCTACAAGGAGAGGTCGCGCAGTTGTTTGGCGGTGAAACCGGGGTACAGGGCAATCTGGCGCTGAAGCTGGCCTGGTAAATCAACGACGGGGTTGTGAATATGGCAAAGGCAAAACCATTGTTATCGCTGCAAAGCGTGATTATCCTCCTCGTTTGCGGCATTGTCGCTTTGGCATTATTGATTGCCAGTCTGTTTGTCACTCGAAGCGTGGAGCAAACCGCTAGGGAAAACCTGGGGAATAAAGCGATGGATGTTTCCCGCAGCGTCGCATTGTCGCCGCTGGTGGTCGAAGCCCTTGAACAGAATAGGAATAGCCGCCTGATCCGTGAATATACCGCTGCAATCCGAAGCGCCACGAATGTCGAATTTGTCGTTGTGTTTGACATGAACGGCATACGCAAATCTCATCCCAACGAGGCGCGGATTGGCCAGCACCTGGTTGGCGGCGATGAATTACCGGCGCTGCAAGGCAAGGAGTACATTTCCATGGCCAAGGGAACGCTTGGTTCTTCGTTGCGGGCATTTTCACCGGTGCGGACCCGCGATGGCCGCCAGGTTGGCGCTGTGGTAGTGGGAATTTTGCTAGATGATGTCGAACAAGCGGTCGGGCGCAGTCGCTCGATCATTCTCTGGGCGGCGGCATTTGGACTGATTGTTGGTTTGCTGGGCGCTGTTGGACTAGCCCGGCGGATTAAACGGACTTTGTTTGGGCTGGAGCCGTTTGCTATCGCGCAACTTCTCGAAGAAAGAAATTCGATCTTGCAGTCAACCCGGGAGGGAATTCTGGCCATTGATGCGGACGGATTGGTTACGCTGGTCAACAGCGAAGCAGCGCGGCTGTTTGGCCAAGCTGGCGTTACACATGACGTCATCGGTCAGCCGGTGGAAAAATGTATTCCACAGACCCGTCTGCATGAGGTGCTGCGGACCCGCCAGGCGGAATATGACCAGGAACAGGACATCAACGGCGTTGTCGTGCTGACAAACCGGGTGCCGTTGTTGGTGAATGGTGAAGTGGTCGGTGCATTGGCGACGTTTCGTGACATGACGGAAATCCGTAAGCTGGCAGAGGAACTGACTGGAGTGAATGGGCTGCTGGAAGCGCTGCGTGCCCGGGCGCACGAATTTCTCAATACTTTGCATGTTATCCGTGGCTTGACCCGGCTCAGAAAATATGAACGTCTGGACGCTTATATCGATAAGGTGCTCAATGAAAGCCGCGAGGAAGTCGATTTTGTCAGTGAACGCATCAAGGATCCGATTCTGGCTGGTGTTGTTCTGAGCAAACTCAGCCGGGCCCGCGAGAGCGGTGTGTCTTTGTCGATTGATGCTGCCAGCTGTTTGGACGAACCGCTGGAAGCCGAAACGGCGCATGGACTGGTCACGGTGATCGGCAATTTGCTAGACAATGCATTTGAAGCGGTGCAGGAAACATCAGAACGACGGGCCGAATTTTCGATTCGCAGGGATGACGGCAACATCTGGCTGCGCGTGGCGGATAGCGGACCGGGGGTTCCGTCGTTATTGACCCGCCGGATTTTTGACCGGAACTTCTCGACCAAAGGCGAGGGGCGAGGCTTTGGTCTGTATCTGGTGGCGAGGGCGGTTGAACAACTGGCAGGCGAAATTGGCGTGGAGTCGGACAAAGAGAGGGGAACAATATTCACGGTGCGCGTGCCAGTGACGGAGGGAGGTAACCGATCTGATTGACGTATTGATTGTGGAAGACGATCCGCTGGTTGCGGAGTTGAACCAACTGTATCTTCAACAGGTCACTGGGTTTCGGCTGGCCGGCGTTGTCCGCAATGGCGATGAGGCGCTCAGGTTTATACGCAATCGGTCGGTGCAGCTGGTTTTGCTGGATTTGTTCATGCCGAAACTGGATGGCATGGATTTTTTGAAGCAAGTTCGTTCCAGTGGCCGTAACATCGACGTCATCATGGTCACAGCCGCCAGAAGCGGCAATGACATCGCCAAAGCGTTGCGTCATGGCGTTGTCGATTACGTTGTCAAACCCTTTACCGCCGAACGGTTGCAAACAGCGTTGATTACTTACAGGGAGCGCATCCGTTTATTGGCGCAGAATGACCTGCTCGACCAACAGGAGATCGACCAGCGGATTTTGACCAAAACTGTCGCAGAACAGACAGAGCTGCCTAAGGGCTTGGAACGTGAAACTTTGAGGCAAGTGGAGGACCTGTTGCAGCAACTGGCTGACTTCACGACCACACAGCAGTTATCGGGGCAAATCGGTATTTCCCGGGTTTCATTGCGAAAATACCTGGCATATCTGGCGGAAATGGGACGGGTAGAAACGAAACTGACTTATCGTGCAATCGGTCGACCGGTAAATATGTATCGTTACAAAGAATAAAGACGATGAGAAGAGTTAGCTGGTACGCCGGCGCTTTTTTTTGCGTGCTTACTTATGTTACAAAAACATTTTTTTAATTTTCTATCAATACTATACTGAGCCTGATGAGGGCGCTGCGTCGTTCGGCATCGATTATTTATGAAGGAGTGTGCAGGGGATGTCTGAAAACAAAAAGCCTTTTACGATGGCGGGATTGTCATTGCCGGTGTTTGCTGTGGTGGCTGTTGTGGTGCTGGCGGGCACGTTTATCGTGTTCGGTCCGAAAGCAGACAAGATTTTGGCGCCAATGAACATGATCGGTGCATTTGCCGTAATGATGGTGCTCGGCGCAATCTGGTGGGAAATTGGCGAACGGGTGCCGTTGGTAAACACGTTGCTGGGTGGCGGCGCCATCGCGACGATTTTTGGCATGGCCGCTTTGGTGCACTGGGGGCTGTTTCCGAAACCGGCGATTGCTTTGGTGAAAGATTTTATGGGCCGAATGGGTTTTTTGGACTTTTATATTGCTGCACTGATAACCGGATCGATTTTGGGGATGAGCCGCAAACTATTGATTGCGGCGTTTGCCCGCTATATCCCGGTCATTCTGCTTGGCGTCGCCGTTAGTTTGGGCGGTGTGGCGCTGGTCGGATCTCTGATCGGGTATGGCTGGAAAGAGGCGGTTTTGTATATCGGCGTGCCGATTATGGGCGGCGGCATGGGCGCAGGGGCGGTGCCGATGTCGAAAATTTACGCCGGTTCGACCGGCGCTGACCCCGCGAAAATGTTGTCAATGATGATTCCAGCGGTGGCGCTTGGCAATGCGATGTCGATTATCGCCGGCGGTCTGTTTGACCGTTTGGGCAAAGCGCATCCCGAGTGGACCGGCAACGGGCAGTTGATGTCTGTAAAGGATGAAACGGCGGATGCCAATGCCAAAGAGGCGGCCGATGTGCTGACGCTACAAAGTCTGGGGATCGGTCTGTTGCTCGCGACTTCGTTCTTTATTGTCGGACTGGGGATTGAAAAACTTTTCCCCAAAATCCACTCTTTCGCCTGGATGATTCTCAGCGTGGCAGCGGTAAAAGCGCTTGGAATCATGCCGCGGGAATATGAAATCGCCGCTCGCAACTGGTTCCAGTTCATCGCCACCAACCTAACCGCCGCACTGTTGGTCGGAATCGGCGTGGCTTATACGGACCTGGGTCAGATTATTGCCGCCTTCACCTGGCAGTATCTTTTACTGGTGTTTACTGTGGTGATGGGTGCGATCATCGGTACTTGGTATGGCGGCAAACTGGTCGGCTTCTTTCCGATCGAATCGTCGATTACGGCCGGTCTCTGCATGGCCAACATGGGCGGCACTGGTGACGTGGCCGTGCTCAGCGCAGCCAAACGGATGAATGCGATGCCGTTCGCCCAGATTTCTTCCCGCATCGGCGGAGCGATCATGTTAATTATCGGCGGAATTTTGATTGCCGCGTTTTCATAATGCATGATATCTGGTAAGGTGGTGGAACTGATATGACAACATTGACAAAACCGGCCCAGGCCGGAACGCTGGAATCGGGCGACGTGGTAGTGACAGTCGCGCCGGCGGAACTAGGAAGCGGGATTGAGATCAGCATAGAGAGCCTGGTCTTGTTGCAATACGGCGAGTCGATCCGGCGGACTGTGCTGGCGGTGGTGGAACATTACGGCGTTGTTGATGCAGCGATGAAAGTGGTGGACCGAGGCGCGCTGGAATATGCGTTGACTGCACGGACCAAGGCTGCGCTGGAACGGGCCGGACTGGTGGGGGAGGTGGATGGCGATGCTTGACGTGTTGCGCTCCATGCTGTTCGTTCCCGGCAACAATCCGGCGATGTTGCAGGCTGCCGGTGTATTTGGCGCTGATGCGGTGATCCTTGACCTGGAAGATGCGGTGGCGCTGCGCGAAAAGGATGCCGCGCGGTTTCTGGTCGCTGAAGCATTGCAAAGCGTCGATTTCAAAACCAGTGCGAAGGTTGTGCGGATCAATACGCTGGAAACCGGCGGCGAAGAGGATTTGCGGCGGATTGTTGCCTGCGCCCCGGCAGCCGTCTTGGCGCCAAAAGTTCAGTCGGCGGCCGATATCCAAGCGGTGGCCGGTTTGCTGGAATCGTTGGAACAACCGGGGCAGGCGCCGGTGCAAATCATCGCCCTGATTGAAACCCCGCGCGGTCTGGCGGAAGCGTATGCCGTCGCAACCGCCCATGCCCGCTTGATTGCCCTGGCCTTCGGCGCGGAAGACTATACGGCGGCCCTCGGCGCCAAACGAACCCGAGACGGGTTGGAAATCATGAGTGCTCGCAGCATGTTGATCAATGCGGCGGCGGCGGCGGGAGTCGCCGCAATCGATACGCCGTTTACCGATATCAACGACGAAGCAGGTCTGCGGGCCGATGTCGCGCTGGCCCGTCAACTCGGCTACAAGGGGAAACTGGCGATTCATCCTAGGCAGGTCGATATTATCCATGAGGTGATGAACCCGAGCGCCGAAGAAATTCGCTGGGCCCAGCGGGTGCTGGCGGTGCTGCGGCAAGCGGAGCTGGAAGGCGCAGGCGCAGTTTCGCTCGACGGCAAGATGATTGATGCGCCGATTGAACTGCGGGCCAGACATGTGCTAAAACTGGCGGAGAATAATCCGGCCGGAGGTGCTGAACAATGAAGAACGCAGTAGGCAGAGAAATTCCGGCAGCGGCGGCGGGCTACGGTCAGGTCGCGGCATTCGCCGGTGCGTTTCAAACAACGCAGCCGCTGCGGCGCTATGCGCCGCTGATGAAACAAGCTCGGCCCGGCGACGACAAAGTGCTGGATAATTTGGCGGAGGTGTTTAAGCGGATTCCGGTGAAAGATGGAATGACCTTGTCCTTCCACCATCATTTTCGCAACGGCGACGGCGTGCTGAATCAGGTGTTGGCGGTGGCGGCAAGCCTTGGTCGCAGAAACTTGAACATCATGATCAGTTCGATCTTTCCGGTTCATGCGCCGCTGATCGACCATATCCGAAGCGGCGTGGTCGGCGGTCTGGATACCAACTACATTTCGGGACCGGTCGGAAAGGCTCTGTCGCAGGGCGTGCTGGCTAACCCGGTAATCATGCGGACCCATGGCGGGCGGGCCAGAGCGATTGAGGCCGGGCAGGCCCATGTCGATGTCGCCTTTATCGCCGCCCCGGCCTGTGACCGTTACGGCAATGTGAGCGGCACGATGGGGCCGGCGGCCTGCGGTTCGCTCGGTTATGCGATGCCGGATGCCGAGTATGCCGACCATGTGGTGGCAGTGACCGACTATCTGGTCGACTATCCGCTGGCGCCGGTTTCGATTCCCCAGACCCGGGTCGACTATGTGGTCGCGGTGGAAAAAATCGGTGATCCCAAGGGAATTGTTTCCGGTACCACCACGATTACCAAAGACCCAGTCGGCCTGAAGATCGCCCAATCGGCCGCCCAAGTCATTGCGGCTTCCGGTTTGCTAAAGGAAGGATTCTCATTCCAGACCGGCGCCGGCGGCGCGTCGCTGGCTGCAGCCGACTATATGGCGCGGATCATGGAACGGCGCGGCATAAGCGGCAGTTTTGCCATGGGAGGAATTACCGGCTATCTGGTGAATATGTTAGACAGAGGATTATTCAAACGCATCATCGATGTGCAGGATTTTGACCTGGAAGCAGTGAAATCGCTGGCGACGAACCCCAACCATCTGGAAGTCAGCGCCGGCTATTACGCCAACCCTTTTAATTCGGGCTGTGTCGTCAACATGTTAGACACCGTGATTTTGGGCGCGACCGAAATTGACACCGATTTCAACGTCAATGTCACGACCGGATCGGACGGCATCATCATGGGCGGCTCCGGCGGTCACAGCGATGCGGCGGCCGGCGCGAAGATGACGATTATCGTGGCCAATTTGTTGCGGGGACGCTTGCCGATCTTGCTGGACAAGGTGCTGACGGTGACGACTCCCGGCGAAACCGTCGACGTATTGGTAACCGAACACGGGGTGGCGGTCAATCCGCGGCGGGCCGAACTTGCCTCGCGACTTAAGGACTCCGGCTTGCCGGTGCGCGATGTTCACGATTTGAAAATGCTGGCCGAAAAAATGGCCGGAGTTCCTGTAGCGCCGACATTCGATGGTCGGATCGTCGGGCTGGTCGAATACCGGGACGGAACTGTGATCGATGTGGTGCGGCAAGCAGGAGGTTAGACCGATGGCGGAGTGGAGCGAACCCTATGAAAGGACGATCAATCTGGCCGACCCGGTCGATGTAAATCTGATCAGGGATTTCTTGGCCCGGTTCGATTTGACGTTCGAGACGGACGTCGAGTTTACTACGGCTTTGTTTCAGGATGACAGGATCGTGGCGACAGGATCGTTCGCCGGCGAAGTGCTGCGCAATATCGCCGTGGACGAGTCGGTGCAAGGCGCTGGGCTGACCGCGAGGATCGTCAGTCGGTTGATGCAGGAACAGGCGCAGCGAGGACGGCTGCATTACTTCCTGTTTACCAAACCGGCCAAATCCCATCTGTTCGCAGCACTGGGCTTCACGGAAATCGCCCGGGCCGAGCCATATGTGGCGTTGCTGGAAACCGGGCTGGGCTCGGTGGAAGAATATTGCCGCAAAATCCAGCAACAGACTACTCATTTGAAACCGGAGCGGGCGGCGATCGTCGTCAACTGCAACCCCTTCACCAAAGGCCACCGGGCGCTGATCGAGCATGCAGCAAGTGAGAGCGAGGCGGTGATCGTTTTTGTTGTCAGCGAGGACCGCTCGTTGTTTCCGTTTGCCGACCGGTTGCAGCTGGTGCGGCGCGGGGTGGCAGATCTCTCCAACGTGGCGGTGTTTCCCGCCGGTAACTACATCATTTCCGCTGCCACATTTCCCACGTACTTTACGCGTGACGAGGACAAGGTGGTGGCGCAGACCCGTCTGGACATAGAGGTGTTTGCTGAAAAAATCGCGCCGGCGCTGGGGATAAAAGCCCGCTATATCGGCGAAGAACCTTACTGCCCGGTCACCAATGCCTACAACGAGGCGATGCAGGAGATTCTGCCGCGCCACGGCATCTCATTCAGAATGATTCCCCGAGTTGGCGTGGCCGGAGAAATCGTCAGCGCATCGAAGGTGCGCGAGATGATTCGCCAGGATGACTGGTGGGGTATTAAAAGTATGGTACCGCCGACAACACTGGAATATTTGCAGTCGCCGGCAGCCGAGCCAATTTTGGCCAAGATTCGCCAAAGCGATTCAAGGCATTAAAAGGAGCGGGAAGGTGCACAAATTCCCAATACGAAGCAGCTCGGCGCAGCCGGTTACTCTGGAGCAGGTTCTGCAGACAAAAGAAGAACGGGCCGCAGTTCAGGCAGAGCTGCGGTCCCGCTGTCAGGCTGCCGTGGTCAGTATTTCGGTCAACATGCCGGGGTCGGTAAAATATGATCAAGATACGCTTGCGCTGATCGAGTATGCGCTGACACGGCTGGAAGGATTGTTTGCCGCGGCAGGCGTCCATGTCAGAGAGATGCGGCGGCTGTCTGCGTTCGCCGGACCGGCGGCGGTGCTGGCGGTGGCGGGCGATGCGGCGCTGTTGAAGCAGCTGGCGGTGCAGGTCGAGACCGAACAGTCCTTTGGCCGGCTCCTGGACATCGATGTGTTTGATGCGTCAGGGACGCAGCTCAGCCGTGACTCAGCCGGGTTGGCCGGACGGCGCTGTTTTGTTTGCGCCGAGCCGGCGATTCTGTGCATCCGGGGGCGGCGGCATGATGTAAAGGAAGTGACAGCAGCGGTGGCGATGCTGCTGGAAGATTTTCGTCGACACGGGGAAACAACAAATCATTAATTGAGTGGTAAATAAGGCTCTCAACGGCTCCTGCGATCTGTGCGCGGGGGCCTTTGATTTTATTGACTTAAGTCCAAAACGTTGTATAATGAAAAGTAAGTGTCATATGTCCAAAACTAACGGCGCGGACGAGGCAGAAACCTATCACCGTGCGCAGCAATGAAAAAGAGGGGGACTGATTCCGGTGGAACAAGCAGGACAACAAGAGGCGGAGATTCAGGAATTTCTTAAAAGCGTAAAGCGTGTGTTCATGGTGATGAGCGGCAAAGGCGGCGTGGGCAAGAGCACGATGGCGGCAGGCATCGCATCGGCGTTGGCGGCCAAGGGGATGCGCACCGGGTTGCTTGATATTGATGTGCATGGACCGAGCATCGCCCGGATCATGGGGTTGACCGGGCTGGCGCTGGGAACGGTGAATGGCAAGATTCAACCGTATCCTTATTCGGACAACCTAAAAATTATTTCGATGCAGGGCTTTTTGCAACATAGCGACGACGCGGTGATTTGGCGAGGACCGCTGAAAATCGGCGTTATCAAGCAGTTTCTGGTGGATGTCGACTGGGGTCCGCTGGATGCTTTGGTCATTGACAGCCCGCCCGGTACTGGTGATGAGCCGTTGACGATTGCCCAGTTTATTCCCGGATGCGGCGCGATTGTCGTTACCACGCCGCAGGGCGTGGCGTTGGCCGATGTGAGGAAATCGCTGAACTTCTGCCGTCAGGTCGGCATGAATATCGTGGGTGTAATTGAAAACATGAGCGGTTATGTTTGTCCGGAATGCGGACATCATGCGGCGATTTTCAAAACCGGCGGCGGCGAAGCGTTGGCGCGGGAATTCAACGTGCCTTTTTTGGGCCGGATGCCAATCGACCCGATGGTCGTGTGCGCCGGCGATGACGGCGTGTCGGCGATGGAGCGCTCTATCGCCATGAAGGCGGCAGTCGATGAAATTGTCGGTAATGTCTTGCTGGATGAGGTAACGGAGGAAAAGGTAGCGAAAGGGGAAAATAAAATGGAGAAAATTGCGGTGCCGGTGGCCGGCGGAATGCTCAGCAGTCATTTTGGCCACTGTGAAGAGTTTTTGTTTGCGACAATCGAGGCCGGAAAAATCGCGGTCGTGGAAAACCTGGTTCCGCCGCCGCATGCACCCGGCGTGATTCCCAACTGGATTGCAGATCAAGGCGCCACCGTGGTCCTGGTCGGCGGCATGGGCGAAGCGGCCCAGCAGATTTTTCAATCACGCGGCGTAGCGGTGGTTTGCGGCGTACAATCCGGCAAACCGGTTGACCTGGTCAACCAGTATCTGGCGAAAAATCTGGCGGTGGGCGGAAATTCCTGCAACCATGACGGGGATGACCATCACGGCTGCGGACACTGATATCGTATAATTGGGAGAGGCTGCTTCGTTAGGCTGATGACTGCGAGGCAGCCTCTCCAGCAAAAAAAAGAGGGGCGAAAAATTTTTCCGCAAGTTGTTGACATAATTTCATAATAGCAGTACGATGATTATGGACATATGACGAAAACGGCGCCGATCCAAAATCATATGAAACCGAAAAACAGTGAAGGAGTGATTGATATGCCAAGAGGAGATGGAACCGGACCGATGGGGATGGGGCCGATGACAGGACGTCGCGCTGGCTTTTGCGCGGGGACTGTTGCGCCGGGGCCGATGAACGCTCCGGGGATGTTCGGCGGTTTTGGTTGCCGGCGTGGCGGAGCCGGCATGATGCAAGGCGCAGGATTTCAGGCCGGCAATCAGTTTGCGGCGCAACAAGGTGCGCAAATGAATGCGATGGTTGGTAGCGAAAAAGAAATCTTGACCAGGCAAGTTGACGCTTTGGAGCAGCAGCTGCAACAAGTGAAACAGCGCATGGGCAACATTGATCCAGACAACGAATAACAAAGAGTGACTGTGCAAGGCAAGGCGACCGATGACGGGGCGCCTTGCCTTGCACAGCAAGCCTTGCAATAACAAAAATGAGGGGGATTTATCATGAAAATCGCAATGCCAGTGTTCAACAAATCGCTTGAGTCGGGAATCGCCGAATCCTTTGGCCGGACGCCGTATTTTTTAATTTATGACATGGAAGAAAAAACGTGCGCATTCTTTGACAATACCGCAATCGCCAGCCAAGGCGGCGCCGGGATTAAAGCGGCGCAGGCGGTTGTAGACAGCGGCGCTGCGGTCGTGGTGGTCCCCCAATGCGGTGAAAACGCGGCTAATGTTCTCAAGGAAGCCGGGCTGAAGATGTATAAGACCATCAGCAAGTCGGTGCAGGAAAATATCGCTGCGTTTGCCGAAGGCAAGTTGTCGCCGCTGGAAAATGTCCATGCCGGTTTTCACAATCATGGCGGGAAATAGTCTGAAAATCGCCGTGCTTAGCGGCAAGGGCGGCACCGGCAAGACGCTGGTTTCAGTCAACTTGGCGGCGGCAGCGCCGCAGGCCGTATATATTGACTGTGACGTGGAAGAACCAAATGGGCACTTGTTTTTTAAGCCACAGGACGTTGCGGTGAAAAAAATCAGCGTCAAAATACCGGTGGTGGATGAAAGCAAGTGCAACGGTTGCCGGGTTTGCGTCGATTTCTGCAAATTCAATGCACTGGCATACATTGGCGGGCGTTTGAAAGTGTTTGAAACCGTCTGCCACTCCTGCGGCGGCTGTGTGTTATTTTGTCCTGAAAAAGCGCTCGCCGAGAAAGACAAAGTCATCGGTGAGATCCAAAGCGGCGTTTCGGAAACCGTGTCGGTGCTTACCGGTGTGTTGAATACAGGGGAATCATCGGGAATCCCGATCATCAAGCAGTTGCTTAACGCGCCTGTCGGTGAAACCGAAATCGCGATGATCGATTGTCCGCCCGGCAGCGCATGTATCGTGATGGAAAGCATCAAGGATGCGGATTACTGCATTCTGGTCGCGGAGCCGACGTTGTTCGGCGTTCACAATTTCAGCATGGTGCATGAACTGGTCAAACTGTTTGACAAGCCGTTCGGGGCGGTGCTGAACAAATGTCTGCCCGGAAATAATCCGGCAGAAACGTTCTGCCGAGAAAATGAAATTCAGATTTTAGGCAGAATTCCGTTTGCGGCGGAAATCGGCGCGATTAACTCAAACGCGCGGATTTTAGTGCGTGAACAGCCGAAATATAGGGATTTGTTCGCTGGGCTACTGTTGCGGGTGATGGAGGAGGTGCGGCGTGAAACAACTGCTCATTCTTAGCGGTAAAGGCGGTACCGGCAAAACAACGGTCGCTGGCGCATTTATCAAACTTTCGAATGCCAGGGCCTATGCAGACTGCGACGTGGATGCGCCGAACCTGCACTTGCTGATGGCGCAAGCTGCATCGCCGCAGCGGACCGATTACTTCGGCATGCCCAAGGCGCAAATCAACACGGATTTGTGCGTAAAATGCGATTTGTGCCGGCAAAACTGCCGGTTTGAAGCTATCGATCCGGACTTTCACTATACGGTGGATGAATTTGCCTGCGAAGGCTGCGGGGTCTGTGAAAGTATTTGTCCGGTCGGCGCGATTCGGCTTGTGGACGCGGTTGCCGGCGATTTGATGCTTTATTCGGATGATGCGGTGTTTTCCACGGCGCAGCTTAAAATGGGCAGCGGTACCTCCGGGCTGCTGGTGACCGAAGTGAAAAAACAAATGAAAGCCGCCGCGCCGGAAGTGAGTTTGGCGATTATCGACGGATCGCCAGGCATCGGTTGCCCTGTCATTGCCTCGCTCAGCGGCACGGACATGGTGTTGATCGTGGCGGAACCTTCGGTTTCCGGCATCAGCGATATGGAGCGCATTATCAAGACTACCCAGGGATTTGATACAGAGATTGCTGTTTGCATCAACAAATACAATACCAACTTTGATAAAACCGAAGCAATCGTGACGTATTGCCAAAACATGGGCATTCCTTTTGTCGGCAAGATCCCTTTTGACGCCAAGGTGGTGGAAGCGGTCAACCAGGGAAAAAGCATCGTGGATGTTGAATGCTCGGCAGGTAGCGCGGTGAAAGAGGTTTATGCCAGGACGATGCGAATGTTGTCTGGTGAAATAACCGGTGTATAATAATCAGGAGGCGTAAGAGTGTATTGTGCGTCGTTTTCAGACAAGACCATCGAGCATTTTATGCAGCCGCGAAATGTCGGCGATATGCCGGACGCTGATGCGGTAGGATCGAGCGGTGAGCCGGGCTGCGGCGATTTTTTGGCGATTTTTATCAAGGTGTCGGACAACCGGATTAGCGACATCAGTTTTCTGGTGGACGGCTGCGTGGCGGCAGTGGCCTCAAGCAGCGTGACCACGGAACTGGCGAAAGGCAAGACGCTGGAAGAAGCCGCTGCGATCACCGATCAGGATATTGTGGCAGCCCTAGACGGGTTGCCGGAACACAAACTGCATTGTTCGGTCTTAGGGGCTACGGCGCTGAAAAACGCGGTAGAGCACTATTATCGTAGGCGTCAGGGCAATAACCAGGGTGGCGGTTCGAGGTCGACTGCTTGATTGGTGAAGCGGCAAAGCAATAAAACTGTTGAGGTGATACAGTGATTCAATATGCGGCTATCGGTGTTGTACATTCGCCATTTACGGAGCCGGCCGGAACGCCTATTCAAGCGTCTGGCGCTGCAGCAGCCGATGTTGAGGCTGTGGTGGAAATATATCCTCAGTACAGTGATGGTTTAAAAGATATTGAAGGCTTTTCGCATCTGATTCTGTTGTATCATCTCCATCGCGTTCAACCGGCCGGCTTGCTTGTTAAGCCGTTCTTGGAAAATGAACTGCATGGCATATTTGCGACGCGGTCGCCGGCCCGTCCCAATCCGATCGGGTTTTCGGTCGTGCGCTTGGATAAGGTGGAAGGGCGACTGTTACGAGTTCGCGGTGTGGACATGTTGGACCAGACGCCGGTGCTGGATATCAAACCTTATATCGGCCAGTTCGATTGCAGAGAAGCCGAACGCGTCGGCTGGCTTGCCGACAATCTGCACAAGTTGAATGAAACGAAAGATGATGGCCGATTTGCGAAGTGACACTGTGCGTCGGCACAGAAGACTTTGTTATTCATTCTATTGTATTCGTTTTTTGCCGGTGCTATAATCATAAACAATTAAACGACCCGAAAAAGCAATGAGGCTTTGTTCACGCGAACAAGGTCTCTTTTTTTAGCTTTAAACACAAAGTACAGGGAGGAAAACAACATGCGGAACACAAAATGGTTCACGGGATTATTGGTTTTGGTCATGGCAGTCAGCCTTCTCGCCGGCTGCGGTAAAGCGGAGAAAGCGCCTGACGCTGCTTCGGCGCCTGCCGCTGCCGAAGGCATCAAGATCGGCGTGCTCTATTCCACCACCGGTCCTTTCTCGATCTCGGAAAAACCGATGCTGAATGCAGCCAAGCTGGCGATCGATGAAATCAACGCCGCCGGCGGCGTCAAAGGCAAGAAACTGATTCCCGTGTTCGAGGACTATGCTTCCGACCCGGCCAAAGCGACCGAAAAAATCAAGAAACTGATTTTGCAGGATAAAGTCGTGGCCACCGTCGGCACCAACTCCTCGGCCTCTCGCCTGGCGGTCATTCCCGATGTGGAACGCAACAAATCGGTGCTGGTGTACAACACCTACTATGAAGGCGAAAAACCCTCGCCCAACGTAATTTACACCAATTCGGTGCCCAGCCAGCAAAGCGCCGACTTCATTCCCTGGATCGTGAAAAACCTCGGCAAGAAAGTCTTCTTCGTCGGTTCCGATTATGTGTTTGGCGTCACCAGCGTCAAGAAAGCCAAAGCAATGCTGGAAAAAGCCGGCGGCCAGATCGTCGGCGAAGAGTTCGTGCCGCTTGGACATACTGAGTTTTCCTCGCTGATCAATAAAATCAAACAGGCCAAACCGGATGTGATTTTCTCGGCAGTGGCCGGCGACAGTGTGGTGCCGTTCTACAAGCAGTATCAACAATATGGACTGTCAGCCAAAGACATGCCGATCTGCTCGATCGCCACGCATGAAGCGACAGTCAAGGGCATCGGCGCAGCCGCGGCAGCCGGCCACTACAGTTCCTTCTCCTACTTCCAGGTCGTCGATACGCCGGAAAGCAAGAAGTTTGTCGCTGCTTACAACAGCAAATTTGCCGACAACACCACCGTGACCAATCTGGCCGAAGGCGCCTACCATGGCGTATATCTGCTGGCCAAAGCACTGGAAAAAGCGGAAAAATATGACGGACCGACGCTGATCAGCGCCTTCAAGGGACTGGAAGTCGACTCGCCGCAAGGCAAAATCAAGGTCGACCCGACTAACAACCACACTTGGTTGCAGTCGCGGATCGGCAAGATCAAGCCGGACGGCATGTTTGAAATCGTCTACAGCTCGAACGCCCTGGTCAAACCGGAACTGTAAACAACTTAGCTAAAACAATAGTCAACTGACACAATGAGGTGTGCCTGTCACGAGCGAATTGCTCCGCTTGTGGCAGGCGCTTTGTCTTTTTTTAGCTCATGCAGGGGGAAAGGAGTGACGCGCGATGGAACTGTTAATCTCGCAAAGTATCAATGGACTCAGCGTTTCGGCGATGCTGTTTATCACCGCGCTGGGACTGGTGATCATCTTTGGCCTGATGGATGTGGTCAACATGGCCCACGGCGAATTCATCATGATCGGCGCTTATGTGACTTATTTCGTAACAACGGTGTTTCATGCCCCGTTCGTTGTATCGATGCTGATGGCATTTCTGGCGACGGCGCTGCTCGGCGCGCTGATAGAGCTGACGCTGATCCGACGGCTGTACGGCAAGGTCGCCGAAACTCTGCTAGCGACGTTCGCATTGTCGATCATATTGCAACAACTGGTCCGGATGGCGTTCGGCCCGGAAGACAAATTTGTCGGCATGCCACTGGAAGGGCGCTTTAATGTCGGCGGCATCGTGATCCCCCATTACAATCTGTTTCTGATTTTTGTCGCCGTAGCAATTCTGGCAGTGACGCTGGCTTTGTTTTATAAAACCCCGTACGGCATGCAGCTGCGGGCGGTGACGAAGAACCGCAGCATGGCGCAGTGCCTGGGCGTCAACACCGCACGGATCGACACGCTGACCTTTGCCTGCGGCTCCGGTCTGGCTGGTTTGGCAGGCGCGTTGATCGCGCCGGTGAAGAGTGTAATGCCGTCGATGGGTTCTTATTATATCGTGGATGGATTCCTGACAGTGGTGTTGGGCGGCTTCGCTTCGATCGCCGGCACGGCCGCCAGCTCAGTCGTGATCAGCGAGTCGGTCACCGTGATGGCTGGCTATATGAGTGAGATCACCGCCAAAGTGTTGGTGTTCCTGGTGATTATCGTACTGATCCGATTCAAGCCGGAAGGCTTGTTTACAACAGAGAAGAGGTGAGCGGCATGTTGAAAGAGGTTAAGACGGTCGGTTGGGACAAAACCATCGATATCCTGTTGTTGTTGTTTCTCGTTTCGTTTCCGCTGATGACGTCGCTGTTTCGGGTGGAGATGATGAGCAAATGCATCATTTATATTGTGTTTGCTCTGTCGCTGGATATTCTCTGGGGTAAGGCCGGCCTGATGAACCTGGGCCAGGCGATGTTTTTCGGGCTGGGCGGCTATGTACTGGCGCTGTCGTATGCGACCCGCGACGGGGTGCCGGCCTTCATGAGCGGCTTTGGCGTTACTGAAGTTCCCTGGTTCATGCAGATTCTGCACAATACTCCGGTCGCCGTGCTGCTCGGCATGCTGATTCCGGGGCTGGTGGCCGGACTACTCGGCTACTTCATCTTCACCAGCAAGGTCAAGGGAGTGTTCTTCAACATCATCACCTTGTCGCTGGCTTCGCTGATCGAACTGTTTTTCACCAACCAGCAGAAATACACCGGCGGCGCGAATGGCATCAGCGGATTGCCGCCCCTGACGATCGGCGAGGAGCCGCTATCGGTGCTGGAACACTACTATGTGATGCTGGCGGTTGGCCTGCTGGTCTACCTGTTCTGCCGCTGGCTGACGAACAGCCGCTTCGGCATGATCCTGCGCTCGGTGCGGGAAAATGAAAGCCGGCTGCAATTCCTCGGCTTCAATCCGGCGGCGTTCAAATTGTCGATTTTCGTTATCTCCGGCATGATCGCCGGACTGGCCGGCATGATGTATATTCCGATCGGTTCGTTCGTCTCGCCAACCAATATCGGCGTCGGCTTTTCCACTGCCGTGCTGGTTTGGCTGGCGGTGGGCGGCCGCGGCAACCTGACCGGCGCGATGATCGGCGCTTTTCTGGTGACCTGGCTGGAGAGCCTGCTGTCCGAGCATTTTGAAAATGTCTGGCTGTTGATCCTCGGCGCGGCAATGCTGGCTGTCGTGATGTTCTTTCCCAAGGGCCTGGTCGGCACGCTGCTGGACTGGCAGTACTGCCGTCGGGTCGACCGTCAGCTGGGCGACGTGAGTTGCGACGACGGACTGGGCCTGATGGACGGCGAACTGGCCACGGCGAAAGGCAAGGTGTAAGCCATGGCGTTTTTGGAACTGCAAAATGTCAGCGTGAGTTTCAGCGGGTTTCTGGCGGTGGATCAAGTGTCGCTGACGGTTGACAAAGGCGAGACGCGGGTCATCATCGGCCCCAACGGCGCCGGCAAGACGACGATCATCGACATGATTACAGGCAAAACCGCGCCGACTTCCGGCAAAGTGCTGCTGGGCGGAGCGGATATCAGCGGCCGCAATCCGCATGAAATCGCCGGCAAATATAAGGTGGGGCGCAAGTTTCAGGGGCCGAACCTGTTCGATTATCTCACCGTGTATGAAAATATCGAGGTGGCGCTGGCCGGGCACAGCAGTATCCTGAAAACCTTCCTGTACCGCAAAAACCGGGCAATTTCCGATGAAATCAAGACCATCCTCGATCAGATCAATCTGTACGGTAAACGCGACGTCGTTTCCACCTCGCTGTCGCACGGCGAGCGGCAGTGGCTGGAAATGGGCATGGTCATTGCCCAGAAACCGCAGCTGATCACGCTGGACGAACCGACTGCCGGCATGACTGCTGACGAAACCTACAAAACCGGCGAAATGATCAAAACGATGATGAAAGACAAGACGGTAATCGTCGTGGAACATGACATCGATTTTGTCGAGCAGATTGCCGAAACCGTCAGCGTGTTGCACCAGGGCAAAGTGCTGGCCGAGGGATCGTTCGCCGAAGTCAAACGCAATCCGAAAGTGGTGCAGGTGTACCTGAAAGATGACGACGAGGCGGTGGCGTAGGATGTTGGAAGTCAAGGGCGTATCAGTCAGCTACGGCAAAAGCCGCATCGTCAATAAAGTCTCTTTTGCAGTCGATTCCACCGAAAAATTGGCGATTCTCGGCCGCAACGGCGTTGGTAAGACCACCCTGCTGAAAAGCCTGATCGGCCTGTTGCCGCTGCAGACCGGCGCGGTTTGCCTGGACAAGGTCGATCTGACGGCGATGAAAGCCTATGAACGGGCCCAGAGCGGCATCGCCTACGTGCCGCAGGGCCGCGAGATCATCCCCAACCTGACGGTGAAAGAAAACCTCGAATTGGGCGCGTTGTCGCACACCAAGGAAATCAAGCCGCGGCTGGAAGAAGTGTTCGACTATTTCCCGATTTTGCCGGAGCATCTGCACCGCAAAGGCGGCGTGCTGTCCGGCGGTCAGCAGCAACAACTGGCGATCGCCCGGGCGCTGATGAGCCACCCCAAGGCGCTGCTGCTTGACGAACCGACCGAAGGGATCCAGCCGAATGTGGTGGCGGAGATCGGCAACATCTTGAAACGGATTCACCAGGCGATGCAGATCCCGATCGTGATTGTCGAACAAAACCTCAAATTCGCCAAAAAACTGGCCGACCGGTTCATCGTGATCCAAAAAGGCGAAATCGTGGCTGCCGGCGCGACGGAAGAACTGTCGGACGAGGTCATTTTGCGTTATCTTACGGTATAATAAGGGCAGAGAATGGTCCCGTGAAAGGAGACGATGCGATGTCCCTGCTGCAAAAGCCGGTTGAAGAGCTGGCGCCCTTAATCAAAACCAAACAGGTTTCGCCGCTGGAACTGGTCCGTGAATGTCTGGACCGGATTAAAAAGACCGAACCGCTGGTGAACGCCTATATCTCAGTGCTGGACGAATCGGCGCTGACGGCGGCCCGGCAGGCCGAACAGGAAATCCTGCAGGGCCGCTACCGGGGCTTGCTACACGGCATTCCCTACTCCGCGAAAGACCTGTATTTTACCAAAGGCATTCGTACGACTGCCGGTTCGGCGATTTTGGCCGAACATATCCCGACGCAGAATGCGGCGGCGATTGACCGGTTGGCGGTAGCCGGCGCGATTTTGGTCGGCAAGAACAATCTGCATGAGTTCGCTTACGGCACCACCAATGAAAATGATCATTACGGCCCCTGTCGCAATCCCTGGGATCTGAATCGGGTCACCGGCGGCTCAAGCGGCGGTTCGGCGGCTTCGGTGGCGGCAGGCAGTTCAACCTTTTCCATTGGCACCGATACCGGCGGTTCGATTCGGATTCCTGCTTCGTTTTGCGGCGTGGTCGGACTCAAGCCGACCTATGGTCGGGTCAGTAAGCGCGGCGTGATTCCGCTCAGCTGGTCGATGGACCACGCTGGACCGCTGACAAAGACGGTCTGGGATGCAGCGGCGGCGTTGACGACGCTGGCCGGTTATGATCCGGGCGATCCCGGTTCGGCGGATGTACCGGGCGAAGACTATACAACCGGGCTGAACGAAGCGGCACTCGACGTAAAAGGGCTGGTGGTCGGCATCTGCCCGCAGTATTACAACGGACTGCTGCAGCCGACCGTGGCGCAGGCGTTCGCGAAAGTGCTGGATTGGTTCGAAGCCGGTGGCGCGGTGATCCGCGAGCTGAAGCATCCGACGCGCGACGCGTTCAGCGTCGGCAGTATCATCACGATGTCGGAAGCCTATACCTATCATGAAAAGCATCTGGAGCAATGCGGCGAAAAATACGGCCCCAGCATCCGTTACCGGCTGGAAAAAGGACAGTATCTGCCGGCTTCGGCCTATATCAAAGCACTGCGGCTGCGCCAGCAGGACCGCCAGATATGGGCGGAGATTTATCGCGGGATCGACGTCTTCCTGTCTCCGACCGTCATCATGCCGGCGTTTCCGATCGGCGAGCAGACGGTGCAATTCGGCCCGGACGCAGTCGACCCGCGCACCAACCCGGTGCTGATGTATCTGACCTCACTCGGCGACTTCAACGGCCTGCCGGTCATTTCACTACCGTGCGGCTTTACCGATGACGGTCTGCCGATCGGCTTTCAGATCCAAGGGAAACCGTTCGCCGAAGCGCAGGTGCTGCAGACGGCGTACGCCTACGAGCAGGCGCATCTGGCGATTCGCGAAAGGAAGTGTGGATTGTGGAAGTAAAAACCCTGCACTGCATGACCAGCGAGCTGAACGGGCGCAGTGTCAATCCGGCGCTCGAATCGTACCTGCCCCGCTATGCCGTAGAAGTGGCGGGTCTGCTGGCGGCGGCCCGAGCAGTAGCCGAGAAATTTCCGCCTGAACTGGCGCCTGCATCGGCGTTTGTGTTGAAACCGGAGCCGCCGACCAAATAACGGAGGGATAACCGATGTCCAACCTGCTTAATCAACTGGCAGCCGAGCTAAAACCGGCCGCCGTGGAATTTTGCCAGCGGCTGATCCGCATACCGGCGTTGCCGGGTAAGGAAAAAGGCGTCGCCGACCTGTATCTGGCCGAGATGGAAAAACTCGGCTACGACGAAGTGTTCCGCGACAACTGGGGCAATATCGTCGGCATCATCCGCGGCACACAGCCGGGGCCGACGATCATGTACAACGCCCATCTCGACCATGTGGAGCCGGGCGACCCGGCGGAGTGGCTGGGCTACGACCCGTACGGAGCGGTGATTGACGTCGATCTGATGGAAAATCAGGACCGCACCGGCACCGAGCTGACCGAAGTGATCCATGGCCGGGCGGCGGCTGATGTCAAAGGTGGCGGCGCCTGCCAGATCTATGCCGGGGCACTGCTGCTGAAGCTGCGCGAGCAGGGTCATGAAATTGCCGGCACCTTCATGTTCAGCGGCGTCGTACTGGAAGAGCCGGCCGAGCAACTCGGCATGACCAAGCTGATTAGTGAAACGCTGCCGGCACGAGGGATGGACTATGACGGGGTGGTTTCCTGCGAGGCGACCTCGCTGAAACTGTATCTCGGCCATCGTGGCCGGGTCGAACTGCAAGTGACCATTGAGGGAGTGACCTCGCATGGCAGCGCGCCTTGGCTGGGGATCAACGCCGTCAACAAAGCGACCGCCTTCATCGACCGGGTCGAGCAAGTGGTGGCGGCAGAAGCGCTGCAAGACGAAAAACTCGGACGGTCTAGCATCGCCCTGACGATCATCAACTGCACGCCGGGGTCGATGTGCATCGTGCCGGACCGCTGCCAGATCACCTATGACCGGCGGATGGTTCCCGGCGAAACTGCCGAAGGCTGCGTCGCCCAGATTCAGGCGATCATTGATGAACTGGCAACCAAAGACAAAGATTTCCGGGCCCGGGTGGAGATTGCCGCCGTGCCCCGTACGTTCTACACCGGCCTGACGGCCACGATCCCCAATGTCAAGCAGGCCTGGAAGATTGAACCGGAGCATGCGTTTGTCCAGGCGGCGGCAAATGGCCTGGCCAGTCTCGGCCAGCCGGTGAAATACGGCTATTGGGATTTCGGCACCGACCTTTCGGTGGTCTGCGGACGAGACAAAAAGCCGGCGGTCGGCTATTCGCCGATGCAGGAGTTTTACTGCCACCGGCCAATCGACAAGGTTCGTACTGACTTCATGCAGCAGGCGATTGCCGGCAATGCGGCGATTTTCCTCGAGCTGGCGAAACTGCCTAAGGATGGGTTTTCGCTCGAATAGAAAGTTGCAATGCCTTGGCGGGATTTTCCCGCCTTATTTTTTATATGCAATTTGTTGCTGTTTCTATACCTGGCGTTTTGACAAGGAAACGGAGGTGTCTTTACACTCGCAAAGCCTAAACTACAGTTTTATTTGTTGAATCCCCGATAAAAACGAACTATTTCTGATTATTGCCGAGAAATCTGTAAACTTTTTATGCGAAAAAAGCATAATATATAGCATAAACGTCCCTTGAGCAAGGATTTGCTTTGTGATAGACTGACAAGGTGCGTTCAAAGTGAATGCAGTAATATGGATGGCCGGACTGGCTGCCAGTGAAGGAGTGAATGGGGAATGAACAGAATTAAAACGGTGCTGGTTGCCAATCGTGGCGAAATTGCCATTCGCGTGTTTCGCGCCTGTTCGGAGCTGGGAATCCGCACGGTGGCGATTTATTCGCAGGAGGATGTGCTGTCGTTGCACCGCTACAAGGCGGACGAGACCTATCTGATCGGCGAAGGGAAGGGGCCGATCGAGGCCTATCTCGATATCGAAGGAATCATTAAAATCGCCAAGGAAAACAATGTCGACGCGATTCATCCCGGTTATGGGTTTTTGTCGGAGAATGCCAAGCTAGCCGAGCGCTGCGCCGAGGAAGGCCTGATTTTCATCGGGCCGGAGCTGCGCCATCTGACGATGTTCGGCGACAAGATCAACGCACGGATCCAGGCGAAGCTGGCCGGGATTCCGATGATTCCCGGCACCGACGGACCGGTGTCCGGGTTGGCCGAAGTGAAGCAGTTTGCCGAGCAATACGGCTTTCCGCTGATGATCAAGGCAGTGATGGGCGGCGGCGGACGCGGCATGCGGGTCGTGCGCGACGCGGCATCGCTGGAGACGCTGTACGATCAGGCGCGTTCGGAAGCCAAGGCCGCGTTTGGCAGCGCGGAAGTCTATCTGGAAAAACTGCTGGAACAGCCCCGCCACATCGAAGTGCAGATTCTCGGCGACCAGCAGGGAAATATCATGCATCTGTTCGAGCGGGACTGCTCGGTGCAGCGCCGCCATCAAAAACTGGTGGAAGTGGCGCCGGCCGCTTTGCCGCAGGCGCTCAGGCTGGACATCTGCCAGGCGGCGGTCAAGCTGATGAAGAACGTCGGCTATGTCAACGCCGGCACGGTCGAGTTCCTGGTGACGCCGGACCATCAATTCTATTTCATCGAAGTCAATCCACGCGTGCAGGTCGAACACACGATCACCGAAATGGTCACAGGCATCGACATTGTGCAGTCGCAGCTGCTGATCGCCGACGGCTGTTCGCTGTTCAGCGAGGAGATCGGCATCACTTCCCAGGCGAACATCCGCTGCTACGGCCATGCGATTCAGTGCCGGGTGACGACCGAAGACCCGGCCAACAATTTTCAGCCGGATACGGGGAAACTGACGACTTACCGCAGCGGCGGCGGGTTCGGCCTGCGGCTGGACGGCAGCAATGCCTACGCCGGTTCGGTGATCACCCCCTATTATGATTCGCTGTTGGTCAAGGCGATGACTTGGGGGCTTAGCCGCAAGGCGGCAATCGCCAAAATGCAGCGAGGACTGGGCGAATTCCGGATTCGCGGCGTCAAAACCAATATCCCGTTCCTGATCAATGTAGTAAGTCATGAGAAATTTCTGCAGGGAAGCTACGACACTTCATTCGTCGACAGCTCGCCGGAGCTGTTCGTGTTTCCCGACCGCAAGGACCGGGCCAGCAAGCTGTTGAAATATCTTGGCAACATCACCGTCAACGGCTATGAAGGAATCAGCCGCAAAGAAAAACCCGCCTTCCAGCCGCCGCGGATGCCGCAGCCGAAGTCGGGAGAACTGCCGGCCGGCACGAAGCAGATTCTCGACCAGCACGGTGTCAGCGGCCTGATTGACTGGATCAAATCGCAGGAAAAAGTGCTGCTGACCGACACGACGCTGCGCGATGCGCATCAGTCGCTATTAGCGACCCGGGTGCGGACCCGTGATATGGCCGCGATCATCGAACCGACGGCGCGGTTGTTGCCCAATCTGTTTTCGCTGGAAATGTGGGGCGGCGCGACCTTTGACGTGGCCTACCGGTTTTTGCACGAAGACCCGTGGGAGCGGCTGGCGGCGCTGCGGCAAAAATCGCCGAACATTTTGTTCCAGATGCTGCTGCGTTCCGCCAATGCAGTCGGCTATACCAACTACCCCGACAATGTGGTGCGGCGGTTTGTCGCCGAATCGGCCAGCGCCGGCATTGATGTGTTCCGGATCTTTGACAGCCTGAACTGGCTGGAGGGCATGCGGGTGGCAATCAATGCGGTGCGCGAATCCGGCAAGGTGGCCGAGGCGGCTCTCTGCTACACCGGCGATATTCTGAATCCCGCTCGCAACAAATATGACCTGGCTTATTATGTGAACATGGCCAAGGAACTGGAGCGGGCCGGCACGCACATCCTCGGCATCAAGGACATGGCCGGACTGCTGAAGCCGGAGGCGGCGTATCAATTGGTTTCGGCGATCAAGGACGCGGTGGATATCCCGGTCCATCTACACATGCACGACACCAGCGGCAATGGCATTTACACCTATGCCCGGGCAATCGACGCCGGCGTCGATATCGTCGATGTGGCGATTTCTTCACTGGCTGGCATGACTTCGCAGCCCAGCGCCAACAGCCTGTACTATGCGTTGTCCGGTCACAGGCGGCAGCCGGAGGCTGACATTCATGGCCTCAACGAGCTGTCGCACTATTGGGAAGATGTGCGGGCCTACTACGCCGATTTTGACGCCAAACTGTATTTCCCCAACCCGGAAGTATACGAGCACGAGATGCCGGGCGGCCAGTACAGCAACCTGAAACAGCAGGCCAGGGCGCTGGGGCTGGAGCCGCGCTGGGAAGAAGTGAAAAAAATGTACCGCCGGGTCAATGACCTGTTCGGCGATATCGTCAAAGTGACCCCGTCATCGAAAGTGGTCGGCGACATGGCCTTGTTCATGGTGGAAAACGGACTTGCCGAGCAGGATGTGTATGATAAAGGCGAGCACCTGAATTTCCCGCAATCGGTGGTCGAGTTTTTCGAAGGACAGATCGGCCAGCCGTACCAAGGCTTTCCGCAAAAATTGCAGCAAATTATTCTGAAGGGCCGTCCACCGCTCACTTGCCGCCCGGGCGAACTGCTGCCGCCGGTCGATTTTGGCGCGCTCCGCACCGCCATCGGCCCGGTTCCCCACCGCGAGACCACGGAGAAGGACGTTCTGGCCTATGCCCTGTATCCGAAGGTGTTCAAGGACTGGCTGGTTTTCCTGCAGGAATATGGCGACGTTTCGGTGTTGGATACGCCGGCGTTCTTTTACGGCATGTTGCCGGGCGAAGAGCTGCGGGTCGATATCGAACAGGGCAAGACGCTGTATATCCGGTTATTGTCGGTGGGCGCGCCCGACGCCGCCGGCATGCGCAACGTCAGTTTCGAACTGAACGGGGCGGTGCGGGAAACGCTGATCAAGGACAAGACCGCCAAAACCACTGTAGCGGTGCGCCGCAAAGCCGATCCGACCAACCCGGAGCAGGTGGCGGCGACGATGTCCGGTTCGGTGGTGAAAGTGCTGGTGCAGCCGGGGGCCAAAGTGAAAAAAGGCACGCCGCTGGTCGCAACAGAAGCCATGAAGATGGAAACCTCGATTCAGGCGTCCATTCATGGCTTCGTCAAGGAAATTCACGTTAAGGCCGGCGATGTCATCGAGTCCGGCGATCTGCTGCTCGAACTGGCCCGACCGGAGGCGAACTAGCCGGAAACGAAATCCGGCTAAGGTTTCAAGTTGCCCAGCGCCGCGCCGATCGCGGCCACGGTCCGGTCGATCTGATCTTTCGTGACGATGAGGGCCGGGGCCAGGGTCAGCACGTTGTTGTGACCGGGAACGCTGCGGCCCATTCGGCCCATCAGCACGCCCTGCTTTTTCACATCGGCGACGACAGTGGCCAGCGTGCTTTCCGCAGCAGGCGCTTTGGTCTTTTTGTCTGCGACCAGCTCAATGCCGGCGAACAAGCCAAGGCCGCGAATATCGCCCACCAGCGGGTGGTCGGCGAACTGTTTCAACTGGTCGAGCAAGTAGCTGCCCATGGCGGCGCTGTGTTCGACCAGTTTTTCGTCTTCGAGGATGCGGATGTTTTCCAGCGCCAGGCTGCAGCCAGCCGCGCAACCGCCGTAGGTGCTGATGTCGCGGAAATAACCGAAGCTGTCACTAAGTGGAGTCAGGAACCGGTCGAAGATCGCCTGACTGGTCAAGGTGGCTGACAGCGGCATGTAGGAACTGGCGATGCCTTTGGCCAGCGTTACCATGTCCGGCGTGACATCGTAGTGCTGGTGCCCGAACATTTTGCCGGTCCGACCGAAACCGGCCACCACTTCATCGATAATCAGCAACACTTCGTATTTGCGACAGATCTGTTGAATCAACGGAAAATACTCCGCTACCGGCGGGATGATGCCGCCGCCGGCGGTGATCGGTTCCAAAATCACCGAGGCTACCGTGTCCGGCCCTTCCTTGAGAATCGCCGTTTCTAGGGCGCGGGCACAGTCGATGTTGCAACCGGGATAAGTTTTGCCAAACGGACAACGGTAGCAGCAGGCATGGGGGATTTCGACAAAACCGGGCGCGAAGGGGCCGAAGCCGGCGTTGCGTTCCTGTTGGCCGCCGGCGCTGAGCACGGCCAGCGTGCTGCCGTGATAGTCGCGGTCGCGGTAGATGATTTTATGTTTACCTTTCTGGTTTTCTGACACGGCAAAGTATAGCCGCGACAGTTTAAATGCTTTTTCGTTGGCCTCTGAGCCGCTGTTGGAAATATAGGCTTTGGGCAGCGACGGCAACAACGAAGCGAGTTTGGCTGCCAACAAGATGTAGGGCGGATTGGCGACAGTGCCGGCATAGTAAGGCAGCGTGCGCAGCTGCTCGGCTGCCGCCTGCACCATCGATTCGCGACCGTAACCGACGTTGACGCACCAGACGCCGCCGGACAACATGTCGAGATAGGTGTTGCCCCGGGCGTCGGTGAGGTTGCAGCCGTCACCGGAGACCATGATTTGCGGTTCTTGCGTCGCAAAAGCGGAGTGGTTGGTCAGCTGCAACCAGAGATGGTCTTTGGCCAAGCTGACGAGTTGATCGACGTCAAGCGGTGTTGCCATGATAAAATCGCTCCCTTCTTATTTGCCTGTCAGGCAGGCGTGGTAGAGTTGTTCGATTTCAGTCAGGGTAGGTTTACGCGGGTTGAACAGCACGCTGCCGCTCTGGAAGGCGTCGCCGGCCAGCGTGGGAATGGCAGTGGCGGGAATGCCCAGCTCAGACAAGGTCAGTGGCAGGCCGGTATCGGCGTAAATTTCGCGAACGCGGCTTACAGACAACTGGCCGGCTTGTCGCAACGAAAGTCCGGCGGTATTGCATCCAAGCGCTTCGGCAATGCAGACGAATTTTTCCGGGCAGGCCGGTAGGTTGAATTGCATGACCCAGGGGAGTAAGATTGCGTTAGCCTGTCCGTGGGAGATGCCGAAATGAGCGCCGAGCGGCCGCGACATCGCGTGTACCAGCGCCACCGAAGCGTTGCCAAAGGCGAGGCCGGCATGTAACTGGCCGAGCAGCATCGCCGTGCGGGCGCTGATATTGCCGCCGTTCAGTGTCGCCTGGACCAGATTGGCGCCGATCAGCTTGATCGCCGACAAGGCAAACACATCGGTAGTCGGCGAAGCCAGACTGGATTGGTAGGCTTCGATCGCGTGAGTCAGTGCATCCATGCCGGGGCCGGCGGTGAATGCCGGCGGGACGCTGAGGGTCAGCTGCGGGTCGAGCAGCGCTGTCCGGGGAATCAAATACGGACTGTTGATCAACATTTTGACTTTGCGTTCCGTATCGGTGACGACAACGAATTTTGTGACTTCGCTGCCGGTGCCGGCGGTGGTGGGGATGGCGACAACCGGCAGGCCCGGCTGCGTCGGCATTGTTTTTTCATAATCGCCGATCTGGCCCGGGTTGGTTGCCATCAGGGCGATCGCTTTGGCTGCATCGAGCGGACTGCCGCCGCCAAGCGCGACGACAACGGAGGCGCCGGATTGCCGGGCCAGCGCGGCGCCGGTCGTGACCGTGTGGACGCTCGGATCGGACTCGACTTCGCAAAACAGCGTTGCCTCGATTCCGCTGGCCGCCAGAGACGACATAACTGTAGTCAGGGCGCCATTGGCACGGGAGGAGCTTTTGCCGGAGACGAGCAGGGCTTTGCTGCCGTAGCGCAAAGTTTCCTCGCCGGTCTTTTCCACGCTGCCCCAGCCAAATAAAATCCGCTCGGGCGATAAAAACAAACTGACAGACATGCTGTTGCCTCCTCTAACCTGTGATTCGTTCCGCGATGGCTGCATTGCCGGCCAGGGCCTTTTTCATCATTTCCAGACTGACCCGGTCGCTCGGCGTATGGGCATATTGCTCCTCCATCGGCGAGTAACCGATGGTCGGGATGCCGAGCACGCCGGTGACGTAGCTGGCGTCGGTGGCAAAGTCCCAGATGCCAAAATCCGGTGTTTGACCGACCGCATGCAGCGCTTTGGCAGTTTCGATGACCAGCGGGTGTTCCGGGCGGATCAGCCAGGCTTCCATTTGCTTGGCGCAGTCGGCGACGAGGCCAGTCCAGGACGTTTCGCGCACGTTACGGATGCGGGCGGTCGCTTTGAAATCAGCATCGCTGGCGGCCAACTCAGCCAGGATCGCTTCAATTTGGGCCAGGGCCTGGGCCGGGGTTTCTTCCGGCAGCAGTCGCCGGTCGAGAGCGACGCTGCAGACATCGGGGATGATCGACAACCGGCCGGGGCTGCAACTGATATTGGTCAACGCCAGCGTAGCCTGACCGAGAACAGGGTGGGTCGGCAGCGTCCCAGCCAGTTGTTCGACCGCCATTAGTACAGGCAGCATCTTGCCGACCGCGTTGATGCCGCGCCAGGGCGCACTGCCGTGACTAGTTCGGCCCTCAGTTACAATTTCCAGTTCCACCCGGCCGCGATGGCCGAGAAACAGATTGAGACCGGTGGCTTCCGAACTGAGCATCAGGTCGAATCGCAGCTGGCGTTCCGGCAACGTTTGTTCGCACAAATGCCGGATGCCCAGCATTTCGGCCGGTTCTTCCTGAACAACGCCGCTAAAGATGATATCCCCTTTGTGCAGAATGCCGACTTGCCGCAGCAGGGCCCCGGCGTAAATTTGCGCTGCCAGGCCGCCTTTGACATCGCTGGCTGCCCGACCGTGCAGGTAGCCGCCTGCCACGACACCGCCAAACGGCGGGTATTGCCACAGCGCCTCATTGCCGGGGTCCACATGGTCCATGTGCGAGTTGAACATCAGGCTGGGGCCGCCGCCGCTGCCGCGCAGCACGCCGACCACGTTGCCGATCGCGTCGATAAACACTTCATCGTAGCCGAGTTGGCGCATTTGGGCGGCGCACAGTTCGGCCAGCGCTTTTTCCCCGCCGCTGGGGCTGGGCGTGCGGATAAGCTCGCCTGCAAAATCGAGCATTTCGTCAAACAGTCTGTCACTTGTGTCCAGAATCCGTTGTTTCATCATCGTCCCGCTTCCTTTTTACAAACTGAGATATTTGTCGACAATCGTGGCAAAAAACAGATGCATGCGGTCCTGGGTATCGCCCAGATTGCGCCCGGTAATTTCTTCAACCTTTTGCAGCCGGTAACGCAGTGTGTTGCGGTGAATATGCAGTTTCTCGGCTACGATCGACAGGTTTTCCGTATCTTCGAGAAACGCGGTCAGCGTTGGCAGCAGTTCGCCGCCATGCCGCTTGTCGTATTCGTTCAGCGGCCCCAGCACTTCCGAGCGGAAACTTTCCAGTTCCTTGCGGTTGGATACGTTGAACAGCACTTTGTAAAAGCCGAGCGACTCATAACCGAAATAGTGTTTTTTGCCGCTGGTCATCGCGACTTTCAGCGCCAACTCGGCTTGTTCCTGACTTTGCTTTGCCGACGGCAACTGATCGAACGGGCTGCCCCAGCCGATATGGATTTGCATCGGTTTTAGCTTTTCCTGCGCCGTTTGCAGGATGCTCTGGGCGATCGCTTCAACCTGCTGTGCCTCCTGCATGCTGCCGTCCGCCGGGATTAGCAGTGCCAGACGGTCGGAGCGGGCGGTGGACAGGACTTTTTTGCCACCGCGGTGAAAAGTGTCGTGCACGATTTGCTGAAGTTTCAGCTTGTCTTCAAGGACTTTTTGCTCGATCGCCAGATTTGCCTTGCCTGGCGGAAGACTGCCACCGTAACGAATGAACAGGACCCGGTGCGGTTTGGCGAGGTCATAGTCGTAAAGGGCAGCCCGGCTGATCAATAGTTCGGGCTGTGAGCAATCGCCGTACAGGATGCTTTCCAGAATGTCCTGGATCGATTTTTCCTCGATTTGTTGACTCATGATGTGGTTGCAGATTTCTTTGGTGACTTCGACCAGTTTGACTTCCCAGGGCAGCTCGAACAAGGGGAAAGCCATTTTTTCGGCTAGTTCGATTACTTCGGGCGGTGTGGCGGGAATATAAGGGCCGACGTTCAGTACCAGACCGGCCACTTTGCGCTGGGCGCAGGCTTCGACGATCCGTGGCAGTTGGGCCAGGTTGTCGCGTATGCCGATGCCGGTCATAAACAGCAGTTCGCCGCCCAAGGTCCAGTGCATCACGTCCGGTAGTTCGACCACATGTACCCAGTGCAGGGTCCGGTCCAGGCCCGGCGAGCCGGCCACCAGGCGAAGGTCTTTCATATGCGGCAGCTGGAACAAGTCTTTTAGTTTGAGCGCCAAGGCGATTCCCTCCCCTTTCCGCTGAAATCCGGATAAAAAAAGCCGGCGGATGCGATATCCGCCAGCTGCGTTGCTGGTGACAGGGGTTATGGGTTGAGATTGGGTAGAAATATTACTGTAATCATAACAAAATCAATTGGGTGCGTCTATGTTCAAACAGAACAAATTGAAATAAAAATATTGTGCAACGGGAACAGTGGATGAGGTTGCTATGGAATCTTGAGGTTGCGGGGCTAAATTCTGTTTAACCTGCTGCCAGCGCGGCGGCGACTTCGGCGGCGCTGAACGGTCCGCCATGTCCGCTGTAAAATGTATGGGCCGATTGTAGCAACTGATTGACGCTGCTAAACAGGCGCGGTGGGTCGTCGGCGAAATAGGCGAGCGTCGCCTGGCCGGAAAACGGCGAAGAAACCACCAGGTCGCCGACAATCGCTTCGCCGGAGTCCAGCAGTACCGACAATGAGCAGGGGCTGTGGCCCGGCGTGGTCAGGATTTTGCCACGCACACCGTAATAAGCTAAATCATAGTCTCCGTCGATGACCAGGTCCGGCTCCAGCGTTTGCCGGGCCTGCGGCGTTTGTCCGGCAATCATCCGGCGCACGCTCTCGCCCAGTTCGTTGCGCGGCCGGACTGGCGGATAATGCCCGCTCCGCAGCGCTGGCGCGGCCAGAGTGTGGCAAAGCACCGGCGCGCCGGTGAACTCGCGCAGCTCGGCGGCATAGCTGAAATGGTCGGCGTGGCCGTGCGTAATCACAATCAGGCGAAGTTCCTGCGGCGCGAGCTGCAGGTCGACGAACAGGCGGCGGTAATCGTCGAAGCTGGCAGGTGTTCCTGTATCGACGAGGATGGCGCCCTGGTCCCGAATCAATGTGGCATTGGCAAAGCCTAATTTTAATGAAATAACCAGGGCCATGGCTAGTACTTCCAGAATAGCTGCTGGATTTCAGCAGGATCGCTGGTGCGGATCAAGGCCAGCATCAACAGGATGCGGGCTTTCTGCGGATTGAGGTTGTCACCGGCTATCGTGCCGTAGCTGTCATCGTCAAATTCGCCGCCGCGCAGGACAATGCCGCTGCCGACCCGGCTGCTGCGAACGAAGACCACGCCTTGTCGCCGCGCCGCTTCGATGGCCGGTTTCAAGTTCGTATGGATGCTGCCGTTGCCGGTGCCGGCGTGGACGATGCCTTTTGCGCCGGCTTTTACTGCGGCGTCCAGCATGGTCCGGTTGTTGTTGGCATAGCCGTAGACGATGTCGACGCGCGGCAATTCGGAAAGCTGTTGCACATCAAATTCGCTGGCGCTGGTGTGGCGGCGGGTGGGCTGACGGTAAAACGCAACCTGTTCATTCTGGATGATGCCAAGCAGGCCCAGCCCCGGCGACTTGAAGGTGTCGAGGGAAGCTGTGTCGGTCTTGCTGACGTCGCGGGCGGCGTTGATTTGGTCGTTAAGCATGACAAGTACGCCTTTGCCGGCGGCTTCGGCGCTACCGGCCAGAACGACGGCGCGGTAAAGATTCATTGGACCGTCGGCGCTGATCGAGGTGGCCGGCCGCATCGCACCGACAACGACCACCGGCTTATCGTTTTTAACGACCAGATTTAGGAAATAGGCCGTTTCTTCCAATGTATCGGTTCCATGAGTAATGACGATGCCGTCCACCAGTGGTGAGGCCAGTAGCTCGTTGACCCGCTTGGCCAGTTTCAGCCAGACTTCGTCGGTCATGTCTTCGCTGGCGATCTGGGCGACTTGTTCGCCGGACACGTTGGCGATGTTCTGCAACTCGGGCACTGCGGCGATCAGGCCGTCGACCGCCGTCACTGCGGCGGTATAGCCGACCGTCTGGGTATGGGAAGTCCCGGCGCCGGCTATCGTTCCGCCGGTAGCCAGGATTTTGATGTTGGGCAGCGGTTTGGTCGCGGCTGCGGCGTCAACAGTGGCTAGCGGCTGGAGCAGACCGAGAAAGAACAGGCAGATGGTGAACAGGCTGAAAAGGCGATTGTTCATGGGTGCAGCCTCCTTTGGCGGTTGGAACGGATTTGTCGTCTCTATGCTGATTCGCCCTCGGATCGGCAAAGTCCTGTCTATCATTGAAAGCAGTTGCCGCGGGCTAACCGACGGATGATATAATAGAAAGCAACGATACAGTATTTTTAAGGAGGAGTTTTGCATGCAATTTACCTTTGCCCACAACAACTTCAATGTCCTCGATCTGGAAAAAAGCCTGGCTTTCTACAAACAGGCATTGGGACTGGTGGAAGTCCGCCGCAAGGAAAAACCCGACTTTACGCTGGTGTTCCTTGGTGACGGCAAGACCGAGCATCTGCTGGAACTGACCTGGCTAAAAGACCGGACTGCGCCCTACAATCTCGGCGAAAACGAATTTCACCTGGCATTCCGCGTGGCTGAGTTTGACCAGGCCTATGAACTGCACAAACAGATGGGCTGCATCTGCTATGAAAACAAGGATATGGGGATTTACTTTATCGCCGATCCGGACGGGTATTGGATTGAGATTATTCCGGTGCGCATGTAGGGCAAAGGCAGGACAGAGTATGCCAAAATAGAACAAGGGGGGCGTTAGATGAAAGAAGCCACAAGTTGTGAGTGGCCGGCGATTGCGCCGGATGCCGATCAACCGATCGCGCTGTATCATTTTGCCGAGTGGCAGGAAAGCCATTATGACCAGGGCGGGATCGTTGCGGTGACCGATGGCTGGCGCGATGGGCCTTTAGCGGCGGTGCTGCGCGGCGGCATCAATGCCCGGGCGGTGCTGGAGCTGTTGGCGCGCACCGGTGTGCGGGACCTGCAGATCATCCATCTGGAAGAAAAATTGCCGCAGCTGGAAGAGATTTTCTTATCGAGTGTTGTTGCTCCGGCTAACGCGATGTTTGACCATGTCACCGTCAGTTGGCGACGCGAGGCTTCACTGCCTGAGCTGCTCGCCAACATCGGCGGCGACTATGCGATGCTGTTCTTTGGCGCGCCGCTGGCAGCGTCGGAAATGTTGCCGCTGCAGGAAAAAATCCGCGCCGGTTATGGCGGCGGCGTCACCATCGTGCGCGGACCGATGAGCGACATCGACTTTGACGAGGCCGACGAGATCAACAAGTGGGTACGGGCCCGCACCTATGATGCAGCGGACTTTGCTCTGGCGGCCGTGCTGCGAAACTACAAGAAAAAACTTGGCAAACGGATCGCGGTGATTTTGCCCAGCCTGAACGAAGAAAAAACGGTCGGCAAGGTGATTAAAACGGCGCTGGAGGTGCAACAGGCCGGCATTATTGACGAAGTGATCCTGATGGATTCAGCATCGAGCGACAATACGGTGACTATCGCTCAGTCTTTTGGCATTCCCGTGTATCTGCACCCGCAGGTGCGGCCGGAACTCGGTGCGTACCGCGGCAAAGGCGAGGCGATGTTCAAGAGCGCGCTGGTGACGCAGGCCGATATCCTGGCCTGGGTCGACACCGACATCGAGACGATTACACCACGGTTTTTTTACGGTCTGCTCGGACCGTTGTTGGCCGATGCCGGCATCCGTTACTCCAAAGGCTATTTTGCCCGGCCGGTCCGGGTTGAGGCGTCCGGCATCGAGGTCGGCGGCGGTCGGGTGACCGAGCTACTCGCTCGGCCCTGGATCAACACGTTCATGCCGGAGCTGTCAGGTTACATCCAGCCGCTGTCCGGCGCGGTGGCGATTTACCGCGAGGATTTGCTCAAGATGCGGATTCCCGTCAACTATGGCGTGGAAATCGCCATGCTGATCCAGGTGGTGCAGCAGGCAGGGCTGTGGGCGACCTGCCAGGTCAACCTGGGCGATGTAGTACATCGCTCCAAGGATGTGGTCGGCCTTAGCGAGATGGCGTTTCAGATTACCAGCGTCTTGGCCGACATGGGACATCGTCCGCCGGCAAGCCGGCCAAACGAGAATTTCCGTCGGGTCTATTCGGCGCATGGACAGTTTGAAATCGGCATCAAGAAATTCAAGACGGTCTGGCGCGACTTCAGCCAAGTGTAGGCTGGCATACCGATATAAAACAGCAGGGACTGCGCGAGAAACTTTTTTGACAAGTTCTCGCCCGGTCCCTGTTTTTTTGGTGGGTTACTTTTAGTAAGGGGTCTTTTTCACTGCTTCAACCGCCAGGCCAGCAGCAGCTCGGTTCCTTCGCTGTTGTAGCACATCTTGTCGGTGGTCGACAACATGATCGGGATGCCGCGGCCCATCGCTGCGTCTTCGCCAAAATCGAACAGCTCTTCGGGATGCGAGCGAAGTCGCCGCAGCAATGCGTTGCCGGCAAAACCGATCCGCGAGGTGCGAACCCGCACGACCAGCCTGCGGCCCAACTTGTTGAATTTCACTTTCGCCGCATGTTGACGCGGTACCCCGTCGCGGCACTCCATCGCGTTTGCTAGAGCTTCATTGACCGCGACCTCCGGCAGCGAGTGCGGCAATCCGGTTGCCTCGGCCAAAATCTTCGCCATTTCCCCTTTGAGTCGTTGATAGTCGCCGTAACCATTAAACCGCAATACTCGCGGCCAGCCCTCCGTGGCCGCAGTGCTGCTTGGCAGGGCGCGAATCCGGATGCAGACGGCGGTGGCGTCATCGCGTCGTCGGTCGCTATGGGCCAGGTCCGCCATCAGCTTCAGCATCGCCGGGTAGTCGCCCAGCGGCAGGTCGCTGCTTGCAGGGAGCAGATCGGTCAGGCCATCGGACAGGAAAAAGAACGAGTCGCCAACAGCAAGCGGCAGGACATGCGTGTCAAAGGTTTCATTTTCCCGAATGCCGAGGAACATGCCTGGCTTGCGGAGGACGCCGCGGTTTTGCCCGGTCGCCAGATAGAGATCCGGCAAACCGGCGCAGCTCCAGCGCAGCTGTTGGGTTTCGAAATCCAGCTCGAAGCCGATTGCGCCGGCAAAGGTGGCTTCGTCAAAATATTCACCGGCTCGTCCATTGATCCAGCGCATGGCATCGGCAAGCGGCAAATCCCTTTCGTTGACTTCGCGCAGCAAGACATGCAGCGATGCGGTGTGCAGCGCCGTCGCCAGGCCATGCCCGGCCACATCGACCAGGAAGCCGCGCAGTAGCATGCCGTCGTAACGCCAATCCAGGAAATACAAATCGCCGCCGACATAGCCGAAGGGCTGGTAAATTGCCTGTAGCTCAATGTAATCCGAAGCCGCCGGCAGCGAAAGCAAAGCGTCCTGCACCCGCGTCGCCAGGGCGGACTCCCTCAGCGTCTGCCTTTCACGCCGTACAGCGTCCGTCACATCGCGGAACGTCAGTAGCATCGCCAACCGATTTTGGTGGCGGATCAACGTTGCCGCCACTTCGACATCCACCAGCCTGCCGCTCTTGTGTTTGGCGGTATAGCGCTGAACTTGCAGGAACCCGCCGGTTTTAACCTGATTCAGCAACTGACGGATTTCCTCGGAGGCCTGCGGAGTTAAGTCAAACAGTGTCAGCGAATGCAAGTCGTTGCGCTCGAAGCCGAACAGTTCGCTGAACCGTGAGTTGGTGTCGAAGATTTCGGCCGTATCCAAATCGCACAGCATCACTGCCTCGGTCGATTGGGCAAGCACCGCCTGGTAACGCTTTTCCGTTTCCGCCAGATCGGTTTCGGCCGCAAGCCGGGCGGCGATTTCCGCCTGCAAATCTCCGATGGTAGCATGCAGTTCCTGGTTGGCGGCAACCAATTCCGCCGTCCGTTCGGCGACTTTGTGCTCAAGTTCCAGCTTGGCCTGGCGCAAGCCGGCCTCCGCCTGCTGCCGGTAGTCGATTTCAGAGGCCAGCGCAGTATTCGTGGCTTGCAGTTCTTCATTGATTGCGCTGATTTCCTCGTTCATCGCAGTCAGGTCTTCGTTGGCGGTCGACAGTTCCTGGGTGCGTTGCTCCACTTTGACTTCCAGGTTGTCGCGGGCTTGGATCAGCGCGTTTTCGATTTTGGCAAAAGAGCGGACCACATAGGTGGTTTTGTAGCGCGACGCAGCATAGGCGGCGCCGATGGAAAGCAGCGCGATTGCAAGAAAAAACCGTTGCAGATTGTTGACCGCCGTATAGGCCGATTCCGCCGATTGCGTCACGACCACCAACCAGCCGGTGCTGGCGATCGGAGCCAAGCTAAGCAACTGGTCCTTTTTGGCATTTTCCCGGCCGGTTGCGCCGCGATCTTCCTGCAGCATGCGGCGGATTAGGTCGAAATCGTCGAGGGTCCGTCGTTCCAGCACCCGCTGGCTGTCGTGGTGTGAAATATAGACGCCGGAATGGTCGGCGACCGCGATACTCATTCCGGGATCGTGTTTATCCTGCATGGTGTCGATGAGTGTATGCAAGCCCGACAGATTGAGATGCGCGGCGATTACTCGGTCGGCAAACGACATCGCCAGCACCACCGACGGCTGTCCCTGCGGCAACGAGATAAACGTATTGGACCAGTATACTGTGTTGCCGGTTTGCAGCGCTTTGAAAAAATCTAGCCCGGATTTGTCCAGCCCGATCATTTGCGGGTCAGACGGAATTGTTTCAATGATTTTCCCCTGTTTATTCAGCACTTCAATTTTTTGAAACAGTGGCTCGATACGCAGCAATGGTTCCAGAAACGGCTGCATCGGCAGCGAGCGGTCAGCTCTTGAAACACAGGAAGCGTGAGATTGTTGCAACAGTTTTTGCGGGCTTTGCAGCGCCATTTCCAGCTGGTTGGCGGTGGCCCTGGCGATCAGGTCGTTCTTTTGCAGCGCGTCCTGCTTCAGGCTATCGGTGGCAATATAAAAAGCCGCCAGCGCAATCAAACATAGCGGCAACAGGAACGTAGTCAATTCTGTTAACAACATGAATTTTTTCAGCTTCACTCGATGACCTCGAACCGCCCGTCATGCACGGCGAGCAGGAAATTGCCCCGGATGGTGTCGCCAAAAGCGTCAAAGCTAAATGGCCCGGTCAGGCCGTTAAACGTTTTTTGCTGCAAAATCGTCTGTTTCAGTTGTTTCGGGTCGGGATTCTTCGTCAAGGCGTCGGCGATCACGCGAACCGCTTCATAGGAGTGCACTGCCGCGTAATTCGGCGCGTAGCCGAAACGGGCCACAAAGCGTTTTTGAAAATCGACGAATGAGGCGGTCCGGTCCTGGTCATCAAACGGGCTGCTCATCAACACGCCGTTGGCGTAGCTGCCGGCCAGCTTGATGAACTCGGGTGTGACCGGCCAACTGGAAGTAAAGATCAGCATGCTAGAGCCGGCTTTGCGCAGGTGCTGGCAAATCATCGCCGTATCGACGGCGCCGGTCACAAGCAGCACGCCGGATGCGCCGGAAGCAAGGATTTTTTGGCTGATGTCGGCGTAATCCATTGTCTTGACTGACGATACCGTCAGGGTCGACGCGATCTGCCCACCCAAACGGGTGAATGAACGGGCGAAGCTTTCGGTCCAGTCCTGTCCGTACTGGCGGTTGTTCAGGTCGTAAATCAGCGTCATCTTGCGGATGCCGCGGTGGAAGGCGTAGCGGGCTTGTTGCTCGGCCGCCGGCCAAATCGGCGTGATCAGACTGAAGAAATAATCGTCGATGCCGGTAAGCTGGGAGGTGCGCACGGTGGGGCTGAGCATCGGCACCTGCCGGCTATTCATCAGCGGCGCAGCCGCCAGACCGGTGGAGCTGATCACATGGCCGACAATCGCTACAACGCCGGCGTCAAGCAACTCGCGGTCGACTTCGAGCGCCGTCTGGACGTCGGATTTGTCGTCGCGCACCAGCAGTTCGATGCGGGAGCCCTTGATTCCGCCGGCGGCATTGATGTCCTCGCTCGCCAAGAGAGCGCCGTCGCGTCCGCCGGTGCCCAGGTCTGCCAGACGTCCGGTCAGGCCGGCGACAAAGCCGATCTTTACCGGCTTTGGCTGGCTGCAACCGCCGATCAGTATGGCAAAGCAGAGCAGTAGGCTGAGCATGGCGGATGTGAGCTGCATGAACGGCCTCCAGAAAAATGCCGGAATATTACTATAAATATTCTACCACTTAGGAAGGTCGTTTCCAACAAAAAATGTAAAAACAGCGATGGCCCGCAAACTATTGTGGCATCTTCTGCAAAATCGCATCGATGATTCGTTCGGCGCCTTGGCGGACCACGTTGTAAACCGGCGTGGAAAGTTCGCTGCGAAGCGCGACATGCAGGCGATGGAAATCGACATAGGCCGGTTGATACGTATCGTTTTCCAGCCGGTATTGGGGATAAAACGGATTGACGGTGACCGCCAGCAACGGGATGCGTCTCAAAACGCCGGCATGAATCCCGCCAGTTGCCAGGCGTTCGAGCAGTTCGTAGAAACAGGCGGCTTTGCCGGACACCAGCAGTTTGATTGGGTCGGAAAATATCAGCTGACCTGCATTGCCGAGTGTTAGCCAGCTGTCGGCCAGCTGTTGAAACGCGGTTTTACCGATGATTCCCGGCACTACCAGTTTGCCGCCAGGAGGTAGACGGTCGACGATTGCTTTCGCATAGGCGGCGGAAAACAGCGAGGAGGCAGGCAATTGTTCCGTGCGATAGCCTGCGGCGTCATACAGGCAGATTGTCTGCGGGTTTTCGTCAGCCAGTCCGGGCGCCAAACAAGGCAATCGGAAGACCTGTTCGATGTAGCCGGTGTCTCTGGCAAGCAGGGGGAGGTCGGTTGTCAGTGCCGCTCCGGTGGCAAACACCAGACCATCGGCTTCCACCATCGGCGCCAGCCGGTTTAGTGCGCCGTCCAGCAAAATGACCCCGGGGCTGATCTCGCGAAACAGCGAAATCAGCCGCCGGGTTTCGGAACTTTTATTGGGACCGGCGGTTACCACCAGGCCCGGCGTCGTGATCCGCACCAGTTGCACCCGCCCCAGCGGGGTATGGATGTTTGTTTCGCTTATCCGCTCATATTGCGCCGAGCCGGCATCCAGACATCGAGCGGCGGTAGCCACGATATCGCCCGGTTCCATCGGAATTTTCGGTTTGGGCAGGCCGGTGACATTGTCCAGGTTTTCTCCGTCATAACCGATACTAGACAAAAAGACGGCGATTCCCCGTTTGCGCAGGCAAGCGAGGATCGCATTGGTCGTGGTTGTTTTGCCGGTGTTTTTGGCAGTGCCGGCGATGCCTAACGTATACTCCAGCAATCGTATGCCTCGACGAGTTAGGATTCGTCCCAGTATTTTTCGACATCATGGATCAGGCCGTTGATGTGGTGGTGCATGGCTGCTCTGGCCGTCTCGGGCTCATGCGCGGCAATCGCGTCGACAATCCGTTGATGATCGATATGGATCTTGCTGCCGACTTTGCGACGAATCGTTTCCAGGACCGGTGACAGCTGGTGGTCCTGGCGGATCAGGCCGATCGAAGCGCGCAGGATTTTGTTGCCGGCAATCCGGGCCAACTCCTCGTGAAAGGTCACGTCCTCGTCCGCCGCGACTTGCTCGGTCTGAGCCATCAGTTGCTGGCGACTGAGGATATTGGTCAGGGCAAGCACGTCGGCAGGCGTCGCTTTTTGCGCGGCGAGCGCGGCAATCGCCCCTTCAATCGCATCACGGGCGACCAAGACCTCCAACAGCTCATCCTTGGTGCGACCCTGCACAGCCTGGGTCAGCTCTTCACGCCACTTGTGACGGCTTTCGAGTTTTAACAGCGACTGCAATCTCGCTTCTCCCGTGATCGATAAACAGCGCCCTTGGTAGCCGGCTTTTTCCGTATAGGATTGCAGGTCGAAATCGCGTAGCAACCTGCCGGTTGTGGCTTCGCTGATTCGAAAGCCTCGCGCCTGCAACGCGGCGCACAAGGAGCCGCAGCCGGCCGGTTGGGCTGAGTCGCGCAACAGAAGCAACAATTCCTTTTCCACAGCTTCTTTTTCGTTTAGCATAGCGGCTCCTTTTCTTTCATGGTACGTTGACGCGATTAACTGGCAAAAAAACCGCTCATGCCTGCGGCTGCGACGCGTTGGCCAATTTCGCCGATATCGGTTGAATACAGGTTGCTTTCCTTCATTTTATCAAATAACACGGAACCGGAGAATGTATATTTCTTTTTCAGACCGGCTTCGGTTTGCATGCTTTTCCGCACATAGGCGATACCGAAGCCGCAGGCCAGCGAGGTCGGGATTGCATCGACCGATTTGCCTTGGGCGAAGCGGGCGGCGTTGCGCCCAGCCAGACTGCCGGTGATGATCGCTTCGGTGTGGCCGACCAACAGACCAGCTTTTTCGCCGCCGCAGAACACATTGGCAAGGCCTTCCACCTTCATGCAGTTGTCGCGCGGCGCCAGAGCCAGATAGCGCATCGAGTTGCCGATGCCGCCGGAGTAGGGGTCTTCGAACCGGGCATTCTCGCAGCCGGGAATCTGCCGCAAAATGTGCAGCGGATAATAGGAAGACATCAGTTTGGCATGGCCGGTATCGAGCAAAATGATATTTTCGGCGAACTCTTTCAGCGCATACTGTTGGCAGGCTTTTTGCCCCAACGATTCCAAGCTCTTCTGCAATGCCTGCGGAATCGGGATCACGACCACGCCGGTTTGGTCCAGCTGCTGTTGGATCGCTTCGCTGAGGGAGTCTTTGTGCAGTTTGCAGGACCCGCTCATTGCGCCGAACGAACCGTCTTCCTTCATGCCCATGATCTCGGCCGCACCGGCTTTGCCGCATAGGCTGACCCGAGGGCCGAACGTCGGGCAGCGTAGCACGCACATCGCGCAACCGTTGCCGTATTTGCTGCAGTTTCCCATCGGACCGGCGGTGCCGGTGGTATCGACGAACACGTCCGCTTCGATCCGCTCGTCGGATTTGCCGTGGTATTCATCAAACACGACCGAACTGACGGCGTTTTGGTTGAGAGTCAGGTCTTTGAACCGGCTGGACAGATGCAGTTTGACGCCGGCCGACAGCAGTACGTCTCGCACTGCCGGTTCGATGCGTGACACATCATATAAATTGGCATGCTTGTGGCCGGGAAACTCGATGTTGGTATGACGGGCCTGCGCATCGGCGACGCGAAACAGATCGCCGCCGCCCATCGCCAGCATTTCCTCGGTGACGGTATAGCGGCCATTGTTGCGCATGATGCCGCCAACCAGGCCGGTTCCCAGTAGCATATCGGTCCGCTCAAACAGTTCCACATCGCAGCCGGCTTTTTTCGCTTCCAGGGCGGCGGAGCAGCCGGACCAACCTCCGCCAACAACAACAACAACCTTGCTCATCTTTCGTGTGCTCCTTTATTTCAATTTGACGACCAGTTCCACTTCGCAAGCAGCGTCCAGCGGCAATTCGGCCACACCGACCGCCGACCGGGCATGTTTGCCGGCGTCGCCGAACACCTGCACCAGCAGCTCGGAAGCGCCATTGATCACTTTGGGCTGGGCGGTGAAGCCGCTGGCGCTGTTGACGAAGCCGACGACCTTGACCACTCTTTCAATCCGGTCCAGACTGCCCAGTGCGGCCTTTAGCGCCGCCAGGCAATTGATCACGCAGATGCGGGCCGCTTCATAGCCGGCCTTTTCGTCAACCGGGCCACCGACTTTTCCCTGAAACGCCAGTTTGCCGTCGACGAGGGGAATCTGGCCCGAGGTATAGGCCCAGCCTTCGGCTACGACCACGGGAACATAGGCGGCCAGCGGTGTGGCCGGCACCGGCAGTTCGATTTGCAGTTCTTTGAGTTTTGCTTCGGGTGTCATTCGTTGTTCCTCCTTTGCTTGCGGCAGGGAGAACTGCAGCCGGGCCCCGGGCCGAGCGCCGATCTCCACGCCGGTTGTCAGCTTGTCGGTGGCGATTACGATATTGAGGTGGTTGGGCATGTGTGTTTCGTCAAAGCCGGCGACCGCGCCGATGCACTGCTCGTCCAGCCAGACCGCGTCGCCCCGCAGGATTACGCCGCCAGCCTCTACGCTGAAGAAGCCGAGGTAGCCGATTCGGTCGACTTGCCGGCCCGGCATGGCTGTCGGCTCATCAGTCAGGATCAGTTCGTGAACCTGGTGACGGCAGACGCAGCGGGACGGCGGCGTGATGAGCGATAGTCCGCGGTTTTCCATGCGTCCGTCCAGCGTCACAACCAACTGGCCGATGACATCGCTTTTCAAAGCGTAGGGGTTTTTGCTGAATTTGCCTGCTTTATAAGGGTCATTCGACGACATGCCCAAAACCTCCTCTTGCCGCTAGTTAGAGCAGGCCCGCATATTTGGCGGTGATTTCGATCAGCTTGACCAAGGCGCGGATCGCCGGGCGCATGGCCGCGTCGATGATTTGCCCATTGCTGTCGCAGGTGCCGAGGCCGGGCGAGATATAGATGTTGCCGTCGTAGGCGACGGTTGGGATGACGCCCATCTGGGCCATGCCGGTCTGCAGGATGTTGGAACCAGCGTACATGTCTTCGATCGAGAAGATCGGCAGTCCCATTTCGCCATTGGCCCAGGTGGCTTCGTAGTTGACTTCCACGGCGGTCGAATTGTAGGACTTGCTGATCAGCAGGCCGTCTTTGAGCCGTTTCGGCAGATTGATCTTGGCGAACTCTTCGCGGACGATTTTTTCCAGCGCATCGACCGGGGCGGTCAGGATTTCCGGCTGGTCGCGCAGCACTTTCAACGCCTGGATCTGGGTCAACAGCGCTTCTTTGCCGGCGTCAAACGTGACATAGGCCGCTTTGCCGTAGGAGGCGGTGGTGCCGTAACGATCGCCGTGCATGCCAAGAGCGCGCCGGATCGGCACCATGCACTCTTCTTTGCCGATGATCAGGCCACTGGTCGCCGCGCCGGTCGCTTTGTCCATGCTGTAGATGATCACGTCGGCGCCGGATTTGATCGGGTTGCAGCCGACAAACGGCAGACCCCAGGCGTTGTCGATCACATAGGGAACATTGTAGTCGCGGGCGATTTCGCCGATATATTTCTGCAACAGCGGCGTGCCTTCGGTGTCTTTTTTGGCGTAGCCATAACCGGGGGTTTCATAGCCGAGCGAGGTAAAGCCGGCCAGCATCGGTGCATGGATCGCCGCCTGTTTGGCCAGCGCCAGTTTGGATTGTTCGGGGTCGACGCCGGTGAGCAGGGGAACCGGATGATATTTGATGCCGTGTACATCATAGTTGGCGCCAACCAGCGGCACGATGACCGTGTCCAGATTGTTCTGGCGTTTGCCATAGAAGCCGAGTTCGCCGGCGGTCGAGCCACGGTCGGCGTAGATGTCCTTGTAACGCGGCGGCACCGGCCGGCCGTAACTGGCCTGATGGTGCATATGTTTTTCATAAGGGGCGATATAACGGGAGCGATAGCTGTCGCCACGGCCCATCATCGGCGGGCTGAACAGGCTGTCGAAGGTGACCCACAGTCCGGCTTCGCAGGTAGAAGTCGGTGCGGCGTCATATTCGTCACCGTAGACGCTCTTGACCAGTTCGCGGATTTCATCGACCAGCTTGGCCAGGGGGATGACTTCTTTGGCGCCGTCTTCGCCGGCTTTCATGATGTCGTCGCGCAGCGGGGCAGGGCAGCCGGAGATGGCGCCAGTCAGGCCAAACTTGCCTTTAAGTTCCTTCGGCACGATCTCTTCCGCCGCCGCTTTGGCTTCGGCGTACAGGGCAGGGATGTTCTGTTGCAGTTGACGGTACATTTCGAATTTGTAGTTGGGTTTCATTGGTGTTTCCTCCCTTTATATTGTAGTTTTGGACTTCACGCTATCTTTGCCGGCACGGCCGGGATGGGCGCCTTCTTCGCGGGAGCCGAGACAGCCGGCGTGCAGGGCGGCGACAAAATCGCCGCAGGCGAGTACCTGGGTCAAGGTTTTTTCGATGCCGTCCACCAATTGGTCGGCAAAGACCTGCGCCTGGTCGGTCGGGGCGATGCCGGCCCGGCCAAAGAACCGGAAACCCTCCTGGACGGCGCGTAGGGTGTCGATTTTGGCGGGGGCGGAGATTGGGCCGCCGGAATAGGCCTCGTCAGTGGACGCGATGGAAACGGCGTCCACGTTGAGGGTAGCCGCCAGACAGGCGTGCAGCGAAGTGGTCATCGCCGACTGCACCCGGTCTTCGGTGTGGGTCAAAAAGCCGACCGGCGCGCCCGGCCAGAGCGGCGCGTTCAAAATGGACCGCAGGGCGATGACCTTGGCCGCATTGAAGTCGATGTAGTTATCTTCCATCAGCCCGTTGACCATGACTTCCGGCGAACAGGCGAACAACGGCTGCAAAATCGGTCGAGCTCCCAGCTTCCGGGCCAGGCCGGCCACGATCAGCATGCCGGCAAAGGCTTTGTGCGCCGGCACGCCGGAAAGTTCTTCGTTGGTTACGACATCAAACGGCATGCCGTATTGTTTGGCGTACAGGATGGCATGGTAGCCGTCGACCGTCATGCGGGCCGGATCGGTTCCGGCAGCCAGCGAGCCATAGCAGATGTTGATTTTGCTGAGATCAGCGCCGATTTTTCCGGCCAGAACCACGGTTTCCGGTGTGTTGAGCCCCCGGTGCGCCCGAACTTGCCAGAGCGTGGAGGGTTCGAGCGCCCGCTGAATCCGGTTCAGGTTGGCCGGAGTGATGACGGTGCCGTCTTCCTGATGAGTGAGGAATCCGTCCAGCAAGCCTTCGGTTCTGGCGCCCCAGGAAGGGTCGAAGTGGATGACGCCGTCTGCGCCCCAAGCTTCGCTAGCCAGGATATGACCGATATCCATGAATGGGCAGCCGGTGCCGTACTGGTTGAACACCAAGGGTCCCGGGCGTTTGTGTCGCAAGGACTGGACCGACATGCGCAGTTTGGTCTCGGTCAGATACTGTTCTAGTCCGTCGACTTCCTGCTGACTGAAACGGCGGGTTTTTGGGTGCAGCTGCCCGCCGCCGTAGAAGTTCATCGGCAGTTCGCCGCATAGCGGCGCGTAGTGTTTGTAAAAGTCGCCGACGCCCATGCGGGCCCGCCAGAGGTCGACATCCCAGGCAGCATCGCGCAGTTTGGCCCGCTCGACGCCTGGGGAAGTCCGCTGGACTGCCCAATCGATGATTTGGTCGGTAATCCGGTCGACTTTGGCGGCGATGCCGGCATGACGCCAGGCATAATCATAGCCGTCGGTGAGGTTGCGTTTTGTTTTGCCACTGCGTTGCACTTCCGGGTTGTACTCGGTTCCTTCAATAAAACAGATCACCTGTTCGATGCTGGTTCCCTGACCAAAGCCGGCGTCAAACCCAAGTTCTGCGGCCAGTTCGCTGCGGATCGCCATGCCGCCGACGCCGATTTTCATGTGGTCGCGTAGCCCGGCGGCGTCAGCCAGGTCCACCATGCGGGCCAGGTTTTCCGCCACGCCGTAACCGAGCGTTCGACTGAGCAGCAGCACCGCAGGATGAAATTGCAACGTCTGCTCGATAATCTCCTCTGTCGTCAGGTCCGGCGGCAGCAGGTGCGTTTCATAGCCTGCGTCAAAGAGGCCGCGCGCAATCATTTTCAAGCCGATGTCATGCACAGGGTCCAGCGGCGCCAACAAGATTTTGCGCATGGAATCACCCCGCTTTCCCGGCTTGCTGCAGCCAGTGATATTTGTCAGCCGGGCGATGCACATAGGCTCTGCCGCGAATCCGCACGCCGGGACCCTCAAACTGGGCAAACACGACATCAACGTCGGTAAAGCCAAATCCTTTCAGGATATCGAGCATCAAACTGCGGCCCTCGGCTTCCGAGTCGCAAACCAACAACGTTTCCACGTCTACGGCATCCATGACTTTTTCCAGTGACTGACTCATGGAATCACCTCCAGGAAATATCGCTCATCTTTGATGATTGACGACAAAGCAAGTTAGCGCCTGATTGAGAAAACAAGCGGGGGAGGGGCTCCCCCGCGCAATCGGGGGTTTTTATTTCATAATAAACGGGGTAAGGAATTCGGCAATCAGGAAAGCGGTGAGAATGCGCAGGACAATTCCCAGTACGGCGGCTTTTACCGCTTCGGTTTCGTCCAGATCGGAGACACCTTTCCAGATCATCGGGATTTGTCCGAACACTACACCCAGCGGTAACCCGGAAGAGGCCAGAATGAAAGAGCCGACAACCAGTTTGGGCGGCAGCGCTCCCGCTGTTTTGGTCAGCATGCCCATGGCCAGAGTGGGTGAGGCCAGGATCGAGACCATGCCGGTTTCCATATCGATGGAAAAGAAATTGAGCAGAGCGGTGAGCGCGTTATGGATATATTGCCAGATGCCTGCATATTCCAAGGCGCCGATAATGCCGAACACAGCGGCGGTGGCCGGGATGACGATGAGGAAGAGAACTTCGGCGCCTTCCTTGGCTGCGCCGAACAATACCGGCAGCCAGGACGTATCCGGCGTGTAGCGGGGCAGTTCTTCCAGCTCAACCGCTTTGGTGTCGCGGTAAATCGTATGTTTCAACAAAAAGGGCATTACGATCAACGGCAAAAACAAACCGATGACGATGACCGGAAACACGCTGACCTTGGCGGCAGTCAGACAAACGATGCCTAGCATGAATGTGGAAAACGATTGCTGCGACTGAACCATAGTGCAAATGGCGATTTTTTGTTCGTCGCGGGTGGCGTTGGCTTGCTTCAGCACCGGTCCGGTGATGCGGCCAGCGGCGTTGATGTCGCCAAGAATATTGTAAATGCCAGGGATGACTACCGCCGGGTTGACACCGATCCAACGGGTAATCGGCACGAAAATACGGATCAGGGCGTCGGTAAAGCCGGCCCGTTCCAGCAGCCTGCCGGTGATGACGCTGCAGATGATCGCCCAGCCGACCATGCCGCTGATGAACGCATTAAAGGCGATCGATTGGACCTTTTTCGCGGCGGCGGTAAATGCGCCGGCCACCGGCCCCGGATACCAGAACAAAGCTCCCAGTGACAAGGCAACCAGAACAAAACCAACATATTCGGCGGTGGTCAGGGGTCTTTTGGCGCGGGCGGCTTTTTGCTCCACTCCATTGTTCATGATTCTTATGCCTCCTTCATTAATTGGGTTTGGCAACCAGGAACCGGTCCGCGATGTCGCGGGCATATTCACGCAGAGCAGGAGTTCCTACCTGATCGAGCGGGGTGGAGGTGATCCGTTCGCGGAACAGGACGACTTCGGTGTCCGGTAGCAACGTTTGCAGCGCTATCGCCAGCGGCATGCCGTTTTCCAAAATTTCCATCGCATGCGAATTGCCGACGATGAAGTTCAGGCCCAGTTCGCGGGCTTTGGCGACGAGGGGATGGTCGTCTTTGACCCGGCTGATCGAAGCCAGCACTGTGTCGGCTTCGGGGAACTTATTTTTGACGGCGGCCAGGTGGTCGGCTGTAAACCCGGTATGGGGGAAAATGTGGATGATGGTGGAGATTTTGCTGTCGGGAGTGCCAACCAGGATTTTGCCGCCGGTGGCGACATTGGTTTCCATGATGCCGTTGCAGCAGCGCGAATTGCGTTCCGCTAGCAGCATGGCCTGTTCTTCATTCAGACCCATGAAATCCTGCAAGCGCTTCAGGATGTCGCCGAGCGTGCTTACTCCATCCAGGGCCCGGCCAACGAACAGAATGTTGCCGGGAATGCCGCCGTAGGCGATATCGACATGAAAGGTTTTGTGGCCATGGAGCAGGGCGATGCCGGGATGGAGGCCGTGAAACGCCTCGTGCAGTTCGAACGCCGATAAGCCGTAGAGATCGAGATACGTCCTTAGCGTGACGCCACCCGAATTGGCTGCTTCCACGATCGGATGGTGGGCCACGATCGCATCGACGCAGGTCGCGCCGGCCAGTTCGATATTGCATTCGGTCAGCGTCATGGTTACGGCGATTTTTTTGACGGGAGACTCGAGTTTGCCGCAGACCAGGCCAGGGGTTTCCATGCAGCTTTTGCCGGGGATATTGGAAGACTTGATGACTACGAAACGGTTTTTGCCGCTGAAGATGTCGCCGAGATCCTTGACGCATCTTCCGCCGGTGATTTTGTCTAGGGCTTGCAGGACGTCATAACCGGTTGCCATGTGTTTCCCTCCCTATAGTTTGGGTTTGCCGCAGGGGGACCGCATCCTGAATAATGTCTTGGTATTTTGCCCTCCTTTCCGAAAAAACAGAAAAGCTACCGCCTCGTCCCGACGTCCACGCAAACGTTTTGTACGCATGCGTAACCATTGTTACGAAAAACGGCAGCTTTCGTCTCTCTTGCGAGTTCTTACAGCCAAACCGGAAGTATTCTGTTGGGGTGTCCGTTACCAAACGGTATTAGCTCATCAATGATGATTACCGTTTGATTATGCTAATTCTGCATTCGTTATTTAATTCCTGCTAATTTTGAAGAAAAATAAAAATATTTTTTTCGCTCAGCCCAGCCGTCACATTGGCGCGGTCAACACAATGACCGTGATCGCCAGCTCATGCTCCGGGTCATAGTCCTTTAAAACGCTTTTGACTGGCAGTTTGATCTGTTCAATCAGTTCCTTTTTTAAGCGCCTTTTATATTCGTCCAGAATCGCCACATCGACAAACCGGGTCGTCGTCCGGTCGATGCCGTCCAGCGCAGCCAGGGCCGGAATCCGTTTGTGGTCGGCGGAGATCACAATCTTGTCCTCCGTGATCGAAACGCGTTGCTTGCGCAGTCCGGTGCCGAACATGGTGATATTGACATTGTTGTTCACCCGCATGACTTCCTGCTTCAGATCGATTCCCGTCATCTTGCGGCGGCCTCCCGTTCAACGGATTTTCAAAGGATCGGGTTGACAAAAAAATTCAGAGGCGTATGATGGGGCATAGGCGTTGGGACAAGACCAGCCTCGATATACGCTGGATCAAGGACAAGAGCCTGACTGGCGATACTGTGGAAAACATCGAGGCGGCGCTGGAGCGTTTTCTTGAGATCATGAACCGGGTGATATAATTGAACGCGAACAACTAAACTGGCCGGAGTTCGCTCCGGTCAGTTTTTATTGCTTTCAGCCGTTGAGTTTTTTGTCCATATGATCAACCATTAGCGCCAGGGTTCGCAAATTCATCGCTTCTTCAATCCTGACCGGCTGGTTGAAGGCTTCTTCCGTGTCGGCTAGAATCCAGCTTCGCGCCAGTGAATCGACCCCCAAGACACCCAAATCAGTATCCGCTTTTAACATTGCCGGCTCCAGCCCTTTGACCCGCTTCAGAATGATTTCCCTGAACTTCGTTTCGATCGTCTGTCTGTCCATTTTCACTCCTCCTTTTAATCATTCGTGTTTTATTGTGGCTTATTCGCCAGTTCCGCCAAAAGTTGCGCGGCCAGCTCCCGCAGTTTGAATTTCTGGACTTTGCCACTAGACGTCAGCGGGAACTCCTCGACAAAGAAAAAGTAGTCCGGCACCTTGTAGATGGCAATATTTTGCCGGCAATACCGCTTCAGTTCCACCACCTCGGCAGTGTCACCGGGTTTTAGGCGAACGAAGGCGATCACTTCATCGCCGTAATATTCGGAGTGCACGCCGACCACTTGGGCATCTTGCAGCTTCGGGTGATTCAACAGAAATTCTTCGATTTCGCTCGGTGAGATGTTTTCGCCGCCACGGATCAGCATGTCATTGACCCGTCCGCCGATTTTGCAACATCCCTCGGCGTCGACGCTGGCCAGATCGCCGGTATGGTACCAACCCTCAGCATCAAACACTTTGGCGGTCTCTGCCGGCATCCGATAATAGCCCCGCATCAGTGAAGGGCCCTTCACACAAAGCTCGCCTTGCCCGCCAACTGGAACCGTTTCGCCGGTCGCCGGGTCAACAATCCGCAGGGAGATTCCCTGCAGCGGCGGACCGGCATTTCCTTTTCGCGCTTCAAGCGGCGCCAGCGGCGACGAGATAAGGACGGCGAGCGCTTCAGTAGACCCATAAAGCACGCCGAGTTCCGGCGCCGACATTTTTTCGCTGATACGCCCGACAAGCTCCGGCGGGCAAAAAGCGCCACCGATATTGCCGCCGCGCATAGACCGAAGATCATAGGAGCGCTGCTCCATCACTGCCAGCGCAGCGACGAACATGGTCGGAACTCCGTTAACGAAGCTCACCCGGTATTTTTCCAGCGCAGCCAGAAAATCCAGCGACCGGAACCGTTCCAGCACGACCGCGCTACCGCCGATCCGCAGGATTGAGGCAACCTCGCTGAACCCGTATACATGGAACAGCGGTAGCGGCATGCACAATACATCGGTCGACCGGAGGCCTTCCCTGTTGCAGGTGGCCACAAAACTTGACAAGTATGCGTTTTGGCTCAGCATGACGCCTTTGGGCACGTTGGTCGTCCCCGAAGTGTACTGGATGCTGAAAATGTGGTCGCCGGTGACTTCACGCTTTCGCGCAGCAAGTGCCGCTTCTTCCGCCAACAGCCCCCGGGCCAGAAAATCGTCCCAGTTCGCAATATCGCCGTAGGACGCGTTGCCGATCAAAACGGCCTGCGTGAGACTGGGCAGAGTGCTCCGCACTTGTCGCAGGATTTCCGCAAATTCGCCGGGGGCGGCGTAGCCGTCGACCAGGAACAAGAGTTTTGCTTCCGATTGCTTCAGCGCATATTCAAGGTCATATTTCCGATAGCTGGGATTAAGCATCACCAGCGTTGCACCGATTTTTGCGCAGCCAAACGCGACAGTAAAATACTCCGGTACATTTGGCGCCCAGATCGCCACATGATCGCTTTTGGCGATGCCGGCCGCGCACAGCGCCCGCGCCATACGCTCCGATTCACGCTCCACATCGGCATAGGTTTGGCTCTGGTTTCGTTCCGGCCAGATGAGAGCGGTCTTTTCACCTTGCTCGATTGCACGGTTCCCAATCAGTTCGCCCAAGCTGCGATTGCGGGTGGCTTCCCAGTCCTCGCGGATGATTCGCCCCAATTCGCGGGCCCGTTTCGAAGCCAGAAAAATCTTGTCAAAATCTGGCGGTCTTATCACCTGTTGCATCAACAGACCGTCATCGCCGAACCAGCGAGGCAAAGCACCGCCAAGGAAAAAACCGTGTCGCCGCAGGATCGTGACCGCCGCCCCGCAAGCCGGCTCTGTCAGGCGGAAGGCGACTTGGATGACAAGAGCGCCGGCGATGGAAGCCTGGACGATACAATGTGCCAGGCAGGCTTCAAAATCCTCACCCAACACTTCAAACTGAATGCGGGCCACCCCGCCGACGCCAAATATCTGGCTGCTGCCACGGGTTTTTACCCCAGTAGGCAGTGCTGCCGTAGAGGGCAGGAAGCTGGTGGTATCCGGCAATTTTGCATAGATGAAACGCAACGCTGCTTCGTAAACGGCAGGGGAATAGAGGGCCTGGGTCCGGGGCTCGCTGCTGCGGAACATCAGCAGGCTGGAAATTCGTTCCGTATCGCTGGAAACTTCAGACAGGGCTTTTGCATAGGCTTCGCCCGCCATCAGCCCGACTTCGATGCCGGTTTCCACCGCGCCAATCTCAAGGCACATCTGCTGCGTCATCAGATGGTTGCAAACCGCCTCGCCCCAGGTGTGGCGGATGCTATAAATACGGGGCAATTGCTCCATGGAAAAAACAAACAGGCGGTACGCCGCGTCAGACGCCCGGCTGTCATGTCGCATCATCATCTGACCGCCTTCGTACAGTTCCGGATTGGGCGGCGACGACCGATACAGCGCGAAATGCCCTACAACTTCGCCTGCGCTGTTGCGGACCACGGCCCGATACGTTTCGCCGGTCTCGGTTTGGCGGATGAGTGAGGCCGGGTCATAGACGCTCTTCACGGGATATTCCTCGCCGTAAACATTCCGGTAAAGCGCGACGACACCGGCTGCGTCACTGGGCCGGAACTGGTCGATTTGATATTCGCCGGACATGTTCATCCTCCTATCCCGAGGGTGGATTTCCCTTTACCCCTGTTTAATTCTGCACCCCATACCCCGTTCCTGCCGTTGTCAAAAACTTTAGTTGCCACAACACACGGAAAGTGCGGAAGAATTGTAACTGGAGCGAAAATTTGATAAAATTACCAATAGTTTGTTTTGGCGGCAAATGTTCCGAGAACGTTTACGAATTTTAAGGAAATGAGGCTTGTTTCAATGGATGTGCAACCTATCCCCGAAAATGTTGGCTTGACCCAGTACGGCGGACTGTGGGAACGTCTCGGTGCTTTCATCGTTGATAATGGAATATTGAGTGCGGCCATTTACCTGCTGTATCAGGGGATGGCTGCTGCGGGAATTGGCACGCTGCCCGTTCAACTTATGGTGTCTGTTATTGCCAGTTGGACCTACTTTGCGGCATTTGAAAGCTCGAAATGGATGGGAACGCCGGGAAAGAAAGCGCTGGATCTGGTGGTTGCCGATGAACAAGGACAGCGCATCACGGTTGGCAGAGCGGTTTGCCGTGGATTTTTCAAAGTACTGCTGTCGTGTATTCCGGGATTTGCAGTGATTATTTCATTTTTTCTATTAGCGATCTTTGTATCCGGGCGACCCTCGGGGTGGATCGGACCGGTAGGCTTGCTGACGCTGGGGGGATGCGCCTGGATGATCCTCGCGATTGTCAATGATGCCCGCAAGCAGGGGATACATGATAAAATCACCCATACCTTGGTGTTTCTCCGCTCGAAAGGGGCAGAAGCACGGATGCAATAAAAGAACTGGCCGTGATTTTCTCCGGCCAGTTTTTTCATCGGCTTTTCTGTTTTTAGCCTCTATTTCGTCAGGCTGGGCGCTGCGTTCAATCGCTCAATCGTTTCTGCCATGATGCTCTGGATGATTGCATCCGACGTCATGATCTCATTTAGCCGCGACAGGCTTTGTCCCACCAGCACGAAGCCGTCTTCCACATCGCCGTCGATCGCTGCCATCCGGTTGGTGCCGGTTGCGAAATTGTTCAGTTCTTCGTCCGGGACGCCGCTTTTTTCCATTGCCAGAAACTTGTCGGCAAACCGGTTGCGCAGTCCGCGCACGCCATGGTTGCGCGAGTAGCCGGTTACTACGCTGTCGGTATCCACGGCGTGGATGATGCGCTGCTTGGCGTTGTCGTGCAGGCGGCATTCTGTTGCCAATAAAAACCGCGAGCCCAGTTGTACGCCGCCCGCGCCCATCAGCAGCGCCGCCGCCATGCCACGACCATCGACGATCCCGCCGGCAGCGATTACCGGAATCGATACCTCCGGGATGACATTGCTCAGTAGCGCCATGGTGGATAAAGTGCCAATGTGACCGCCGCATTCCATTCCCTCAATGATCACGGCATCCGCGCCGGCGGTTTCGACCCGCTTGGCTAGCTTGACGCTGGGCACGACCGGCAGCACTTTGATGCCGGCTTGGCGGAGTTTGTCCATGTAGGGCAAAGGATTGCCTGCGCCCATCGTGACAAAGGCGACTTTTTCCGCGCACACCAGGTCGACGATTTCATCTTTCAGGTGATCGAGCATCACGATATTGACGCCAAACGGTTTGTCAGTCAGGGCCTTGGCTGTGCGAATTTCGCCTTGAACCCACTCGACCGTCCGCCCGCCTGAACCGATGATTCCCGCTCCGCCGGCACTAGATACGGCTGCCGCCAGCCGGGACTCCGAGACCCAGGCCATGCCTCCCTGCAGGATCGGATACTTGATTTGCAATAGATTGGTGAGTTTGGTATTCATGGTATTGCCTCCCTGTGAAAAACTGCGTCAGGGCTGCCAGTAGACAGCGCCGTCGTTTTCCGCGTACCAACGTTCCAGCTGTACTTGCCGCCGATTGTTGCCGGGCGGGCATTGCTCTCCGTCATAATATTTGAACGACTCTTTGATCACCGTTTTTCGGATGGAATCCTGGCTGGCGCCCCAGCTGGCTTCGCTGTTATAGGCGTGGATGTAGACGAAATTTCTTTGGGTGGACGAAGAAAAGTTCAAGTTGCGTGAGCTGCGGGGATCGACCCTGTACCAGCCCTGCGTGACCCATTGCCCGCTCACGTCTTCAAAATATACGATGGCGGCATACAGGTTTTGCGAGTAGGGGTTTTTCAAGTTGATATTGATCGCTTCCGCCGGGGTGCTGGGCAGCAAGACTGCCAGTGAGCAGAGAAGGCCGAACAAGAGACCGCGGATACTGTTTTTCAAGAACAACACCTCTGTTAATTTATTACTCTTGTCGGTAACTTCTCCATCGGCGGTAAAATGACCTGCAACGCTTCACTCGATCAATGCAGGAAATGTATTGCTGGTACCGAAATAAAACGTATAAACAAAATTGTTGGACTGATTGACTCCAATCAAGGAGGTGCGAGATGAAAACTTTTCGGTGGGGAGTCTTGTGCGGTCTGCTGGTATTGATTGCGGCTTGCGGTTTTTCCTTGACGGAGGCGGCCGAACCATTGCAGGGCGAAAGCTTTGTGCCCCAACCAGGTTTGCGGATTTTTCACAAAGGGATACTCGGCAGCGATGGAACCCGTTATGACGGCTCGCTGGTCACCGCCCGACTGGACGGGGACGCGCTGGCGACATCCGCCGAAGAAACGCTGACTTACTACGAATACAAGCAACCACCGATCGACGCGGCGAAAAACCGGGCCGTGTGGAAGTATGTCGCGACAACAGAAGGCATTGATAAGGCGCCGCTAGTCAGCAGATGGAAAGCGGAACGGTTCTTCTGGCTGCCCAAGATCCCCGAAGTCGGCGTTCAATGGAAAACGTCCTGGGGCCGGCGGCGCGAAGTGATGCAAACCAACTTGACGGTGGAGACCGAAGCGGGAGTGTTTGAAGGCTGTATCATGGTGGAGCACGACGTATATGCCGGAGGGACTGGCATTGAGCGGCACTACCTCGCACCCGGCGTCGGCCTGGTGAAGATTCTTTCGCTGAAAGGACCGACAGCAACCAAAAGCACAGTTTGGTATGAAGTAACCCGGATCGAACGGGTTGACCCGGCGCAAGCACGACAGATTGTGGAAACGTTGTTGAAGTAAAGGCTAATCTTAACTTGTGCTGAAGGCCGCGCCTGACACTGCTTGTACAGCAGTCTCGGGCGCGGCCTTTTAGGTGGGTTTTCTATTGCGGCGAACTTACTGCACGTCGAACACTTTATCCAACCGGGTCAATTCAAACAAGTCTTTGCTCACGCCGTGCAGTCCTTTGATCTTGACGCCACCGCCATGATGCATAGCCTTCTTGTGAATGGCGACAAGCATTCCCAGCCCCGAACAGTCGATGGATTCGACCTGTGCAAAATCGATGACGAAATTTTTGTGACCGTGTTCAAGATAAGAAAGCAAGCTCTCTCTTAGTTCGGCGGCATCTTCGATATAAATGCGGTCGGACAAATTTACCAATACTTGATTTTGTGCAACGAAGATTTCGTGGATCATATCTTGAATTTCGCGACTGCCAACTGCAATTCTTCAGCTAGTTTGGCCAGCGCCTGACTGGAGGCGGCGATTTCCTGCATCGAAGCCGACTGCTGTTCGGTGGCCGCCGACACGTTCTCGGACTCGGCTGCGGCGTCGCGGCTGAGGTTTTCGACTTCCTTGATCGAGGTCACGATGCGCTGGCTGCCGACGGCTGCTTCGTGCACCGCATTGGCGATGATCGTGACCTGGCCGGTGACTTGGCTGATTTGGTTGTTGATCGCGGCAAAATTGTTGCCGGCGGCATTGACCAAGTCGACGCCCTGGCTGATATCGCGAATCGCGCTGTCGATCGCGCCGACCACGTTGCCGATGCTTCCGTGGTTCTTATCAACCAGATCCTTGATCTGGTGGGCAGCCGCTTCCGACTGCTCAGCCAGTTTGCGCACTTCTTCGGCGACCACGGCAAAGCCGCGTCCCTGCTCACCGGCCCGCGCCGCTTCGATCGCGGCATTCAGAGCGAGTAGGTTGGTTTGTCCGGCAATTGTTGAGATCAGGTTGACGATTTCGCCGATCTGGGCCGAGCTGGCTTTTAGCTCCTCGGCGGCGACCTGCGCCTGTTTCGAACCGGTGCTGACCGCACCCATCTGGTTGACTGCCGTATCGATCGAGGTTTTGCCTTCCAGCGCCGCCTTGGCGGTTTGCGAGGAAAGCGTCGCCATCTCACCGGCGGTGGCGGCGACTTCTTGCATCGTTGCCGAGATTTCTTCGACAATCGCCGAGGTGTCATTGACGGCGCCGACTTGTTTTTCGCTGCCCATTGCCACCTGCTGGATCGACTGGGCTACGTTATTTGCTGCTTCGGCCGATTGCTGCGCGCTGGCGGTGAGCTGCTGGGACGAGGCGGCCACGTGCTCGGCCGATTGGGAGATTTGTTTGAGCAGGTTGCGCATACTCAGCGTCAGTGCGTTGATCGCCATAGCCAGTTTACCGACTTCATCCTTGCGTCGCAGCAACTCGGGCGGCACGGAGGCGGTAAAGTTGCCTGCCGCCAGCTGACCAAGATCGTCCACGGCGATGCCCAGTGGCACCGTAATCCGGCGGACAACGAAGAACATCGCAATCAGGCTGAGCAATAGCAAAATGATGCCGCTGCCGCCGATCATCCACTGCATGCTGGAGATGATGCTTTCCGCTTCTTTAACACTGTGGCCGGCGAACAGGACGCCGATCGGCTTGCCGGTCGGCCCGAGCAGCGGTTTATACGCCGTAATGTAGGGTTGGCCCAAAATATTGGCCCGACCATGGTATTCCTTGCCGTCGGTGAGGACGATTTTAGCGATCGCCGGGTCGAGCTTGGTGCCGACAATCCGTTTGCCATCCTGCATGAGCGTGCTTGATATGCGTACATCATTTAGAAACACAGTGAATTCGGAGCCGAACAACGCTTTGGCATGATCGACGGTTTCCATCTGGTCCAGCTTGTAGCCGAGCGAAACGGCCCCGACCACTGCGCCGGAGGCATTTTTGATCGGCGTGCCGGCGCGGGCCGACAACTTGATTTCGGTGCCGGGCTCCACATAGGCGACCGCAGTTCCTTTTAAGGCGGTGGCGATATTCGCCTGGTTGGCCAGGCTGTCGCCGCGTTTGGCCGGATCGTGCACCCGGGCGACAACGGCGCCGCTGGCGTTAAGTACCGTCAAAAAGTCGACTTTGGCGTCTTTGGCGACCGGCGTCATCAGGGCCAGCACCGCATTCGTGTCATTGGCGGCGACCGCCGCGGCCAGTCCCGGATAGTTGGCGGCCATCGCCGACTTGGACAGAGATTCCTGCTTGCGGGATTCTATTTCAGCCGATAACCCGTTCAGGCCGTCGGTGGTTTCTTCCATCAAAGATCTGTTAACATAGCCGGAAAATTGCCAGATCGACACTCCGAGTGAAGCGCCGACCAGCAGCACCGCCATCAGGATAACCGGCAACAAGATTTGATTTCGAATGGACATAAAAAAATCCCCCTTTTCGAAGTGAACAGGCAGTGTTTGCCGTACAGGCGATCATGGAAATATACATGGACTGCATAACACCTTCAATATGTTATCGCAAAAAATGTTAATTAGCAATAAAAATCCAAGGAGAAGTCTCTCGCAAACACATCAAAAGATATAAAAAATGCGATTGACTATAAGATAACACACGCCTTGCAATAAATAAAATAATACATCGTTATTCTGATGATAAGCAAAATAAATAGTATTATAGTGCGGGGCGCAATTTGGCTAATATAATGCCGTAATCGGGGTTTAAATTAAAGGGAAAATGTCGCAATGGCACGAACGTTGTTTTATATAATCGGATAATACAGCGCGACAAAATAGCGTAAAAAACATACAAAAGGATGATTGGCATGCTGACGGCAGCCGGCTTTGTGAAAAAATATCTCGCCAGCATCGGGCTATTGATCTGCCTGGTCATTCTGTCTGTGTTCTGGGGGTTTTACTTCCGTCAGGCGGAGCTGATTCAAAAACAACAACTGCACCAAGGCCAGGCTTTTTTTCAGGAAGTGGTGCTGATGCGGCAGTGGATGGCCCTGCATGGCGGCGTTTATGTCAAGATGACGCCTGACATTTCGCCAAATCCCTACTTGTTAAAAGTACCCGGGTTGCGGGTGGTGATCCGGGACGAGCACGGCGATCTCTATACCTTGAAAAACCCGGCTCTCGCCACGCGGGAAATCTCAGAACTTGCCGAAAAAAGCGGCTTGTTCCGGTTTCATATCACCAGCCTCAATCCGCTGAATCCGGCCAATGCGCCGGATGCTTTCGAGCAGGAAGCGCTCCGCCTGTTTGAACAAGGAATCAAGGAACACACCACGATGGAAAAACGGGGCGAAGAAGTGTTCTTCCGTTATATGGCGCCGCTGGTGACGGAAAAATCATGCCTGACCTGCCACGCTCAGCAGGGATACCGCGAAGGCGAAGTGCGCGGCGGCATCAGCGTGACCAGCAGTGCGACCGAAACCGCCGGCAAGATTCGCGAAAGCAGGATTTTCCTGGTTGGCTCGGCAGTAGTCATCATTCTGCTCATTCTTTCGATCATCTATCTGGTTGCCCGTTCGTTCATCAAGGATTTGCAGACAGCGGAAGCCAAACTGGTTTCGATGGCCACGCGCGATTTCCTCACCGGGCTGCTCAACCGGCGGGAGATTTATCGCCGGATGGAGGAAGAACTGCAGCGGGCCAGACGGACGGGCACGCCATTTTCAGTTTTCCTGCTGGATTTGGACCATTTCAAGCGAGTGAATGATCTGCATGGTCATTCGGCGGGCGACTTGGTGTTGCAGTCGGTGGCAACGGCGATGCAGCAGACAGTGCGGCCCTACGATTTGTGCGGTCGCTACGGCGACGAGGAGTTTTTGGTCGCGTTGCCGGGAACCGGACTGACGGAAGCGGCGGAAGCGGCGGAACGGATCCGGCTGGCCATCGACGCATTGCAGATTGCCGTGGACGAATGCACAACTTTGCGGATTACTGCCAGCATCGGCGTGGCGGCGCTGGAATCGACGGAGACCCTCGACCAACTGGTTTCCCGCGCGGATGAAGCGATGTACGTCGGCAAACAACAAGGACGCAACCGGGTCAATGTGGCCGCTGTGCGGCAGGATCAGGCAGAGAAGACGGAGAAATGTTCATCGGGTTTTGAGACGAAATAATCGTTTAGGCAGAGCCTTTGCGCAGGAAGTGCAGAGGCGCTTTTTTTTGTCGTCAAAAGGAATCTGGACTTGGCAGCGAGAATTTGATAAAGCACGAAAGTGGTCGAACAAACGCGTTGATACCTCATATCAAAGGAGCAATCGTTACGTGAAGATTTTTCATACCGGCGACTGGCATATCGGCAAACTCGTCAATCAGGTGTACATGACCGAGGACCAGGCCTACATCCTGGAACAGTTGGTGGAGTTGATTGCGGCGGAAAAACCGGATGTCCTGATTATCGCTGGCGATGTGTACGACCGGGCGATTCCGCCGGTCGAGGCGATTGAACTGCTGGACCGGACGCTCAGCCGGATCGTGCTGGACCTGAACACGCCGGTGCTGATGGTGGCCGGCAACCACGACAGTCCCGACCGGCTGGGCTTTGGCAGCGGCATATTGGAAGCCAGGGGGTTGCACATCGAAGGGCGGCTGCGGCCGCAAATCCGTCGGGTGACGCTGCGCGACGCGCATGGACCGGTGCATTTTTACCTGGCGCCGTTCGCCCATCCGGCCGAGGTGCGCGACGTGCTGGGGCCAGCGGAGGTTCGCGACCAGAACGCGGCGATGCAGGCGATTCTCGGCCAGATCCAGGCGGAGTGGAATCCGGCGCAGCGCAATGTGCTGGTCACGCATGGGTTTGTGCGCGGTTTGGAAGAACCGGAACTGAGCGAGTCGGAAAAGCCGCTGTCCTATGGTGAAGCGCTCGGCGGGATCGAGTATGTCGATGCCGCGCTGTTCGACGGCTTTGACTATGTGGCGCTGGGACATCTGCACGGGCCGCAGCGGGCCGGCAGCGACCGGATCCGGTATTCCGGCTCATTACTGAAATATTCGTTTTCCGAAGTGAAGCAAAATAAATCGCTGACGGTTGTCACCCTCGGCCCCAAAGGTGATTGGCAGGCCGAACTGCGGCCGCTGCAGCCGCTGCGCGACATGCGGCGGATCAAGGGGGAACTGGCGAAGCTGCTCGATCCGGCGGTCAGCGAGGCCGCCAACCGTCAGGATTATCTGCATGTTACGCTGACCGACACCGGCGAATTGTGGGAACCGGCCAACCAACTGCGCGCCGTCTACCCCAATTTTATGTCTTTGGAGTTGGCCGGGCGGGACAAAGCATCGGCAACCGGCAAAAATGCGGCCACCGACGGCTACAAGACCAAGTCGAAACTGGAGCAGTTCGGCGAGTTTTACACGGCGATCAGCGGCAATGTGTTTGACGAACCGCGGCGCAGTTTGCTGCAGGAAGTGCTGCAGGAGATCGAACATAGCGAGAGGAGCGCCTGAGATGAGACCGCATAAACTGACGCTCTGCGCCTTCGGCCCATATGCGGCGGAGCAGGTCATCGACTTTGACCAGTTGGACGGACGCAACCTGTTTTTAATTACCGGACCGACCGGCGCCGGCAAGACTACCGTATTCGACGCGATCTGCTTCGCCCTGTTTGGCCGGGCCAGCAGCATGGAGCGCGACGGGGCGGCGTTGCGCAGCCATTTTGCCGCCGGTGATGCGGAGACCTTCGTCGAGCTGGAGTTTTCGCTCGGCGACAAACGATATTGGGTCCGGCGGTCGCCCTGGCAGCTGCGACCGAAGAAGCGGGGCAGCGGGCTGACGGAAAGCGAACATGACGCCGAATTCCGGGCGCTGGCAGAGGGCAGCGTCAGCATCAGCAAACCGGCGGCAGTCGACCCGAAGATTGTCGAGACGCTCGGCCTGACCTACGAACAGTTCCGCCAGATCGTGATGGTGCCGCAGGGTGAGTTCCGTAAGCTGATTACCGCCGGCACCCGCGAACGGGAAGACATTTTCCGCAAGATTTTTGGCACCGAGCAGTTTTTGCAGATTCAGAACAAGTTGTTTGACAAGGCCAAGCTGCTGGAGCAGGAACTGAAGAGCCTGCAGGGACAGCTGGAACAGACGGTGCGGCGGATCGAACCGGCGGACGATGCCGATCTGGCCGGATTAATTGCCAGCCCGCCATATGATGTCGCCGGCATTCTGACCGGGCTGGAACGGCTGCTGGACCACGACGAAAGCCGCGCGGCGGCGCTAAAAGGCGAGCAGGATCGACTGACAGGCCAACTGCAGGAGAAGCAGAAGGAGCTGTTCCAGGCCGAAGAACTGCAACGCAAGCTGGCGGCCCGCGAGGCGGCGGCAGCAACGAAACTGCAGTTGGAAAGCCGCAAGGCGGAGGTCGAAGGTCAGCGCCAGCAGGCGGAGCGGGCGCGCAAAGCGGCGACGGTACGCGGAGCGGAAGAAAATCGCCAGGAATGGGCGGCGCGGCGGCAGGACCGGCAGCGCAAGCTGGCTGAAGCGACCGAGAATCTGGAACAGGCGAATAAACAACTGGCGGTGGCGGAAACCGCTCTGGCGACCGAGCGGCAGCGCGACCCGCAGCGGGCCGAGCTGCAGGCGACTCAGACTCGACTGGAAGGTTTGGTCGCTAAGGTCGCCGACTTGGATGGTCGCCGCGAGCGGCTGACGGAACTGGCGAATCAGGCTGCACAATCGGAGGCGGCGCTGGTGCAGCAGCAACAGCAAATCGAAAGTCACAAACAAGCGCTGCTGGCCTGCCAAAGCGAACTGGAACAGGCGAGAGCGGCTGCGGCCGAAGCGCCGGCCCTGCAGCAGCGGCGGGATGCGGCTGAAACCAGTCAGGCGCAGATTGACAAGCTGGGCCTGGCGCTGAAAGAACTGTCGGGGCTGGCTGAGCGGTTTCAGGCGGCGGAGCGGCAGCTAGCGCAGGCCGAACAGCAGCGCGAAAAAGCGGAGTCCGCGTTCGAAATGGCAAGAAGCCTGTTTTTGCAGGAACAGGCAGCTTTTTTGGCGACCCGACTGCAACCGGGGAGCCCTTGTCCGGTCTGCGGTTCACCCGATCATCCCCATCCGGCGACCGGTGCTGGCGAGGCTCCGTCCGAAAGCGAACTGAAAGCGCTGGAACAAACGCTGAAGACGGCCCGAGCCGAGGCCGAGCAGTGCAAACGTCAGTTTGACGATATCAGCGGTGAACGCCACAAGCAGCAACTGACTGCGGATTTGCTGCTGGAAGCGCTGCCGGCGGAACTGCGGCAGGCGTTCATCCCGGTTGCGGCGGCAGAGAAGCTAAACTGGCTACGCGAGGCGCGGACAGCTTTGCAGAGCGAGCTGCGCGAACTGCGGCAGCGGCTGTTGCAATTGGAACAACTGAAACAGCGCGAACAACAACTGGCAGCCGAGATCGACGGCAAGAATCGACTGACCGAACAATTGGAACAACATGCCAAGCAGCTGGCGGAGACGCGCAGCGAACTGTTGGTCTCCGTCCGGGCGGAACAGGAGCTGCTGCGTCAACTGGAAGCGGAACTGCCGCAGGAGGTACGCACTCAGTCGGCTTTGACCGAAGCGCTGCGGCAGAACCAGGCCGAGCTGCAGGCGCTGCAGGCGGCGTTGGAGCAGGCCGTGGAGGCAAGGGCGAGCGGCGAACTGAAGCGGGTCCAGGCTGAAACCGCCAAAGCGGCGGCGCAGACTGCCCTGGAAGAAGCGGCGGCCGAATGCGACCGGGCCGGGGAGAAATTCCTGGCGGCGCTGACCGAAGCGGGGTTTGCCGATGCCGCGGATTATAACGCCGCCCGGTTGGAAGCGGCGGAGCTGCTGCGGCTGGAAACGGCGATCACCGACTATTTTGAGCAGCTGCGCTCGGCCTGCGACAATTTCGCCCGGATCGACGCGGAGCTGGCCGGGGCTGGGCTGGTGGAGATAGCGCCGCTGCAGCAGCAGCTGGCGGAGATAAAGCAGGAAATGGACCGGCGAAGCGAACAGGCCAGTGAACTGTATGCCCGCCAGAAGAGCAACCGTGAGAACTTTGCCCAGCTGGACGGCCTGAAAACCGCATTTGACCGCAGCGCAGCCCAGTATGCCATCGCCAGCGACCTGGCCAAGGTGGCCAGAGGCGACAACAACCAGCGGATGAGTTTCGAACGCTATATCCTGGCCGCCTATTTTGACGAAATCGTGGCGGCGGCCAATCTGCGCCTGGCCAAAATGACCGCCGGTCGTTACGAGATGCGCCGGATCGACGAAAAAGGCAAAGGCGGCGGCCAGTTCGGCCTGGAGCTGGAAGTGCTCGATTTTTACACCGGCAAATACCGCCATGTCAAAACCTTGTCCGGTGGCGAGGGGTTCAAGGCGTCGCTGGCTTTGGCCCTGGGACTGGCCGACGTGGTGCAGGCTCACGCCGGCGGAGTCAGCGTCGATACGATGTTCGTCGACGAGGGTTTCGGCACGCTGGACCCGGAATCGCTGCAAAGCGCCATCAACTGCCTGATCGACCTGCAGCGGTCCGGCCGGTTGGTGGGGATCATCTCGCATGTGCCGGAACTGAAGGACGAGATTGACGCGCGGCTCGAGGTTGCGGCAGGCAATGGCGGCAGCTCGGCCCGGTTTGTCATTGGTTGCGGTGCGTCACGCTGAGGCAATAACATTGCGGAAATCAATGAAGTTGAGGGAGGAGTCGTAATGAACAGTGAACTTGCCAGTCGATTGAAACTGCGTTACTCGCCGGTCGCCGTTTTGTTCAGCGACGAAAAACCGGAAAACGCGCTGGAATTCGCCGAGCAGAAGTGGGGTTGCGTCGCGGCGATGCTGACGGCGGCGACCAAAGGCAGGACTGTCGCGTTCAGCCGCAAAACGTTCGGCTGTCCGGGCGGCGGAGTCGGCCTGGGGCTGGGCAATTTTTATCCCGGCCTGCCCGGCGGCATCGCCAATTTTCTTTCCTGCGGGGCCGGCGAAGGCTTTCCGCCCGGCGAGGCCTACAAAAAGACGCCGGAGCTGGCGCAAAACTTTGTCGACAATCTGCCGATCAGCGATATCCCGGCGCAGTATGTGGTGTTCAAGCCGCTGGCGGAAGTGGAGGAAAGCGCGGAAAAGCCGCAAGTGGTGGTGTTTTATGCGAATCCCGACCAACTGTCGGCGCTGGTGGTGCTGGCCAACTACGGCCGGGCGGAAAACAGCGTGAAGATCCCGTTCGCGGCAGGCTGCCAATCGACCTGTCTGCTGCCCTGGCATGAAAAATTCCAGGAAAAACCCGCTGCCATCGTCGGCATGGTCGACATTTCGGCCCGCCCGTTCATCGAGGCCGATTTGCTGTCGTTCAGCGTTCCGTACAGCCTGTTTGTCGAGATGGAGAGCAACGCTCCAGGCAGTTTCCTCGACAAGGAAGCCTGGGAGAAGGTTGCCAAGCGGCTCTGAAACTGAGTCCCAAACAGGTGGGGTACTTTTAGTAAGGGGTGCAGATGATGCGATTAGGCAATTTGCACCGAACAAAGAAGGAAAACAATGGCTATTACCAAGTGGAAAAAGAATTTGGCGGTTCTCTGGTCGACGCAGTTCATCGGCATGAGCGCGATTACCGGCATGATTTCGTTTTTGCCGTTATATGTGACGGCGCTTGGCATCAATGAGGCAAGCGAAGTCGCGATGTGGTCGGGGATCCTGATGGCGTCCGCTTCTCTTTGCGCCGCGCTGTCCAACCCATTTTGGGGCGCGATGGCCGATCGCAAGGGGCGCAAGCCGATGGTGGAAAAGGTATTGCTGCTGTACGGGATCATCATCACCGGCATGGCGTTTGTCGCTAACGTGTATCAATTGTTGACCCTGCGGATTTTGCAAGGGCTTTGCGGCGGTTTCATCGCGGCGGGGACGGCGCTGGTGGTCAGCATGACGCCGCCGGAGCAGATTTCGTTCACGGTGGGAATGTTTCAAACGGCAATCATCATCGGCGGCGCGGTTGGTCCGGTGATTGGCGGGGTGGTTGCCGATTTTTACGGTTACCGGCACCCTTTCGTCGTATTCGGCGGCTTGTGTCTGTTGGCGTTTGCGGTTGTGCATTTTTCCGTCAGCGAGACTTATGTTCCATCCAAGGCGGTGCAGAAAACGTCGCTGAAGAATACATTCCGCGATATCTGGTCTGTGGCCGATCTGCGACTGATGTTGCTGGTGCAGTTTTTGACCCAGTTTGCCATCCAGAGCATCGGGCCGATTTTGCCTTTGTATATTCAGACGTTTGTTTCCAGCAGCAATATCGCCAGCATTTCCGGCTTGATCATCGCCATCGGCGGCGTGACCAGCGCGCTCGCTTCAGCCAGCATGGGCGCCGTCAGCAGACGGTTTTCGCACAAAAAGATTTTGGTTGCGGCATCGCTGTTGGGGGCGGTCTCGTTCCTGGGGCAACTGGCTGCGGCAGATATCGTGACGTTCGCGATTTTGCGCGGCTTGAACGGTCTGTGTGTTGGCGCGATGGTTCCCAGTTCCAACACGATCATCAGTTTTCTGATTCCGGAAGATAAGCGTGGCGCAGCCTACGGCATCACCAGCGGCGCCGGCTTGATGGGGAATGTCTTGGGGCCGCTGTGCGCCGGAGTGTTGTCGCTTGCGTTTGGCATCACTTCGATCTTCTGGTTGACCACGGTTTTGTTCGGGCTTGTCGGCAGCCTTGTGGCGCTTTATGCCAAAGCGAGCTACACGGAGTCCCGCCCGTAGTGAGCGCTGGAAAGCAAGGCGCAAAAGCAAAAAGCCGGTCCATTATCCTTGTTGGATAAGTGGACTGGCTTTTTGACGATTATTATTATCGATGACGGAGAATATCCGCTTGACGCGGCAACGGATATGATGTAAATGAAAAGGGGGCGATGCAGATGACACGAAGAATAGTATCGGTTGCTGTATTTCTTTTTTGCTTCGTCATGATCGGGATTCGTTAAAACGGTTAAGGGGGCTGCGGCTCCCTTTTTACTTTATTCGCACGCTGACGACGGTCGCGTCGTCCCAGGGGACCAAGCCGCGGAATCGTCCCGGCAGGCTTTCCGCCTTGGCCGAATTGCACAGCCGTTCCATCAGCTTCATCACCCGGCCAAACTGGCCGACTGGCAGCGAAGCCGGCTCCGGCAGCACTTCCCACAGTCCGTCGGTGGGGAAGTAAAAACAGTCGCCGCTGGCAAAGGAAATCGTATGCTCTTCAAACTGTTCTTCTTCCATGATGCCGAGCAGCAGGCCGGGAACCGCCACCACCGGTCCCAAGCCGGACGAGGCGGCGAGGAAGTAGTTGATGCCGGCCGAGGCGTAACAAAGAGTCTTGGCGGTAAAATCAATCTGGAAGCAAAGCGCGGCGGCGAAAGAATCCTGCAGATAGTTTGCGGCCCGCGTGTTGACCTGGGTCAGCATTTGCGCAGGGGAATATCCGGCGGCCAGCGCCTCGCGGAACAACACGTTGATTGCCGAAGTCTGCAGCGCCGTTGCCAGTCCGTGACCGGACACGTCGATGACATAGCAGGAGAGCAGGTTGCTCTCTTTATTCCAGTAATACCAGTAGGAATCGCCGCTGACCTCATGGAACGGGCTGCTGAGGGTTTGCAAGCTGAACAGATCAGTCTCGAGCGGCGGCGGCAACAGGTCGGACTGGACGGCAGCGGCGACTGCCAGTTCGTTGCGGTAGCGTTCTTCGCGCTGACGCAGGGCCGACAGCGTTTCCGTCAGTTCGCGGGTTCGGTCCTCGACCCGTTTTTCCAATTCGGCCTGGTAGGCCGCCTGGGCCGATTTCACATTCTGGATATTGGTGAAGGTCATGATGGCGCCGTCGGTTTCGCCATGCGGCGCCCGGAACGGCATGATCTTTTTCAGCAGATAGACGCCTTCGTGCGAACGGATTTCCTTTTCGATCGGCTTGCCGCTGGCCAGCACTTCCCGCAGGTCATCCAGCATGGTGGCCTGTCCATCCAGCTGGTAGGCGATGTCGACGATCGAACGGCTGATATCCTGCGGCAACAGCCGGAAATACTTGGTGAGGGCCGTGTTGTACTTGCGGATGCGCAGCTCGCCGTCGACGAACAGCGTGCCGACATCCAGGCTTTCCAGCAGATTGTCGTGGTCGAGGTTCAGCACCTGCAGTTCGCGGTTTTTGCGTTCGTATTCGGCATTGACGGTGTAAAGTTCCTCGTTGACCGAATGCAGCTCTTCATTGGTCGACTGTAGTTCTTCGTTGGCTGCCAGCAGTTCCTCGTTGGTGGCCTGCAATTCCTCGTTGGTGGTCTGCAGTTCCTCCACCATCGCCTGCAAGTTTTCTCGCGCCGATTTCAGCTCTTGCTCCAGATCAATGACGCGGTTTTGCAGCAGTTGGTTGTTTTCCAGCGAAGCGCAGGGGATGTCGGCGGCAGGCAAAACGACCGGCGGCGGGGTTTGCGGCGAATCGAACGTAAGCAGGAAAAAGCCGGCGCGGGTCTTGCTGGCAGGGAAATATCGAATTGACAGGTCCAGTTGCTGCGGCACACCGGTCGAAAAGACCTGAACCGCCCGCGATACCACGGCCGCCTTGGCGTGGAGCGCACGCTGCATACCGGTCGAAACGGCCAGCCGCAAATCGCCCTCAAGTAGCGACAGCACATCCGAGTCCAAGCGACCGGTTGGCAGCGTCAGGTAATTTCGGGCATTGCCGAACACGTGGAGCAGGCTGCGGTCCTCGGCGACCAGCAGGCCGTTCTCTACCGTCTGTTCCAACAGGGTGTCGTAGATCGGCAGCATCTGGCGGTCCTGGCTGAGTCGCAGACCCGGTTGGAAGACCGATTTTGGCGTCGGCAACTGGCGGACCGTTTCGCTGGCGCCGCCAGGCAAAAAGTCTAGATTTAGTTTGGAGTCGCGGATTTTCTGATAGATTTTCCATTTGACATCGATTGTTTCGAATTCCCCGGCGATCCGGTTGAGTCCCTCGCTGGAGCCAAGGAATAGGAAGGAGCCGGTTTTAAGGGCGAAATGGAACAACGCCAGAACTTGGTCCTGCGCGGTCTGCTGCAGATAAATCAGGAAGTTGCGGCAGAGGATCAGGTCGATGCGGGTGAACGGCGGGTCTTTCAACAGGTTGTGCGACGCAAAGACGATCAGTTCGCGGATTTCCGGCACGACCCGGTATTCGCCGTCGGCATCCTCGCGGAAATAGCGTTGCAACCGGTCCGGCGAGACGTTTTTCAGCTGGCTTTTTTTGAAGCGGTTGTTGGAAGCGGCATCCAGCGAAGCGCGATGCACATCGGTGGCAAATACGAAGATTTTGCCGCGAAAATTGAATTCGCGGGCGGCATCGGCCAGCGATATCGCTACCGAGTAGGCCTCCTCGCCGGTCGAGCAGGCGGCGCTCCAGACGCGGATTTCTTCGTCGCGGCCTTTTTTGTGCTGGAAGATTTCCGGCAGCACCCGTTTCTCAAGCACGCGAAACGCTTCGGGGTCGCGAAAGAATTCGGTTACGCCGATCAGCAGGTCCTGGTACAGGGCAGCCAGTTCCTTTTCGTCCTTGGTCAGCGCTTCGAGGTATTCGCCCACGGAGAAATAGTTTTTGAACGAAATGCGGCGGGCGATCCGGCGACGGATCGTGGTCGCCTTGTATTGCGCGAAATCAATTTGGTAGCTGCGTTTCAGCACAGCGATGATGTTGTCGTATTCGTCGGCGGAAAAGGCGAGGCGCTGCTGGGCGGCGCTGGCCTTGGTCAACGGGTCGAGGGCGAACTGCGCGATGACTTCGTGCATTTCGACCGGGGACAGGATGAAGTCGTAGGCGCCGGTAGCGACCGCGTTGCGGGGCATGCCGTCGAACTGGGCGGTTTGCGGGTCCTGCACGATGACCAGGCCGCCGGCGTTCTGGATGTCGCGAATGCCGCGGGAGCCGTCAGAACCAGTGCCGGACAGGACGATGGCCACTGCGTGCTCGGAGGCATCTTCGGCCAACGAGCGAAAGAAGATATCAATCGGCATTTCGGTCTGGCGTTCCTCGCGCGGGCTGAACCGGAAGCACCCGTCCTGGATGGTGAGGTCCTTCTTGGGCGGGTTGAGGTAAATCGTATTGGGTTTCAGCGGCTGTCCTTCCTGAGCATGCAAGATCGGAATCTGCGTGCGGCGGGCCAGCAGTTCGTCCATCAGGCTTTTGAAGTCAGGCGACAGGTGCTGGACGATGACATAGGCGACCTGGCTGGAAAATGGCGCGCTTTGAAAGAACTGCTCAATGGCGTCCAGTCCTCCGGCTGAAGCTCCGATGCCGATGATAAGGTCCGGCTTCTCCCTGTTCATGTCCTGTGTCACTCCTCCTGAAGCATTTTGCCAAGCAATAATGAATATATGATAATAGTACGTTCTCGCCGAAGCAAAAAAATCCTGCCGTTATCGGCAGGGGTGCAGGCCTGATTTGTGGAAGTAAACAGGACAAAGGCAAGGGAGGGATCGGCGTTGGCGGAACAAGTCGAAAAATTTTCGCGGATTCGCAGGAAAGCATTGCAACTCAAGCGGGTTTCAGCGGCGGCAGCGGTAGCGTACGAAGCCGCGAGTGAAGGAATGTTGCGCAGCGTTGACCGGAAGTTGATTGAGCGGGAGGATCTGAACCGATTGATCGGCAGCAACCCGATCGCGTTCATGCGGGCGAATCACCGCAATCATTCCGTATTTATGGCCAATGTGTTCCGATATTCCTGCTACGGCTTGTTTGCGCAGGTCCTGGTCTGGGTGTATCGGGCCTATCGCTACCATGGGTTTGCCGGCGAGTATTTTCCAATCGAGCTGGCGGCCTGGCGCGAAGCGGTGACTGAGTGCCTGCCTCCGCCGCTGGCGGCGGAGATCGATGCGGTCTACGCCTGGATGATGGATCGGCACGAGGAACTGCTGCAACTAGCGGCTCCGGCGGCGCTGGAAGAAGAGCGGCAGGATACTGACGGAGATGACTGCGAGGGTCTGGTGCAGAAACTGCTGGAAGGCAATTATTCCGCCGCGGTGGAAATGATGCGGCCGCAACTACGGGATGTCGATGCTTTGGCGGCGTTTTATCAGGAAACTTTGCAGCCGGCGCTGCGTGAGGTCGGCAACCGGTGGGAACGCGGGCTGATTTCGGCAGCGGATGAGCATCTGGCCACGGCCGTGGCGGAGCGGATGCTGGCAACCGCTTATGTGGCGATGACCGACAAGCTACCGGCGACCACGCACGGCTCGGTGGTGATTGCAACCGCGCCGGGCGAATCGCACGGGGTCGGCGGACGGATGGTCGCCGATTTGCTGGAACTGAAAGGCTGGGACGTGCATTTTCTCGGCGTGGACCTGCCGGTGGAGGATGTGGCCGCTTTGGCCGCTAAACTGCGACCGAACTTTGTCGGCGTCAGTTTGGTGATGCCCTACAACCTGATGACTACCGAGCGGCTGATCGCCGCTGTGCGCGCCGCCTGCCCGGAGTCGCCGCCCCGCATTCTGCTGGGCAGCTCGGTGTTGGGCTGGGACCAGGGCTTGTGGCGGCAGATCGGCGCAGATGCATTCGCGCCGGATTTGCAAACGGCGCTGGCGGTGGCGGATGGTTGGCGCTAATTCAGTGAAAGCGCAGCTTCAATTCTGCTGCGACAGTAGCCACTGGGCCTTCTGATAGACATTCAGCGCATCCTGCTCCGAGTGGAAACTGTAAAGCGGCAAATGCCTGCCGTTGCTTTTCTCCACCCACAGATCCCAATAATCATATTTGTCTTTGACGTAAGTGAACATCGGTGCAGACGGACTGCCCAACCTTTGCAGGCGTGAACTGGTTTCGCTGCGCCGCGAAAGCGAGAAGCCGGTGATGCAGCTGGCATGGTTGCTGTAAACCGGTTTTTTGTCGTCCGCCATTTTGGCCCAGACCACGTTTTTGTTCCAGTCAAAGCCCAGCAGGAACAGGCCGCGGGCCCGTTTTTTTAAATATATGGTCAGTGCAATCATGCAGACGACAAAAACAAGGGTAACGGCTCCAGCCAGCGGTTCGGCGACGGCAAAATAGCCAGCTGCCAGGACCAGGGCGAGGATGCCGAACAACAGCGGCACGATGTAAAGGTTTTTTGACCGGTTGGTGCGGATAATGTTCTCACTGATGGAAGGCCCGGCCTGGCTGTTGATCGTGGCGGCGCTGGTATTGACCAGGTCGGTTGGCGGCAGATGATGTTTGCGGACAGGCGTCAAACCTTTGATATCGACATGGTCGCTACCCCAGCTGTAGGCATCCGGCTTGGTCTTTTTGCCCTGCTTGTCTGCAGAGACTGCGTTTTGGGCTGGTTGCTGACCGGTCAGGACCCAGTTGACGGCATCCACTTCGGAACCGACCAGATTCCGGTTGGAATAGAGAATCGTACCGCCCTGCATTTCAAAGGCGTGCAGCTGATCTCGCCAGTTCACAGTTGCGACAGGCGCGCAGAGGTCTTGACCACTTGGCGAAGTGGGCGCCGGAAGCATTGCATATTTGATCCGTTGCAGCAACTGGTAAAACTGTTCAGGGGTTAGTTTGCCCATTTCGATGGGGTCGTAGGAGCCGTTGGCGCCGGACAGGTCATGTGTGAAGCCTTGGAGGGTGACGCGAAACTTTTGCTCCATAGGGACCTCCTTTTTTATAAAGTGCCTAGAGTGAAACAGCTTTTTTGATTTTGATTATTCGCGACAGAAAAAGCCGAGTCCTGCAAAGGACTCACCCGGTGGGGTACTGTTGATAAGGGTTGGAAATCTCGGACTGAAGGCGCTGAGCTATCCATGCGCAGCGCACCAGTTGTGTTTTATGTTAGCAGAAAGAGGTAAAAAAAGCTGTGACGAATTTGTAAACGATTCAGGAACAAGAAAAAATCTTTGCCGTATCCCAGAAAGACGGCAGGATTTTTTTTGTCCAACACGAAATATACGGACATAAAGTTTCCTAAAAAGACATCTGTTTCCTAGGAAGAAACTGTTGCGTGGGGTGGTTTGCTTGCTAAATAGTACGGAGAAAGTAATATGGTTGCTTAAGCGACTGGGGGATTCCCCTTACGAACTTTCCCTTACTCAGTTGTCAAACGAAATTGGTTACCCCAAGAGTGGGATTTACAAGATCCTGCTTCACTTGCAAAAAGAAGGATTGATTATTCAAAACAGGGATAGCAAAAAGTATTCCGTTGGCCCGACCTTGTTTCGACTGGGCGCATTATACAACGAAATCAAGGGTATTGCTGCGGTGGCCGATCCTATTATGCAAAAACTGGCTTCTCACACTCAAGAAACCATATCCTTGGGAGTTCGGGAACAAGATGAAGCAATTATGATTCACAAAATCGAAAGTCCGCACGCGATTCGTCTGTTTGGAAAATTGGGCCAACGTTATCCCATGAACGCCGGAGCAATCGGCAAGTTGCTTGCGGCATACCTTGATCCGAATATCATAAGCAACTTATTAAGCCGAGTAATTCTTGAAAAGCAAACTCAAAATACCATTACGGATCCTCACGAATTGCTGAAGGAATATGCAAAAATCCGACAACGAGGCTATGCCATAAGTGACGAGGAAAAAATCGCCGGCGCATTTGGTATTGCCGCTCCGGTAATGAATGCAGATAATCAGGTTTTCGCCACTCTTTGCATCGCAGGTCCCAAAGAACGTTTTTTTCCAAGCAACCAACAGCAATGGATTCCCCTGCTGCTTCAGGCAGCCGAGGAGTTGACTTATTTGCTGTCAGGGAAATTTCGCACGGTCTGACAATAGCACCAGAACCACAGACATGACAATGCATTGAAAGGAACGTGGCAAAATTGTTGCAAGAAGCTTGCCGACTGATTGACTACATGGCGAAAACTCGTCACCATCTGCATCGATACCCGGAGCTTAGTCGAAACGAACAGGAAACGAGCCGTTTTATCCGCCAGGAACTTGCCGCGATGGACGGAGTAGAAATTCTGAACCTGCCGCTCGAAACCGGTGTAGTCGCAATGATTCGGGGACAAGGACCGGGTCCGTCAAAAGTAACCGCGCTGCGGGCGGACATTGACGCTCTGCCGATTCAAGAACAAACCGGGCTTCCCTACCAGTCGGCGCATGCCGGAATCATGCATGCCTGTGGTCACGACGGTCATGCGGCGATCTTACTAGGCGTTGCTAGAATCTTAAGCTCGCAGCGTTTCAAATTTAGCGGAGCCGTCAAACTTCTATTCCAGCCTGCCGAAGAACAATTATGGGGTGCACGACACATGATCGAAGCCGGGGTTCTGGAAAACCCGCGCGTGGACACCATTGTCGGTGTACATGGCGGAATCGAGGCGGAAATCGGCAAAATCGGTCTTTATGCCGGCCCTTTCATGGCATCCACCGATCGGTTCACCGTCAAAATCAAAGGGGTGGGAGCTCATGCGGCGTATCCGCACAGAGGCAAGGACGCCATGCTGACAACGGGCCACTGTATTGTTGCCCTGCAGGGAATCGTCAGTCGCGAGATCGATGCTGTGGAAAAAGCGGTCCTTTCCATCTGCAAAATCAACGGTGGAAACGCGTTCAATATATTGCCGGCGGAAGTGGAATTTTGCGGAACCGTCCGCAATCATAATGAGGAATTGCGCAAGGTCATCCGGGACAAAATGGACCGAATGATCGGCGGCATCGCAGCAGCGCACGACTGCACCCATCAGCTAGACTATGTTTTCGGCATGCCAGGAGTTGTGAACAATAAGGATACAGTCGAAAAGCTAGCTGAAGCGGCGAGGCTTTCCCTAGGCGAGTCCAATGTAACAATGCTGTCTAAGCCGCTGATGGGATCGGAAGACTTTGCCCTATATCTGCAATCGGTTCCCCAAGGCTGCATGTTCCGGTTGGGAATCGCCGGACCCAACCCGGTTCAGCTGCACACGGCCACATTCGACTTCCCGGACGATGCACTGCCCGTCGGCGCCGCCGTAATGGCCAGCTTCATTCTGGAAACCCACAAATAAAGTAATATAAAGGATAAGAAGGAGGTATTTTCCATGGCCGACTCCCCCAAGCTCGATCCGCGTGACGCAGGCGAAGACACATCAACGACCTTGCAGCGGTTTCTCGACTTTCTCGAGTTTATCGGCAACAAGTTTCCCACTCCGTTCACCTTGTTTCTCAGCCTTGCTATGGTAGTGTTAACCCTTTCTTATATCTTTGATGGCGTGTCGGCGACATACATGGGGATGGGGAACAAGCCCGTAACGGTGAAAGTCGTCAATCTGATCACCGTCGGTTCGTTTCAGAGCTTTCTGTCTGAAATGGTTAAAAACTTCGTCGCCTTCCCGCCTCTTGGACTCGTCGTCATCATGATGATGGCAATGGGGATCGCCGAAGGTACAGGACTGATAACGACCGTTGTACGCAAAGCGCTAAGCGGCGTTCCGGAGTGGGGCGTTACTGCCGCCGTCCTGTTCATCAGCATCAACGGCAACCTGGCCTCCGATGCCGCCCAGGTCGTTATGCCGGCGGTTGCGGCCGCAGTCTTTGCCGGAATGGGTCGTAACCCGCTGCTGGGAATGTCGGTCGCTTTTGCCGGCGCTGCTTCCGGATTCAGCGCCAATCTCGTGCCGGCTGGAACCGATGCGCTGATTGCCGGAATTACCGCTACCGCCATCAAACTTCTGCCGCAAACGGCCAATTCTCCGGCCCATGTTCTCATCAACTATTATTTTATGTCCTCTTCCGTAATTATTCTGACGATCGTCGGAACCATTGTAGCCGAGAAAATCGTCGCACCGCGCCTGGAAAAATATATGCCCTATTTGAGAAAAGAGGTCGTCGTCGAGGACCAATCCCTTTCGCCGCAAGAACAAAAGGGACTGCGTTATGCCGGATGGGTCGCTCTTGCCTATATACTGATGATTCTAGCCATGACCGTTCCCGAATTCGGTTGGCTGCGCGATCCCAAGACACACCAACTGGTTCCCCGTTCGCCGCTGATCTCCGGTATCATCCCCATTCTCTTCTTCTTCTTCGTTTCCACCGGCATCGCGTTTGGCATTGGCAAAGGCAATATCAAATCGGAAGCCGATCTGCCCAAACTCATGGCAACCGGCATCAAGGGCGCGACCAGCTTCATCATTGTCGCCCTGCCGGCATCCCAGTTCATCGCCTGGTTCACCAAAAGCAACATGGCCACCGTGCTCGCCATTAATGGAGCGCACTTCCTGGAGTCTATCCACCTGACCGGCATCCCGCTGATCATAGCCTTCACTCTTTTGAGCTCGGCGTCCGATTTTCTGATTACCAGCGGATCCGCCAAATGGGTTTTCTTCGCTCCGATCTTCGTTCCTATGTTCGGGCTGCTGGGCTATGAGCCGGCAGTCGTCCAGGCCGCTTACCGGATCGGCGAAAGCATCACAAACCCCATCAGTCCGCTCAGCAACTACATCCCCGTCGTTTTAGGACTCATCGCCCAGTACATCCGCACTGAAGACAAGAAAATCGGTTACGGGACGGTTATTGCGGCGCAAATACCTTTCGCTTTCTGGTTCCTGATCGCCTGGGGCGGCTGGTTGGTCATCTTCATGCTGTTCAATTGGCCACTCGGGCCTGGTGCCAAAATCTATCTTTAAACAATAGTAAGATCATACTTTTAAGTAATGCCACACCCACAGCAACCCAATTATCAAAGGCTGATGCAATAGATAGATTTCCAACGAACGTCGGCCTGCAGCAGTAAACGGGCGCGCCCAGACCGGTTGATCCCCTGGGTGCGCCTTTTGTATGCCAAATCTCAGTTTGCCGAGAGCCGCTCCGAACAGGAACAGGCTGGCCCAGGGCAGCAACGGGTAATAATCGAGTGAATGGAAACCGGTCGGCATCACGCCAAAAGGCAGCAACAGCGCCGGTCCGGTAAGCATGTTCGTCCACTGGCCGGCGGCGAATACGGCTGCGCCGAGGGCGGCAAGCCAGCCGGGGCGCAGTTCTTTTAGCAAAGGATAAAGCAGCATGCAGCTGCCTTGCATATGCAGGATGCCGAATCGGATATAGGTCTGCGAATCGACCAAATAAGTCGCCAACGTGATCAACATTCCCCAGCCCAGCACCACCAGACCCCGCCGGAGGTGGCGCAAACTGATGCTGGCGCTGACCCCGGCAATGAACGTGAACAGGATCGCCGACGATTTGCCGACGTAAAACCATAAGCCGCTTTGATAGCTTACCGGGCAATCCCAGTAATAATTCAGGTCAAACACAAAATGGAACGACGCCATCAAACAGATGGCGACTCCGCGCGAAAAGTCGATTTGCCAGAGACGGACAGGTTTGTGTTGCATGGCATGAGCACCTTTCTGAACCGTTGAAGTTTCAGGATAGTGCTCATTTCGCCTTGCGGCGGCAAACCTCCTTTTTTCGGTGGGTTACTTTTAGTAAGGGTGACGGTTTACTGCTGCTCATCATCGGCGCAGAGGATTTTTGCAAGTCAGCGGCGAAAAGCTGACTTGCACTCTATGGCTATTAAGATGAAACGGAGCGACCGGCGATGAAACGGAGCAAAAATAAAAAGCGTCTGGCGATGCTGGCGGGACTGCTGGTTTGTTTTTGCCTGCTCATGCTTTCGGCAACAGCGCTGGCCGAACCGGAAGCGAAAAAAATCGTCACGGTAGCCGGCGACGCTTATTTTCCGCCGTTCGAGTTTCTTGACGAACGGGACGGGCTAAAGGTTTACCGAGGGTTTAACATCGACCTGATCCGGGCCGTCTTCGCCAAGACCGATCTCGAACTGCAATTCCTGCCGCTGCCCTGGGAGGAAGCGCTGCGGGCGCTGCAGGAAGGTCGGGTCGATGCGGTCGGCGGCATGAAATACGATGCCGAACGGGCCCATTACTTCGATTTTTCCGAGGAATACCTGATCAGCTCGCTGGCGATTTTTGTCGCTCGCGACAATTCGATCATCGTAGAACTGTCGGACCTCGAAAACAAACGGATTGCCGTGCAAAAAGACGATATCGCCTACCAAAAACTGAAAAACAGGGTGCTGGAGCTGACCGCGACCGTTACCCAGGAAGAAGCGATCAAGCTATTGCTGGCCGGCAAGGTCGACGCTGTGGTCGGCAACCGGATGGCTGGTCAGTACATTGTGCAGCGGCTCGGCGCGATGGAGCGGGTGAAAAGCGTCGGCGGTTTCATCAACCCCGAGCGCTACGGGTTTGCCGTGCGTCGCGGCAATGAAGAACTGCTGGCCAAGTTCAACGAGGGTCTACGCAAGGTGAAGAACGACGGGACTTTTGACCAGATATACTTCAAATGGTTTGGTGAGCCGGTCGACTATCCGGCCTACTACTACAAAAAATATTTGAGTTACCTGGGACTCGGGCTGTTGGCTACGTTGCTTTTGAGTCTGGTGTTCTGGCGGATCAACGTGGTGTTGAAACGCGAAGTGGCGCATCGGACACAGGAGTTGAAACAGGCGAACGAAGAGCTGATCCGAATGAACCGCTACATTCAAGAAGTGAACCGCTATCAGTCCAGCGTGCTGAACAGCGGCTACGGCGGCATCCTGACCTCGGATGCAGCCGGAGTGATCCGTTTCGCCAATCGGTACGCCTGTGAACGACTGGCGATAGACGGGGAAGCGACCGGGAAAAGTCTGCGCGATATTGCCGGCTGCCGCTGGATTGTCAACATATTGCAGACGGGCGATGCGACAGGTGAAGTCCAGCTAGGTTCGGACTGGATCGAATATGCGGTGCTGCGGTTGGCGGCGGAAAATCAGACCGAAGAGATCGTCGTCCATTTCCGTGACATCAACGAAGAAAAGAAACTGCGCGAAGATGTTGGCAAGCGGCACAAAATGGAGGCGCTGGGCCAGCTGGTTGCCTCGATCGCTCACGAAATCCGCACGCCGCTGACCTCAATCAAGACATTTACCGAGATGCTGCCAAACAAATATGATAATGCCGATTTCCGCGAAAAGATCAGCCGGTTTGTGCCACAGGAGATTGAACGGTTGAACCGGGTGGTCAATGATTTGCTGAGCTACGCCAATCCGCCGGCGGTGCAACGGGAGCGGTTGCCGCTAAAGTCGCTGGTCGACGGCGTGTTGGTCTATTTCGCCGATGCGATTTCGCGTCAGGGCATCCGGCTGAGCATCGATTTTGACGATGAATTGCCGGTGTGGGTCGACAGGCATCAGATGAAGCAGGTGCTGATCAATGTGTTGCTGAATGCAGTGCAGGCATTGGAGGGCCAGGCCGCGCCCGCGCTCCGATTGTCGGCCGAGCTACGGGAGACGGAGGTCCATTTGCTGGTGAGCGACAATGGGCCGGGCATTTCGCCGGAGGTGCTCCACAAGGCGTTTGAACCGTTCTACACGACCAAAACCGGCGGCACCGGCCTTGGGCTGTTTGTCAGCTACCAACTGGCCCGGCGCAACGATGTGGAGATCCGGCTGGAAAGTCCGCCGACCGGCGGTGCTACCGTGCGTCTGATTTTTGGCTTCAATCCGGAGGTGTTAACCTAAGATGCGTCATGTGTTGATTGTGGATGATGAGCCGGCGATCTGCGCTTCGCTGTCGTTTGCGCTGGAGGACGAATTTCGCGTGTTTGAGGCGCATACGGCGCAGGCGGCGCTGGCAGCGGTGCGGCAAAAGGACGTCGATATCGTGCTGCTCGACCTAAAGCTCGGCCAAAGCGACGGCATGGAAGTGTTGCAACAGATGAAGTGCGAAAAACCGGCGCTGGTCATCATCATGATGACGGCGTTCGGCAGTATTCACTCGTCGGTGGCGGCGATGAAGGCCGGCGCGTTCTATTACATCACGAAACCGCTCGACATGGACGAACTACGGATGCTGCTCGGCAAGGCGGTCGAATATCTCGGCCTGGAGTCGCGGGTGCAATACCTGAACAGCAAATTGACCGAAGCCTACGAAGTGGACGGGATTGTCGGCAAATCAGCGCTGATGCGGCAAGTGCTGACGCAGATCGAAAAACTGCGCCAGGTGGATGTCAACGTGCTGATTACCGGCGAAAGCGGCACCGGCAAGGAGCTGGCGGCGATGGCCCTGCATTATGGCGGAGTGCGCCGCAACGAGCCGTTTGAAATTGTCAACTGCGCGGCGATTCCGCTGGAGCTGCTGGAGAGCGAGCTGTTCGGCCACGAAAAAGGCGCCTTTACCGGCGCATTGCAAAGGCGCAAAGGGATGTTCGAACGGGCTGACCGGGGAACGGTATTTTTGGATGAAATCGGCGAACTGGACCAGCGGCTGCAGGCAAAGCTACTGCGGGTGGTGCAGGAAAAAGAGATCATGCCGGTTGGCTCGGGTCAACGAAAAAAGATTGATGTACGGATTTTGTCGGCGACCAATCGCGATTTGAAACAGTTGGTGGCGGCAGGCAAGTTTCGCGAAGACCTCTATTTTCGCCTGAATGTGGTTAACATCCATCTGCCGGCGCTACGCGAGCGACCAGAGGACATTCCGCCGCTGGTGGAAGCGTTTGTGGCGAAATACAACCGCAAGATGGGGCGTTCAGTGCTAAAAATCGAAGCGGCGGCGATCGAAGCGCTGGTCCGCCATGAATACCGGGGCAATGTGCGTGAACTGGAAAATATCATCGAAAAGACGTTGGTGTTTTTGAGCGGCGATGTGCTGACCCTGCAGGATTTGCCGCCGGAAGTGCGCTCGCCAGCCGGGACGAGCCAACCAGAAACAAACAACGGCGAAATGCTGATTTCGCTGGCTGTGGGCCAGGATATGGCGAGCATCCAGCGGCAGGCGATCCTGGCGACATTGAAACATTGCGGCGGCGACAAGCAAAAAGCGGCGGAGCTGCTGAAAATCAGCGAAAGAAAGCTGTGGTACAAACTGAAGGAATACGGCGAATCATAAAACGCAAATCTCTCCAAGAGCAGCCGCGGCTGCTCTTTTTTGCTGCAAAAATTGCAGTAACTGCAAAATCTGCAGGGATTGTCGGCGGGTTCTGTGTAGGCATCGTCTGGCTGAAATGGCTGTGCAGTCCGAAAAATAAGGGTTTGCCAAAAGTTTGCCGCTTGGCACGCCACTTGCAATAGAAAAGAATCGTTTGAATACTTTTAGGAGGAGGTGTCAACGATGTCGATGGACTGGGTGAAGGAATATCCGGGGGCGGTCACGGTCTGCGATGCGCAGGGAATCATTCTGTACATGAACGAGCGGGCGGTGAAAGTGCTGTCAGGCACAGGCAAAAGCCTGGCGGGGCAAAACGTGCTGGACTGTCATCCCGAACCGGCCCGCTCGAAACTGGCCGAACTGCTGCGGACGCAGTCAAGCAATAGCTACACGATCGAAAAGAACGGCGTCAAAAAACTGATTCATCAGTCGCCCTGGTATCAGGACGGGAAGTATGCAGGGTTTGTCGAACTGTCGATCGAGATTCCGCTGACTATGCCGCATTATATCCGCAAGCCCAAAACTGATTAAAAACTGAATGAATTGAAGGAGGCGCCAAAATGGGACTGGAACTGGTAAAAGGAGTCTGGGTGCTCAAGATGGATATGGTGGCGACCACGGCGCTGGCAGCGGTGCTGCTGATGCTGGGTTACCAACTGCGCAAACGGGTCAGCGTGTTTGACAAGTTCTGCATTCCCGCGCCGGTGCTGGGCGGCTTCGCGTTTTCGTTGCTGGCGCTGCTCTGCAAACAAATGGGTCTGATTACATTTACTTTTACCACGACGCTGCAATCGCCGTTCATGATCGCGTTTTTCACCACGGTCGGCATCGGCGGCAGTCTGGCGCTGTTGAAAAAGGGCGGCAGCGGACTGATTATTTACCTGGTATCCTGCTGGTTCATCGCTGTGTTTCAAAATGCGTTCGGCTCCGGCCTGGCCAGCATGCTGGGGATTCATCCGGTGCTTGGCGTGATGGCGGGAGCGGTGTCGCTTGAAGGAGGCCACGGGGCGGCAGCGGCGTTCGGCCCGACTGCGGAGCAGCTTGGCGTCAAAGGGGCGACGGCGGTGGCGATTGCTTCGGCAACCTACGGCCTGATAGCCGGTGGCCTGCTCGGCGGCCCGATCGCCAAATGGTTGATTGGCAAATACAATGTGGCGATCAAAGCCGGCGAAGGCGATTATGAGACGTACGACCAGGCGATCGGCGCGGACAAGGAAGCCGGAACGATCACCAGCCGCAACATATTGTCGATGATGATGATCGTGCTTGTGATCATGACGTTTGGCGCCTGGGGCTCGGCCAAACTGAAAGCTGCGACCGGCTTTGACCTGCCGGGCTATGTCGGCGCGATGTTTGTTGCGATTCTGCTGCGAAACCTCAATGACGGGGTCAAACTGGTCAAGTTGCATCTGAAATCGCTGGACATCATTGCCGATGTGTCGATCGGCATTTTCCTGACGATGGCGATGATGACGCTGCGGATCTGGGAACTGTATGATTTGGCGCTGCCGCTGATCATCATTTTGTTGTTGCAGACGATCGCGTTGGCACTGTTTGCGATCTTCATCCTGTTCCGCGCCCTTGGCAAGGATTACGATGCGGCGGTCATGGTCGCCGGCCTGATGGGGCATGGATTGGGCGCAACACCGAACGCAGTGGCCAACATGGGGGCGGTGTGCGAGCGCTATGGCGTGATGTCGCACAAAGCGTTCCTGATTATTCCGCTGTGCGGCGCGGTGCTGATCGACCTGGTCGGCATTCCCAACATCGTCTGGTTCATCAATTATCTGACGAAATAAATGAAAGATTTAGGAGTGAGTAAACATGGCAAAATTGGTGGAATGCGTACCGAATTTTAGTGAAGGCCGTCGCCCGGAAGTCATCGAGGCGATTGTCGATGAAGTGCGTAAAGTTGAGGGCGTAAAACTGCTGGATGTGAAGCCCGACGCCAGCCACAACCGGGTTGTGGTGACTTTTGTCGGCGAACCGCAGGCGGCGAAGCAGGCGGCGTTCAATGCCTGCAAAAAGGCAGCCGAATTGATCGACATGGAGCAGCAACAGGGCGAACACCCGCGTATCGGCGCGACCGACGTGATTCCCTTTATTCCGGTGAAAGAGGTCACGATGGAAGAATGCGTGGCGCTGGCTGATGAACTGGCCCGCGAGATTGCCGAAAAACTGGAGATTCCAGTCTATCTGTACGAAGATGCGGCCAAGATCCCGACCCGCCGCGCGCTGCCGGATATCCGCAAAGGCCAGTACGAAGGCCTGAAAACCGAAATCAGCAAGCCGGAGCGCAAGCCGGACTACGGGCCGGCCCGGATGCACCCGAGTGCTGGCGCGACCGTCGTCGGGGCGCGGCAGTTCCTGATCGCCTACAACATCAACCTCGACACCAGCGATGTCAATATCGCCAAGAAAATCGCCAACAGCATCCGCGAAGCCAAAGGCGGCTTCAAATATGTGCGGGCGATGGGAATCAGCGTCGAAGCACATGGCCGTGAAGTGGCCCAGGTGACGATCAACATGGTCAACTATCAGGGAACACCGCTGTTCCGCGTGTTTGAAACCGTGAAGAATGAAGCGGCCCGCTATGGGGTCAACGTCATTGGCAGTGAAATCATCGGCATGACGCCGATGCAGGCGCTGCTGGACGTGGCCGAATACTATCTGCGCCTCGACGGATTTGAGCGCAAACAGGTGCTGGAGGATTCGCTATGAAACTGGTCGACTGCAAAGTAAGCGAGTTTATCGAGCGTCTGGCATCAGACGCTCCCGCCCCTGGCGGAGGCAGCGCATCGGCGCTGATGGGCGCAACCGGCGCGGCCTTGGCGGCGATGGTGGCAAACCTGACGCTGGGCAAAGAAAAATACCGCGAGTTTGCCGCGCAGACCGAAGCGCTGCAAGTTGCCGGCAGCCGTCTACAGAGCCGATTCCTCGAACTGGTCGATCTCGATACCGCGGCATTCAACGAAGTGTCCGCCGCATATCAACTGCCGAAAGCCAGCGACGCTGAAAAGGAGGCCCGCCGCGCTGCCATCGAACAATCGCTGCAAAATGCTACGAAAACCCCGTTCGCAATGATGCGGGCGGCGGTGGAATGCCTGGAAATGGTGGCGGGGGCGGTTGGCAAGACCAACGCGTCGGCGGCCAGCGACCTCGGCGTGGCGGCGTATGCGCTGCATGCGGCGACGCAAGGGGCCTGGCTGAATGTGTTGATCAACCTCGGCGGAATCAAGGACGCGGCCTTTGTCGATGAATATAAGAACGCCGGACAAAAGCTGCTGGCCGACAGCGAACGGCTGGCCGGCGAGATCAGCAAGCAGATTCTGGAATCGTTGTGAGGTGTGACTGCTGTAATGAAAACTGACGTGGAAATCGCCCAGGCGGCGCAAATGAAACCGATCAGCCAGGTGGCGGCCGAGCTGGGTCTGGGTGAGGACGATCTGGAACTCTACGGCAAATATAAGGCCAAAGTATCGCTGGAAGTCTGGGAACGGCTGAAAGACCGGCCAAACGGCAAGCTGATTCTGGTAAGCGCAATCAATCCGACGCCGGCCGGTGAAGGCAAAACGACCAACACGGTCGGTATCGGCGACGCGCTGCGGCGATTGGGCAAAAAAGTCGTCATCGCCCTGCGGGAGCCGTCGCTGGGCCCCTGTTTCGGCGTCAAGGGCGGCGCGGCGGGCGGCGGCTACGCCCAGGTCGTGCCGATGGAGGACATCAACCTGCATTTCACCGGCGATATCCACGCCGTGACCAGCGCCAACAACCTGCTGGCGGCGGTCATCGACAACCATATCCACCATGGCAATGAACTGTCGATCGATCCGCGCCGGATTACCTGGCGGCGGGTGATGGACCTGAACGAACGCGCCCTGCGCAGCATTGTGCTGGGGCTGGGCGGCAAAGCCAACGGAATTCCCCGCGAAGGCGGCTTTGACATCGCGGTCGCCTCGGAACTGATGGCGATTCTGTGTCTGTCCTCCGACCTCGAAGACATGAAGGCCCGCATCAACCGGATTATTGTCGCCTACACCTATGACAACCGGCCGGTGACGGTGGCCGACCTCAAGGTGGCCGGCGCGCTGACGCTGTTGTTCAAGGATGCGATCAAACCCAATCTGGTTCAGACGTTGGAAAACACGCCTGCATTTGTCCATGGCGGTCCGTTCGCCAACATCGCCCATGGCTGCAACAGCGTTATGGCATCGAAGTTCGCGCTGAAAATGGCGGATGTACTGATTACGGAAGCCGGTTTCGGCGCAGACCTCGGCGCGGAAAAATTCATCGACATCAAGTGCCGGTTTGCCGGACTAGAGCCGGATGCGGTCGTGCTGGTGACCACAGTGCGGGCGTTAAAATCGCATGGCGGCGTGGCAAAAGCCGACCTCGGCCAGGTCAATATGGCGGCGCTGGAAAAGGGCCTCGACAATCTGCGCAAGCATATCGAGAACATCGGCAAATTCGGCTTGCCTGCCGTAGTCGCCATCAACGCCTTTCCGACTGATACCGCGGAAGAACTGGCGTTTGTCGAGAGCCAGTGCCAAGCTCTGGGGGCAGAGGTGGCCCTGTCGGAAGTCTGGGCCCAAGGCGGCGCCGGCGGCGAAGCGGTGGCGCGAAAACTGCTGGCGGCAATCGAAAAGCCCAAGCAGTTCCGTTTCCTCTATGATGAAAAACTGCCGATCAAGCAAAAAATCGCGATTATTGCCCGGGAAATATATGGCGCCGACGGGGTAAACTATACCGCCGCAGCGGACAAAACCATCAGCGAACTGACTGCGATGGGCTTTGACAAGACGCCGATCTGCATGGCGAAAACCCAGTACTCGCTCAGTGATGACGCGACGAAACTGGGCCGTCCGGTCGGGTTCAACGTCACGGTGCGGGAAGTTCGGGTGTCGGCAGGCGCCGGGTTTCTGGTGGCAATCACCGGCGAAATCATGACGATGCCGGGATTGCCGAAACAGCCGGCGGCTGAAGTGATGGACATCGACAACAGCGGCAAAATCATGGGCCTGTTTTAAGTCGAGCGAATAAGAAACCGTTATTGCGGGCGAGAGCCCGCTTTTTTGTCGCAAATTCGTTGAAAGTGAACAATGACAAAATTGTAATAATTGATAAAAATTGTGCAATGATTGGTAAAGAAAACTTATTGAATCTTTCAGAGGATAAACGCCTTTACATCAAGAAAATATGCAACATATCAACATGCTTAAATGAAAAAATGATATATTCATTCTGTGAATGATATTATAGAGTGATATAATATTTGGACAATAATGGATAGGGGTGATACGGGTGGATAGACAGTGGATCATGAATCGGCTCGAAGTCGGCAGGGCATTGCCTATTCTGCCGCCAGATATTGTCCAGTTGTTTCAACGGATTTCCAAACCGAACTGGCAAAGCGACGCGTTGGGAGTGGAATCCCTGTTGCGGCGGCAAGGGTTGGCCGATTTGTTTTGGCAACAGATCCGCTCACCTTTTTTTACCTGCTCAACCGATGCGGAGTCGCTGCGAGAACTGCTGGAATGGATTGATCAACAGACTGCCAGTGCACTATTAAGCACATTTTTACTGCGTCACATCTTGCCGACGCAACTTGGCCGGGCCAGAAGCTTCGATCGCCAGAAATACCGTCGACATACGCTGGGGACTGCCGTCGCAGCCCGGATTCTCGCTGCCAGGACAAAGATTAGCCAGCCGGACAGGGTATTTGCCTATGGCCTGATTCATGACCTCGGTGTGATGGTGCTGGATATCTGCTTGCCCGACTTATTGGACGAAATCTGTCATGTCATGGAGAAAGGTTCGCGTCAGGTTGTCGCCGAACAGGTGATCCTGTCTGGGATGACGCATGAAGACCTTGGCGGCTGGTTATGCGAAAAATGGCAGCTGCCGTTGGCTGTGAAGTCGGTAGTGAAGTATCATCATCGTCCGTTGCTGCCCACTATTGGCGTTGATGAGACGAAGCTGCTCTACCTGTCGGACATGCTGAGTGCAGAACAGTATGGCGATTTGATCGGACACGGATTGCCGGTAGGATTCGAAGAAACTGTGCGCGGGCATCTGGGAGTCACGCAGGCGGCATTGGCGGCGGTGGAGCGTGAATTGCCGCTGCTGATGCATGAGGCTGCGAATTTGCTGGAGTAGAAACGCTACGGAGAAAAACCTGTCAAGCTTGGCAGGAAAAATGATGGCGCAAGGGGAATTATTTTTTTTGGGTAAAACTGAAACGAGGGGGGAGCGACATGTTTCGGCAAACAGATTCTTTAGAAGATTTGACGCAGGAACTGTCGTTCTTCCGCAGCATCGCCGATTTTGCGCGGGATATAATTTTAGTCCTGTCTGATGACGGCAGGATTTGTTATGCCAATCAGGCGGCGGCCTTAACTTATGGCTACAGCCTGGACGAGCTGCAGGAGCTGCGGATTCACGATTTGCGGGCGCTGCAGACTGTGCAGGAGATTGATTCGCAGTTGCGGCAAGCCCGCAGTGAAGGGATTTTGTTTCGCACTTTGCATAGAAAGCGTTCTGGCGAAGCGTTGCCTGTTGAGGTTAGTTCGCGCACGATTGCGACTCCTGCAGGGGAACGCTTCATCAGCGTGATTCGCGATATCTCGGAGTTGCAACACCTGGAAGGAATGCGGCGCAGTCAGCGTGAATTTTCGCATGGCATCGTCGAGGGGCTGGATATCCCGTTTTTTGCCGTCGATCAGGAGTATCGTTATATTGAATACAATCAGGCCCATGTGCGGGCGATGAACAGCCATTACGGCGCAGACATCCAAATGGGTGAATCCATTCTGAATTACTATGCGAATAATGAAACCAGGGAAATGGTCCGGCATAATCTGGACGAGGCACTCGCTGGGCGGGCCCATGTCGTGGAAGCTTTGGTCGGCGATGAAGAGCGGCAGCAAAAGCATCTTAGAATTGAGCATAACCCGGTCAAAGACGCGCAGGGGAGCATTGTCGGCGTTGCGGTTTTTTGCAGCGACATCAGTGGTCAAAAAAAGGCCGAGCAGGAGGTGCGTGTTTGTGACCTGCGCTACCGCGAGCTGGTCGAGGACACGCAGGTCGTCATCATGGCGCTGGGGCCTGCCGGCAACATTGGTTACATCAACGAGTACGGGCTGGAATTTTTCGGATTCCGGCCTGCCGAGATTTTCGGTCAACCGCTGACGGCGGCGTTATTGCCGGAACAGGATGGCGACGGGCGCAACCTGTGGCGGATGTATGAGGAATTGTGGACGACCGGACGGGAAGGATTTCGCGAGACGCATGAGAACCGGACCGCAGGCGGCAAACGAGTTTGGCTGGACTGGACGGTTCGCCGCGGCGTCAACCCGCAAAGCGGGGAAGCGGGCTGGCTCTGCGTCGGGATCGACGTGACCGCCCGAGAACGGATGCAGGCGGAAGAACGCAAGGGGTACCAGCGCCGGCGTTGCAATGAATTGTTGCAAGACATCATTGCCGGGCGATTGAGCAAGCAGCAAATTCAGCAGAACGCGGCCCAGTTGCGGCTGAATCTGTCAGGGCCTTTTATTTGCCTGCTATTTGGTCAATCGGCGCAGGCTGCGGCTCTCGGCGATCAATTGGTCCGCCGGCAGGAAACGCTCGATATGGTGGACAGTCTCAAACACCTATTGTCGCCTATCGTCTGGGAAGCAACCGATGGAATCGGCGTTTTGTTGCCATGGACAGGCGCGGCGGAGGAACTCACGGCGGAAGCGGCTAGACAATTGACTATTGACTCTGTGCGTCGTTTTGCCCAGCTTTGCCCGAGCCAGTATACTGCCGTGGGAGCTGCCTACCCGGCGCAACCGTCGACTGGTATTGCCGAACTATATGAGCAGGCTGCTGCTGCATTAACTTATGGACCGTTACAGCAAGCCGGTCAATCCGTCTATTTCTGGCACGAACTGGGTTGGGTCCGCTTGTTGGCAAAAAATATCGACTCAGCGCAGACGGCGCAATATATTAACGATACCCTTGGACCTTTGCTGCGGCTTTCGCCGGAAGAAAAACGCCAGCATATGCTGAATACGTTGCGGGAACTGTTGTCCGGCGATTTATTTGAGCTAATCGCTCAGCGGTTAAGTGTGCATCCGCAGACGGTGCGCTACCGCAAAAAAGTGATTGAACGGTTGCTGAGGGTATCGCTGGATGCAGAAGTCGGCAGAACCAATCTGGCGGTTGCGTTAAAGTTACATGAAGTCCGTCGGACGAAGGGGCTGACCGATGATTATTGATGACGAGACCGAACGAAACGCGGTGGAACAGGCGCTGCGGCAGGCCAATCTGCAACTGGAACAGTTGGTGTTGGAACGGACCGAGGAAGTGACGGCGGCCAACGAGGAATTGGTTGCATTAAACGAAGAACTGACGGCGCAAAACGAAGAGATTGTCTCAATCAATCTGACCTTGGAACAAAGGGTCGAGGAGCGGACCAGTGAACTGACGGCGGCGCATCAGGAACTATTGGTGCAATACGAAGAACTGGAGGCGGCCCAACAGCAACTTACCCATCAGATGGGCGTCCAGGCTGCGCTGCGTGAAATCGCCGAAGCGACGATTCGCGCCGACTCGCTGGATGCGTTTTATGAGGCGGTGCATCGGCAGGTGCGCCGGGTGTTGAATGCCGACAATGTCTATATCACGCTGCTGGATGCGGCAAATCAACAAATTGTTCGCCCCTACCTGGTTGACGGGATCAGCAATGTGCCGCAGACCCGCCCGGTGGGAAAGGGCTGGACCGAATACGTGATGCGGACAGGCAAGCCGTTGCACATGACCCATGCCGTTCTTGACCGGATGATGCAAAGCGGTGAAGTCAACATGACGATTTCCCATTTTCATGAATGGATCGGTGCGCCGCTCTTGGATGCGCGCGGTGAAAGTTTTGGCACTGTCGCGCTGTTTTCTACCACGCCGTCACAGAGTTTCAGCCCGGCGGACCTGGATGTGCTGAACATCGTCGCGGCACAGATTTCGCTGGCGATTCAGCGCAAACAGGCGGAAACGGATATGCTTGAGAGTGAAGAACGCTATCATTCGGTGATTCAGCAGGCGCCGGAGGCGGTGATTCTCTGCGATCCCTTCTCAGGCGAGGTGCTGGAGGCGAATTTGCGGTTTACGGAGAAGTTCGGCTACGATATAGCTGCCGGCGATTCGCTGAATATTTTTGATTTCGCGGTGGATCAACGCACTAATGTCGAGACTATTTTGCAAGGCGCTATAGAACGGGGCTATTTGCCACTCCAGCGGCGGGTGATGCGACATCGCAATGGAGCAAAAGTGCCGGTTGAACGGTCGGCGGCGATGGTGCGCTATCGCGGGCGCAGCCTGCTGGTTCAATTTTTCCGCGATATTTCCGAGTTGGTTCGCCGCGAAGAGGAGCTGCGGCATGACATCGAGCTGGCCGGACGGGTGCAGACCGAACTGCTGAAAGTCGCCGCGCCGTCCAAACATCTGGCGGTGACGACGCTGTACCAACCGCAGGGCTATGTCGGCGGCGACCTGTATTTCATGGACTGGCGTTATGAAGGAACACTGCTGCGCGGATTCTTGCTGGATGCGACGGGGCACGGCCTTTCCACCGCCCTGCACACGGCCTCGATGCATGTTTTGCTGCGAGAGGTGAACGAGCTCGACTTGCCGCTGCCGGAACAGATGCGTTGGCTCAACCGGCGGGCGAGCGAGTATTTCGACGAATCGTCGTTTGCCGGGGCGCTCGGATTTGAAGTGGATTTGCAGACGCGGCAGCTGCGCTGGTGTTGCGCAGGGATGCCGTTGGTCTGGCTGGCGACGCAGGCACGGCAGGGGCTGGAAAGTTGTCCCGGTCTTTATCTTGGCATCTGCAGCACAGAATCGTACGAGATGCATTCGCTGGATATAACGGCGGGCGATGCGGCCTGTTTCATGACGGACGGATTTTCCCGCTTGATTGCTTCAAATTCGCAGGAGCAGCCAAAGAACTATGAGCAGATACAGGCGTTGTTGCAGGTACTGTCGCATAGCCAAGAACGCAGCGATGATGCGACAGCGATTTGTATCCGCGTCAATTCGCTTCCCGAACGTTCGACGACCGGCAGCGGTTGGCCGCAGGTTTTCAGGCTGAACGGCTACGGCGATTACCAACGTTACAAAGGCGAGATCGCCAAGGTGTTGGCCGAAGCGACCGGCAAGCCGCATTCGATGCAGGAAGTGGCGGTGAACGAGGCACTGGCTAATGCGATGGAATGTCGCGACGGGGTGGCGCGTCAGCATCGGGCCCGTCTTCGCGTCAACAAACTGGGTAACCGGTTGGTCGTGCGGGTGCATACGTCGCGGATCGGCTTTGCCGGCAACGCAATGTTGAGGCGACTTCGTTCGCATCCGGAGGAAATGTTCGCTTACGGTGAAGATGCCTGGATGGGACGCGGCATTCCAATCATGTTGTCGACGACCGACCGTATGACCTATAACAATGAAGGGACGGAAGTACTATTGGTCTGGAAGCTGTAGCCGCCGAACGGGTGCAGGTGGGTTACTAAAATTAAGGGGCGTTTCGCAAGAAAAAGAATTTCATAATAAATGAATTGCCGGCAGGAGAATCAGGCACGGACATAAAAATGTAATAAGGGGACCCTTCGCGAACTCACACGCTTGAATAGGCGGTGCAGGGATGAACGGACTCACTTGGCGAAACCTTCTCCGGCGTGGACGAAAGTCGGCTCAACGGTATTCTTTGCAGCTAGGCTACTGTGCAGTGTTACTGACAGCGGTCTGGCTATTTTTGTACGTAATGGTCTCGCGCGATTATGCACAGACGATTCGCGATGTCGAGCAAAACAACGACCAGCTTGTACGCGCCTATGAGGAGCATGTGCGCCGGTCGTTGCATGGCGTGGAAGAACAGATGCTGCTGATCAAAAGCGAATATGAACGGGCGGGGCTCACCCCGGCGGTAGCGACGATGCTGGAACGGGCCCGGCGCAATCCATTGCTGCTGCAAATCGTTTTGGTGGATGAGGCCGGCAAATTGACCGCTACAGTGCATCAGGGCGCCCCCGGGTTGAATTATGCCGATAGGGATTTTTTTCAGGCTCATACCGGGGCCGATTTTGACCAGACGTTTATCAGCCAGCCGGAGTATGGACGGATCACCAAGAAGCAGTCGACGTACCTGAGCAGGAGAATTAACAAGCCGGACGGCAGTTTTGGCGGTGTGGTGGCGATGGCGGTCGACTCCGCCTACTTCACGAGCTTTTACCAGGCGCTGGACTTCAAGACCGGTCAACTGGTTCGCGTCATCGGATTGGACGGGGTGATCCGGGCTAGCTGGCGCGGCGATGCTTCGGAGATTGGTCAGGACATGCATGGCAGTCAGCTGTTTGACGAGTTGTTGCCACAGCTTCCGCAGGGGCGCTATTTAGGACGCGGCAAGTGGTCTGGCGTTCCCCGCTATTTCAGTTACCGGCTGATGCCGGACTATCCTTTGGTAGTGCAGGTGGGAATGGATGCGAATGCGGCGCTGGTCGAGTATCGGGTGCGGCGGGATTTGTACATTGCAGCGGCGACAGTTGGCAGTCTGTTGATTTTCATCTTTACCGGCTATGCAATCATCAGCGCCCGCCGGCAACGGCAACAGAACGAGCGCTGGCAACTGGTGGTCGAAGGGGCGAATGATGGAATCTGGGATTTTGACCTCAAGACAGGAAACCGCTATTTTTCGGACCGCTGCAAGGCGATTCTCGGCTATCGACCGAACGAGTTTGATGAAAACAGGCAGGATTGGACGGAGCATATCCATCCTGAGGATGCTGCAGCGGTGAAGAAGGCGCGGGCCGATCATTTGCAGGGGCAGAGCGCCACTTATCAGCAAACATTCCGTCTGCGAAGCAAAAATGGTGATTATCGCTGGGTCTGCAGCAAGGCGACGGCGATGCGGGACGATAGCGGCGCGATTTATCGAATCATTGGCACGTTGACGGATGTCCAGCTTGAAAAAGAAGCGTCGGAGGCGCTGCAGGTTTCGCAGCAGGAAACACTGGACAGTCGCGAAAAATATAAAGCGGTGATTGAGCAATCGTTTGAAGCGGTGGCGCTACTCGATCCCGATTCGTGGCAGTTTCTCGAAATCAACTGTCGATTTAGTGAATGGTTTGGCTATCGCTTGCCGGAGGATGCCCCGCTGTATCGCGATGCGCTGCGGATCGATGAGGCGGCAGATCTTTCCCAATACGACGACGCGCTGTTCCGTCAGGGTTATCTGCCTGTACAACGGCGAAATTTTCGCCACAAGAACGGGTCCACAGTTCATATGGAGCGAAGCGCAAAAATCATCCAGTACCAGTCAAAACGGCTGGTAGTAATTACGTTTCGCAATATCGCCGACCAGTTGCATCAAGAACAAGCCAGGCGCCAGGATGCGGCGATCGCCCGGCGTATCCAACAGGCGCAGCTTTCCTGTCCCCCGGACAATGAATTCGTCTCGATCGAAACGCTGTATCATGCAAGCGGCGAGATCAGCGGCGACCTGTACCACCTGGAATGGCGCAACGACGGACAATTGCTGCGCGGCTACCTGATCGATGTGAGCGGGCACGCATTGACTACGGCTCTGTACACGTCCACGCTCAATGTCCTGCTGCATGAAGCGGCGGAACTTGATGCGTCGCTAGCCGAGCAGGTCAGCTGGCTCAACCGCCAGGTCGGGCGACACTTCGAAGCAAATGCGTTTGCGGCGGCCATCGCATTTGAGCTGGATTTGCCGGCGAGGGAACTGCGTTACGTCGGGGCAGGCATGAATCGTTTCTGGGCGAATATGGCAGCTGTAGAAGGAACGGTGACGGTGGCGGGGCTATATCTGGGAATATCCCGACAGAACGAGTACCTGCAGCAATCATTGCCGCTGGCGGAGGGTGACCGGCTTTGCTTCATTAGCGACGGGATGGAACGATTGCTGGAAACAGACCCGCGAGGACCCAAGGGGTTGCTCAGCGATTGCCGGCAGCTCCGCTCCGCGCTCTCAGAGGTGGCGAAAGGCGAGGAACTGGCTGATGATGCGACTGCCGTCTGCATCCGGGTAAAGGCGTTGCCGCATTCTTTGTTGTCCGAGCGATGGCCCAAACAACTGACGCTGAATGGATTGAACGACTATCGGCGGCGAAAAGGAGAAGTGGCCAAACTGCTGGCAGAGGTGACCGGATTGGAGCATTCGATGCAGGAAGTGGCGGTGAACGAAGCGATCGCCAATGCGCTGGAGTGTCGCGATGGACAGGCTCGTAGCCAAAAAGCCCGGCTGAAATTCAGCCGGGCCGGAAAATGGTTGATCGTGCGGATAAAGACATCGCGGATCGGTTTTGCCGGTAACGCGATGCTGCGCCGGCTCAGAGCCAACCCGGACAGTCTGTTCTCGTTTGGCGAGGATGCGGGGATGGGTCGCGGCATCCCGATCATGCTTTCGACAACCGACCGCATGACCTATAACAGTGAAGGGACAGAAGTGTTACTGGCCTGGAAACTGGGGCGCTAGAACATTCTTCCCAACTAGAACCGGTCCGCGTTCATCACTTTGTTCCAGGCGGCGACGAAGTCCTGCAGGAATTTCGCTTGAGAATCCGCCTCGGCATAGACTTCCGCCACAGCCCGCAGCTGCGAATTCGAACCGAAGACAAGGTCGACCCGGGTTCCGGTCCATTTCAGCTCACCGGTGGCGCGGTCGCGGCCTTCAAACACATTGGCTTCGTCCGGCGTCGGTTTCCAGGCCGTACCCATATCAAGCAGGTTGACAAAGAAATCGTTGGTCAGCGTTTCCGGACGCTTGGTGAACACGCCGTGTTTCGACTGTCCGTAGTTGGCGTTCAGCACGCGCAGTCCGCCGACCAGCACCGTCATTTCCGGCGCGGTCAGTTTCAAGAGTTGCGCCTTGTCGACCAGCATTTCCTCGGCAGATACGCTGAACTTTGCTTTCAGGTAGTTGCGGAAGCCATCGGCTTTGGGTTCCAGCACACCGAACGACGCGACGTCGGTCTGCTCCTGCGAAGCATCGGTGCGTCCCGACAGGAATGGAACCGACACATTCTGCCCGGCGTTCTTTGCCGCCAGTTCGATGGCCGCACCGCCTGCCAGCACGATCAGGTCGGCCAGCGATACCTTTTTGCCACCTTTTTGGCTGCTGTTGAACTCCTGCTGGATTTTTTCCAGCGCCGCCAGCACCAGCTTGAGCTGCTCCGGCTGATTTACTTCCCAGTCTTTTTGCGGTGCCAGGCGGATTCTCGCCCCGTTTGCGCCGCCGCGCATATCGGAACCGCGGAATGTGGAAGCAGAGGCCCAGGCGGTGGCGACCAACTGGGAAACCGATAGGCCGGATGCGAGGACCTTTTGCTTGAGTGCGGCGATATCCTGCTCGTCGACCAGTTCGTGGTCCACTGGCGGCACCGGGTCTTGCCAGATCAGGTCTTCTGCCGGGACTTCCGGGCCGAGATAACGCGAACGCGGTCCCATGTCACGGTGGGTCAGTTTGAACCAAGCCCGTGCAAACGCGTCTTCGAATTCGGCCGGATTTTGCAGGAAGCGCCGTGCGATCGGTTCGTAGATCGGGTCCATTCGTAGTGAAAGATCGGCGGTGGTCATCATCGGCCGATGTTTTTTTGTCGGGTCGTGCGCATCGACGATCATGTCTTCCTCGGCGACGTCCTTGGCCAGCCATTGGTGAGCTCCAGCCGGACTCTTGACCAGTTCCCATTCGTATTTGAACAGCACTTTCAGATATCCCATATCCCACTTGATCGGGTTCGGCTTCCAGGCGCCCTCGATGCCGCTGCCGATCGCGTCGCCGGCTTTGCCGCTCTTGAAACTGCTTTTCCAGCCGAGGCCCTGCTCCTCCAGTCCGGCAGCTTCCGGCTCAGGTCCCACATGGGTTGCCGGACCGGCGCCGTGGCATTTGCCGAAGGTATGGCCGCCGGCGACCAGTGCGACGGTTTCTTCATCATTCATCGCCATGCGGGCGAATGTTTCGCGGACATCGCGACCGGAGGCGACCGGGGCCGGGTTGCCGTTCGGTCCCTCCGGGTTCACATAAATCAGGCCCATCTGCACTGCGGCCAGCGGGTTTTCCAGATCGCGCTCGCCGGAATATCGTTTGTCGCCCAGCCACTCGTTCTCCGAACCCCAATAGATATCTTCTTCCGGCTCCCAGACATCGACGCGGCCCCCGCCGAACCCGAAGGTTTTGAATCCCATCGATTCCAGGGCGCAGTTGCCGGCCAGAATCATCAGGTCGGCCCAGGAAATCTTTTTGCCGTATTTTTGTTTAATCGGCCAAAGCAAGCGGCGCGCTTTGTCGAGGTTGACGTTGTCAGGCCAGCTGTTTAGCGGCGCGAAGCGCTGGTTACCTGTGTTGCCGCCGCCACGACCATCGCCGAATCGATAGGTGCCGGCGCTGTGCCAAGCCATCCGGATGAACAGCGGACCATAGTGACCGTAGTCGGCCGGCCACCAGTCCTGCGAATCGGTCATCAGGGCATAGAGGTCCTTTTTGAGCGCCATCAGGTCGAGGCTCTTAAATTCTTCGGCATAGTCAAAGTCCTCCCCCAAGGGATTGGACAGGGCGGAATGTTGATGCAAAATCTTCAGGTTCAGCTGATTCGGCCACCATTCCTTGTTGGAGGTGCCACCGCCGGCGATGGCTTTTTTGGTCATTCCTGTCACGGGGCATTTGCTTTCTGCGCTCATGAAATCATCTCCTTCGTTATTTTTCTGTTTTTATGATGCAGGCGGGGCATATTCCGTCAAAATAGACGTTTTTCGCGGTGATCCGGAATTCGTGCAGGTCTTCTGCGACGAATCGGTCGATATCCACTGCGAAATTAACGATGCCGCCGCAGCTTGAGCATTTGAAATGTCCGTGGTTTTCGGTCACGATATCGTAGCGGGTTTCCTTGTCCTCGATGGAAAGCGGGCGGAGCAACTTCGCCTCGATAAACGTATTGAGCGTATTATATACGGTGGCTTTAGACAACGTCGGGAGGGTCTGCCGCAGCGCGCTGTAAATCTGATCGACAGTCGGATGGCACTGGTTCTCGATCAGGTATTTCAAAATCAATACACGCGGCTGCGAAGGAGTGATGTTATGGGCGATAAGTTTTTCGGCAAACGCATCGATAACTACCATATTCACAACCTCGTTTACATAAAATGAAAATTGCGAATTTAGAATGATTATAATCTAATCCTATTATTATGCAAGCGGATTGTCAATAGAAGTATTTGTCAAAATTTTGTTTACGAATCGAGGCGGAAATCACGACTGCATGCACACACTGATTGTAGTGAACTCTCTGTATGTTTGAGATTATCCGCGCGTTTTGCGCGTGAATGGTAATTTTGCTACGCACTTGACAATAAAATGGCAACAGGATAAAATTCACTCATCAAATGAAAATTAATTTCAATAAAACGGATTCGAGAGGAGAAATTTTATGTCCGTGCTTGTCATCGGCGGCGATCATCTGGGTGCCATTCCCGCCAAACTTCAAGCAGCTGGATATACCAGCATCACCCATGTATCGGGCCGTAAGCGCAGCCACTGCATGCTGGATATTCCACAGCAGATTGACTGCATCATTGTGCTGATAGACTATGTCAGTCATGCGCTGATGGCCAATATCAAGGAACGGACCCGCGAAAGCGGCAAACGGACCGTGTTTGCCCGTCGCGCCTGGTCGCATATTGAGAAGGCGTTATCGGAGAAATAAGGATAAGTTTCGTTGTAGGCGCTGCAACCGGTGGGTTACTTTTGGTAAGGGTTCAAAATTTGTATGAATGAAAATTGTTTAACAACCCGATAGAATCTAATCTTGGCGTAAAAAACAGCGGTATTGCAGCGTTCTGTTGCAATGCCGCTGTTTATGCGATTAGGCTGGCTGTCAGCAAAAGTTTAACAAATCAATACGCGTGAAGAGTAAAAACAACGCTGAAAAGCCTGGTCGGTTTTGAGGTTCAGGTAATCGGCGCCGGGTTGAACAAACACAGGTCGTTGTGCAGGCCCCACTGGTCGGCCCAGGTTTGCCGGCGGCCACTGGCGACATCAAGGATCAGCTGAAAGATTTCCTGCCCGACCGATTCGATCGTAGCTTCACCTGTCGCGATTGTTCCTGCATTGACATCGATCAGGTCCGACCACTGCGCGGCCAGTTCACTATGGCTGGCAACCTTGATCACCGGCGCCATGGCCAGTCCGTACGGCGTACCGCGCCCGGTGGTGAATACCTGCAGATGAATTCCCGAGGCCAATTGCTCGGTGCCGCAGACAAAATCGCTGGCTGGCGTGGCAGCAAATATCAATCCCTTTTGTGTTGGCTTTTCGCCTGGCCGCAACACTTCTACAATAGCACTGCTGCCTGATTTTGCTATTGAACCCAGAGCTTTTTCCACGATATTGGCTAAACCGCCTTTTTTGTTGCCGGGCGTGGGGTTGGCGCTGCGATCCACTTCGCCTAGGTCCAGGTAATGGTCGTACCATTTCATTTCGCGGACCAGCGCCCGCCCGACCTCTTCATTTTTTGCCCGTGGCGTCAACAGATGAATGGCGTCGCGCACTTCCGTCACTTCCGAAAACAGCACTGTCGCACCGGCCCGAACCAACAGATCAGCCGCATAACCGACCGCCGGATTGGCGGTGACACCGGAAAACGCATCACTGCCGCCACACTGCAAACCTACCACCAGATCGGCAACCGGGCAGGTCACCCGCTGGCGTTGGTTGAGTCGTTCCAGTCGTTCTTCTGCCATATTCATGACGGCTGCGATGATTTTCTGAAATCCCGGCTGTTCCTGAATTACGAGAATGTTTTCCCGCTTGTCGTCCGGCAACAGCCGTTCCGGCAGCAGTTTTTCGCAGCCCAGACCGACGATCATCACTTCGCCACCCAAATTAGGATGTGTGGCCAGATTTTTCAAGGTGCGGATCGGTACGACGGCTTCCGGCGCGTTGATCGCCACGCCGCAGCCGTAACTATGATTCAGTGCGACCACATCATCGACGTTGGGGAAACGGGGCAGCAATTCGGCCTTGATCCGCTTCACCGCATAGTCGAGTACGCTGGCCACGCACTGAACGCTGCTGGATATGCCCAGGATGTTCTTGATGCCGGCAGTACCATCGGCATTGCGGTAACCTTCAAAAGTATAGCCGGTTAACGGCGGCAGCGTCGCAGGCACATTGTTCGCCAGCGGCAGTTCATCCAGCTCCGGCGCCTGCGGCAAATCGACCAGGGATTCGTCGATCCAGCTACCACGTTGAATCGACTGGCGCGCCTGACCAATGACTTCACCATAACGAATAATATCCTGTCCCGGCGCAAAATCGATCAGGGACACCTTATGGCCCTGCGGCACATGTTCGGACAGAACCAGTCCATCGGCAAACACAGTTCCTGCCGCCAGACCGCTTTCATTGACGATGATCGCCACATTATCCGCGGCGTGAACCTTGATATATAGCGGAATTTCAGTTTGGGTCACGTTTGACATAGGATGTCCTCCCCCGTCGTAGCTGTTGCAACAACTTCATTCAATAATCGGCGTCAACAGATTGCCTGCGGCATCAAAGCGCATAAATTGCGGTGCATCGATTGCCGACAGTCCGGCATACTTTCCCTGAACCACATCATTGTAATACGCTTCCGACAACATGATCCTTCCAATATGCAAACTGTTGGCGATACGAATGATGCGCAGCGCAGCTTTGTCTGCGCAATTAAGGGTTCGGATGCACAATTGGATGGCTTCTTTGTCGCTATCGAGCACGATCGGAATCATCGCCGATTTCAATACCGTGCTGGTGATGCAGTTCGGGTACATTTTTTCCGGGTCCAGCTTGTCAAACAGCCGCTTGGTGATGGCGCTGGCCAGACCGACCCCCAGGCCATTTCCATGGGAAATCTCCGACAGATCGAGCATGCAAGCCCGCTGGACCCTTACCCCGCCACTGGCATAGTCCGTGGAAAAAGTGCCGGTAATATTGGGGTCCACCCCGGTGCCGCTAAAGTTTTTGCCGATTTCGTCCACGATCAGGACATCGGTTTCCTCCGCCAATAAGCGGGGCATGTTGGCAAATGCCAGTTCCAGCAGCTCCGGTTCCCGGTCCAGAATCCGTTCCTTGGCTACTGCTTCAATTTTGCAGGTTTCATCATAAGCGTTTTCCAGGCAGGGGAGCGCAAACAGGACCGGCGCCTTGGCCAGTGTGACTTTCACGTTGGCCAGTAAGTTTTCGGTCATTTTCCCCATTCCATCGGTGTGGACGCTTTCCGCGCCAGCCTGTTTGCCTAGCCCGACAACCAGCATTTTGCAGATGCCGCTCTCGACTGTGCCGCGAAATGCATTGTGCGGTTTAATCCGGCAGGATACGATGATTCCGTCCGCTTCATAAGCCAGTTTATCGAGAAAAACCGGCTTGCCAAGCTCTGATTGACCGAGTAGCACCGTTTCCATACTGGAATGAATCGGACAACCGATACTTTTCGGCGTGATGCCATAGCTCGCCAATACTTCCAACTGGCCTTCGGACGTGGCGCCGCCGTGGCTACCCATGGCCGGCACGATGAACGGTGCGGCCTGCCGTGCTTTGACAAAATCGACGACTGCTTTGGTGATAATTGCCACGTTGGCAATGCCGCGGCTGCCGGCAGTAATCGCGATGCGCATGCCCGGCTTGATTTGGCTGGCGATCTCCGGCTGCGACAGTTCGGCAAAAATAACCTGCGGCAGGTCTTGCGGTGAAATCGCGGCCTCGGGAAAACTCTGCCTGGCCCGGAACATCCGGGGAATTTCGGTGCCCTGCAATAGTTTTGACACAACACCGCCGTTGACGATTTTCATCGGTTCAACGAACCAGACAGGGCCGTTTGGGATCGAACTGCCAGCCGGGAATCAGATATTGCATGGCCATCGCATCATCGCGGGCGCCCAGGCAATTGTCCGTGTAGAGTTTGTTGGCTTTTTCGACCTGGTGCATGTCGATTTCAATACCTAGGCCCGGCTTCTCGGGAACCGCCACCATCCCGCCAACAATCTTGAGTGGCTCTTTTGTCAGTCGTTCCTGACCTTCCTGCCAGATCCAATGCGTGTCAAGCGCCGCGATATTGCCGGGGGCCGCCGCGCCGACATGGGTAAACATGGCCAGCGAAATGTCAAAATGATTGTTGGAGTGTGAACCCCAGGTCAGACCCCATTCATGGCACAGCTGCGCCACCCGCACCGAACCCTGCAGGGTCCAGAAATGCGGGTCGGCGAGCGGAATGTCAACCGAGTGGAGTTGCATCGAATGCCCCATTTGCCGCCAATCGGTCGCGATCATGTTCGTCGCTGTCTTCAGACCGGTCGCGCGTCGGAATTCCGCCATCACTTCCCGGCCCGAATAGCCGTTTTCTGCGCCGCAGGGATCCTCTGCATAGGCCAGGACATGCTGTTTATTGCTGCACAGGCGAATTGCTTCCTGCAAGGACCAGGCCCCATTGGGATCGATCGTAATCCGCGCCTTGGGGAACCGCTCGGCAAGAGCGGTCACCGCAGCGATCTCCGCTTCACCGGCCAATACGCCGCCTTTTAGTTTGAAATCATTGAATCCATAATGTTCAAAGGCTGCTTCCGCCAGATGTACGACCGCTTCCGGCGTCAACGCTTCCTCATGACGCAACCGATACCAGTCGCTTGTCGCGGACGGATCGCTGCGGTAGGGCAGGTCGGTTTTGCGGCGGTCGCCCACATAGAACAAATAGCCGAGCATTTCCACCGCGCTGCGCTGTTGCCCAGTGCCGAGCAACGCCGCTACCGGCACGGCCAGAAACTGACCGAGCAGATCAAGCAAGGCCGCTTCAATGGCAGTGACTACATGGATCGTGATCCGCAGATCAAAGGTCTGTAAGCCGCGGCCGCCGGCATCCCGGTCGGCAAATTGCTGTCGGACCTGGTTGAGGATATTGTTGTAGGTTGCGATCGACTGGCCGACCACCAATGGTTTCGCAGCTTCCAGCGTTTGCCGGATTCGCTCGCCGCCGGGGATTTCGCCGACACCGGTGTGTCCCGCATTATCTTTCAAGATTACGATATTGCGGGTAAAAAACGGACTGTGCGCCCCGCTGAGGTTGAGCAACATACTGTCAAAACCGGCGACCGGGATTACAGTCATCTCGGTTACTTTCGGTGCGCCGCCTGAGAAAGGATTGCCAAGTTGCGGATTCATAACATCGCTCCCTATCAAATTACTTAATCTTTCAATTGAACAGCCAACTGATCGATACGGCGAATCGCCGCCAGCACCATTTCTGCCGTGACGGCAAACGGCATGCAGTGCATTGCTGTGGCTGCAGCCGACGCCTTACAGGCCAGTTGCAGTTCGGCTTCCGACAGGTCAGCAATCTGGCTCAGCATTGTCGGAATACCGCAACGCTTGGCAAGTTTGATTTCTTCGATAATCTCGCCGTCCGGCCGCTGTTCCAGTGCCAGCAGACACAGATTGCCATAGCCGACGATGCTGCCATGGGCAACCGCGTGAGTGGCCGGAATCTTGGTAAATCCGTTATAAATCGCATGCGCTGCCGCATTGCGCAGTTTTTCCCCGCCAAAAATCGACGACAATCCGGCACTGAGAATAATCGCGTCAATAATCGAGTCAAACTCATCGCTCAATTGTTGCTTCTCCACCGCTTGCCGGGCGGCCTGCCCAAAGCGTTGAATAATCTCATAACAAATCTGTCCATTCATCACCGCCGAAATGGTTAAGCTGCTTGGTGGCATCACCGACGCTGCGGCCCGCAGTTCATACATTTTCGCCAAGGTATCGCCCAGCCCTGCGATTAACCAGGATACGGGAGTCGCGAGGATTATGGAGGTATCGACAATCACCCCGGTCGGACAATCGTCCAGAAACAGGTTGCCGGCGAATTCTCCCTGATTGTTGTAAACCACCGACAACGGCGTCACTGCTGCGCAGGTGGCGGCAATCGTGGGAACCGTCACGACCGGCAGACTACACTTGGCGCCGACGGATTTTCCCGTGTCCAGCGCTTTGCCACCGCCGACGGCAACGATGACATCAGCCTGGCAGGAAACGACATCTTCCGACAGCTTGTCGATATTTTCCTGAGAACATTCACCGCCATACCAGGCAAAAGCGGCAATATCCAGACCAGCCTGCGCAATACCGGCGTAAATGCTTTGTTTGGTTTTTGCCAGCGCGGTTTTACCACCCAAAACGTACAGTTTCTTGCCCTGTGTTTGGCAAATCGAACCCAAATTTACCAACGCACCTGGCCCTCGAACCACCTTGCCCGGAAATGGCAACCGGGTCAGCTGCTTATTTACAGTGTCGCTCAAAATATGTACCCTCCTTGTTGTAAAAAGAAGGGTAAAGAGTTGGAAAACTCCTTACCCTTCCGTGGTAAAACTATTTTTTCTTGGCAGCACCGGCAAAGCCGGCCTTTTCAACAAGACCCTTCAATACCGCTTCGTCTTTTTTCAAATACTCGACGGCCTTGTCCGAAGGCATGTAATTGGCAGTGATCATGAACTTGTCCATTTCCGCTTTGAAATCCGGGTTTTTGCTGACTTTTTCTACAGCAGCATTGAATTTCTCAATGATTTCCTTCGGTGTTCCCTTGGGGAAAGCAAAGAAGAAGTATTTGGAGAAGGAAACGTCGATGCCTTGCTCTTTAAATGTAGGCACATTGGCCATTTGCGGATGGCGCTTGTCGGACAGCACACCGATGACCCGGAATTTTCCCGCGTCGATGTACTGCTTGATCAGGCCATACTGGGTGCCGATGATATCAATCTGGTTGCCCATCAGCGCGGCTGTTTTCGCAGCGGCGGAACCGACGTCAACCACGTTCAGCTTGATTCCGCTCTTTTCCTCAACAGCCAACACGTGGATGTGGGTGAAATTGCCAACTTCGGTCGCGAATTTCACACTCTTCGGGTTCGCTTTCGACTGGTCAATTACGTCTTTCATCGTTTTGAACTTGGATTCGGCGCTGACGGCAAACACGTTGGTGTCGTCGAGCAGGGCCACGTTTGCCACAGCCAGGTCATCATACGAGAAGTCAGTCAACCCCATGATTCGGTGCAGGGGGAAGCCGGGGTGATAGAACAGCACTGTGTAGCCATCCGGCGGCGCATCCTTGACTTTTTTCGTGCCGGCAGTGCCGCTGGCAGCTCCCGCGTTAACAATGACAACCGCTTTCCCCAGTTCTTTTTCCAGGTATTTTCCCATAATCCGGGCATTGGTGTCGGTATCGCCGCCGGCGCCGGCCGGAACGACAATTTGCACCGGTTTGGTCGGCCACTGAACGGCTGGTTTTGCCTCAGGCTTGGCTTCCGGTTTCGCGCCGCCGCCGCAGCCGGCAACCAGCAGTCCCAGAATGAAGATCCCTACAACCAGACTTACGATGGACTTTGAGCGTTTCATGAATAAAACCCCTTCCCATTTTTTATTTTTCTTTTCTATTCACGCCGTAGCGGTCAAACGCCGGAGGGAGACCTTTTTTTGTAGCCCTGGTAAATGATCCAGCCAACGGAGAGCGCCGTAAGCGCAAAGAACAATGCGGCAATCGGTTGGGCAAAGAACGGCATGAAATCGCCGCCGGTGTGCATTAACCCGCGTCGCAGATTGGTCTCAACCATCGGCCCGAGGATGAAACCTAAGATTAACGGCGCCAACGGGTACCCCAGTTTTTCCAGTCCGAAGCCAAGCAAGCCAAAGATCAACAGGCTCCAGACATCGGTCAGGTCGTTGTTCAGGCCAAAAGCGCCGACTACGCATAGCGAGATAATAATCGGCAGCAAGATATACTTCGGAATGTCCAGCGCTTTGATAAAAATGCGCAGTCCCCAAAACTCCACGACCAACATCACAATATGGGCAATAATCAGCGCAGCAAAAATGGCATATACCAACTTGCCGTGCGAAGTCAGCAATAGCGGGCCGGGCGTCACGCCGTGGATCATGAAGCCGCCGAGTAGCATTGCCGTCACGGTATCGCCCGGAATCCCCAGCGTCAGCAATGGCAGGAAGGCGCCGCCCACGGAGGCATTATTCGACGTTTCCGAAGCAACCACACCGTCAATAATCCCAGTACCAAATTTATCCGGTGTTTTCGACTGGCTTTTTGCCACTGCATAAGCAAGTAAATTGGAAGTGCCGCCGCCGATGCCGGGCAGAATGCCGATCACCAAGCCGATGATGAAGGAACGGATAAAGTTGAGTTTTTGCGTCATCGCTTCGGCCAAAGTAAAGCCAAAGCCTTTAATCTTGCCGAGCGCGATCTTGTGTTTCGCTGCGTCATAAACCCGGCCCTTGACCCAACACCCCTCTGCCTCCTTCATGACTTCCGTCACCGCGAACAGACCGATCAACACCGGCAGCAGGTCGAAGCCGGAAGACAGTTGGTCAATGCCGAAAGTGAAACGTTGGGTGGCGTCAATCGGAGCAATCCCGACAAAGGCCATCATCATGCCGATCAAACAGGCAAGCAGCCCTTTCGGCATCGATTTGCTCGACAAACTGGCAATCAGTGTAAGCGAAAATACCGCGATGGCAAAATATTCGTAAGGTCCGAATTTGAGCGCGATGGTGGAGAGCGGCGGCGCCAGGAAAATCAGTGCAAACACGCTGAGCAAACCACCCCAAAATGAAAATACGATACCTACTCCCAGTGCTTTGCCGGCCTCACCCCGCTTGGCCATTGGCGCTCCATCAAAGCAGGTGGCTACCGAGGAAGGCGTACCGGGAATATTAATCAAAATCGCAGAGAGTAAGCCGCCGGAAACTCCCCCAACGTACAATCCGATCAACAGAGAAATCGCGGCGGTAATATCCATGCCGAAAGTCAGCGGGATGCACAGTGCAACCGCCATTGTCGCGGTCAGACCAGGGATGGAGCCGAAAATAATCCCGACGACAACTCCCAGCACAATCAGGGCCATAACTTTGAACGTGAGAACCGAGGCAAACCCGGCGATAAACATATCCAGCATAATATCCTCCTAAAACAGCCGATTTTCCGGCAGCATCAACTGGAACACTTCGACAAACGTATAGAAGATGGCCAGCGCACTCACAACAGAAATCGCCACAAAGAGAACCGGTTTGCGATGCTCCGGCGTCGCCAGGATAAACATCTGCCCGCACAAATAAACCGCCGTCATGATCACAAATCCCAACATTTCCATGAAGGCGATATAGGCGATTAGTAATCCGAGACTGGCCAGCACCGGCAGATATTTTTCGCGAAACGACAACTCGTCGTTGCTGCCGGCATCAGTTTGCGCGGTTTTTAGTTTTTGCCAGGACTGCCACATAATGGTCAAACTGAGAATCATCATGCCGGTCGCAACCAGGCGGGGCATAAATCCCGAACCGACAAAAGAAGTCGATCCGCTGCCGATAGCCAATACCCGGATGCTAAAGGAAGCGTAATACATACCGATAGCGACCGCCAGCCAGAACAGTCCGCCCAAAATGTCTTTATATCGAGCCATAACCGCATTCCCTCCTATACAAGATACAGAAATATCACTTGAGCAGTTCCATGCCGATCAGAACCTGACGGACTTTTTCCCGTTCTTCGTCGCTCATCGGCCCGACCGGGTCCATGCAGGGACCGGCGTCAATCCCCAGTAACGCCAGCGATTCCTTGATCACCGCCGGGAATGTGCCGATCGTAAAAGCGATGCGCAGCGGCGCCAGCTTGAACTGCGCCTCCAGCGAACCTTTGAGATCACCGGCCATGTATTTGTCATAAATGTCAGCGCACAAGCGCGGCGCAACATTCGCGCAAGAGGCGATCGAACCGGCGGCGCCGTAGCAGAGCGCCCCATAAATCAGGGTATCGCGCCCCATCAGCACATTGAAATTTTCGATACCGCGAGTCAAGCGAATGTACTCTGCCGTGAGCGTCAAATCGCCGCTGGAATCTTTGATGCTGACGATATTCGGCACTTCAGCCAGCTTTGCGACGGTGGGCGCGGTAAGGTTTACCCCGGTCTTTGGCGGGTTGTTGTACATCAGTACCGGCAGCGAGGTGTTGGCGGCAATCGTTTTATAATGCCCAATCAATTGTTCTTGCGAAGGGGTGATGAACATCGGCGTCAAAATCGACACCGCATCTACGCCGCATTCCTCGGCAAGTTGGGTCAACATGACGCTTTCGCGGGTGGTAATGCCGTTGGTTCCGGCATAAACCGGCACCCTGCCCTTTGTTTCGTCCAAAGTGACCTGGAATATTTCTTTTTTTTCTTCGGACGATAGACCGTAAAACTCACCGGTCGTCCCGGTAACAAACAGACCATGCACTCCCCCGTCAATCAGGTAGCTGATCAGTTTTCGCATTGCGGGTTCGCTGAAACTGCCGGATGCGGTTAACGGAGTTACGACTGCCGGGATGATCCCGCGCGGGGTGAACTGTTTTGGATTAGTTGTCATGGTTATCTACCTCCCTCACATAAACACGGAATGAATGTTGCCATTCGGGCTGTTTAGCGACTGCTGCCGCGCAGCTTTATATGCGCTGAGATTCGATGTGCATAGTCAATCAACACCGGGACATGTTCCAAAATCTTCTCTGCCGGGTAAAGACTGGTCGGCCCCGAAATACTGATTCCGGCCACGATGTCGCCGACCCCGTCTACCAGCGGCGCCGCGATGCAGTTGATGCCATTGCTCCACTCTTCGCGGTCCACCGCATAGCCTTGCAGGCGGACTTGTTCGATTTCCTGTAAATATGCGGCTTCGTCAGTGATGGTGTTTAGCGTGTATCGCGTAACGCCCCGTCTAAAACATTCACTGGCAATGCCGGGAGTTTTGCATGTTAATACTTTGCCCAGCGCTGTACAGTGGATCGGTCGCCGCATTCCGATGTGAAAATAACCGTATGCACAATACGGAGTTTCTGCCCTGGCGACATAAACGACCTCTTTATCGTCCAACACCGCCAGATTCACATTCACCCGCAGGTTGTGCGACAACTCTTCAAGATAGGGCAATCCGATTCGCCGGATTTCCATTGAGTTCAGCACGATGCTTTCATATTTCAGAAAACCCCGTCCCAATGAATAAAATCCGTCTTGATGCTCAATCAGATTATTTTCCTTGAGTGTGGTTAGCATCCGGTATGCGGTTGCCTGATTGACATTGGCCATCGCACTCAATTCTTTCAGGCGAAGCCGCGGCTGTTCATAAGTAAAGCAATTGAGCAAAGCAACTGCCTTGGTAATGCTATTATTCAATCCGCCTCGTGCGTCATCCGTCGACATGGAAACACCTCGCATAATTCAATATGTTATTAAAAATTTCATTAATTAGAAATATAATTTCACATATTGAAATTATATTTCTAATTTTATTATATTCTTTTGTATTTTGAAAAATCCTGCTAGCATTTCTGAATTATTTATATTTTTTCGGAAAAAATTTGGGGCCGGAGAAACACCTTAAATTGAATAAAAAATGCTTGCTCCCGACTGAACGGATACAAGCATTTTTGTTGAATTGCAATATATTTCCGCTTACTTGATCGCTTTGTTCCAGGCTTCGACCAAGCGTTGACGGTTGTCGCCGGACCACTCGAGTTTGTAATCGATCAGTTTGGTATTCTTGAACGGCAGCGCTTCTGCCGGCGGATTCGCTTCGGGGTTGGTCAGGAACTGGTAAGAACCGTTTTTCTGACCCAACTCCTGGGCATTTTTCGTCAGGCACCAGTCGACGAAAATCTTGGCGGCTTCCGGTTCCGGTCCGCCCTTGATGATGCCGACCGCGCCGATTTCATAGCCGGTGCCTTCTTCCGGCACCGCCAGTTTCAGGTTGGTGTAACCTTCCTTGATCAGGCGGATGCCGTTATGGATGAAGGTGATGCCGACGGCGGCTTCGCCGAGCGCCGCCGAGCGGGCTGGCGCTTCACCGGCTTTGGTGTATTGCTTGATCTGTTTGTGCAGCTGGGCCATGTACTGCAGCGCTTCCTGCTCGCCTTTCATCTGGACCAGCGTGGACAGGACCGTATAGGCTGTGCCGGCCGAACCGGGATTGGCAACGATGATCTGGCCTTTCAACTCTGGTTTCAGCAGATCGTTCCAGGACTTGGGCAGAGCGAGTTTTCGCTCCTCGAAGAACCGGTTGTCGAGGATGAAGCCGAGATAGCCCTGGTAGATTCCGGTCCAGTAGCCATCCTTGTCTTTGAAGTTATCCTTGATGCCGGCGGCGTTTTTCGATTTGTAAGGTTCCAGCAGGCCTTCTTTCTTGGCGGCGATAAAAGAATCCGCCGGTCCACCGTACCAGACGCTGGCCTTGGGGCTCTGCTTCTCGGCCCGTATGCGACCGAGGGTTTCGCCGCCGCTCATCCGGACGAAATTGACCTTGATGCCGGAGTCTTTTTCGAATTCCTTGGCGATGACCAGCGCCTGTTGCTCGACGACGCCGATATACATGGTCAGTTCTTTGGGTTTCTGCGGGGCAGTCGGTTTGGCCGGGGCGCCGCCGCCGCAACCGGCGAGCGAAAGGATAAACGTGAGCGCGAGGAGCAGGGCGACTGATTTGGCTGTTTTCTGCATGAACATTGCCTCCCTTTTATCTTTAGTTAAAATGAAATGAGCTGAAATATCAGTGCTTTTTCACGATATGCAGGCTTTCTTCGCGAAACGACACCATCACCTGGCTGTTTTCGGCAAACCGCTCCTTGCCGACCGGGTCCGGTTGTTCGACCTGCAGGCGGATGCCGCCGAGGTCGATGCTGTATTCCTGGGAAGGTCCCATATAGGTCGAATAGGTGACTGTCGCGGCAAACGCGCCTTCGCGACCCAGACGCACCGTTTCCGGGCGGATGACCAGACGGACCTGTTCGCCGGGTTGCAGATCGTCTCGTCGTCCAGGTACCGCAAACGGGGTATCCAACAGCCGGACTACCGTTTTTTCGGCTTCGGTCGCCAGCACCTCGGCATCCAGGAAGTTGGCCACGCCGATAAAATCGGCGACGAATTCGCTGGCCGGCTTCTGGTAGACTTCGGCCGGCTCGCCGATCTGTTCGATCACGCCATGGTTCATTACGATGACCTGGTCGGACAGGCTCATCGCCTCCGACTGGTCATGAGTGACATAAACGCTGGTCAGGCCGAGCTGGCGCTGGATATGGCGGATTTCCCGCCGCATGTGCACCCGCAGCTTGGCGTCGAGATTGGACAGCGGTTCGTCAAACAGCAACACCGACGGTTCCATGACCAGCGCCCGGGCCAGGGCGACCCGCTGCTGCTGGCCGCCGGACAACTGGTTGGGCTGTCGGTTTTCCAGCCCGGCCAGACCGACCATCTGCAGTGCCGCGTTGACTTTTTCCGCGATCAGCGCCGCTGACATTTGTTTCAGTTCCAAGCCGAACGCCACGTTGTTGAACACGCTCAGATGAGGGAACAGGGCGTAACTCTGGAATACCATCGCCGAGTCGCGCTTGTCGGGAGGCAGGTCGTTGATCCGCTTGCCGTCGACCAAGATCTCGCCTGCCGTCGGTGTCTCAAAGCCGGCGATCATCCGCAAAATCGTGGTTTTGCCGCAACCGGACGGACCGAGCAGGGTGACGAACTTGCCAGCCTCAATCCGCAGCGACACATCGTCGACTGCTTTGAACGTGCCCGCTTTGTCCGGCGTGACAAATTGCTTGGTGATGTTCCTGAGTTCGATCGTGGTCATTTTGCGCATGATTCCGTGCTCCTTATGTCAGTTCGATTTTTTTGATATTTGGGTCCAGACGGGTCAGGACTTGGTTGGTGATGAAGATGGCCAGATAGACAATCAGGATTAGGATGGTGGAAAAGGCTGAAGCAACGCCGAACTTGGCAGATTCGACCTGGTCGAGCACGGCGATCGTGATCAGGTTGTATTTGGCGGTGATTAGGAAGATGACGGCGCTGATCGAAGTCATGCTGCGGATGAACGTATAGATCAGGCCGCTGAAGAAGGCCGTTTTGATCAGCGGCAGGGTAATCTTGAAAAAGATTTGCCGCGACGAAGCGCCCAGGTCAGCTGCCGCTTCGTCAATTGCCGGGTCAATCTGCTGCAGCGAGGCCACGCCGGCCCGGATGCCGATCGGCAGACTGCGCACGATGAAAGCGGCAACCAGCAGGGTGGCGGTGCCGGTCAGCACAATCGGCGGCGTGTTAAAGGCCAGGATATAGCCGACGCCGATGACGGTGCCGGGCACGGCGATGCTGAGCAGTGAGGCGAAATTGATGAAGCCTTTGCCGATGAAGCGTTTGCGCACTACCAGAAAGGCGATGACCATGCCCAGCAGGCCGGTGATCGGCGTGGCCAGGACCGACAGCCAGGTTGTGTCAAAAATCGCTTTGCTACCGACGCCGAAGGCATAGATGTAATGGTCCAGGGTAAAGCTGTAGTTGATGCCCCAAAGTTTGATGAACGAACCGATCGGAATCAGGATGTACAGAGCCAGCACGATGCCGGCGACAGCGTAGCAGAAGCCGGCGACCGGCCAGACCACCAGGCGGTCGGATATCGGCATGCGCTCGCGCGAAGCCTTGCCGGTCACGGTGACATAGACTTTCTTTTCTACCCAGTATTTCGAAATGATAAACAGCAGCATCGACAGGTCCAGCAGCAGCACAGCGACCGCGGCGCCGCCTTGCACATCGTAGTTGCCGATCGATTGGATGTAGATCTGGGTCGCCAGGGTGGCGAAGTTACCGCCGATGGCCATCGGGTTGGCGAAGTCGGCCACTGATTTGATGAACACAAGCAGGAACGAGTTGGCGATACCCGGGCCGACCAGCGGCGCCGTCACCCGGCGGAACGTCTGCCAGCGGGAAGCGCCGAGGTCGCGGGCGGCGTCTTCGATCGCCGGGTCGATCGACTTGAGCATGCCGACCAACAGCAGGTAGGCAATCGGGAAAAAAGACAGCGTCTGTACCAGGATCAGGCCCTTGAAACCGTAAATATTGGCGTCGCGCAGGCCAAGCAGAGTGTTGGTGATAAAGCCGCGGCTGCCAAACAACAGGATGATCGATAGGGCGACAGCGAATGGCGGCGAAATCATCGGTAGCATCGCCACCAGGTTAAACAGTTTTTTGCCGCGGATCGCCAGATAGGTGTAGCAGTAGGCGAACATGAAACCGACGAAGGTTGCCAGCAGTCCGACGACAGAGCCGAGTAGCACGGTGTTGGAAAATGCCTTGAAGTTTTCACCGGAGGTGAACAGCAGTTTGTACGCATCCAGCGAAAATGCGCCGTCAGGGTTGAAAAAACTCTGCTGCAGCACCTTGTATAGCGGAAATACGACAAACAGGAACAGCGAAACGATGCAGAGCAAAATTGCGCTGGTCAGGATCGGGTCACGGGCGATTTTTTTCATCTGAGCCAGGTCATCGAGGAACTGAAACCGCCAACGCCGAAAAAATGCTGTCATGATAGCCTCCTGTGGATATTGTCGCATTACTCTCTCAATTGATATTCTAAATGGTTCGTCAGATTCCAGGTAGCGGGATTAGTCTTACGCGGAGTGTAAGAAAAAATCTTACACGCGACAAGTCGAGACAGGGAAAACGGGTGGGTTACTTTTAGTAAGGTATCACAATACTGCGATTTACGGCAAAGGGATTTCCCGGTTGCGCGGCGAAATTCTTGCCATCCAGAAAGGACAACTAATAATAGTAGTTTGGAGGGAAATGCATGAGCAGAGTGATGATTGCTCCCGGTCGATACGTTCAGGGCGCCGGTGCGATCGAGGAAATTGGCGAGCATCTGAAAGGGATCGGTACGAACGCGCTGGTGCTTGGCGGTCACAAAGGGCTTGGCAGCGTGCGGGCCGCGATGGAAGCCAGCCTGGATCGGGCCGGAATTGCGGCGCGGTTCGAACCCTTCGGCGGAGAATGTAGCCGGTGCGAAATAGAGCGGTTTGTCGCGCTGGTCCGGCAGAGCGGCAGCGACCTGGTGATTGGCGTCGGTGGCGGCAAAGCGCTCGACACGGCCAAGGCCACCGCCCACTATGCCAGATTGCCGGTCGCGGTGGCGCCGACGATTGCTGCCACCGATGCGCCGTGCAGCGCGCTTTCGGTCATTTACAGCCCCGACGGGGTGTATGAATCGTATGTGCTGTTCCGGCGAAATCCTGACTTGGTGCTGGTCGATACGGCAATTGTCGCCAAAGCACCGGTGCGTCTGTTGGTGTCGGGAATGGGCGATGCCCTGGCCACCTGGTTCGAAGCCGATGCCTGCGCCAAGGCGTTTTCCGGCAATCTGACCGGCGGTTCCTCGACGACTGCCGCTCTCAGCCTGGCCCGGTTGTGCTACGACATCCTGATGCAATATGGTTATCTGGCGAAACTGGCCGTAGAACAGGGCGTCGTCACCGAGGCAGTGGAGAAGGTGGTCGAGGCGAACACGCTGCTCAGCGGACTGGGATTTGAAAGTTCCGGCCTGGCGGCGGCCCATGCGATTCACAACGGGTTTACGGCGCTGCCGGAAACCCATCAGGCATATCACGGCGAAAAAGTCGCTTTTGGTACGCTGGTGCAGATGGTGCTGGAAAACCGCTCGCGGCAGGAACTGGACGAAGTGCTGCGGTTCTGCGGTGAAGTCGGCTTGCCGACCTGCCTGGCGGACCTCGGGGTAGCGCAGGTGAACGAGGCGAAGATCATGCAAGTGGCGACCAAAGCCTGCAGCGAAGGGGAAACGATTCACAACGAACCGTTCAAGGTGTCGGCCCGATCGGTATATTCGGCCATCCTGGCAGCGGACGCGCTCGGCCGGGCGCAGAAGACCAGGATCAAATAGAAGAAGCTGAAACACAGCAACCCCCCGTCCGATTTACGGACGGGGGGTTGCTGTGTTTCCTGCGAAAAAGGGGCTCTACATTTCTACCTCGCCAATACATCCAGATCAAAAGATTTTAAGTTTCCCTGGATTCGCAAAGATTGGACGCTGATTGTTTCGCCGCTGAACAGACTCGCCATTTCCTGGTTGATGTCGACGATTTTTGCTTTCTCCACCGGCAGTTTTCGATGCGCCTGCCGGATCGACTCCTGCGGCAGGCCGATATAGCGGGACAAGCCGCGCTCAGTCAGTGCAACAAGCCGGATGTTTGTCTCGCCGGAGTCGGTGGCGGATATCCGCAACGGATAATAAAATTTGTCAGTCGCAAACCGGTACTGGATCGCGTCGTTGGACTTCAACTGCAAGCCCAGTTCCACGACATCAAAAACAAACCAATGGTATCCGTCAAGCAGGTATTGCTCGATCGTTGCCAGCAGCACCGGCGATATCTGTTGCGGACCGGTTCCCTCTTTTTTAAAGAAGTCGCGGATCCATTGTTCAAACTCGCTGCTCTCCAGCACGTGGACCACCCGTATATCATGAGCGCCGATTTTTTCATGAAAAGTCACTTCGGCCGCACCGTTCGCGGCGCGCGTTTCACTCGGTCCTTTGCCGCCGAACCAGTTTTGGCGCAACTCGTCATTGATCAAGGCATTGATTTTGGCAAAAGTCGCAACATCGCCGCGCGTTACCACCGGCTCGGACGGCAGTGGCAGAACCTCCAGCACTTTGGTCGGTTTGGAAGCTTTCAGATCGGTAGATAGCAGTAGAATTTCCTCTTTGCCGTTCCAGGCGATGATGGCGTTTTGCGCCGGTTCAAAGATTTCCGGCATGTTTTGCGCATCCCAATTGCCCCAGGGGATTGAGCCGCGGTCGGCGAAGGCCGGTTGTGGCTGGCTGAAGACCAGGCCGAGTGCTAACATCGTGATTGCTAAGCCGTTGAAGAAAGTTCTGATCACTGTCGGTCACCTCCTGATACGATTTTTTTATTTATTCGGTTAAATAAACGCAGAGAGCTGAAAAAAGTAACGGGTTTATCACGGTTCAAACAAACCCTGCTTTGCTGCATAAGCGATCAGCTCGCTTTTTTTTTCGAAACCCAGCTTTTCCATGATCCGGGTTTTGTAGGTGTCGACGGTCTTGACGCTGAGGCCGAGTTGTTCGCCGATTTCGCGCAAGGAAAACCCGCGTGCGTACCAGCGCAGCACTTCCAGCTCACGCGGACTCAGTACGGCGGTAGCCGGCGGCAAAGCAGCCTGTTGCCGCTCGACCAGCAGCATCGACAGCAAAGATTTTGCCGAGTTTTCGTTCAGGTGTAGTCGACCGGCGGCGACATTGTCGATTGCCTGAAACAGCTCGGTATCGATCGCGCTTTTCTGCACATAGCCCATTGCACCAGCCGACATCGCTGCTAAAACATAATTTTCATCCTCGAACATTGTGAGCACGATGACTCGGGTGGGAAAATTGCGCCGCTTCAGTTCCCGCAGGCATTCCAGGCCGTCCATGCCAGGCATGGCCAGATCCAGCAACAGGATGTCAGGCTGCAACTGCTCCACCAGCAACAGCGCGGATGCACCGTCGGAGGCTTCACCGACGATGGAAATGTTCTCATTGCTGCCAAGCAGCAGCTTCAGACCGGACCGGATCAGGCGATGGTCGTCGGCCAGGGCAATACGGAGTTTGCTGGTCATGCTATTCTCCCTTTTTGTTGATAGGAATGCTGACGATGATGCGTGTGCCGTTGTCAGGCGAGGATTCCAGAGTGAATTGCCCGCGACAGAGTTCGACCCGTTCCTGCATGCCGAAAATGCCTAGGCGCTTCTCGCGCAACGCCCTCTCCAGCTCGCCTTCCGGCATCCCGTTGCCATTGTCGCGGATTTCGAGCCGGATAGCTTCGTTCGTTGCCTGCAGGGCGATTTCGACATTGTCGGCGCCAGAATGACGGGCGGCATTGGTCAAGCTTTCCTGAACGATTCGATACAATGTGACGGATACATCGCTGTCCAGCGCCGGGATATTTGCGTCTGCCGAAAACTGAACCGTGATGCCGAACCGTTCCTGAAAGTCGGCGACATATTTTCGCATGGCTGCCGCCAGGCCGAGATCGTCCAGCGCGGTTGGCCGCAGTTCCACCGCCATGTTGCGGATGTCCAGCAGCACTTCTGCAGCTACGTCGCGGGCGTTGAGCAACAGTTCGCGCTGCTGTTCGTCAGTGGCTTTGCCGGCGAGCACCCGCATCGAAACGATCAATGAAGTCAAAGCCTGAGCGGTTTCGTCGTGCAGTTCGCGCGATAATCGTTTTCGTTCTGCTTCCTGGGCCGTGATGACCTGATGCAGCAGACTGGCCCGCAATTGCTCCTTTTCCTGCAGCCCGCCGGCCATTTCGTTAAAGGAACGCGCCAGTTTTGCCAGCTCGTCGCCTGTAGTGACCGGAGCCCGCGTGTCGAGATGACCCGCGGCTATCGCTTGCGCTGAATCGACCAGGGAATTGATCGGGGCGGTGATGAAACGCGACAGCAGGATGGCCAGCAAGGCAGCCAGGCTGCAAAAGAAGACGGTGATTGCCAGCAGTGAAGCGGTGGTTTTACCGATCAGGGCTTTGGAAAATTCCTCGCTGAGTCCGACCCGGATATAGCCGATGGCGCCGTTTTCGACTGGCGACAGGATGTCGCGGATGACGCCTTCGTTGGTGGAGAGCTCGACGATGCGCGCTTCGGTGCGCAGCGGGATCGGGTTGGCGTTGCGCAGTCCTGCCGGCAACCGAGTGGGAAACGTGTGCGCCAAGAGTTGCCCGGTGTGGTCAAAGACCAACAGGTAGCGCAAATCTTCAGTGTCGCTCTTGAAGTCATGCAGAATTTCGCCGAGCGTGTAGTGGTCGCTGACTAGGATCGGGCTGGCGACAAGCGATGCAACATGGCCGGCGATTTCCAGGCCGCGTTTTTCCTGTTGGCGGCTGTTCAGCTCATGCAGCGAGGCCAGCGCCACATCGCTAAGCAACACGCCAAGCAGCAGCGCCAAAGAAATGTTGGTGGCGGCCAGTTTGTGAAAAATCTTCCACTGCCGAAGTTTGTTCATGGCGCTTGTTTCATTTCTTGCAGGATTTGTCGCGGCGCATCATACAATTTGTCAGGAACGACGCTGAATCGTTCGAACATTAGATCGCGCAGAACTTTTCGCATGTCCTGGTTATAGTGCATATTGAGGAAAATCGTTTTCAGCAGATCCTTCTGTTGCGCAGGCAAGGCTTGGCGGATCACGACCGGTCCGACGCCGATCGGTTCCGATGAATGGATGATGCGGACTCTGGCGGCAAGTTCCGGATTGTTCCGGCGGGCATGATCGTAAGCGATGCTGTCAATCGCAGCGCCATCCAGCAGGTTCATCGCCACAGATTGTAGCGACTTGGCATGGTTTTGGCTGAACAGGCTCTGACCGAAAAACTTCTCCGGTGTCTGTTGTCGAAGCTTCAGTAAATAGACCGGGAACAGATAGCCCGAAAAACTGGCTGCGTCGCTGAATGCAAAACGTTTGCCGGCCAGGCCGGATAGGTTCTCGATTCGGCTGTTCTGATGAACGATGATCAATGCCTGATAAAACGGCCCGTTTTCCAGTTCAGGAATTACCAGAGGCTCAATCGGTTCCGTGCCGCTGTAAGTCAGGAAAGAACCGGTCGAAAAAAACGCCAGGTCAGCGCCCTGGCTGGACAGTAGCGCTTGGGTTTCCGCATTGTTTCGTCGATAAATCAGTTCGGTCGGTTGCCCGGTCTGAATGGCGATATGTTCGGCAATCAGGCGGTAGGATCCGACGGTGTCTCGGCTGGACAGGGAAGGGGACACGGCGATCCTAAGCGGACTGGGGCCGGCAACCGGCGCTGCGGCAGGAGCAGCCGGTTCCAGTTTGGTCAGATCGATGTAGGGGTTGCTGCGCGAAGAGAGACAGCCCGCCATCAATAAAGCGACCAGGAGCAATATCGTAATCATCCGGACCTGCGTTGTGAGTCGGCTGGGCAAAGACAACAACGAACCCTCCTGCAAATGAAATCATTTCGGAATGTTTTCTACTGTATCTTTCTTCAGTTGGCCAGTCGTTTCCTGCCCAGGCTAGGGCGGCAGTCGGGAGGAGTTTGCCGGACGACAGGGAATTAGTAAATTGGAACAGGACGCAAGAAGAAGTTTTTAAGGAGTCGCCTGTGAAGCGATTGATGTTGTGTCGATTTTTGCTGTTCGGAGCGCTGCTCGCGGTGCTGCTTGGCGGAGCGCCTGCCTTTTCCAGACCAGTCGCGGCGGCGGCAGACCCTTGGTTGCAAATCGTAACTTCGCCTTGGCATGGTTCCTATGTCTGCAATCAGGGGCTGACCAGGTTGCAACTGACGCTGCGACCGCAGCCCGGCGGTCAGCGCTGGGAGGCGGATTTCGCATTTGCACCGGACCCCGACAACCCCAGCGTACCCAAAGGCTCGTTCCGGCTGGTCGGCAGCCTCGACCGGGCGACCGGCCAATTGGTGCTGAAACAACAACACTGGCTGGAACAACCCGATGACGCCAGTTACCGGATGATCGACCTGGCAGGCACGCTGCAGATCGGCGCCGGACAGGCGTTAATCCGTGGGCGGGTGACTTCTTATGGTTGCGAGGATTTTGCCGTGTGGCAGTTTTTCGCCGAGGTCGGCGGCGAACGCTAATCAAAGGATGGAGGAACAAGGATGGCTGCGTGGATAGAAATGGTGGCATTGTTTGAAAAAGGCGGCCTGGTCATGCCGTTGCTCCTGGCTGGATCGGTACTGGCGGTGGCGGTGGCGGTGGAACGTCTCAGGGTTTTTGGTCGGGCGACTGCCGGGGCGGCAATTTTTCAAGAACAACTGTCTGAGAAGCTGGCTGCCGGCGACCTCGCGGCGGCGCTGGAATTGTCCTGCCAGTACCAGAACCTGTCGGCTGTCGTGGCGGCGGCTGGCCTGAGCCGCCGCGAACGCGGCAGCCGGGCGATGGAGCTGGTGATGGAAGAAACGGCGAACCGTGGTGCGGCCCGGCTGCGGCAACGGCTGGACCTGTTGAGTCTGATGGTGACGATGGCGCCGCTGCTCGGCCTGTTGGGGACGGTGGTAGGCATGATCCGCGCATTCAATGTGCTCAATGTTAGTTCCGGACAGCCGTTTGCGATTACCGGCGGCGTCGGCGAAGCGCTGGTGGCGACGGCAGCCGGACTTTGCGTCGCGATTCTCGCGCTCAGTTTGCTCAGTTATTTTCGGATGCGTCTCGACGCAGTGCTCGGTGATTTGGAAGAGACGGCGGCGATGGTGCTGGAAGCGGCGCTGGAGCAGGAACCATGAAACTGCGGGACCGGCGGATCATGGAAAATCCTCGTTTGATGATCATTCCAATGATTGATGTGATTTTCTTTCTTTTGGTATTTTTCATGATGAGCACGATGTTCATGGTCGAGCAGAAAGTCCTGCCGGTTACACTGCCTGCGGCAACGGCGGCCCAGGTCGATACGACCCGCAGCGTGGCGGTGACCGTGCTGGCTGATGCGACGCTGCGTTTTGGCGAGGAGCCGGTTTCTTTGGCGGCGCTGGAAACAAAGATTCAACTGGCGCTATCCGGCGACCGCGACAGCCGGTTTGTGTTGCGGGCCGACCGGGCAGTGGCTTATGGCCGGGTGGTGGAAGTGCTGGATATTTTTCGCAAGCTGAATGTACAGCGGTTGACGGTTGCGGTGGAGCAGCAGCCGTGAAATGGCGCGGACCTGCCGAAGCAGGTTTTCGTTCGGCGCTACTCTGGTCGCTGTTGATTCATGCCGGGTTATTGGGGTTGTTTGTGGGGCTGGACGGCGTTTTGACGCCGCAGCAGACGGAAACCAAACTGGAGTGGGTATGGTCGGCGCCGCAATCAACGCCGCAGCTCGCACCACCACCGGTTTCAGCTACTCCGGCCGCTCCAGCCGCGCCCCCCGTCACGTCCGCCGCAAATCCGGCGACAGCGTCGCCGGCAACGCCTGTACCAACAACCCCGCAGGCGGTTTCACCGCAAGCGACAGGAGCCCAGCCAGCCCCGCCAAAGCCAGCCTCGCCAACAACGTCGCCGCCGCCGGTTTCCACCGGACCGCCGGATGATGCGCCGCCTGGTACCGGCTATGCGATTGTGCCGCCGCGACTGCGGGAGCGACCGCTGCCGGCAATGCCGCCGGCTCTGGCCAATGCGACCGGCGAAGTGCTGCTGCAGGTGGAAGTGTTGGCGGATGGGCGGGTAGGCGCAAGCCGCGTGATCCGTTCCAGCGGCAGGCGGGATTTGGATGAATTTGCTCGGCAATATGTCGCCGGCTGGAGTTTTCAGCCGGCTTGGCAACCGCAGGCAAACAAACCGGTACGGGTGTTGACTTCAGTCTGGGTCCAGTTTGGCACGAAAAAGGAGTGACGAAGAAATGAAAAAACTAGTGATACTATTCATCGGCGGGCTGTTTTGGCTGACGGCGTCGGTGGTCACGCTGGCCGCGCCGGTTTCCGAAACGCTGAAATCCGGCGGTGATTTGCGCAATTATTGGCTGGTCAGTCCGGAAGGCATCGACAGGGCAAAACCGGCTCCGTTATTGCTGGTGCTGCATGGCAGCGCAGGCAGCGGCGAAGATATGATGAAAGTGACCCAGCGCGGTTTTGAGCGGCTGGCTGACAAGGAAAAGTTTGTCTTGGTTTACCCGGATGCGCTGGAACGACGCTGGAACGACCAGGGCGGCATGGTAGACGATGTCGGATTTTTGCTGACCATCGTCGACAAGCTGGTTGCCGACGGATTGGTTGACAAGACCCGGGTTTATGTCACCGGCATATCCAACGGCGGGATGATGGCGCAGCGACTGGCTTGCGAACAAGCGGACCGGATCGCCGGCATCGCTACGGTGGCTGGTGGATTGCCGGAACCATTGCAGGCAACTTGCAAACCGACGCGTCCTCTGCCGGTTTTGGTGATCCATGGCACGGAAGACCCGATCGTTCCCTGGGCCGGCGGCGCTGTCGCCGGATTCGAAGATTTTGGCAAAGTGCTGTCCGCCCGCGAAACTGCCAAATTTTGGGCCGCCAATAATCGGTGCGGCGACGGCGGTGTGATTGCTACGGAACCGGACCGCGATCCCAAAGATGGCACCAGGGTCAAAATGGAAGTGTTCGCGTCCTGTCCCGCCGGAGCGGCGGTAAAATTAGCAGCGATCGAGGGTGGCGGCCACACCTGGCCGGGTGGTTATCAGTACCTGCCGGAACGTTTCATCGGTAAAACCTCACAGGATGTGGACGCAAACACGCTGATCTGGAATTTCTTTAAAGACGCGGCGAAATAGGAGGCGAATCGGACTGACAATTGAATCGAATGTGGAATGGATCGGCATTGTTGCAGGCGTGTTGACGACCTGCGCCTTTGTGCCCCAGGTGGTCAAGACACTGCGCAGCCGCTCGACCGGCGATCTGTCCTGGTTGTGGCTGGTACTGATGGCGGTCGGCGTTTTCTTGTGGATGGTGTATGGCTATTTTATCGCCAGTCCTTCGGTGTTTTTGGCCAACATTTTTACGCTGCTCTGCCTGCTGGCCCTGCTGTATATGAAGCTATCTGTGCACAGGCAGATGGATGACCAAACCGAGTACGTCTTGAAAAAACGTAAAGTCGGCAAGTGTTTTGGCTGTGGACAGTGCGAAAAAGGTTGTCCGCTGATTGTCGAATACCGCGAAAAAGTCAACAAACAGTAAAAGAGAGTCGTTGAAATCGGAATTATTCAATGGTCCCTTGTGTTTTTCACGAATTCGGTTGCTATTTTGGCAGGATTATCTGCAATTGGCGAGAAACAATGAACAGAAAGCAAAATTCTTATGAGGAGTGAACAATTTATCATGATGAAACAAAATCCGCTGGTGATGATCCCCGGACCGACTCCCGTGGCAGAACCGATCCGTCAGGCATTGGCCGGACCGACCTATGGCCATACCTACGGCCCGTTCGTGGCGATTTACAAAGAGTGCCTGCAAGGACTGAAAACGATTTTCCAGGCTGACCATGTGGTGGCAGTCGGCGGTGCAGGCACTCTGTCGATGGAAATGGGCCTGGTGAATACGGTGAAGGCAGGCGAGTCGGTGCTCGTGATTACCCAGGGCTATTTCGGCGAACGGTTTGTGCCGCTGGCCAAGGCGCTCGGCATCGTGCCGGACGTGCTGACGGCGCCGGCCGGCGAACGGGTTCCGCTGGCGGATATCGAAGCAAAACTGAAACAAAACAAGTATGCGGCGATGACCCTGACCCATGTGGACACTTCCACTGGGGTAATGGGACAGGTTGCCGAAGTCGCCGCACTGGCGAAAAAGTATGATACCCTGTTCATTCTGGACGGTGTTTGCGCCAGCGCCGGTGTGCCGGAACCGATGAAGGAACTTGGCATCGACGTAGTGATCACGACCAGTCAAAAGGCATTCGGCACGCCGCCGGGACTGACGATCGTTGCATTCAACGAGAAAGCGCTGGCCCGACGTGAACAGATGGGAACCGTCGCCGGCTATTATGTCGACTGGAAGAATTGGCTGCCGATTATGGACAACCCGTCGATGTATTTCTCCACTCCACCGGTGAACCTGATCCAGGCGCTGGCCAAATCGGTGCAGATGATACTTGAAGAAGGACTGGAAGCTCGTTACGCCCGGCATGAACGGATTGCCCGCAGTTTCCGCGCCGGTTTGAAGGCGATTGGGCTGGAACTGATCACTGCCGACGATGCAGTGGCGCCGACCCTGTCGGTAATCAAATACCCTGAGGGACTGGACGATGTGGCGTTCCGTGCCAAGATGGAAGAGTACGATATCGTGGTGGCCGGCGGCGTCGGGCCGCTGAAGGGCAAGATTTTCCGGGTCGGCCACATGGGCAATATCTGCATCAACGAGCTGGTGCTGACGCTGTACGCAGTGGAACGGGCCCTGACGGCTCTCGGCGTCAAAGTGGCGCAAGGAGCGGCAGTTGGCGCGGCCTGGGCGGAGTGGCACAAAGGCTGAAGGGAGTGACCGGCATGCGGATTCTGCTTACGGGAGGAACCGGGTTTGTCGGGTCTGCATTAAATGAGGCGCTGAAAAGTCAGGGGCACGAGACCGTGCTCCTGACTCGTCATGATGTTCCTGCGCCGGGAGCGGCGCTGGCAACGCAATGGCTCGACGGAATCGACGTGGTTGTTAATATGGCCGGGGAGAGCATTGCCGGCGGGCGCTGGACAGCAGCTTACAAACAGAAGATTCGTGACAGCCGGATCAGCCTGACACGAGCGCTGGCGGAGGCCTGCTCGGCGGCTGCGGCAAACGGACAACCGACGCCCAAAGTGCTGGTCAGTTTTTCTGCCGTCGGCTATTATGGAACGCATCCGACGCAAAGCTTCGATGAACAGAGTCCGGCCGGCGACAGCTGGCTGTGCGGCGTGGCACGGGACTGGGAGGCAGCGGCGGCGAGAGTCGGTGAAGCCGGTGTCCGACTGGTCGTGCTGAGGCTGGGCGTGGTGCTGGGGCCGGGAGGGTTTCTGGCCAGGTTGGCAACGCCGTTCCGATTATTTGTCGGTGGGCCGGCCGGTGCGGGGACGCAGCCGATTTCCTGGATCCACCGCGACGATGTGGTGGCGGTCGTCGGCCGGACGTTGACGGATGCGGCGATGAAAGGCCCTTATAATCTTACGGCGCCGCAGCCGGCGACGATGAACGAAATGGCGTCGGCAATCGGCGATGCTCTGCAGCGGCCGTCCTGGCTACGCACGCCGGCTTTGCCGCTAAGGTTGCTGTTCGGTGAAATGGCCGATGAACTGATTTTGAACGGGCAACGTGTTTTGCCGACCAGACTGCAGGCGGCGGGTTATTCGTTCCGCCATCCCGAGCTGCGTGCCGCGGTGCGAAGCGCATTCATCGAAAAGTAAACATAAAAAGGATTTGCCACACTATGATGTTGTTTTTGCTTGCCGCCGGCTGGATGCTGACCTATGCTAACCGGACGGTATTGTATCCCCTGTTGGCGATTATCGCCGCCGACTATTCCTTGTCATCCGCCGACGTAGGCATGCTTACCAGCAGCTATTTTTTCACCTATTTGCTGCTGCAGGTGCCGGCCGGCATCCTCGGTGACCGACTTGGCATGCGCCGGGTGTTGCTCTGGACCTATGCTGTGGCGGCGGTGGGGGCGATCGGGCTCGGACTGGTCATCGGCAATTATCCGGCGATGATTTTTTGCATGGCGCTGCACGGCTTGGGCGCCGGCGGCTTCTATCCATCTTCTTTCGGCATGATGATGCAGAAGGTGCTGCCACACAAACGGGCTTTCAGCTCATCGCTCATCGGTATCGGCATGGCGCTCGGCCTTTTGGCTGGGATGACGGCTAGTGGTTCGCTATATGAAATATATCGCGACATCCGGGTTCCCATCTTGTTACTGGCGTTGCCGTCGATCCTGATGTTTTGCCTGTTTTACCGCTATCTGCCGGATACTGCGGCTGCGCCTTCGGCGAAGTGGTCACAGTACAAGGCGATTTTGCTGGATTTTGATTTGTGGCGGATCAACCTGACGACGTTTACCGCACTGTACGGCTTTTGGGTTGCAGTGACTTGGGGGCCGACGTTTCTCAAGGTGGAGCGAGGCTTTTCGCTTGGGGCTTCGGGATTTTTCACCGGCCTGATTGCGGTCAGCGCGATTCCGGCTTCGATGTTCTGGGGCCGGATGGCCGACCGGATCGGCAGGAAAAAGGTCGCATTGTTCGTACTGCCGGCTTCGGCGCTTGTACTGATGCTGTTGTCTTTATTGGAAGGTCACTATGTGCTGGTAGGCCTGCTAGTCCTGTTCGGCATGCTGAGCAATACGGCGTTTGTGCCTTCGATGCTGGCCTGGTCGGCCGATATCGTGGAAAAACGTCATCCGGGGCTGACCGGGGCATCAGTGGGGATTTTCAATGGCTCGATCATGTTGTCGGCGGTGGTCGCACCGGTGGTTTCTGGCTTTCTGCGCGACCAGACAGGCTCGCTTGGGCCGGCGCTGACGGCGGCTTCCCTGTTGATGCTGGGGGGGACTCTGCTCTTGCTGACGATTCCGGTGGTGAATCCGCGAAACCGATAGCAGAAACTGCGAAACTGGCAAAAAAACAACGCGACCGACATGATTTGCCGGACGCGTTGTTTTTCTAAGAGCGATTATTGCAGCGCCAGTTTCATTTTGGCGCAGGCTTCGCGGATTAGCGTTTCCTCGCGCAGGTAGCAGAAGCGGACATAACCTTCACCGCTTGGACCGAAACAGGTTCCCGGCACTGTGGCGACGCCGGCTTTTTCCAGTACGGTCTTGGCAAACGCCTGACTGGACAGGCCGGTGCCTTTGATGTTGGGAAAAGCATAAATCGCGCCCTTGGGCGTGGGACAGGAAACGCCGGGAATCTCGTTCAGTGCGCCGACCATTACGTCGCGCAGCTGACGATAGTGCTCCACTCGTTGCCGCATCAGGCTGCGGTCGCCCTCCAGCGCACTGATGCCGGCATATTGGATGAACGGCGGGACACAGGTGTAAATCGTATTGAACATCAAGCCAATCTTGGCCATTAATGCGGCGGGGCCGACAGCATAGCCTAGACGCCAGCCGGACATTGAAAACCCTTTGGAGAAACCATGCAAAATGATTGTCTGTTCGCGGCACTGGTCAAACACGGCAGGGGAATGGTGAATGGCGCCATCATAGAGATTTTCTGAATACATTTCGTCGCTGAGTACCCAGAGCTGGTGCTTTTTGGCGATGGCCGCAATTCGGGCCGCTTCGTCGGCAGTCATCACCGCCCCGGTCGGATTCTGCGGTGTATTGACGATGAGTAGGCGGGTTTTTTCAGTGATCCGCGCTTCCAGGTCATCCGGATTGATCCGGAATCCGTTGGATTCGTGAACCGGTACCCTTACGTCGCGAATTCCCAGATAATTGGTGACGGCAAAGTAGGAAGGAAAGCCCGGGTCGGTAAAGATGACCTCATCGCCGGGGTCGGCGACGCAGCGAACGGCAAAATCAATCAGACTGTTCGAAGGGGCGACAACAATTTGCTCCAAATCGGGCAGAAAGCCCCAGCCGCGTTCGATATAGCCGCGGATAGATTGGCGCAGCGGTTCGATGCCCATCGATCCTACGTAGCGGGTATGACCGGCATCGAGTGCTGCTTTGGTTGCATCGACGATATGCGGATGTGCATCAAAATCGGAATCTCCGACTTCGAAACGATAAACTTTTGTGCCGGCGGCTTCCATGGCAGTGACGGTGGTCAGAATTTCCAGCATTGGCTGACCGACCAACCCATTGGTTAGTTTCGACAATGGACGCATAACAAAAAACTCCTTTACGAATGAACATTTGCACGACGCACGATGACATTCTACCGCATTTTACCGGCGATGACAAGAGAAAAACCCGCTGCGCCGGCGGCGAAGCGGGTCGAGCTGTATCCAATATAACAGGCAAAACAACGCTTTATCGGTTGTCGAATAGCGTGCCGGCTACCTGCGTCAATTCCGTCGACAGCGAAGCCAAGTTTTGGCTGAACTTGGTCATTTCGCCAACGGCCGTGGATTGTTCGCCGACATTGCGGTCGATGGTGGACAGCTGGCTGGACAGCGAATCGATCGAAGCTTGGATGTGTTGCAGCGACTGGGTGATCGTCTTGACCGACTCGGCGCTGGAAGAGGCCAATTTGCGGACTTCTTCGGCGACCACGCCGAAACCGCGTCCCTGCTCGCCGACCCGGGCCGCTTCAATGGCGGCGTTTAGGCCGAGCAGGTTGGTTTGTCCGGCGATATTTTTGATGAAGGAGACTACCTCATCCATCTGACGAGTCGCTTTGGCGACTTCCTGGCTGAGTCGAGTCAGTTCGCCGGTGGTGGCTGCGACTTCGTGGGCGCTGGCTGACAGCTCTTCCATGCCGGCGTTTAATTCCTCGGAAGAGGCGGCCAGTTCACTGCTGACCGCGATGATTTTCTCCTGTTTGTCGACGCGGATCGTGGTGGTGGCGCAACCTACTACCGTATTGCCATCCTTGAACGGCACCGCATTGGCTGCATAGGCGAAGCCGTAGTTGGATTTTTCTTTGGAAACAAGCGCCGACTGGGGCTGGCCGGTTTCCAGACAACGTTGACTGACAGCGCCTTTGACCGGATCGCCGATTTTGTTTTTCAGGTCCATGGTGTCGGCCGGCATATAGGCGATATATTTGCCGTCGCGAATGACCGAAACGCTGACATCGCCGGGGATCAGGTCATTGAAATACGGAACGAGTTCTGCCATCATTTCCAGATATTCCGAGGCGGTCCGATTGCGTTGTGGATACTCTGCCATTCGTATTGTTCCCCCCACTTTTTGTTTTCCGGAAACAGGTTGTTCGGTGCAAGTGGAATTTAGATACTGCAATTATTTCGACTTCATTATAGGCCTGAGCCAGATTTCTGTCAATTTTGCAAGAAATGGCAGTTAAAGTCGCTTAAATATTGTTGGTTTGGAGGAGTCGACGCAGTCGAAAGGGAATATAAACAGTTATTAAATAAGGCGAGCGAAAGGAGAAGTTTGCTTGGATTTGCAACGTCGTCTCCACCGGTTGCTGGCGCCATTATTTCTGATTTTGCTGCTCAGCGGCGCTTTCCTATATAATGAGGCGCTACGGACACGTTTTGCCGAATACCGGTCTGTGATTCGTTGGATTCACCTATTGGCGGGAATGGGTTTTAGCCTGACCTTTTTCGCCAACTTGCCCTATTGTTGGCAAAACCGTCAGGGCACAGGCGCTGGACCGAACCGGGCGGGTTTGTTGCTGGCGCTATTGGCGGTCATGGCGACCAGCGTGTTGTCGGGACTGATATTGGTCGTATTTCCCTATGCCGGATGGAGCGGGCCGGCGATCAACTTGATTCACACGTTGCACATCGGCGCTGCGGTCGCCTCGATCTGGCTGGTGCTGCCGCATTTGCTGCACGCGACGCGGCGCCGTCCGCAAGCGAAAGCGCCTGTTGCCGTCACAACAAAAAAACAGCCGAACGGACAAAGTCGCCGCGGGTTCTTGCGGTACCTACTGGGAGGGACTTTGGTTGCTGCTGCGTTCGGTCTTTGGAAATGGCTGGGACAGCAGGCCGCAAATATCAAGACAGAGACACTAGCCGCCTTTGCCCAATGCAACCGGATGTCGCCGTCTCCCAAACCGTTGCCTGATTCTTCGCCGCCCAAAGGTGGCGGCTATACCGGAAAATTCAAGGTGTATAAAATCGAACGGGAGATTCCCTGCGCTGACTCTGCCAGTTGGCAGTTTCAAATCGGTGGGTTGGTCGACAAGCCAATGACGCTGCGCTGGGAAGATTTTCTCAAGTTGCCGCGAACCGTGCAGGTGAGCGATTTCCACTGTGTGGAGGGATGGTCGGTGTACCGGATCACCTACGAGGGGGTCCGACTGGCGGACTTGCTGAATTTGGTCGGCGTCAAACCGGAAGCCCGGTACGTGAAGTTTTATTCGGCCGAAAGGGTTTATACCGATGCCTTGTCGTTGGAACAGACGAAGTTGCCGGATGTAATGGCGGCAGTGTTGATTGATGGCGGCGAAATCCCGTCTGATCTGGGAGGGCCGGTGCGCCTGGTGGTTCCTCAGATGTTCGCTTATAAAGCGGTGAAATGGCTGGTCGGCATGGAGCTTGTCGCAGCGCCGCACAAGGGGTATTGGGAAGAACGCGGCTATCCGGTTGACGCCTGGATCAAGCCGCAACAGAATAAGGGAGGCTAGTGATGAAAGTATTGGCGATTGTAGCTTCGGCCCGGAAGACGGGGAATTCGGAGATTCTGGCCAAAGGCATGCTGTCGGCGCTGCCGGAATCGGTGGAAAAGAGCCTGCTACGATTGGACGAGTTGACGATCGAACCCTGTCGTGCTTGTTATGCCTGTCTTGGCGCTGGTAAGGAATGTGTGATTGACGATGATTTCAACCGATTTCTGGCGCAGGTCAGAGCGGCTGACGCGGTCATCATCGCATCGCCGGTCTATTTTCTCGGCATGCACACCCGGTTGAAACTGCTGTGCGACCGATTAATCAGTGTACTCAACGAATCGGCTGAATACAGCGGACGACGCTGCGTGGTCGCGGTTCCTTACGGGGTGGAAGGTTGGCAAGGCTACGGAGTGGAAGCGACATTGAGTTTTGCTCGGTTCCTGCATCTCGACGTGGTCGGGGTACTGCCGGTGCATGCGGCGAATCCCGGCGAAGCGGTCAGACCGGAAATCCTGGCGAAGGCGGCGGAGCTGGCGCGACGCTTGCTGCCTGAAACGGCAGAGACTCCATTGCTCGATGGGTTTGCGTCGGAAACGGCGGCAATTTCCTGCACTGCATGCGGCAGCGGTATTGTGCGGCTGAACGAAGCAGGCGAAGCACACTGTGTACTATGCGGCGCAATAGGTCAGTTGCATCTGGCCTCGTCATCGGAGCCAAAGCTGACTTGCCAATGGCAAGTTCCGGAGCATTTCCGCTATTCGCCTGCCGGCATGACAGAACATGGCGAACGGCTGGAAAGCATCAAACAGGACTTTATTGCCCGGCGTCATGAACTGCTGGAATTGCGCAAACCTTACAAAGCGATGGAGTTTGAAGATTGATCTTCCTGGAGGAAAGCAATCGATCATACAATAGTAAAATATTTAAGATAAAGAGAGGATGAAACGCAATAATGTCCCAGGAAAACAAAGCAAATGAAACCGAATCAACGGAACCAGTCAAGAAAACATGGAAAGACCGGATCCCCACCCTGATTGCCATTACCACATTATTTTTAGCAGTCTGTGCAACCTTGGCCTCTTTCAAGGCTGGTGGCTATAGCACTAAAATGGTGTTGGCGCAAAACCAATCCTCCGACCAATGGGCATATTACCAGGCGAAAAGCATTAAGGAAACCGCTTATCAGACCCAACGCGACATGATGGAGCTAACAGCGAAGCAGAATCCTGGGCTGGAAGCGTCATTCAAGGCCAAGATCGCCGAGTATGACAAAGAAGTTGCCCGTTATAAAAAGGAAAAGGCTGAAATCATGGCCGATGCCAAGAAATTGGAGCAAGCACGCGATGATTACCAGGTTTATGGCGGAAATTTCGGCCGGGCGTTGATTTTGCTGCAGATCGGCATTTTATTTTCTTCTTTGTCGTCTATCAGCAAGAATCATGTTTACTGGTATGCGGGTGCGGTCAGCGGCGCTGGCGGCATCCTGGCCTTTTTCTACGCGTTGGCGGTGGCGCCGTGATGGAACAAAAGAACGAAAAACCTGCTCCGCGCGACAACACGACTTCGCAGTCGGCGGCGCTTTATGACGCCAATGTCGAGAAAACAATTCCTTGGTATTCGCAATTTCATGCGCAAACGCTGGACCTTGTCGGTTCGGTGATGCCGGAATCTGCGTTGTGGCTGGATACAGGCTGTGGCACCGGCAATCTGGCTGTCAAAGCGGCGGACCGTTTTGCCGGAGTAAAGTTTATCCTCAGCGACCCCTCGCCGGCGATGCTGGACATTGCCAGAGAAAAGCTGCAGGAGGTTGCCGTCGAATATATTCAGTCCGGCAGTGAAGCGCTGTCGCTGCGAGAGTCTGTCGATGTGGTCACGGCGATCATGTCGCATCATTACCTGACTGCCGGGCAGCGCCGGCAGGCGACCGACAATTGTTTTGCGGCGCTAAAGCCGGGCGGCGTCTATGTGACGTTTGAAACCATCCGGCCATGTTCGGAAGCGGCAACGGCGATCGGACTGGAGCGCTGGCGGCAGCATCAGCTGGCTAGCGGCAAACCGGCAGAAGAGGTAGAAAAACACATCAGTCGTTATGGTGTCGAACTATTGCCGATTACGATTGAGGAGCATCTGCGTCTCTTGCGGCAGATTGGATTTTCAGTGGTGGAAATCCTTTGGGCGTCAGGGCTACAGGCAGGATTTTACGCGGTGAAAGGGTGAAAATATGATAAGTATTGACGGAAACTCGCTGACACTCGCTGAAGTCGTTCGGGTGGCAAGACAACGGGAAACAGTGGAAATCAGCCCAACAGGGCAGCAACAGTTGGCGGCCAGTCGTGCCATCGTAGATAAACTGCTGGACTCGGCCAAGCCGGTTTACGGCATTTCCACCGGATTCGGCAACCTTAGCCAGATCTGGATTTCGCCGGAAGAACGCGAAGCCTTGCAGCGAAACCTGATTCTCAGCCACGCAGCCGGGGTTGGCGACTATCTGCCGGAGGACGTGGTGCGGGCGGCGATGCTGATGCGGGCCAACTCGCTGGTCAAAGGCTATTCCGGCATCCGGCCGGCGACGGTCGAGCGGTTGCTGGAATTGCTCAACCGGGGCGTTTATCCGGCGGTGCCCAGCAAAGGATCGGTGGGTGCCAGCGGCGACTTGTCGCCGTTATCGCATATTGCGCTCGTGCTGATGGGAGAAGGCAAGGCGTTTGTCGCCGGCAAACTGGTGACAGGCGCGCAGGCTCTGGCGGCAGCGGGCTTGTCGCCGATCGCGTTCGCCGCCAAAGAAGGCCTGGCGCTGATCAACGGCACCCAGATCATGACGGCGGTCGGCGCCCTGGTGGTGCACGATGCAGCACTATTGATGAAGGCAGCTGATATTGCAGCTGCGATGTCGCTGGAAGCCTTGCGGGGAACCCGAACCGCTTATGATGAAAGAATCAGCCGGATTCGCCCCCATACGGGGCAACTGGCAACCAGCGGCAATCTGCTGAAATTAACCGATGACAGTAGAATTATGGAGTCACACGAGCATTGCGACAAGGTGCAGGACGCTTATTCGCTGCGCTGCGTGCCGCAAGTGCATGGCGCATCCAAGGACGCGGTGCGGCGGGCCCTGGAAACGATTGAAATCGAGATGAACTCGGCTACCGACAATCCGCTGATTTTCCCCGATACCGGCGAAGTGATTTCCGGCGGTAATTTTCATGGACAACCGGTGGCTCTGGTGATGGATTATCTGAAGACCGCCCTGGCCGAAATCGGCAGTATTGCCGAACGGCGGGTAAACCGGATGCTGGATGCGCACCTCAGCGATTTGCCACCTTTCCTGACGGCCTATCCCGGGGTCGATTCCGGCCTGATGATCACCCAATACACGGCGGCGGCCCTCGTGTCAGAGAATAAAGTGCTGGCGCATCCCGCCTGCGTTGATTCGATTCCCACTTCGGCCAATCAGGAAGACCATGTCAGCATGGGTACGATTGCGGCCCGACAGTCGCGCGAAATCCTGGAAAATGTCCGCCACGTGATCGCGATTGAAATGCTGGTTGCGGCGCAGGGACTCGACTTTTTGCAGCCGCTGGAGCCGGGTGTCGGCGTGCGGGCCGCGTATCAGGCTATCCGAGCGGAAGTACCGCATCTGGAGGAGGACCGGGTGCCGGCGGAAGATATTGCGACGGTATACCGACTGCTGGTCGGTGAAACGATTGTGAACCAGGTGCAGGCCGCAGTCGGCGATTTGCAGGCGCTGGCATGAACAATATTTTAGTAACCGGATTTGGTCCATTTGGCGGCGAACCGGTCAATCCGGCGCTGGAAGCGATAAAGTTGCTGGATGGACGGCAACTTGGCGACTACACGATTGTCACGAAAGAATTGCCGGTGACCCGGTTTGCCTCGATCGAAGCGATGGAAAAGTACATTGTTGAAACCGAGCCGGTGCTGGTGCTGGCAGTGGGGCAGGCTGGCGGACGTTTGGAAATTACGCCGGAGCGGGTGGCGATCAACATGGATGATTTTCGGATTCCCGACAATGGTGGATTCCAGCCGGTCGACGAAGCGATTGTAGCCGGGGCGCAGGTCGCTTATTGGAGCAGTTTGCCGATCAAGGCGATGGTGGCGGCGATGAAACAGGCCGGTATTCCGGCTGCCGTGTCGAACTCGGCAGGTACGTTCGTTTGCAATCACTTGTTTTATGGTCTGATGCACTATCTGGCCGAGCACGGCAATCGGGTCCGCGGCGGATTCGTGCACATTCCTTATCTGCCGGAACAGGCGGCCCGTTTGGGCGGTCAGCCGAGCATGGCGGTGGAGACGATTGTCAAAGGTCTGGAAGTCGCACTAGTGGCAGCCATGTCGGTGGAGAGCGACATTAAACAGACCGGCGGCACGATCTGCTGAAGGAGAGCGGCAGATAGGCGAGTAACGATGTCGAGGATTGGTTCAGTAAATATCAAGATGGTGAAGATCGTATTGTTTTTTTCTGACGAGAGGTAGTCGGTGTCGGGCTGTTTGGCCCGGCACTTTTCTTTGTTGTATGAAAAAGAAAAAGCTTGAATTTTCGAAAGTGAGGATCTATCATCGGACTTTTGTAAAATATTTTGAAAAAGTGTAATAATTGTTACTGCGCTTATGGGCAATGATGAAGTAACCTTTAATAAGAAGAGGGTTTGTGAAAAGAAGAACTAAAGGACCGGAAAAGTATTCTCAAGAGGTGAATCACAAAAACAAAGCCGCGCCAGGAAAACAAAAAGAGGAGTGAAAAAAATGTCGTATCCATCAGTGTATCCCACAGGAGTAACCGTATTTAAGCCGGAAAAGTGCAGTAGCGGTTATACAATCTTCCAAGCCAGGGAGCAGGGAGCCATGCTCATTGACATGAACGGGACTGAAGTGAACTTTTGGAAAGGGTTGCATGGATTCCCCAATAAGATTCTTCCGGGCGGGTATGTGATGGGGCATCTGGGTTTGCGCAACAATGCTTATGGAATGCAGGACCAGACCGATTTGGTTCAGGTCGACTGGGACGGCAATGTGGTATGGAAGTTTGATCAATACGAATACATTGAAGATCCGGGCGAGAAACCGCAATGGATGGCTAGAGTACACCATGATTACCAGCGGGAAGGCAATCCGGTAGGATATTATGCTCCGGGATTAGATCCCAAAGTAACCGAAGGAAATACACTTTTGTTGTGTCACAAAAATTTGACAAACCCCAAAGTGTCAGATAAACGCCTGCTGGATGACAGCATTATCGAAGTAAACTGGGCGGGGGAAATTGTCTGGGAATGGATATGCAGTGAGCATTTTGACGAATTGAACTTCAGTGAAGCTGCAAAGAATATTCTCTGTCGCGACCCGAATATGCGGGCTGCCGGCGGCGGAATGGGCGACTGGATGCATATCAACTCAATGTCTGTATTGGGTCCGAACAAATGGTATGACGCTGGAGATGAACGCTTTCATCCGGATAATATTATTTGGGATAGCCGTGAGGCTAACATCATGGCGATTATTTCCAAGAAAACCGGTAAAATTGTATGGCAAATTGGCCCTGAATATGACACGAGTCCTGAATTGAAAAAATTAGGTTGGTTGGTCGGCATGCATCATGCCCATATGATTCCGCGCGGGTTGGCCGGCGAAGGAAATATTCTTGTGTTTGACAACGGCGGCTGGGCCGGATATGGCTTGCCCAATCCGATGGCCCCTAAGGGTGCGAAAAATGTCTGGCGGGACTACTCTAGGGTATTGGAGTTTGATCCGACAACATTGAAAATCGTTTGGCAGTATACTCCTGCAGAAGCGGGATTGGTAATGCCGGCGGATTCGTATCGTTTCTACAGTCCGTTCATTAGTGGCGCTCAACGCTTGGAAAATGGAAATACATTAATCACTGAAGGATCAGGTGGACGCTTGATTGAAGTAACTCCGCAGCATGAAATTGTCTGGGAGTTTATCAGCCCTTACTGGGGTGCGCATATGAAAATGAATATGGTTTACCGAGCCTATCGCGTACCTTATGATTGGGTTCCGCAAATCCCCACCCCTGTAGAAACTGCTATTCAACCGATAAATGTTAAGACTTTCCGCGTGCCGGGGGCCTCAATTGTACGTAGCAAAGAGTCTAAAGTGGAAGGCGTGATGCCTTATCAGGGAACGACCGCGCTTTGCATTGCGGATGACGAAGAAGCAAAATAACGACAAAGGGGCGAGGGTTATTCAGCCCTCGTCCCCGGTCCTTGTTAAGTGAAGTTTCTAATAAAAAGTGAATTTGGGGCCTACAAAAGTTTTTGGGAGGGACTGCTATGACTAACGTAAAGGAAACCAGCCCAGTCGGCCCAAGTCCTCAAACAAAAAAACCGGAAGAAAAGAAACCGAACGTGTTGTTTTGGGCACTGTCGCTGGTGTTGCCTTTAGTAATTTTGCTGCTACCGGAATATGCCGGAATGACAGTCACGGTTAAACGTTTTTTGGCCGTTACCGTGTGGGCTGTTACTGCTATGGCGACTGATATTTTGCCTAGTGCGCTTATTGCTATATTACTACCGATATTCTATATTGTGGCGAATGTTGCAAAACCGCAGGCAGCATTAGCTCCATGGACAACCAGCGTAGTGTGGATTACGGTGGGGGGCATGCTGATCGCCAACGTGTTGATGACATCAGGTATTGCCAAGCGTATTGCCTATCTGACCATCATTAAAAGCGGAGGGACTTTTAATGGCGCTCTCATTGGGTTAACTATAACCGGTATCGTTATCAATCCGTTTGTTCCCAGTATTATGGGGAAATTGGCGATTATTGTTCCAATCGCTATGGGGATTTGCCAGGTATTCAAAATGGAACCACAATCACGTGGCGCCTCAGCTGTAATGCTTGCCGCTTTTTTGGGGGTTGCTACAACTAGAATTGGTTTCTTCACTGGTGATGGCGGCATCCCTATGATGGTGAATATCGTGAGCAAAATAACTGCGGCACCAGTTTCCTGGACGGAGTATGCATATCATAATTTGTTTATCGCTTTGTCTTTGACTTTGGTCGGGTTGCTTATCGTCATCTGGGCTTTAAAACCGGAAACAGAGTTGGAAGCCAAGGACGTAATCGTGCAAAAATATAAAGAACTGGGCCCGCTCTCATCGGCGGAGAAAAAAGTCTGTGTGGTGTTGGTTGTCACAATTATTGCACTACTTACGGATTCCATCCATAATATTGACCCGGGCTGGATTTTCGTTATCTTGGGGGGCATCTGTTTCCTGCCTGGCGTTGATCTGATGGATGATACCCAACTTGGAAAGTTAAACTACAAAATGATATTTTTTGTGGCTGGCTGCATGTCGATTGGTATTGTGGCGACCGCATCAGGATCGGGAAAGTGGCTGGCAAATGTATTGTTTCCCTTCCTGGCGGGAAGTGGCGCAATGTATACAATGATGGCTGCATGGTTTTTTGGTGTTGCGATTAATTTTTTGCTAACACCTTTAGCCGCAATGGCGAGTTTTACCGCTCCTATTGCTGAAGTATGCATAAAGGCTGGCTTTAATCCATTGCCAATAGTGTATTCCTATCTGTTTGGGTTGGATCAGTATATATTGCCGTACGAGTTCGCCGGGTTGTTATTTGTCTATTCCTATGGCTATATTTCCATGAAAGCGTTGGTTAAAGTTGTTGCAATACGAATGGCTGTCAGTGGTGTAGTGATGCTTGTTGTAGCCTACCCATACTGGAAATTGATTGGATTGATAAAATAGCTGCAGCGGACAGCTGTTGCAAAGCAAACAGGAAAAGCTCCTCGGTTTATAACTGAGGAGCTTTGCTAAGATTGTACGGCAGTGTTTAGGTACTGCGCTTACACAGTTACTGTCTCGGTCGCAATGTCGGCGAGGACGAGGTGTTTGCGCGCCGCTGAACGATGAGTCAATAAGTTTGGTGTTTCGTCTTTGGCGTCCGCAAATAGAAGGTAGGGAGTTTTCATGTTGCCGGTAATTTCTCCTATCATGCGGGCGATGGCGCCGACTTCAGCAGGCGTGATTTCAGGCGAGACAACTGTGCGAATCTTGTAGACCGGAAATTTTACAGCAAGCTCAAGACTTTTACGGATATCGGGCGAGTCTGCTTCTTGCGCGTTTAATATGAGAACAGAAGCAAGGTTGTTTGACAGAACCCGATGCAAAATTTCAGGATGACGGCCATCAGTATCTATTTGCAATTGCATATTGTTGTTCTTGATATAGTGAAGTAGTTGCAGAAATTCGTCAGCATACGCCGGATTGCCGCCGGAGATGTGCAACCCATCCACCCATTCTTTGTGGAGGGTGCCTAAGCTGACGAATCCATCAAGTTTTTTGTCAAACAGTACATGGGCCAGCGTTTTGGGCAAGCCTTGCCAGATTCCCTCGGAGCTGGCAAGGATGGGAAATTCTATCCCAACTGATCCTCGAATAATGGATTTGCGGTTCTGACCGTAGAATTTTTGAAACTCTTCTTTCCCTTCTGCTTGCGTATCTTTTTCGGTATAAGCGAGTCCTTGCTCGCACATACATTGTTTCAGGATTTTGCAGCGGGTGCAGCCGGGAAGAGTATAGATCGTGTAACTCACAAAATCAGCTCCTTTAATGATAAAATGGATTAAAGATGGACGCCATGCCCCGATATTGCATGGATGCCCTCCATAAAAGCCTCGGATAGCGTAGGATGCGGATATACGAGGTGGCGTAATTGATCAATCGTTAGACCCAATGAAAGGAATGCCGCAGGACCTGATATCAGTTCGGTAACATGAGGTCCAATCATATGAATTCCTAATAATTTTCTACTGTCAGCATCTGCTACGATTTTGACAAATCCAATATTTTCATTGAGGGCGAGCGCTTTTCCGTTTGGTGCAAAAGGGCTTTTTTGCACGAGTACAGACGGGAAGCTTTTTTCGGCCTCGTCCTGGGAGAGACCGGCAGAAGCGACTTCGATTGCGCTGAAGGTGCAACGGGGGATGTTTTTGTAATTCAACGACTGGGGGGCATGACCGGTTATGGTTTCGGCAGCGATCAATCCCTGGGCGGATGCAACGTGAGCCAATCCGAGTTTTCCGGTGATGTCTCCGATTGCATAAATCCCGGGGATGTTTGTTCGCATTTGGTCATCGATATCAATGACGCAGCGAGTGGTTTTTACGCCGGGCACATCAAGGCCCAACTCGCTAGTGTTAGGAGTAAATCCGGTAGCGATCAAAATTTTTTCGGCATGCAATACTTCATCCAGGCCATCACAGCTAACGACAACTTCGACTCCATTTTCCTTGACTTGCACCGCAGATACGCTGGTGGCCGTTTTAACGGCAATGTCTGCGTTGCGGAAAAATACTCCAGCTTCGCGTGAAATTTCCCCGTCCTCCATTGGAAGCACGTTAGGCATCATTTCGACTACCGTAACGGTCGAACCGAATCGGCTCCATAAACTGGCAAATTCCATGCCAATCGGACCGGCGCCAACGATAATGACGCTGGTTGGGGCTTGGTTCAGTTGCAATGCATCGCGAGCGGTTATTATCCGTTCCCCGTCAAATGCGATGCCGGGAATGCTCCGAGGTTTCGAGCCCGTTGCAAGAATGATGCTGTTTGCAGCGATCTGTTCCCCCGATGGTTGAATTTGCAAAACTTTGGTATTGATAAAGTGAGCCTGACCTTGAATTATCTGGATATTGTGGTTTTTCAGCAGCAGTTCAATCCGCTTGCTTTGGCGTTTTGCTATCTGTCGACTGCGTGAGTGCGCAGCCCCATAGTCCACCACCCTGTTGTCGCAAGAAAATCCGAAATTTTTGCCGCAATTCAGCATGTGTATGACTTCGGCATTTTTAAGCATAGACTTGGTTGGAATGCATCCCCAGTTGACACAGGTCCCCCCGAGTGCTTCCTTTTCTATCAAAGCGACGGATTGCCCGAGTTGACTACACCGCACGGCAGCTACATAGCCTCCCGGTCCACCACCAAGGATGGCGACATCAAAATTTTTCATAGCATACACCTTCCTTTAGACGGACGATAGTTGACGACGGTAACTTTCGGCTGACAGCAATTCTTGCAAATCATCTGGATTGGTCGGTTTAATAAGAATCATCCAGCCCTCGCCATAAGCGTCTTGATTGACAAGTTCCGGGTTGTCAGATACTGTGGTATGGACTTGTACGATTTCGCCACTAATCGGCATATACAGACTGGATACTGATTTGGTCGATTCCGCGCAACCAAACGTTTTCCCTTTGCGATAACCAGCTCCTACTTCCGGCAATTCAATGAAAATGATTTCGCCGAGTTGGTCTTGGGCGAAGTCGGTGATGCCGATTCGATAATACTCTCCATCACGGGCGACCCAGGTGTGTTCTGCATAATATAAAATGCTATCGGGTATATCGATTTCGTCAATACGCTTCTTGGTTTGCGCCATCAGCCAATCATCCTTTCAAGAATAAATTTTCAACTCTAAACTAACATGACTATGGAGAGATTTCAGCAGTATATACTACATATTCGCTAAATTTTTGAATATTTTCGGAAATGTCGGCAAAGGTTCTAATAAAGAGCGGATTTGATATATTTGAAAATGAAAGGGGTCAGGCGTTGTGTCGAAGCCGATAGTGCGTGACTATTCTTCGCCATGGATCAATGCGAAAAATTCCATGTGGGAGTCTGTGATTCATTTGGGTAAGAAACAAACTTACAAAAAAAATGCGACGATAATCGGCAACGGCATGGTGATTGACCATCTTTATTATCTTCAGTCCGGTAAAATTCGTTTGTCAAAAATATTGTCTGACGGAACGGAGAAAATTGTCTGGTATCTTGAAAAGAATAATCTGTTCGGTGAGACGCCGTTTTGGGACAGGAAGCCGATGGAAGGCATATTTGTTGCGATGGAAGAGTCTGTAGTCTATTCGTTTTCCCGTAACTGCATCGAACAGGAAATTTTACTGAGACATCCCAATTTGATGCTTAACATGATTGAAGGTTTGGCCAGCAAAGCAAGATTTCTTTCGATTCAGGCCAGTGATCTGATGCCATTAAAGAAAAGATTATGCAAAATGCTCCTATATATGGTTGAACGAGAGCCAGATCAAGCTTCAACAGGTAGAGTTGTTTGTAAAAGCAATCTGTCGCAAATGGAATTAGCTGGATTACTCGGAGTTCATCGAGTTACCCTGAATCATGCGATGGCAAAATTGAAACAAGAAGGAATTATTGAAGACATCGTCAGAGGACGAATCATTATTGCTGACTTTTCAAGGTTGTTGACAAGTGCGTTTGATTGGTACTAATGAAATGCTGCGAGTGATATTCTGTGAACTAAAGTTCTCTCTTGTCAATTCACCCGCCGCCACGTATAATACTAAATAATAGTGTCAGTTTTTCGTCACTGACAGAGCAGAGCTGCTCGACACTCCTATTAGGGGTGCGGCAGCTTTTTCTTATTTTGGTCGGCGTAGCGGGTTGCGAGCTAAATACAGCGGGTAACGGAGGCGGTTGAGAATGGGGAATCAGGCCTGGGAATTGTTGCAGAATCGAATGAATACCAGTTCAGCGGAAGAATTGAAGCGCCTTTGCCAGGAACTGTTGGCGGAGAATTTGCTGCAGGCGGCGCGTTGGCAGGAGCTGCTCGATGTGCTGGAAGAAGCCGTCTGCGTGATCGATGCCGAAAACCGGGTGACTGGCTGGAACCGGCGGGCCGAGCTGCTTTATGGCATTGCGTCGACCGAAATCATCGGGCAGCCGATCGGCAAATTTTTTTCCAATCTGATGGTCACCCAGGCGATGACGCAGGGCTTGCTGGTGCGCGAAGCGTATCACAAACCTTGTCCCGGCACGCATGTCTTGATCAATGCCCAACCGGTCCGGCTGGAAGGCAAGATTGTCGGCGGCGTTTCCGCCGAGCGGGATATCACTGAAGTGGTCAATCTGAATCAGCAGCTGTCGGAAGCGGGCAATGAAGTGCGTAGTCTGCGCGAAGAAATTGACAAGATCCAGGCCACGGCGGACGAATTTACGGCGATTTACGGCCACAGTCCGTTGGTAATGGAGGCGGTTCGCGTGGCCCGCCGGGTTGCGGCCACCAATGTTTCGGTCATGTTGCGCGGCGAGAGCGGCAGCGGCAAGGAACTGTTCGCCAGCGCCATCCACCGGGCCAGCGGTCGGCGCGGCCAGTTCGTGGCGATCAATTGCGGCGCGATTCCGGCCAGTCTGTTTGAAAGCGAATTGTTCGGTTATGACGCGGGATCTTTCACCGGCGCGGACAAGAAGGGCAAACTGGGTTATTTGGAGCAGGCGCATGCCGGCACGTTGTTTTTGGACGAAATCGGCGAAATGCCCAAAGAAATGCAGGTAAAACTGCTGCGGGTGCTGCAGGAGCAACGCTTTCACCGGGTCGGCGGCAAGTCGGTCCATGTCGATATCCGGGTGATTGCGGCGACGCATCGCGACCTGGAAGCGATGATTGCGCGGGGGGAATTCCGCGAAGACTTGTATTACCGGCTGAATGTGGTGACGATTCCATTACCCTCGTTGCGGGAACGTCGCGAGGACATACCGGAGCTTGTGCACCGGGGGATTCAACATTTCAGCCACTTGCATGGCAAACAGATTCGCCGGCTGGACCCCGCGGCGATGGCGGCCTTGCTCAACTATGACTGGCCGGGAAACGTGCGCGAACTATACAATGCGCTGGAGCGAATGGTGATTTTGTGCGACGGCGAAGTGTTGACGCCGGCCAATTTGCCGACGAACCTCGCCGCCGAATCCGCCGCCGGAGTGGCTGGCGCAGCTACACAACCGCAGTCGCGATCGGCAACGGGGCAGTCGCTGACTGATACGACCGAAGCGATGGAACGCGAGTTGATCGGCAGAGTGCTGGCGGAAGTGAACTTTAACAAGCTGTTGGCAGCGAAAAAGCTGGGGATTCCCCGCAGTACTTTATATTACAAAATGAAAAACCTGCAGATCGATGTCGAAGAATCGACGAAAGTGTCGAAAAGCTGACATTTCTGCACCACGAAACCAATGCGGTAAAAATCGCGCAATCGGCTTTGCTACAGGCATTGCCGATTTTTTTGTTCACTTGGCATGGTTTGTGCAATATATACCTTTTCATAGTTGAGGTTTCAAACGGAGGTGAAAGATCAGTGCGTATTGCGAATCATCCGATTCTGGAGTTTCCGCAGCGGGAAACCGTGAAGTTTGTTTTTGATGGCAAAGAAGTGACCGGGCTGGCCGGCGAACCGATCGCAGCGGCGCTGCACGCGGCGGGTGTGAGGTCTTTGCATCACAGTAGTCGGTTTCACAGGCCGCGCGGCTTGTTTTGCGCCATCGGCAACTGTTCTTCCTGTCTGATGACGGTGGATGGAGTGCCCAACGTGCGGATTTGCGTCGAACCGCTACGGGCCGGGATGCAGGTGGAAACCCAGGAAGGGAAGGGAAAACTGGTATGAGGCAGACGGATATCGCGATTGTCGGCGCCGGTCCGGCCGGACTGATGGCAGCGATTCAGGCCGCCGAAATGGGGGCGCAGGTATTGCTGCTGGAACGAGCCAACGAGTTGGGTGGGCAGCTGATCAAACAGACGCACAAGTTTTTCGGTTCGCGCGAAGAATACGCTGGCGAACGCGGCTTTGAAATCGCCCATAAACTGATGGATCAGTTGGTGCAGTTATCCAATGTCACGGTGTGGAAGAATGCCACAGCCCTCGGTTATTACCCGGACGGCGTGTTGTCGGTCAAGCAGGGCAACTCGTTTTGCCTGGTCAAACCGAAGAAACTGATCGTGGCGACCGGCGCGTCGGAAAAGACGTTGGCGTTTCCCAACAACGACCTGCCCGGTATTTACGGCGCCGGCGCTGTGCAGACCCTGATGAATGTCTATGGCGTCAAGCCGGCTGATCGGGTGTTGATGGTCGGCGCAGGCAATATTGGCGTGATTGTTGCCTACCAACTGTTGCAGGCGGGAGTCGAAGTGGCGGCGATTATCGAAGCGGCGCCGAAAATCGGTGCTTACTGGGTACATGCGTCAAAAATCCAGCGCTGCGGCGTGCCGATCCTTACCGGCCATACGATCAAAAAAGCCTATGGGACCGACCGGCTGAGCGGCGTTACCGTTTGCCGGCTGGATGAAAAATGGAACCAGATCCCCGGCACGGAACAGGATTTCGCGGTAGACGGGCTATGTCTGGCTGTTGGCCTGAGTCCGCTGACCGAACTGCTGTGGCAGGCCGGCTGCAAAATGGAGTTTGTGCCGGAACTCGGCGGCTATGTTCCCTGGCGCAACGCCGATCTGCTGACAACGCACCACAATATTTACGTGGCCGGCGATGTGGCCGGCGTCGAAGAAGCTTCGGCGGCCATGGTCGAAGGGAAACTGGCAGGACTGGCGGCGGCGTTTGCCCTGCGTTATCAGAGTGAAAACTTTGCCGCGCTTTATCACGAGGCCAAATCGCAGCTGAATGCGCTGCGCAGCGCGCCGGTCAGCGCAAAAGTCTGCAATGGATTATGCAAAGTCATGCTCGGGGAGGCGGTTTAACATGCTGGCAGTGGATGGAATCCCGTCAACTGAGGATTTACAGGCAGTATTGCCGGCAGAGAGCCGACTACGGCAAGGCCCGGTGGCGGTGATCGAGTGTTTTCAGCAGATCCCCTGCAATCCCTGCGCCGAAGCTTGTCCCCGCGGCGCGATTGTCATGCCGGGCAGCATCAGCGAACGACCGGTGTTTGATGAAACGAAATGCAATGGCTGCGGCCTCTGCATCACGCGTTGCCCCGGTCTGGCCATTTTTGTCGTCGACTACTCGTTTGCAGATGGCGAGGCGTTGCTGAAAATCCCTTATGAATTTGCCCCGCTGCCGGTCAGCGGCGAAGTCGTCGCGGCGATCGACCGGGCAGGAAAAGTTGTTGGCGCGGCAACGGTGCAGCGGGTGCAGCAACAGGCCAACCGGACGACGGTTCTGTGGCTGGCGGTTGACAAGGCGATTGCGATGGATGTGCGCAACATCCGGCAGCGAAAGGAAGTGGCGGGATGAGTGAACAACTGGAAGACGATATTATCATTTGTCGGTGCGAAGATATCAAACTGTCGGAAATCCGCCAGAGTATTGCCGACGGCAACTTGAGCACCGAAGAAATCAAACGCAGCTGCCGCTGCGGCATGGGACCCTGCCAGGGCCGGACCTGTATGCCGCTGGTGGCGCAGGAACTGGCCAAGGCGACCGGCAAACCGTTAGCCGAGATTTCGCTGCCGACATTCCGGCAGCCGGTGGCGGCGATTAGCTTGGGTGCGCTGGCCGGAGGTGAACGGCATGAATGATACGGCGGATGTAGTAGTCATCGGCGGCGGCATAGTCGGCTGCGCCACGGCCTACAACCTGGCCCGGCTCGGCGCCGGCAAGGTGGTGCTTTTGGAACGCGACTATCTGGCCAGCGGGGCCACCGGTCGCTGCGGCGCCGGCATGCGGATGCAATGGGGAACCGAAACCAATTGCCTGTTGTCGCGGGAAAGCACCCGGATGCTGGAACAGCTGCCGGAGCTGCTGGATGTTGATATCGATATCGAACTGAAACAGGGTGGCTACTTGCTGCTGGCTTATACCGAAAAGATGGCGGCCCAGTTCAAAAAGAACCTGCAGTTGCAAAATTCGCTGGGAATTCCGTCGCGCTGGGTAACGCCGGCAGAAGCAAAGGAAATCGTGCCGCATTTGAATACGGCCGGGCTGCTGGGCGCAACCTTCTGCGCCAAAGACGGCCACTGCAACCCGTTCAAGGCGACCGCCGCCTATGCAAAAGCGGCCGAGCGGCATGGCGTGGAGATTCGCACGAATAGCGAAGTGACTGGAATCGAGGCGGAGTGCTGCCGGATCACCGGGGTCAAGACCCGGTGGGGTACTATCAGTACCCCACGGGTAGTGGTCGCTGCCGGCGGCTATTCCAAACAGCTGGGCCGGATGGTCGGCGTCGAATTGCCGATTTACCCCGAACGACATGAAATCCTGGTGACCGAGCCGGTCGAGCCGATGCAGGATTCGATGGTGATGAGTTTCCATCACAACCTGTATTGCCAACAAAGTCCGCATGGCAGCTTTATCATGGGCATTGGCCATCCCGACGAGCCGGAGAGCTTCAACACCGAATCCAGCTGGCAGTTCCTCGGCGAGATGGCCCGCCGACTGATTGAGATTTTGCCGCCGCTGGCCGGACTGAATGTGGTGCGCCAATGGGCCGGGCTTTATGACATGTCGCCGGATCGTCAGCCGATTCTTGGGCCGGCGGGCGATGTGGAAGGGTTTCATGTCGCGGCGGGATTCAGCGGACATGGCTTCATGATCGCGCCGATCACCGGCCAGATCGTTGCCGAAAAGCTGCTGGGGCTCAAAACCGCCCTGCCTGTCGAACTGCTCGATGCCGGTCGATTTGCCCGCGGCGACCTATTTGTCGAACCGTCAGTAGTTTAATCAAGAACGATGAAATATTGAGGAGGGCTCACCTTATGCAAACAGCGTACCAAAACGAACCGTTCACGAATTTTAGCATCCCAGAGAACAAAGCGGCCATGGAGGCGGCGCTGCAACTGGTGGCATCCGAAAAAGGCCGCCACTATCCGCTGAAGATCGCCGGCAAAGCGATTGATACCGAAGCCCGCATCACCTCGGTGAATCCCTCCTGCTTCTCGGAAGTCATCGGCACCGTGGCCCGGGCCAATGTCGAACTGGCTGATCAGGCCGTCAAAGCGGCGCAAGACGCGTTTGCCAGTTGGAAACATGTGGCGCCGGAAGTGCGGGCCCGCCTGCTGTTCAAAGCGGCGGCGATTTTGCGCCGACGCAAATTCGAATACTCGGCCTGGCTGGTCGAGGAAGCAGGAAAGAACTGGGCCGAAGCGGATGCCGATACAGCCGAGGCAATCGATTTCATGGAATACTATGCGCGGGAAATGCTTCGCTACGCGGCCGGCATGCCGGTCATCTCCGTTCCGGGCGAACAGAACGAGTGCTTTTATATCCCGCTGGGCGTTGGTGTAGTCATTCCGCCCTGGAACTTCCCGCTGGCGATTTTGGCCGGCATGGTCGCCGCTGCGGTGGTGGCAGGCAACACGGTCATCATGAAACCGGCCAGCAGTACGCCGGTGATCGCAGCCAAGCTGATGGAACTGTTCGAAGCAGCCGGTGCGCCGGCTGGCGTGATCAACTATCTGCCCGGTAGCGGCGGCAGTATCGGCGACGCGCTGGTATCGCACCCGCAGGTGCGGTTCATCAACTTTACCGGTTCCAAAGAAGTCGGCCTGCGGATCAATAAGCTGGCGGCCGATGTGGCGCCGGGGCAGATCTGGATCAAGCGGGTTGTGGCGGAAATGGGCGGCAAAGACGCGATTATTGTCGATGAGGAAGCCGATTTGGAAGAAGCCGCCAACGGCATTGTGGCCTCGGCGTTTGGTTTCCAGGGCCAGAAATGCTCGGCCTGCTCGCGGGCGATTGTCGTAAAAAGCGTCTATGATGAAGTGGTAGCCAAAGTCGCCGCGAAAACCAAGGCGCTCAAAGTTGGCCCGGCAGCTGAACTGGGCGTCAATATGGGTCCGGTGATCGATGAAAGCGCCTATAAAAAAATCCTCGAATACATCGAAATCGGCAAAACCGAAGCGCGGCTGGTTGCCGGCGGCAATACGGCAGGCGACAAAGGCTGGTTCATCGAGCCGACGGTGTTTGCCGATGCGCCGGCGAAGTCCCGCATTGCCCAGGAAGAAATTTTTGGCCCGGTGGTGGCGATTACCTGCGCTGAAGATTTTGCCGATGCGCTGCGGATTGCCAATGACACCGAGTATGGCTTGACCGGCGCGGTGTACTCCCGCAACCGTGCCAAACTGGAACAAGCTCGCCGCGACTTCCATGTCGGCAACCTGTATCTGAACCGCAAATGCACCGGCGCGCTGGTCGGCGTGCAACCTTTCGGCGGGTTCAATATGTCGGGTACCGATTCCAAGGCTGGCGGGGCCGATTATTTACTATTATTCATGCAAGCCAAGGTTGTTGCAGAAAAAATGTAACTTTTTTCGCAAAAATCACTTGTAAAATTATATATTGAGGTCTATAATCATCTTCAAGGGCGTTTGGAAGAGACAAATGATTGTGATTATAGCAAAAGCAAAGAAGCTTTTGGTAAAATATCCAGTGGGTATTTTGCCCAAAGCTTCTTTTTTCAATTACGGGTCTCGAGTGCATTTTTTGTCAAACTAAAGGCAATAACCAATGGCGAAGGGGGGCCTTAACCAGAGTATTGGAGGATCAGACAATTATGCTAGTAGTGGATAAAATTTGAGGAGGGTTTTTTGTGAAAAAGAGAAATTTGATGTTTGCCTTGGCCTTATTGGTTCTTGTCGCGTTTGCGGTGACCGGTTGCGGTGGCGGAGCGCCTGCGGCGAAACCGGCCGAATCCAAGGATATCAAAATCGGTGTTGTCTATGAACTGACCGGTGGCACCGCTTCATTCGGTACCGCCGCCAATAACGGAACCAAACTGGCGTTCAAAGAAATCAATGCTGCTGGCGGAGTGCTCGGCAAAAAAATCACCACCGTGACGGCGGACAACAAAGGCGAGCCTTCCGAATCGGCCAATGCGATGACCAAAGTCATCACTCAGGACAAAGTGGTTGCCGTCGTAGGTTTCACCACCAGCTCCAACGGTATCGCCGGTTCGGCAGTCAACGAAGCGAACAAGATTCCCTTCGTTGCTGCAGCGACGACCAACCCCAAAGTGACGGTGGATGAAAAAACCGGCAAAGCAAAACCTTACACCTTCCGCGTTTGCTTTATCGACCCGTTCCAAGGCACTGTCGGCGCGAACTTCGTGCTGAAAGACCTGAAACTGAAAAAAGCGGTTGTCATGATCGACAACTCCAGCGACTATAGCAAAGGCTTGGCCAAGTTCTTCAAGGAAGCTTATACCAAAGGCGGCGGGACGATTGCCGGCGAAGAAGCTTATCTGCAAAAAGACAAGGACTTCAAGGCCATCCTGACCAAGATCAAAGGCATGAATCCGGAAGTCATCTATCTGCCTGGTTACTATGAAGAAGTCGGCATGATCGCCAAACAAGCCCGTGAAATGGGCCTGATGATGCCAATCGTCGGCGGCGACGGCTGGGATTCCCCCAAACTGGTTGAAATCGGCAGCGCAGCCGGCATGAACAACACCTACTTCACCAACCACTATTCGCCGGAAGATTCCAGCCCTGCCTCGAAAAAATTCGTCGAAGCTTATAAAAAAGAATATGGCGTAATGCCGGACGCGATGGCAGTGCTCGGTTATGACGCCGCCTACGTCCTGGTTGATGCGATCAAACGGGCCGGCGCAGCCGATTCTGCCAAAATCCAAGCAGCCCTCGTAGCCACCAAAAATTTCCCTGCAGTTACCGGCGCGACCACGCTGAATGAAAACCATGATGCGGTCAAGAGTGCAGTTATCATCGAAATGAAAGACGGAAAAATGGTTTACAAGACGACGGTAAAACCTTAAGGAAATAAGTCAAGTTCGCTAATAAATCAAACAAGGGCTGTGCTGGATTTTTCATCCGGCACAGCCCCTTTCTTATTGCCTGTTTTCCCTTTATTCTTCCTCGTCGAGAATGTCCTGCAGCAAAGGGAACGGTGACAAGGCCCGACGCAGAATGCCCATCAGCGCGGCGATCGCCACGCCGTAATTGACGATTGGCACGCCGGCCTGCTGGACTTCGACGATGCGGGCCAGCATTTCGCGCCGGTTGGTCATGCAGGCGCCGCAATGCAGCACCAACTTGTATTCGCTGAGATTTTTCGGAAAACTGAGGCCGCTGGAATGGTCGACGACCAGCTCACCGCCGACGTGCTGTCTGAGCCAGCGGGGAATCTTCACAGTGCCGATATCGTCTTCCACCCGGTGATGCGTGCAGGATTCGCTGATCAGCACCTTGTCGCCCGGTTTCAGCCGGTCGATCGCCCTGGCGCCACGTACCATCGTTTCCAGATCTCCCTTGTAACGGGCGAACAGGATCGAAAAAGAAGTGAGTAGTACATTCGGCGGCGTGTCGGCATCGGCTTTGAGAAACACCTGCGAATCGGTGATCACGATTTTCGGTTTGCGGTTCAGGCTGGCGATGCACTCTTTCAGTTCGCGTTCTTTCACCGTGTAAGCCAGTGCGTCATGGTCGAGAATGTCGCGGATCATCTGGACCTGCGGCAAAATCAGTCGGCCAGCCGGCGCGGCCAGATCGATCGGTACGCACAGCACGGCAATATCGCCGGGTTGCAGCAGATCGCCGACAATGGTCTGCGTATCCCAGCGGGCCGGCGCGTGCCGGACCATGGCGATTTTCAGTTCGCCAATGCCTTGTCGCTGTTCGGCGCTGACTGCCACGGCGGCTGCCGCACCAAGCGTGGTTTTGATGCTTTCCAGCACATCCGGCGTCGTTATTTGCAAATCGGATTTGTTGAATACCAGGATGAACGGGATATTCTGCGTTCGGCATTTTTCGGCCAGTTCGCGCTCCGGCTCGGCGATGCCGATGGTTGCATCGACGACAAGCAAAACCAGATCGGTTTTGCGCAGCACTTCTAGCGATTTTTCAATGCGCAGCATTCCCAGTTCGCCGACGTCATCCAGGCCGGCGGTGTCGATGACAACCACAGGTCCGAGCGGCAGAATTTCCATCGATTTGTAGACCGGGTCAGTGGTGGTTCCGGCAACGTCGGAGACGATCGCCAGCGACTGATTGGTCAGGGCATTGATCAGGCTCGATTTGCCGGCGTTGCGGCGACCAAACAGTGCGATGTGCAGGCGGTTGCCACGTGGTGTTTCATTCATGGGCGGCCTCCTTCGGTTTGGCTGCTGTCGGTCGCTTTACCATCCCCGGCCGGGTCAGGGCTTCCGGTCGCAGCAGAGTGTCGAGTTCTTCAGCCGTAAACAGGCCGGAATCAAGCAACGATTTTTTAACGGACGAATCGGTCTGCAGCGCCTGCTTGGCGAGGCTCGCCGCCCGGTCGTAACCAATCAGCGGCGCCAGCGCCGTGACGAGAGCGACGCTGTTTTCCAGGTGGAACCGGCAACGTTCGCTATTGGCTTCGATGCCGCTAACGCAGCGCTCGGCAAAAAGTTTCATCGCGCCGGTCAGCTCTTCCATCGCCGGCAACAGGTTGGCGGCGACGAGAGGCAGGAAAGCGTTCAGCTCGAGCTGGCCGCCTTGTGCCGCCAGCGTAATCGCCAAGTCGCGGGCGATGGTCTGGTAGGCGACCTGGGCCAGCAGTTCCGGCATGACAGGGTTGACTTTGCCGGGCATGATCGAAGAGCCGGCCTGCAGGTCGGGCAGGCGGATCTCGCCGAAACCGCCGCGCGGCCCTGAGGATAAGATCCGCAGGTCATTGCTGATTTTGATCAATGTGGTAGCGCAGGCCTTAAGCAGTCCGGATACTTCGACAAACACGTCCGCATTCTGGGTCGTGTCGATCATGTTTTCATCGCGGGCCAGACCGATGCCGGTCAGCGAACGCAGGCGTTCGACAACGCCAAATACATATTTTCGTTCGGCGTTAAGACCGGTGCCGACGGCAGTGCCGCCGAGATTCACCTCGCGCAGCCGTTCTTCGACTTTGTAGAGTCGCCAGCGGTCGCGGGCGATCGCCTCGGCCCAGGCGGCAAACTCCTGGCCCAGTGTGACCGGCACGGCATCTTGCATCTCGGTGCGGCCCAGTTTCAGCACGCCGGCGAATTCGGCTTCTTTTTTTTGCAGCGCACCCTGCAACTGGGCGCAGGCTTCGGCCAGGCCCTGCAACAAACGGATGGCGGCAACCCGCAAGGCGGTGGGATAGACATCGTTGGTGGATTGGGATAGATTGACCTGATCCAGCGGATGCACCACGGCGTAGTCGCCTTTGGAGCTGCCGAGCAGTTCGCAGGCGCGGTTGGCGATGACTTCATTGACATTCATGTTGGTTGAGGTTCCGGCGCCACCCTGTAATGCATCCAGAGGGAACTGATCGGCAAAACGGCCTTCGGCTATTTCGCCGGCGGCCTGGAATATCGCGGAACCGACCCGGGAATCGAGCAGGCCCAGATGCATATTCGTTTCCGCCGCTGCCTGCTTGACGGTGGCGATAGCGCGAATCAGCTCGGGGTGGACGGTTTGCCGGGACACCGCGAAATTTTCTAGCGCACGGACGGTGTGGATCCCGTAATAGGCAGCAGCGGGGACTGATTTTTCGCCGAGAAAGTCGGTTTCCGTACGGTACATAGTTGCCTCCTGCCAATCCATCTTATTTGCTGCTCAATGCCGAACGCACCTGTACGCCGCCGACCTTGCCGAGCTGGCCGGTGAGCGCGCCGAGTTCATCGGTAGTGCCCTGGACAATCAACGTAATCACCGAGATGCCGGCTTCGTTGTGATGAATGCGGGGGATTCCCATCCGACCGGCGATGATCTGGCCGTGCCGGCTAAGGATATTGTTGATTTCCGGCGCTTTAGCCGGGTCTTCGATCACGATGCCGATGAAACCGAGACGCTGGTTCATGAGTGACCTCCCGAAAAATATTTAGGAAAAAAATAAAACTCTGCGCCGGACGCACAGAGCGGATGAACAGCTTGACACAAAGCGGCTGCATCAGTTTGATCATCCCTTGGCGTCAGGCAAGTACCCTGTTCCGCAGGTTTTTTACCAGTTCATTATTTCATTAGTTGCCTATGCTGTCATTATACTGCGGTGGAGAAATGTTATCAATGAATTGCCGCCGATTTCTCCGCATTTTTGGTTTGTGTTGGACTGCTGTGTTATAATTGAAAAGGAATTTTTGAAGTAGTGCAAGGCAGGGTATTTTTGGGTGAAGCGGTTTATCAAGTTTTCAGTCGTCGGATTGTCAGGAACACTAGTCAATATGGCAGTTTATGCGATCGCTGTGAACAGCGGTCTTTACTACCTGATAGCGGCGGTTATCTCTTTTTTGTTCGCGGTGACCAATAATTTTTACTGGAATTTCCGCTGGACTTTCAAAGGACAGGCTGCTTTCCGCAGCCGCCGCAACAAATATTTCCGCTTTTTGGCTGTCAGCGTGCTCAACCTGGGAGTCAATCTGCTATTGCTGCGACTGTTTGTCGAAACCCTGAGCATGGATAAGACGTTGGCGCAATTGGTGTCGATCGGACTCGTCAGCATCTTGAATTTTCTGATGAACTCGCGGTTCACTTTCGGCGAAAAAGCTGCCGACTCGGATGATATGAATGGAAGGGAAGCGTGACTGTGGCAGGACACCTGATCATTATCCCCACATATAATGAAAGTGACAACATTGAGAAACTGTTGGACTTGATCAGTCGGACCGATCCGGCGGCGCATGTCCTGATTGTTGACGACAATTCACCGGACCGGACTTATGAAATCGTAGAGCGGTTGATGCATACCAGCTATCCGGGCCGGTTATTTTTGTTGAAACGCGCCGGAAAACTGGGGCTCGGAACAGCCTATATCGCCGGTTTCAAATGGGCGCTGGCTCGCGATTACGATTACATTTTTGAAATGGATGCCGACTTTTCGCATGACCCGAAATATCTGCCAGCTTTCTTGGCTGCGATTGAAAAGAATGACCTAGTGCTCGGCAGTCGTTATGTGCCAGGCGGCGGCGTGAAAAACTGGGGCTTATTGCGCAAATTCATCAGTCGTGGCGGCAGCCTTTACGCCCGCACAATCCTTGGTCTCTCCCTGCGAGATCTGACCGGCGGTTTCAAATGTTTCCGGCGGCAGGTGCTGGAAGCGATCGACCTGGATTCCGTCAAGTCCAACGGTTATTCGTTTCAGATCGAAATGACGTATCGGGCCCGGTGCAAGGGATTTCGTATTTGCGAAACGCCGATTGTGTTTGAGGATCGCACAGCCGGCAAATCGAAGATGTCGCGTAAAATATTCCTAGAAGCAGTTCTGATGGTATGGAAGCTTCGAATGGATTCCAGCATTTCGGCATGAGGCGGTCGGTTGCCGTCTTCTTTGCCTTGGTCATCGCATTCAACCTATTTTACAACATGACGCTGCCGCTGCATTTTGACGAAGCCTATTATTGGGTTTGGTCCAAACAGCCGCAGCTTTCTTATTTTGACCATCCGCCGATGATTGCCTGGTTGATCGGTGTGACTAGGTTGCTGGGCGATGCGGAATGGCTGATCCGCATGGTTCCGCTTGGCTGCGCCGCGCTGACCGGCCTGACGATCTGGCGACTGGCTGCATTAATGTATACTTCGGCTATTGCCGACAAAGCACTATTGATATTTTTACTCTCGCCGCTGGCGCAGATGGGATTTACCTTGGCGACGCCTGATGCGCCGCTGATTCTCGGCTGGGCGCTGACCTTGTTCTATGCATACCGGGCTTTTTTTGAACAACGTTGCCGCTGGTATTACTTTGCCGGCCTGGCGGCCGGGTTCGCACTGTTGTCAAAATACACAGCCGTTCTGCTGTTTCCCGCACTATTAGGATTTGCGCTTTGCTCATCTTTGCGGCGAAAGTTGTTGTGGCGCGAGTTGCTTCTCGCGGTCGGTTTGGCGCTAGTTGTATTCTTGCCGGTCATCCTCTGGAATGCCGGCCAGGACTGGGTGTCGTTCCGGTTTCAACTGGACCACGGATTTGCCGGCCCGAGATCGCTTCAAGCGGCAACATTCTTCGAGTATCTCGGCGTTCAGGCTGTTGCCCTCGGGCCGCTGTTTTTTTTGCTTCTACTTTATTTAATCGGGCGACATTTGCCGACGATGCTCCGTGATGAAAAGCAGACATTCCTGCTGTGGCCCTGCCTGACTGTTTTGGTTTTCTTCGCCTACGCCGCTCTGTTCAAACGGGCGGAAGGAAACTGGGCCGCACCGGCCCATGTGTCCGGCATCATACTGCTGGCCCGCTGGTTGGACCAGCAAAGGTACCGTCAGCTATACAGAGCTGGCGTCGCACTCGGCATCATATTGGTATTGTTGCTCAAATTGCCCGAGGCGTTTGATTTCCTGCCGACGAAACTGGTGATGAAACGACAGCTGCTTGGCTATGATGAGATGTTCGAAACAGCCGGCGGTTATCTTGTCGCCGGCGAAAGAGTGATTGCCGCCGATTACAAACTGGCCTCGTTGGCGGCGTACTATCTGCCGGGTCAACCTGCCGTTACGGTGCTGACGCCGTCACGGCTCTCGCAGTATGACTACTGGCGGCGCAAGTTGCCGGTCAACCCTGGTGAAGATGCGTTGTTTTTCGGTTATGCAGAACAAAAAGCGGCGCTGGAACAACTCTTTGTCGAAGTCATTCCATTGCCGCCATTAATCTATACGGGGCGCTATATCGAACGGAGTTTGCAGGTTTACCGCTGCCGCGATTACCGGCCTACCCCTGGTCTTTGGTCAGGTCTTCCGCCATCTGGTTCAGATTCCGCGCCATTTCGTTGACATCCTGCACCGTGCCGGCAACCTGGGTGATCGCCTGGGCGATCTGAGGCATTACTTCGTCAATCCGGCAGGCCTGTTCATAGTTTTTGCCGCTGTCCTCGCGAATCGCCCGCAGCGTCGCCTCGATCTGCTTGATCGATTCACCGGTCGAGGCTGCCAGTTTGCGGATTTCCTCGGCGACGACGCCGAAACCGCGACCTTGTTCGCCGACACGGGCCGCTTCGATGGCCGCGTTCAGGCCGAGCATATTGGTTTGACCGGCAATCGCCTTAATAAGCCCGACGACCTGGTCGGTTTCCTTTAATCGGTTTTGCGACTGGCTGGCTGCCAGCGACATCGCGCGGCTTACGGCGCTGATTTCTTCGGTCTGGGCCGAGATCTCCTGTGAAGTGCTGGCCAGCGTGCTGGTGCTGTCGGCCAATTTTTCCGCCATTTCTTTCAACCGGTCCTGTTGGTCGACCGATTCGATGATGACCGCACCGCCGACAACTGTGCCGTTGTCGTCATGAATCGGCATCGCGGTAGCGATATAGGGCAGGCCGAAGGTGGCTTTGTCGCCGCGAACAGATACCCGGCGGTTTTCGTTCATCGCTCGCACAATTGCCGTGCCTTGCTTGAGTGGCGTGCCGGCGCTGATTTTCAGGTCCAGCTGACGACCAGGCTTGTATAGCAGATATTTTTCCCGGTCGGTCACGGCTATGCCGATATCGGCTGAGAACATGGCGCCTAGTAGTGGCATCACATGCAAAAACTTTTCCAGAACAGGATTGACATCGGACATGAATCCTTCTCCTCCCTAATTGTAAATTGCCAAAAATGGATAGACAATCAACGCAACATTACCTAATCTATATACTAAATGCAATAATCATGCCAATGCGGGAAATGCCGAAAAATGGACCTTAAACATAAAATTCGGCCTGTGTAGACAGAATCCTGCCGTTTAGCGAAGAAATATTGTTAATGATTTTAGACGGATCGGTGAAGAGTGTATTGAAAGATAGACGGTGGTGCGTGTAAGTAGCGGGATGTTGTTGCCGCAGAGCGGCGATTGTAATATAATCAGGTTCAAATGGGCGAAGCGCCTGTTTTTTCTGAACGGACTCTATTGTAGAGTTGAAGGGTAGAAAGGTAGAAAGGGAGTATTGACGTGAAAAAACAACGACAGGGATTGATTCTGGGGGTTTTGGCGATTTTTATTCTGACGGGTCTGCTGCTGGGCTGCGGAAAAGCAGCCGAACCAGCCAAACCTGCGGCGTCGGCGGCTCCGGTCAAGACAGCGAAAGTGTCGGTCGGCATTCTGAAACTGACCAGCACGGCGCCAATTTTTATCGGCATGGAAAAAGGCTATTTCAAAGAGCAGGGGATTGAAATCGAGCCGCAGTGGTTTGATGCGGCCCACCCGATTGCGGTGGCGACGGCTTCCAATAAAGTGCAGGTAGGCGCGACAGGCATTACCGCCAGTTTGTTCAACATGGTGTCCGGTGGGCAAAAGTTGGCGATAGTCGCTGATAAGGGACGCGAACAGAAAGGCTATTCATCTTCAGCGCTGCTGATGCGCAGCGATTTGTGGGATGGCGGTGCTAAGAAAATCGAAGATCTTAAGGGGAAACGGGTTGGGATTACCCAAACCGGCTCCACCTTCCATTATATGCTGGGTCGGCTGCTGGAAACCAAGGGATTGAAACTGAGCGACGTGGAAGTCGTGCCACTGGGCAAACTCAGTTCGGTCATGGCGGCCTTGCAGGGAAAACAGGTCGATGCAGTCATTCTGAACGAACCGAATATCACCAAGATGGAAAAAGCCGGTCATGGCAAGGTGGTGATCCAGGTCGGCGATGCAATCGATTATCAGACTTCGGCGATTTTCTTTTCACCGGAGTTCAGTAAAAACCGCGATGCCGCCGTGCGGTTCCTGGCGGCCTACATCAAATCCTGCCGCTACTATTACGATGCGACGTTGGTCAAGAAGGACGGCAAGTTGGCGCCAGGCGCCAACTATGACGAAGTTGTCGGCATTATCGCCAAATATACCGGCGCACCGGCGGCGGACATCAAACTGGGACTGCCGTACATGGACAGGGACGGCAAGTTGCTGGCCAGTGATATTCAAACCCAAATCGACTGGTATTTCAACCACAAGATGATTGAGAAGAAAATCGCTGCGGACCAGGTTGTCGACGGCAAACTCTGGGAGGAGGCGCTGCAGAAGGTTGGCGCCGCCAAATGAGGATTGTCATCGACCATGTGGGGAAACAATATGCGGGGCCGGACGGTAGTCCGGTCACCGCGCTGGAAGATATCTGCCTTTGCATTGAAGAAGAAGAGTTTGTCGTCTTAGTTGGGCCAAGTGGTTGCGGCAAATCGACGCTGCTGAATATGGTCGGCGGTTTGCTGGCGCCGTCATCTGGCCGGATCTTTGTCGAAGGGCTGGCGGAAGACCGCGATCCATCGGTTGGTATGGTGTTTCAAGAGGTCGGCCTGTTCCCTTGGCGGACGGTTGAGGAAAACATCGGTTTTGGCCTGGAAGAATCGTCGTTGCCGCCAGAACAGAAACAGCAACGGATTGATCGACACATCGAACTTGTTGGTCTGAGCGGCTTCGAAAACTCCTACCCGCATCAACTTTCCGGCGGCATGCGCCAACGGGCCGGCATCGCTCGCACTCTGGCCATTCAACCGGACCTGCTGCTGATGGACGAACCATTTTCGGCGCTGGACGCACAGACGCGGACCCTGATGCAGGAAGAACTGCTGCGAATATGGGAACAACATCGGCTCAGCACGCTCTATGTGACGCACAATATCCAGGAAGCCGTGTATCTGGCCGACCGGGTCGTTGTGCTTTCACGCCGCCCCGGTCGGATCAACCGGATCATTCCAATCGACATGCCGCGCCGTGGACGTGACGGCGCTGAACATATCGCCCGCTTCAACGGCTACTGCGACCTTATCTGGAACCTCATCCGCAAAGATGCGGAAGAGGCGCTCAGGGAGGTGTAGCAGATGGCTTCATTTGAACGGGAAGTGAAATTCCGCCTCGCTTTTCTGGAACGGCGCGCACCGCGCTGGGCTGGACCGGCGGGGATTTTGACGTTACTGTTGCTGTGGCAGGCTTTGTGTATGAGCGGCTTGGTCTCGGAGCTGTATCTGCCGGCGCCCACATCGATTTTGCAGACCGGTTGGGAAATGCTGGTGAGCGGCGAAATCGCCGTCAATATGAAAGCCAGCTTGCAACGGATCGGCTGGGGTTTTTTCGTCGGCAGCATCGCCGGCATTCTTATCGGGCTATTGACCGGCTTTTCCAAACTAGCGGAAGCAGTGGGAAATCCTTTGATTTACTCATTGTATCCGGTGCCCAAGATTGCCCTGTTGCCGCTGATCATCCTCTGGCTGGGCATCGGCGAGGTATCGAAGATATCAATCATCAGCCTCGGCGTGTTTTTCCCGGTGGTAATCAACACCTATTCCGGTGTGAAAAATGTTGATCCGCTGTTGATTAAGGTGGCGGTCAGCTATCGCACTTCACAGCTGAATATCATTCGCAAAGTTGTTTTGCCGGCGGCGTTGCCGGTGATTTTTGCCGGGCTGAAACTGGCTGCCGGCACATCGCTATTGCTCTTGGTTGCGGCAGAAATGATCGCTGCCAAAGAAGGAATCGGCGCGATGGTGCTGCACTATGGCGACCTGATGCTGACGACGAAGCTGATGGTGGGCGTGCTGGTGTTATCCTTGTTGGGACTTTTGTTTAACCGGGTGTTGGAACGATTGGAACGATTTTTGATTCCCTGGAAATAGCGTTAGCGACAAATTGATTACTGTGAATTTTACAAAATTAGCAGGAGTTTTTTCTTGTGTCGAGAAATAACAAAATAGGTATTTTCACAATCTAAACCGTTTTAGAAAAAGGGGAGGACTGAATGTGAAGAAAACGTGGGCAATGGTGGCAATGGTTCTTGTCGTATCGTTGATGCTGGTGGTCGCTGGTTGCGGCGGCGGTGCGAAGCCGGCGGAAAAAGCGCCGGAAGCGCCGAAATTTCCGACCAAACAAATTGAAATCATTGTACCGGCGGGCGCCGGCGGCGGAACTGACATGCTGGCCCGGGCGATGGCCAATAAAGCCAAGGATTTGCTCGGACAACCGGTAGTAATCGTCAATAAGCCGGGCGGCAGCGGCACGGTAGGTTTTACTGCCGGTCAGACAGCCAAACCGGATGGCTATACCGTGACAATGTTCTTTGCTGAAATCGTCATTGTGCCGCATCTGGGAATCGCTCAGGCCGACCACAAACTGTTCGTGCCGATCATGCGCGTGAACATGGACCCGGCCGCGATCACCGTCAAAGCGGACGCGCCCTGGAAGACCCTCAAAGAGTTTCTTGATTATGCCAAAGCGAATCCCGGCAAAGTCCGTATGGGCAACTCCGGCCCCGGCAGCATCTGGCATCTGGCGGCGGCTACCGTCGAAGACAAGACCGGCGTGAAATTCAACCATGTGCCTTATGGCGGCGCGGCTCCTGCAGTCACGGCGCTACTCGGCGGCGCGATTGAAGCGGTGGCGGTCAGTCCGGCCGAAGTCGGCGCCCAGGTCGCATCCGGCAAACTGAAGATTCTTGGCGTCATGTCGGACAAACGCGAAAAAGCATTCCCGGAAGTCAAGACATTCAAAGAGCAAGGCTATGAAGTCGTCGTCGGAACCTGGCGCGGACTCGGCGTACCCAAAGGCACGCCCGAACCTGTAGTCAAGATCCTGCATGACGCGTTCAAAAAAGCCATGGATGATCCCGGATTCATCGCGCAGGCCGACAAACTCGGTTTAGGGCTTGCCTACCTCAACGCAGCCGATTTCACCAAATTCATGGATGCCGACTTTGCCAACTACGCAAAGCTGGTTGACAAACTCGGTCTCAAGCAACAGAAGAAGTAATTTCCTTACTGTAACGGAGATTAGTACAGAGAGGGCGGACGCATTAGCCCGCCCTCTTTCCATGAAGAGGTGAAATTGTGAAGCGAGGAAGTATTGTCGCCGGGTTCCTGCTGATAGCACTGGCGATTGTTGTCTGGATCGGCTCGGCCGCATTCACGGCGGATTCATCCTATTTTCCAAGAGCCGTCGCTGCAATCATGTTGGGGCTGACAATCCTGATGCTGCTTGAAAATCGCACAGTGAGAGATCAAGTCGTTTTCGAGTGGGAAAAGTTCAATTATCGCCGTACCGCAATCATTTTTGTCATAACAAGTATCTATCTGGTGATAATGGCCTATGTAGGATTCCTGATCACAACCCCGATCTGTCTGCTACTTATGATGCAGGTGCTGGAGAAAGGCGACTGGAAAGTAAAAATCTTGTCGTCGGTCATCACGACGGCAGCGATTTATTATGTTTTTCAAATGATGCTTGACGTACCGCTGCCGGCTTGGTCATTTTAGCAGGGAGGGGAAAGATAAATGGATTTATTGGTGCATGGATTCGCTACGGTTTTGCAGCCGCAGATATTCTTTATCCTGGTCGCCGGCACGCTGGGCGGGATCATCATCGGCTCCTTGCCCGGGTTGACCGCCACGATGGGGGTTGCCCTGTTGACGCCATTGACGTTTAGTTTGCCGCCGGCCACCGGTCTGGTCATGTTGTGCGGCATATATTGTGGCGCGATCTACGGCGGTTCGATTTCAGCGATCCTGATTCGTACGCCGGGAACACCGGCAGCTGCGGCGACGGTATTTGACGGCAATGAACTGGCGAAAAAAGGACTGGCCGGCAAAGCACTCGGCATGTCGGCGATTGCTTCCTGCGCCGGCGGCGTGTTCAGTGCGCTGTGCCTGACGTTTATTGCGCCGGAACTGGCTAGGGTGGCGCTGTCTTTCAGTTCGCCCGAGTATTTTGCGATGGGATTGCTGGGCTTGTCGATCGTGGCCAGCATCTCCGGCGATTATGTGGTCAGGGGCTTGATCAGCGCCTGTATCGGATTGTTGGTTGGCTTGGTTGGTCTCGATAATCTGAACGGTTATCCGCGGTTTACTTTCGGTTTGGTCGATTTATTGAACGGAGTATCTTTCATCCCCGTCTTGATCGGCTTGTTCGCGGTGTCAGAAGCATTGCGAACCACCGAGTCGATGCTGAAAACTGCTCATGTCGATTTCAAATTGTCTGGGGTCTTGCCTTCATTCAGCGAATTGCGCGGTTGCGCCAAGACGATACTGAAAAGCTCGGCAATCGGCACGATGATTGGAATCATTCCGGCTACCGGCGGTGATATTGCTGCATTTCTGGCTTATGGCGAAGCAAAGCGCAGCTCCAAGAACGGCGAAAAGTTCGGTACCGGCGAGCTGGAAGGCGTGGCGGCGCCGGAAGCGGCTAATAACGGGGTAACCGGCGGGGCGTTGATTCCACTAATGACGCTGGGAATTCCCGGCGACGCGGTTACGGCGATTTTTCTCGGCGCGCTGATGCTGCAGGGATTACGGCCAGGTCCGCTACTGTTCAAGGATAATGCCGAACTGGTGTATGCGATCTTTGCCGGGATGTTTCTTGCCAACATTATCTTTATGCTGTTCGGTTTGTTTGCAATCAAATACATCGCTCGGGTCATCAACATTCCCAAGCCGATTCTGACGCCGATCATCTTCGTGCTGTGCATCGTCGGTTCCTACTCGATCAACAATAGTATGTTTGATCTGTTGGTTATGATGTTTTTTGGCGTGCTCGGTTATCTAATGGACAAATTCAAATTTCCGGTGTCGCCAATTGTGCTGGCGCTGATTCTCGGCCCGATGGTCGAAGGCGAGTTCCGGCGCAGCCTGTTATTGTCTTCCGGCTCTTTCTCGATCTTTTTCACTCGACCGATCTGCGTGGCGATTCTGACACTGACCGTGTTTTCCGTCGTCGGCGCGTACATCCAACAACGCAAAAAGCACCGGTTGTTAAAACTGGAAAACTGATTCCAAAAGAAAACCTGTTAACTCGTCTGATGACGGCAAGTCCTTTGCAGGGATTTGCCGTTTTTTATGGTATTACCTTAGTATGAGAGGAGGCATGCGCAATGATGCAGGAGATTGCCTGGAAGATCGGCGGACAGCAAGGCGAAGGAATCGAAAGCGCCGGCGAATTGCTGGCACGCTGCCTAGCAAGGAACGGCTACCATTTGTATGGCTATCGTGTATTTTCTTCGCGAATCAGGGGTGGTCATACCGATTATCAATTACGGGTCGGCACGAAAGCGGTCGCAGCCATCGCTGATCATATCGACTTACTGATTGCACTGGATCAGGAAACAATCGCTTTGTGCGGCAGCGAGCTGTCGGAGAAAGGGCTGGTGCTGGCCGATGATCAGTTCGGTCCGGTATTGCCGGCTGGCACTAACGTACGGCTGATTGGCGCGCCGTTAACGAAAATGGCTGAGCAGGCCGGCAACGCAAAAATGCGCAATGTGGTTGCGCTGGGGTTGACGCTGGCGTTACTGGGCAAATCTTTGGCAGTCGCTGATGAAGCACTGGCAGGCGAATTCGCCGAAAAAGGCGATGCGTTGCTGGCGGGAAATCTCCAGGCGCTTCGTCTGGGCTGGGAATATGCCGCGCAGTTGCCGGCAGATTTGACGCAGGCCTTCCTGTTGGTTGATGGCGACGGGGTATCGAGGGACTATCTGACCGGCAATGAAGCAATCGCCCAGGGAGCGCTGGACGCCGGCGTGAAGCTGATGGCAGCCTATCCGATCACACCGGCTTCAGAAATTATGGAGATCCTGGTCAAGCAGTTGCCGAAGCGAGGCGGCGTCATGGTCCAGACCGAAGATGAGATTGCTGCCTGCATGATGGCGATTGGCGCCAATTATGCGGGAAGCCGTGCTTTTACGGCTACTTCGGGACCAGGATTTTCATTGATGGCTGAGTCGATCGGATTGGCAGGAATGACGGAGACGCCATTGGTGGTGGTGGATGTACAGCGCGGCGGACCCTCTACCGGCTTGCCCTCGAAGCATGAGCAATCGGACATTCTGGCAGCAATCCATTCGACGCATGGTGAAGCGGCAAAAATTGTGATGGCTCCGGATGCTTTGGCGGCGATGCAATCCGATACAGTAGCGGCATTTAATCTGGCTGAACAGTATCAGTGTCCGGTCGTTTTGCTGTCCGACATGCAGCTGTCGTTGGCTAATCAGACGCAGGATAAACCGGCGACTGACGTGCCGCCGGTCCAGCGCGGAAAACTTGTCGGGGAAGATCCTTTGCCTGATTTGCCGAAAAATCAATATTTTAAACGCTATCAACTGACGCCGGACGGAATCTCTCCTCGTGTGCTGCCGGGCACTCCGAACGGCATGCACCACGTTACCGGCCTGGAACACGATGAAACCGGTCGTCCGTTTGAAGGGACGGCCAATCGCATCACCCAGACGGAAAAACGTCTGCGCAAGTTGCAAGGAGTAGTGGCGAACTTTCCGCAGCCGGTTCGGATTGACGCGCCGTATGCCCAAGCGCAGCTATTATTGCTTTCATTAGGTGGCGCCAATGGGGCTGTGCAGGAAGCCGCAGCAAGTCTGCGTCAACAGGGCATAAAGGTCAATCAGGCGCAAATCCGGTTATTGCAACCATTTCCGGCCGAAGTTTTGCAAACGGAATTGGATAAGGCAGACCAGGTTGTTGTGGTGGAACACAACGCCGGCGGCCAGTTGGCGCAACTAGTCCAAACGCATTGCCGATTGGTGCGACCGCTGCAGGCGGTGCGAAAGTTTGACGGCAACCCGTTTCGACCGGCGGAAATTGTCGCTGGATGCAGGGAGGTGTTGAAATGAGCCCGGCAGCCGATTTCCAACTGAATGTGAAACAAAACTGGTGCCCCGGTTGCGGTGATTTTTCGGTGCAGGCGGCGATTCAACGGGCGCTCGGCAATCTCGGCCGGTTGCCGCACGAAGTGGTCATCGTCTCCGGTATCGGCTGTTCCAGCCGTTTGCCGGGCTATATCAACGCTTACGGCTTTCATTCCACACATGGACGATCGTTGCCGCTGGCGCAGGGCGTGAAGTTGGCCAATCCGGCATTGACAGTGCTGGCTTGCGGCGGCGACGGCGACGGGTTTGCGATCGGCTTGGGACATACCATCCATGCGATGCGGCGCGATCTCGACATTACGTATATCGTAATGGACAATCATGTCTACGGGTTGACGAAAGGGCAGGTTTCGCCGCGCAGCGACAGGGGTTTCGTCACCAAGACCAGTCCGGCCGGTTCGGCGGAGACGCCGGTTTCTGCGCTGGAACTGGCTTTGTCAGCCGGCGCCGGATTTATTGCCCAGGGTTTTTCCAAAGAGTTGAATGAACTGGCGGCGCTGATTGAAGCAGGGATCCGTCACCCGGGGTTTTCCTTTATCAATGTTTTCAGTCCCTGTGTGACTTTTAACAAAGTCAACACGTATGAGTGGTATAGCCAGCGTCTGCAAAAAGTCGGCGACAGCCCCGACTACAACCGACATGACCGGATGGCGGCGATGCAGCGGGTAATGGAAACAGAAGGCCTGATCACCGGCTTGATTTATCTGAGGGAATAGCAAAAAGCCCTCTGCCCAAAGCGGCAGGGGGCTTTTTGCGGGGGGAAGGGGAAGAGGGGGAAGAGGAAAGCTTATTTCAACTTGTGGATATCGGCCGGGTCAAGGATGGCGCTGTCGCCTTCTTCGCCTGTCCGGATGCGGACCGCGTTGTCGATGCCATAGACGAAGATCTTGCCATCGCCGACATTGCCGGTGCGGCAGACTGTTTTGGCGGTTTCGATCACACTTTCCACTGGGACTTCACAGACTACGATTTCCACTTTGACTTTTGGCACCAGATTCACGTTATACTCAGTCCCGCGATAAACTTCACGATGTCCTTTTTGCAGACCATAGCCCAGCACCTGAGAGACGGTCATGCCGGTCACGCCGATTTTATTCATGCCTTCTTTCAGCGCTTCCAACTTCTCCGGACGGGTAATGATTTCTATTTTGGTCATTTTTCTCATCTGTCAACCCTCCTGCTCTATTCGCCTTCAAGCCATGCTTGTCTTGGTGGCCGGAACCGGTTGCGACTCCAGGGCGGCAAAACTGACAGGGGAACCGGTGACCAGATCCTGATAGGAGTAACCGCGTTCACCGTGCTCCGAGAGATCGAGTCCTTGCATTTCCTGCGCTTCGCTGACCCGAAGGTCCATAACCAGGCCCATGATTTTAATTATAACGAATGTCATCACGGCAGCAAACAGGCAACTGGCAGCAACACCGATCACTTGATTGGTGAACTGGGCGGCATTGCCGAAAAACAACCCATCGGCGCCTGCCTCATTGACGGCTTTGGAAGCGAAGAGTCCGGTGGCCAGAGCGCCCCAAGCGCCGCCGACGCCATGCACGCCAAAGGCATCGAGCGAATCGTCGTAACCTAGTTTCGCTTTGACGACGCTGACAGACAGGTAGCAGATGACGCCGCCCAGCAAACCGATGGCCACAGCAGATAAGGGACTGACAAAACCAGCGGCGGGAGTGATCGAGACCAGTCCTGCGATGCAACCGCTGGCTGCGCCGAGGACGGTCGGTTTCCCATGCATCAGCCATTCGGCCAGTACCCAGGAGACGGTGGCGGCAGCTGCTGATACATGTGTGACGACAAACGCGTTGGAAGCGATTTCGTTGGCGCCGAGAGCGCTGCCGGCGTTGAAGCCGAACCAACCGAACCAGAGTAAACCGGCGCCGAGAACCGTCATCGGCAAATGGTGAGGCAACATGACTTCACTGCCATAGCCTTTGCGTTTGCCGATCATCAGTGCAATCACCAGACCGGATACGCCGGAGATGATGTGGACGACTGTGCCGCCGGCAAAGTCGAGAACGCCCATTTCACGCAACCAACCGCCAACACCCCATACCCAGTGGGCAACCGGATCATAGACCAACGTGGCCCAGACTACGGTGAAAACGGCGAATGCGGAAAACTTCATCCGTTCGGCAAACGCGCCGGTGATTAGCGCGGGGGTGATCACGGCGAACATTCCTTGGAAGATCATGAATGCAGAATGGGGAATCGTTGCTGCGTAGTCGGCGTTTGGTGAATTTCCGACGCCATTCAGGCCAATCCATTCAAGGCTACCGACGAAGTGGCTGATGTCAGGACCGAAGGCCAAGGAATAACCGAATAATACCCATTGCACGGAAATGATCCCGATGATGAAGAAGCTTTGCATGATCGTGCTCAATACGTTCTTGGTCCGGCACATGCCGCCGTAGAACAAGGCTAACGCCGGAGTCATCAGTAGTACGAGCGCGGCGCTGATCAACACGAAGGCAGTGTCGCCGGTATCGATCTTGGCGGGAGCCGCTTCCGCCGCTAAGGCAGTAGGCAGGGCCGCGAGGAGAGCCAGACTGAAACTTGCTAGAGAGGACAATCTTTTTGTCATTTTCTTTCCCTTCCTTCTTCAATGATTTGTACTTTAAAAGAAAACGCCCGCGGCCATTTAGCCACGGGACGTCATTGTCCGTGAAGACAGAAAAAGCCTCCGCACAAATGCGAAGGCTTCATTGCCTAAAGTTATTTTGCTTTGTGTAAAATATAACAGCAGATAAAATGCTTGTCAAGAGGAAAAAAACAGTCGGAATTGACAGAAAACCTATTTGGGTTGTCGACGATTTCGCTGCTGCCGATAAACATGATACAATGATGAATAATTATTATCAATCAACTTTCGAAAGGGGCTGAAGAAACATGGCCATCGGAGCAGCCATCCTGCGGCAACTGCAGGAGACGGTAGGCAAAGAACACGTACTGACCTCGGAGCTGGACCGCTTCGGATATTCCTACGACTCCTCACCGACGCCGCTGGTGC
>JAHDPL010000022.1 GCA_018434355.1 Sporomusaceae bacterium | reverse complement strand
GTTCTGCGTCTTTGCCGGAGCCGCCGCCGGTTTCTTGTCTCCCCCGCCGCCTCCGCCGCAGCCCGCTAAAGCTAGCGTCAGCGCCACCAGGCATGCCATGACTACCATCCATCTTCTCTGTTTCATGCACATTCCTCCTCAGCTAGAATATTCGAATTAATTTCAATATACGAAATAAGTCGGTTAAATGACACATAGCATGTCGCGAATAAGACAAAAATGCCAATGAAGCAGCCAAAAAAAACACTGAGTTTCCTTTGATCAAAGAAACTCAGTGGAAGCAGGTCAATGTCAAAAATGGATATACTGCTCAAGTTTTTTTGTTTGCGCCCGACTTACCGGCACTTCAAGTTTTTTGTCCCCTTTGAGTGTTAGTAGCAATCCCCTGTTAAACCAAGGCGATACGGTCTTTACCCAATCGATGTTCACGATAAAGTTGCGGTGACAACGAAAAAACAGACTCGGGTCCAGCAGTTGCTCGATTTCATGCAGGGATTGCTTTGCCAGGTACTTATGGTCATCAATTGTCTGTGCGAAAGTTTTCCCATGTTCTACTGAAAATAGCTTTATATTCCGGTTATCGACCACTTCTTGTTTTTCGCCGTTATACAGGCAAAATTTAGCAGGGCGAGGCAATAGCGATACTGTTTGCATCGACTCTGTTGAATCGTGCAAAGACCTGGCGGATACACTCTGGTTGCGAAGGATTTTTCGCAACACCCGAATGATATCGTTGCTGTCAAATGGCTTCAGTAAATAATCCAGCGCGCCCACTTCAAATGCCTTCAAAGCATAATCGTCATGCGCGGTCACAAACACGATCTGCGGCGATGCTTCCAGCTGATCCAGCGTCGCCGCAACTTCCAGCCCATTCAATCCCGGCATGCGGATATCGAGAAAAATCAGGTCCGGTTTTAGCCGTTCCGCCGCCAACAATGCTGCAGGCCCGTCATGGCATTCCCCGACGACCTCAATGTGGGGAAACTGCTCAAGATGATGCCGCAACGCTGCGCACATGATTATTTCGTCATCAACGACGAGCACGGAGATTTTTTTCATCAGGCAAGCTCCTTACGACGGATCGGCAACCGAAGTGTCACAATTGTACCGGTCCCTTTTACGCTTTCGACCTGTAGTCCGTAATTGTCACCGAAAAAACGTTGAATGCGTCGGTGAATGTTTAACAGACCAATGCCGGTTCCATGCGTCTGGCGCTCCGGAACATTTTCCAGCAACAAGGCCAACTGTTGCGGCTCCATTCCTACTCCGTTGTCCTCAACCTGAACCAATAAAACTTCATTTTCTTGCCAAGCGCGGATAAATATCGTTCCCGGCTCGACTTTCAACCCCAGGCCGTGCCGGATCGCGTTTTCTACAAGCAGTTGCAACGAAAACAGAGGGATGAGTTGTTGCATCAACTCGTCGGGAACTGATTCAACCACCTTGATTTTATCGCCAAAGCGAACCTTTTCAATCCGCAGATAATTGCGAACGGATGCCAGCTCTTCCTGCAAAGCGATGGATTCGTCCGAGTGCTTCAAATTTTTCCGATAAAACTCCGCCAGTTCCTTGATTAAACTGCCTGCTTCCTTGGGATTTACGTCGATCAGCGCCTGGATCGTTCCCAATGTATTGAAAAAGAAATGTGGATTGATCTGCGCCTTGAGCATCTGACACTCAATCTGCAACAGCAATAGCTGCTGTTCGTCCAGTTTTTGCTGTGCCAGCTGCAGACTCAAGAAATCGGCGATGCCCTGGAGCAGTTCGGCTTCCTGAGGCGTGATAACCGCCTTGTCAGTTTTGAACAACTTGATGCTGCCCACCAGTTCATTGCTGACGATCAATGGCACGTCGATGACTGCCGTCAGCGGGCAGTCAGGATTGGGACAACCGATGTCTTTGCGGTCATTGATAATAACCGTACTTCGAGTTTGCAGCATCATTTTTGTTGCCATTGTGACAATCGGCATGCCGGTCTGATGATGATCCGAGCCGAGACCAACAAACGCGAGAACCTGGTCTGTGTTGGTTATCGCAATCGCAGCAGCGCCGGTTTCATGATAAATAATCTGAGCGACCTTGCCGGCCGTTTCTTTGGTAAGGCCGCTCTGAATGAAACCACTGGTGGAGTGAAGCATTCGGATCGTTTGTTGGACCGAGGCGGCCTGGGCCTTTTCCTGTGCGTGAAATATATCATGCACGATATATACGAAGAAAACGACTGCCAAGGTATTGAACGTCATTGTCGGCAATGCGATCAGCTTCTCCAGGCGCAATGCAGCTTCAAACGGCTGAGAAATAGCCAACACCAGCAGTTTTAGGATCGCTTCGCCGGCAAATGCGGTAGCGGCGGCGATTTTCAGGTTGATCCGTTGCGGGCCATAACGGTTGTAAACCCAACCTGCCAGATACCCTGCCAAGATATTTGATATCACCGATGCCCAAACAGTGAAGCCACCCATATAATAGCGCGGTATCGCGCCAAGGATGCCTGCTCCCACGCCAACGATAGGTCCACCCAGTAAGCCGCCAGCCAGAGGGCCAACGATACGTGTGTTGGCCAAAGCACCTAAAAAAATCGGTATGCCCATCCAGTTTCCAACAGCAGAAAAACTGCCGAAAACAACAACCAGGATCAGTTTTTCCCGTAACCGATAATGAGAATTGGTCAACGCTTTTTTGATTGCCGGTAAACGGGTCGTCAAAAAAGCTGCCAAACCGATGGTGCTAACATTCTGCGCCAATTCCAGGACTAGCGTCCAACCGCCCATCAGGCGTCACCTCGCACTGGTCGCCGAATTACAACAATACCCAGGCTGCCGCCATGCGACCGATGGCCAATGAACCGGTCAGGCCGGGAGATTCAATTCCCACCAGGTTGATGAAGCCAGGCAGATTGTTATCAACTTCATGACGGATTATAAAGTCTTTGACCGGATCGCTCGGAGACTGAAGCTTCGGGCGCACACCCGACATATCGGACGCAATGTCGTCGCGTTCGAGGAACGGCAGATAGCTTTTCGCCGCCATGTAAAACTCATCGCCATGCGAATCATCAACGTCATAGTTTATCTGGTCGACATAGAACGCGCTGGGTCCTAGCCGCGCCCTGCCGTCAAGACTCTTGGTAACATGGATGCCCAATCCTTTCAGTGCTTTAAGAGGCGGCGGATAAACCAGATGATTGAGTAATTTTGATTTGGATGCAGAGATTCCGAAGTATTCGCCTTTTACCCAATAAATCTTGGAGCCGTGTTTTTCAGTTTCCAGACCGAGCCACTCGCCCACTTTGTCCGCCCACAGACCGGCGGCATTAATCAGCCAGGTACAGGCCAATTGGTCGGTATTCCCATCCGGACCTTTAAAAGTCACTTCGTACTCGTTGCCGTTATAACTGACATTGGTCACTTCGTGGCGGTAAGCGATAAAATTGTTCTCTCCGGCATTAAACTTTTGTTCCAACTTTGCCATCAGTTTATGACTGTCAATGATGCCGGTCGATGGCGAGTGAATTGCCGCTACTGCTTTGATATGAGGTTCCCGCTTGGCTACATCCGCCTGCTCCAGCAATACAAGGTCGTTCAGGCCGTTCAGTTCTCCCTGCCGGGCAATTTCCTCGATGTGGGGAATTTCGCTGGACTCACGGGCAATAATCAATTTTCCGATTCGTTGGTAAGGGATCGAATATTGATCGCAAAACCGATACAACATATCTTTCCCTTCGACGCAAACCTTTGCTTTTAAGCTGTTGGTCGGGTAATACATCCCTGCATGGATCACTTCGCTGTTGCGACTGGAAGTGTGCCAACCAAACTGTTGTTCTTTGTCAAACAGAGCAATGCACGCCTGCGGGTATTTTTCGGTCACCTCCGCCGCTATTGCCAGTCCGACTACTCCTGCGCCAATAACAATGACATCGACTTTGTCCATACCGTTACCCTCCTTGAATAATGTCCGGCAAGTTTGCCAACAAAAAACCTGTCAATCAACGATATGACAGGTTTATCCGTTCTTACGCAAAGACAATCTTAAAGGTCTGTCAGATAGGGGGCGAGTTTTTTTTTGCATTCGACTGCTGTCAAACCGCTAATAAGAATAACCTTCTTCCTGTTTTGCGCACCGGACAGCAGACTCACTTGCGCATTTGATACAGAAAGAATGGTCGCCAGATACCGCAGGCACTGCTTTGTTGCTTCTCCGTCAACCGGCGCCGCCTCAATGGCGAGTTTTAATCGACCGTCATGTACGCCGCGGATTTTGTTGGCGCCGCAACGAGGTTGCACCTGGACTTCTATCGAAACCCCCGCAGGTAATTCCCGGAGGTGCAACTGCTCAACCATCAGACTCAGTTGTCATCCTCTTCATCTTTCTTCAACATTTCCAGTTGGGCCGCCAGCAGTGTTTTTTGACGAATCCGAAAAACTTGGGCGTGTTTTCGCAATTCTTCATACTCGACATTCATCCGGCGAACTTTAGCGCTTGCTTCATCCAGCAAGCGTTGTCCACGGACTTCCATTTCCTTCATCATCAGTTCGCATTCCCGTTTCGCGTTCAGTTTGACCTCTTCGGCCGTTTCCTGAGCGATAACGAGAGTGCTGTGCAGGGTTGCTTCCATGTGCTGATAGTGTTCGAGTTTTGTAGTCAGTCGTTCAATATTGTCTTTCAGGTCCATCATTTCATGTATCAAAAGTTCATAGCTTTTCGCCGCTTCCGCCATAAACTGATCGACTTCAACCGGGTCATAGCCCCGAAACTCCTTTTTGAACTTCTTGTTCTGGATTTCCAGCGGTGTCAGCACAAGTCCACCCCTTTTCAAGTTGTCGGCACGATTATATATATCTTTTCAACAAGACACCCGTCCGACCCTTTTTTGTCTGCCCGGTAATTTCTACAACTTCTACACGTCCCCGACCACGGAAGGAAATGATATCGCCTGCCTTCACGCTTTGCGCTGCGTTTTTGGCATCCTTCCAATTGACTTTTACTTTTTCAGCCTGAATTTCTTCTGTCATTTGGGTGCGTGAAACGCCAAATCCGGCGGCGGCAACTGAATCGAGCCGCAAGGAAGCTACAGTGGAACGGATTTCTTTGACAGTTTCCGGTTTTTGCTGCAAAGCGGAAAACTCTATTGTCCTGACCTTGACATTTGCAGCGCCGATTCTCTGCAGTTCATTGAGTATGAATGCGCTGATCGATGAGTCCGCAATAATCTGGCAACCGCCATTCACCATCAAAATATCGCCAACAACCGCCCGTTTGATGCCTAAGGCCAGCAGTCCGCCGAGCACATCCCGATGCGACAGTTCATAGAAACGGGAATCCCATTCCACGCCAATAGCAGTAAGTGAACAATCGATTTCGCCGTGATAGTCCTTGTTGACAAACGCCGCTCGAACCCGTTCAGCGCCGATATAACCTCCGTCGGACCGCAATTCGAGGTTATCAGCGTAAGCCGCCGCCGACTCGGCGATCGAATATCCGTGCGGATCGAGAAACTCCGTAAGCTGAAACCGCCGGTTGTGAATCGCTGCTTCCGCAGCCGTAACGATTCTTGCGGCAAGCTCGTGGTCGCCGGTCGCACGATAATAGCGCAGGATTTTGTCGCGGTCGATCATTGATCCTTGCCCATGTCGCGGGAGCGGGCTGTAGCCGCAACAACAGCCTCGATCAACGAAGCGCGGATCGAATGGGTTTCCAACATGTGCACACCGGTGATCGCGGTGCCGCCGGGCGACGTAACCATGTCTTTCAGTTTACCCGGGTGTTCGCCGGTTTCCAATACCATTTTGGCAGCGCCGAGCATCGTTTGGGCAGACAACAGCAATGCATTTTGCCGGGAAAAACCTACTCTTACGCCAGCATCGGATAAAGCGTCAAGCATAAGAAAGAAGAAAGCCGGACCGCTGCCGGACAAGCCGGTCACCGCATCCATCATTGATTCTTCGACAACGACCGAACGACCGACAGCGGCAAACATTTCCGAAATCAGTTGTGCGGTTTTTTCATCGGCATGAGTGCCTCTGGCAACCGCTGACATCCCCTCGCCTACAGCCACTGGAGTGTTTGGCATGACTCGAATCACTGGTACGCCCAGCAGATATTTTTCCATCGTCGCAATCTTGATGCCGGCAGCAATCGAAACTACGATTGTTTTCTTGGGAACCACTTTACCGATATTCGACAGTACAGTGGCCATAACCTGCGGTTTTACCGTCAAAAACAAAATTTCCGATTCTCCTGCCACTTTCGTGACCGAGTCGGTGGTCTGGACAGCATACTGTTGTTGCAGCAAGGCAAGCCTCGCCTTGGCAACGTCATTTACTGTAATCTGGTCCGGTTTCAACAGACCCTTGTTCAACAGTCCGCCAATCATAGCTTCACACATGGCGCCGCCGCCAATAAAGCCAATTCGTTTATTTTCGAGCATCAATGATCCCTCCCCGTTTTTTGGCCACGCCAAGGCAATACTGCCGCCTCGTCTGGATACTGCCGTTCGTTTGTATACACCTCGACATTTGCCGGCGCAAACAGAAAAATAGTCGTAGATATGCGTTGTACCGTACCGCCGACAGCATAAGTGATTCCGCTCATAAAATCGATCGTCCGCTTGGTGGTATCGGCGTCAGTGCGATCGAAATTGACAACCACGGTTTTGCCATTTGTCACGTTTTCCGCAATCTGACGCGCATCATCAAAGCCGCTCGGTTGAGTCAGAATCAGTTTTGCAGCGCCAATTGCTTGACTGGCAGGCAATGCGACAGAATGCGTCGGTTTGTATTGCTGCGGCGAAACAGGCACTGGCACAGTCGGTTCTGCTGGCACGCTCCAGCGCGGTTTATTCTCATCTGCTTGTTTCAGCGGTCGATCCAATTTTCGTTCCTGTCGGGAACCGGTTTTCTCAGCCGGTTTAACTGCTTGTTCCTCAGTTTCTTCAGCTTCTACCAACCCAAGCGCACTCCAGACTTTATCAAAAAGCTTCAATGCCCATCCTCCTCTTAGCGGGTTTGCCGCTCTCCGAAAATCCCCGACCCGATACGGACCATGTTTGAGCCTTCTTCCAGTGCAACCAGATAATCATGAGTCATTCCCATGGAAAGCCGGTTAAAATATTCTGGACGGCCCAGTTCCTTGTTGAGTCGTTCAAATATTTCGCGGGCCTGGCGAAAGACCGGTCGGGTATCTTTGGCCTGATCAAAGAAAGGCGCGATAGTCATGATTCCGCATAACCTGATGTTTGGCAACGCAAATAGCTCTGCAGCAACAATGGATGCCTGTGAAGGCGCTATGCCAAACTTGCTTGCTTCACCGGCAACATTTATCTGCAGCAGAATATCTTGTTGTTTATTCGCTGCTGCCGCTTGGCGGTTGATTTCCAACGCCAGTTTCAGGCTGTCCACCGACTGAATGAGCGAAAACATGGCGACTGCCTGTTTCACTTTATTGGTCTGCAAGTGCCCGATCAAGTGCCATTCAACCGGCAAATCAGCCAGTGGGCCGATTTTTTCAGCGGCTTCTTGGACCCGGTTTTCACCGAGAACCGTCAAACCTGCGTTTACCGCCTCACGGATGCGTTCGATTGATTGAGTCTTGGTCACAGTAACTATCGTCACATTGGCCGAATCAATGATTTTTTTGATGTTTTTCGCGTTCTCTGCTATCAAAGCTCAGGCCTCCGATACCGACTATTTTTCTTATTATAGCGCCAGGCCGATTGCCCTGTCAAAGCGTCATCAGCACGCCAAACCGGCCCGCTGTACCGTGGCTGGCCCGATGGGAGAAAAACAGATCAGGCTTCTTGGCGGTTGATACGCCGGCGATATGGATGTTTTCAGCCTTGACACCAGAGTTTATGAACTGTAGCTGGTTCCAGCGCCATAAATCGAGAAGCCAATACCCCTGCCGAGTCGGGCGGCAAAACCGTTCTGGCCGCTGCCAAATTTTACTGATTTCATCAAGCACCGGTTGATCCACTTCATAGTCGTCCGGACCGATTGACGGTGCAATACAGACGACACAGTCGGCAGGATCGGTAGCAAATGCCTGCTGCATTGTTGCAATCGTTTTGGGACCGATCGAATGCAGCGTTCCTTTCCAACCGGCATGGCTTAGCCCGATCACTTTTTGAACAGGATCATAAATCAGCAGCGGCACGCAATCGGCAAAGAACAGCAACAGCGGCAAATTAGGCGTATTTGTCACCAAACCGTCCGTCGCAGTGATCCGCTGTCCGGCATGCTCGTAAGTGACAATCGCCACGTTGGTTTCATGAACCTGACCCGAAGCTACGATGCGTTCGTCTGTCACTCCTACTGCTTCGGCAAAACGGCGCCGGTTTGTCGCAACGTTTTCCGGCGCGTCGCCAACTTTGACGCCCAAGTTCAGTGACGCCAAATCGCCGCAGCTAACGCCGCCGAAACGGGTTGAAATGCCGTGGCGCAGTCCCATTTGCGATAAAGCGGGAAAGTAAGCCCACTTGACGCCGTTCTTATGTTCAGTGTATTCGATGTTTTCCACTGTCAGCGTTTTTCCTCCCTACTTTGCGCAAACGCCACAACGCCTGCACCCATCAAAACAAACTGGAGTAGAGGATTCCTGCATCGCGCGTTGCAATTCCAGCCAGAGATACTCGCGTGATACGCCGACGTCGACCCGGCTCCAAGGAAACACTTCATCTTGCATGCGCTCGCGATACAGATAGGCCGACTCATCAATTTCGCAAAGTTTCAAAGCTTGCTTCCAATATTTGCGCCCGCCCAACAGATGCGCCTGAACGATTGCCTGTCCGAGTTGTCTGTCGCCTCGCGCCAATGTCCCCTGCAAATAGGCTTCCCGCAACGATTCAGACTGGACTCGGATCTTTTTGTGACCCTTCAGGCATTTTTCTAAAATCCGCAAACGTTGTGCAACAACCGACTGATCGGCCATCGGTAGCCACTGAAATGGGGTAAATGGTTTGGGCACAAAGGGGTTGACGCTGAGCGTCAAGGTTCCACTACGCCCGTAAGCAGCCATCTGATCGGCGATTCTTACCGCCAGGTTGCAGATTGCGTCGATATCACAATCTTGTTCAGTCGGCAAACCGATCATGATATATAGCTTAACGTTGGGTATGCCGGCTTTCAGCGACATATCTATCGTTCTGAACAAATCCTCTTCCGTTATACCCTTGTTGATCACCCTGCGCAATCGTTCACTGCCGGCCTCCGGCGCAAGTGTAATGGTTCGATGCCCGCTCTCAGCCAGTAGCCGGACTAGTTCCTCTGTTGTGGAGTCGGCGCGCAATGAAGCAACCGAAGTAGTGGTTTGCGTATCGCTGAGCATCGAGCAGAGCAGTTCCATGTCGGGAAAATCGGAAACAGCGGCACCAACCAAGCCAATCTTGCGACGCTGCTTTCTGGCATTATCGATTCCTTGCCGAATCGAAGCCAGCGAACGCGACCGGGGTGGACGAAAACAATAGCCGGCCATGCAGAATCGACAGTGCCGTCCGCAGCCGCGGGCGACTTCTATCAGATACAAACTGTCAAACTCCGTTCCGCTGGAAATAATCGCCGTTTCGCCGGAAAAACGATCAAGATGATCTATGCGTCGACGTATAATTTGCTTGGATTCGGCATGATACTCTGGCACATACAGACCAGGCGTTTCCGCCAGTTGTTGCAATACCTGCCGCCTTGATAAACGAGTCGCCGCTGCGGCGTGATAAATATCCAGCAGTTCATGGACTACCTCTTCCCCTTCTCCAATGACAAAGACATCGATAAATGGAACCAATGGTTCCGGGTTAAAGGTCGCACACGGACCGCCTGCAATCACAATCGGCGATGTTTCATCGCGGTCAACGCAACAGACGGGAACCCGACCCATTTGCAAGATGTCCGGAATGTTGAAGTAATCCATCTCAAAGGACACGGCAAAACCGATCAACGGAAATTCGCTGATCGGTCGCTGGTTCTCCAATGTCATTAACGGTGTTGCCGAACGCAGATACTCCTGCCGTTCCGTCTGTTCAGGCAAAAAACAACGTTCACAAGCGGTATCCGGTCGCGAATTGATTTCCCGATAAATGATTTGATAGCCTAAATTGGACATGCCAAGATGATATTCATTGGGAAATATCAATGCGAAGCCAGTTTTTGCCCCTGGTGCGGAATAATGAACGCCAGTTTCACTGGCTAGCCGTTGTTTCAGAGAGTCAATCAATTGCCAATTCATGTGTTTATTATGTCACACCCGGATTCATCAGGCAACCTTTCAGGGCGACGTAGAGATTAATCGGTGCTCCAAGCAGGATCAGTCCATTCGACAGCTTTGCCTTGTCGCAGCGATGCTGGAACATCCAATAAGCGCTGATTGCCGGAGCCGCGAAAAGCCAGACTGATATCCCGCTGCTCCAGTAAAAACGGCCCGTCAATCAAGACATCGGTAATCGCCAACAAGGCTGCAATATCTGGATAATTCCTGCTTTGCTCCAATAGCGTTTCAAAGACAAAGCCGGTATAAGTGAAAACTGATAAGCTTCGCTGTTTGGCCGCCTTGCCGATTACCGCCAACGCTCCTGCCTGCAGAAATGGTTCGCCGCCGGAGAACGTCAGACCGGTTACCAACGGGTTGGACGGCAATTGATCGATGACTTCCTGCACCGTCGTTAGATATCCGCCGGACGGGTCCTGGGTGTTTTCATTATGGCAACCCGGACAATGATGGGGGCAGCCTTGGACAAAGACAACCATCCGAATGCCGGGACCATCAACAACGCTTTCCTTGACGATTCCTGCCAGTCGTATTTGCATCGTAAGTTGCCCCCTCAAGTCAGAAATGTGAAACCCGGTTGTGCAATTCGGCCTGTTTGGGGTCGTTGAAACGTTCAATTGTTGACAAATAGCCGGTGATCCGGCGTACCCGGCGCACTGTGGCAGCGCTGCAAACAGGACAACTTTCTGACTCAATGACTCCGATATGACCGCAGGAATCACAGAAATCGACCGGAAAATTGATTCCGGCGTAACCTACATCAGATTCCGCCATGCAACGCAGGATGTCTTCAACGGCTTTGGGATTGTTGACCGGTGGCGAATCGAACTCCACATAGCTGATATGACCGGCATTGGTGTATTTGTGATAGACTCCTTCACGACGCATTTTTTCAAAGGCGCCGATCGGGTAACTGACCGGAATATGGAATGAATTGCTGTAGTATTCGCGATCAGTAACGCCAGGTATGATCCCGTATTCTTTGCGATCCATCCTGACAAAGCGCCCGGATAGTCCTTCTGCCGGCGTGGCGATCAGCGTATAGTTCAGTTTGTACTTTTCAATGGCTCGGTCGGTTTTGCCGCGCATGAAGGCGACGATTTCTTCGCCCATTGACTGCGCCTCATCACTTTCGCCATGATGCTTGCCGACGAGACTGGTCAATGTTTCAGCCAAACCGATAAATCCAATCGACAACGTGCCATGTTTGATCACAGCTTCGATCGTATCGTTGGGCCCCAATTTCTCAGAGTCCATATAAAGACCCTGTCCCATCAGAAACGGAAGGTCTTTCACTTTCAACGCAGCTTGCACCTGATAACGATGGTACAATTGTTCGCAAATCAGATCAAGCATTTCGTCAAGTTGCTGATAAAACTTCATAAGGTTGCGATCGGATTTTATCGCGATTCTAGGCAGATTCAACGTTGTGAAGCTAAGGTTTCCTCTGCCATCGGTTGTTGCCGGACCATTTACATTGGCAATCACCCGTGTTCGGCAACCCATATAGGAAACATCTGTTCCATAAGGAGCGTTATAGCTGGAGTCCATAAAACTGAACGTCGGGTTTAGCCGTTTGGAAGCTACCTTGATTGCCAATTGGAACAAATCGTAATTGGGGTCCTGCGGCTCAAAGTTAATTCCCTTCTTGACCCGGAAAATCACATTGGGGAATATCGGATTTTCGCCTTTTCCCAACCCTTTATCATATGCCTTCAACAGATTGCGAGTGACCGCTCTGCCTTCCGCGCTGGTTTCGGTACCGACATTCAGACTGGAAAACGGAACTTGTGCGCCGGCGCGCGAATTATGGACAAAAATTCCCTGCGCTGTCAAAAAGTTCTCGTTATCTGCCACTGATATATCGAATACGTGTCGGTCCATCGGGCGCTCCGTCAACGACTCTACAGCAATCGGATACAACTGACTAGCCCGTTGTACAGCGTCCAACAGGTTCTGCATGGCGGCATTTTGCGCAAGCAGGTTTTGCGCCCATTGCCGCACTGTTTCCGGACTGGCAGAAGCGCTGACAGAATTCTGCATGCCGGTGGTCACAGGCAGGAATAAGCGGGCGAATAAATGACCGAAAGCGATCGGAGGGGTAAGACCGGCGAGCGATATGTTGGTTGGCAGTAACTCGGCCACTTCTTCCAACTGTGATAGTTCAGCCTGCGTCAAAACCCTGTCGGACAAATCGACTGCCCATTGTCGGACCGTTTCGGGACCGATGGGGCCATTGAGATCCTGAACATAATCTTTGCCGCAAACATTGATCATTAATGGACGCAGATGCGCATAATCAAAGGGCGTACCGTCGGGCGACACATTGAATGACGCACATTTTTCAGCGCCTGAAGTGCTTATCTGATAGCAGTTGCCAGCCACGACCTGATTAGCCGCAGGTAGTGAACTCTGGGACATCGATGCGGCAACGCCGACCCTGGTCAACAACAACCATATCCCATCACGCAGTTCTTTGGAATAGGTCGCGGCCATCTGCTGCTGGTTGCTCCTGTTATCCGAATATACTTTGAAGAAAGAATCCAAAAATGCTTGAATGATCGATTCACTGGCAAAAAACAGCTCTGTAGGGATTTTCTTGGTTGAACTGCCGGCACCGCAGACCTCGCGGACAAAAGCAGCAAATCTGCTACCGACACGGCAAACCAGGTCGCCGGTCTGCTTGGTACGGTCAAAGCGCAATTCCGCAGTGAACATCGGATTGATTTTTCGCAAAATCGTAGTGACATAACTTTCTGCATGTTTGTCGCAACGTTGTCCTGTCAGTTCCGATTCACCGGATGTGCCCCCGGCAACATAGCAACCGAAGAAGCGGGCCAGGTTTTCGTCCAGTTCAATCGCATCCAGCGCAAAACGCCGTGAAGGCGGATAGCTGCGCAAATCATACATGTGTCGTCTTGGTTTGATATCCCACCGCGCCGGCGCCAAGCCGACATTCAGCGATTCGGGCTGTGCTGTGATGATGTCGCCGGTTTCGCTTAGCGTCATAATCGAATGATTATCAGTCACGGCAACAGATTGACCGCTTTTCAGTTTTACCTGAAGGATTCGGTTGAAATTGTAATGCTTCAGCGAGTCGGTGATCTCTTTGAGTTCAGTGCGCCCGGTACGGTAATTCAAGCTGAGTGCGGAATAACGCCCTGGTTCGAACTTGAGATGGAAATCGCCCATTGCTACGGTTTCCAATTTATCTTCCAACCGATCATATACCCAAATCCGTTCATCTGCAGGTAGCGAGTGCATCGAATTCAAATTGTAAATCAAGGCCTCCATTGCCTGAAATACTTCTTCTTCATCGATCCCCTTCATGAACGGCGCCATATCGCGATCAAAATAGGCAAAACTCTGACCGCCATACATATCATTCTGTGAGGACTGCAGAATAATAGCAGCCAAAGCAGTCGCCGAGCCGGGACGTTTGGGCGGACGGATATAACCATGCCCATTATTGAAGCCATCCCGCAACAAACGCCCCAATGGAATCTGGACACAATTTAATGTTTTGCCGTAAAAATCAAGGTCATGAATATGAATATCGCCGCGCAGATGGGACTGTGACATATTTTCCGGAATTAAACGGGTCAAATAGTAGGACTTGCTGGCAGCGCTGGCGATTTGCAGCATTTTTGCCGACGGTGAATTGGAGACATTGGCATTGTCACGACTGGTTTCCACGAGAATGTCCTGCACCGCATCCATCAATTCCGATTTTCCGTCGCGGATTCGGCTGCGTTTTGAACGATACAAAATATAGGCTTTGGCTGTTTTTGCATGCCCGCGTTCAATCAGGACTTTTTCCACCATATCCTGAACTTCTTCAACCCCGCACACCTGACCGTTATATTTTTGTTTTAGCAGGCGAAGAACATCCAATGTCAATTCCATCGCCATTTCACGATCCGAACCGCCAACCGACTGGGCTGCCTTGTAGATGGCCTCGGTAATTTTGTTCGGATCAAAAGACACATCACGACCATCACGTTTGCGAATTCTAGTCAACATAACTAAACCCCATCCCCTTGCAAGCTTGCTTCCGTATTTTTTTTACTTGCGGCATTATCTTTCAGCGCCTCGAGTTCCTGCATGAAATTGTCGATATCAGTGAATTCTCGATACACCGAGGCAAACCGAACATAAGCAACATGGTCGAGATTTTTGAGATGTTTCATCAATACCTCACCAATCAACCGCGACGGTATTTCCCGTTCCATAGAATTTCGCAGCTCTTTCTCAACCTTGTCCGCCGTATCTTCCAGCACATCCAGCGATATCGGTCGTTTCTCGCAAGCTTTCATCAATCCGTTCAGTATTTTGGATCGATCAAATGCCATGCGACGGCCATCCTTTTTGACAACCCGCAGCGGCAAGTCCTCCACCATTTCATAGGTGGTAAACCGTTTAGCGCATTGCAGGCATTCGCGTCTGCGCCGAATCGAGTTGCCTTCTTCCGCTGCACGCGAGTCGATCACCTTGCTGTCGTGAAATTCACAGAACGGACATTTCAAGCCGCATCGCTCCTTACTCACCCATATGTTGTATACCAATTTATTATAATACGCAACATATTGTATAATTCCTGCCTAAATTATAGGTCAGCATAATTATTTTTTCTGATAGCAGATGCAACACACATAAAAAAAATAGGCCCGGGATGTTCCCGAGCCTATCGGATGCCGAGAAGTGTTAAGCAGGTTTCATTTTATGTTCCAAGCGCTTGCGCTCGTCACGCTGTTTCCACAACACCCAGATCGGGCTGGCATTGAAGATTGAAGAATAGGTGCCGGATACAAAGCCGATCAACAAAGCCAGGGAAAAATTCTTGGTTGTCTCGCCGCCGAGGAAATACAACGAACCGGTAGCGAACAGCACAGTGAGAACAGTATAGATCGAACGAGTCATCGTCTGCCAGATACTGCGGTCAACCATTTCCGGCAAAGTCTCGCCTTTCTTCATGGTTTTGAGATTTTCGCGGATTCGGTCAAAAATGACAATCGTGTCATTGATCGAATAGCCGACAATCGTCAACAATGCAGCAACAAACGAGGCGTCAATCTCTTTGCGAAGAATCGAGAAAACGCCCAAGACAATCAACACGTCATGCACCAGCGACAGAATTCCAGCCACACCGAATCGGAACTCGAACCGGTATGAAATATATGCGATCATCATTAACCATGACAGTAACAGCGCGATAATCGCCTCACGAGTCAACTCCGACCCAATCGTAGCGCCGACTTTTTCTATCCGCATGATATCAAATTTGCCCAGTTTTGCTGTAAAGCCTTCCAGAACAGTCTTGCGTTCGGCTTCACTCAATACATGCGTCCGAATCAGCACATTGGGCGCCACATCCGTTTTTTCGGTTGCAGCCAGTTGAACCACACTGTTCTCGAGTTTATAATCCTTCAATACGTCGCGCACTTCAGCTACTGAAACAGGTTTGGCAAATTTCAGGTCGATCAGGGTTCCACCGGTGAAATCGATTCCCAGATTCAATCCTTGTGTTGCCAGTGAAGCAAGACCGGCTAAAATCATCAGTAGCGAGAAGGCAAAAAACCAGTTTTTACGTTCAATGATAGAAAACTTCACGTCATTCACCCCTCCTACGCTCCATAAGCTTTGCCGCTCTTGAACAAGCTGGCATTCATCAACATCTTGAGCAGAATCTTGGTAACGGTAATCGCGGTGAACATGCTGAGTACAATACCCAGACTGAGTGTTACCGCAAAACCCTTGATCGGGCCGCTGCCAAAGAAGAACAGGATTACGGACGCAAACAATGTCGTAACATTAGAGTCGAAAATAGTGACGAAGGCGCGACTGAAGCCCGCGTCCATCGAAGCCCGCAATGTTTTGCCGGCGCGATGTTCTTCCTTGAACCGTTCAAAAATTAACACGTTGGCATCAACTGCCATTCCCATCGACAGGATGATACCGGCGATGCCTGGCAACGTCAACGTAGCATTAAGCATCCGCAGACAGACCAACAGCATTACGACATATAGCAGCAGACTGACGTTGGCCACCAGGCCCGATAAACGGTAAAATGCCAGCATGAATACCGTGATCAACAAAATGCCAACAGTAAACGCAAGTTTGCTTTTTTCTTTACTGTCATCACCGAGCGTAGGACCGACGGTTCTTGTCTCCAATACTTCTACTTTCACCGGCAAGGAACCGGAGCGCAGCAAAATAGCCAGTCGCTCAGCTTCTTCAATTGTTTTGTTGCCAGTAATGACCGCTTTGCCGCCAAGAATCGGTTCGTTGACAACCGGATTTGTCAGCACCTGTTTGTCAAGCAGGATTGCGATATGTTTGCCGACGTTTTTACTGGTCAGCTCACCGAACACTTTACCGCCTTGATCAGAAAACTCAAGCGAAACCAAGTTTTGCTTCGCCTGGTCGATTTGCGCCCGGGCATCTTTCAAGTCTTTACCGGTAAGGTGGGTTACGCCTTTTTCATCCTGAAATTCCAGCAAAGCGGTCTTGCCGATCATTTCGATTGCTTTTTCAGGATCTTTTACTCCCGGCAATTCAATGATGATTCGGCGCTCCCCCTGACGTTGGATGATCGGCTCGGTCAATCCGAGTTCGTTGATCCGCTTTTCGATGACTTTGAGTACGCGTCGGACCGCATCCTCATCGACTTTTGCCTCGGGTGTGTCGACAGCTTCCAGAACCACATGCGTGCCGCCCTGCAAGTCAAGTCCCTGCTTGACTGACATGGCCAGCGGAGTGATGTAGTAGCCGCAAACGAGAACGATGACAGCCACTACGGCCAAAAACTTTGTAAGCTCTGCCGGTCTCAAGTAGTTTCCCCCCAACCGTTCTTTTTTCAAACATGATTATTATATTCCTTCAGCTGCCGGAGTGTCAATGAAAACAAGCTGGACAGCCTTGTTGCTAGAAAACCAAATTGGGGCAAAATGCGACCTCGAATGGTTCGCTTCGCCCCAATTCCTCAATTAACCTTGTTATTGCTTAATGCAAAGCAATATGCAATTACTTGTCAGCAGCAGCGTCATTGCCGCGGGCCGGTTGCTGATGACTAACTGCACTGCGAGCGATATCGACTTCAACCTTTTCAGCAATTTGAATCGTGGCAGTTTTCTCATTCAAGCGGATGATAATTCCATATAAACCGCCGATGGTGACAATTTTATCGCCCTTTTTCAAATTGGCCAAAAACTCGGCCCGACGTTTCTGTTCCTTCTTTTGCGGACGCCACAAAATAAAGTAGAAAACGACAGCCATTAAAATCAGTGGCCAGGATCCTTGGATAAATTGATCAATTTCGGGAGAAAATGACGGCAAACCTCTCACTCCTTATGTTTTATCTTTTATAAAATTCCACAGGGTATAAAAAAATCCTGCTTTATTTTTCGTTCTTGCACCAAAATAATTTGCGAAATTCGGGATAAGTTCCCTGTAGGATTGATTCGCGAATCTGCCTCATCAGAGTGATCAGATAGTGCAAGTTGTGCAGACTCATCAACCGCAAGCCAAAGATTTCATCGCAACGGATTAAATGTCTCAGATAAGCGCGCGAATAATTGCGGCAGGTATAGCAATCGCACTCTGGATCCAGTGGCGAAAAATCTTCGATATAGGCGGCGTTGCGAATCACAACGCGTCCCTGCGAAGTAATTGCGGTCCCATTGCGAGCGACCCGTGTCGGGAAAACGCAGTCAAACATATCAATGCCGCGGGCAACGCCCTCCACCAGACAATCCGGCGTTCCCACGCCCATTAGATAACGAGCTTTCTGGCGCGGCAGAAATGGAACGGTTTGTTCCAACACTTCGTACATCAATGGTTTGGGTTCACCGACCGAAAGTCCGCCGATCGCATAACCGGGAAAATCCATGGCAACCAACTGTTCGGCGCTTTCTCTGCGCAAATCGGCATACATGCCTCCCTGCACGATGCCAAACAAGGCCTGATCCTCGCGGTTGTGCACCGCTTGGCAGCGCTTTGCCCAACGAGTCGTCAGTCGCATCGAGCGACAGGCATATTCATAGTCAGCGGGATATGGCGTACATTCGTCAAATGCCATCACGATATCTGATCCCAGTGCCATCTGGATTTCCATCGATTTTTCCGGTGACAGAAACTGTTGCGAACCATCATGGTGGGAGCGAAATGCTACTCCCTCTTCACTGATCTTGCGGAGCGCTCCCAGGCTGAATACCTGAAACCCGCCGCTATCGGTCAGTATCCCCCCATTCCAGTTCATAAACCGGTGCAAGCCGCCAGCTTTTTTGACGATTTCATGCCCGGGGCGCAGAAACAGATGATATGTATTGCCGAGAATAACCCCTGCGCCCATTCCATGAAGTTCTTCCGGAGACAGGGTTTTTACAGTCCCCTGAGTGCCGACAGGCATGAACATCGGCGTATCAAAACTGCCATGTGGTGTGTGCAGTCGTCCCGCACGAGCGCCGGTTTCCGGGCATTGTCGAATTAATTCATATGTGACTGCTGGCATGATCGGCTCCTTCCTTATTCAATGAACATCGCATCGCCAAAACTGAAAAACCGGTATCGCAACCTAACCGCTTCTTGATAAGCGCTGCGGATCGGTTCGACGCCGGCAAATGCACTTACCAGCATCAACAAAGTGGATTGCGGCAAATGAAAATTGGTAACCAACCCGTCCACCACTTTAAATATATAACCGGGATAGATGAACAGATCTGACCAACCGCTACCTGCCGTGAGGGAGCCGCTTTTCGCCGCAGACTCCAGGGTGCGAACAGCCGTAGTACCGATTGCAATAATTCTGCCGCCGGATTGTTTGGCTAGCAGAATCCTGTCCACCACTTCCTGAGAAATCTGAAAAAACTCCCGATGCATCACGTGTTCTGACAAGTTTTCTATTCTCACCGGTCGGAATGTACCCAGACCGATGTTAAGCGTAACAAAGGCAAAATCGGCGCCCTTATCGCGCACCGCGGCCATCAGCTCCGACGTGAAATGAAGTCCGGCAGTAGGCGCAGCAGCCGAGCCGCGTTCACGGGCATAAATCGTCTGATATCGTTCGGGGTTGGTCAACTTTTCATGGATATATGGTGGCAATGGGGTTTCGCCCAATGCTTCCAATACATTTTCAAATAAACCCTCATAACTGAACCGAGCAATTCGCCCGCCATAATCAGTCGCCTCTGCAATCTCACAGGTCAGACTGTCGCCAAAAACCGCCTTTTGTCCGGGCCGCATCTTTTTGCCGGGCTTGACCAGCACTTCCCATTCATTGCGGGAAAGCCGGTGCAACAAAAAAACTTCGACTTTGCCGCCACTGTCTGCCCGCCGCCCAATCAAGCGCGCCGGAATCACCTTGGTATCATTGGCGACTAATAAATCGCCCGGGCGAATATAATTAACAAACTCATGAAATATATGATGGCTTAGTTTGCCGCTGTTGCGGTCAAGAACCAGCAAACGGGAGGAATCTCTCGGTTCCAGCGGAGTCTGGGCAATCAGTACCTCCGGCAACTCATAATCGAAATCGGATACCGTCAACATATACTCAATACCATTTGCCGATCTTGATGTCTTGATAATAGTGTTTGAGGATGGAAACATAATAATCCGGGCCAGGATTAATCGCTTTTTCCGCCATTGTCTTGGCGCCCCAAAGCGACATTCCAACGCCATGTCCCCAACCATAACCCTCAATGAAAATCGTTTCGTTTTTCACTCCATTGATACGGTGGATGCCTTCACGGTCAGTCAGCAACCCACCTGAAGCGCTGGGCGGCAGGTTTATTTGAATCTGTTTTGTGTCCCGATCGCCATAACTATCTGTGATATTGCTGTCGATGCTGTCGATCGGCACGGCGATTTTCAAATCAAACAAGCTACTGGGCAGTGAAAGCAATTGCTGGATTTTTTCGCCGGTCAGTGCTACCACGCCGTCTTTGCCGATGAAAGTAATCGTCCGGATACGGCCGGATACGCCGCGGTCCGGTTTATTCATCGGGGCAACCGTGCGTTTGGAGATTTCGATCGCGGTCAATGAACCCAGCGAGTATCCCTGAGCTTTTAACAAGCCTTCCAGATCAACCGGCGTGATTCGCTTTTGCCATTGAAAATATGGGCTGGTTTGATCCGAGTCAGGCACGCCGCGCAGATACGGATAAGCTTTTGCCCAAACATTTTCGCTGTTTTCCGTATAACCGCCGCTGCTTAAATGATAATACGCCGCTGCCAGATATCCCTGATGCGTCAGCACGATTCCCCGCGTATCCTTGATAGCTTTGGCGATACGCGCATCTTCGCCGGTTTGCCCTTCATAAACCAAACAATCTTTACTGGCGCACAGGTCGAATCCTTCATTCTTGTGCTTTCCGACATTGTACAGGGCAAAGGTCCGTGTCGCGACCGCCTGGGCCTTTAACGCCTGTTCAGGCCATTCAGGCGAAATATCGCGCAGCATCAGTCCATAGACATAATCATCTACCGGTACCACGTTCACGGCAGTCAGGCCATTCGTTCCCTGGGTCCGAAACACTTCGATCACACCGCGGTAGCGCCGGTTGTTGATTTCAATCAACCGGTCTTCGCGTTCCATGCTTTTCGATTTGCGCGGTGCAATCCGAAACCGATCGCCTTCGACTACCGTATTGTTGATGACAAATTTGCCTTCGCGCAACCCGATACGTGTTTTTGCGCCAGCGGCATATTCCGCCTGCACTTTATTCGTATCCACATTTACAATCTCGTAACTACCGTTGCTTTCGGCCAGGATGCCGAACTGCTTGGTCATCAGACCGACCCTGATGGTCGGTTCGTTCGTGTCTGGTGCTGCCAGCACAGCGGGCGCCAACAATCCGCTCAGCCAGAACCAGACAAACAGGAACAAAACAATAACGAGTCGCGTATTTGCCAACTGTCTCATAGGATCACCTCCGGTTAAAGAATAACGCCTTTCAACGGCGTCCAAAAAACAAATTCAGAAGGATGGTTAAAATTGCGCTGACCAAAAGTGAGGTAACAATCGGAAAATGAAACCGGAAATTATCCCGTTCAATATGGATATCTCCCGGCAAACGTCCCAAATTGAAATACTTCTCGCCAAAATATAGTACAGCGCCGCCAAGCAGCAGCAAAACCCCCAGCGTCATCAACAATTTTCCCATGCAGCGACTCCCTTGCTCTGGTGGTCATTTCGCCTTGCAATATCGCTCTTTTTCACTGAAAATGCAGCCGCAATAAGCTTGCCGATACATTTCACGTTGCCGGCTGATTTCAACCGCAGCTTTCCAACCAGGACGAAAATCTTCGTATAGGAAATGCAGCCCGGTTTGTTCGGCTACTCGCTCGCCGACCTGACGAATCAGTTCGTGCTTTTGATAAGGACTGACCAACAATGTCGTGGAAAAAGCCTCGCAGCCTTGTTCTTTTGCCGCAATTGCCGTTTGCAGAAACCGCATTTCATAGCACTGTTCACAGCGGTCGCAGCCAGTTTGCATTGCACGTTGCAAAAACTCCTCCAACAAATAACGTTGATCGACCATCAATGGCAATTCGATGGCTGCAACATACTCCTGCAAAGTGTCCAGACGGCGTTTAAATTCTTTATAGGGATGTATATTGGGGTTGAAAAAATAGCCCTGCAATTGATGACCCTGCTCGCGCAGTTGCTGAATCGGCGCTATCGAACAGGGACCGCAGCAGATATGCAGTAAGACGTTCATTGTTTACTAGTCCTTCCACAATGGATCTTGGCGCTCCGGTAACGGTTCACGGCAGGCTAGCCCCAGATGGCGATAGGCAGCGCCGGTTACCGCTCTGCCGCGCGGGGTCCGGTTGAGAAAACCCATTTGCAACAAAAATGGTTCATATACATCCTCAATCGTTTCTGTTTCTTCACTGACTGCGGCCGCAATCGTATCTACCCCGACCGGACCTCCGTTGAATTTTTCAATGATTGTAGTTAAAATGCGGCGATCGGTCCTGTCCAATCCGCAGGAGTCCACTTCCAGCAGACTCAAAGCCCGGTCTGCAACTTCGCGCGTGATCACTGCCTTATCATCGACCATGGCAAAATCACGTACCCGCTTTAACAACCGATTGGCAACTCTGGGTGTTCCCCTGGCCCTGCGAGCGATTTCTTCGGCGCCACCTTTTTCCACGGCAACATTCAGCACTTCTGCCGCTCGGGTAACAATCTGTAGCAACGCAGTTGGACCATAAAACTCCAGTCGACACATTACACCGAACCTATCGCGCAGAGGAGACGCCAGTGCTCCGGCCCGTGTGGTTGCTCCCACCAGCGTAAACTTGGGCAAATCGAGGCGGATCGAGCGGGCGCTCGGTCCTTTGCCAATGATGATGTCCAGCGCGTAATCTTCCATTGCCGGGTAAAGCACTTCTTCCACGCTGCGGTTCAGACGGTGGATTTCGTCAATAAACAAGACGTCTTTTTCGCCCAAATTCGTCAGTAGCGCAGCCAAATCTCCGGCTCGTTCAATGGCCGGACCCGAAGTGATTCGCAAATTTACGCCCAGTTCATTGGCAATGATACCGGCCAGCGTAGTTTTTCCCAATCCGGGCGGACCATGCAGCAACACATGATCCAGTGCTTCACGACGCGTCAGTGCTGCCTGAATAAAAACCGACAGATTTTGTTTGACTTGGTCTTGTCCGATATATTCGACCAAACGGCGCGGACGCAAGCTGAGCTGCCACGTATCGCTATCCTGTTCCGGCCCGGCCACAACCCGTTCTTCGTCCATGACTACCTCCTGGCCATTTCGCGCAGTACTGCACGAATCAGGGCTTCCGCCGTTGATTTATCCGCCATGTGGCTACGCAAAAGTGGCAGTATTTCAGCCTGCTGATAGCCTAACGCCATCAATGCAGCCAACGCTTCATCAAATGCCCCGCCTACGCCGCTTTGGCCCGACTCCTTACCTGTCGGCAATTCGGCTGTTAATCCGATTTGACCGATTTTGTCGCGCAATTCCAGCGTAATCCGTTCTGCTGTCTTCTTGCCAACGCCGGAAATGCGGGTCAACGAAGCAAGGTCGTTGCGGCTGATCGCGGCCCGGATCCCTTCCGGTTTCATACCCGACAACATTGCCAGCGCCATTTTGGGGCCAACGCCGGTAACCGTCAGCAACAGCAAAAACATATCATGCTCTTCCATTGTTATGAAGCCGAATAGATGCAACGCATCTTCCCTTACATTTAAATAGGTGAATAATTTAGTTTCGATACCGGATTGCAATTTGTCCCGCGTCGATGCCGGTATGTATACGCGATAACCGACGCCACGCACATCCAGATAACAGGTTTCGCTCAGCAATTGCTCGACTGTGCCGCGAAGGTAGCCAATCATAACTGCATCAACCTCGCCAGATTTTTTCCACGGACCGGCAATGCGCGCTGCAAATCGCAATCGCCAATGCGTCGGCTGCATCATCTGGAGTTGGTTTTTTTTCCAGACAAAGCAACCTTTGCGTCATATAAGTCACTTGCTCTTTGGTGGCCTGACCATAGCCAACCACAGCCTGCTTCACTTGAAGCGGCGTGAGCTCGATCAGCGGCGTCCGGTTCATTTCTACCGCCAGCAATATCACGCCGCGCGCTTCACTGACAGTCATTGCTGTCGTTACATTGCGGCTAAAAAACAATTTTTCGACGCCAACCACATCCGGTTGACGCTCGCGGATCAGGCCGTGAATTTTCTCGTATAGAACCAGCAGTCGCTCTTCTCGCCGCATATCCGGCGTTGTCCTAATTACGCCAAAACCGGCGCCATGCAAAGAATTGCCGTTTAACTCAACAAACCCGTAGCCGCAGATGGCATTGCCGGGATCGATCCCCATCGCCAGCAAATTGTTGCCTCCAAATATTCATTATAGTCACTGTCTGTTTTTATTCATCTTCCTCTTCATCAGGCAGCTCAAAATTGCCAAAGACTGCTTGTACATCATCCTGCTCTTCCAGGGCATCGACTAGTTTCATCAGGCGGGTCGCTTCTTCTCCGGACAGTGAAATTGTTGTATCAGGCACCATGCTTATGTCGGCGGATTCCCATTTTACGCCGGCCGTTTCGAGCGCATTTAGCAAACCTTCAAAGCTTTCCGGTGCACAAGTGATTTCAAATTGGTCGTCTTCGCTTACAAGGTCGTCGCCGCCCGATTCCAGAACAATCGCCATCAAATCATCCTCGCTGACGCCATTTGCCTTATCAATTAATATGAGTCCTTTTTTATTGAACATCCAGGAAACACAGCCTGACTCGCCGAGATTGCCGCCATACTTGGAAAACAAATGACGCATCTCGGCCGCCGTCCGGTTTCGATTATCCGTCATTGTCTGTACCAATAGCGCCACACCGGCGATACCATATCCTTCATAGGTGATCTCTTCGTAGCTTTGGCCTTCCAGTGTTCCCTGCCCTTTTTGAATGGCGCGTTGGATGTTGTCCTTTGGAATATTATTTTCCCTGGCTTTTTGCAATGCCAGCTTCAATCGCATATTTCCGGTTGGATCAGCGCCGCCGATGCGGACCGCCGTGGTAATCTCCCGACTGATTTTTGTTGTAGCGGCTCCCCTGGCGGCATCCGCCTTCCCTTTTCGATGTTTGATATTGGCCCATTTTGAATGCCCTGACATGACTATGCAGCTCCTTTGTCAATATTTGCAGATTGCTTTGCGTTAAACAGCGAAAAATCGCAGAAACATCCATGCCGGTTTTCTTCGACTTCAACGAGAGTATACCATAAAAGACTATTTATATGCAAAAGCCGGCAGGCTATGAGCGATTAACTCAGTCGCCATTTTTATGATATAATATTTTGGTGTAAAGACAGGGGGAATATTATGAAACCGAATTCAACAACTGCCTGCAAAGCGATTTTGAATAATTCCCGGGGTTCCATCACTGCCATCGTTATTATCGGGATTATGGCGTTTCTTGTTATCGGAATCGGCGTCGGACTCGGTTTTCTGTCGGCGACCATCCAGTCAGCCCCCAACCTGCGTGGTGATATCAGGCCTGCTGCCTCTGCCCAGGTATTTGATGTCAACGGAAAATTGATCACTGTTTTGCACGCAGTTGAAAACAGACTGCCGGTTCCTTTGACCAAGGTGCCGAAAGATTTGCAGAATGCTTTTGTTGCGCTGGAAGACAATCGTTTTTACCAACATTCAGGGGTTGATCCACGTGCAATCCTACGCGCAGTCTGGATCAACATTTCTGCCGGCGGCGTATCGGAAGGCGGCAGCACAATCACACAACAGTTGGCAAAGAATGCTTTTCTGACACAGGAGCGCACCTGGAAACGCAAAGTGCAGGAAGTAATCATCGCATTTCAAATTGAAAAACAATATACCAAGAATGAAATCCTGGAACTCTACCTGAATCAGATATACTTCGGCGCCGGCGCTTATGGAGTGCAAGCCGCCGCCCAGACCTATTTCGGCAAGAACGTCGAACAACTTAGCCTTGCCGAATCGGCGATGTTGGCCGGCCTGCCGAAAAGCCCCAATTACTACTCGCCGTTCAACAGTATGAAGGCGGCAAAGGAACGCCAGGCTACCGTGCTGGATCAGATGGTCAAGTACGGTTATTTGGACCAGGCAACCGCCGATAAAAATAAATCGGCGCCGCTTAAAGTCGCTGTAGACGCTCCTAAGCCCGACCCGAAGGCAAAACCTGATCCAAAAGCAAAAGATAAAGACATCGGTGTATCCGCTTCCTATTTCATTGAATATATCACCTCGCAGTTGATTGACAAGTACGGTGCTGACACGGTCTATAAAGAGGGCCTGAAAATTTATACCAGCATTGACCTTGATTTGCAAAAAGCTGCCGAAAAAGCCATGCGAGAACTTCCTGTCATGTCGGTTGACAAAAACGGTCTGCAACAGCCACAAGGCGCCCTGGTTTCGATTGATACGCACAATGGCTATGTCAAGGCGATGGTCGGCGGGCGCGGCACCGATAAGTTCAACCGTGCTGTGCTGGCTGAGCGGCAACCGGGATCCGCCTTCAAGCCTTTCGTTTATCTAACGGCGCTTGATGCCGGAAAATCACCAGCCTCAATTATTGACGACAAACCATTTCGTGTCGGAAACTATGCGCCAATGAACTATGACCGCACTTTCAAGGGTCCGATCACGCTGCGGACCGCGCTGGCCTTGTCGCGCAACATTCCTGCAGTCAAACTTGCGCAGGAAGTCACGCCGGAAAGAGTCGTCCGCAATGCGCAAAACATGGGCATCACCACTCTTGTCACCAGCGGTTCGCATAATGACATCACCCTGGCTATGTCGCTGGGCGGTCTTACCCGCGGCGTCACCCCGCTCGATATCGCCAGCGCGTTTGGCGTTCTGGCCAACCAAGGCGTGCGGGTTGAACCGGTAACGATTCTTAAAGTAGTTGACCGCAATGGAAAAGTGTTGGAGCAACATGTGCCCAAGGAAAAAATGGTCGTCAATGAACGGGTCGCCTTTTTATTGACGGATATGTTAAAAGGTGTTATTCAGTATGGTACCGGAACCGGCGCCAATATCGGCCGTCCTGCCGCAGGCAAAACCGGAACCACTGACGAGCATAAAGACGCCTGGTTTGTCGGTTATACACCGGATATCTCCACTTCCGTATGGATCGGATTTGACAGCGACGGCACGCTGGATGGCCAAACCGGCGGTGAAATTCCCGCAACCATCTGGCGGCTTTATATGCAACAGGCAACCGCTAAAATGCCTATCAAGGATTTCCCGCGTCCGCGCGGCATCATTTCTGCCACGGTTTCCACCAAAGACGGTGGCTTGATCACCGATCCAAACAATAAGGACTCTGTTACTGATTATTTCATTGAGGGGACACAACCAAAACAACCCTCCACTGCTCCACCGCCGACCGACCCCAACGCCCCGCCGGCAAACAAGACCGATACACCGATTCCCGGGCAGTCCGGGAAAACTACAACGCCCAGTACCAAACCAACGACTCCCCCGCCAGGCGGTAAGCCGGGCTCTACAGCACCGCCAGCCAAACCACCGGCGAAACCTCCGGCCAATCCAACAAACTGAGCAATCTCATGCGGCGCCTTGGTGCGCCGCATCTTTCTATCTCTGAACAACGGGGTGCTTCATGCAAAAACAGTTACTACCAATTCTGTTTGCCTTGGTTTGCTTCCTTGCCAGTGACCCTGCAACGGCCAGCGCAACTATCACAGCGCCGAAACCGGTTATTGGTGAATCAAAACTTCAAATATCGGACGTTGTGACAACGCAGTTGAATAATTTGAGCCTGGCAGAAAAAATCGGTCAATTGTTCATTGTCGATGCGGATGTATCTGCTGACGCCCTTCTTGTTCCAGTCGGCGGCTATCTCTTGTTTTCGCGCCATGTACCCACCAAAGCCGAGACATTGATTCTGACGCAACAATTGCGTTCACGTTCGCCTGGCCTGCCGCCATTTATTGCGGTTGATCAGGAAGGCGGCCGCGTCGCCCGGCTTTCCTTCATCAGCCGATTACCGGCAGCACGACAGCTTGCTGCATTGCGTCCGGAATCCGTAGCCAGAGTCGGTTGGTTGCTCGGTCAAGAACTGTACGGTCTAGGTTTCAATTTGAATTTTGCTCCGGTGATGGATGTGGCAACCCGCAATGAAAACCCAGTCATCGGCGACAGGGCGTTTAGCTCGGATGCGGTTGCGGTTGCAATACAGGGAGTCGCCTTTATCGATGGACTGCAATCCGCAGGAATCGCCGCCACTGCCAAGCACTTCCCCGGCCATGGTGACACTCGGACAGATTCGCACCTGACGCTGCCGGTCATTGACCATTCGCGTGACCGACTGGAGCGCGTCGAGTTGCTGCCCTTTCAAGCAGCGGTGAAGACAAATGTAGACATGGTCATGATTGGACATCTACACTTGCCCGCGTTAGACCCAACGCCCGATTTGCCGGCAACTCTCTCCCGACATATAGTTAGCGGACTGTTGCGCGAACAGCTTGGTTATGAAGGAATCATCATCACTGATGCGATGAACATGCGGGCCGTCAGCGACGGATTCGGCAGTGGCCAGGCGGCGGTGATGGCTTTCAAGGCTGGGGTTGATATTATCCTAATGCCTGCCGATTTTTTCGCTGCTTATAACGCAATGCTTGTTGCAGTGCAAACTGGCGAAATTTCGCAATCGCGACTTGATGATTCGCTGCGGCGCATTCTGTCGCTTAAACGGCGTATGCTGGCTCGCCATCACTTCGTTCAAGACCAGTCTACCTCTCTGTATGAGTCTATCGATTCACCGAGTCACAGAATTTGGCTGGAAAAATTGTTGCGGGACAAGATGGAGTATGATGCCGAACCTAGAAACTAACATTAAAAAACCCGGCCGAAGCGATAGCTCCGGTCGGGTTTTTTAATGTTCATGGTAGCGTGGCCTATCTGTCGAAAAAAGGATTTTTGCCTGAAACCGAAATAGGAATCCCATAGGCAACCTTGACTTCCTTATCGTCGAACAAGTTGAGGTTGATCGCCGCCCGCCCCAACGTAAACATGATCCGGTTATCGACATGATGCTGCGCGGCGACACTGACCGCAGAGCCGAGCGCAATGCCGAGATCACCGATACTGATTGCACAAAGTCCACTGTTCTTCAGATTTTCTTCGCAATCCTTATAGCCGCAAAAACCGCAAGGACGCGGACCCAATGGCTTGACACGCTGCCCGAGCAACAGGACCACGGCTGCCTTGTCAACATTGCCGGCATCCCGCTCAAAGTTGGGCAACCCGTTGTCTTCCTGAACAATTCGCCGCATCTCGGCCGAAAGTTGATCTTTCACTTTGGCACGCGCCGCCACAACGACCAAATTGTCGACCCCCTTGGCTTTAGGCGCAGTCCGGGCGGCCAGAGCCATCAGTTCGACCACTTGGTCCACCGCTCTTGCTTCCATTTCTCCGCTTTTGGTAATCATCCGATTCGCCTCCCTGTTGATGTTTTGTCAGGCAAGTTTTACCACCGACACACCGGTTCCACCTTGGTTTATCTCGGCGATACTGATTCCTTTCACTCTTGGATGAGCCGCCAAAAAAGTCTGCACTCCTTTGCGAAGCGCACCGGTTCCCTTGCCGTGAATGATGGAAACCGAATCGAGACCTGCCAAAACGGCATCATCAAGGTATTTTTCCAACACATAAGACGCTTCTTCGTTATTCATGCCACGAATATCAATTTCACGCGCTACCGGTTGCATTTTTTCCGTCGACAACTGACGAGCTTTTCGCGCCGGTTCAAGCGATTTTTGTTCGGACCGTTTAAGCACGCGGCACTGGCTGCGGGCAACGGTCATTTTCAGCGCGCCCAGTTGAACCAAAACCGAATCGCCTTCCACGGAAAGAACAGTCCCTTGTTGGCCGAGATTCGCGACCAGCACAACCGAACCTTTAATCACTTTGGCGGCGGCATCAGTTTCAAATACGACAGGTGTTTCGTTAGCTTCCAACGGATTTAGTTCACTAATTTTTTCACGAATTTTGCGGCGGGCGCTATCCACACTTTCCTGCAGCGCCGAGGCGCCGCTTGTTGAATAATGCTGCTTCAGGTCCCGAATCACCGCTTCGGCTTCCAGTCGGGTCTGGCGCATCAATTCATCGGCTTCGGCGCGCGCCTTGATCATGGCGTCTTTTTTCTTGATTTCCCAGGATTGTTTCTCGCGTTCGATTATTTGCCTTAGCCGAACCGATTCCTGGCGCAAGGCCGCTGCTTCCTGACGCTCTTTTTCACTGGCCCGTTTATGCTCTTCCATCACAGACAAAACGTTTTCAAACTTTTGGTGCTCGCCGCCGGCCATGATTCGGGCTTTTTCCACCAATTCTTTCGGCAGGCCGAGTCGCTGCGATATGGCAAATGCGTTACTGCTGCCGGCAACTCCGATCAACAGCCGATATGTCGGTCTCAGCGTTTCAATATCAAACTCCACCGAAGCGTTTTCGACGCCTTCCTGGGTATAGGCAAACGCCTTCAATTCGCCGTAATGAGTCGTGGCGATCGTGCGAATACCCTGTTCCCGCAAATGCTCCAAAATCGCCATCGCCAACGCGGTTCCCTCTTCCGGGTCGGTTCCGGCGCCGATTTCATCGATCAACACCAAACAACTCGGCGTCACTTGCGACAAGATTCGGACCAGATTCGTCATGTGACCGGAAAACGTGCTGAGTGATTGTTCGATGCTCTGCTCATCGCCAATATCGGCGAAGATGTCTTCAAACACGGCTAGCGTAGAATCTGCGGCAGCCGGCACAAACAGACCCGACTGCATCATCAGGCTAAGCAGTCCGAGTGTTTTCAACGCCACAGTCTTGCCGCCGGTGTTGGGACCGGTAATCAACAAGGTATTGAATTCGTTGCCTATCCGAATATCAACCGGCACTACCGAAGCCGGCGAAATCAATGGATGGCGGGCCTGCCGCAGATCCACCCGGCCTTCCACATTGACCTCAGGTCTAACAGCATGCATTTCAAAAGCCAGACGGGCCTTGGCAAAAACAAAGTCAAGCTGCGCCAGGATATCACAGTTGGCCTCGATCGGATCAGCCGCCGTCGCCACTTGCAATGACAATGCAAGCAGGATTTTCTCCACTTCCACCTGCTCGGCCGAAATGACGCCTTTAAGATCGTTGTTCAGGTTGACCAGCGCCATCGGCTCGATAAATACGGTTGCGCCACTGGCCGACTGATCATGCAGGATGCCGGGAAATTGGTGACGATATTCCTGTTTGATCGGAATCACATAGCGGTCGCCGCGCATCGTATAAAGAGCATCTTGAAAATAACTTTTATATTGCGACGAACGCAATATCGAGTCCAGTTTATCTTTGATCCGTCCCTGTATGACCCTGATTTCCCGTCGCAACTGACCCAATTTTTCGCTGGCGTCATCCTTGACCGTACCATTGTCATCAATCGATCGTTCAATGGCAAATTCGCTGTTGCGCAGCACGGTCAACCCCTGCACCCAGGGTTCCAGTCCGCCGATGAATTCGGCATATTCGACAAAAAAACCTTTCAACAATCGCACAGCCCGCAGGGTTGACCCCACAGCCAACAATTCTTCGCCGGACAATCCGCCGCCTATCCGGGCCCGCCCCAATATCTGGCGCAGGTCACTAATGCCGCCGAAAGGAATCGACGGCGCATGCCGCAATACTCGGACAGCATCTTCGGTTAATGCCAGATTACTTTCCACTGTTTGATAATCAGATGACGGTTGTAACGTTTCCGCCAGCTCGCGACCGCGCTGCGTGGCGACAAAATTCACCAATCTATCGATCACTTTGGCGTATTCAAGCGTGCGTAAGGCTGCCGAATCCATGGTTACTCCTCCGGTTGTCTCATAATACCCCTCGGAAATAATGGCCACGGGTGATGTCGGCATGTTCGGCGTCGGCAATTTCCAGCTCGCTCAAACCTGCGTTCCCTGCAGCAATCGCCCGACGATAGGTTCCGGTGATCTTTGAGATCTCAGCCGGGTTCATCTGACAGGCTTCAATCCGAATCCGGGCAACGCCTGCTTGTGCGAACTTCGCCACATGCGGCAGCATCGACAACTCTTTTCCATTCAAAATATGCATGCGACAAGCATCATCGGATACCAGTGGGAAGGCCTCGTCCTTGCGATCCTGCAACCGGTATTCGCCCTGACGGCAAGCAGCGTTGCAACTGGTCTGTTCTGCATTTGACAGATAGGCTCCGGTCGCGCAAAATTCCGAAACCATCAACGTCAATCTGCCTTGTACCAGGCATTCCAGCGGCAATATACTTTTCTGCGCCAGTTTTTGTACCTGCCCCAATGTCAATTCCGGCGACAAGGTGGCGCAGGCAGCACCTTGTTCCTGGACAAATGCCAATGACTGTCCATTGAACAAGTTGAGCGGATAGTCGGCATGCATCACCAAATCGGGATATTGCCGCAACATTGCCATCGATCCCAGATTGGCAACAGATACGGCATCAGGCCGGATATGCGAGAACCATTCCAGTTGCGCCTCTGCCGCGCTACGATTGGAATCACGGATGATTCGGGGCAGACAGAACGCCGCCTTCTTTTGCTGTTTGCGAACAAGCGCAAGGATTTTTTCGTAGTCGGCGCGTTGAAAACGCGCTCCTTGGAACCGCTCGCCGCTGACCATGATCCAGTCGGCTCCCGCAGTAAGCGCCGCTGCCGCCTGATCCAAAGTATCGACTTTTACGACCAGTTCCAGAGTGTCTGGCAGCTTTATTGCTGGCGGCAATTGCGGCAACGCCAATGATCTGTCGAGCGACGGTCGCTGAAATGGCCGCAAACGCTCTGCTTCCAACGCTTCGATGCAGCGACGGCGCGCGTCGTTGATTTCGGATAGCGGCGTCATCACTTCCCCTTGGATATCGGTAGCAAATTGCTCCAGAGCGAACGGCGTATTGCCGAGGCGGGAACACTGCGCTTCCAAAACCTCAGGGGTCAACGGCCGATTTCGCGCCGGTTGGGCGATGAAAGCGGTTTCAGCTACCGCACTGTTTCCCTCCCGGTCCCGCACTGAAATCTTCAACGGTTCGCCGCCAACCGCTCTGACTGTCATGCTGAGCGGAATCCGTCTTCGTGCATGCGGTTTGGCAAACCAGGAACGGACTTTTTCCGTCAACTGAGCATCAAATACTTTGAAAACGCGATCGCCAGGCCGAATCGCTTCGCGGGAAAAAATGGCGATTTCCTGTCCAGCCTGGGCCGATTCCACCGGGACATCATCATGCAACATTGGTCCAACTTCGATCGATACCCTGCCGCCGACCTTGACCCAAGCTTCGACGATATCTCCCTTCGCCAACGGCCCTTCCAGCTTTAGCTGCAGCAGACGCTGTTCCGGTGAATAACCAGTTGCCCTGCCGATCAGCACCCCCCGGTTGTTGGGCCGGCGGTCGCTCATCATCTCGCGTCCGTTCTTCTCCAATAAATGTGCCGAAGTAAAACCCCGATTAAAAATTTGCTCGAGGTCGCGCAAGTCTTCCTTGGGAACATGATAATTTTGCGAATCGGCAACTGCCCGGTCAATCGCCCGACGATAAGCATCGACAACCACAGCGACGTATTCAGCCCGTTTCATCCGCCCCTCGATTTTAAAACTGACCACTCCGGCGTCAATCAACTCCGGCACGAATTCGATGGTCTGAAAATCCCGCGGGCTCAGTAAATATTCACCGATTTCCCGACCCGCCAATGCATCCTGTCCCTCGCTATTCAACAGACGGTAAGGCAGACGACAAGGTTGGGCGCAACGACCACGATTGCCGCTGCGACCGCCGATCATGCTGGACATCAGGCATTGACCCGAATAACAAATGCATAAAGCGCCATGAATGAACGTCTCGATCTGACAGCGAGCCCCGCGGCTGATCACTTTGATCTCCGGCAGGGAAAGTTCACGCGACAAAATTACCCGAGCAAAACCATAGTCGGCAAGCAAATTGACGGCAGGCAAATCGTGGGCCGTCATCTGGGTGCTGGCATGAATCGGCAGTTTCGGAGCAATATGTTTGGCGACCCTGGCCACGCCGATATCCTGCAGAATCGCCGCATCAGCGCCAATATCATACAAAGTGCGCAGATAATCCTTGAGGACAGGCAGCTCCGCATCATCCAGCAGAGTATTGACTGTCACATATACTTTTACGCCAAGCAAATGAGCCTGACGGATACTCGCTGCCAGTTCATCGGCGGCAAAATTGTCGGCGTACTGCCTGGCGCCAAATTGTTGCCCACCCAGATAAATTGCATCCGCGCCTGCTTCAATCGCCGCGGAGAAAGCTTCCCGGTTTCCGGCCGGCGCCAATAATTCAATCATCGCTTTTCCTCAACTTCACTTTACCTGTTTCACCATCGAAAGCAGTTGCTGATAATCTTCCTGCAACCGCAAATAGTCGTCAGTCAGATTCAGGCCAGCCAATGTCGCAATCCTCGACGGTGAAAGACTCGGATAACTTCGTTCGACCTGACGCAGCCGTTCGTCGAATAACGCGGCGATCTTTTGCACGCGGTCCGGCTCGGAGTCCCCGCGGATGGTATAACTCTCGCCGCCAATAGTAACGGTTACCCGGTATCGCTTCTTCTCCATACTTCGCCTCCCATTAAACAGCTCAATGAAATATATCCAGTATTTTGTTCGACTTTAGATTACCGTATTCCTGCGTGCTACCGCAAATTAAAGAGGACCGGGACACTGCCCGACCCTCTTGCGATGAATGTCCTAAACACCTTAACTGCGCAGTTTTGCCGCAAAAGTCGTCTCAAGATGTTGAATTAACTTGGCCAGCGGCGCATCGACTTCCTCATCCGTCAAGGTTCGGTCCGCTGCCCGATAAACCAATGAAATCGCCAAACTACGCGTGCCTTTTTCCACCCGCTCCCCGGCATATACGTCAAACAGGCGGGATTCAACCAGCAGCTCCCCGCCGGCGCTGCGAACCGCCTCAAGTACGTCGGCTGCCTGCACGCTATCCGCCAGAACCAGGGCAATGTCCCGGTTGATCGCCGGGTACTTGGGGAGCGGCGAATAGGCTTTCGCTCCAGTGGAGCAATACGGCGCCAGATCGGTCAGGTTTATTTTGAACAGATATATTGGCCGGTTAATGCCGAACGCTTCCTGCACACTCGGATGCAATTCTCCAACCGTAGCCACGCTTTGTCCGTCAATCATTAGATCGGCTTGTTTTCCTGGGTGCAACCAAGGAACGGAGGCAGCGACAACCTGGTATTCACCGACGCCAAGACCGCTAAGCAAAGACTCCACCACGCCTTTTGCATCAAAAAAGTCGACATTTTCCCTGCTATGGCACCATTCCGTTCCGTCGCGACGCCCCACCATCGCTCCACACAAACGGATGACTTCTGCAGGGTGAGAATCGAGCGGCAATTTCATCGCATGATGCGTCGTACCGACTTCATAAATTTTCAGGTCTTCATTTTTGCGTGAAAGGTTGCGTGCCACAGTTTCCAGCAATCCTGCCATCAAAGTAGTTCTTAGGATTGGAAACTCGTCGGTAATGGGATTCAGAATTGGTATCGCATTTCGCAGTTGACTGTCCTCAGGCAATCGCAGATGCTCAAAAAATGACGGATGGGAAAAACTGAACGACAGCGTTTCAAAAAAGCCGAATCCTGTCATCAGGTCGCGCGATCTATCCACCAGGTTTTGTTGCTGCGACATGCCGCCTGAATGCAACTGACCGGTAGGTTTCGTCGAGGCGATATTATCATATCCGTAAATGCGCGACACTTCTTCGGCGATATCCACCGGACCGGTCACATCCTGCCGCCAGGTCGGCGCAGTCACCTGAATCGAATCCGGACCGATCTTAACGGTGAACTCCAGTTTCTTTAAAATATCAATCATTGTATCGGACGGGATATCGGAGCCAAGATAACGATTCACCCACTGCGGCGTAAACTCGAACTGCGCCGGCAAAATGGCTTTGGGATATACGTCGATTATTCCTGGCACGATATCACAGGCGCCCATATCGACCAGCAGTTGCGCCGCCCGGTCTAGCGCCAGCGGGATTGCCGCTGCGTCGACGCCGCGTTCGAATCGTCCGGAAGCTTCCGAACGCAAACCCAGGCCTCTTGAGGTCCGGCGAACATTGGGTCCGTAAAATGCGGCTGCTTCCAGCAAGACCGTCTTGGTTGAACCGGACACTTCTGTCGCCAGACCGCCCATTACGCCGGCAAGTCCGACTGGCTGCGAGGCATCGGCAATCACCAGCATTTCCGAATTCAACTCACGTTTCACTCCATCAAGCGTGGTCAGCTTTTCTCCATCAACCGCCCGGCGAACGATAATGCTATGCTTGGCCAGCAGGCTATAATCATAGGCATGCATCGGTTGCCCCAATTCCAGCATTACAAAGTTCGTGACATCGACTACATTGCTGATCGGCCGCATACCTGCTGCCTGCAGCCGGTGCTGCATCCACAGTGGCGATTCGCCAATCCGTACGTTGGTCAAAATCCGGGCACAAAACCGCATGCAAAGATCCGGTTCGCGGATTTCGATCGATGCCATTTCCGCCGCTTTACCCTCGCCTTTTTCCGCAAATGTCAGCAGCGGCCGCGCAGCTTTGCTTTGCGACAACACACCGATTTCACGGGCCAGACCCATCATTGAGAAACAGTCGGCGCGATTCGCCGTCAATTCAAATTCGAGCGTCACATCATCCAGGCCCATTACCGGACGGATATCGGCTCCCAGTGGCGTTCCCGCCGGCAAGACATAAATCCCCTCGCGTTTTTCCGGCGCGATGATCTTGGTATCGCCGAGGATTTCTTCGGCCGAACAAAGCATGCCTTCCGATATCACCCCGCGAAAATCCGTAGCTGCGATGGTTTTTCCATCAGCCAGCACTGCGCCATCCAGTGCCGCCGGTACGATTTGACCGGCACGCACATTGGTCGCCGCAGTAACGATTTTCACCGTTCTTCCGCCCAAATCCAGCAAACAAACCGACAATCGTTCGGCGTTCGGATGCGGATCGACACTGGTAATCAAACCTGTCACTATATTTCGCAATCCTTCGCAAGGGCGATCGATTCCTTCGACAGGAATCCCGGCCATCGTCAACCGTTCGCCCAATAATTCAGGCGCTTCATCAAAACTCACATAGTCTTTCAACCATCTCACTGGAGCGCGCATCTTGCATTTCCTCCCTTAGAAACGGCGCAAAAAGCGCACGTCATTTTCATAGAACAGCCGCATGTCATCAATTCCGAACGCCAGCATCGCAATCCGTTCGACTCCCATACCGAACGCAAACCCACTGACCTGCGACGGATCATAGTTGCTCATTTCCAAAACCCGCGGATGAACCATACCGGAACCGAGGATTTCGAGCCAGCCGGTGCCTTTGCAGACACGGCAACCGCTACCTTTGCAAATCACACAGGAGATATCGACTTCAGCGCTGGGTTCGGTAAACGGAAAGTAACTGGGACGAAACCGAACTTTCACGCTGTCACCGAAAATCCCCTGACAGAATAGTTCCAGCGTTCCCTTCAAATCGGAAAAACGGATGTCCGGACCGACGACCAGCCCTTCCACCTGCTGGAACATCGGCGAATGCGTCGCGTCATAGTCGCGGCGATACACTTTGCCTGGCGCGATCATGCGTATCGGCGAGTTCGGCGGCTTGGCCTGCATCGTGCGCACCTGCACTGGCGAGGTGTGAGTTCGCAACAAGAATTGCTCGGTAATATAGAAAGAATCCTGCATATCACGCGCCGGATGATCAGGCGGCAGATTCAGCGCCTCGAAGTTATAATAGTCGCTTTCGACCTCCGGGCCTTCTTCGATATCAAATCCCATCTGCAAAAAAACCGCTTTGATCCGATCGAGAGCCATCGTGAGCGGGTGACGGCGGCCGCGTTCCAATATCCGCCCTGGCAACGTTACATCGATTCTTTCGGCTTCCAGCCGTTTGGTCAATGCGGCATCCTTAAGCAGTGCCATTCTTTCATTCAATGCAGCTTCAAACTCTTGCCGCAAATCATTGACCAGTTGCCCGATACGGGGCCTTTCTGTCGCATCCATAGCGCCCATGCCGCGCAACACTGCCGTTAGATCGCCTTTTTTCCCCAACACACGAACCCGGATTTCATTGAGTGCGCCTACCTCTTGTGCGAGTTCCAGTTCCCGGAAAGCCGCTTCCCGGATCCGTCGCAATTCCATTTCCATGTTCATCGCTCTCCTTCAAGTCAACATTGCAAAAAATAAAAGACTTCCAGCCCACCAGGGGCGAAAGTCCAGTTTCGCGGTACCACCCATTTTTTCACTCAACGCCTTTAACGCAGGCAATACGTTCAGTCTAACCGAGTAACGGCTCAACTAGTCCCTCAGGAGTGAACTTCGGCTGACGCTCCGGCTGCTGCTCTCAATCTGCGGCAGAAGCTCCCTGTCAACGTGCGCACCCAGCGTACTCTCTCCCTCATCGGTTTGGCAATAATTATAATGACAGTTCCTTTAATTGCTTATACACCAGATAAGCAGCAATAGAACCTGTCGTTTCGAAGATTTTCCAATAAAAATCCGCGGTTTCCAAAATCGCAACACTTCCTCTCCGACTAGTGAAACCGGATCCGGACACGCTACGAAATTATTATAGCACAGCAAGCAAACTTATGACAAGGAAAAACCGCGTTGCCGCGCAGCTTCGAATAAAATAACGGCAGCCGCTGACGCCACGTTCAACGATTCGGCTTTGCCGACGATCGGAATTGCAACGGAACGTGTTTTTTTCTGTCGGAACAGTTCGCTGACCCCAGCACCTTCGTTGCCGAATACTATTGCGCAAGGCAGCCTCCAGTCAATTTCCGCATAACTCTCCGCCGAAGCAGCATCTGCAACATAAACCGGAATCTCCCGTTCCAGAAAAAAATCAAGACATTGTTGGACGGATGCCTTATATATCGGAATATGAAACATAGAACCCATTGTGGCGCGGACCGTCTTGCCGGCATAAATATCAGCGCATCCCGGCGTCAAAATAATTCCCGCCACACCAGCCGCATCCGCATTGCGAACAATTGTTCCTACGTTTCCCGGATCCTGAACCGCATCCAATACCACCCATGGCAAACTATCGCCTACCTTAGCAGGTTGTGTGGTCGCAGATAAATCCACCCGGCATTGTCTGGCAACCGCTATAATCCCCTGTGGTGTATCGGTTTCGGCAATTTTTTTGAATACCGATGATGAAACTGCAAAAATCTTACTGCCATTTGCTAATAACTTCTCGCTAAATTCTGCAATTTGGCTTCTTGCTAATCTGTCTTCGCAAAAGAACGTTTGTTCTATCAACCATTTTTCATTTATCGCCGCTTCCACCAGATGCAACCCTTCCAAGAGGAACAGTCCGGTGTCGTCGCGCTGCTTTTTTTGCCGCAATGCCGCTGCCGCTTTGATGTGTTGGTTATCCGGACTGCTAATCGTTTGAATCATTCCAGAACCTCCAGTTTTTGCAGTCCGTCGGTCGAGCCGATGACGATGAGTATATCCGATTCTTGGATCACTTCTGTCGGTTGCGGTGGTACAATCAATTTTTCATTGCGTTTTATGGCTACGACGTTCACTCCATATATCGCCCGCATATTACTCTGCAGCAATGATTTTCCGACAAACAGTCCAGGAGCGGTAACTTCGACCAGACTCAGATTGGGCGACAGTTCGATATAGTCGAGTACATTGCTGGATATCAGGCTGTGCGCCACACGTTGCCCCATATCTCGCTCCGGATAGACAACCCGGTCCGCACCGATTTTTTCCAGCATCTTGCCGTGCAATGCATTACGCGCTTTCGCGATGATAAATGGTACCCCCATGTCTTTGACCAACAGGGTGGTAGCCACATTGGCCTGGACATTTTCACCGATGGCAACGACAACCGCGTCAAAATTTCGCAAACCGAGCGCCTGCAGCGAATTTTCGTCTGTCGTATCGGCTTGCACCACATGCGTGACTTGATCGCTGATTTTTTGTACCCGCTCTTCATCTGCATCGATTGCCAACACTTCATGTCCGAGTTGCTGCAGCGTCATCGCAACACTAGTGCCAAAACGACCAAGGCCAATAACGGCGAACTGCTTTTTCTGCCTGCTCATGCTTTCCCCTCCTGTTAGCCAATAATGATCTTACCATCAGGATATTGAACATGCACTTTGCGAGTGCGCATTGCAATCGCGAGTGCCAACGTAATCGGCCCGACCCGTCCGGCAAACATCATGAAAATCAGCCAGGCTTTTCCGAGGTCACTCAAAAATTGAGTGATTCCAGTGCTTAACCCCACCGTGCCGAACGCGGAGGTCACTTCGAATAATATCGCCAAAAAGCTTACCTGCTCTGTTATAGTCAACGCCATGGTCACTATTACCACAAGCATAAAAGAAATCAACATGATTGAAAAGGCCTTGTAGATATATTCCTTGGGAATTCGCCGTCCATAGCATTCGGCGTCATGTTTTCCCCTGATCAAAGCGATGATCGCAATCAGCAGGACCGAGGCCGTTGAAGTCTTGATGCCGCCGCCGGTCGAAGAGGGCGAAGCGCCGATAAACATCAATATGATTAGCAAAAAAAGAGTTCCGTCATACATCTTGCCGATATCAATCGTGTTATAGCCGGCTGTGCGGGGAGAAACGGACTGAAACAAGCTTGCCAGCACTTTACCTTGCAGAGACAAGCCTCCCAAAGTGTTGGGGTTTGCATACTCGAATATAAAGATTAAACAAGCGCCCACAGCAATCAAGCTACCAGATGCAATCAAGACAATTTTACTGTGCAGGGAAAAATCCTCAAACGAGCGACTGGACCAAATGTCATGCAACACCGGAAATCCAATCCCGCCCAAAAAAATTAGCCCGCACACCAACGCATTTACAGCAATATGCTCTACATAAGGTATCAGTCCGCTGAACGGGCCGTTTATTTTGCCAAACAAATCAAAGCCGGCATTGCAAAAAGCGGAAACTGCATGCCAGTACCCATAGTATACCCCATGCCAACCCAATTCGGGAAACCAGAACAGCGCAAGTAATGTGCCGCCGACAAATTCAATCAGCAATGTAATTTTTATGATATATATGGTCAATCGGACAACCCCGGAAACAGACAGTTGGTTAAGCGCTTCTTGCATCAGCAGCCTTTCTTTCAGGCGTATCTTCTTGCCGATCAATAATGCGAACAAGGTCGACATGGTCATGATACCAAGACCGCCAGCCTGAATCAGCACTAGGATAACGGACTGACCAAAATAGGAAAAATGCGTTCCGGTATCATAAACCACCAGGCCTGTTACACACACGGCAGAAGTCGCAGTAAACAGGGCGTCAATAAATGCGGTTCCTTCCCCCGACCGGCTGGCAACCGGCAGGCTGAGCAACAGGGCGCCGAACAGAATCAGGCCGGCAAAGCCCAACACCAATACTTGATAAGGTGTCAGCCGCCATTGCGACAGATCCATCAAATTGACGACCTTTTGTTTTCCAGTCAACAAATCCATTTGTTTGTTGCGCCTCCGTATGGTTCCCAACTTCTACCGTCGATAGAGCAGATATTATTATATAGAGTCGGCAATGTTTCGTCGAACTAAGAAAACCGCCTTCTGCCTGTGGCAGATGACGGTTTTGGCACAATAAACGAATTTGCGACAGGATTAGATAGCCCTGCTAATGCAATCAAAGTTTAGCATGTATTTACGCACTAAATCTTTGACACCCTTCTTGACTGATGTCATTAAATGAATATAGTTGGCCGAAGGGGATTTTGCCAACTCAGTTCGCAACCGATCAGCTGCAGATAATGACATGTCCGTCGCAATATTGATTTTGGCAATTCCGTTATCGATAACCAGCCGGCAATCTTCTCTGCTCAATTTTGAACCGCCATGCAAAACCAGCGGTACATCTACTGCATTACTCAACTCCGCCAACCGGGCAATGTTCAATCCTCCCATACCTTTGACCGTACCATGACCCGTGCCGGCGGCAACAGCCAGTGCATCAATTTTGGTCTTAGTCACAAAATCCATGACAACATCGGCTGGCACAAATTCGTTGGTCGTGATTCCGGTAACATCGTCACAATGACTAATATAGCCCAATTCACCTTCGACGGAAATGCCAAGGGAATGGGCTATACGCGTAATTTCTTTTGTTTTCTTCAGATTTTCGGCAATTGACAAGGCGGACCCGTCAAACATCACCGAGGTGAACCCCCAGCGAACAGCTCTCATGACACCTTCATAGGTGTGACCATGGTCAAGATGCAGGGCGACCGGAACCGAGGTTCTTTGTGCAGCCCGGGCCATCGCTGCCGCCAAGGTGTCCACATCGACAAACTTGAACAGTCTTTCAGCAATTCCCAGCACCAGTGGCGCTTTTAGTTCTTCCGCCACCTCCACGACCGCACCCAGCGTTTCAAAATTGAATACATTGAAACCGCCGACTGCATACTTCCGCTTGCGCGCATCTTGTAGAACCTGTCGCAAAGTAACCAAAGCCAATGGAAACTCCCCCTTTTGTCGACACGCGTGTCAACATATTTTAATATTTAGTATTCGCCCACAACTTGAAAAAACCCTCTGTATTTTTTTAGAAATTTACAAATTAATTCGTTAAATAGCAAAAACTCCTGCCTAGATACCAAGCAGGAGTTTTATCGCCAACAAGTTTGAAATTGTTTTAAGAAATCTTAGCCAACTTTGCTTTTGCCGCATCGACCAATTGGCTAAACGCCGCCATATCGGTGACAGCCAGATCGGCAAGAATCTTGCGGTTGACTTCAATTCCGGCCTGATGCAATCCATACATCAATTGGCTGTAAGAAATGCCATTCATGCGAGCGGCTGCGTTGATCCGGGCAATCCAGAGGCGACGGAAATCGCCTTTGCGGGCCCGACGGTCATGCCGTGCATACCAGAGGGCTTTCATTACGGTTTCGTTTGCTTTTCGATACTGGCGACGACGGGCGCCACGATAACCTGAGGCAAGTTTCAATATTTTTTTATGGCGCGCATGTGCTGTCACGCCTTTTTTCACTCTTGGCATTGGAACATCCTCCTTTCAAATTTTGCGTATTATGCGTACGGAAGCATCTTGCTGACTCTTTCGTGGTCCGACTTGCTAACCAATCCGGCTTTACGAAGGTTGCGTTTACGTTTTGGCGATTTGGACTCCAGAATATGACTGTGGAATGCTTTTGAGCGCTTGAATTCACCGGAACCGGTTATTTTGAACCGTTTGGCGGCAGCTCGGCGAGTCTTCATTTTCGGCATGCTTAATCCTCCTTTTTTTGTGGCGCAACGCTGGTAGGCGCTGCGGCGGTTTGGTTCTGCGCACCGGTTTTTGCCGCAGGCTGACTGACTTTGGCAGGCCGGGGCGTTAATATCATAAACATATTTCTGCCCTCGATTTTGGGCTCGCGTTCGACCAAAGCAGGCTCTTTCATCTCGTTGGCCATTCTCACCAAAATTTGGCGTCCCAGTTCGGGATGTGCAAGTTCGCGACCGCGGAACATAATCGTAACCTTGACTTTGTCGCCATCGGCGATAAACCGCTGGGCATTTTTCTTTTTCACTTCATAATCATGATCTTCAATATTCGGCCGGAGTTTGACTTCCTTCAGCGTGATGACTTTTTGCTTTTTCTTGGCCTCTTTGTCACGCTTTTGTTGTTCGAAACGGAATTTGCCAAAGTCCATGATCCGACATGCCGGCGGTTTGGCAGCTGCAGCCACCTCCACCAGGTCGAGCTGTTGTTCTGCTGCGAGCTGAAGCGCATCGCGCAGACTCATGATCCCCAATTGTTCATTGTTGGCGCTGACCACTCGAACTTCTCTGGCCCGAATCTCTTCATTGATTCTCAGTGTTTCTTTACTAATTGTCTCTCACCTCTTTCAATTAATTGGTAAAACAAAAGCGGATGGAGTGACTCCATCCGCACAATGACGCTAAATAGCCTAACTGGCGATTTTTTGTCCATCGACCTTACCAACAACCAATGCGGCGTTGTAAGGTGAGAAGCGGACGGCTTCTACTTGCGTTCTAAATGATATCATTCTTGAACAGGAAAGTCAATGGTAATTTTTCGCGAATTAGGCTTTATTGGCAATCGCTTTGTTGACCATTTTTTCAAACGCCTCAAATGTCATTGTTCCCACATCTCCCTGACCGCGTACCCGCACTGCTACCATGCCGGCTTCGGCTTCCTTGTCGCCAAGCACCAGCATATATGGTACTTTTTCCATCTGTGCTTCACGAATCTTATAGCCGATTTTTTCACTACGCTCATCCACTTCCACCCGGATGTCGGCCTCACGCAACTTGTTCGCCAAGATTTGTGCATATTCCATGTTCCGGTCGGTAATCGGCAGAATCTTGACTTGCAGCGGCGCAATCCAGGCTGGGAAAGCGCCGGCGAAATGCTCGATCAAAATACCGATGAAGCGTTCCATACTGCCAAAGGCAACCCGATGAATCATCACCGGACGATGCCGCTGACCATCTTCGCCGATGTATGTGAGGTCAAAGCGCTCCGGCATCAGCATATCAAGCTGGATGGTGCCGCATTGCCATGTCCTGCCGATGGAATCTTTTAGATGGAAGTCGATTTTCGGGCCATAAAACGCACCGTCACCTTCATTGATTTTATAAGGCATGCCGCGTTCATCAAGCGCCTGTTTCAAAGCGGAAGTCGCGACTTCCCAGACTTCATCGGAACCCATCGCCTTTTCCGGTTTTGTCGACAGTTCTGCATGGTAGGACAGACCAAATGTTGAATATACGACATTGAACAGATCCATTACGCCCATGATTTCATCTTTGATTTGCGAGGGCAACATGAAAATGTGCGCATCATCCTGAGTAAAGCTGCGCACGCGCATCAACCCGTGCAAAGCGCCGGACAATTCATGACGATGGACCAGTCCCAGCTCAGCGACCCGCATCGGCAATTCACGGTAGCTGTGGTGACGCGTCTTATAAACCAGCATCCCGCCAGGGCAGTTCATCGGTTTGACCGCGTAATTCGCGCCATCGATCTGCGTGAAATACATGTTTTCCTTGTAGTGGTCCCAATGGCCCGATTTATGCCACAATTCCTCATTCAGGATAATCGGCGTCTTAATCTCCTCGTAACCGAATTTTCGATGCAACTTGCGCCAGAAATTCTCCAGTTCATTGCGGATCACCATGCCTTTGGCGTGAAAGAACGGGAATCCCGGTCCTTCCTCCTGGATACTGAACAAATCGAGTTCCTTGCCCAATTTACGGTGGTCGCGACGGGCAGCTTCCTCCAGCATCGTCAGATATGCGTCCAGGTCGGCTTTCTTCTCAAAAGCCGTGCCATAAATTCTTTGCAACATTTTGTTCTTTTCGCTGCCACGCCAATACGCACCGGCAAGACTTTGCAGCTTGAGCGCCTTGATCCGTCCGGTTGACGGCAAATGAGGACCGGCGCACAGATCGGTGAAATCACCCTGAGTATATAGCGAAATGACTGCGTCTTCCGGCAGGTCGCGAATCAACTCGACTTTATAATTTTGCCCCTTGTCGGCAAAAAATTTAATTGCCGCTTCCCTGCTCATTTCCTGACGGACGATCGGTAAATCCTGTTTTACGATTTTCTCCATCTCGGCCTCGATTTTAGCCAAATCTTCCGGCACAAACGTGTGTTCCGTATCGATGTCGTAATAAAACCCGTTGGCAATCCAGGGACCGATGCCGAATTGGACCGATTCGCCATAAAGGTGCTGTACGGCCTGGGCCATGATGTGCGAAGCCGAGTGCCGCAGTGCATCCAGCCCTTCCTGCGTATCGGAGCCCAGGAATTCCACCGTGGCATCCGCGGTCAACGGCCTTGTCAGATCAACAACCTTGCCATCCAGCTTGGCCGCCAACGTACTTTTGGCCAGCGACCGGGAAATCGACGCGGCCAAATCAGCCAGGGTTGACCCTGCCGCCACCTCTCTCACTGTACCGTCTTTCAAAGTAACTTTCAAATTTTCCATTGCTTCAACCTCCTCCAAAATAAAAGACTCTCATCCACAAGGGACGAGAGTTCAGCTCGCGGTTCCACCCTACTTGATGCAATAATCGCATCCGGCTTCAACCCCGGATAACGGCGGGAGTCCGGCAAACCCTACTGGATATTGATTCGGGTCTGCGGTTTGGAGGTGGTAACTGACAGGTTTCGTCGATGCGCTTTCAGCCTAGGCGCATTCTCTCTGGATACGATTGCGGTGTCAGTCGTGTCCTCCGCATTACCATTGGCTATATTAGGAATATGACTTGAGAAAAATTATATTCCGATGTGATCGAATTGTCAATCGACCGGGGTGGACGTCGAACGGTTATACATTCCTTCAGCCGGCATTAGCGTTGCAATCAACCCTGCCATACTGGTCGGCCAGGCGGGCGGACGGCTTAAGGCGCCCGGTTCACTGTCTTCCTTCATGTCGGCCTGCGTCAGGAAACGGCCTTGCCGGATTGCTGCTCGCGCCCGGCTTTCAATCTGCATCGCCGCAGCGGCAACGGCCAAATCTTGGGCTGACGGGTCAGGCGGCGCCAGGGCGGCCCGTTGTACTACTTCCATATTCTTAACCGTTTCTTCCGGTGTTTTTCCTTCCGGCGCCTGAATCGGCACTTCACCGCCGACAACGTACATTTTTCCGTCAGGCCCTTTGGCGTATATATAGCTGGCACTGCCGGCAAAACCACCGCCCGCTGCCATGTGAGCAGCTTCATGAGCCCGGATGTTTTGCTCGGTTTGCTTCATTCGCATCGCTACGCTCTGAATCCGCCAGTCCTGCTGCTGTTTTTTTGCCTGATCAGATATTGATTCCGTGGATTGCTTCGCATCCGTCCCTGCAGTCGACGCCGCCTCGCCGCCTCTACTTTCGGCCATGGCTTTTCCCTCGGCCGAAATTTCAACTTCATAGGCCGGACCGACGTCAGGTAAACCATTTGCTGCTGAGGAAGAGGAAGAATTGCCGACAACACTTCCCGTCGCAGTTATCTGCGGCGTTTGCAGTGCATTATTATTTATTGCTTGCGTTCCGTCCCTGGCTACCGTAGATGCGGTAGTTGAGCGTATGGCGTTCACCACGGCTCACTCCTCAAAGAATTATGGACAGATTAACCCTATAATAATTATATACTATGAGATTATTCTGTCAAATAGTTGATTGTTAAATATCGCAAGCCCAAAACGACGGTCAACAACAAAATCCCATTGCCGGTCATCGACCAAACGACCGGTACTCCGGACCACGCTGCAAGCAAGAACAAGCTTACACCAACAAACATCAGACTGTTCTCGGCAAAATTCTGAATCGCCACAGCTTTTCCTGTTCCGACCGTTTGTTCGCCTACGCGCTGCAACATTGCATTCAGCGGAATCACGTACACTCCGCCGAAACTGCCGGTAATTGTCTGAATCAGCAAAGCGCCTGCCAATGATGGGGTCCATGGCAATACAATCAGGCCAATTGCCATCAGAGAACCAAACAGAATGATTCTTGCGTGATTTCCGGTTGGTACCAGCCTTGGCGTGACAACCGCGCCGGCGATCAGCCCTACCCCGCTCAGCGTGACCATCAGGCCGATCGTCGTGTTGTCGTGAATGCCAAACGCCATCGGCAACCAGGCAAACACCGACAAGCGTAAAACAGCCGAGGCCATCCAGAAGCCACTGGTCCCCAGCAAGGAAAACCGGCCTTTCTTTTCCGCCAGAACGGTCATCAAGTCATGGCAAAAACGCTGGATTGCCCCGGAAAAGGTTAGCGAATGGTCTGCCGGATTTGCCGGTATCCGGCAGCACAGCAGCGCAGAAACAAGATACAAACCCAGACACGAGCCCAGAGCCAACGGAACCGAATAGTCAGCCAGCCAGCCGCCAAACGCCGCCCCCAGCAAAATGGCCAGGATCGTGAAGCCTTCGACCTGCGAGTTCGCTTTCAAAAGCTGCGAATCCGTATTGGTCAGCAATGGTAAAATGCCGTATTTGGCAGGACTATAGACAACAGCGCCTATACCGACAATGGCGTAGCTGATCGCAGGGTCGAGTCCCGACAGCATTGCAAGTACTCCGAGCGATTTTACCGCATTACCTGCCATCAGGATATTCCGTTTGGCAAAGCGGTCTGCCAGCACTCCCGCCCAAGGAGACAGCACAATGTATGATAACAGGAACGTGGCCTGAACCAGCTGCAAATACCAGCTCGGGTAAGCGTCGCGCCAGAGGATGGTTTGAGCAACAAACAGAATCATATTATCAACGAATGCAGACAGGAATTGCGCTGCCACCAGCAAAAACAAGGCCATTTTCTCACACACCGTTCAGAATTATTTCCGCCTGTTTCTGCAATCCAAGATAATCCGGTTTGCCTGTACCGAGTAGCGGCATCGTCGCAATAGGAATGATGTGACTTGGCACATATAAGACACTATGTCCCGTCTGCAAAAAGTATTCCCTTAGCACTTCACGCTTTGTCTGCGAGTTGGTGGTGAACAACACCACCCGCTCACCTTTGCGTCCATCCGCCGCCGCAACCGCTGCATGCAGGCCAGTGCCAAAACAGGCGGACGCAGCTTCTTCGACAATTTGTAAGTTGATCATTTCGCCGGCAATCTTGGCAAACCGCTTCAGCCGCGCCTGGATAAAAGCATATCCGGCCGAGTCAACTGAAACCACGTCACCGGTCGCGTACCAGCCGTCAACCGGACGGAAACCCTGTTCATACAGAAGATAGCCTTCCATCAGGTTGGGGCCGCGTACCACCAGATTGCCGCCACTGTCGATCCCTGGCACCGGGTCCAGTCGCCACTCGATTTCCGGTAAAAATTTACCGACTGAGCCGGTGCGAGCAGCCAGCGGTGTATTTAAACAGAGTACCGGTCCGGTTTCAGTTACGCCATACCCTTCGAGAATGCGAATGCCGAACTTGTCCAGCCACAAATCTCGAACCGGTTGCCGTAGTTTTTCACCGCCTGCCAACACATATCGCAACCGGTGAAAATCATACGGATGGGCCACCTTGCCATAGCCGGCCAAAAAAGTCGGTGTGCCAAGCATCAAGGTTGCATTAAAGTCGTAAGCGATTTCCGGCACAATTCGGAAATGCAACGGCGACGGATACAAGAACAACTCTATTCCGCCCAATATTGGCAGCATCGTTCCAGCCATCAAGCCGAAACTGTGGAACATCGGCAAAGCATTAAGCATCCGGTCGGCCGGGGAATAATCAATCACGCTGGAAGCCTGGTCAATATTTGCCAGTATCGCCCGATGGGACAATACAACTCCCTTAGGACGCCCCTCCGTTCCCGAGGTGAACAGGATCAGGCGGGAATCTGCGGTTGCAGCGCCAGGTTGTCTTTCGAAATACCGGTATAATCCGGTGAGTTTATCCAACATCGAGACGGTTTTTGCCAAGTCCTCCAGATAGATGATTTGGCATGTCGTGGCAAGTTGACCGACCAACTCGCCCATGTTCGCTTTTTCGACAAAGACCCGAGAAGTCAGCACCGTCCTTATGCCTGCGGTACCGGCGCTATCCAGCACATTTCGCAGCCCGGTGGAAAAGTTCAGTATCGCCGGGGTCTTACCCAGTTGAAACAAAGCAAACAAAACAACCACATGAGCCACCGCATTGGGCAGCAACACACCGACCGTATCTTCGCCCAACGCAAACGCAGCTCGCAGTTTTCCGGACATCACATTCACGCCCGCGATCAGGCTTCGGTAATTGACCGCCCGATTCAAGTCGCGCACAATCGGTCTGCTTGCACCATGCGTTTTCGCAGCGAGTTGAAGCCGGGCAAAAAAATCCAGTTTCGCGTATTCCTTCCTACGCGCTAAAAACATCGTATGCTGCATCAAGGTCAGCAGCTTGTCGGTAATCGCTGCTTTTTGGACCCGAAAACCAAGTTCTGTTTCCGTAACCAATACGCTGGGTTCGCCGATAAAGATCCTGATTTTCGGCAACCATCGGGGTTTCACCTTATCCTTGATGCGTGATAACAGCGAATACTCCGGTCCCCTTAGGATGATCGGAAAAACTTTTGCATTAGTCTTCCAAGCTATCAATGCCGCACCCGTATACATCTTCATCAATCCGCCGGTGTTTGATATCCTGCCTTCGGGAAACAACACCACCGGATTGCCTTCGCGTACAACACTGATGATTGTCCGCAAACTATAGGGATTACGGTTATCGATCTTGACATGGTTGCAAAAACGCAGCGCCAGTTCGACCCAAGGCCGTGCAGCGATCTCCGTGTTCACGACAAACCATACCGACTTCGGCAGCATCAGGTAAAGCAACAAAGCGTCCAAAAAAGAAACATGGTTTGGCATGATGACAGTGGGTCCGTCAAATACCAGACGATCACTATGATCAATCTTCAGACGGAACAATATACGGATAAGCCACGCCAACAGCCTGGTCATCCTGCCGTCAAACCTCCGTCCACGCTCCAGGCGGCGCCGGTAACAAAAGCCGCCGAGTCGGAGGCTAAAAATCGGATTACCGATGCAACTTCCTCCGCCGTACCAATCCGTCCCAGCGGATAAATACCGGACATCTGACGGCGGAACATTTCAGGATCAGAAGTTTCGGCAACTTGTCGCGCCAACATCGGTGTTTCGATATCGCCGGGACAGACACAGTTGACCCGCACCCCATGCGGCGCCAATTCCAGAGACAAAGCCTTGGTGAAAAGTGTCAGCGCGCCTTTTGACGCGCAGTAGGCAGTACAAAGCACATTTCCGTTCAGCCCGGCGTCAGAAGACACATTGACAATATTGCCGCACGTTTGTTTCAACTCGCTTAGCGCCGCCTGCGTCAAAAAGAATGCTCCCTTCATGTTGACTGACATGATCCTGTCATACTCTGCTTCTGTAGTATCCGCCAATGACTTCTCCAGATACTCGCCCGCCGAATTGACCAATACGTCAATCCGGCCAAACTGCTGACAGGTGCGTTCAACCAACGCACGACAGTCGTCAGTCCGAGTCACGTCTCCGGCAATGAAAGCCAAATGATCTGACCCGCCTGCCAGCTCCTGCAACGCAAGTTCACCGCGCCTCATATCCCGTCCGTTAATGACAACCGTTGCGCTCGCGGCAAGGAATTTTTTAGCGGTTGCCAGTCCAATACCGGAAGTTCCACCGCTGATCAGTACGACTTTTGCAGAAAAATCCAGCTGCACTTGCTACCTCCCCTTTCCCGGAAACGGCGCCATTCCATGTCGTCGTAAAAATTCCAGCGTCTGTTGATAAATCGTCATTGCTGCAGCTCCATCTTCCAATAAATAATGACTGGCGCCTTCAAACAGATGCAACTCTACCTCAGCACCCTGCCGCGTGAGGCTTTCCGTCAATAAACTGCTTTGCTGGTAGGGAACGATTTCATCCTGATAGCTATGGAATATTTGTGTCGCTGGCAAACCTGGTCGCACATGATACACCATCGAATGTTTCAGATAACGCAATGGATCACGGCTCGGCAGTCCAAGCGCGACCAGCGCGCGGTCAAGGCCAAACGGCGGTCGGAAACCTTCTCTTTCAAAACGCCGTCGAAAATCGAACATGTCGGTTGGCGGTCCCAGCAAAATCACCGCCGACAGGCCGGGGTCACGCAGCATCAAAAGTTCCAGCAACAAGGCGCTGTAGCTGCCCCCCAGCGCAGCGATTCTGTCGCCATCCAGACCTGCAATTCCGCCCTGCTTTACCAATAATAACAATTTTTGCAACGCATCGACATCTTTTGTCAAATCCAGCCCGTACGCTGGTCCAACTGCCAAAACCGCATATCCGGCCTGCGCCAGACCGATACTTACACATTCCCAGGTGTCCACCGGACCGGGATATACAGTCAACAAAACAGGTAGCTGGTCGCTGTCGGTTCCTACAGGACGATAAAGAAACACCAGCTCATTCCATTGTTGTTGGTCAAATCGCAATGTTTCCCGTTTGGCAGATCCTGCCACCGGGCTTTGACAAACCAACTCCTGCGATTCAAGTCGTTGCGGTGACAATAACCCAGCTTTCTGCGCGGAAGATTCTACTCGCAGTTGGAAGGCGGCTTGAACGGTCCGGTTCGGTCGCACAGTAACTCCGCGCAAAAGGCCGCCGGTCTGCATGGGAGTGTAGCCAGGCGCCACAGCCGCCAAACGGTAAAATCCTATAGGTATGCCTTCGATCCTGTAGAGACCATACTGGTCGGTCAGACTGGAATAAACCTTGCCATCCCATTCTGACAACAGGACAACAGCTTGAGGGATTGCGTTCCCCGCTTCATCGACAACCATGCCTTCAATAGCGCCATGATGGGTTCTCGCCGGCTCGCCGACCAGATTCCACCAGTTTCTAGCCGCATAATACTCAATGGTGTTGCGCACCGGCCAGACATGGATGTTATCTGTAACCGCGCTCCAACAAATCAACGCACCAAGAAGAATGCAGATACTGCGAAATAAATTCCTCACCAAGGATTCCCGTCCTCCCACAATCATACACTGCGATTTCGCCTGCTATCTGAATTTGACATAACTAGCGGGAATCCTGCGTTTACAATAAAAAACAGGCTCCGGAAATTCCGGAACCTGTTTTTTATTTGCAATTCAAATCGAAATATCGATGTTCTGCCCTAAATGCGGAAGCGACGCCTTGCCCGCCGGTGACGCTGATTTCAACAAATCCACGACCATTTGTCCGGATTGTTGCTGCTGATTCATCGCCAACTTCGTTACAGCCGTTCCTATAGCTTGTTGTGTTACCGCCTGTCTGACTGACATTGCGGCAGACACGGCCGTCATATCCATAATCTCACCTCCCTTCCTTAGGAGATTCGAGCATCCTTGCCCTGGGAGTGATTGGACTCCCTTCCGCCCGCTCAGCCGTCGGCCACCGTCTGAAATTGCAGAAGTGTCCAGAACCTCTCATTCATTTATCGATAATTTGCTTCGATTACTTAAATGGTTTCAGCGCACTTTCTAAAATTTTTGCATCAACCGGCCTCGCAACCAGACTTGCTTTAGATTCAGATTATCATCAAGACGCAAGAATGTTGCTTCTTTACCTATAGACAAACTTCCTAGACGATGATCGACTTTTGCAATGCGTGCAGGATTTAGTGTCGCTAGTCGTACTGCTTCATACAAGGGTCGGTTAAGTTTGGTTGCCAACATTTTTACTCCTGCAAGTAGCGGTTTGGCGCTACCGGCAATGGTTCCATCATCCAAGGTCAATTTCCCGTCACGCAAATGCGTAATCTGCCCGCCAAGTTCATAATCGCCATCCGGCAATCCGACCGCTCTTGTTCCGTCAGAAACCAGTACGACGTTATCCGGCGATTTAAGCCGCAAAGCCAATTCCAACACCGCCGGGTGAATATGCACCCCGTCGGCGATCAACTCGATGGTCAAGCGGGAATCAATCAAGGCCGCTGTCAACAGGCCGGGATTGCGATGATGGATACCCGGCATCGCATTGAATGCATGGGTCAAATAACTCACGCCGCGATTTATTGCTGACAGCATCTGTTCATAGCTGGCTGCTGAATGACCGACCGAAAGAATGATACCCAAGTCCTCCGCAAGAGTAAAATACGCCTCCGCTTCAGGCAATTCGGGAGCAATTGTGATCAGCTTGACCTGCGAATTGATTGGTGGTGCTTCTCGCTGTGCAATAATTTTTTGCGCACCTCGATATCGCTCCGACAAGCAAGGTCCTTCCAGATGAAATCCCAGCAATTCAGCGACGCAACAAGACAGCATCTGTGCCACGGATCTGTTGATTGCGGTTTCCAAACGGCTGGTCGGGGCAGTCATTGTCGTAGCCAAAAACGCCGTTGTCCCCTGTTGTAATAAAGCAGTCGCCACATCTGTCAATGCATCAGGGTTCCCGTCCATCACATCGGCGCCACCACAACCATGCACATGCAAATCAATCAAGCCAGGGATCAGTATGTCTCCCTGCAGATCGACCTTTTCGATATCAAGACATTTACTGTCGTCTTTTATCGGATCATTCTGCTCCGCAGCGTAGATGCCGTCAATCAACCCGTCAATCACGGATAAACTCGACTGTGGCAACTCCTGGTCCGGCAAAATCAAGCGCCCATTCGTAAACAACAGGTTTTGTTTGAGTGAATCATCCTTCATCATTCATTCTCTCCAATCCCTGTTGACACGGCAGTCCAGCCTGCTTTAGCGCGTGGCGCACCGATCCATGAGCCTGCGCAAGTAGTTGAACTGCCTGCTTAGCCGAACATCGACCCAATAGCATGACAATCGCGGTCTTAGCCGAACCTGCTGCCTGTTCCAACGCCGCAGTCACATCCGGTTCGCTTGCTCCGGTGACATCCTTCACCATTCGCTGAACTCTTGCTGTCAGTTTGGCATTAGTGGCCCGGACATCCACCATCAGATTTCCGTAAGTCTTGCCCAACCTTACCATCGTAGCCGTCGACAGCATATTTAAGATCATTTTTTGCGCTGTCCCTGCTTTCATCCGGGTTGACCCGGCGATAACTTCCGGGCCGACCAGCGCTGCGATGGTAATCTGAGCATAAGATGCCATTTCTGATTCAGGCACGCATACCACCGCCAGTCGGGTCGCGCCGATCTGTTCGGCATACTGCAGTCCGCCAATGACATACGGTGTCCGTCCGCTGGCGCTCAATCCCACTACCGCATCTTGTGGCATCAATCCTCGCGACTGCAGGTCAATCATTGCTTGCTGTGAATCATCTTCCGCGCCTTCCACTGCCTGAAACATTGCATCATTGCCGCCGGCAATGATTGCCTGGACCAGTTCCGGTTCCGTACTGAACGTAGGCGGACACTCCGCCGCATCCAATACCCCGAGTCGACCGCTGGTTCCTGCGCCCAGATAAAATAGCCTGCCGCCCCGTTTCAACGCTGCGACAATCAATTCGACCGCCGCCGCCACATCCGGCAATGTCATTTTCACAGCGGCTGCGACCTTTTCATCTTCCCGTTGAATAGCCGCAACGATTTCCAGTGTGCTCAGCATATCAATATTTTTCGTGTCCGGATTTCGTTTTTCTGTCATTAGCCGTTCAAGGTTCATGGAGATTCGACCTCCTTTAAGCAAAACCGTTTACCGGGAACGATGCAGTCCAACAAACACAGATCCGCTTCAACAATTCTGCCGATGACGTTCACCCGCTCATCCACCGGCAACGCCTGCAGCACAATCTGCAACTCTCCCATGTATCTGCCATAGCCGGCATTATCGATCGTCACATCGCCACGCCGTCTGCTGCGACTGCCATGTTGGGGTATGGATTGGCGGCATAGGCAGCGGGACTCCTGGGACCGGATGACAAACGCCGCTGCGTCGCAGCGGTTGGTATGCACCGGCAATAAGACCAGCTCTCGCTCCTGCGCCGACATTTTTTCCGGTTCAGTTATCAACCGCAACGTGACAAAAGTATCTTCGGGCTTGGCTAACGTCGCTACCGCCCTTAGCTCCGGTTCCGGTACCACAGGGTCGCCCCAAATAATCCGATCGATCATTCCTGTTGCCCAAAGCTGTCTTGCTGCTTCAACCGCGGGCATGCGGCGGTGCGTCTCCACGGTCGGCAATCCCGAAAAGATCGGACCACGAGGGTTTTGCAGGCTGGGAATAAAGGCGCCTACCGGAATGTTGCGGCTGGAAAAGACTTGTGACCGTTCAATTAGCAAGGATAGCGAAAGTCCTGTCTCAGGACGCGGATAATAATTGTGGCAGGCGGATAAACAACCGGCGGTGAATCCTGCCGCAAACAGCCCTGACAATGCAACTTCGGTCAGGACACTTGCATTGACCTCCACTGCCACGTTCGCAGCGTCAGACAGTTGCTTCATCTCGGCAGGACCGATCCCGTAATCGATTCTGACGGTTCCAACACCGATTTTATTAAGTTCAGCAGGCTTGATATCAAATTGCTGCCATGTAGCGGGAGATATATCCGCCGTTATGGAAAAGCCCAGCTCCGTCGCACAAGCCAGCAACCGACGAGTATCCCGAACCAATTGGATTGCATCACTCTCCGGTATATGTAGCGATGTGAACAATCTGCTGTAACCATACTGCCGCGCAACTTTTAAATAATTCAAGTTTTGTTCCACGCTCTGATTTAGTCCGCTGAAAACGGCAATCCCCAGCTCTGACATTTAGGGCGCCTCCCGTTCTGCAGTTTCTTCGACCGGATCATCGAACCCGACCAGCCAGGTAATGACAAATCCGGCGATATAAGCTATACATAACCCTGACAGATACTGAAGAATCTGATCGGTACGGATTAAAAATGCCAACGGCAAGCCTGATACCCCCATGGCTATCGACTGCACCTGCATCATTGCCTGGAATGCCCCGCCGAAAGCAGCGCCCGCACAGGCTGTGAAAAAGGGGCGACCGAGTGGCAACGTAACGCCGAAAATCAATGGCTCGCCGATCCCGAGCAGTCCAACCGGCAATGCGCCTTTCACGATTCCACGCAAACGTTTGTTCTTGCTTTTTAACAGCACTGCCACCGAAGCTCCCACTTGCCCCGCTCCGGCCATTGCCACGATCGGTAGCAATGGATTGGCGCGCATAGTGTTGAGAAACTCCATATGAACCGGTGTCAAGCCCTGGTGCAGTCCAGTCATAACAAGCGGCAAAAAGCTGGCTGCCAGCAGAGCGCCAGCCAAGAATCCGCCAGTTGCCAGAGCCTGCCGAAACAAGTCGACCACCGCATCCGAAAGCACGCCGCTGACAGGCTGCAACAGCGTATAGGTCACTAACCCGCCTACAAGCAAAGTAATCGTCGGGGTAACGATAATATCCACGGCAGCAGGAACACAGCGCCTGACCCTTTGCTCCAACCAGGCCATGAACCCTGCAACCAGCAACACGCCAATAATACCGCCGCGCCCTGGCAGCAAGGCAATGCCGTCAATTTGAACCGATGCGATGGCAGGGTTTATTAGCAATACGCCGGCCAATCCACCCAGAGCAGGAGTTCCGCCAAACTCCCGTGCTGTCTGATAACCGACAAAAATCGGTAAATATGCAAACAATCCCCAACCTACGACATTGAGAATCTGAATTCCGGCGCTCTGCGGATCCGCCCCCAGACGAACTGCAACATTGGTCAGTCCAGCGACCATTCCCGATGCAACAACTACCGGAATCAACGGCACAAAAATGGCCGACAGTCGTCCGAGAAACATCTTAAGGGGGGTTCGGTTCTTTTGCGCCACTGCCGCTTTCATTTCAGCCGCATTGCCGATGACTGACGGCATAGGCCATGCAGCCAGCAGTTTTTCCATTTCAGTGGCTACCTGCTGCACTTTTCCCGGCCCCAAAACTATTTGCAGCTGATCTGCTGTCCCAACCACACCAAGCACGCCAGGAATCTGTTTTATCAATGACTGATCAATCCGACTGCCATCATTCAGACTCAGGCGAAGTCGCGTCATGCAGTTTGAACATTTTAAAACATTGGGGCGGCCACCGACCGCCCCGAGAATTTTTTCTGCCAGTTCCCGGCTCAAAATTACCAGTTCACCCCTGTTCAATCGCTCAGATTATTTCTCGTCAAACGTCAGAATAATTTTACATACTTCTTCCGGGTGATTGGAAAACAGGTCCATACCCCGCTCGACCTCGGCATAAGGCATGACATGCGAAACAAGCCCCGTTGGATCGATTCGTTTGTCAGCAAGCCATTGAATGACTTCCGGAAATTTTTTATTGTTCAAACGCGAACCTTTGATATCCAATTCGCGTTTCATGATATCTGCAGGCGAGAATTTCGCCGGTTCGACAGGAAAGCCGAGTACGACGACCTTGCCGGCCGGTGACATCAGTTTTGCGACAATCAGCTCCAATACCGGAATCACGCCGGTTGCTTCCATCGCAACGTTGATCCCTTCTCCGTCCGTGAATTCCATCACCGCTTGCTCCAAATCCTGCCGTTTTGTGTTCACTACGGCGTCCGCTCCCATTGCTTTTGCCTTTTCCAAGCGGGAATCAACAACGTCCATAATAATCACACGGGCGCCAATACTCTTGCAGGCCTGCAGAATAACCAGCCCGATCGGCCCGGCGCCGCAAATCAGGACGGATTCATCCGGCTGCACTGCCCCGCGGTCCATGGCTTCGGCGGCAATCGCATAAGGTTCCAGTGTGGCAGCCAGCTCCCATGGTAAATCAACCGGAACAACATAAAGATGGTCGGCAGGCAAATTTACATATTCGCTGAAAATCCCGTCAATGTGAACGCCCAATACTTTGACGCTTTTGCAGACATTTGCGCGCCCGATTCGGCACGCATGGCACTGTCCGCAGGAAAACACGTTATCAATCGCAACATGATCGCCCACTTTGACATTCGTTACCCCTGCGCCGGTTTTAACAACTTCGCCAGCTGCTTCATGACCCAAAATCCTTGGATAAGTGGCGAACGGATTCTTGCCGTGAAAAATGTGCACATCCGAACCGCAAATGCCGGCCGCCTTGATCCGAACCAAGACTTCACCAACACCGGGTTCTGCCGGCATCGGTTTTTCGACGATCGCAATCTCACCTGGTTTGTTGACCTGTATGACTTTCATCCAATCCCCTCCTAATTCTTTGTCTATCTTTCGTCTATGCTAAGACGAATTCCTGCAAGAACCCCCCAAAAAACGCATTGCGTTTTTTGGGGGGCATACTCATTCTTACGCTATTGATTTAACAGAATCAGACGCGGAATTGATTGATGGTTTCCTGCAAATCGCCAGCCAATTTGGCCAAAGCCTGACTCGAAGACGCGATTTCTTCCATCGAAGCTGACTGCTCTTCGGTAGCCGCAGAGATTCCCTGGGCATCCGCCGCTGTCTTTTGGCTGACCTTTTCGATTTGGCCGACAGATTCGTTAATTTTGCGGCTACCTTGCGCCACTTCTCGCACTGTTGCAGAAACTTCGACGATCCGCGTCGATAGGTTGGCAACCATTTCAGCGATCGATTCAAATCCCTGCCCGGCAGCGTTTACCAACTGGACACCGGACTCGACGTCGCCTTTGGCTTGTTGCATCCGTCCCACCGTGCTTTGAATGCTCTCGTCATTCTCTCGGATTAGCGAAGTGATTTGCTGGGCGGCCGTCTCGGTTTGTTCGGCCAATTTCCGCACTTCTTCCGCCACCACGGCAAATCCGCGACCGGCTTCGCCAGCTCGCGCCGCTTCTATTGCGGCATTTAACGCCAACAGATTGGTTTGACCGGCGATGCCGGAAATCAAGCCGACAATTTCGGCGATTTTTTGCGAACTTGCCTGCAGTTCCAGTACAGAGTTGGCAGTAGCAGCTGTACCCTGACCGACTTCGCCCATCTGGGCTACCGCTTTTTCAATCCCTTTTCGGCCGGTATCGGTCTGCGCAGCCGACTGCGTCGCCAATTGCGCCAGATTTCCCGCAGTAGCCGCCACTCCATCCAGTGAGGCGGTCATCTGTTGCACAATAGTTGCAGCATCAGTTACCGACTCATTCTGCTGCGCAGCGCCCTCCGCCATCTGCATCACCGTTCCGGCCACCATATTCGCTGCATCGGCAGATTGTTGGGCACTGGCTGTCAGTTGCTCGGAAGAAGCGGCAAGTTGCTCTGCAGCAGAAGATACTTTGCGGACCAACTGATTCAGACTGGAAGTCATTTTGTCCATCGCATCCGCCATCTTGCCGATTTCATCGTTTGAATTGAGCGCCAGCGGTTTCACCCTCAAATCGCCGCCAGCAATCTGCATCGCCATGGCCGATACTTGGGTGATCGGTTTCGCAAAACGGGTTGCAAACCAAAACACCAGGAACGCGGCAATCAATAGTGCCGCCAAACCGCTCCAGAGCGAAGACTTGATCAATACCGCCAAAATACCGGTCACTTCACTAACCGGCACATTTGAACCAATACTCCAATCAGTTCCGGGAATTGGGGCAAAACCGGCGTAGCGGCTAATTCCGTTAAAGGAATAAACAGTTACTCCTGTTTCTTTCTTAGCCATCCGCGTCGCCATCTCTTTCAATTCTGCAGGCATGTTGGCATCTTTTAACAAATTCATTTTCATAGCCATTTTTGCATCAGGATGCGCAATTGCCAATCCATCTTTTTGCAGAATAAAGGAATAACCGGTTTGCCCTTGTTTAATCTTACCGACCATCGCCGACAAATCGTCAATCGTTATCGTCGATCCCATCACGCCGTCGACTTTTCCGTTACGGAATATCGGCGCAGCGATGACGATAACCGCTTTATTATCAACTCTTGAAATTACTGGATCGGCAACGACCGGTTTTCCCGTTGCTAAGACTGTTTTAACATAATCACGATCTTTAAGATTTGAAGTGGAATTATTGGAATAATAAGCATCACCATTAGGCGCAACAACAAAGAAACGCAAATAGCCTGGCTTTCTTTTGATTTCAGCAGCCAGATATGGTATTACTCGCTCCCGGTTATTTTCTACAACCAAAGGCATATTTGCCAGCATCTCAACTTCTGCCACGCGGACTTCCAGCCATTTGCCCAAATCGCCCGCATGAACCGCTGCGTCATTTTTCAGTCGTTCACCGGTTTCCACCAGCAGTTCTTTGCGCAGCATGTAAAAATTCGCCACACTGGCAGCCGCTACGGCCAGAACCAACAGTAACGACACGAACAGGACCAACTTGTTACGAATGCTAGACAAACAAACCCCTCCTTATACTTACCGGCAAGCCACCGCTTGCCAAAAATCCCGCAAACATCAACTGGTTATTAATAAAAATACCTAATTATACAAACGAAAAAGGTGCTAGGTTTGTTCCTGCACCTTCTTCCAAAAACAATGGTTGAAAGCCTCAGGACTCTCATCGCCATCAAATTAGTATCATTATACAACTAATCCTACGACTTCGACAATAAAGAAAAAATTCACGCGGTTTTTCCGCTGAATACTCTAACAACGAATCCCTTTGTGAATGGCTGCGATTCCGCCACTAAGCCGATGGACTTCGACATCCTTCAAACCAACTTGTAGCATTCTGTCCGCCAGTTCCGCTGCCCCGGGAAACCGCTGCAACGAATCCGACAACCACTGATAGTTTCTTTCGCCGCGACGACTGAGATTACCGATCGAAGGTACGGCAAAACGGACAAACAGTTTATGGCCGTGACGAAAAACAGGCCAGGTCGGGTGGGATAATTCCAGGCAAACCAAACGACCGCCAGGTTTCAATACCCGCCGCATCTCGCGCAATCCTTGATCGATATCCGGCAGGTTTCGCAGACCAAAGCCGATCGTTACGCCGTCAAAGCATTCATCAGGATACGGCAAATTCATCGCATCCGCTTCTTGCCATATGATCGGTGTGGTCAAAGCGGCTTTGCGCTCTGCCTGTCTAGCCACTTCCAGCATTGCTGCCGTGAAGTCCAGTCCGATTACTTCGCCTTGTTCGCCAAGCATTCGCCTAAGCGCAAGTGTAATTTTTCCAGTGCCACAACATACATCGATCCAGCGCTCCGTGCTTTTTGGCGCAGCAACTTCCATTGTTCTACTGCGCCAAGTTTTGTCAAGATTAAAGCTCAAAATTGTGTTCATCAAGTCATACTTTCCGGCAATACGGGAAAAAATCCCATGAACTTTTTGGCGATGGGTATCCATACTAATTTACCAACGAAAAAGCACCATAGCTGAGAATCATCACCGCTACTCCGGCTATCAGATTCCCAATGAAAATTGCTGGAAACGCCAATTTTACAGGCATCTCCAACAAAGTCGCAACTAGTGCACCCGACCAGACACCGGTGCCTGGCAAAGGAATGCCGACAAAAATGACCAAACCCCAGAAACCGTATTTTTGTACAGAATCGCTTTTCGCAAGCGAGCGGGAGCAAATCTTGTCAACAATCTTGCCGAGGAATTCCGTTCGCCGCATGTAAGCGAATACGGGACGAATCAACCATATCAGCAATGGCACCGGTATCATGCTGCCAAATAGACTTAGGAAAAACGTATAGGTCGGAGTCAGCCCCAAGGCAATACCAAATGGAATTGCGCCCCGCAATTCGATGATCGGAAGTGCTGCCGTAGCCATGACAGCAAGTTCTTTCGATTGTTCGGAAAAAAACAAATTCATGATTCCCCTTGCATTAAAATTTAACCAAACACAGATTGACCATAGCTATTGTATGTCGAAACCGGAAAAACCGCAATCAAACCTATTCTTTTGAGACCGATTGCAATAATTTTGTTGCTTCCGGTTCAGGCAAAGGTCTGCTGGCGATATAGCCTTGGAACATATCACAGCGGCATTCGCGCAATTGCTGAAGCTGCTCGCTTGTTTCCACGCCTTCGGCGACGACAGTCAGGCCCAGAACATGCGACATCTCGATAATCGAGGCAATTAAGGATGCTTGCGTTGCATCCTCGGCGATTCGGTCAATGAAACTCTTGTCAATTTTCAATGTATCAACAGGCAAGTTTCTCAAATATGTCAATGAAGAATAGCCGGTGCCAAAATCGTCCAGCGTCACATGCACACCGAGTTTTTTTAACGACCGTAATTTTTCCACACTATCCGCCATCGTTTCGATGAAGACGCTTTCCGTAATCTCGATTTCCAAATGACTGGGATCGATGTTTGCCGAATTGATTGCAGCCTGCACAACCTCGATAAAATCAGCCGCTGCCAGTTGTCGCGGTGAAACATTCACCGCCACCCGAATCGAAGCGTAACCAGCGTTGATCAGGCGACGGCAGAACCTGCAGGATTCCTGCAGCACCCATGCGCCGATTTCATTGATCAAATGACTTTTTTCCGCCAGCGGAATGAATAGCGCCGGCGAAACATTGCCGTGTTTGGCGCTCTTCCATCGCAACAACGCTTCAAATGCAACGATACGCATCTTGGGGATGGCAATTTGCGGTTGATAATGAACCGTCAATTCTTCGTTGGCGATGGCATTGCGCAACCCATTGAGCAGTTGCATCTGTTCATAGGCGATATCCTGCAGGGACTGTTCAAAGAAACGCCAACACCTTTTGCCATTTCGTTTTGCTTCATATAAAGCGGCATCGGCATTTTTGAGAATTTCTTCCGCATTGCTGCCATGCTCTGGATAGATTGCGATTCCGATACTGGCGGATGAATGAAACGCCAGTTCCCTGACTTCATATTCCCTGCTCAGGGTTTCGACGAGTTCCTTGGCAAACGTTTCGATCGGTTGCTGTTCTCTTACCCCGGGAATCCAGATGATAAACTCGTCGCCGCCGACCCTCGCCACCAACGAACCGGGTTCGGCCAGACTGACCATGTGCATGGCCGCTGTGATCAGAATGGCATCGCCGTAACTATGCCCGTAAGAATCATTGACCAGCTTTAGATCATCCATGTCCAGATACAATAGCGCACCGCAGCAAAAATCTGCAGCCTGCTCTTCCATTTCGCGACGCAGCACCTTGGACAGGTGGGCCCTGTTTGGCAGTCCTGTAAGCGCATCATAGTAAGCCAGTCGCTCAACAGTTTGCGCGTGCTGCTGTTCATCAGTAATATCCATCGCCAGAATTGCAAACCGCCCCGCCGCTGGACTATATAGCGACATAGACAGATATCTGTCAATAACTTTGGAATATTGTTTAATGCTACGCCGGTCGCCTCTCAAGGCGACTTCACCGCAAAGCTGGATCCAACGTTCGCCAATCTCCGGAAAAACTTCCAGAACGCGTCGTCCCAGCATCTGGTCGCTTCGCATTCCGATCATTCGTTCATAGGCGGGATTGACGGCAACAAACTTGTAATCCACCGGCTTATTCTGTTCATCGCAGATGATTTCATGCAAGGCAAAGGCGTCATGCATGTTTTCAAACAACGCCCACAGTTCTTTATCTTTCGCATCAAGCAAAATGCTCTGAGTGGTCAGTTCATCAAACTGTTGGCGCAATTCTTCATCAGACGCCGTCAGTTCTTCATGTGCGCTTTCAAGCTCCTGTACTCCGGCCATGTATAAGTTCTGGGCTCTCTGGACCTGCTGCAGTTGCGAATACACCAGCACAAGCAAAATGGTTGCCGTTACCAGGATAAAGGCAGATCCTTTCGCGCTGTTCAAAACCACCATCGTTGCCGGATCTTGCGTCAGTAGCGCTACAATCCGGTCGGATGTCAAAATCCAGACCCAGCCGACCACTGCATAGCCTATCGCTATTTTCAGCGCTGTCCGCAGCGGACGGGGATTCATATTATTGATAGCATCATCCCGAGAATTTAAGTTCATATTTATTACTGCCTACTTTCGCTCTCCAACGTTATAGATAGCATCCTTACCGGAAAACTTCGTTTATAAATTATTCCAGCCCTTGTTGCATTACTCCTGCTCCCCGAATCATGATTATAAAAAAACCAGATAGAAATCAACGCGATTTCAATCTGGCGGTGTTAGTCCTAACTCATTTCTAATTCGGCAGTCGATATAAATGTTCTTCGATTTTTTCCAGATGTTTGCGCATTAAGTCTCGCGCTTTGTCCGGCTGTTTCTTTTTGATTGCGTCATAAATCAGTCGATAATCCTCCAGCACGGACAAGCGCTGCCCTTCCGACATATACAGGGACTCTTGGGACGACTGCATTCCTTCGTTAAACACAACGGCAATCGTGTCATGTACATTGCAGTAAGCCGGATTGTGCGTCGCTTTGATCAAAGCCCGATGAAAAGCCAGGTCGCTCGCGGTATGTTCGCCTCGTTCTATCGCTTCCGCCATTGCCAACAAACATGCTTTGATTTTTGAAATATCAGTGCGGTCAGCCCGCCTGGCAGCTAAATATACTCCCTCTGGTTCAAGGCCCTTGCGCAGTTCGATGATTTGCAGCATGTTTTCTCGGTTGGTCAACAGTTTCATTGTCAATGGGTTTGTAAGTTTATCATTGATGCTGCGAACAAAGATTCCTGAACCGTGTTTGACTTCGATCAAGCCCGCGGTCTGAAGCGCGCTTAATGCTTCACGTACTGCGGTTTTGCTCACACCGAAATAGAGCGACAGTTCCTTTTCCGATTGAAGTCTGTCGCCGGGTCGCATATTATTTGACTTTAGCATTTCTTCGATGCCGATGATGACTTCTTCATACAGTTTCTTTTTCTTGATCTGCGTCATGCCGTCCTCGTTTCCAATTGGTGTTATATAAAATTATACAACAAATTGCTTGCAACATCGAATAGTAGTTCCTCCAGGTATCCGCTGATCACAAGAGAAACGTATTCACGCAATAGGTCTTGCAATTATATTTAGTCATCATTATAATATAAGTAAGTAATCACTTACTTATATCCGGATTGGGGGTGTTGGCGTTGGAGCAACCAATAACCAAGCGGGAGAAAATCTTGCAAGCAACGTTAGAGCTAATTCAGGAACAAGGTCTGAATGAATTGACTACGGCGAAGATTGCCAGACGCAGCGCTACAGCTGAAACCATCATCTATCGTCATTTTTCCGGCAAACAAGAAATTCTTACTGAACTGCTGCAACGTGTCGGTAGTGATTTTCAAAAATCTGCCGAGGAAATCTTCGCCGAAGACATCTCCCCTGCCGAAAAATTAGCGAAAATGTCAGCCAGCCATCTAGAATTCATTCAACAAACCAAGGGGATTTCCCGAATCTTATTTTCCGAGCAGATTCATCTGGCCGCACCTACTGACCCGCTCAAAACTGCCGCCCGAACCATCGCAGCCGAATATCGCAACTGCGTGAAGCAAATTATCTGCGATGGAAAAGCAACCGGCGATTTCGACGCTGAGCTCGACGTTGAAACAGCCTCACGCAGTTTCATGGGACTTCACTACCTATTAATGCACGAATGGTCATTGGACAGCTTCTCATGGAATCTGCAGGAACTCAATACCTCAATCGCCGATTACTATATCAAGGCCTGGAAATCAAAATAAGCTAGCAAATATGTATCGATTAAAGAAATGAAAGGATGTGACTGTAGTGAAATGGTACCATAGTATTCGATTTCGTCTGATGATGATTATTTCCAGCCTGGTTATAGGTTCTTTGATTATTGTATCCGGCACCAGTTATTATTTTGCCCACCGTTACCTTTCTGAAAGTATCGACGCAACAGAAGCTTCCGTCGCATCTGACATTAGTTTTCGAATTAAGACCGACATGGATCTATTGATCGTTCAACTCGAGGATCTGGCCAGCATCGCTCGCTTGCAGAGCGGCGACAAAACGCAGATCTTGCCTGCCATTCAGGAAGCACACAAACGAATCGGCAAGTTTGAAAATATCCTGTTTGCTTCGCTTGATGGCAATTCCGTCAATGAGTCCGCGACCGTTATCAGCATAGCAGACCGAGAATATTTCAAAAAGGTTATCGATATTAAAAAGCCCTATGTTTCTGACGTGTTTGTCTCGAGATTTTCAAAAAAGCCAGCCGTAGCGTTAGTTGTCCCCGTAATTCGCAACGGTCAACTCATTGGGGTGCTGGGCGGAGTATATCCTTTGGATAGCTTGACAACCATCGTCAAATCAATCAAATACCGGGAAAAAGGCTATGGGTTTATCGCCGATGACCAGGGCGACTATCTGGCACATCCCACTCGACCGGAACAGGTCGGTCATGTCAACATGAGAACTGGTGAAATGTCAGCGGAATTACAAAAAAAACTTGGCAGCAATGTAAAACTTGATCCGGCCTTGATCGCAAAGTTCAAAGAAGTCGCCGACAAAGGCGTCCGTTCGAAAGTAGCATACAAATCCACAGCGGGCATCTATCAAGCCGGCTCAATCAATCCGATACAGCTTGCCGGCGGACAACGCTGGGTATTGGTTTTGACGACGACCGCCGAAGACGCCACAAGCGAATCAACCGCTCTGACCCGGATCATCCTCGGACTATCACTGGTTTCTTTGCTGCTGGCGCTCCTCATTTCCTATCTGCTCAGCGGAACTTTCGTCAAGCCGATCGTCCGCGTCGCCAGCGTGGTGCAGGATATCGCACAGGGTAACTTGAGAGAAATCAAGAAAACGATCAATGACAAGAGTGAGTTTGGACAACTCTCCGACAATGTCATTCTAATGAACCACAATTTACGTGAATTGGTAAAACAGATTCAGTCCCAGGCGCAACAAGTCGCGGCTGCCAGTGAAGAACTGACAGCCAGCGCCGATGAATCGGCAAATGCCGCAACTCATGTCGCGGAAGCATCTGTCGATGTGACCACTCAGGTTCAAAAGCAACTGCGATCCGTCGGCGATGCCGCAGCCGTGGTATCCGAGATATCGGCCAGTATCGAAGAAGTGTCCGCCACCGTTCAAAGCATCGTTGTCTCCTCTGATTCGACTGCGACGATGGCGCAATCCGGCAGCAAGGACGTCAGCAACGCAGTGAACGAAATCAAAAACATCGAAGTTGCTTCCAACCGGACTGGTGCACTTGTCGGCAAATTAGGCGAACGTTCCAAAGAAATCGGTTTGTTTGTCGCCACCATCTCCGGAATTGCCGGACAGACCAATCTCTTGGCGTTGAATGCCGCAATAGAGGCAGCAAGGGCTGGCGAACAAGGGCGCGGCTTTGCCGTCGTAGCCGAGGAAGTCCGCAAACTTGCTGAGCAATCGGCCGAAGCCGCAAAACAAATCTCTGCTCTGATCAGCGAAATTCAACGCGATACTGACGAAGCAGTCAAAGGTGTCAACGAAGCAGGCGCCTTGGTAAAACACGGAACCGACGTGGTCAGCAATGCAGGTGCAACCTTTAACGCGATCGTCGATAAAGTGTTGGAAGTCTCCGAGCAAATCCGTCAAACCGCACAGGCGGTTGACCAGGTTGCCAATGGCAGCCAACGCATCGTAACCTCTGTGGAAGAAATCGACGGTGCTGCCAAAAAAACAGCCGGACAAGCCGAAAATATTTCGGCAGCCGCCGAACAGCAATCGGCAGGCATGGAAGAAATCGCCTCTTCCAGTCGGGCGCTAGCCCAATTGGCTCAGGAAATGAATCTGGCGATCAGCAAGTTCCGAATCTAGCCTCCGCATTGTTATAAGTACCATAAGATCCGACAACCCCTCGAACAACGACGGGAACAAGCAGCAAATTTATGCTGCTTGTTCCCGTCATTGCTATTGCTGCACTATTCCGGTTGCCGACAGGCAGGAATCTTCAGTGCTAAACGCGAAACTCTGAATAGATCAGCAATTTGCAGAATAAATAGAAATTCTAATCACGGGAGTAGTACCATGTTAAATGATCGCTATAACAAAGCCAGGCAATTTATCCACGAGTGGATCTTTCCCAACCACTTGTTCATTATTTATTGCCTTGTTCTATTATCACTGGTCTGGAGCGTGGCCTATGGAATCGTTTGGCAAGATCGCCACACCGTTTTGCAGGACGTTATTCACAACAACAATCAATTGACCCATGCGTTTGAAGAGCATGTACGACGCAACTTGCATCATGTTGATGAGAACCTGCAAACAATCAAGTTTGATTTTGAGCGCGAGCAACAAGTGACGCCGTTTATTCAGCGATACTATGCCAGACTTGCGGAAGACCCCTTATTGAATCAGTCAATTCTATTGGACAAGGAAAAAAAAGTATTGGCCAGTGCCCTGCCGGTGAAACCGGGCACACAATTCGTTGACCTGCCGCATTATGAGTATCATCGGACTGCCGATCGTTGGGAATTGTTTGTCGGCAAACAATTTATCGGACGTGTCAGCGGTAAATCATCGATTCACCTGAGCCGCCGCCTGAATTCTACTGATGGCAGTTTTGCCGGCGTCGTGATTGCAGCCATTGATCCTTTGTTTTTCACCCGATTCTATCAAGATATGGAACTCCCACCAGAAACCGTCGTGCGGGTCGTGGGCCTCGATGGTTGGGTGCGGGCCAGTCGCGACCCTGATGAACCGAAAGTCTCGCCCAATTTAAGAACTGTCGGTGTTTTATTTAAACATCAAGAACAAAGCAAAAACGGCCACTATACATCAATTGGCGCAGTCAGCGGAAAAATTAGATATTTCAGCTACCGCAGCATGCCCGACTTTCCACTGATAGTTCAGGTCGGTGTGGATAGTGAACTTGCGCTTGCGCCTCATCGTACCCGACGCAACCTGACCTATGGAGTCGCCAGCTTTGTATCGTTGCTTGTTCTTGGTTCCACTTTCGGCATGTTGGTCTTGACCCGACGGCGTCGTATTTCAGAACAGCGTCACCAGTTGCTGTTCAAGACGATTTCCTCCGGCGTCATATACTATGACAGCAATTTTCAACAACTGGACAGCAATGAAGCTGCAGCTCGCATACTAGGAATCTCAGCATCAGATTCTCAACAGCGCTCTCTGAACAATCCAGCTTGGAATTGTGTACAGGAAGACGGCAAAGAACTGGGGTTCGACTCATTTCCAGCAGTATTGGCTCTACGAACAGGCAAAACTATCGAACAACAGATAATCGGCGTATATAACCCGCAAATCCAGGGTATCGTCTGGATCACAGTCACAGCTGTGCCACAGTTTCGCAGCGGTGAATCGCAGCCGCATCAGGTATTTATGTTGTTTAGCGATATCACCGACCGGATTCGACAGGAGCGGTCCCTAATCCAAGATGCCCAACTAGCCAACCGCATTCAGCATACCCTGCTGTCAACGCCGGAAACTACTGAGTATCTGACCATCCATTCGATCTATCACCCCTACCGCTATATCAGCGGCGACTTGTATTTTATGGATTGGCGACAAGACAATCAGATGCTGCGCTGTTATTTGATTGATGTGACAGGTCATGGACTTGCAACCGCGCTTCACACTTCTGCCATCAACGTCTTATTGCATGAAGTCAACGATCTCGATCTTTCCTTGCCCGAGCAGCTGCGATGGTTGAATCGACAGGCGGCCCGCTACTTTGAAGATTCAGCGTTTGCAGCGGCAATTATTTTTGAAATCGATTTGACATTACACCAATTACGCTATGCCTGTGCAGGAATCCCCGAATTTTGGCTGCATAGTAGTCAACACTCCGGATCCTTGCAGGCGCCGGGCTTGTTTTTAGGAATTGATGACAAAGAAATCTTCGAGTCGCATACTCTTGTCCTGTCTCCTGGCGACAACCTGTATTTCATGACCGATGGCCTGACTGACTTGCTCCGGCAACATCACGATGCACCTTTGCATGATTTTGAGGCGATGATTGCCTTCCTGGAAAACTTGCCATATTCGCCTGACTTCCGTGACGATGCAACTGCGATCTGTCTCCGAATCAAATCACTGCCGTGCGATTCAGCACAGGCAAACGGTTGGCCGCGTCACATAAACATAAATGGATATGGCGATTATCGCCGCAGGCAAGAAATGCTGGCGAAACTTTTGGCCGAAGTAACCGGCAAGCAACATTCCGTTCAAGAGGTTGCGGTTAATGAAGCGCTCGCCAATGCTCTCGAATGTCGCGACGGAGTCCCTCGGCCGCATCAGGCCCACATCAAACTCAATCGCATCGGTCGTTGGTTTGTGGTCAGAATCAAAACCAACCGGATCGGGTTTGCCGGTAACGCTCTGCTTCGCCGACTCAAGGCGGCGCCAGATTCAATGTTCAGCTACGGACAGCAGGAGTCGATGGGACGCGGCATTCCCCTGATGGCCTCTTTATCTGACCGAATCACTTACAACAGCGAAGGAACTGAAGTGTTGATTGCCTGGAAGCTCGAATGATTTTTCTCATCTAATACAAACGGGGTAGCACAAACTTAATAACAAGTTTTGCACTACCCCGTCATCATTTCCTGTGAACTGCTATCTATTCTGCCACCAATTCTTCCGCAACCGGCCGGCGGACTAACATGGCAAATACGGCTGAGCAAATCCCGCAGACAATAAAGTACCAGAACATCGCATCGTAATTTCCATAGTAATCCAAAAAAATGCCTGCCAAAAGCGGCGATAAAAATCCGCCAACATTTCCACCCGAATTCATCACCGACATCCCGATCGGATAAATAGTCCGAGTTGCCAGACGGATTGGATAGGTCATGAACCCCGCCGGAGTCAACCCGACAAACAAGCCAAAAATTAATAACACTCCAATCGTCCAATTCATCGACACCGGAGCGGCTAAAAAGAGATACAAACTTGCCGAAGTAAAAATGCTGCCCCAAATCATCACCGGCAGTGGATTTCCCCCCAACCAATGATCGACCACCCATCCCCCTGTCAATGCACCAAGCAATGCGCCAACCCAGGGAACGGCAACCAGCCATCCCATCGAAATCAAGTCCATGCCGCGCGCATGAACAAAATAGGATGGCAACCAGGTAATGATGCCGTAAAATACCGACACAAAAAAGAAATATGCCAGCGTAGTCAGCACCAGGTCCCTGCTCCGCAATAATTTTCTTTTTGTATCAGCGACGCCTACCGTTCTCGCCGTGATAAGTTTGGCCAGAAACGGTTGCTGCCCTCCAGCAGTCTCAAGCTTGCCAAGCAACTCTACCGACCGGATTTCCGCAAGCTCTGCCGGAGAACATCTTGTGCTTTCTTCCGGACACGAACGGATATAATACACCCAGCCAGCAGCCATGATTAGTCCAATGGCTCCAAAGAATTGGAACATCAGTCGCCAACCCCAGTTTACGATGAACCAGGAGCAGAATGGCGGAAATAGAATCGGCGCCAGCATGGTCGAAGATACCATCACGGCAATTGCACGCGACTGCTCCTTAGGCGGAAACCACTGCCCAATGATCGAATTTCCGCCCACAGAAATCGGCCCCTGGGTTACACCGAGCCCCAACCGATACCAACCTGCCCAAGTCAGGGTGCTCATTGAGCCGAACAGCCATAGAAACAAGGACATCAAACAAAGAGCAACACCGACCAGAACTCGGCAACCGGAACGAGCAATCCATAACCCCGCCGGAACTTGCGTCAAAAAATAGCCGAGAAAGAAAAAACCCGACAATGCGCCGGCTTCGGTGTTACTCATGCCAAATTCACTGACCAGCGCCGGAATTGTAACGCCAATGCTGATACGTGAGCCGAACACAAGGGTGTACATGATAAATACTATGAGCAAGACGAATTTTCGATAGTTTTTCATTTTTATAGATATTCGCGAAGTATCCCCTGATTCCTGTCATGTATAAAAATTTAGCAGCATAAAAAAGAGAGTCAGACTTAAAGAAGCCCTACTCTCAATTGATTTTCCCGCCAAACTCTCAGTCTTTGACAACAAGGACCGGAATATGGGCCAAACTCACCAAATTTCTGGTTACGCTACCCATCAAAAGTTCTTCAAGTACACCATGACCTTTCGTTCCAGCGACGATGAGATCGACTTTTTTGTCTTTGGCGTATTCGAGCAACGTTGCCGCGATATTGCCCTGCAATAGCTCCGTAGTCACAGTAACTCCCTTTTGCCTGCCAAAATCGATTGCATCTTGCAACAACTGCTTGTCTGCCGCTTCGCGATTCGTCAGTTGTTCAATCAAAGTCTTGCCAAATCCGGCTTCGTACATTGCGTGCGCTTGGCCAACCTCCAGCGGTTCCACGACTTTTACCGCAATGATCAACGCTTCCGACATTAGGCTGAGATCAGTCGCCCAATCCAGAGCTTCCTTGCTGTGGGATGAGCCATCATATGCCACAAGAATTTTTTTCATGCGAGCCACAACGATGCACCCCCAATATTTTATTTGAATGTTCTAATTAATTATAACACAGCACAGATCATTCGGCAGCAACATTACCAAAGTATTTGCTGACGCATACCTGATTTCGACCGCAGCTTTTAGCAGCGTACAAAGCGGCATCCGCTCGCTGAATCAGTGCCATCAAGGTTTCCTTCTTGTCATGATATGTCGCCACACCAATACTGACACTTAATGACACCGTATTTGACTCGGACGTGTCTATTACAGCTTCCTGAATATGGCGACGTATGCGTTCGGCAATAATTCCCGCCCCTTCTGCATCCGTCTCCGGCAGGAGCGCAGCAAACTCTTCTCCGCCGACCCGACCGAATAAATCGGTGCAACGCAAAGTCGCAAGGCAAATTTCCGCAACTTTTGCCAGCACCTTGTCACCGATCGGATGACCAAAAGCATCATTTATCCGTTTAAACGCATCCAAATCCAGCATAAGCAAAGAACATGCCCCTCCGTATCGCTGAATTCGGTGTAACTCTTGTTCCGCACGCAACATAAAATGTCTGCGGTTATATACGCCGGTCAGTTCATCGGTAATCGCCTGTTGCTGCAATTCTTCCTGCATTTTTTTGCGTTCGCTGATGTCTCGGGCGATTCCCAGCACTCCAATCAGTTCCCCTTGAACATTCCAAATCGGGGTTTTTATCGTTTCCAAAAATGCCATATGTTGATCGTCAGCAAACGTGACACTTTCTTCATTGATGCTGGATTTTCCATTCTTCACTGCTTTTTGATCATACTCTCGGAACAAATCTGCCATTTGCTTAGGTACAAAATCATAATCAGTTTTGCCGATTATCGACGCCTCAGATGCGCCAAAAAACCTTTCGAACATTTGATTGCAAAACATGTATCGCCCCTCAATATCTTTTAGCCAGACCATATCTGGCAAAGCCGAAACAATAGTTCTCAAAAGCATTTCTTTTTCCTGCAGTGCATGTTCGGCGCGTTTCCGCTCTATCGCCTGGGAAACCTGCGCTGCAATGGCCGAAAACACTTCTGTTGATAAGAATTCTTCCGTTGCACTGTTTTGCTTGGAAAACAAAGCAATCGCGCCGAAAATTCGACCGGAGGGATCGATCAGCGGCGCCCCCAGCCATGTATTGATTTTGACATAAGCAATTTTATCTTCACCGCTCTCACGCAACCTGGCCAAATCTTCGGCCGTTAGATACAAAGTGCGCCCCTGCTTCATGATATATTCCGTCAAACCGAAACCAACAGCTCGACGGGTTGGAATCATCGACTGATTTGCCGATCGATAATGATAGACGATTTCCTGTCTTTCCTCATCCAAGATGGCGATGGTAAAATGCTCAGCAATCGACAGATGAGCAACCGCTGCATGAATTTTCTGGTACAACTCATCCAATGATTGCGAAAAAACAGCAGCAACAGCAATCTCCCAAAGTGCAGTCTGAACTGCTGAATTTCGTTGTTGTTTTTCTTCCGCTTGTTTGCGCTCCGTGATGTCGATGACTACGATTCTGGCAACAGTGCTTTCGACCAAATCAAACGCCAGCGCTGCTTCTATTCGAGCCCAAAAATATGTCGCTTTACTTTGTTTCAGTCGCAGTTGCAACGATTGGGCCTGTCCACTCCGGAATAATGTTTCCAGCATTTCCGCAAATAGCGAACGATCATCACGATGCACATAATTGGTTAATGATTGTTGAACCAGTCGGCTCTCTTCCGTTTGAAGCATCCGGCTTAATGCCACATTGGATTCGTATATTATTGCCCTATTTGACAGCGTGACAAAACCTACCGGCGCGGCATGATAAAAATCATAGTAGCGCGCCCGCGAATTTTCCAATTCCTCTTGCATTCGCAATAATTGTTCATTTTTTAATTCAAGGATAGTCTGTTGTTGTCGAAGTTCGTGCAACAATAAACGGGCGGCTTCCGGTGAAAGCAGCTCAGGTTGCGACGAAGGAGTCAGTTCCTTTTCCAGCTGCTTTCTGTCGGCGGCCCGGGACGGCATCGAATGATTTTTGCGACGGATATGAATCACCATCCGCTTGAAATACTAATTACAGTTTATTATTATACAAACTATTGGAAAATCCTTTGACTCAATGGGATAATCTTCATTATCCCATTGAGATAATCACGTTATTGTTGCAGGATACTCGGTCATCAACAGCAAATCATTTATTAGTGATTATTTTTACACGCAGGAGGAATTTCAAGTGATAAAGTGCCCTGTATGCAACCAAATGGAAATCGAATACCGACTCGAAAAGCGGGACTTTGCCGGAAACCTCATTACCATTCAAAAGCCCGGCGACGTTCTTTTGCCGGAAACTGCAACCGATTGCCAACTCTGGCAATTATACCAAAAACACACCAACAATCCTGCCGATCACAAAAACATAGCAAAGTTGGCCGGCTGGGTCGCTTCACTAGGTTATACGAAATCGGTCAAATATTTTTAGTTAGGAAGTCGTTCAATCCTAGCAAAGCGATTCGGACATGCCTGATCAAGTTAACAAACGCAGCTATTTTTATTGCGAAATTTCATATTTATATTTCTCAACTCCCTTTTCATTTCCTGCCTCGCCTCTTCACATCCTCGTCGATCCGATCCTTCCAGTTCGCAGCGATCGGTTGGCTGGCCCGCATACAGCACATGGCTTCGCTGACAACAGCATAGTTCAGCGCGGTTCCTTCAGCGTCGGCGTTGTAGTTTGCCGCCCGGTCTCTGCCGATGCCGTAGCGCTCCGCCGTGGCAATCGCATCAATGTTCGCGCCGAGGAAGATGAACTCCCAGCCGTACTTGCTTTTCTGGTGCTCGATCATCCGGCGCACTTTTTCTTCGCCAAATTCACGGCTGGCATTTTCCATCCCGTCGGTCGTGATCACGACCACCACATGCTCGGCACGTTCTGACTCTGCTGTGCGTTTCTGCGCGTTGCCGATCTTGTTGATCGTCTTGCCTACCGCATCGAGCAGCGCCGTATTACCCCGCACATAATAATCTTTGTCGGTAATCGGCGCCACGCCGCGCAGGTTGATCCGGTCGTGCAGCAGTTCATACTGGTCGTCGAACAACACGGTGGTGATCACCGCCTCGCCCGGCTGTTTCTGCTGCTTTGCCAGCATCGCGTTGTAGCCGCCGATCGTGTCGCCTTCCAGCCCGCTCATCGAGCCGCTCCGGTCCAGGATAAACACCATTTCCGTCAAACCTTGTTTCATCATTGTCAGCCTCCTCATCACGTTTTTGTTCCCGTGATGCAAGGATAACATTCGATGGGTTTGGCCAGGTCGCCTGGCAGGCGACAAATTACAGTGAACGGAAAGCGGGCTCAGTTGCCCAATAGCGGCTGCTCAAAGGCAAACAGGGCTTCATTGATCTCGAAGATATTGTAGTTGCCTTCTTCAATAAAGAATTGCACGATCAGATCAAACTTGCTGCTGTGCGAGATTGCGAATCCGGCCTTTCCCAACAAGTCCCTCGTTTCGTCCAGGTTCAGCCGTAGCGCGATGGCAAAGGCGAAAACCGTTGGTTTGCTCGGTTTGTAGTAAATGTCGTTGCGGATTTTGGAAAACAGTTTGCGGTCGATGTTGGCCTTTTTATAAGTTTCCGCATCACTCATGCCTTTTTCGTCGATCAGCCGCAGCAGCATCTGGGAAAAACTCTCTTCCAACTTCTTCACCACATCCGCCAACTTGCGTTTGACTGGCTTTGCAGGAGCAGGCATCGATGCCGGGCAAATCGACGCCTCGTAAAAAACCTCTTCCTGCATGCAGGTCAGCTCGAGCCGATTACGGTCGTCGATCGGGTGCAGGTCGATATAGTTGTCGTCGATGTACTCGGCGATCGAGGCAAACAGTTTTTCCGACAAGGCAAACGAAGCCCTGTCGAACACCACCAGGTAAACGGTCATCTCATGCTGCAGCAAAAAGTCGCCGATCTCGGCGATCGCTACTTTCAACGCCTTATCTTTGGGATAGCCGAACGCGCCGGTAGAGATCAGCGGAAAGGCGATACTCTCCAGATTATGTTCCTTGGCCAGCGCGAGTGAATTCCGGTAGCACTCCGCCAGCAGTTTATCTTCGTTGCTTTTCCCGCCGCGCCACACCGGCCCTACGGTGTGGATGACATGCTTTGCCGGCAGTCGGTAGCCCTGGGTGATTTTCGCTTCGCCCACCTTGCAGTCGCCCAGGGTCCGGCACTCGGCCAAAAGCTCCGGTCCGGCGGCCCGGTGAATCGCCCCGTCGACTCCGCCGCCGCCGAGCAATGATTCGTTCGCCGCGTTAACGATCGCGTCAACGTGAACTTGGGTAATATCGTTGCGGATGATTTCCAGCGGCATGGCTTTGCCTCCTGTTTATTTTATATCCGTTCCAACATTTCTTTTGTTTTCTCTGTCACGACATTCCCCGTATTCAAGGTCCCTTTCGGTTCAATCAGCATTACGTGGACTTCTTCCGCCGCAACCGGCAAATGATCCACCCCTTTCGGAATTACAACCAGTTCCCCTTCATCCAAGATTACGTCTTTATCGCGGAACTTGATCGTCAATTGTCCCTTTACAACATAAAACAGTTCATCTTCCTTGTCATGATGGTGCCAGTCAAATTCGCCGTGCAATTTTGCCAGCTTGATATAAGAATCATTCATTTCGCCAACAATCTTCGGACTCCAGTGTTCATGAAACAAGCCGAATTTCTGATTCAGGTTGATTTTGTCCATACAATCATCTCCGCACAAGCTATTTACCACTTACTATTACCCCTCGACAAGCCCTTTTCCTGCTCCTGCAAACAAATTAAACTCTTTGCACCACATCTACTCCGTTTACCGGTAGTCAAAAGACCTCTTAGCAGCCGGATTGGAAAAAAAAAGAAACGCCGCAATCACTTGCAGCGTCTCGCTTTTAATATGGTGGGGTTAGGCGGACTCGAACCGCAGACCTCTTCGATGTCAACGAAGCGCTCTAACCAACTGAGCTATAACCCCAAATCAACTTGATGTCACGAAAGATATTATAACATCAGCTTTTCATTGCTGTCAAGCCTTTCGCGACTCATAAAACACTAGTTTAGTACAGAATCTTGTTGGCAATGACCAGACGCTGGATCTGATTGGTACCTTCATAAATCTGCATAATTTTTGCATCACGCATCATCTTTTCTACAGGATACTCTTTCATGTATCCGTATCCACCCATGACTTGAACTGCGTCGGTAGTAACCTTCATCGCCACGTCAGCAGCCAGACATTTTGCCATGGCAGATTCCAACTGGTAGTCCACGCCTTGGTCTTTCATCCAGCAAGCCTTGTAAACCATCAAGCGAGCCGTTTCAACAGACATTGCCATATCTGCGATCATCGCCTGTACCAACTGGAAAGAGGCAATTGGTTTGCCAAATTGCTGGCGTTCTTTGGCGTACTTGCATGCCGCTTCAAAAGCCGCTGCCGCCAAACCGACAGATACGGCGCCGACTAATGGCCGGGCGGCATCCAGGGTTTTCATGGCAATTTTAAAGCCTTCGCCTTCACGACCGATACGCATGCTCTCATGAACACGCACGTTATCAAAAATCAATTCGGTGGTATTGGATGGTCGGATTCCCATCTTGTCTTCTTTTTTGCCAACCGAAAAACCAGGGGTATCACGATCGACAATGAAGGCTGTCAATCCACGAATCCCGGCTGATTTTCGTGCGTTGGCAAAGACAGTATAAATATCAGATATCCCGCCGTTGGTGATGAAGCATTTTGTGCCGTTAAGTACGTAATACTCTCCATCCTTAACTGCGGTCGTAGTTACACCGCCAGCATCGGATCCGGCATTCGGCTCGGTCAGTGCAAAAGCAGCCAACTTGCCTTCGTTAAGCGCATCAAACATCTTGCGTTTCTGCGCATCATTGCCGGCTACGACAACCGGGTAGGAAGCAAGTGCGTTGGCGGCCGCAGAAGTGGCAATACCGGCGCAACCTTTGCCGAGCTCTTCGTAAATCAGAGCAATCGACAGGGCATCTAAGCCCGGGCCATCGTATTCTTCCGGTACCACCAAGTTGAGAATCCCGGCATCATGAAACTTTTTCATCAGGCCAGGGCGCATCTCATTCTTTTCGTCCATTTCGTGCACGTACGGTGTAATCTCTTTTGCCACTAATTCCTGCGCCATCTTTTTAAGAGCGATTTGGTCGGCGGAAAAATTGAAGTCCATGAAAGTCCTCCTTGATATTCTCGGCTATGGGTAAAAAACCCTTAGGAATAAGTATACCTCAAACACTTATTTTTGTTAAGATAGCTAACCAGTTTCTTACAAGTTTTCTTTTTCACAAAGCCTTCTGCCCCTTTCGATCGTCAATCAATCATTCTTCAGACTACGTTTTTGGGAGAAGTAAACGAGTGCAACACCCAGACCGCCGACAATGTCGGTGACCAGGCCCGGCACCATCAATAGCAGTGAACAGATAAGCAGAATCACCCGCTCCCACAGTTTACACCGTCTGAGCAGAAAGTCCTCCAGCGCCGCAGATAGCATAACGACTCCCACAATC
>JAHDPL010000001.1 GCA_018434355.1 Sporomusaceae bacterium | reverse complement strand
TTCCTGCCGGCGCTGCCACCGTATCGGCTCCGATGCCTGGCAAAATCATGAGCGTAGCCGTGAAACCGGGCGATGCCGTAAAACGCGGTCAAGTGCTGCTGATTCTCGAAGCGATGAAAATGCAGAACGAGATCATGGCTCCCAGCGATGGCAAAGTTGCCGACGTGCGGGTAGCTGCCGGTCAAAGCGTGAATACCGGCGATGTGATGGTCGTTCTGGGCTAATCGCCTGAACGCCGGAACACAAGAGGAGGAAATAAATAATGATAGAAGCATTTCAGGTTGCGTTGACCTCTGTCTGGATGGACAGCGGTTTCGTAGGATTCCAGATGGGACAGGGCATCATGATCGTCGTCGGTCTGGTGCTGCTATATCTGGCGTTTGCCAAAGGCTTCGAGCCGCTGCTGCTTAGCCCGATCGCTTTCGGTTGCGTGCTTGCCAACATTCCGGCCAACGAGGCGATGATCACCGATCCCGGCGTGATGAAGCTGATTCTCGCCGGTATTCATCAGGAAATCTTCCCGCCACTAATCTTCCTGGGTGTTGGCGCGATGACCGACTTCGGTCCGCTGATTGCCAATCCTGCGACTCTGCGCCTCGGCGCTGCCGCCCAGTTCGGCGTGTTCATCGCTCTGTACGGCGCGATGCTGCTTGGCTTCAACGTGAAAGAAGCCGCTTCCATCGGCATCATCGGCGGTGCTGACGGCCCGACCGCTATCTACCTGGCCACAAAACTGGCGCCGCATCTCTTGGGTGCGATCGCGGTTGCAGCCTACTCCTACATGTCCTTGGTGCCGCTGATTCAGCCGCCGATCATGAAACTGTTCACGACCCAAAAAGAACGTGAATGCGTCATGGAACAGCTGCGTCCGGTGACCAAGTTTGAGAAACTGGTTTTCCCGATTGTTGCGACCCTGTTCATCTGCTTCCTGCTGCCGCCGATCACCCCGCTGATGGGGATGCTGATGCTGGGCAACCTGTTCCGTGAGTCAGGTGTGACTGACCGTTTGTCGGATACCTCGCAAAACGCCCTGATCAACATGGTCACCATTTTCCTGGCAACTGGTACCGGTCTGACCATGGATGCCAAAAGCTTCCTGAACCTGCAGACAATCCTGATCATCTGCCTAGGTCTCGTCGCGTTTGCCGGCGGAACCGCAGCCGGTTGTCTTGTCGGTAAAATCATGTACTATACATCGGGCGGCAAAGTCAATCCGCTGATCGGTTCCGCCGGCGTATCGGCCGTGCCGATGGCAGCCCGCGTATCCCAAATCGTCGGCCAAAAGGCCAATCCGTCAAACTTCCTGCTGATGCACGCGATGGGACCGAACGTGTCCGGCGTTATCGGCACAGCCGTTGCTGCCGGCACGATGCTGGCCATGCTCAAGTAATTTTTTTAAACTGCCAGTGTAGACGAGGCAACCTTAATAGACCACCGCTTCGTCTACTACTGGATTTTTTCGGTGGCAGGAATTTTCATTTTATTCGCGAAATATATTATTACTTGTTCTTATTTTGCCGGAATAGGGGGGCTTTGTGTTGCTTTCCTATTGAAGACAAAATAATTGCAGGATATTAACTGCGAATGGGGGGGATTTTTGCTCAGTAACCTAATTAGGGTTCTAACTTGCATTCCTAATTATAATGAAGGAGGGTTATTTCAGTTGGATAATGCAACATTGACACTTATTATTTTGGCCTTTGTCGCGTTCTTTTTCGTAACCGAATTACTGCCCCTGGCCGTGACTGCGATGGCAGGCGCAATTGCCTGCGGCGTTCTCGGCATCATTCCGATGAACACGGTGTTCTCCGGTCTGTCTAACTCCACGGTGGTTCTGTTCGCAGCGATGTTCGTCATCGGCGCAGCAATGTTCCACACCGGATTGGCTCAGAAAATAGGTACTACCGTTGTCAAATTCACCGGTACCGGTGAAAACTCCCTGATGATTGGTAGCATGGTCGTTGCCGGCGCTCTGTCTTCGGTCACTTCCAACACCGCCACCACCGCCTGCCTGATTCCGGTTATCGCCGGCATCTGTCAAGTCGCCCGTATTCCTGTCAACCGTCAGATGATGCCGTTGGCATTTGCCGCCGGTCTTGGCGGAACGATCACCCTCGTCGGCACTCCGCCGAACATCATCGCCGCCGGCGCATTGAAAGCGGCTGGTCTTCGTCCGTTCGGCTTCTTCGAATTTGCTTGGATCGGTATTCCGTTGACTGTTGCCGGGATTATCTATATGATCTTCATCGGCAAACACCTGCTGCCCAAAGCTGGCGAAGTTGCCGAATTGGATGCTGAATCCGCCGCCGAAGCAAAAGCGGGAACAACCGACTCGATGAAACAATGGTTGACCGGTCTGACTTTGATCTTCGTAGTAGTTGTCATGGCGCTTGACATCAAGAAATTCCCGCTGGAAATCGCTGCCACAATCGGCGCATTGTTCCTGGTTATCACCAAGTGTATCGGTGAGAAAGATGCCTACAAAGGTATCGACTGGGTAACGATCTTCCTGTTCGCCGGTATGCTGCCTGTCGCGACTGCGATGGACAAATCCGGCGCCGGCAAACTGATTGCCAACTGGGTAGTAAGTGCAATGGGCGGAAGCCCAGGGCCTCTGCTAGTGACTATTGTCTTGTTTGCCTTATCGGCAGGTTTGACCCAATTCATGTCCAATACCGCTGCGACTGCGTTGCTTGCGCCGATCGGCATCGGTATTGCCAAAGGCTTAGGCGCCAGCCCGCATGCCGTTATGATGGCAATTGCCATTGCCGCGTCCTGCGCGTTTGCGACTCCGGTCGGTACGCCGCCCAACACGTTGGTGCTCGGCCCTGGCGGTTACAAATTCATGGACTATGTCAAAGCCGGAACTGGCCTGGTCATCGTTTCGATGATTGTATCAGTTGCCATCATTCCGATGGTCTGGCCGTTCTTCCCCGGCAAATAACAATTAGCTTCGGTTAAAATAAATCAATATTCATCAAAAGAGCGACTTGCCTGTTCAAGGCAGGTCGTTCTTTTTTTTTAACTCGATAAAAGCATAGCACTTTGGGTTGAATTGTTTAAAGTTTATGATAGTAATGATATTTCTTTAAGTATTTTAAGCATGCTGATTTGCGCAACTATGAATATCAGGATATTTTTCTGTTTGTTTTGCTTGTGCCTCGAAAAAGTTCGTGTTAAAATAAATAAAGTTAATTTAATAACTTAAATAACTTAAATAACTTACAAAACTATTTTAATACATATTGACCAAATGTCAAGCGTTATAAATTTTTATTCTCGTCATTTATAATGCTTGCATCTATCTGTCCGAATAGCTTGTGAATGCAATCACTTGAGGGAATCCCATCCGACCAAGCAGCGCGCTCATATTCCTCTAAAGGAATAGACGCAATTGGGGGAGCGGCAAGGGAAAACGGCTTGATCCAGCTCGGACCCTGCAAGCAACCCAGGTCGGAAATCGGATATGAACTTAGCTCGGATCTGTTGGGAGGTGAAATGATTGACAACAAATCCCCTGTTGATTCTGATCATCAACATGACTGTCGTATTCTTCGTACTGTTCGTACTCGAACTGTTGACGCGCGGGATTTATTACATTGATCCCACACGCAAGAAAACCGCTCCGGCAGCTCCGGCAGCTCCGGCGGCGGTGGAAGCCCCGGCTGCGGTTGCGGTTGAAACAGTGGAAGAAAGTGGCGACGACCTGGCTGTAGTGGCTGTTATCGCAGCAGCGCTTGCAGCTATGGGCGAAAGCGGCCACGTCAGTGTGATCCGACGTATCGACGGGACTTCTTGGACCCAAATGGGCCGGATGGATGCCGTTAACGTTAGAGCACAGATGTATTGACTAGGTTGATAATTCACCGTACAGCCTGAAAGGAACCCTGAATTCAGGCTATTACATTAATGAGTGGAGGCATGTAAATAACTATGAAAAAATTTAACATTACTGTCAACGGTCAAGCCTATGAGGTAGAAGTAGAAGAAGTAGGCGGCGCCGTATCGGCCGCACCTGCTCCGAAAGCTGCCCCGGCCCCTGCTGCCGCGCCTGCTCCGAAAGCTGCCCCGGCTCCTGCCGCTGCGCCTGCGCCGAAAGCTGCCGCTGCCGTTCCTGCCGGCGCTGCCACCGTATCGGCTCCGATGCCTGGCAAAATCATGAGCGTAGCCGTGAAACCGGGCGACGCCGTAAAACGCGGTCATGTGCTGCTGATTCTCGAAGCGATGAAAATGCAGAACGAAATCATGGCGCCTGGCGATGGCAAAGTTGCTGACGTGCGGGTAGCTGCCGGCCAAAGCGTGAATACCGGCGATGTGATGGTCGTTCTGGGC